>NZ_LMBZ01000003.1:3834-224586 GCF_001439635.1 Solibacillus cecembensis | reverse complement strand
AAAGTTGATATCTATAATTTGTTTAAGTTCATCACTTAAACGTTTAAATCATTAACGTTTGCTTGTTCAGTTTTCAAAGTTCATGTTGTTATGTTAGAAAAACAACTTCTTTATATTATCACCCTCACATTATTGTGTCAATAACTTTTTTTCAAAGTTTCACAATACTGTTTTAGGCACTTCATTAATATAAAGCATCATCCTTTCAAAGTCAATCATTATTTCGAAATACTTTTCGAAGTTAACATTCCTCTTAGGGACAAGTAATAATATACCCTAAGAGGAAAATTAAATCAAGTATTTTTCGAAAAAACTTTTTTAATATCTACTACAAATAACATAATACCCAATAGCACGATGACTCCACCAAGTATTTGTGTACCCGTTAAATACTCATTAAATATAATAATCGCCAATATCGCCGCTCCTATTGGTTCAAATAAAATAGCAATCGAAATAACATTTGTACTCACCCATTTTAAAGACCAATTAAATAAATTATGACCTAGTAAATTAGGTATGATTGCTAATAATAAAAACCAAAACCAATCCATTGCCGGATAAGGGCCGAATGACTCACCCTTTATCAATACATAAAAGAACAATGTAATCGTACTAATTGAATAAACAACCATTGTATATGTAATTAACGATAATCTTTGACGAACATCTTGACCAAATAACAAATATCCCGTGACAAGCGCACAGGCGATAAGCGCTAAAATGTCTCCATAGAGCGCATCCCCACTAATTTGCAAATCTCCCCAGCCAATTAAAACACTCCCTGCAATCGCTATAACACCCGCAGCGATTGTTTTGAGTGTAATTTTTTCTTTAAAAAAGAGGTAGGTCCCAACAAAAGCGAATAACGGCTGCATCGTAACTAAAACAGTAGAACTTGCAACAGAAGTATAGTTAAGTGATTCAAACCATAAAATAAAATGGAAAGCTAAAAAGACTCCCGCAATTGAAGAGAACATCCAATCACGTTTTGTTAAGTGCTTTAGTTCATGCTGATACTTCATCATAAATAAAGGCAACATAATTAATACTGAAAATAACATCCGATAAAATGCAATGACGCCTGATTCGGCATTTGTTAATTTAACAAATATAGCCGACAGCGAAACGGAAATCACACCGATAAAAATCGGAATATACGGATGGATAGGTGGTTTGTTCATTACTATATCCCAACTTTCTACTATTAGTATTGGCGTTTCTTCCTATATAAATGCATAAAAAATAATTCTTCGGCGTTTATTTAGATGAAACTTAAAACAACATCTATCCATTTTACTCGCTCTCACTTAATAAGACTAGAAAAAGATGATTTGACACATCCTTCAATGTATTAAGGTGTCTATTTTTACTCCCAATCACATACTTACGTCCAAACGACCTTTCAAAGGAGTTGAACTGATTGGAGTGGATTTTTGTAGATGACTTTTCTTTGGAAATATTATTTAGACTTTTAATTGCCGCCACTTTAAGTTTGATTATCGGGATTGAAAGGGAACTAAAAAAGAAACCCGTTGGATTAAAAACAAGTTTAGTTATCGCGACATTTAGCTGTTTGTTAACCATTATCTCGATAGAAACTGCCTATACGACACCCGCGCGAGATGATATCAATATAACAATGGATCCTTTGCGACTAGCCGCACAAATAGTAAGCGGTATTGGATTTTTAGGTGCAGGTGTTATTTTAAGAAAGGAAAACAACACCATTACCGGGCTAACAACTGCGGCTATGATTTGGGGAGCTGCTGCCATTGGAATTGCGGTTGGTGCAGGTTTTTACATTCAAGCTTTCATGACCGTATTGATTGTTGTTGTAGGAATTGAAGTTTTAGCACCTTTATTGTTTAAAATCGGGCCAAAACGGTTACGAATGAGAGAAGTCTCCCTGACCATCTTGGCAGAACATGCTACGAACATCAAAAATTTATTAGATTATATGGAGCAAAATGATATGCATATTGAAAACCTTTGCATCCGTGATGTGATGGCTACTGACACCACTCTACACGAAATCGATGTACGCTTTTCAACAGTACGAACAAATAATACGATTGATTTGTACAATCGATTTCATGAACTTAGCTATGTAAAAAAAATTAAAATCGAATATTTAGATTAGCGGAGGCGTATACGAATGAAAGATCTAGTCAATTTATTAAAGGGTGGAAATAAGCCATCCTTACTCGCAGCACTCGTTAATGCATTTTTAGGAATCCTTAAGGGGGTCGCCTTCTTTTTCACAGGAAATGTCGCCATGTTTGCCGAGATGATGCATTCATTAGGCGATGCAGCGAACCAATTTTTTGTTTTTATTGGGTCTGCCTTATCCAAAAAAGCACCGACCCCTCGTTTCCCAAATGGCTATGGGCGTGTTGTAAACTTAGTGTGCCTCGGTGCGGTTTTAATTGTTGCGATTTTATCTTATGAAACCATCAAAGAAGGCTTGCACCACTTTATGGAACCCGCAACTGAATCAAATGGTATGTATATTGCGCTGAGCGTTTTAGCAATAGGGGCTTTTTTAGAGTTAATCGTTTTAAACAAAGCGGCGAAAGAAGTACTTCATGAAGTTGGGGTGGAAGGTAAAGGTCTTGCAATTTTCCAATCTGTCAGTTATTTAAAGCGCGCTAAACCTGCTACAAAATTAGTATGGATGGAAGATTTAGTTGCAACAGGCGGTAATGTTCTCGCATTTACAGCGATTATTATTGCTCATTTTACAGGATTTTATCGTTTGGAAGGTTTAGTATCGATTATTATTGGGTTAATGATGTTTTATGTTGTCGGGCGTGTGTTTCTTGATAATGCACGTGGAGCGATTGGTGAGACAGATGAGGAAATGTTAGTGCATATCGGTAATTTGGTCATGCAAGATCCAAACGTAACGGATATTGCTCGTCTTGAGGTGATTAAAGAAGGCGAGTTTTTACATGTTGAGCTTGTTGCAGAGACGGATCCAAAATTATCATTAGCTTACTTAGATGATGTCAGGGACCATTTAACAGATTTAATATTAAATCAAAAAGGGGTGACAAAGGTGACAATGGCGTTCGATGAGGATGATGGTGAGCGCGCTTGGAACCATACAGCAACGATGCCAGAAGGAAATAAAGGGCGGATATAATAGATAAAAGAGACGAGCTTCCATTAAAATGGCGCTCGTCTCTTTTGCTATTTTATAAAGACATTTCTAAAATCTTACGCACATCTTCTGGTTGCAGTTTATTAAAATTACCGAACGGACCATTTATCATACAATGTTGGACCATTTCATCAAAATAGGTTGAATCAATCTCGTAATCTGCTAATTTATTCGGTGCTCCAATAGAAGTCCAAAATGCTGAAAGTGCTTCGATTCCTTCTATAGCAATTTGTTCATTGGATTTTTCGGCTACTTCAATACCGAAAACCCTTTCTGCTAGCCTTGCAAATTTTGCAGGGTTTACTTGTACATTATGTTTCATCCAATTTGGGAAAAGAATTGCTAGTCCCCCTGCATGCGCAATATCATAATACGCCGAAACCGCATGCTCGATATTATGCGTCGCCCAATCTCCGCGTGCTCCTAGAGATAAATAGCCATTCAAACCTAATGTCGCCGCAAGCATCAATGTTTCTCGATATTCATAATTTGTCGGATCTTCTAAAACTTTTGGGGTTACGTCAATAATTGTACGCAAAACCCCCTCGCTCATCTCATCCATTAAAGGTGTACTTGCCGCATTATTAAAATATTGTTCAAAAATATGTGTCATCGTATCAACAATCCCATTGACGGTTTGGTTCGTCGGGACTGTGTACGTATACGTAGGATCTAAAATTGAAAACTTAGGAAAGACATGCGGACTTCCCCAGCTAAATTTTTCTTTCGTAGCTAAATTTGTAATGACAGAGCCTGAGTTCATTTCAGATGCTGTTGCCGCTAACGTAAGTACCGTAGCTAATGGCAATGCTGCTTTCGGGAATACTTTTTTCGTTACAATATCCCATGCGTCTTCTTCTATTTTTGCCCCTGCTACAATCAACTTGGCACAATCAATAACAGAACCGCCTCCTATTGCTAAAACAAGGTCGATTTCTTGTTCTTTACAAATCGTAATCCCTTTACGTGCCGTTTCTACTCGAGGGTTTGGTTCAACACCAGTTAACTCAAAAACTTCCATCGAAAGCTCATTTAATAGCGTCATGATTTGATCGTAAACACCATTCGCTTTAATACTGCCGCCACCGTATACAAGTAAAATATTTTTACCATACTGTGGCAACTCTTTACGTAAGTTTTCAATACTCCCTTTACCAAAATGAATTTTTACTGGATTGTAAAATGAAAAAGCATTCATCCTTAGCCCTCCTTTATTTAAAAACACGTTTTATAATTTTATTTTCCCACTATCCCCATTAAATTGCTAATATTTTTCCTGCAAATATATAAATTAAAAACCCCACTCAGAATTAAATCTAAGTGAGGTTTATTAATATTGAAGGATTTACACCCAACCACGGAAACGAGATGCTTCCGCTGTGCGACGTACACCGACCATGTATGCTGCTAATCGCATGTCGATATTGCGATTTTGTGCAGTTGTGTAAACATTATCAAATGCTGTAATCATTTTTGCGTATAATTTTTCACGTACTTCTTCTTCTGTCCAGTAGTAGCCTTGGTTGTTTTGTACCCATTCGAAATAAGATACTGTTACGCCACCAGCTGATGCTAATACGTCTGGCACTAAAAGAATGCCGCGCTCTGTTAAAATTTTTGTCGCTTCCGCAGTAGTTGGACCGTTCGCTGCCTCTACTACGATATTCGCTTTAACTTTATGCGCATTGTCTGCTGTAATTTGATTTTCGATTGCAGCAGGCACTAAAATATCACAATCTAATTCAAGCAATTCTGCATTTGTAATTGTATTTTCAAATAACGTTGTAACTGTACCAAATGAATCACGACGATCTAATAAATAATCAATATCTAAACCGTTCGGATCGTGTAATGCCCCGTGTGCATCTGAAATACCGATAACTTTTGCACCTAAATCGCTCATGAACTTCGCTAAGAAACTACCTGCGTTCCCAAATCCTTGGATAACGATGCGTGCTCCTTTAATTTCGATATTACGTTTTTTTGCAGCTTCTTCAATAACAATTGTTACCCCTTCAGCTGTTGCACGGTCACGACCTTGTGAACCACCTAATACAATCGGCTTACCTGTAATGAAACCAGGAGAGTTAAACTCGTCCATACGGCTATATTCATCCATCATCCATGCCATGATTTGAGCATTTGTAAATACGTCTGGTGCAGGAATGTCTTTTGTTGGTCCTACGAATTGTTTAATCGCGCGCACGTAGCCACGACTTAAACGTTCAAGCTCGCCCATCGACATTTCACGTGGGTCACAAACAACGCCACCTTTACCACCGCCATACGGAAGATCTACGATGCCACACTTAAGTGTCATCCACATAGAAAGCGCTTTCACTTCTTCCTCAGTAACCATCGGATGGAAACGTACTCCGCCCTTAGTAGGTCCAACTGCATCATTATGTTGCCCGCGGTATCCAGTAAATACTTTTGTCGTTCCATCATCCATTTTTACAGGAATACGAACTGAAAGCATACGAATTGGTTCTTTTAATAATTCGTACATCGCTTCATCATAACCAAGTTTATTTAGTGCTTCATGAATTACTTCTTGAGTTGATGTGAACAGGTTTAAATTTTCAGCCATTGTTATTCGCCTCTTTAAAATTTAATGTTTTAGTGTCTTTCCGCCAACATTGTAACACACTTCTAACCTACTTTGTTATATTTTTCGTCACATTTTGAACACTTTTATTGAAAGTTGATTAAATTCACTAATAATTTGGTAATTCCCTTTGAAATAAGGCAATTCTTCTACTATGAATTCAAAAAAGACATCAATACACTTGCCATTGATGTCTCTTCCATTAATTATTGACCTGATTGTTCGATCCAATCTTGTAATTTATCTTTTAGTAATTTAAAACCGTCTGCATCAACTTCATCGACGCGATCTTGCAATGACTTTCGGGGGGGGACCTCTTTTTTACGGTGGTGAGGCACGACTTGTAACTCACGAATGGAAAGACTAATTTTCCGTTGCTCCTCATCGACTTCTAACACCTTCACCTCGATGTTATCACCAACTGATAAGTGCTCTCCAACGTCTTTCACAAAACCATACGTTATTTCGGATATGTGAACAAGTCCCTGCGTTTGTTCATCTAGCGAAACAAAAGCACCGTATGGTTGAATTCCTGTTACTGTACCGGTTAACACGTCACCCACTTCGATTTTTTTCGCCATACCTTGTTCCTACCTTCTATTCATATATATACGTAATTTTCATGTTAAATTATAACATATGACAACGACAGGAACAAAGAATCGCTTTAACTAGCTATGATCACTACTGAATAGGAAAAAAAGCTACTTAAATAATACACTTCGCTTCAAATTTTATCGCGATTAATTTATAGGCAATTTCGACACATTTTTCAAACGGGATCCACTGCTCAAATGAATGTTCGTATACGATTTGAATCACTTTCGCAAGCTCTGATGGATCATCAATTCCTTGTAAAGCCGCCACTACATCAGCCGTTTCTGTATCATAGCTTTCAGCACCAAATTTAAAAGGATCCCACTCTTGTAATATTTGAACCGACTTTCGATTCATTTCGATATTTTCCATTTTTGCACACCCTACTACTCTTTTTAATAGTTAGTATGATAACATAAGTTAGAAAAGATCAAAAAGAAAAGAGGTTAATTATGTCTAAATTTAGCGAAATTCATGAACGTAGAAATTCAAGTTCCATTAAGTGGGATAATATGAGCGAAATTTATAGCATTTCAGATACATCTTCTATATTACCAATGTGGATTGCTGATATGGATTTTCCTGCACCACCAGCTTTAGCAGATGCCATCAATGAACGACTGAAACACCCTATTTTTGGCTACACTTTTCCAAATGATGAAGTAAAAAAAGCGATTACAGATTGGTATGAAGTGCGTCATCAATGGACAATTGATCCTTCAACGATTCTTTTTCAACAAGGGGTTGTACCTGCGATTGCCACAATTATCGAAACATTTACAGAGGTTGGAGATAAAATCGGGATGTCTACACCTGCATATCCGCCATTTTTCAATGTACCGATTGCACAACAACGTGAGATCGTGACTGCTGATTTAACAGAAAAAGATGGATCCTATGCATTCGATTTTAATGTACTTGAAGAGCTTTTCCAATCCGGCATCAAATTATATATTTTATGTAATCCACATAATCCTGCGGGTGTTGTTTGGAGCCATGACGATTTGGAAAAATTAATCCAACTGTGTATTCAATACGATGTTTATTTATTATCTGATGAAATTCATGCAGATATTTTAATTACGAAAAATTATACACCTGCCCTTACAGTCAAAGGCGCGGAACAAGCAAAAATTTTGGCTTGTATCGCACCGACGAAAACATTTAATATCGCGGGCGTTCATGCAGCGATGATTGTCGCACCGAATGAAGAGTTGTTTACTGCACTTAATTTAAGCGCACAAGCACATGGACTGCTGTCACTTAATATTTTTGCTTGCACTGCCGTTAAAGCCGTATATACAGAAGGCGCACAATGGTTAGACGAGCTGCTTTCATATTTAAAAGTAAATATGCAATATGTTTCAGATGAATTAAATGCAATAGACGGAATTCGTGTCGTAATTCCAGAAGCTACCTATTTAATGTGGATCGACTATCGTGGAACGGGGTTATCCGAACAGGATATGATGCAACTGTTGTTATCAAAAGGACAACTTGCACTAGACCCTGGTACAAAGTACGGTGAAGCTGGAAGAGGCTTTTTACGTATTAATGTTGCATGCCCACTTGATACATTAAAAGAAGGCATTGCACGATTTAAACACGCATTACAATAAGGGCTAGTTGATTGTGACTGCCCATTCATACGGAATAATAGTAAAAGGCAGAAACGCGTTAAAACGTTTCTGCCTTTTTTGTTACTTTTGAATTTCACTTAACATTTTTTCACGTGCCATACGTTCATCACGTTCCTGTAAAGCACGCTTTTCTAAATGTTGCGCTTTATCGGCTTGACGAGCTGCAATACGGCGAATCCAACGATACGTAGCAAATACGATAATGATTAAAATAACGAATTCGATCGCTGCTGGAATATAAGATGACTTATCCTCTGGGATGTAAAAAAAACCTCCCGAGAAGTTTAGTAAAAATTGATTCACTCGCTCACACGTCCTTTATAATTAGTCGATTACAGTGATTGATTCAATTTTAACATCTTCTTTAGGTTTATCGTGCATATTACGGTCAACGTTCGTAATTTTGTCAACAATATCCATACCTTCTACAACTTGACCGAATACTGTGTGCTTACCATCTAACCATGGTGTACCACCGTTGTTCTTGTAAAGCTCAACTTCTTCTTTACCCCAACCGCGAACTTCCATTTGCTTTAGCATAGAAACTTCTACTTTTGGTGCTTGTACAACAAAGAATTGAGAACCGTTTGTACCAGGACCTGCATTGGCCATTGAAAGCGCACCACGAATATTTAATAATTCTGGCACACACTCATCTTCAAAGTTTCCGCCCCAAATTGATTCGCCGCCCATACCAGTACCTGTTGGGTCGCCACCTTGAATCATGAAGTTTGGAATAACACGGTGGAAAATAATCCCGTTATAATAGCCAGATTTCGCATGACCTAAAAAGTTTTCTACTGTTTTTGGTGCATGTTCTGGGAATAATTTAATTTTAATAGCACCCATCGTTGTATTCATTTCGACTAATACTTCACCAGGATTTAGTTCTTTTGATAATTGTGGTAACATTTTTGTCTCTCCTTTTAGTTAAATAGTTGTTGAATGGGTATACATAAGTAAACCGACAATTCCTTAATACCATGTTCCATTTTACCATAAATCTAACAACTTCCGCTAATAACTTGCCATCGACTTTTTTCGAGTCCCGAAATAAGTTATACTAGAGTTTAACTACTATTTGGAGAGATGTGATTCTATTGAAAAATATGAAAAGTAATTTCGCCATTATTTTAATTGCCAACTTTATTGTTGCAGCTTCCGCAACGATGATCATGCCCTTCCTTTCTCTTTATATTGGTACATTAGGAGATTTTTCAGAAGACTACGTGCAAACATGGGCGGGGTTAATCTTTGCTGCCACATTTATTACTGCTCTATTAATGTCACCAATTTGGGGACGAATTGCTGATAAATACGGCTATAAACCGATTATGATTATTAACTGTTTCGGTATTGCCATCAGTATATTTTTAATGGGTTATGTTCAAAACGTGGAGCAATTTTTCGTTTTACGTTTAGGTATGGGTGTTGTAACAGGCTTTATCCCTACTTCTATAGCCTTTATAAGCAAACATACACATAAGGAAATTGCCGGTAAAACGCTCGGCACCCTTCAAATGGGTAGTGTTGGTGGTACCCTTTTTGGTCCTGTAATCGGCGGGATGATGGCCGATGCGGTTGGTTTTCAATATACATTTACTATTACTGCAATTGCCATTACTGTAGCGGCGATTATTATTATTTTCGGTATTCATGAGCCGGCCATTATTCGAAAAAAGAAAAGCTCGATTTATTCAAGGAAAAATGTTTTATGGGCGATTTTCCATCATCGCTTAATTTTAAATATTATGCTCGTAACAACATTAATTCAAATCGGGAACTTTAGTATTCAACCTTTACTGTCACTTTATGTATCTCAGTTAACATCTTCTCAAGAAGTGGCGCTACTTGCAGGGGTCACCTTTAGTGCAGCAGGTCTTGGGAATATTGCATTTGCACGCTTTTGGGGGAAATTAAGCGACCATCATGGATATGAAAAAGTGCTGTCGTTCCTACTGATTGTTTCTGTACTATTTATTATTCCACAAGCTTTCGTCACCGAGCTATGGCAATTAATCTTTTTGCGCTTCTTATTTGGGATTGTGTCTGGTGGGTTAATTCCGATTACTACCGCATTAATCAGGCGGGAAGCACCGATTGAGGTACAAGGTGAAATGATGGGATACAACCAAAGTTTCCGCTTTTTAGGCAATATTTTAGGTCCTGTATTAGGTGGGATTGTGGCAAGTGCTGGTGGGATTCATTCCGTTTTCTATACAACTGGGTTATTATTTGCCCTCGCGTTTATCGTCATGTATTTGCTCCAAAAATTGCCTGATCAGCAGATGAACGACCTATTACGAGAAAATCAGCTCGCACAAAAATAATGTGAGCTGTTTTTTTATGTTTGAACAAATCACACTTAAATCACGCGTGCATTTATGTTACTCTTTTCTTACAGAAGTATTTGGAGGATGTTAAATGAAACAATTTTTTGGCTACTTACTTATCGTTTGTAGCATTCCAATACTCCTGTTAATCGGGAGTGAAGTTTGGAAAGAAATCACCAAGGCCAAACAACATGGACAGATGATTGAGCAGTCCATCGAATTACCTGAAGTTGTTTCTTCATTGCCTGTGACGCTTTATGATGCAAACGGTCAAATTTTTAGTGAAGAATATACCGAATGGTCACAGCCTATGTCTTTGAAGGATATGCCTGAACTAGTAAAGCAATTATTTATACTTAGTGAGGATGAAGACTTCTTTTCTCATATCGGTTTTGATGTTAGTGCCATAACCCGCGCTTTCGTCGCCAATACGTCTGATCAATCGATACAACAAGGCGGAAGTACCATTACACAGCAACTCGTGCGCATGCGTTATTTAACCGAACAAAAAACGTATGAACGAAAGCTGATGGAATTATTTTACGCTTATGAACTTGAGAAACTTTATTCAAAAGAGCAAATTTTAGAAATGTATTTAAACGAAATGTATTTTAGCAATCAAGTGTATGGCATCGGTGCAGCGGCAAGTTATTATTACAATAAGTCCCTCGCCAAATTATCACTAGCGGAAATCGCCTTTATTGCTGCAATTCCAAACAATCCGTCTTTATATGACCCAATTCGTAACTTTGACAAGACAAAAAATCGGCAAGAACGATTGATTGATAAGTTAACGGAGCATCAAATCATTTCTCCTGCTGAGGCACTTACACATAAAAATGAAACCATTGAATTAGCCTTGAAAACCAAAATTCAACAGTATCCAAGCTATAGTACATATGTATTACAGGAGCTGAAATGGTTAATTGCTGAACAGACAGGCTATGCGCAAAAAATCGCACAGACAGATGATAAAATGGAAAAGGAATATTTACAGCTAGAATTAAAAAAGGTTGTAAATGATGTTTTAAGTAACGGAATCAATATTTATACCGCGCTTCAACCAGAAAAACAGGCACAAGATGAAGCTGCCGTTAATGCCATTTTAACCGTGCCAGACTTACAGGCGAGTGCAACAGTTATTGATAATACAACCCGCGAAATCATTAGTATTTACGGAGGGAAAGATTATAAAAAATTTGATTTGCATCGCGCTTTTCAGTCACCTAGACAACCCGGATCCGCTTTTAAACCTTTAAGCGTTTATGCACCTTATTTTGAAACGACAAATGCCTCTAAAAACGCGCTTGTTAGCGGTGGTACATATTGTGTTGGCAATTACTGTCCTGAAAACTACGGGCGAAGTATTTATGGCAAAGTGACGCTTACAACAGCTTTTAAACATAGCATTAATACGAGTGCACTTCGATTATTTGAAATTATTGGCGTGAATACAGCCTTCCAATATATTGACCGTTTCCAGTTCGACTCCATCGTCAAAGAAGATCGGACATTTGCAGCAGCTTTAGGGGGCTTAAATTACGGCGTAACAACGCTTGAAATGGCCGATGCGTATTCAAGTTTTGTGGACGGCTATTATTCCCCTGCCCACAGCATTCGGAAAGTGACGGATTTAGATGGCAATTTGCTATACAGCTGGCCAAAAGAACGACAAGAAATTTGGTCTGCCTATACAGTCAACACGATGCGCGACATCCTTACAGACGTTGTGAAAAGCGGTACGGGTAAAGGCTTGTACAGCTCTTCTGGCTATATCGGGGCCAAAACAGGAACAACAAATCAGTTTAAAGACTATTGGGTAGCTGGCTTAACAAATGATTATACAGCAGCGGTTTGGATTGGATATGACACCCCTCGCTCTATGGAAAACATTGAAAAAGCCAAAATTCATTTTTCCATTTTTAATGCGATAACAAACTAAAAGGGACGATCTCTTCGTTACGATGAGATCGCCCCTTTTCCTATGTTGCAAACGGTAAGCTAGCAAGTATGCCATTATACAATTTAATAAGCGCATACACGATTAATGTAATAAAAATAAACCATGTAATGACCTCAAAAAAGATGAGCCCAATCATGCCAGTAACCGTCATAAATTGGCTCGTTTTATAAATCGTATAAATAAAATAACTAAAAACGGTCGCTATAAAGATAATAATCAAAATAAGTATTGATTGAATGCCTATAACGGATGCAAAGGAACCGAAGAAGAAAATGACATAGCCGCCACGAGCGACACTCATTGTTTCGCCTGCCTGATCTTTTGAAAAAAATAGCATGCCAAGCTCATGAATGGTTTCTCCGATTAATTTTAATGCTGAAAATAACATAAAAAATATGAGCGCAAACACAATAAGTAACACAAAGCGTAATTCTAAATCAGATAAAAATTCTCGCATGCCACTGTAAACTCCGATCGCATGGAACAAATCCAACGACTCCGATACAGCAAATATGCCAAATGAAAGACTAAATAAAATAATGGTGAATAGTGGTAAGTAACCATATACATATGGATTTTTCATAAACATTCGTACCTCGAAATTTATATTTCATTTAAATAAAGAATCTAATAATGAATCTTTACTTATATTAACATATTGTGTGCGATTTGTTTGTTCATATTACCAAGAATTTCTGCGGTATTGCTGGTTATAGTATGGTGGTCCGTAATACGGTGGGTAATAGTTCGGTGGATAATAAGGTGGTGGGTAATAGTATGGTGGTGGTGATTGGTAGCCTCCCCCAAATCCGCCACCTATCGAGTCTCCTAGGAAACCACCTAAAAGTCCGCCTAAAAATGGTCCGCCAAACCCGCCAAAAAATGGTCCCCCAAATCCGCCTCCAAATCCACCTCTACCGAAACCTCCTCTACCGAAGCCTCCGCCTGATCTACCATGTCTTGTCATTAATCAATCGCCCTCCTTCTACAATAGTTTATGCAACTTCCTCCCTTCAGTTAGTCCCCCGCCTATTTCTGAACTAAAAAGAGAATGCCACTTGTTATCATGGCATTCTCCAATTTAATATTTTTTAGTCGTTTGCTCGCTGTTCTACCAATGTTGCTAATGTACGCACCATGACACCTGTACCACCTTTTGGTCCAAGTACATGGGGTGCAGATGCATCTGATGTTCCTGCGATATCTAAATGAATCCACGGTGTTTCCTCTGCAAATTCTCCAACAAAGCCCCCACCAAAAATCATGTGGCCATCACGTCCCGGTGAATTATTTAGATCAGCTACATCTGATTTTCGAATACGCTTTTTATCATTATTCGTTAATGGTAAACGCCATACAAATTCGCCTGTCTCAATTGCTGCTTCCATAAACTCCTCAAAGAATGCCTCATCGTTCGTTAAAGCACCTGTTTTATCATGGCCAAGCGCAACAATCACGCCACCTGTTAATGTCGCCACATCAATCAAACAGCTTACCCCTTGCTGTTTTGCGTATGTTGTTGCATCAGCTAATACAAGACGTCCTTCAGCATCCGTATTTAATACTTCAACCGTTTTACCGTTATACATCGTAATGACATCATCTGGCTTAATTGCGTCACCTGAAACCATGTTATCTGTTGCCCCGATTACGGCAAGTACATTTTGATTTGGACGTGTAGCACCGATAATTTGCATCGCACCTAATACAGCAGCTGCCCCACCCATATCACCTTTCATACCAACCATACCGTCTTTTGGTTTTAATGAGTAACCACCTGTATCATACGTTACCCCCTTGCCTACAAGACCTATAACATTTTCCCATTTTGGCGTCGCTTGATATTTAATCGTGATTAGTCGAGGCTCTTCTACCGATCCACGGTTCACTGCTAAAATACCGCCCATCCCGATTTCTTCAAGTTGCGCTTTGTTTAATACTTCAATTTCAAAATTATATTTCGTAGCCATTTCCACTGCATAATTGGCTAATTCCGTCGCTGTCAAAATATTTGGAGGTAAATTAATTAATGTACGCGCTTCATTCACTGCGTCTGCATAAATTTTCCCTACTTCAAAATTTGTTGCGACTTCTTCGATTGTTGCTGTTGTAACAAATTGTACCTCATCGAAGTACGCGTCTACTTCATTGGAAGTTGTTTTATAATTTGGCGTTGTGTAATAACCTAAGTACAGACCTTCTCCCGCTAAATATGCAACTTCTTCTTCGTCTATTCGATCTGTCGCAAATGAATCCATCCATATCGCAACATTACTTATTTTAGATGATTTCATTTCTTTCCCAACTGTCGCAAATGCTTCACGTAAATTATCTGTTGTATTATTTTTTTGTTCGCCTAAGCCAACAAAAATAATGCGTTTTAGCTGAGCATTTACACCGCTATATGGGATTTTCGTCAACTTCTGTGCATCTGTATTGATTTCCCCATTGCGTAACCAAACATCGATTGTTTCACCAAAAAACTGACTGAATAATGACCAATTTTTCATTTGTTCACGGTGCTTTTGCACACCGATAATTAATGTTTCAGAAGTAATTGTTTCAAATGTTTTTACGTTTTTTTCAATATTCATTGTTAAATTCCCCCTTAAATTGATAAATTCATTATATACAACTTTCATTACTCCGAACAACGAAATATCCTATTTTCTTCATTCCTCTTCGGTAAAGTAGTATTTGAATCAGTTGAAACAAGTTATTTTTCCGATAATAATGCTATACTATTCGTAATTAAAAGATAATTAATTGAGGGTAGGTGTAATTATCGAACTATTACAAAATACGCCACTTTGGCTCGGTATTTTTGCTATTATATTTGCGCAGCTCTTAAAAGTGCCTATTAATTTTATCATTACACGAAAACTAGATTGGAGCTTACTTACCTCGACTGGTGGGATGCCTAGCTCTCATTCCGCTGCGGTCACAAGTGTTGCAACTGCTGTTGGCTTTGAAGTTGGCTTTGATTCCCCTATTTTTGCGGTAGCTGCGATGCTTGCAGGTATTGTTATGTACGATGCCAGCCATGTACGTTTTCAAGCTGGACAACATGCCGCGGTGCTCAATGAAATACGCCACGAACTACAGTCATTTTTCAAAGAAATTAAACGTTGGCCTGACTTAAATGAGCAGGAAAAAATTGAAGACTTAAAAACATTGCTCGGTCATAAAAAAAGTGAAGTTTTCATTGGGGGATTGTCGGGGATTCTTTTAGCCATTATTGTATATAGTTTTGGTAACTTTTAAATAAAAAGCTCTGTTAAATTTAAATGTTGATTTTTAAAAGTAATTAAGGGAACCTTCATTTGTTGAGGTTCCCCGTCTTCTTGCATATATGCTCAATCATTTCCATCTTCTTCGTACACAATTCTATCTCTTTTCTTTAAAATGAAATAATAGAAAACACTCAAAAGAAATAGAACTAACGGAATTCCCGTAACAAAGAAGAAACCGTATATTAATCCCATCGCATTCCCATCATCTGTCGCCATAATGCCTATAAATAAACCTAAAGGAATTGTTAATACGAATATCAGGGAATTCACTACCATTACTACAACGTGGTACTTCTTGGTTGTTTTCATTTTATCCGAAATCAACGCTCCTAAAAACAGAAAGAATTGATACGCATAAAACGTTATGGTCCCATATTTAACAAAATAAAATAATTCTTGACTCATTTCCTCACCCAATTTAATTTTCTATCTTGTATTCAATCAACCTCAAATTATACAAGGAAAAAAGACTAAAAACAAAATGTTTTAGTCTTTTTAATTCTTATAAACCTACATTCACAACAATTACAAACTCTTTGCCAAATCTATTAATGTGTTCAGAAGTACAAAGAGGGCATTCAAACTTCCAACACGAATAATCGTTCTTAGTATAACCACTTTTTTAAAGTTACCAATTTTCAACATTATTCTATAACAGAGCCAAATAAAAAAGACCGCACTTCATAATAAAAGTGCAGTCTTTTTTCAATTAAAACATGCGATAACCCGCTTTACGCAATGCAATCATCACAAAACCTGCGACTATCGCTCCTCCAAACCCACCAGATAAAATGACAATATCGACTAAATGTAACGCTTGGAATTTATCCATAAGCTCTGGGAAAGCTGAGCCAGCCTTAAAGATGTAATCGAGGAAGCTCACCTCATCAATAATAAATACGACAACAACTGGATAAATAATCGCCATTAACCAAGTCATCCGTAATAACATATTTAGAAGGAAACCGATTCCAAAAAACATGACAAAAAAGAGAACAACCGAAATAATTACTTGTACTAACGAAACGTCATTCATAATATGTATACCCTCCATTTACCTCTCATAAGTTTACATGATTAAGAGCACGCTTTCAATTCCATAAAGATAATAAAAAAGAGAAGCAATGAATTGTCAAAACTTCTCCATAATGTAAATAAATTATGCAATTTTATAATTGTTATTTCTTGAAAAATAAGTGATATTCGCTATATCCGAAAACATCACCTGGATTAACCCCTTCAATAATCGGATGAATATGCTGCTTCACATGCTCCTGCGCCATTTCTTTAAGCATAATAGAAGTATGTTCATTTTCTAAGATCAATGAAGGTGTTAGCCAACAAGCTTCTGCAATTTCACGTTCTTGTATGTGAATTGCTGGATTTTCTTCGACAGGCTGGCAATAAAATATGGCCATATTATCGCTAATATCATTCATAATCACACCCGATCGAAATCCGATAAGCCCCTTCACTTCACATGCAACCCCAGTCTCTTCCTTCACCTCACGAATTACTGCTGTTGTTACGGTTTCAGCTTGTTGTACAAAGCCCGCTGGTAATGACCACGCACCTTTTAAACCACCATATGTTTTTTTGACGAGAAGCCATTCACCGTTTGTATTTTCAATAATCGCTGCTACACCAAGCCATACTTTCCCACGATCTGTCGCCATTCCCCCACACCTTCCCTCTTTCTTCTATGATAGCAAAAATATACTGCTTAACGCATCTATTACACTACAATAATATTGTTTTCCCTTGAAGTTAACGTTAACGTAAATGGTACGTTAATAACTACAGGAGGTGCGGATCGTGAAATCGATTCAACAAATGAGCAAACAATATCGAGTGACAGCACGAACATTGCGTTACTACGAAGAAATTGGCATTTTAACACCAAATCGCCAAGGGAATACACGGCTTTATTCACAACGCGAAGAAGCAAAAATGAAATTAATCGTTCGAGGGAAGAAATTTGGTTTTACTCTCGATGAAATTAAAGAAATGGTGCATCTATTTAATGCGGATCGAACAGGAATAAAGCAGCTGGAGCGCACGATTCAATTTGGCGATGAAAAAATAGCACTCATTGATGAGCAAATTGTTGAGCTGATGAAAATTCGCACAGAACTGGAACAAATGAAATATGATTTTCAAATAAAATTGATAAGTTTAAAGGGGGATTCTTCATGAACACAGCGGAATTATTAACAAGAGCGGCACGTAAATATCCACAGCAGACGGCAATTCAAAGTATGGGACGTGCAGTTAGTTATACAGCCCTTAATCATCAAGCGAATCAGCTCGCACATTCTTTGCAACAACAAGGCATCACAAAGGGTGACAAAGTAGCCATTTTCATGCCAAATGTAACGGAATTTGTTGTTAGTTATTTTGCCATTGCAAAGCTTGGGGCAATTGTTGTACCGATGAATGCGAAATTTACCGCGACGGAAATTGAGTTTGTGTTAAATCATGCAGATGCGAAAGCAATCATTGCACACGCATTAATTTTTGAATCAGCTAAAACGATTGATTTTAATGGATTGAAAATCAAAACGGGTGAAGCCGTTGAACAATGGCAAAGCTTTGATCGTTTATTGACAGGTACTGGAGAAAATTTGTGCACATCATTAACTGAGGATGACGATTCCACTTTGCTTTATACATCCGGTACGACAGGTAATCCAAAAGGTGTCCTATTAACACATCGTAGCGTACTTGCTGTTTCGACGATGATTGCTATTGAAATGGAAGTGAAACCAGAAAGTAAACTACTATTAATGATGCCCCTTAGTCATTCGGCACCACTTAATTTATTTTTAATTACAGCTATCCTTGTTGGGGCAACTGCTGTATTAACCCCTACATTTACACCGGATTTATTGTTAGAATCCGTTCAAACTTACAAAACGACGCACTTTTTCGGCGCACCAGTAGCCTATTTATTAACGGCAAACTCTCCTAGAATACAGGATTTCGACTTATCTTCCATGAAGTGGTGGGTATATGGTGGTGCTCCTTTATCAGAAAAGGAAGTTTTGTTTGTACAGGATAAATTCTCAACAGACCGTCTCATTTGTGTATACGGTTTAACGGAAGCTGGGCCAAGTGGTTCGATTTTACTCGCGGAAGATCATCCACAACGTGCGGGTTCTATCGGCAAACGGGCACCATACGGAACAGAACTACGTATCGTCAATGACCAATTTGAGGATGTAGCAGCTGGTGAAGTCGGTGAAATTGTCCTCCATGGTGAAGGCAATATGAAGAAATATTATAAAAATCCAGAAGCAACACAAGCAACGATGCAAAATGGTTGGATTCGTTCTGGGGATTTAGCAAAAATAGATGAGGATGGCTATGTGTATATTGTAGATCGCAAAAAGGATGTTATTTTTTCAGGTGGTATTACGATTTATCCGAAAGAAATTGAAGATGTGCTATTACAAATTGAACCTATTTTTGAAGTAGCGGTAATTGGTGTGCCTCACGTTGAATGGGGCGAAACGGTCAAAGTTGTTTATGCGGCAAAACAAGCCGTATCGGAAGAAGAAATTCGTGATTATTTAAGCAAGCATTTGGCAAGTTATAAAATCCCGCGACTGTATGAGCAAGTAGACGTACTCCCACGAAATGCTTCAGGGAAAATTTTAAAACATACGTTAAAAGGAGATGGCCAACATGCAAGTATTAACTGAGCAGCAGGAGCGTACTCAAAACTTTTACACCCACGATACGACATTACAGCAAATTTTGCAGGACATGTTGAGTGAACCTTTTTATCACTATGCGAACAGAGAATTGACGACATTTGGCGAACATGTTGCAACGGTAATTGATGCGCGAGCAAAAGTAACGGACCGTGAAGGCGAGCCGCGATTACAGCGCTATAATGAATTTGGCGAAGAAGTCAGTCAAGTCATCGTTAACGAGGGCTATAAAAATACGGTGAAAGAAACATATGAAACAGGTATTGTTGGCTATGTACACAAAAAAATCCCTGAGCTCAATCAAAAAGGAAATTATGTGTATAGCTTTGCACAAGGCTATATATTAGCGCAAGCAGAACCTGGCTTTTATTGTCCGGTCACATTGACGATGGCAACGGCTTATTTATTAGACCATTTCGCAGATGAAGACGTGAAACAGCGCTTTTTACCACATGTTGCGGCAACGGGCGAGGTAGAACTTTTTGAAGGTGCAACTTTTTTAACCGAGCGCCAAGGTGGTTCAGATGTAGGAGCCAATATAGTACGTGCAGTCAAAGATGGTGAACACTATCGTTTATTTGGCGAAAAATATTTTGCCTCAAATGCGGGGATGTGTGGTGTAGCGATGGTGCTTGCTCGAATGGAAGATGCACCTGGCGGATCAAAAGGGCTAACATTATTTGCGGTGCCTTGGAAGCGTGAAGATGGTACATTGAATGGCATTACGATACGTCGCTTAAAAGATAAATTGGGTGTGCGTGCAGTACCTTCTGGTGAGGTCGTATTTGATGGTGCGCAGGCATTCGTGGTTGGCGATCCGTCAAAGGGAATTTATTACATGTTAGAAGCACTGAATTTATCACGTATTTGCAATGCAGCCGCGTCATTGGGCATTATGAAGCGTGCGTTAGATGAAGCGACAACCTATGCGACTGCTCGTCATGCATTTGGACATCGCCTGTTAGATTATCCAATGGTTCAACAAACAATCGGAACACTTAAAGCTAAGCACCATGCCTCACTTGTCACATTATTTGATTTGGTTCAATTATATGATGATGTTTCTTCAGGTCGCGTTGGTCGAGAACAGCAACTAATTGTCCGCTTATTGATTGCACTCGTGAAAAAGGAAACTGCTGAGCAAGCAATTCATTTTGCACATGAAGCGATTGAAATACATGGCGGAAATGGCTATATTGAAGATTTTGTCACACCGCGTTTATTGCGTGATGCACAAGTATTAACGGTATGGGAAGGCACGGCCAATATATTAGCGCATGAATTAATTCGTATTATTAAGCAAGATGGGCATCAGCTACTATTAGCTTTACTAGAGCAACGGTTAGCACCATTACAAGGAGCCGAAGTACAATTTGTGAAAGAACGATTGCAAGAAATCACGACCCAACTGGAGCAATTCACAAAATTACCAGCAGCTGTTCAAACATTAGAAGCAAAAGGCTTAATGAAAAAGCTAAGCGATTTGTATGAAAGTGTTGTTGTGTTAGAGCATGCGGATAAACATGGTAAGCGTGAACAGCAACTCGCACAAATTTATATTCAGCTAACTTGGAAAACGATTGCATTTGGTGAAGTACCACTGGCTGTACAGTATTCTTAACATCTTATACAAAACAAAAAACTTGCAACGGAAAGGGCAGAAACCCAATCGTTGCAAGTTTTTTTAACTTAATTTAGCTGGGGTTTCAACCCCCAGCTAAATTAAGTTAAGCCCCGGCGGATGTCACAGATTTTTTAAGGACGCTTTTCGAGCAAGCTCGAAAAAAAATCTGGACACAATTACGCCAAGTCGTAATTGATTAATTCAATTAAAGGAATTTAAATTTACCTTTTTTAAGTGTTAAGCCAACGCCGCCTACTAAGTAAAGTGCACGGTCATCAACAACTTTTTTAAGTGCTGATGCTGTTTTACCAGTAAATTTGCGACCCATTGCAGAACCAATCGCGTCATCATGACCTAAAGAACATACTGCGCCCTTGTCATCATATACGAATGTTTCAGTTTCTTGATCATTCATTAAGTGCTTAATGTTTTTCGCAATGTTTACAGCTTGTTGCATTGCAATTTGTGCAGTTGGTGGGTATGGACGACCTGCTTCTTCATTTAATAAGAATGCACAGTCACCTACTACGAACACATCGTCAAATCCTGGAGCACGCATATCTTTACGTACTGCAATACGCGCACGGTTCGATTCGATACCAGAAGATTCTACTAATGCGTTACCGCGAACACCTGCAGCCCATACAACTGTACCAGCTTTAACAAATTCGAACTCATCTTCACCCTTTTTGATATTAACGCCTTCTGGAGTTGCTTCAACAAGTGGTGTACCGATTGAGAATTCGATACCTTTTTTCGATAATTGTGTTTTTGCATATTCTACAAGTTGTGGATCAAAGCCTGGTAATACCATTGGCGCTGCTTCTACACAAAGTACACGTACTTTTTCTTGTGGAATATCAAATTCTTTACATAATTCAGGAACACGGTTACCTAATTCACCTAAGAATTCGATACCTGTGAAACCAGCACCACCTACGATAATTGTAAGCTTGCTGTCATCTTTTACTTCATCTAATGACCAAGATGCGAATTGGTATTCAATATGCTCACGTACTTGGCGAGCTGTATTAATGTTTGATAATGCTAAAGCATGTTCTTTTAAGCCTGGGATACCAAATGTTTCCCCTTCAAAACCTAAACCGAATACTAAATAGTCATAAGTGAATTCGCCAGCAGATGTACCTACTTTTTTCGTGTTTACATCAACACTTTCAACAGTAGCTTGTACAAATTTCACACCGCTATTAATAACGCTAGCAATTGGGTAGCGTGCTTTATCTGGTGAGATTGTGCCTGCTCCTACTTCATGTAACCATGTTGTTTCGTAGTGGTAATCATTTTTGTTAACTAAAATGATTTCTACTTCGTTAACATTCACCATTTTTTGTAAGTTAACAACAGTTGTTAAGCCACCATAACCCGCGCCTAATACTAAAATTGTTGGTCTTTTCACTTAAATCAGAACCCCTTTAATTTTATTGTATATTTACTAGCGAAAGACAAAGAAAAAAAGAAGTACACGCATATACTTCCCTAACTACTCTACGCTAGGTCGACTGAATTTCGACAAATATTCCTTAACTATTATATTAGACCTTTTCAACTCGAATTTCAATAGAATTCTCTCGATACTTTCAAATTGGAAGATTAATTGGAAATGAGAGAAAGATGCATTCGTTACCGATATTATTTATAAATTACGCGTAATATTCAAATTAATTTAAAATAGAAAATTAATAAAAGATCCTGGATATCCATTTAAAGTGTACTTTTATTAATTCACTATATTGTGTTCATACAAATAATCATACGTAATATCAATAAATAAAAACTCCGCATTCGCAAGCGCCATTGAATAGGTTCTTGTCAGCTCGCCTGTCTCAATATCGCTATATACTGCCGATAATTCGCCTTTATGGTCTTTCGTCATTTTAATAATATTCAAAAGGAAGTATGGTCGCCAACTCCAGTTTCTCCCCTTCGCTTCCTGCTGTATATGCCACTCATCATTTTTCCAAATAATGTTTGGTGATGTTTGAAAGCCATTATTATCACAAATATATATCCGAAAAGCGTACTCTTTCAAAGCGGCGGCAAGTTTTTTTAACTTCATTTCATCCTTACCTGTTGGCTGTAATTGCTCGACAATCGTCCAAATCTTCTTTTCAAGCAGCTTCATTTCTTCATACTTTTGTAAAAGCTGTTTTTTCTCCGTCACGATAAATTGCTCGCATTCATTTCTGAAACGTTCTTTTAATGAATCTCGTGCAAAAAACTCTTTATGTGGTTGTTGCAAATAAGCCCCTTTATAAAATCTCGCTCCAATTTTCCACCCTTGTTGTAATTGATACACTGTTTCAATATTTTCAATTAAAAGAAGTGTCCCCATCTTCACAGCGAGCGAACGAATTGTTGCAAACACATGATTTTGAGCGCCCCATAAATTATAACCAAGCTGCTCGACATTTATTTTAAGTACTGCGGGTTCTAGCATGAGCACATGTTCTAATTGTGTTTGTGCGCCTACATTTGCAAGCGCAATTTTTACACCATATGTTTGAATATAGCGAATCGCATGTTGCAGCTTTTCAATACTCCCTTCATATTTATGCTCCGCCATCACTAGTGTAATATTCGGTAAATCGTCCTCAGCCAAAATCTCTTTCAGCATTGTAAAGTAGCTTTCCCCAAAATCCAACATTAATAAGTTCGGATTACATGGGATATATAAATTGACATCGACTAATAAATGCTTCACCGCTTCAATTGTCTTTCGTACAAATAACAGCTCAATTTCAAATCGAATATCCTCTGGTACATCTTCTTCATATGTAAATTGTTCAATATCAACTATTGTTCCACTATCATCCAATTGTCCAATGACTTCATAGGCGACTACACGATGCCCATCCGCGCTATAAATCGGTTCGTATAAAGTTTCTATTTGATCTAATTTATCTAACATTTCTAAAACACCCATTCGAAAACCTCCTCAATCAAATGTGTCCTCTTTATCATAGTCCATCTTTGAGAAGATGACAAAAGGCTGAACTTATTTCAATCAATTACGCCTCGGCTAACTTTAGTCCAGATTTTTTTCGAGCTTGCTCGAAAAGCTTCCCTTAGTAATCTGCTTTACAACTTTTTAAGTTCGCTTTAAAATGAAATTTCTATAATAAAGTATGACATCGTAATGTATTATATTTCACTTTTTAGGAGGCAATAGGTATGGATAAACAAGGACAAGAAATGTTTTTACATTTTATTTTACAAAGAGTTCAAGAAGGCAAGGAAGATGAAGCAAGGGTAATACTTTTAGAAAACTTCAAGAAACAAGATGAGGGTACATTTTCACAAAAAGATATTCAAGCGTTTTTCCCTCAGATGCTTACTCTTTTGAAACCAGAAAAGCTAGAGGAAGTACAAGCTGTTGCAAAACAATTCTCTGGAAGCTTTGGCAATAAATAAGAAAGCTACTTTGAAGGTGGAGAATCGGCTCCTTCATAAATTTTTTTGAACATATTTTATTTAGATATGAAAAGGCAGAAACATTGATCAATTCATGTTCCTGCCTTTTATTTTTAGCTAATGTCATCATTTTAATTCAGCCACTTATCCTCGATTTATTTTATCGTATTTTAATGGCTGATTTCATACTTCTACTTGTTCAATATCCCAATCCAAAGTTAATATATTCTTTAACTTTGTCACTTCAATCTCACCAAGTTTATTAATTAATTGTTGTTCAATTTCACCTTTGTAATGCGCATTTTTTTCATAGCATAGTTTACCGAATTCAGTCATGTTAATCTCTTTATGTTTTTTACTATGCAGGGCACTGCTTACTTCTACCAATCCTTTTGCCTCTAAACTTTTCACAAATTTATGTGTTGCTTGTCTAGAAAAATCAACGTCTTTGGCTACATCTGAAATCGTCCGTTTTTTATTAAAAACTTTACTTAAAATACGCCATTCTGAATTGGAAATATATATATCATTATTTTTATTCCATTTTTCTTCAGCGATCCGTCGAAGTATTTCATAACGTTCGCTCAACAAATCAATTACATCTTGATATTGCAATGCGTCCTTCAACTAGTTCACCTTCATCTCATTTTTTTGTAATTACTATACAAAACAAAACCCCCATCGTCAACTAAGTTGACAAAAAACGTTTAATTCAATACAATTAACTTAGTCAACTATGTTGAAAATATAGTTTGTGGAGGGAAATACATGTACAATGTTGGTGATACAGTCATTTATTCATCACACGGACTTTGTTCTATAGAAGAAATTTGCGAACAAACCTTTAGCGATATTACAAAAGATTATTACGTCTTAAAACCACTAAACGACCCAAATTTAACCATTCGCACACCTGTTGAAAATTCAAGTACACAGATAAGAGATATCATGAAAAAAGAAGAAGCAATTAAAATATTACATTCCTTTACTTCTCCTGGTATCGAATGGGTTGAACAAAGCACACACCGCATGAGACTTCACGTAGAAATTATCAAAACTGATGATAGACAAAAACAAGCCCACCTCCTAAACACACTATTACGCAAAAAAAAGGATTATGAAGCTCTCGAAAAGAAATTTCCAATGCAAGAAGAAAAATTACTTCAAACTTTACAAGAACTTATATTTTCAGAGTTTTCTATCGTACTCAATAAATCATCTGAAGAAATTTACGACCAAGTATTAGCACAAATTAGCTAAGGTTCTCCAATATAAGATTGAACTCATTTTTCACTTGAATAAATTGTTCATTTTTGGGGCAAATATGAAAGGCACTCTTAAGATAATTTAAGAGTGCCTTTCTTTCATCTTCACTCTATTATTGCTTTTCAATCCTTCTTTTTAAAATCAAAAAAGCCTCCTCAATTTGCATCGCTTTCGCAACATACAAATCAAAAAGGCTTAGTAGCTATCCCCCTCAATAAACGATTGGAGGGTTATGATTACATATTTTATAGATTGTATACATACCAATCTCTTGCATTACTCATTTATAACAAATCATATTACTCGCAAACTTCAGGCGTACTTTCACGTGCCGCTGCTTTAAAGCTCGTACCACAACCACATGAAGCCAGCGCGTTCGGATTGTCGATTGTAAATTATGCGGTGTCATACCGTAAGCATGAGCGCCTACTGTATACGTATTTTCTCGATTATTGAATACAACGTATTTTGCGATAACTACGTATTATCGAAACGATGTATTGTTTTCTTTTATTATATACTCCAGGAATAACGCAAAGCAAGCAACAACTTAAACTTTAATTTTGATGTCCGTTAAAGTGGTAATCAGTTCTTGCTGTTTAATAATTATTTCCCTTAGATTATTGTTTTCTTTTTCGATTTCATTATAAGTACACGCCATCAAACGTACTTTATAAAATGTAAATATCGCATTTTCTACGGCTTCGACAATAGTCTTATTCGAAGAAACTTCTCTTTTAACATAACTCATAAATTCAATTTCAAAATTACCGAATAATTTCTGACCATCTTTATGAATTATAAAATAGGGTAGATACTTCGTTGTCTCGCTTAAATATCTTCTTATAGCTTTCGGACTGCTCCCAATTTTAGTTGCTAACTGTTTCTGATTTAATAACATTTACTTTACCTTTTTAATACGTACGCATTTCCTTTATGATTCTAGTCGACATGCGCTACTATACATCACCTAACAAAAATACACAACCCCCATCAAAGGCTTATGGCTCTAAGCTTCCGAAGTCATTCTTGCGTTAATTTCGCGGTAACATTATCCAACTATTTTCACATAATTCCTCTCACAAGTACCGCCGTAATAAACATTCTGTATGATATTTCATTAATTATTTTTGCGTCAGTTTTGCGTCAACTCTAATTAAATAGGAAGAAACACTAATTAAACGATTTCACCCGCATAACTACCCTACGAATTATAAAAATATTATTCGAAATTTTTACCTTGAGGATTAAAAAATAGTGCGTAGAAGTACGATTCATCAGTCGCAGCAATATACGAGTGTGGGCTTGGGAGACACAAAAAAAACGACCAAGCATCGCTGCATGATCGCTAGAATAATCGGAAGTCTTTTAAACTGTTCTCTTTCTCTTCTTCTGTAATACCAATGTACCGAAGCGTAGTCCGCTGTGATTCGTGATTGAATATCTCCATTAGCGTAGCAACATCCTTTGTGCGCTTGTAGTAATGATAGCCGAACGTTTTCCGCATTGTATGAGTTCCAACGTCATTGCGTCCGATTAAGTCCGCTGCTGCTGTAAGTATTCGGTATGCTTGCGTCGTACTAATATGATTATCGCCCTTACGTGAGGCGAATAGCCATCCCTCGTTAGGCTTACCCTCTAAGTAGTCGGCTATATCCGCCATGATCGCATTAAGGTATACTGTGCGTTCCTTCTTAGTCTTACCCTCACGCACCTTAAACGACGTCTTACCTTTTACGTCCTCAATACGTAGACTTACGATGTCACCTGCGCGTAACCCCGTACTAATGCCGATTTTAAATAGCAATACATTACGACTTCCGCTATCCTTCGCCATGCCTAGCGCCTCAATCATTTCCGCAATATCCTTTTGTTCACGTATAGGCTGTACGTCTATAATTGCGCCTTTTTCATTCTGCTTATGTAGCATAAAACCGCCCCATTTCCGTAGTATGCTTTTATCGTTATACAAAGAATACCATACATTGGATAGGCGGTCAAATAACAAACGCTATTATTACGCCATTTCAATAGTAAGCTAATCAGAATAAGCATACATTCGATATTCACGACCGCTCGCTATTCATACTGACAGGTTAATGCGTCGAAACTGCGTCATTATTGAGCCTTGAGGTTTTGCGAACACACGTACGCCAGCCCTCACCACCCGATAATTTCGTGATTATTCGTGATAATGCGGACATAATAAAAAAGACGGACACACCCGAAGGTATGCCCGTTCATTATCGTTAATACTATACGCCTCTCATGCGTGCAATCTCTGCTTTCATACGGTCAACATCGCTTGCATCCGGTTGTGTTGGCGTAGACACTACCTCGCGCTTATCGACTAATTTTCCGATTAGTTTGTAGTACAATTCAAGCGCTTTAATGGACGCCATACCATTGTTAGAAGTACCGTTCACAAGCCGCATTAATTGGGCGTCTGCTGATGCGCGAGCGCTATCTAATTTCGTATCACTTAGCGCTGCTAAATACTGCGTAAAATCAATACTTTGTCGCCAGTGATATAGCGTTGACGTATCAATCCCGACTTCTTCTGCAATTTCTGCGTATGTCGCCTTCTCACCTTTTGGTGCGTATTCTTTAATCAATAATAACTCGCAGGCGCGTAATTGCCCCGGTGTAAGTTTCGCCTTTAAAGCGTCTAATGTAGGTTTGTTTGCCATTGTTTATATTCCTCCAATTTTTGCGTTAAATACGCGTCATAATTCCCGTCATAATCGAGGTTATCCATCTCGAAATCAAACGGCTTGTACTTCTTACTTACTGCGCTAATAATCGATGCCGCACTCGAATAAGGTGAACACGCTACCTCACCGATTGCCTGTTTCAAGTGATACGCTAATGTCGTACATTCAGCCATTAATAAAACCTCGCTACAATTACCTGCTACCTCTAGCGCATCAATCTGTTCACGAAGTTTATCCGATTCATCAACGGTAAACGGTTTCCCTGTATTCGTTAATATCTCCGCATATAGAAGTAAGAATTTGCGAACGTCCTCGAAATAGCGGTCATACACTTCTAGTGCGAAGTGATCGCTAACTGTTGGTAACGGCTCGTATTCATCACCTAGTAGTTCGTCTAGTTTACGGAGTTCCCCCGCTAATTCTCTATTAGTTTGAAATACCATAACGTTATTCCCTCCACTTTCTGTATTAGAAAAGGCAAGCAGCGTCAAAAGACGTCACTCACCTCGATAAAACTATTCCGCCAATGTTAGTACGTACAATAACTGCTGATGCTCGGGTTCAAAGACGTACACTCTCGCGCCTTTCACTAACTTATTCGGGTACTCAATCGTACTCACAATACCGTTAATTTTGACAGTTTCTGTACGTTGGAATAAATCGGGATTACATATGATGCCTTCTGCGGGAGTCTCGATTGTCTCCGATTGAACTTGAATCGCGAATTTGGGATATTCGCTTGTTATTACTGCAATTTTAATATCTCCCCCGTCGTTGTACCCTAGGACTTGGATAGCCTCACGTAATCGGTTAAGCGCCCCACCTTCACCGCTGTATTCCGGCTTAAATACACTCACCCGAACGCCACCCTTTTCTGTAGGATTCCGCTGACTAATTGGTCTGCAATCTTCCTAATATCCGCATCTTCACGAATTACAGTACCATTCATGTTTATAGTGACGTTGACTCCCCCGCCACCACCTTGTCCACCACGATATGCGTCAGCTTCACGTCGATTAAGAACTTTTTCTCCCTTGTGTAGGCGTGCTACATAATTATCATATTTTACGTTGTCTAATCCGTTGTAATGCCCCGGCAAGTTCTTAGGCTTTGGCGGGCCTTGTAGCGGCATTGGTCCTTGAACAGCGTTACCTGACCAATTTACATTTGCTACTGCGTCAATCTCAATGAACGGAATATTGTTGATGGCGTCAATCATCGAATTAATAAGTCCGATAACGGAGTTTACTGCCGTTTCAGCCGACGTTACGATTTTGTCCCAAACCAAATTCCAAATACCACCCGCTGCCTCTGCTGCCGACGATAAATTACTCATGCTTTCGCCCATTTTCGTAAGTGCGTCTTTGAATGCACCTAAAATCCAACTGACGAACGGCTTTAACGTCGAATCCCAAACAGAT
Organism: Solibacillus cecembensis; assembly: GCF_001439635.1. GTDB lineage: Bacteria > Bacillota > Bacilli > Bacillales_A > Planococcaceae > Solibacillus > Solibacillus cecembensis. The sequence continues at coordinate 194,813 of NZ_LMBZ01000003.1, read as the reverse complement.
TTAAGCACACCAAACGTCCACTCGAATGCAGTCACGAGTCCTTGTAATATCGGACTAATGACTTGCCACGCTAACGTAAATGCGTCCATTGCGAAGGATATTGCTGGTACAATGACGTTGTTAAATACGAGTGATGCGTAATCGCCTAATACTTGAAGTGCGCTCCATAATCCGGACAGTATCGGTTGTGCGATTTCGAATAGCTTCGATATTGCACCGACTACAGTATCTTTGAACGTCATAAACTTCGTACCAAGATCAATCAGCGATGGTTTTACTTCGTTAAACTTCGTTTTTACCCACGAAACAACCGTCCCTACTGCGGATTTCACTTTTTCGAATGTTGATACCATCTTAGTGACCGTATCGCTTGGTAACAATGCGTCGAGTACGCCTTTTGCTCCGTCAGCCTTGAACGCCTTAACTAAGCCAGTTACTTTGCCTTTTATACCGTCAATAATTCCTCGGAATCGTTCGCTGTTATCGTATAAAGCCTTAAACCCTAATGCTGCTGCGGAGATACCTGCCGCAATTAAACTAATCGGATTTAATAGCAACGAAATTGTTCCAACGACTGCTAATGCGCCTACAAACGTTGCAAGTGCGCCAAGTACGTAAGTTAAAGGCTCACGCCATTCCCATAGTTTCTGCGCAAAGTTTATCGCCTTATCCGCCATACCACCGATAGTTTCGCCGATTCTTTTAGCGTAGGAATCTAACTTAGCATCGCTAACATCTAGCAATTTAACGACCTTCTCTAGAGATGCTCCGATTTTAATGTTGCCTACCTCTCCGACTTGCCGCATAAACTTAGTTGCTCGTTCTCCGATTTGCGCCCAATATCCTAACGTCGTGGATCCCATCGCTTTGACTGTTTCACTAGAAATGTTCATCTGCGTCAATGCTTTGTCAATGCCGGCTAACTGTTGGTCGAATGTACCGCCTTTAACATCGTTTAAAATGTTTTTATCAAGGTTAAATACTTCGCGCAGACTAATTGTATCCCCGGATTTTAATTCACGAAGTCCCCTAACGGCATCATCGATTGACTTCGTTGGATCACTCGCAATAAGTCGCTCTACAAGTTTCCAAGATTTTTCTAGCTGTCCCATATCCTTCGTTAGCGTAAGCAATCCTTTTGAAGAACCGAACATTTCGCCCGAATTTAGAAGCGGACTGTCAATCGCGATTTTATCGACCATTTTTAAGTATTGCGCTGTTTTACCGTCGTCTTGGAATACGGATTTAATGATCGCTTCACTTTGTTGGAACGAAGCGGCCGCTCCGATAGTCTTATCGAACGCTTTAGCCGCAGCGTTTACGCTTAAATACGCTCCTGCAAGTCCGATTAAGGCGCTTTGCATACCGCTAAACGACGCGCTTAATCCACTTGAACTCGCTCGAATACTCGTCATACGTGTACTAAATCTCCCCATACTCGACGACGCGCTATTAGTTGACCGACTTATACGATCAAACGAACGACTCGTCTGCTCTCCTGTATTAGATGCAGTTCGCCCCATTCGATTGAATCGCTCTAGTGATTGCGACATAGCGCGCATCGGTCGCGTAAAGCGATCTTCCAGCCTAAACCTAGCTACTAAATCGAGTGCCACTTAGCATCACATCCCGTTCCTGTCTTTGCGCAAGCCTTCCTAGTCGAGCGAATTCGCTAGCAACTTTATCTCCGTTTCTTTGCGCTAACTTTGCGTCAGATTGCTTTCCGTGGTAGATGTATCGGATTGTCGCAGCTACCGTCAGTAGCACGAATCGTTTCAGATTTTTATGAGCATCTAGTTGCGTATGCTTTACCGACGATTCAAGGGCTTTTAGTTGAAGTAACATCTCTTGTTGTTTATTTTTATCCGCTTTTAATAGCGCTCCAGCCATAATTGTGGCGTTAGTTAGAATACTAATTTCTACATCTGCTTTTCCCATATCCGTATTCCCCTCCTGTTTTATGAAAATAAAAAGAAGCCTGCGAAAGTGTCCGCAAGCCTCCTAAATTAAACTTCGATTGTGTCCATCATCGTGCTAGTAACTACATTACGTAGGTATGAATGTAAAACCCGAATGATAATAAATAACCGCAGCTCAATTTTTAGCCTGCGGTTTAAGTAATATATGATTCTGCGATTTTTATATCCAACGACATCTCTATTCCTGGATACTTTTTATTTAATCGTTTAAGGCATTTTGCATAATCGCTACTTTGAAATTTATGTGCCAAATCATCAAAAATTGATGATATCCATCCCGCTTCTTCTTCGGTGCAAGTATCCAAGAAGATGATTGTATCGTTAACGTTCTTAAATTCTTCAATCAATTGATCCCAACATTTATAGATTGCAGTATCATTAATATGCAGTTTTTTCATATCTTCAATAATGTTAGTGACATTTTCTTCATTAATCATATACATCACCATCCTTTATTTTAAATATATACCCTTTGTAATATTTTGTAAATTAATTACCAAGCCTGCGAAATTAATCGCAAGCCCCTCGTAAATTGTTACGCTAGATTTTTAATTCGACCATGCGCTGACTCTTGTTTGAACTCGAGCGTGTACTCGCCAATTATTACTCCGGCTTTGCGGTCTCCCTGTTCCGGTAACTCCTTATGGAAGAATCCACGTCCGCCTAATGGTTTGATTTTCGTGCGGTAAGTGTCAATGAAGAAAATCTCATTTGTCTTGACGTTATCGTTCATCACTATTGGGAATCTACCGAAATCGGTTACTAAGTGATCGACTACTTGTCCACGACTATTTTCCGCTTGCGTGATACGGATTTTATCGTTCTGTAAATCGCTGATTGCACGCTTCTGATGCGCCGATACGATAAACGCGTGATTACCACCGCCTGCTAAGCCACCATTTTCGAATACCGTCTGTACTAAGTCAATTAGCATTTTAACGGAAACCGATGCGCCGGCAGCGTCAAATACATTCGTCTTAATTAACTGTCGTAAACCACCCATATGTCGCACCGTGCCGTTGTCTAGCTTGATTCCGTTGATTAGTGATTTTTCAAGCTGTAGCGCTACTTCCTGCTGTTTCTTCGCTTTTTCGTAGTTATAAAGGTCATCTACACCGTACTGGTCGACTTCTTGTGCCGTACCTGTTACTTCTACCGACTCCATGAAGATTTGCGTTACGTTATTTTGAGGAGTACGCGCCTTATATCGTGATTTCGGTGCGTCTGCTCCCTCCGGAGTCATATCGTATTGGAACTCTATATCAGCATCTTTTACGATTGCTACCGCAGTAGTATCCGCATATCCTCGCTCAACTGTCAGCTTTTTAGCCGACTTATCAATCGCAGTAACAAGAACTAACTCTTCATCAATTTGCGCGACTGAATTAATTACGAACGGCTCCACGCTTGCTACTGTTAATTCCGTGGCTGCGTCTGTTACTATGGCTGTTACCTTTGTTTTTGTTGCAAACGTTGTATCTTCATACCATTGATGGATTGTATTAGTTACTGGCTGACTAAAGCCGAGTAAATTAATTAAAGGTGTTTGGTTTGGATTGAGTAAAAGTACCTCATCTACTACAGATTCTTTCTTACCTACTAAGTTTGTTGTGTTAATTGCGTTTGTCATTATCGTTGTCCCCCAAATTGTCTAATTTTTTGTTTTAGTCCACTAAACGCTGCAATATCTTCGATTGACCCCGTACGTTTGGCTATTGCCTTTGCATCTGCGAGTACAATCTGTTGAGCAGTCTTTTCTCCACTACCGCCATTTGTCGCTGTGCCTATCGGATTCTGCTTTGACTTCATACCTTGCAAAACGCCGAGTAATTCGTCGAGCGCATCACCTTCTAGCTTCGCAGCATCTAGGAACGGTCGTAATTTATCGAAATCTTTAACGCCTGATTGTTCGACCTTCTGCGCGAATAGTTCGGCTTTTTGAGTTGCCTCTTGCTCTGCCAATTGCGCCTTTAACTCCTCATACTCGGCAACCTGTGCTCGTAACACGTCTATTTCCGTAGATTGTTCGATTTCCTGTTCCTCCGTCACTTCTACGTTAGTCTGAACGATTGTTTCATCTGTCATTTACTTCACCTCCTCGGAAAGAAGTTGAAGGTATTCCGATAAAGGTTGGATTAATTTTGCGATCTTTTTCCGCTCTCGAAATAGTCGTTTAGCGATAATTTCTTCAAGTTCCCTCTGTGTAAATAGTTTCGGTTCTTCGATTTCTTGTGGTTGTAATTGATCGTTTGTCATAAAGTTTCCCCCTCGTTTTTTAGCTACGTATATTGACATAAATACGTCATTTCGCTTGATTCTAGCGTCGATAGCATCATAGGTAAGGTGTTTGTACCTTCGCTATCCTACGCCTTTCCTAGCGCTCTTTACCGCTGAATCATGTACGCTTTTATTGGCGCGATTTTCTATACGTTTTGCTGCTCGATATTCCGATTCCGGTACACGCCACTGTAAGCCGACAAGTTGATCGCCTTTTTGATACGTTGCTGTTACGTCCCAATCACGGGATCGTTTAATATTGCGGATTTCTCGCTCATGCTTTGCGTCGATATAAAGCGCGAACGTTGTATCTGTCTGTCGCCAAAGTTCTGCTGTAATAGTGAGCCTCCCCTTTACCATTTATTTACCGAAACTCAAAAGACTTTACTTTTGACTATTTATGTGTTAATGTGTAATTATGGATTAATCTATCTAATTTTTGTGATTTATCAACAAAAATAAATAAACCTTCGTCAAACTCAATTTTTTGCACTATCTTAGCCCGAGTTAATAAACTCATAGTTCGCGCGCCACTCTCGATATTAGAGATTGTGCTGTAACCTACTCCGACCATCTTAGCGAAATCCTTTTGTGACACACCTAAAGTCCCTCGTAATTCCTTTAACTGTTCACCGGTCATACTGTTATCCTCCTTTTACTATCATTTACTCACATGCTACCCAAAAATAAATACGGGCTATTGCCCCTTATACTATATTGGGATTTGTCCGACGGATAATCTCCCTATAAACGCCTATAATATCAACTTTATCAGTATTTTCTTCGGCTTTTTTCGCATCTGCTAACGACCTAAACGAAATCACTTTGCCATGCTTATAGCTCGGCGGTTTTATTTTTACTGGCGACTGTACTTTACCCTTCGCTATCTGTTTTTCAATCTTATCAAACGGCTTGATAACTTCATTTCTACGGTATCTATCACCCTCTGATTCATCGTAAATAGGAACATAATACTCAACTGGCAAATACGAGCCTGTGCTTTTATAACGTCTTTTCGCATCGTGCGAGGCTTTGCGGCATTCATCAGAACAGAATCGGCTATCAACTCGCTTTGATTTAGCGTCACGGAAATTATCTCCTTCGATAGCGAACATGTTCATGCAAAACATGTACTTACATTGACGAAACTTCTTACGCTGCTGTACGTAATACGAGTAATCTAATACGGGAGAAAGATACGGCATCGCATCGCATCCAAACGTGTAAATTAGCGCCACATTTCGAATCAACGACCATTCAATCCTCGACATTATATCGTTATATAAATCTGTAATCGTAAATTCTGAACGTTCAACATACGCCTTATCGTAAATAGGCGGATTCGCTTTGATTCTATTGCGATCCATATACTCCGATAATTTAGCGAATTCTCTAGTCATACCCTCTAACGTCGTAACCTTCGCAGTTTTTAGCGCCTTGTCCTGTACATTAGCGAACTGTTCTAATATGGACGGCTTCTTCGCCTTCGGAAAATCTGCGCTATATTTCGGATTATGTCGTGCTTTTAAAATCTTATGCGTATAGATTGAGCCAGGATATACCGACTCTAGTGTTATAACTCGACCTTCTACTTCTGCGATTTCAATTAATGCACGCGTTGTACCTTTTACTTTCGGTTTGGCTGCGACTGCTTTCGTCATTGGCTGATTCCTCCATTAACGTGGTGTAAAAATTTAACCACACGTTGTATTTTTTATACTCTCTTAAATTCCATCGCTAAGATATATAAGAATGATAGATAGCGTTTATTAATGCGCTCTTTTAAGCATTAATGGGCGCTAAATGTTTTAAGTCTTTATACGTAAGTCTTAGTAAGTAAGTATTAATACGGTACAATATTTACACACACAGATTATAAAATTCACACATTGCAATTACAGTGCTACAATAATCCGGCTTTGGCCGCAGCCTGCTTCTCTCTAAATTCCGTTTGACGTTTATGCCTTTTCTGTTTATCTTGCTCACGCGACGCCTCATGTTTTAAACGTCTTGTTTTCGCCTCCGGGAATCGAATTTCAAACGATAGTCGATTATCGATTGGACGTTTCAAGAAGTATACGACGTTATCGTGGTCCGGATTGCGCTCTGCATCAATTAATACAAGAAACTTTAGCGTGCTAATTGCAGTATTTACGGCACTCCTACTTAAGCATAGTGCATCCGCTATTTGATCTTGCGTCGGAAATGCGTAGCCGTACTTTGAATTATGGCGATGCAGTAAAAATAGATATACGCTGGTACATGTAGCTGTATATTTCGGATGGAATGCGTAAAGTTCAAATATTGCGTTCGGAATGCCCGTCCAACCTGCGTCATATTTGTACGGTAAAGCCTTTTGAACATCGTTTGTTTGCGTTGTTTGTTCCGTCATAAAATCGTCTCCTTTAACTTGTTATTGGCTGTATCTCACGCCGATTGATCGACGGAATCGCCTTCTATTGAACTTATATAGATAAATTTTCTAATCCGTACACTTTTGCGTAAAATTCTTCCCTACTAGATACTTCTCGATAAAAAATAAATTTGATATCACTTTGAAAAAGTACCTCTTATATTACATAGGGGAGTAAAATCTTTTTCCGATATCACTTACCATTCGTAAGTATTGCGACTAAAACGTTACAAACGTTGCTGCCACGCCACTTGAACGGAATTAATAAAATTTCCACTTACTTTATATACCCGAACTCAAAAGCCATTTAGGACAACAAACGGAAAACTTTCCCTTCTACTCTATACCCTCAGTAAACTGTACCGATTTGGGACAAATTTAAGAAAAAACTTTTGAAAACTTTTTATCTCCTACTATATAAAGCAGACTCGGACACATCGATTTGCAACAAAACTCTCTAAAAAATCCCCCTACTTACTGATATGCCTAAATTTCCGATGTTGCGCACTTTTCAACAAAATAAACTTAAAACGCGTCGATATACCTACGAACTTATGACGTACAATCCCCCGTAGATTCCTTTTCAAATTAGCGTCAGTACAGCGTTAATGATAAATACTTCCCTTCACAGTTTAGAACGCCTCACAGCGCTAATTAGCACGGTAAAACAAAGGCTAGATACGTCGCCAATTCGCATCTAGCCCATCGGTCAATGCAGCAACAAAGACCGTTTATATAAGAACGTCCGCCAAAACGTTCACAAATTCTATTTTCATTAAGTAAGTCGCGCCAACGACTTACTTTTGCGGATAAAGCTGTAACTAAATCCGCAGTATTGCTCGATCAATGCTGCAACAAAGACCGTTATTAATTACGCTATAGTGCAGCAACAGTACAACGTAAGTGTTCGCCTTAGCATCGCGATACACGTAATCTCTCTATATAATTTAACCCTCAAGTGAGCCGTCCATTATTAACGGATTGAAGTCGATTCTGTGAGCGTCACTTCCGCACTCTGCTGTAATTGACTGCTAGAAATCCGTCTAGTCAGCCCCACCGTTCTTCAACTTCTAGCGTAACTGCGCAATTACACTATCAGTCGGCAAGTAAAACGTAGCGTTACGTCCCTAATTGAAACTACGGGTTTTACCGTACTAAATACCGTATCGGTCTGAACTTGTGTACGAATTTCTAACGCAATACCGTAGTTTTACGTACTAAACACCGTATCAGACTGAACTTACGTATGAACTAGCAAAGCCATACCGTAGTTTTACGTACCAAACTCCGTATAGAATGCTACGAAACTCTGCGATCGCCTTGTTGAGCTAAGGCTATCAGTAGCTGCTCTGCCGTGTAATTGTGCAAGTTTGCGATGATGTCCGCTAGTTCTTGCGTATAGTTGACGTTAATATCTTGATCGTTGATGATTATCGATGCATCTTGCGTTTCTTCAAAGAAGATAAACTGTACATTCTCTATAATTTGCATCGTTGATTGCACTAATCCGTAGTCACTGTCCAACTGAATATACTCATTTTTAATATGCATGCGTATAGCCTCCTATTATTTCCAGCGAAACCCTTCGATTTCTACCGCTTTTTTGATTAGGACAAGCGTTACTTGTCGCTGATTAAGATTCTCCCTAGCCTGTATGACCCGAAATTTATCGTATACTGCTTCGTCTAGCCTTCCATTCACTTGAATGCCGTCTACCTCTCGTAAAGGACGCTTAGCTGCTTGTATGTCGTCCTGTGTAATCGCTAAGTGTGAGTAGTTCTTAATTGCGTCAGTTACAAAGTCGACTACATAATCGTAGCCTTACGACAACATGACGGCGTTCACTAACTTCTTTTCCTTTTCCGATAACAAGGCCTTTACTGTATGCTTGCGATCACTCCTTATCTTTCTTGGAGGACGCTTCACACTCACCTCATAGCCGCGATAGTTTATTATTTTTATATAATCCAAAATCGCTCTCCTTTCGAACAATACGTCTCCCCCGCGTAATTAGCCTATAACGGTGTAACTGAATAACAGCGTAACTGTAAAATCACTCCCCTACCGCCATATACAAGAATAATGTTATCGCCAATGCAAACGAGATTGATCCGTAGAAATATGGGCGGATGTCTGCGCATTCTTCATCGAAGAAATAGCCATCTACTGCTTTAATGATTCGCCTGGGTACTTGCGTTACTTCTGTAAGCAACTTTAACCACACCTTTACATACTGCTTTTCCGTTATAGCCTGCTTCACTTAATCACCCCACAACAATTTTATACGCTTACAAGTATAAATGGATTAAAAAAATATGCATCACTTATACGCTTAAGAGTATAATAACCCCTAATTAATTGGATGTCAATAATTTATTCGCTTAAACGTATAAAAGTATGATATTATTTTATTGAGGTGAAAAACATGAGTAACTATATTAACGGAGAAGATGCTTTAAAGGCTTTATTTACAAACAACGAGGTCGATTCGCAGGATCCAATTCATATAATTTTTCATTTAAAGGCACGAATGAAAGAACGTAACTTAACCCAGCAACAATTAGCTGAAATGAGTGGCGTTAGACAGGCTACAATTAGCCAGTTATGTCGTGGGAATGTCGAAAGGTTGCATATACCATCATTAGAAAAAATCGCAGCAGCTATGGGTATTACGGAGTTGCATAAGTTGATAACGTTTGAACTTGAAAGCGAAATTATGTCCGGTGGGAACCCATTTGACATTGATTTCACTCCAACTGACGAAGAAAAAGCGCAAGCCGACTAATTGGCTGCGCTCTTAGCTAAATACTATTCTAGCACTTTTTACTTATTTAATAGAGATTCCGGTTAGATAATCATTTAAAAGTATAATAAGTTATTTACTTTCAATATCTGAGGTAGTTTCTAAACTACTTGGAGGTAGTAACTGCTCCAATGCTTCTTGAGAAACAATATTTCTAACTTCTTCTGGGAGCAATTCTCTAGAAAATCCAGCTACTTGTCTAGTTACATCCGGATTTCTTTTTATCCAACTAAAAAGTCTTACTGAAAATGAAAGAAACCAGTTTTTTCTATTCAATATTTCCAAATGTCCCCGCAAAGTGTTTATTTCCGAATGGAACTTATCTAATTCTTTTTTCTGTGTTTGCTTATTTTCTTCTTTTTCAACAACAGATTTTTCATATAATTCTTCTAATTCATTTAACCTTTTACGTAATTCTTCCCCTTCTTCTTTTGTAAAAAATTGCTCTCCTTCTTCTCCAATAGAATGTATTTTTTCTTGAACTGATTTTAATATCTCTTCATGATTGTTTACTTGTCTTGCGATAGGTGTTTTAGTCATTTCATTATATGTATTTGTAAGCCACTCACCAATAGCCTGAAAAAATTCATATTTTGTTAACTTATCTTTTTTAACTGTAAGAGTAACAGTTCCAGGAATAAATTCTACTCTAAATCTTTCTTCATCTTTAAAAATCTTGCATTCAATCTTATATTGTGGCAAATAAATATATTGTATAATTAAATCTACAAAACTTTGGTAATCTTTAGTTTCGATATTAAAATCTTCTACCATAAAGTTCTTTCTATTTAGTTCCATTTCAACTTCATGTAAAAATGTGTTTGTCAAATTAGTCATAGCTTTCTCCTCCATAAAAACGCTTTGTTATATTTATTTCGACAAATTCCAAATAAATCCCTTCTATGATAATGAATTAATTACAAATAATCGCAAGAAGTTTTTATACTGACAAACCCTTGAGATTTAGTTATAGATAAATTAGTAAAACTTTTCTAATAAAAACTATTGACAACTACACCATTTAACTAGCAGAATGGCGCTCGCTTCAGGAACATCGGCTGAACGTAATTACCTTATGTCGCAAACCACGAAATAAACGTAGTAAGCGACATAAAGTAAATACGCAATTCCTAGCGTCATGTGACGTCCGAGGTTTCTCGTTGTCCCGTTCGTATCGGAATTTCTTCCGCAACAATCTCATACAATTACTGTCCTGTATGTGCGCATAAATACGCCCGATCATAGTTACCCTGTCCGTAGACAGCCAGTAAACCTACCGCACCATAAGCTGTGCTCGCTATTCGTCGCTAGCCAACGGGAAGGCTATTTGTGCGATATATTCCGTAGTTTGCATTGCGACGGACGGCGCTGACCAGGTTTGATTAACGTCGAGTTAGTGGGCAACCTAGACGGACTACCTAAAAAAGGCATCAGCAAACAGAACTTTACGAGTTGAAATTTTTTCGTAAAATCGTTACAATAACATCATTGGTGATATATGTTATCGTTTTTTAGATAGTCATATTCAGTTAGAAGTCATTCCGATTCCAGTCGGAGTGGCTTTTTTCTATTTACTTAACGTAACTTTTTCTTGATATTCCTTAACGGGGAGTGCTGTAAATGCTTTACTTGCATATCACCATCCGTCATTTGAACATACCTACGAGTCATGTGAATTGAAGAATGTCCTAAAATTCGCATAAGTGTATACGGATCACCGCCGTTTAATATAAAGTTTCTAGCGAACGTGTGACGCCAGGTGTGCGCTGTACTACGTATCTCCTTACCTACACCCGTCATATCTCCGTAATATTTCAAACGCTTGTTCATTTGCGTGTCCCGAACTTCCTCACCGTAACAAGATAAGAAGATTCGTTTTGCGTGCGGGAAATGTTGTTTATTTTCATCTACAATTTCAAGTAATAATTTTAAAGTTTCCGGTGAAATAGGCACGATTCGATACCTACGATTTTTATTAAACTCTGCTCCTAAATGAATAGAGCGTGACTTTAAATCTACGGACTCCAAAGTAATCGATAACAACTCGTTCATACGCATTCCTGTATCTAATAGACATATTTGAAATACATAGTCCCGAAATCCAACATACGTACGTTGATCACAAGCATTTAACATGGCTTGAATTTGTTCATCTGTAAACGATTCAATTTTATCTACATCGTCCTTTTGGCAACGTACATTATCCATCGGACTTGTCCTAACCATGTTGTCAGCTTTCCAAAAATTAAACGCAACCTTCAAGGCTCTAATTCGCATATTAATAGTTGCGGACGAAAGACCTTTCCCAAACTTGCCGGCCTGCATGTATTTATGGTTCTTATATCTCGGCGCATCTTCCGTTAAGTAACGTATATACTCACGACACATTGACGGCGTAATATCACTCACATACTTAACTTTGTAATCAACTTCAATTAGCCACTCCGTAAAATAACGCCAAGTACTCGAATAATCCTCTTGCGTTCTTTTACGAATCCCTTCGCCAACTTTAGCGGTAATAAAATAAGCCCAAGCGTCAGTAACCCCGATATTTTGCACACTATTAACGGGCGTACTCCGTTCATCTACACGACTTCTTCTACGTTTAATTACACGTTCATCAGACACAAAAAAAGCGCTCCCTTCCGCATCATTTTCGATACGTAAGAGAGCGCTCTATAGCGTTAATATTCTAATAATCTAGGGTAACCGACTAATAATAAGCCGAAGTAAATACGTAAGCATGACCGTGCTACTGTCCGCAGTAAAAATTACTCACAAATTTGCGGTTCTGCTGGACGTGCCGCTGCTTTAAAGCTCGTACCACAACCACATGAAGCCAGTGCGTTCGGATTGTCGATTGTAAATCCGCCGCCCATTAACGATTGTTTGAAGTCAATTTTCGTATTTTGTAAAATCGCAGCATCTTCTGTAGATACGATCATTTTAATACCATGTTGCTCATCGGTAAAATCATCCTCATTCACTACTTGGTCAAATGTCATGCCATAGGAAAGACCACTACAGCCGCCACCTTTCACTGCAATACGTAAAATTGCGTTTTGTTCTTCATTATGAACCATCATTTCTTTGACTTGAAATGCGGCCGCTTCTGTTAAAATAATTACTTGTTTTTCACTTGTCATTTCAGTCACCTACTTTCTTATAATTATCATATCAATTGCAGTTCATTTCTGACAACAAATGTGCTTTGGAAGTCAATTATCCCTATAATACCTATTTAATCGAAAGGAAAATATACCTAAAAACTTCACAATTCATCTACTAAAAAGTTACTGCATGTATCGGTTTATTGCTATACTAGATACATAATTATATTGCGAGGGGTTTGAATTAAATGGAGATCTCACCTTTTTATGAAAAAGATATCGATTGTATGCATTGCAAAAAAAGTTTCCCCACATTAAAAGTGCGCTCAAAATTCATTAAAATAGCGCAAACTGAATCTGATTTTCAGCCTATATATGCCGATGAAAACGTGAATGCACTGTACTATAATGTTTTTGTTTGTCAGCACTGTGGATTTTCATTTACGGAGGATTTCTCCAAATATTTCGCACCTGGTGTAAAAGAACAATTAGATCAACAAGTCTGTGCAAAATGGATTCCCCATAACTTTAAAAACGAGCGCAATGTATTTGATGCCATTCAAGCTTATAAATTAGCTTTTCTTTGCGCCACAATTAAAAAAGAGAAATACATCATCACTTCAGGTCTTGCTTTACGCTTGGCATGGCTTTATCGCTCATTAAAGAATACAGGACAAGAAATGCGCTTTTTAAAGCTTGCTCGTGACCATTACATGGAAAGCTTCTCCACAGAAGACTATGCTAGTACACAAATGTCTGGTGTGCGCGTTATGTATTTAATCGCAGAGCTTTCTCGTCGTTTAGAAGATTATGAAAATGCCACACGCTTTTTCTCACGCGTCATCGAAAACCAACGGACTGGTGGCGAAGGTCAACTTGTAGCAATGGCCAAAGAACAATGGGACTTATTAAGACAAACACGCGAACAATCTGCGAACTAGTGAAATAAAAAAATGGAGCAAAGGAAATAATTCCTTTGCTCCATTTTATGCTTACTACTTAGAAAACTTGCTCAACTTCGATAATACCTGGTACTTCTTCTAATAGCGCACGTTCGATACCGGCTTTTAACGTAATCGTTGAACTTGGGCAACTACCGCATGCACCTAATAAACGTAACTTTACGATGCCGTCCTCTATATCTACTAATTCACAGTCACCGCCGTCACGTAATAAAAACGGACGTAATTTATCTAATACTTCTTGTACTTGTCCAACTTGTTCTGTTTCTGTCATTTTACTCGACTCCCTTCATTAAAATCATTATAATGTGAAGAAGTGAAAAAATCCAATATTGTATTACGAAAGGACGGAAATAGTATGTCTAACATAAAACCTACCATTGAAATTTATGGTGCAAATATTATTTGCGCTAGCTGTGTGAATGCTCCCTCATCAAAGGATACATACGAATGGCTACAAGCTGCCATTACGCGAAAATACCCAAATCAATCCTTTTCGATTCGCTATATTGATATAGAAGGTGCACTTGATAATGACCGCGATGCCGAGTACGCAAGCCGCATTCAAGAGGACGAATTTTTCTATCCACTTGTACTCATTAATGATGAAGTAATCGGAGAAGGCTATATTCAATTAAAGCCAGTATTTTCTACACTTGAAAATTTAGGATTTACTCCAGTCGAATAATGAAAAAGGTGAAATCAATTTTATGATTTCACCTTTTTTATTTTATATTCATTCAAATTGAGCTTTTTCATGGTAATGAATCTTTTAGCTCAACTTAAATTCCTTCACATGTTCATTCAAAGTAAGTGCCATATCATTCGTCTCATTCACCGTGTGTGATACGTCATCAATATAATCTGTCGTTTGCAGCGCAGCAGATGTTAAGTGATTCATCGTATCTTCAATTTCGCGAATTGCCAAAGTTAATTGTTGAATCATTTCTACAACTTGATCGGACTTTTCTACTTCACTTGTCATTGACGAAGATATATCAACAACTTGATCAACTGTCTCCGTAACCGCATGCGCAATCGTATTTAGTGACTGTACTGTAAGATGTACGGTTGCTGTTCCCTTTTCAATATACTTTGTATTATCTTTTGTGGAAATTAACACATGATCGATATGACTCATAATATCTTGCACTAACTTTCCAACTTCCCCTACTTCATGATTCGATTGTTCTGCAAGCTTCCTTACTTCCTCTGCAACGACCGCAAACCCTTTTCCATGCTCTCCTGCACGTGCCGCTTCTATCGATGCATTAAGCGCTAATAAATTGGTTTGTGCCGCAATTTCTGCGATGGTTGTTGTAAACATCTGAATTTTGGTTGCAGAAGATACTAAATTCTCAACCGTCTGACTTACTTCGTCGGAGCCTTTTTGAATAAGTATAATATCATCTTTAATATGTTGTGCGTTTTGTTCCCCTTCACGCGCGATTTGCAATGTTTGCTGTGAATTTTGGGCGGTATGATCTGCCTTTACTTTCATCGTTTGTAGGTGCTTCGCTAAATCTACTAACGCATCACTCGCTTTGTCGGCATGATGCATCCCATCTGTAATCGAGCATGAAACTTCACCTACGCTATTCGCGACACTATGCATCGTATTCGTCATGGTCTCTAATGTTTGTGCAGATTTCCCCGCATTATTATTTAATGTTTGCGATGTTTGGCGCATCGTTAAAATCATTTTTTGTAAGTTTTCTGTCATTTGATTTAACGTTCGTGCTAAATCACCTACTTCATCTTGATTTTTGACAACCGTCTTCTCCACTGCCAGATTACCGTTTGCAATTTCTCTTGCTTGATTGATTAATAAGCTAATTGGTCTTACTTTTCGGCGAATTAAAAAACCTGTAATAATTGATGCTATTAACATAGGTAAAATGCTTAATAAAATGCCATCACGCACAACATCCCATGTACGTTCTTTTACAATATTCGCATCAAAATCAATGACACTAATCGCGATAACCTCATTATTAGGATCATGGTCCTTATAAATCGGTGCATACCCTGAAAGACGTTCCATTCCACCAAATGTATAAATTTCTGAATAGGTAGGATGCTTATCACGTATCAAAGTTGTGATTGCTTCTTCATCCATGTGAAAACGATCCCCTACTTGATATCCATCATTTGAAAGATTGTCGTCAAGAGCGACAAGTTTTCCATCAAGCGATAAAATATATTGCGTTTCAAAAATATCCTTATGTGCAATTGTCCAATTCAGCGTTTCGCCTACCTGTTGTTGTTTCTCTATATCTCCATCCATTGCTTGTTCCAAATCAATAGACGAAATTAAGCCCGTTGTAATATTAGCACAGCCGTAAGCCTCTATCCCTGCCGCTTCATATATTTTATTGTAAGCCGTGAAATAAGTAGCAAAAGAGCTAATACATAACATCACTATTAATATCCCAGCAATAATTGTACCAAGTTGAAATGTTAATGAATTTTTAGGATTCATAGTAATTTTACTCCTTTTTTAATATTCCTCTACTTCTCATAGCATACTATAAAAAAGAAGTATTTTATATACATCTTATAACAAAGTTTCATTTAACATTTTTTAAAGTCATACGATATTCACACATTGCCATAAATAAAATCGAGTTCAAATACAAATAGTTGCCTAAAGTGCAGATATAAAAATCCCGCCACAAAGTACATTTTACTTTGTGGCGGGATTTCCCATTTAACTTAAAAATTTATTTAATTATCATTTTGACGTTTGTACATCCATAGTAAGCCAGATTTCATTATTCGGGCAATACGTCCTGTTACCGTCGTATCTGCTAAATGAACGAACCCTTGCTTCTTACCTAGTGAGCCCATAAAGCCTTTTAGTTTAATTTCTGCTAGTTTTTCTGGTAATTGCTCACCATTCCAGCGATGACGTAATACTTTTACAATACGCTCCCCTTGCTCTTCCGCAAGTTGTGCTGTTGGTGGTAAATGTGAAGAAGCTGAATCTCCTACAACATATACATTTTCGTCCCCTACAACATGATAATGCTCTGTTAAAATCGGACGGTCAAATTTATCTTTTTCTACATCTAATTCACGAACAATTTCTACAGGCTGAACACCGGCAGTCCATACAATCACATCAGCTTCGATCACTTCATCATGATTGTAAAGTTTGCCTTCTTCAACGCATGTAATATTCGATTCTGCGATAACATCTACATTATGTTTTACGAACCATGATTTCACATAATGACTTAATTTTTCTGGGAAATCACGTAAAATACGAGGAGAACGGTCGAATAATTTAATCTTTAAATCCGCACGACTTTCTCGTAGTTCACTTGCTAATTCAATTCCTGATAATCCGGCACCAATAATTGCAACAGTTGAGCCAGGAGCTAATCCACAAACTTTTTCAAACGTTGTACGTGATTTTGCTATTGTTTGAATGCTATATGTGAATTCTTCTGCACCAGGAACACCATGGTATTTATCCACACAGCCCAATCCAATAACAAGTTGATCATAGTCGATTGCTTGACCATCTTCTAAATAAACGGCCTTTTCTTCACGATCAATTCGAATAATCTCTCCATACACTCGCTTTAATCGATCATTTTCTGGAAATGCAACACGAATTTCTTTATCCGTCGCTGTTCCAGATGCTAACGCGTAAAATTCAGTTTTTAAACTATGGAATGGTGTACGATCTACTAAAGTAATTTCTACATCCGCTGGTAAGTTTGGTAACAGACGAAGTAAAATTCGCATATTGCCATAACCGCCGCCTAATAAAACAAGTTTCTGCATAGCTTTCCCTCAAATCAAATGAATTATATGTTATGTTCACAAAGTTTCCAAAATCATTATAACCCTTTGTGATAAGTTTCACAATATGTTCTTAGCAATATTGTGAAACTTATCACAAAAACATAGAAATTGACGAATAAACAAAAAAAAAGTAGCATTGCTATGAGTGAGGTGACGGTTTTGAATCCATTAGTAGAATTTTGCATTAGTAATCTCGCAAACGGTGCGCAGGAAACATATGAAGCGCTGGAAAGAGATCCGAATATTGATGTGCTTGAATATGGTTGCTTAAGCTTTTGCACGAAATGTGAGCAATCCTTTTATGCAGTCGTGAATGGTGATGTTGTGGAAGCACAAACGCCAGCTGAGCTAACAAAGCGCATTTATGAATATATTGAAGAAAATCCAATGTGGTAATTTGCCCAACATGTAAAAAAGGACATCCGTACTTGCCAATTTCAGGCAAGCTGATGTCCTTTTTATGTTTATCCATTTAGAAAACTAGCTCAATTTGTTACGAGCGCCAATAAACTTTCTATGCAATAAGTTGGTAATTCCTCTTTTTGTTTCACGATATGTGTGGGTGTGACGCCAGTATTTACATGAAGCGTATCACAGCCAAAATTAATACCACATAAAATATCTGTATCATAATTATCGCCAATCATGAGCATGTCCTCTTTTGTAAAACCATGCTCCTGTGCAATAATTTGCAACATAACAGGAGAAGGTTTACCAATAAAGATTGGCTCGACTCCTGCAACATTTGCCACTAAATGTACTAACGAGCCGTTCCCAGGTGCAAAGCCATTTTCAGTTGGAAACTTAATGTCACCATTCGTTCCAATCAACTGTGCGCCTTTTTGAACAGCATAGCTTGCTTGTACGAGCTTGTCATACGTCATTTGTCGGTCAATCCCCATTACAAGCACTGAACACGGCTCATCTGAAATCACGAGTCCTTCTTGTTCTAATGCAGTGTGAAGCCCTACTTCTCCAACGAAATTTACCAATTTGTCCTGACAATTTTTCGCTACATACTTTGCGGTTGCTAGTGAACTCGAATAAATATGCGATAAGGGCGCAGAAATTCCGATGTCATGCAAGCTTTGTTGTAATTGCTCTGGTGTTTTAGAAGAATTATTCGTTACGTAAAATGGCTCAATCCGCTGCTCTTGTAAATGGTTAATAAATGTCACAGCTGAGTCGATTGCCGTTTTCCCACGATAAACAGTGCCATCTAAGTCAAAACAATACGCTTTGTACGATTTCATTGATGATCCTCTGGTAAGAATGCTGAAACAGGACCTAATTCATTCGTTAAATAATCCTGCACTTTCCCAGAAAATTGTTTCATGATTGGTAAATTTTCTATTAATACACGTAACACTTCTTCATTGTCGACCGCAATAAATTCACGGACAATCATTTTTCGTAACCCAACTACTGCTTTTATTGGTGCATCCATTTCAGTTGTAATGACTTTTTCATCGACAAAAATATCAATAATATCTTCATAACTTCCTGGATCACGCATAATAAAGCCGTCAATGATTAGGTTGCCCACATCCATCATCGCTTCCATTACGTTATGACCGATGCGTTGTAATGCGAGTTTACTAATGTCATCTGCTAGCCAATCCTTTTTTGCTTCCAAAAGTGCTAACAATTCGTCTAAGTGTGCTAAATTTAAAGTAATTTTGTTTCTATCTACGAAATACATAGATAAAGCCTCCATTCAGTCAATAAAAGTTGATAGTGTTTTCCCTTATATAGTACCATATTCTTTAGACATGGAAGGGGTACAAAACAAAATGGAACGATATTTCTTATATGATGATGTAGAAGATACAAAAACGCGCTTTGTTAGCTTTGCTGGCAAAACACAACGTTATGATTTAGCCATCCTACAAAGTGGTCGATTTTTTGGTAAAGTGCTTGTCCTTGATATTCAATTTGGACGCTTTGCCATTATCGGAGCCGATGATGTAGAGGAAGAAGGCTATTTAGAACAAGTTTATAATCGCAGTGAAGTAGATACAGAAGATTTACGAGAATACTTACGAGAGTTATTAAGCTAAACGAAAAAACACAGCTCAGTTCAAAATTTGACTGAGCTGTGTTTTTCATTTTTAAAGCTTATACTTCCTGATTCACGGCCGCTAAAACTTCCTCAGTATCTTGAGGAACTTCTACTACTGCCTGCTCTGGTGCACGCCCTGTTTTTTTAACAATAAAATAAGCACAACCGAAATTACAGTATTCATATAAATAATCTTCTATCGTGCTAATTTTTGTATCAAATGTAGATTTTTGATTTTTATCATCAAAAAATCCTTTTAATCGCAGTTGACCATATCCCCAGTCCCCAACAATATAATCATACTTTGATAAAATGTCGGAATAACGCGCAGCAAATGCTTCTTCATTAAAGCCTTCACGCATGTCTTCAATAATTTCGTATACATTACCATCCGCAATAATCACGTCGAACACCACCTATCTTCTCATATATATTACGTATTATTATTAGATGAGTGCAATTTTACCTATAACTTTTATTGGTTGCACTGTTTATTATCCATTGCGAGTAATCATATTTCCACCTTATTTTGTGTGGCTGCATTCACTTGCTCATCTGCATGATAGCTACTGCGTACAAGTGGGCCCGCTTCACAATGACTGAATCCCTTTTCCATCGCGATTTTACGAAGCTTACCAAATTCAATCGGTGAATAATACTTTTTTACGGCAACATGCTTTTTCGTAGGCTGTAAATATTGACCGATTGTCATAATATCCACGTTGTTCGCACGAAGATCATCCATCACTTCATATATTTCTTCCACCGTTTCACCAAGTCCAATCATTAACGATGATTTCGTTGGAATGGTTGGTTGCATTTCTTTTGCACGTCTTAAAAACTCCAATGAACGCTCATATGTAGCTTTTGCACGAATTCTCGGTGTGAGTCGACGAACCGTTTCGATATTATGATTTAAAATATCTGGTTTGGCGTTCATCAATAATTGAAGGTTTTCCTCGTGACCGCCTAAATCAGAAGGGAGTACTTCAATCGATGTTAATGGGCTTTTGCGGCGGATTGCTCGTACCGTTTCTGCAAGAACTTCGGCACCACCGTCTTTTAAATCATCACGAGCAACCATTGTAATGACAATATGTTTTAAGTTCATTATCGCAACTGAATCTGCAACGCGCTCTGGTTCTGCTAAATCCAATTCATTTGGTAATCCTGTTTTGACCGCGCAAAAACGGCATGCACGTGTACATACTGAACCCAAAATCATCATCGTAGCAGTACGTCTTTCTCCCCAACATTCATGAATATTCGGACAGCGCGCTTCTTCACAAACCGTATGCAAATTATTATCACGCATTAATTTTTTTAACGCTTTGTACTCATCATTCGTATTTAGCTTAATTTTTAACCACTCAGGCTTGCGTAAATGTTCTTCTTTGTTGCTAGTTGGCTTACAAGATGTCATATTATTTCGTCCTTTCACTCAACTAAAATTAGGTATATTACTGTTGTCAATGTAACATATTCCACCAATTGCAACAACTCACTTTATCTCCATTCAGCGTAAAAAATACGTTATATGTAATTAATCAAAGAATCTATCATTAATAACCCTTTCTAATAAAGGGGGAGTTGATTTCCATTCCGGGTCGGACGCTTTCCACGGCAAGCGGCGCAAAAAATGCAGAAAGCTTTAGAAAAGCAAAACTTTAAATAGGCTGGCCTTGCACAAAGCACAAAGATGAGTCGTACAGATTTGTGCTAACATTGTCTGTGCGCCTCATGTACTTAGCCAGCCTAAACTAACAAATACTTTATTAGAAATTGTACATCATAAGGATAGAATCTTTTGTTGAACTTATATAAATGGTGATAAAGCATTTATTCAAATGGAACTGGTACTTCAATCGAAGGCTGAGCCGCTCCATCTGTACTATAAATATTTGGAACAGATCCCCTTACTAAGCCAATTGCTACTGGTATTCTCTGCGTAACGGTAGCTGAGTTACTCGCAAATGGAACGATAATTTGGACATTCACTTCGATGACAATACTCACTTCTACTTTCGCATTATTAATGCCGAATTCAACGATGTCTGATATTACATCACTCGTAACATTACCAATAATGTGGAAACGAATCGGCACTTTAGGACCTAAATTCCCAATAATCGGAATATTAATCGCCTGCCCTAACGGAACAAAAAAGACGATCCCTTCGCCTGCCTCCATTTTTCCGACGTCATACTCTACATTTTCTAAATTTGGCAAGTGAGACAAATCACCATTTTCCGCCTGTTCTAAATATTCTTTAACAAGTGTTTGTGTTTCTGAGCGTACTTGATTAATAATTTCTGTATTAAATTTCGTTGTAATCGTATCCTTCGATTCAGTAGGTATATCTATAATAATCTCATTTACATCAAGCACACTAGATGTTCTTGAATTAATGGCTTTATTCACAACATAGGAAGCCACTTTAAACGTTTGCTTCTCTGCATATTGCGAATAGATTGGCATTAAACGCATATTAATGACATATATACTAATACCGACCATAACTAAAAGACTAGTAAGCAATAAAACGAATAGATTCCCCACACCGCGTTTGCGTTTTACAAAATACATCTTCTTTCTTCGGCCAAAATGCAAAAAAATCCTCCTTATCCTAAGCTATGATAAGGAGGTCTTTCCTATTCTGCGCTAGGGACAAAATCTGTCTCAATTTTCGTAATTTCGAGCGCTGGATAATCGGATAAACAAATTTCATATGTAGCGAGCAATAAATTTTCTTCTTTTTCAAAAATTCGTAGCCATGGACGGGATGCATCAATTATATTTTGCTTTGAAACAATCGCTCTGTTCCCGTCATTTAACTGGACAACCGTTCCATTCGCATAATGAACAATACTGCGCTTAAAGGCATCATAGACACGTTCATCAAACTGTGTACCACGACCCTTTTCAATAATTTGAATTGCATCTGAAGGAAGCATTTTTTTGCGGTAAGTTCGTGTAGAAGTCAGTGCATCAAAGACGTCCGCAACCGCAATAATTTTCGCAAAGGGATGAATTTCAGTAGCTACTAAGCCCCTCGGATAACCACTCCCATCTGCTCGTTCATGATGCTGGAATGCACAATGTGCAACTAATAATGATACGGAGTGTAAGTTTCTTAACAAATCAAATCCGTATCGGGAATGATTTTTCACTACGTCGAATTCTTCTTGCGTAAGCTTATCGGGTTTGCTTAAAATCTCTGTTGGTACTAACAGTTTACCAACATCATGCAACATCGCACCAATTCCGATTAAACGCAAATCTTCATGCGAATATCCAAGCTCTTTTGCAATCGCAATCGAATACATTGTCACTTGAAACGAATGGTGATAAAGATACTCATCATAAAGATAAGCATCTGTTAATACCATCAAAATATCTTCACTATCTAAAACGGAACTCATAATATCGTCTACGATGTGGCCAATCACTTTGGATTGTTGGTCTAAAACATAGGATGCCTGAGTAGATTTGGCTTGCTTTACTTCATTAAAAGATTTTGTAATATTTTTCACAGCTTGTAAACGTTTTGCAGGCGCAATCGTTTCTATTACTTCAATACCCTTTGAAATCTCATCTTCAATATACAAATACTGTATATTAAGATCATGCAGTCGGTCGATAATTCGACTTGTCACGACAACATCTTTGTGCAGTAATGGGTGTCCCGCTTCATTCCAAATCGTACGCCCTACAACCATGCCTTCCATTAAAACATTAATAGATATTAATCGCATTTAACGTATATTCTCCATTCTAATGTTACATTATCCTCATTATATAGCTCTTATTGCCTCTAGGAAAGCTATAATTAATGGCTATTAATTACTAATTGTATTTATTTTCGCAATACTCCCGAAAAATATCTCGAATAAATTCAGGTAAAATATACTGTTTTTTTGCATATTTAAAACTCGGAAAGAAAAATCCAAATGTAAATAAATCCAAAGTTGCAAGGCGATAAATTTTCGTTGGAATCATCCGCTCACCTTGAATAAAAAACTCACGTTGCTTATTCATCGATAAACCATAATTTAAAATTTTACCGAAAATAATGCCTCGAAAACCTAAACCCTTTAATTCCAAACGCGGCCATTCTTCATTTTCAGATTGGATGAAAATCTCTTTTAATTCATTCCCTGTCAATTGTAATACACAAACGTTAATTGGATGTGGTAATATTTTGTGAATATTGTAGGAAGAAATGGTTCCTTTTGTCATATTTTCTACAAAAATCCCCGCATTGAACATTAAACAATCTGCTTGCGTATAATCATACAAACTTTCTGCGAATAAATCTGATAGCTGCGAGCGATGAAACCATTCTTTATGAAAAGTTTTTGGACTTGAAAATACCGGTTGTTGCAATATTTTTTTCGCCTCTTTTTGCAAATTTTGATGCCATTTCTCTTCATTTTCAGCTACTGGCATTAGTGAATTTTCATGTAAAGTATCAATTTTGGATACGATTTTTTTTAGTTCGTGATCAAATTGAATCGTTAATTGCCCTGTAAATTGTCCGAACTTCCCGCCACCTGTGAGCAAAACATTATTGACCAATTGTCCTTGCGGGAATATATGATGCGTATGTGCGCCAAAAATCACATCAATGACAGGACATTCTTCCGCTAACAATTCATCTTCCGTTACACCTAGATGCGATAAACAAACAATGATATCCACTTGTTCATAAAGCTGTAAAGCCAGCTCAATTAATGTTTTTCTTGGTTCTTCCACATGCCAGCCTAATTCTTTATAAAAAATATCAAATCGTGAAGTTGCTGCAATGACACCAATTTTCGTTCCATATTTTGTCATCAAAATGGTAAAAGGTTTTAACCACTTCGGATTGGCTTCTAATTCGGACTGTAAATTTCCAACAACTACTTCAAATTGCGCATCATCATATAAATGATAGAACACATCATGCGGTAATGTAATCCCCTCATTATTTCCAATCGTTACGACATCATATTGTGCATCATTAAGCATTTCTATATTCCCTTTACCTAATGTTGCCTCTGTATACATATTTGAACGATCGATATGATCACCTAAATCAAATAAGAAGCTTACTTCCCCACGCTGTGCGAGTAAATGCCGTTGCGTTTCTATAAATGATTGACTTCTTTTCCAATAGGTGAAATGGCTATGCAAATCGTTTGTATGAAATATATGAATGGTCTCTCGCACCTTTGTCCCCCCACTTTATCTGCTACTCTTCAAACATATTCAGCTGTTTTGGTGCTAGCCCATCAAATTGAATTTGAAGGATTTGCTGCATCATTTTAGCATTTTTTGCCGCATGCCCACCTGAGTTATTATTAAATAATACATAAACGTCTTTTGCTTGTTGTTCTAAAAATAAAAAGTGTTCACTCATTTTTTTGAGTTCTTCTTGATTGTAATCATATAAAAATCGGACTTTCCGCCATTTTTCCCCGTGTCCGATATTACGCCAGCCATGCACATTCCTCCCATGAATCCTAACAAGTACTTTATCATTTGTTGCGATTGGTACAAATGGGACAGACCCGCTCCCCGCTTGTGGTTCATCACATACTGTATGAATCAATTCGGATTCCTTTAAAAATTGCAATGTTTTTTCTTTCATTTTTTCTCTATACCAGGACTGATTTCGAAACTCAATCGCTACCGGAAATGAAGCTAATTGCTTTTTCACATAACGGATATATTGTACATTTTTCCCTTGGCAATCAAACCAAGGTGGAAATTGTACGAGCAACATTGCCAGTTTACCATGTTTTTGAAAAACTTGTGCACATTCACGAAAAGCATTGAACATATCATTTTTCGTTTCATAAGGAAGCTCATCTCGTAAATGACCCGTCATGCCTTGATACGCTTTAACAACAAATCGAAAGTTTTCCGGTGTATCTTTACACCATTTTTCAATCGTTGCGTTCGATGGTATCGCGTAAAAAGATGTATCCACTTCAACAATAGGAAAATGACCACTATAATCAAATAATTTATCGCGTGCTGCTGTTACTTCACTATATACTTCAGGATGATCTCCCCAGCCTGTTAAACCTATGTAAATCATTTTATCTCCTCCCTGCTCCAATACTTATAACAATTATTTTATTCAAAAACACATCATTAGAAAAACAAAAAAGCTCGCTTACGTCAAATACGTAAGACAAGAGCTCTTTTTCATCACTTATTTATAATGTAACGGTTTGAACTGGATTTGTCTTGCTTCAAAAATACAGACAGATCATCTCTGAATAGGGAAATTAATTCTAATTATAGAAATCTAGACCATCCGTCACTGCATTAACATAATCTTTACGAATAACAAAGTCACCAAAGTGTTCGCCTTCCCCGCGCTCTTTCGCATAGTGTTCAAAAATCGGACGAAGCGTTGCTAAAATATCAGCTTCTCCTATATTTTCACGGTAAATCTTATTAAGACGCTGACCTTTGAAATCGCCCCCTAAATACAGATTATACTTACCAGGACCTTTTCCGATAAAGCCGATTTCCCCCATTGCTGCACGTGAGCAGCCATTGGGGCAGCCTGACATACGAATGCCAATTTCCGTTTCGCGTAAACCAATTTCTGCTAATATGTCGTCAATTTTCGTAATTAGGGATGGCAAGTAACGCTCCGCTTCAGCCATTGCTAAGCCACATGTCGGTAATGATACACAAGCAATTGAATTACGGCGAAGTGCAGAATAATGTGCACCATCTGTAATATGATATTTCTTTAACAACGTATCTATCGTACGTTTCTTCTCAGTGGTAACATCTGCAATTAATAAATTTTGATTCGGTGTTAAACGGAACAAACCCGTATGGACTTTTGCGATTTCACGAAGACCTGTTTTTAACTGGTAATCCTCAAAATCCCGAATGCGTCCATTTTGAATAAATAAGGTAAAATGCCATTTACCGTCTCTCCCATTCACCCAACCAAATTCATCACCTGTGCGCTTAAAGGTATACGGACGAATCTCCGCTAACTCCCATCCTAGACGACGATTGAGTTCTTCTTTAAACCAATCAAGACCACGTGCATCTATCGTGTATTTAAAACGTGCATTTTTACGAACAGCACGGTTTCCATAGTCACGCTGTATTGTTAGTATTTTCTCCGCAGTTTCCAATAATCGCTCTTTTGGAATGTAACCAACGATCCGACCTAGCTGCGGATAAGTAGAAGTATCACCATGTGACATTCCCATACCACCACCGACAGCGACATTAAAGCCTATAAGTTCCTCATCCTCTACAATTGCAATAAAGCCAATATCTTGTGAAAATACATCGACATCATTACTCGGTGGAATCGCTATTCCAATTTTAAATTTTCGCGGCAAATAAAGTGCACCGTAAACGGGCTCTACTTCCGCTTCTTGACCGTCAAAAACCTTTTCTCCATCTAACCAAAGCTCATGATATGCACGTGTTCTAGGTAACAGATGTTCACTTAGTTTCGCAGACCATTGATATACTTCATCATGTAGCGCAGACTGATTAGGATTTACATTACACATGACATTTCGGTTAACATCTCCACATGCTGCGATACAGTCTAGCAGTACCTCGTTAATTTCTTGCATATACTTTTTAACATTCCACTTTAAAATGCCGTGCACTTGAAATGCTTGGCGAGTCGTTAATTTCAATGAACCATTTCCATATTTATCGCCCATATCATCCATTATAAGCCACTGCGTTGGTGTAGCTGCTCCTCCTGGTGTTCGAACGCGCACCATGAATTGATACGCAGGCTCAAGCTTTTGTTTTTCACGCTCATTTCGGATATCGCGGTCATCTTGTAAATAGCTTCCATGGAATTTCATTAATCGATTATCATCCTCTGGAATCCCAGAACTAAGTGGTTCATTCATTGTTCTTTCAAGTGTTCCACGTAAATAATTACTTTCATTTTTTATACGTTCTACTTCGCTTGGCGTGCCAGGCTGTGGAGGTAATACAATTTTTTCAGTCATTATTTTTCTCTCCAATCAATCAAATTCAACTTGCCCAATTTATAGTTAGTACACATCTCTTTGATAACGCTGTTGCTGCTTTAATTTATTAATATATTGCGCTGCTTCATCGGCTGATTTTCCGCCCTGCTCTGCGATAATCGTATTTAACATTTTATCGACATCCGCTGCCATATTCTTTTCGTCTCCACATACATATAGGACGGCACCTTGTTCAAGCCATTCATAAACCTCATTTGCATTTTCCCGCAAGCGATGCTGTACATATACTTTGTGCTCCGTATCACGAGAGAAAGCAACCGTTAAATTGGTAAGGGCCCCTTCTTTTAGCCAACTTTGCCACTCTGTTTGATATAAAAAGTCTGTGACAAAATGTTGATCACCGAAGAACAACCACGATTTCCCTTCTCCCCCTACTTCTGCTCGGTCCTCTATAAATGAACGGAATGGCGCAATCCCTGTACCCGCACCAATCATAATAATTGGTGTCTGATTGTCTTTAGGCAATCTGAAGTTTGGATTTTTGTGCACGTAAATTAGGAGCTTTTCCCCTTCAGTAAGGCGTTCTGCAATTTGCCCTGAACATACACCTAGTCGTGCACGACCACCCTGTTCATAACTAACCTTGCCAATCGTTAAATGAACCTCTTCCTCGTTTGCCCTCTGACTACTTGCAATTGAATAAAGACGAGCTGGAATTTTGCGTAGTAATTTTATAAAATCTTGCGCGCTCCAAGTAAAAGGACCAAATTGCTCAATTGCATCTAGTAAATCCCTTCCATATGCATAATCCTTCCATGAATTATCCTGTACTAAAATATTCGCTAATTCTTCATTGTCGGTGAACGACGCCATTTTTTGTAATACCGGCTTTGACAATACCGTAATTTCTAGTTTCGTTTGCAGAACTTCCTTCAACGAAAGCTCTTCATCTTGCAGTTTCACTTTTGTTTTTTCATCAAAGCCAAGAGACGAAATAAGCGCGTCTACGAGAGATAGATCATTTTCTGGTACAATTCCAATGCTGTCACCAGGCTCAAAAGTTAATCCCGCCCCTTCGATCGATAGCTCCACATGGTAGGTTTCCTTATTTGAGCCACGACCATTTAAATTAATATTCGCTAGTACTTCTGCATGGAACGGATTTTTTTTGGAATATACAGCATGTTTATTTACTCCTATTGGCTTTGTCTCAGTCTGTAATGGCGCTTGTGATGTTGATGCTGACAACCCACCGGCCACCTCTTCAACCCATTGATCTGCTAGTTCCTCATAATCTAGGTCACAGTCAACGCGCGATACGATACGCTGCGCACCGAGCTTTGCTAATTGTTCGTCAAAATCAATACCCGTTTTACAGAAAAACTCGTAGGAAGTATCCCCAAGTGCTAACACTGAAAATTTTACATGATCAAGCTTCGGAGCACGTTTGCTAAAAAGGTATTCATGGAATCCAATGGCGTTATCAGGTGGGTCTCCCTCCCCATGAGTACTCGCCACGATAAATAAGTTCGTCAGTTTTTTCAGATTATTATGTTTAAACGCTGACATTGATGAAACTGTTACACCTACCCCGTTTTCACTTAATTTCTTGCCAAGTTTTTCTGCTATTCCCTGTGCATTGCCCGTTTGTGAACCATATAAAACAGTGGCGACTTGTGGTGCTGCCCTAATTGGTTCCTGTATCGGTAATATAGACTCAGATTGACTTATTCCAGAGCCTTGTGTTGTCACTTGTACACCACTTAAATACCCCGTTAACCAAATTTTTTGATAATCCGTTAAACTTGGTATCAGTTCATTTATTGTTTTTATTTGTCCTTCATCAAAAGGGCTGCTCAATACATTTAAAGTCAATTTATCCACCTCATAAATTTTGATTACTTTAATCGGATTTTTTCATTTTTTTCTATTTGAACTACGAGCCCATCTTGGATGACAAGCGTTATTGTTCCAAATTTGATCGCTGCTAACATCTCTTTAATGTTTTCTAAGCTGACCTCAATATTTTCTTTTTGCTTTGTCATATTTCATCCCCCTCATTATTAATCCCCTTCAATACTCGCTCGACAAGCACTTTTCGAACATTTCGGTCATACCCTAAGCTGTTACACAAAATAATACGAGACTCATCAAACGCGAGCGCCTTCGCTTTTTTTTGAATACCAATACTTAATAGACCTGAAAATAATAAATAAGGAACGATAAATAACTGCTTGACATCTTGTTCCTTTAAACTGTTCATTGTATTTTCAAACGAAGGACCTGTTCCATATAAAAAGCATGTTCGAACCGAATGAAATTTATATTTCTTCTGCAGTCGATTACTAATTTCACGCATATCTCGTATGACGGCTCTATCACTACTACCACGGCCAACAAGTAACACCTCTGCATCAGGTAATATGGCACACTGTTGTTCCGTAATGCGTTTATATACGGTATCAATTAGCTTTTCATGAATACCAAATGGTCGACCTAATGTAAATTTAATATTAGGATAAAGTTTACTCGCCTTTTCGATCTCTGCTGGAATATCTTCCTTTGCATGCTGCGCTGCGAGAAGCAAAATGGGGGCAATCAGTATACGAGTAGCACCGCGCTCTACGCATTTTTTTATCCCTTGCAATATATTTGGCTCCGCTAGCTCTAAAAAGGCAGTCTCTTGAATACTAATATCAACTTGCTTCTTTGTTTCTTCAATGAAATGAAGGGCTTCTTCTACCCCCTTCTTTATTCTTGTGCCATGCCCAATATATAAAATCGCTTGCACTGCCTCACCTACTCATCACGATACTTTCGTTTATATACCGCTCTGTCTCAAGTTTTTGTTCAAACCACTTTATTTTTTCTCTAACTGCTACTACCTCTCCAACAATAATCATGCTCGGGTTCCTGACTTTACTTTCCTTAGCGATTTGTGAAATTGTTTCTAAAGTACCTGTCACAGTTTGTTGTTCTTCAAATGTCCCCATATGAACGAGTGCAACAGGCGTTGAAGCTTTTCGCCCATGCTTTAAAAGCTGTGAGCATATATATGGTAAATTTCCAACGCCCATATAAATTGCTAACGTATCTACCCCTGTCGCCAAGCTTTCCCATTTTATTGAATCCTCCTTCCCTTCACGCATATGCCCTGTGACAATTGCAAAGCTTGAACTGTAATCTCTATGTGTCACTGGTATACCTGCATAAGCTGGTGCTGCAATGCCTGATGTAATACCAGGTACGATTTCGAACGGGATCTGATGTGCTGCAAGTACTTCTGCCTCTTCACCACCTCGCCCAAAAACAAATGGATCTCCTCCCTTTAAACGTGTAACTATTTTCCCTTGACTAGCGTATTGCACAAGTGAATAATTAATGTGCTCTTGAATCATGGCATGACGATTCGGTAGCTTTCCACAATAGATCAGTTTTGCATTCGGCTTTGCATATTCCAATAACTCCTTATTAATTAAACGATCATAGAAAATAACATCAGCTTCTTTAATACACCGAAGCCCCTTAACTGTGATAAGTTCCACATCTCCAGGCCCCGCTCCAACAATATAAACCTTCCCCATATAAACACCCCTTCCATAATCTGAATATTTAAAACTATCTATGTTGATGTATATATTATCTAATATCCACACGAAATACAACAATTCCTATAAAATTACATGGTTATAAATTATGAATAATCCATTAAGGTTAACATCTTAAATAAACTGAAGCACCCACACGATCGCCATCAATGTTGAGTATTCCTATCGATTATGTTAGAATCATACCGAATAGGAGGTTTCTTCCATGGTTAACCAATTAGTTAAAGTATTAGATATTGTTAAAATAGCATTTGAAGCGGGTAAGCATATTTTAGATGTGTATCATTCAGATAGCGTAGAAGTTGACTATAAAAATGATGCGTCCCCAGTAACCATTGCTGATAAAAAATCGCATCACTCTATTTGTCAGCAACTATCTATACAATATCCAAACATTCCATTAATAAGCGAAGAAGGCGATTTGCCAAACTATCAACAACGAAAGCATTGGCATACTGCATGGCTCATTGATCCTTTAGATGGCACAAAAGAATTTATTAAGCGTAACGGTGAATTCACAGTCAATATCGCGCTTATTGAAAAGGGCACACCGATTTTGGGCGTTATTTATTCACCGGCACAAGATCTTATGTATTTTGCAAGTAGCTGGCATGGTTCATATAAATTATCCAATTGCCGCGCGACGCTATCCACTATTTATAGTGAAGCCGAATTAATCAAAGCTGCCGAAAAATTACCCATTTTTCATTCACGAAAATCATTAGGTATTGTTGTAAGTCGATCGCATTTTTCTAGTGATACACAAGCCTATATTGATCAAATTCAACAACAAGTGGGTGATGTACATATTATCAAAGCAGGTAGCTCAATTAAAATGTGCCTTATTGCTGAAGGTGTTGCACATATTTATCCACGATTAAGCTATTCAATGGAATGGGATACAGCGGCAGGTGAAGCTATTGTAACGTATAGCGGAGGGAAGGTTGAAGAGTACGGGACCCATTCACCTCTGCAATACAATAAAGTGCATTTAAAAAATTCCTTCCATATCGTAACAGCTCAGTCGAATGACAACTTAAATATCAGATGATTCATTTCCAAACAGAAGAGTACCGTAATGAAAAATCCTCCCTAAAATAGTTCTTATGATGATGTCTAACAAAATATAGGGAGGAGCTTAACTTTTATGATAGGATCTTAAGAATCTCTTTTACTAAATAATCCGTTGCATCCTCTAACGAATAATTACTTGTATCAATTGCAATATCCGGATTCCTCGGTGCCTCATATGGACTTGATATTCCTGTGAAATGCTGAATTTCCTCTGCTCTTGCTTTTTTGTATAATCCTTTAACATCACGTTCTTCACAAACTTCAAGTGGTGTACTGACGTAAATTTCAATATAGGACTCACCAATAATCTTTTTCGCATAGGCGCGGTCCCTCTCAAATGGCGAAATAAATGACGTTAACGGAATCAAGCCTGCATCATTCATCAGCTTCGCCACTTCTGCGATACGTCGAATATTTTCCACACGTCCCGCCTCGTCAAAACCTAAATCCTTATTTAATCCAAGTCGAACATTATCGCCATCTAGTAGCATTGTATGATAGCCTAAAGAAACTAACCGTTTTTCCACTTCATTCGAGAGCGTTGATTTACCCGAACCAGAAAGTCCGGTAAACCATAATGTGAGTGGAACATGACCTTTTTGCTTTGCACGAATTTCACGTGTGATATCTGTCTTTTGCCAAATAACATTTTCCGAATGCTGAACAGCTCTATTTACTATGCCACATGCAGACGTCATATTTGTCACACGATCAATTAATATAAAACTACCTAGTGCTTTATTTCGTTTAAATGAGTCAAATACTACTTTTTCAGATAGAGCAATTTCACATGTTGCTAATTCATTTTTTACGATTTTCTCTGCTTTTAAATACTCCCCTGTATTAATTTCTACCTTATGTTGAATCGATAAGACTGTACCAAGAATGATTTTTGTACCGATTTTGACCAAGTACTGCTTACCAGGTAAGAGATTCGTATCATCCATCCATAAAATTTGAGCGATAAACAAATCAGCCGCTTCAATGTTATTAGCTGTTGTCAAAACACATCCGCGCGAAACATCCACTTCTCTATCTAATTGAACAGCAATTGGCTGCCCTATACTAGCTGATTGCACTTCCCTATTTGTTAATAAAATACTTTTCACGTTTGCCTTTTCATTACTTGGTAGCGTCGTAATTTCATCGCCTACTGAAATCGTTCCAGCTTCAACTTGCCCTTGAAAACCACGGAATGTATGGTCAGGTCGACTAACACGCTGTACAGGCATTATGAAATCGTTTTGTTTATTGTCTTTACGAACATCGACATTTTCTAAATAAGTAAGTAGTGCTAATCCATCGTACCAAGGGGTATGCTCCGAGTATTTTGTCAAATTATCCCCGTTTGTAGCCGAAACCGGAATCGCCTGAACACTTTCAAGTTGGAAGTCCTTCGTTAGCTGTTTGAAATCATCCTGTATGGCATTAAATCGTGCTTGACCAAAACCAATTAAGTCCATTTTATTAACAGCTAGCACAATATGCTTCACGCCCATTAATGCACAAATACGAGCATGGCGTTTCGTTTGAGTAATCACACCTTTTGTCGCGTCGACTAAAATAATGGCAAGATCTGCAAACGATGCTCCTACAGCCATATTACGTGTATATTCCTCGTGTCCCGGCGTATCTGCTACGATAAACGAACGATGACCTGTCGTAAAATAGCGATAAGCAACATCGATTGTAATCCCTTGTTCTCTTTCTGCTAATAGCCCATCAAGAAGGAGTGAATAGTCAATTTCCCCTCCTCGACTCCCTACTTTACTATCTAATTCTAGTGCTTTTTCTTGATCGGCAAACAGCAGCTTCGCATCATATAACATATGACCAATTAATGTAGATTTCCCATCATCTACACTCCCACATGTAATAAATTTCAATAAGCTTTTCATTTTAGAAATACCCCTCTCGCTTGCGTCTTTCCATACTTCCAACAGCTTCTTGATCGATAACACGAGTTGTACGTTCTGATGTAACTGCTCCTAATGTTTCTTCAATAATTTCTTCTAACGTAACGGCCTCCGATTCAATACCGCCTGTAAGAGGGTAACAACCTAATGTACGAAAACGAACCTTTTTCATCAGTACTTCTTCATTTGATTCGATTCGCATGCGTTCATCATCTACCATCACATAATTGCCTTCACGGTACACGACAGGTCTTTCCTTTGCAAAATAGAGAGGTACGATGTCGATATTTTCTCTATGAATATATTGCCAAATATCTTTTTCGGTCCAGTTCGAAATGGGGAATACTCTGATGCTTTCCCCTTTATGAATTTTTGTATTATATAACTTCCACATCTCAGGTCGTTGGTTTTTTGGATCCCATGCATGGTTTTTATTCCGGAAAGAAAAAATTCGTTCCTTTGCACGCGATTTTTCCTCGTCTCGTCTTCCTCCACCAAAAGCCGCCGAAAACCCATACTTATTCAAGCCCTGCTTCAAGCTTTCTGTTTTCATAATATCTGTATATGCAGAACCGTGATCGAACGGATTGATACCTTGCAATAGCCCCTCTTCATTTTTGTGGACTAACATTTCAATTCCTAATTCTTTTGCACGACAATCTCTGAATTCTATCATCTCCTTAAATTTCCACGTTGTGTCGATGTGTAGAAATGGAAATGGCGGCTTCTCAGGATAAAAAGCTTTCATCGCTAAGTGAAGCATTACAGAGCTATCCTTTCCTATTGAATAAAGCATTACAGGATTTTCACATTCCGCGGCTACTTCTCGAATAATATATATTGCTTCTGCCTCCAGTTGATCGAGGTGGGTCTGTTCATTCATTTACTTTATCTCCTTTCAAAATCGAGCAAAATTAATCCGCCGGGGCTCAACTTGATTTAGCCAGGGGTTGAATCAAGTTAACCGTGCAATCCACATTCCGTTTTACCTTGCCCTTGCCATCTGCCGGAGCGTAAATCTTCCGCTGTAAAAGCTGGCTTTGTGCAATGTGAACAGCCGATGCTTGGATATCCTTGGTCGTGCAGGACGTTATATGTTAATTCATACTTCGAAACATATCGCCATACATCCTTCCAGGTCCAGTGAATAAGCGGACATATTTTAATGGATTGGAAACGGTCATCTTTATTGATAAACTCGACATTTTTCCGTGTTTCTGACTGCTCATGACGCAGACCAGATATCCATGCTTTCTCACCCGTTAATACTTCATTTAATGGACCGAGCTTTCGAATTTTACAGCATTGATTTGGATTCGTTTCCCATAATTTATCGCCGTATTGCTTCGCTTGTTGTTCTAAAGTTAGGGCAGGCTTCTTTAATACAATTTGGAGCGTTGGATACTTCTCACGGACATGCTCAATCGTTTCATATGTTTCTTTAAAATGTACATCCGTATCTAAAAACACAATTTGTGCATTGGGCTGTACTTTCGCAATCAAATCAATTAACACAATTCCTTCAATGCCAAAGCTACACGCATACACGATGTCATTTCCATATTCCTTATAGCTCCACTCTAAAACTTGCAGAGCGCCTTTATAAGTTTCATCAATGTCAAATGAGATGTTCAGCTTTTGCCATGCTTCGTACGTCAACAAGCAAATCCCCCCTTAAATTACAAAGTCCTCAGGAATGAATACTTTCACTTCTTTAGGACTAACATAAACAACTTCTCCTACCTTCAATTGGAGCTGTGCATAATCTTCCTTGCTTAGCTCTACTTCTACATAGGCCTCACTATCTTCACGTTTCATTTCAATATGCCATGTTGGACCGATTGAATGCATAAATGAAATTTTAGCTGCAATCGCTTCTTCACTTTGCTTCTCTCGTTCAATGGTTAAATGATGCGGGCGAACATATCCAATCGCTTCTTTATCGTTTGCATGTAAATGATCTGGTGCATCAAACGTTGCTGAGCCTAAATCCAATTTCCCTTTATGTAGGCGCCCGTGGAATAAATTCACATTACCTAAAAAGTCATATACAAATGGACTAGCCGGCTTATCATATACTTCAGATGGCGTACCGAGCTGCTCGATTTTCCCTTTATTCATAATGACAATCCGGTCCGCTACATCTAACGCCTCTTCTTGATCATGCGTTACGAATACACTCGTGACATGGATTTCATTGTGCAATTTTCGTAACCATCTGCGTAATTCTTTACGCACCTTTGCATCTAGTGCACCGAATGGCTCATCTAGCAATAGTATTTTCGGTTCTACTGCTAAGGCTCTAGCCAGAGCTACTCGTTGCCGTTGACCACCTGAAAGCTGAGTAGGGTAGCGATGTGCAAAACCGCTTAATTTTACTAAATCTAAAAGTTCGTTTACTTTCTGTTCAATTTCTTTTTTCGATGGACGTAGCCTTTTTTTACGTATATTTAAGCCGAATGCAATATTATCAAATACAGTCATATGCTTAAATAATGCATAATGCTGGAACACAAAGCCTACATCACGCTGATTAACATGAACTTCGCTTAAATCTTTACCATCAAACAAAATACCACCTTCTTCAATCGACTCTAGACCTGCAATGATACGTAATAGAGTCGTCTTACCAGAACCTGAAGGGCCAAGTAATGCTACGAGCTCCCCTTTAGGAATAGTTAAATTGATATCAGTTAATGCCTGAAACGAGCCATAGTGCTTCGTTACATTGCATATTTCTATCGACACTTTCCATCACCCATTCTTATACTTGTTGTTCTTTTTCCGTTCGCCATTCAATCCAAGACTTCACAATTAACGTTAAAAATGCGAGTAATGACATCAATGAAGCAAACGCAAAAGCAGCGGAAAATTGATATTCGTTATAAAGTATTTCTACATGTAATGGCATTGTGTTTGTCATCCCTCTAATTCGACCAGATACAACGGACACCGCACCAAATTCCCCGATTGCTCGGGCATTACATAAGATCATGCCGTACAGAAGCCCCCATTTGATCGTTGGTAGCGTTACTCGGAAAAACATTTGCCAACCATTTGCACCAAGTGAAATCGCGGCCTCTTCTTCTGCACTTCCTTGCGCCTGCATCACAGGAATGAGCTCACGTGCCACAAATGGCAATGTGACAAACATCGTCGCAATAATAATGCCAGGTACAGAAAAAATAACTTTGATTCCCCAATCGGTAAGTAGCGGTCCGAGTACTCCACGCGGACTAAAGAACAAGACAAAAACTAAACCCGCAATAACTGGTGATACAGCAAATGGTAATTCAATGAGGGATAATAATAGTTGCTTCCCTCTAAATTGGAACTTCGTAATGCACCACGCTGCCGCGACGCCGAAAATTGTATTCAGTGGCACTGTAATAATCGCAACAAGTAGCGTTAACTTTACAGCAGATAAGGCATCTCTCTCCGTAATCGCCGCAAAATAAACGGCTGCCCCTTGTTCAAATGCTTTCGTAAAAATAAAGACAAGTGGAACTAAGAGAAATAAACTTAAATACAGCAACATCACAGTAACCAAAATCCGCTTCGTCCAATTTACTTGTTTCTTTTTATGCGTTACGTATTGCATTCGGTTTTCCCCATATTTCGAAACATCTACCGTCACAACTAACTCACCTCCTATTCATCTTGCAATTCATGCTTTCTGCTCCACTTTTGAAGTAAATTAATAAAAATTAAACAAATAAAAGAAACGAGTAACATTACTACCGCAATCGCTGTAGCTCCTGCATAATCAAATTGTTCAAGCTTTGTCATGATCATCAGAGGGGCAATTTCTGTTTTCATTGGCATATTTCCTGCAATAAAAACAACGGAACCATATTCGCCTAACCCCCGCGCAAACGCTAACGAAAATCCAGCGAGCAAAGCCGGTAATACTTCTGGAAAAATAACTTTCAAAAAAGTTTGTTGCTTAGTTGCACCTAAGCTTGAGGCAGCTTCTTCTACTTCTCGCTCCAGATTTTCTAGCACCGGCTGCACCATCCGCACAACAAACGGCAGACCTATAAACATTAAGGCAATCATAATACCAAGTGGCGTAAATGAAATTTTAATGCCTATTGCCATAAAGTATTGTCCGAGCCAGCCATCCTGTGCATACAATGTCGTCAATGCAATCCCAGCAACTGCAGTTGGCAGAGCAAAGGGTAAATCAATCAAACCATCAATTAATCGCTTACCTGGAAAGCGGTAGCGTACTAATACCCAAGCAATAATAAAGCCAAATATGCCATTCAATAATGCCGCCGCAAACGATGTTGCAAACGAAATTTTATAAGCATGCATCATCCGTTCATTCGTAACAACTTGCCAAAATTCTGACCACCCTAGCTTTGAAGACTCAATAAACACCATGGACAACGGGATTAAAATAAATAAGCTAATATATAGCGTCGTAATGCCCATTGAAAGACCAAACCCAGGTAATATGTTCCTTTTTTTGTGCTTTTTCT
Organism: Solibacillus cecembensis; assembly: GCF_001439635.1. GTDB lineage: Bacteria > Bacillota > Bacilli > Bacillales_A > Planococcaceae > Solibacillus > Solibacillus cecembensis. The sequence continues at coordinate 156,321 of NZ_LMBZ01000003.1, read as the reverse complement.
TCACGCGCTCCACCACCTAACTTTTCCGATTACTCATAAATGGAGTCAAATATACCACCATCGTCGAAATGCTTTTCTTGCGCCTCTTTCCAACTTCCAAACTTGTCGTCAATAGTGAATAACTCAATTTCCGGAAATTTATCTTTATATTTCGCCATTACCTGTTGTGAACGAGGGCGGTAATAATTTTTCGCTACTATTTCCTGACCAACGTCTGTATATAAATACTCTAAATAACTTTCCGCTACTTCTCTTGTGCCTTTTTTATCTACTACACGATCAACTACTGCAACAGAAGGTTCGGCTAAAATACTAATAGAAGGAGCAACCAGTTGTAACCCATCTTCTCCTAGTTCATCTAACGCTAAAAACGCCTCATTCTCCCACGTAATCAAAACATCTCCAATCCCTTTTTCCACAAAGGTTGTTGTAGATCCACGTGCTCCAGAATCTAACACCTCTACATTTTTATATATTTTTGATACAAATTTCTGTGCCTTCTTTTCATTATCATTGTATTTTTCTAGTGCATAGCCCCAAGCAGCTAAGTAATTCCAGCGTGCGCCACCGGATATTTTAGGATTCGGTGTGATGACTGATACATTTTTGTTCGTTAAATCATCCCAATCTTTAATGTTCTTGGGATTGCCTTTACGTACTAAAAATACGATTGTCGACGTGTAGGGAGCCGAGTTGTTTTCTAGTCGCTCAATCCAGTCTTGATCAATTAATTTTTGATTTGCAATTGCATCAATATCGTAAGCTAATCCAAGAGTAGCGACATCTGCATCTAAACCATCCATGACAGAGCGTGCTTGGCTTCCCGAACCACCGTGTGATTGACTAATGATTACCTCTTGCCCTGTTTTCTGTTCCCAATATGTAACAAATTCTTCATTAAACTCTTGATACAGTTCCCTGGTCGGGTCATAGGAAACATTTAATAATTTTACAGAATCAGACGCTGCCCCCTGTCCGCAAGCGGTTAAAAACGCTAAAGACGTAATAAGGATTACTGTATGCTGTGCGAACCTTCTTTTTTTCATAAATTTCCCCTCCAGTTTTATAAGTAATCCATCCATTAAAATTAAACCTATTTGTTAAGTATGTTTTAAAGGGAAATAAAAAGCTGCTCAATTTTACAGAAGGGGACCTCTGCGTAATTGAGCAGCCTCTAGTTTTTCTAGTGAGCTACTTTAATTCTTAGTATTTCTATATGTATTATGTTATTTCATCCTCCTCGTTTTGTCAACGTTATTTTTAAATTTTTCTGATAAATAAATCGGGATGAATTTTACGTAAAAAAGTCTTCCTCAATAACGACGCACTTTATATAGAAAGATAATGATTTCAATAAAAAAAAGCTGCTTTAGATTTTTGTCTAAAACAGCCTTTTCTATATTACCCGATAGAACCTTCCATCTCAAACTTGATAAGACGGTTCATTTCTACTGCGTATTCCATTGGTAATTCTTTTGTGAATGGCTCGATGAAGCCCATTACGATCATTTCTGTCGCTTCAAGCTCAGAAATACCACGAGACATTAAGTAGAATAATTGCTCTTCAGATACTTTTGAAACTTTTGCTTCATGCTCTAAAGATACGTTATCATTTAAAATTTCGTTGTATGGAATTGTATCAGAAGTTGATTCGTTATCCATGATTAATGTGTCACATTCGATGTTCGCACGTGCACCTGTTGCATTTTTACCGAATTTCACTTGACCTAAATACGTTACTTTACCGCCTTGTTTAGCAATCGATTTAGATACGATTGTTGACGACGTGTTTGGTGCTAAGTGAATCATTTTCGCACCAGCGTGTTGGTGTTGACCTTTACCTGCAATGGCAATCGATAATGTCATACCACGAGCGCCTTCACCTTTAAGGATACATGCTGGGTATTTCATCGTTAATTTTGAACCAATGTTACCATCAATCCATTCCATTGTACCGTTCGCTTCAACAACCGTACGCTTTGTAACTAAGTTATACACGTTGTTCGCCCAGTTTTGGATTGTTGTATAACGGCAATATGCATCTTTTTTAACGATAATTTCTACTACCGCTGAGTGTAGTGAGTTTGTCGTATAAACAGGAGCAGTACACCCTTCAACATAGTGTACAGATGCGCCTTCGTCTACGATAATTAGCGTACGTTCGAATTGACCCATATTTTCAGAGTTAATACGGAAGTAAGCTTGCAGTGGTGTATCTAATTTAACACCTTTTGGCATGTAGATGAACGATCCACCTGACCATACTGCAGAATTTAATGCAGAGAATTTATTATCCGTATAAGGGATTACAGTACCCCAGTGTTTTTTGAAGATTTCTTCATTTTCTTTTAGTGCTGAGTCTGTATCTTTGAAGATAATCCCCATATCAGTTAGGTCTTGCTTCATGTTATGGTAAACTACTTCAGATTCATACTGAGCAGATACACCCGCAAGATATTTTTGTTCTGCTTCAGGAATACCTAATTTATCAAAAGTTGCTTTGATTTCTTCAGGTACTTCATCCCAAGATTTTTGCGTAGCTTCAGATGGCTTTACATAATACGTAATTTCATCGAAGTTTAATGATGCAAGATCGCCACCCCATTGAGGCATTGGCATTTCATAGAATTTTTCAAGAGCTTTTAAGCGGTAGTCAAGCATCCACTGTGGCTCTTCTTTCATACTTGAGATTTCACGTACGATTTCTTCTGTCAATCCACGTTCAGAACGGAAAATCGAAACGTCCTTATCATGGAAACCATATTTGTAATCGCCGATATCAGGCATTTTTTTCGCCATGTTTTTCTCCTCCGTTCATAAAATGAGAAGTGCTAAAATAAATGTTTCTAAAGCGAGTTCAATAATATACCTTTACCCTACTTTTATTATTTTAGTTCTTTTCGTTGTTTACGCCTTTTTCCATTGCTTTCCAAGCCAATGTAGCGCATTTAATTCGTGCTGGGAATTTCGCTACACCTTGTAGTGCTTCTACATCCCCAAGATCATATTTTTCATCGTCGAAGTCTTCACCAAGCATCATTTTCGAGAAAATGCCTGCAAGTTCAAGTGCTTCGTCCAATTTTTTCCCTTTAACAATTTGCGTCATCATAGATGCTGAAGACATCGAAATCGAGCAACCTTCGCCGTCAAATTTCGCATCTTCTACAATGCCATCATTTAATTTTAGTGTTAAATGGATACGGTCACCACATGTTGGGTTATTCATATCAATTGTTACAGTATTTTCATCTAAAGACCCTTTGTTACGAGGGTTTTTATAGTGATCCATAATTACGGAACGGTATAGTTGATCTAAGTTATTAAAAGACATCGCCAAAATACTCCTTCGCCGAGCGCAATCCTGCAACTAATGCATCAATATCTGCTTCGTCATTGTACATGTAGAAGCTTGCACGAGCTGTTGCAGTTACTTGAAGCCATTTCATTAATGGTTGAGCACAGTGATGACCTGCACGAACGGCAATTCCACTCATATCTAGAACCGTTGCAACATCATGTGGATGCACATCATCTAAATTGAATGTCACTAAGCCGCATCGTTTCATTGGATCAGTTGGACCGAAAATCGTTAAACCATCAATTGTCGAAAGCTGATCCATCGCATAGCCTGCTAAATGATGCTCATGCGCCGCGATGTTATCTAAACCAATTTCCTCTAAGAAGTCAATTGCTGCACCTAAACCGATAGCGCCTGCAATAATTGGTGTACCGCCTTCAAATTTCCACGGTAACTCTTTCCATGTTGATTCCTGTAATCCTACGAAGTCGATCATTTCCCCACCAAACTCAACTGGTTCCATGTTTTCAAGTAGCGCCTTTTTCCCATATAGTACACCAATTCCAGTTGGAGCACACATTTTATGCCCTGAAAATGCAAAGAAGTCACAGTCTAAATCTTGTACATCGATCTTCATATGTGGTGCTGCTTGTGCACCATCTACAACCATGATTGCGCCGTTTTCATGCGCTATTTTTGCAATTTCTTTCACTGGATTGATAGAGCCTAATACGTTGGATACATACATAACTGAAACAATTTTCGTTTTTGCTGTAATGGCTTCGCGTGCTTTTTCTATTGAAATCGTGCCATCTGCTTCAAGCTCAATATATTTCAGGACAGCTCCTTTATCTTTAGCAAGTTGCTGCCACGGTATTATATTCGAGTGATGTTCCATGTACGTAATGACAATTTCATCACCTTCAACAATATTTTGGCGACCATAGCCACCAGCAACTGTATTTAATGCAGTTGTTGTACCGCGCATAAAAATAATTTCTTGCATTGAAGCAGCGTTTATAAACTTACGAACCTTTTCACGTGCACCTTCATAAGAATCCGTTGCACGATTTCCAAGTGTATGTACACCACGATGTACATTTGAATTGTCTAAGTTATAGTAATTCGTTAACGCTTCGATCACTTGGATTGGCTTTTGTGATGTCGCTGCGCTATCTAAATAAACAAGCGGATGACCATTAATTTCTTGATTTAAAATCGGGAAATAACTTTTAATATCTTTTGGTATCATTATCGAACTTTCCTTTCGATAACCTCCGTCAGCTGTTTTTTAACACCTTCGATTGGTAAGTTAGCAACAACTGGCGCAAGGAATCCATGAATGACAAGGCGCTCTGCTTCTGCTTTAGAAATACCACGGCTCATTAAGTAGTAAAGTTGAGTCGGGTCAACACGTCCAACAGATGCTGCGTGTCCTGCTGTTACATCGTCTTCATCAATTAAAAGAATCGGGTTAGCATCGCCACGCGCTTTTTCAGAAAGCATTAATACGCGAGATTCTTGCTCTGCATTTGCTTTTGTACCACCGTGCATAATGTGTCCAATTCCGTTGAAAATAGATTGAGCGGCATCTTTCATAACGCCGTGTTTTAAAATTTGACCGTCAGAGTTTTTACCCCATTGACGAATTGTAGTTGTAAAGTTTAATTTTTGCTCACCGCGACCAACTGTTGCCATCTTGAAATCTGATGTTGAGTTGTCTCCGATTAAGTTCGTTGTATTGTCGTAAATTGTATTCGCATCATTCATTAAACCTAATGCCCAGTCAATTTTTGCATCGCGCATTGCATGTCCACGACGGTTCATATAAGCAGTGAAACCTTTTGCTAATGTATCAACCGCACCGAACGTAACGTGTGCATTATCTTTTGCGATGACTTCTGTTACAACGTTCACTTGGCCTTCTGCTTGTTCAAATGTAGAAATATATGTTTCTACATATGTAACAGCTGAAGATTCTTCAGCTACAACAAGTACGTGATTGAATAAAGAAGCTTTTGCATCGTCATTCACAAACACAACTTGTAATGGCTCTTCTATTACAACATTGCGTGGAACATAAACGAAAATACCGCCGTTTACAAGTGCCGCATGGTAAGCCGTTAACTTATGCTCATCCACTTTTACCGCTGTTGTCATGAAGTATTTTTCTACTAAGTCAGCATGTTCACGAATTGCTGTTTGAATATCCGTAAAAATAACGCCTTTATTTGTAAGTTCTTCAGAAACTTTAATAAATGCAGGTGTATTATTGCGTTGAATGTAAAGGTTTTGTTGACCTTCTGTATCAATTACAGCCTTTACTTCTTCCGGTAATTCGTCTAGTGACGTATACACAGCACTTTCTACAGTATGTGCAGGGAAGTCTACGAAATTCCATTTTGTAATATTCGTTCTATCTGGTTTTGGTAATTCAAGCGCTGCAGCTTTTTCTAATGCGCTTACGCGAAAATCAGCGAATGCTGCTGGTTCATTATTCTTTTCAGAGAACGAGCGTACTTCTTGTGCTGATAACGCTAATTTTGTTTCAACCGTCATCTCATTCGTCCTCCTAATTATGCTTCTTCTGTTACAGCGTCAGTGTTTTCGATCCCTAACTCTTGTTTAATCCACTCATAGCCTTCTGCTTCTAAACGTTGTGCAAGCTCTGCTCCACCCGATTTTACAACTTTACCTTGCATCATTACGTGTACATGATCAGGCGTGATGTAGTTAAGTAGACGTTGGTAGTGAGTGATCATTAAGCAACCGAAGCCTTCACCGCGCATTTGGTTAATACCTTTTGATACTACTTTTAATGCGTCGATATCTAAACCTGAGTCGATTTCATCTAAAATACCGAAAGTAGGTTTGATCATCATCATTTGTAAAATTTCGTTACGCTTTTTCTCACCACCAGAGAAGCCTTCGTTTAAATAACGTTGAGACATTTCTTCTGGCATTTCTAAAAAGTCCATCGTTTTATCTAATTCACGGATGAATTTCATAAGAGAAATTTCATCGCCTTCTTCTCGACGTGCATTGATTGCAGAACGTAAGAAGTCAGCGTTTGTAACACCAGGAATTTCAGATGGATATTGCATTGCTAGGAAAAGGCCCGCTTTTGCACGCTCGTCCACTTCCATGTCAAGTACGTTTTCACCATCGATTAGTACTTCACCTTGCGTTACTTCATATTTAGGATGACCCATGATTGCTGATGCTAATGTTGATTTACCAGTACCGTTTGGACCCATGATTGCGTGTACTTCATTTGTGTTGATTGTTAAGTTTAAACCTTTTAAAATCTCTTTTCCGTCGATTTCAACGTGAAGATCTTTAATCTCTAAAGTTGCCATTAAATTACCTCCAAATATTCATTTGCACGGTATACACCTATGCTAATTTATTGTCATATCCAATCTTAACTGAAAAGGTGATTGGTTGCAAATAGTTTAGAATGATTTTAATTAATATTTCTAGTAGATTCTTTAATTATTCTTTTCTCCAAGTCGTTTCTACTATTAATATAGTGTTTTATTTTAATTTATTATTTTCAATAGGAAACTTGCAACTGAGAATCAATTTCACTTCTCTATTCTAAAAAAACGCCTTACTTCCGATACTTCATAATTAGATTTACATTGTAAAGTTTTGAAAATCCTATATAGTTTTCATTAGAATCAATCTTCTTTATAGATAATAGAGGTGGAAAATTTGGAATTAAGACAGTTACGTTATTTTGTGGCGGTAGCAGAACGCGAGCATATTTCTGAAGCTGCGGAACATTTACGTGTTGCTCAATCCGCAATTAGTAGACAAATCGCCAATTTAGAAGAAGAGCTCGGCGCCCCACTTTTTGAGCGAGTTGGACGTAATGTCAAGTTAACGCCGATTGGCAAAACTTTTTTAGAACACACGATTGTTGCGCTCAAAGCGATTGATTTTGCTGCAAAACAAGTCGAGGAATATTTAGATCCTGCTAAAGGTACGATTAAAGTCGGGTTCCCAACAAGTTTGGCAAGCTATGTACTTCCTACCATTATTTCCGCATTTAAAAAGGAATATCCAGACGTTTCCTTCCATTTACGCCAAGGATCTTATAAGTATTTAATTGAGGCTGTTAAAAATCGCGAATTGAATTTAGCTTTACTCGGCCCATTACCACCAAAAGATGAAACACTAAATACAACTGTACTTTTTAGTGAAAACATTCACGCACTACTCCCAGCAAATCATCTACTCGCGAAAAGGGAAAATATTAACTTAATCGAATTGCGTCATGATCATTTCGTCATGTTTCCAGAAGGCTATATTTTACACAAAGTAGCCGTGGATGCTTGTAAATCTGCTGGCTTTGTTCCAAAAATCACTTCTGAAGGCGAAGATATGGATGCATTAAAAGGGTTAGTTGCTGCGGGGATTGGCGTGTCTTTATTACCAGAAAGCTCACTGTATGATTCAACACCCCGAATGACTGTAAGAATACCGATTGCCAATCCAGCAATTCGCCGAAATGTCGGAATTATTACACCAACGACAAGAGTACTCGCTCCTTCCGAAGAAATATTTTTAGATTTCGTTGCACAATTTTATTCACGCGTATCCGGATTTCAATAAAAAATTCCCGCAACTTTTTATACAGTTTGCGGGAATTTTTTTCAATTATTTTGTAACTGGTACGACTGAACCGCCCCAATTTTCTAAAATGAAGTCTTGCACTTCTTTTGAATGTAAAGCGTCTACTAACGCTTTAATTTCTTTTGAATCTTTATCTTTTGATTGCACTGCAATAATGTTTACATATGGTGACTCATCGCTTGATTCAATTGCGATTGAATCTTCTAATGGGTTAATGCCATTATCAATTGCAAAGTTTGAGTTGATTAATACTGCGTCACCCTCGTCATTTTCGTACATTTGCACTAAAAGTTCTGGAGCTGTATTGTAATCAAATTTCAAGTTTTTTGGATTTTCTTTAACATCTTTAATTTCAGCTTTTGTTTTATCAATACCATCTGCAAGTGTGATTAATCCTTTTGCTTCAAGTAATGACAGCATACGACCGTGATCAGATACAGAATTTGATAGTAATACTAAAGCACCTTCTGGAAGTTCTTCTAATGTTTTATATTTTTTCGAATAAATTCCGATTGGCTCAATGTGAATTTCGCCCGCATTTGCAAAGTCATAGTCGAAATCTGCAATTTGCCCTTCGTAATACGGAATATGTTGAAAGAAGTTAGCATCTATATCACCTGAGTCAAGATCTTGGTTTGGTAAAACATAATCTGTATAAGGTTCAATTTCAAGTTCAATACCTTGCTCTTTTAAAATTGGTTTTACTTGCTCTAAAATAACTGCATGCGGTGTATTTGAAGCACCTACTATTAATGTTTCTTCATCTGAACTACATGCTGCTAAAGCTAATACTGATGCTCCTAATAAAACACTTGATAATAATTTTTTCATTTTCTCCTACCTACCTTTTTCTTTTTATCGTTTCACATAACATTCCCTATTTTCAGTCATTAGACATTACAGAAAGGCACTTTTATAAAGCGCGCGTCTGTTATGATCGTTAGAAATAATGCAAAACGTATTTTCTATAATTACGGCTTGAGCCATGAACTATCGTTTATCTACTTTTGTGGTAATGACATCACCAATATACTGAATAATAAATACGATGATTAAAATTAAAACGGTTGCCACGAATGTTACGTCTTGGCGGTTACGTTGGAAGCCATCTAAAAATGCTGATGTACCCAGTCCACCTGCCCCAATAATCCCTGCCATCGCTGTGTAACCTACAAGTGCAACAGCCGTTACTGTAAGACCCGAAATCAATGCTGGCAAACTTTCTGGAATGAGTACCTTCCATACAATTGTCGACGTTTTTGCCCCCATTGAACGAGCTGCCTCAATCACACCTTTATCAATTTCACGCAATGCGATCAACACCATCCGCGCATAGAACGGGGCTGCACCAATAATTAGTGCTGGTAATGCCGCATTGGCACCTCGAATTGTGCCAAGTAAAAATTTCGTGAATGGGATGAGTAAAATAATTAATACGATAAATGGAATCGAACGGAAAATATTCACGACTGACCCCGTTAGGAAATGGACGATTTTATTTGCCCATAGCTGATTATCACTCGTTAAAAATAGGACAATCCCGATGATTAAACCAAGTACAAATGTCACGGCGGTTGCGATAACCGTCATATAAATCGTTTCATATGTTGCATCGAGCATCTTTGCCCAATCTACATTCGGAAATAATTGTTCAATCATGTCCAATCACCTCCGTTTGAACTTTATGTTGCGCAAGTACTTCTAAAGCGGCGTTAATTTGGTCATTCGATCCTTCAATATGAACAAACAATGTACCGAGCGGGCCACTTGTCGTATTTGAAATTTTGCCATGTACAATATTCACGACAATATCAAATTGCTTAATGATTTGTGAAATAACAGGTTGCTCTGTTGTTTGACCGACAAAGCCTAGCTTTACAATTTTCCCTGATGGATAGTTGGCTAAAATTTGCTCAAGTGACGCTTGTATTTCTTGTGTTTCTCCAGATATTTGCGCCATAAAGTTTTTCGTAATCGGTGCTTGAGGATTTTGGAATACTTGGAGAACCTCGCCTTGCTCCACTACTTTACCCGCTTCCATTACGGCAACACGGTCACAAATTTTTCGGATAACATGCATCTCGTGTGTAATGAGTACAATCGTCAATCCTATTTTTTTATTTATATCAAGTAACAGTTCTAAAATTGAATCCGTCGTTTCTGGGTCCAGTGCAGATGTTGCCTCGTCACCTAGTAAAACTTCCGGATTATTGGCAAGTGCGCGGGCAATTCCGACACGTTGCTTTTGACCACCTGATAACTGTGAAGGATACGCTTTCCCTCGACCTGCTAGTCCAACAAGCTCAATTAATTCTTCTACACGTTTTGCTCGTTGTTCTTTTGGAACGCCTGCAATTTCAAGTGGAAAGGCAATATTATCTTCCACCGTACGCGACCAAAGTAAATTGAAATGTTGGAAAATCATGCTAATCTTTTGTCTTGCATCTCGCAACTTTTTCCCGGATGCCTTTGAAATATCGTTTCCATTTATAATGACCGAACCCACTGTTGGTTTTTCTAAACCATTTAATAGTCGGATCATCGTACTTTTACCAGCACCACTGTAACCGATAATGCCGAAAATTTCGCCTTGTTTAATCGATAAGTTTACTTGGTCTACAGCTTTTAGTTCACCGTTTTTCGTCTTATAAACTTTCGATATATTTTGTAAGTCAATCATTTTTTGAACTCCTTTATTTGAAATAACTGATTCGTTATTTGCAAAACACCTTTTTTCGCGCGAGCAGTTTCACTTAATTTTCAAACTGTTTAAAAAACAAAAAAACCTTTCTACGACGACAAGTAGAAAGGTTTTCACATATTTATGTTGAACCGTTCTCTCATCTCTCAAAGTTAAACTTTAAACTTTGTGTGATTTGGCACCTTTTCATCATACGATGCTGGTTGCCGGGCTTCATAGGGCACTTCCCTCCGCCTCTCTTTATAAGAGTAACGCTATTAAGTTTTTTGTTATAAATGATACTCTATCACGTGAAATTAGGAACGTCAATCTTTTTTTAACAATGTATATAAAAAAGGTACGGATTGAAATGCATATATTTTTTCTTGGATTTCCCCATTATTCGCAATGATTAAACACGGGACACTTTCTACCTGCATCTCCATGGCAAAATCACCTAAATAGTTAATATTCGCCTTTCCAATCGGCACATCCGGTAATAAATTCTCAATTACTGTTAACATTTTTGACGCTACATCACATGTCCCACATAGTGGTGTATATAAATAAAAGGCACATTGCTCTCCACTTTGTACCTGCTCTATCCATTGTTCTTTCGTCCATTGATCCATACTACCGTCATCCTTCTTTTACTAAAAATTTCGCATCTTTAAGAAGTTCAATTAAAATAGGCGCTGGTGTCTCAGCCACTTCAATATATTGCTTTGGAATTATTAAATGCTGTGCTTCAGAATAAGTACGATTCATCAACTTGCGCAATTTCTCTCCATTTTTATCAACATCGAACATCGTGACCATTTCATATTGCTCGTACGGCGTTAATAATGCAATTAATTCATCTTCACTTATCGTGCCATTCGTACAAAGTATCACAACGTGTTCAGCTAGTAAAGGGGCAATTTGAAGTTTATCTGACCGCCCTTCTACGATAATACATTTCTCCATTCGGAACCCCTCCAATAGTATTGAAATGAAAAAAAACGCCAAAACCTGCATAAACAGATTTTAGCGTACGGATTATTATTGCTCAGTTAATTGCGTGTATGCGTCTGCATCCATTAATTCTTCTAACTCAGCATCATTTGTTAATTCGATAACAACCATCCATGCTTGCTCATATGGAGATTCGTTAACAAACTCAGGATTGTCAGATAACTCTTCGTTTACTGATACAACTTTACCTGAAAGTGGTGCATATAATTCTGAAACTGTTTTAACAGATTCTACGCTACCGAATGGTTGGTCTTTTGTAATATCGTCGCCAGCTTCTGGAAGCTCAACGAATACGATGTCGCCAAGTTCAGATTGTGCAAAGTGCGTAATACCGATTGTTGCTTTGCCATCCTCAATTTTTACCCATTCGTGCTCTTTAGTATATTTCAATTCTTTCGGTGTGTTCATGAAAATCCCTCCAAGTAATATGTAGTATATTCATGTTCAGTTTGCCATAAATCGTTCGGAAATTCAATATGTTACACGGTTTATTTCCAAGTTTCTAAGAAGTCAGACTCCTTAAATCCTAATGTTAAATTTTTACCATCTGTAACAAGCGGTCTTTTAATCAACATACCATCCGATGCAAGTAATGCTAGTTGCTCCTCTTCAGTCATTGTTTCCAACTTATCCTTCAAGCCAAGCTCTCGATACTTTATGCCAGATGTATTGAAAAATTTCTTCAAAGGCAAGCCACTCGCTTTATAAATCGATTCTAATTCCTCCACAGAAGGTGTTTGTTCAACGATATTTCTATTTTCGTATGTAATCCCATTTTCATCGAACCATTTTTGTGCTTTTTTGCAAGTTGTACATTTTGGATATTGAATCAATTGAATTGTCATGAAAGTGCTCCTTTTTTACAATCTATTTTCCACTATTGTAACGGATTCGCATACACAATTCAAAAATCGGATGCGGCGTCCCACATCCGATTCTCATTTATAGGTTATACAACATACTTAGCAGCTTCAATTAATTTCACTGATGCTTCACGTTTTTTCGGAATTAAGTTGTACGGATTATTACGTGTTAATTTACGTAATGCAGATAAAATCATACGTCCTGCATCCCCTTCAACTGTCGCAAGTAGTGTTTCTTTTGCTTCTTTTTCGATTTCTGCAAATGCTTCTTGGCAGAAAATTTGCGTATAAAGAATTTTTTGTGCCGCCTTTTCTTCACCATCACGCGCGATTGCTTTTTGCGTACGGATTACCGCTGATTCCATTGCATATAATTGGTTCGCAATATTTGCGATGTTCACCAAAACTTCTTGCTCTTGATCTAGTTTAGCACCAAAACGTTGTGCTGCCGCGCCCGCTGCAAGAACCGCAATTTTCTTCGCGTTTTTCACTAAATATTTTTCTTGTTCTAATGCTGCGTCGCCAATTTCTTCAGGCATTAGCATTAATAATTCGTTTTGTAAGTCTTGCGCTACTTGTAATAGCGGTAATTCACCTTTTAATGCTTTCTTCATGAATGTACCCGGTACAATCATGCGGTTAATTTCATTTGTTCCTTCAAAAATACGGTTAATACGTGAATCGCGGTAAATACGCTCTACTTCATATTCAGCCATAAAGCCATAGCCACCGTGTAATTGTACTGCTTCATCTGCCACATAATCCAATGTTTCTGAACCGAATACTTTCGCAATCGAACATTCAATAGCGTACTCAGCAATGGCACCTGCAACTGCCATACCATCTTTTTGTTCTTCATCTGATAACTGGCTTAAGCGATCTTCGAAGTAACCAACTGTACGATAGTTTAAAGACTCCGATGCATAAATATGTGATGCCATTGTCGCTAACTTTTCTTTCGTTAAGTTAAAACTTGAAATTGGTGTTTTGAATTGTTGACGTTGATTTGTATACGCTACCGCAAGCTCAAATGCACGCTTTGAACCCCCAACCGTACCTACCCCAAGTTTGTAACGTCCTACATTTAGAATATTGAAGGCAATAATATGGCCACGACCAATTTCACCTAATAAGTTTTCTACTGGTACTTCTGCATCCTCTAAAATTAATGTACGAGTTGAAGATGATTTAATCCCCATTTTCTTCTCTTCTGGACCAACCGAAACGCCCTTGTATGCGCGTTCTACAATGAATGCCGTGAACTTTTCACCATCAATTTTCGCGTAAACTACGAAGACATCTGCAAAGCCTGCATTTGTAATCCATTGCTTTTCACCATTTAAGATGTAATGCGTGCCCGCTGCGTTTAATTTCGCTGTCGTTTTTGCACCTAATGCATCTGAACCTGAGCCCGGCTCCGTTAATGCATAGGCAGCAATTAACTCACCTGAAGCTAACTTCGGTAAATACTTAGATTTTTGTGCATGATTCCCGAATAATACGATTGGTAATGAACCGATTCCAACATGCGCACCATGTGTAATCGAGAAACCACCTGCTACCGACATTTTTTCTGCGATAAGTGCAGAAGAGATTTTATCTAAACCAAGCCCTTCATATTCTTCTGGTACATCCGCTGCAAGTAAACCTAGCTCCCCTGCTGTTTTTAATAAGCGTACTGAATGCTCGAACTCATGATTTTCTAAATTTTCAACGACTGGTAATACTTCGTTTGTTACATAGTCCTGAGTTGTTTGTGCAATCATTTTTTGTTCATCTGTAAAATCCTCTGGCGTAATGACACGATCGATTTCAACGTCCTCGATTAAGAAGCCGCCACCTTTAATAATGTTTGTTGTTTGTTCCATGATAAATTCCTCCCCTAAGGTCTTTGTGATTGGAAATAGCTAAGTCAAAAATATTTTAATCAAATATGCCTCGGCATATTTTCGTCTGGAATCGGCTTTGTGCTTGGGCCTGCACGATGCAGGTCAGTTAGCCGTTGTCGCATGGATGCGACGAACTTAGGCTAACATCCTTAAAAGAACTCCTTTCCGATTCCGTGACATCCGCCGGAGGCTTAACTTCTTTCAGCGGTTGTTAAGACAACTGCTGAAAGAAGTTAAAGTACTTCAAATACGCCCGCTGCACCCATTCCGCCGCCGATACACATCGTCACGACACCATATTTGCCGCCGCGTCGTTTTAATTCATTAATAAGCTTCACCGTTAAAATCGTACCTGTTGCGCCAAGTGGATGGCCTAATGCAATGGCACCACCGTTGACATTCACTTTATCAATATCAATGCCAAGTTCACGTACTACTTGGATCGATTGTGATGCGAATGCTTCATTAATTTCCCAAAGGTCGATTTGGTCTTGTGTTAAACCAGCAATTTTTAACGCTTTCGGAACGGCTACAATTGGACCAATTCCCATTACTTCCGGTGGCACTCCGCCAACTGCAAAGCCTAAAAACTTGGCAAGTGGCTGAATGCCTTGCTTCTCTGCTTCTTCACGGTCCATCACTAACACTGCTGCTGCACCATCTGATGTTTGAGATGCATTTCCCGCTGTAACAGATCCCTTAACATGGAAAGCTGGACGTAATTTTCCTAAACCCTCCATTGAAGTGCCCGGACGTACCCCTTCATCCGTATCGAAAATCACTTTCTTTTCTTGTAGTTTATTATTATCGTCAACTGTGTACTCAATGACTTCAACCGGTACAATTTCGTCGAGGAATTTGCCTTCTTTAATCGCTTTTTCAGCTAATTCATGCGAGCGCACTGCGAAAGCATCTTGCTCTTCACGGCTCACATTGTAACGCTTTGCGACTTCTTCCGCTGTATGCCCCATACCAATATAGTATTGAGGTGCTTCTTCTGCTAGCTTCGGATTTAAACGAACTGTATTTCCTGTCATTGGAATCATACTCATCGATTCTGTACCACCCGCGATAATCGCTTTTGAGTGGCCAAGCATAATTCTTTCCGCAGCATAAGCAATTGTTTGTAAACCTGACGAACAGAAACGGTTAACCGTCAAAGCTGGTGTTGTATCTGGCAAGCCTGCCAACGCACCAACTAATCGCGCAACATTCATCCCTTGCTCCGCTTCAGGCATCGCGCAGCCCATAATTAAATCATCAATCGGACCTTCATAGCCCGCACGTTTTAACGTTTCCTTTACTACTACTGCACCAAAATCATCCGGACGAGTATTTGCAAGTGTTCCCTTTTTTGCACGCCCAATTGGTGTTCTCGCCCCTGCAACGATAACAGCTTCACGCATAATGATGTATCCCCCTTGTTATAAGCTAGTGACTCCAATTGCCACTAAACATGAAATATTAGTTACGTAATGGCTTACCTTTTACAAGCATGTGCTGCATACGCATTTGTGATTTTTGATCGGCTACTAAACTTAAAAATGCTTCTTTTTCAAGATTTAATAAATAGTCTTCCGAAACTTCTGTTCCATATGGTACTAAGCCACCTGCAATGACATATGCAAGCTTTTTAGCAATTTTCAAATCATGCTCACTAATAAATCCAGAATCATACATCCCTTGTGCACCTAGTAATAACGTTGCATAACCCGGTGCCCCGACTACTTTCACAGCCTTTTTCATTGGTGCTGTATAGCCCGCGTTTGCAAGTGCTAATGCTGCTTGCTTGGCATCATAAATTAGGTGATCTGGATTAACGGAAATTCCGTCAGCAAAGTCTAAGAAATTATTTTCACGCGCTTCATCTCCTGAAGCTGATACTTTCGCAAGTGCAACAGTTTCAAATACTTTATTGGCAATCGTTTGGTAGTCCATATCCACGCCATTTGGTAAGCCCTTTAGGAACTTCTCATATAGACCGATATTTCCGCCACCACCTGGAATTAGGCCAACACCGACTTCTACTAAGCCAATGTACGTTTCCGCCGATGCTTGAATATGTGCAGCAGGTAAACAAACTTCCGCACCGCCACCTAGCGTCATTTGGAAAGGTGCTGCCACGACTGGTTTTACACTATATTTAATTCGGCGCATCGCCTGTTGGAAGGAACGGATTACAAAATCAAGTTCAAAAATATTATCATCCTGTGCCTCCATTAAAATCATGCCGAGGTTCGCACCGACACAGAAGTTTTTACCTTGATTTCCGATTACGAGACCTTTATAGTTTTTCTCCACTTCGTCAATCGCGAAATTGATCATTTGGATAATATCTAAACCAATGGCATTGGATTGTGAATGGAATTCTAATAATGCAATACCATCTCCTAAATCTATTAAACTAGCACCTGCATTCGATTTAATGACCCCATGTTTTTTCTTATAACGTCTTAAATCAATTGCTTTTTCATTTACCGGAACTTTTACATATTCCGCTCCATTGAAGTAAACTAGATCTCCATCAATTTCCGAGTAGAATGTTGAGTATCCATTATTTAATAGATTTGTAACAAAGGCAGGAATTTCGCGTCCTTCTTCGTTCATTTTGGCAACAGATTTTTCAACACCAATGGCATCCCACATTTCGAATGGTCCTTGTGCCCAGCCGAAGCCCCATTTCATCGCATTATCAATTGCTACAATGTCATCCGCAATTTCACCTGTCAGTTTTGCTGAGTAAATTAATGTCGGTGCAAATGAATTCCATAAAAGTTCTCCCACACGGTCATTGGCATAAATTAATGTTTTTAATTTGCCACCTGGTCCTTTTGCTTGCTTTGCCATTTCTAATGAAGGAGCTACTAATTTTTTCGATGGCTCATATTGCAATGTCGATAAATTTAATTGTAAAATCTCTTTTCCTTCTTTTTTGAAGAAACCTTGACCTGTCTTTGCGCCTAACCAGCCATTTTCAACCATTCTTTTTAGAATTGGTGATTCTTCAAAAACAGCCTGTTCCTCACCAGTTGTTTGGTCATACACATTTTTTGATACATGGACAAACGTATCTAACCCTACAACATCTAACGTACGGAATGTAGCTGATTTTGGACGACCGATCAGTGTACCCGTTACCGAATCAACCTCACCGACTGTATAATTGCGGGCTATCATTTCCTGCATCGTTACAAGTAAGCCGTACGTACCGATACGGTTGGCGATAAAGTTTGGTGTATCTTTTGCAATGACGACCCCTTTACCAAGGACATCTTCACCAAATTGTTGCATAAAGCTTACAACTTCTGGCTTCGTCGTATTTGACGGAATGACTTCTAATAATTTTAAATAACGTGGCGGGTTGAAGAAGTGCGTGCCAAGGAAATGTGCTTGGAAATCTTCTGAACGTCCTTCCGCCATTGCATTAATGCTTACCCCTGATGTATTGGATGAAATAATTGTGCCTGGTTTACGGATTGCATCAATTTTTTCAAATAATCCTTTTTTAATATCTAAGTTTTCTACAATAACTTCGATGATCCAATCAACATCTTTTAATTTGTCTAAATCATCATCGAAATTCCCCGGTGTAATAAGCGCTAAATTATTCTTTGCCGAAAGTGGCGCTGGCTTTTGTTTTAATAATTTTTGCATTGCTCCATTAGCGAATCGGTTTTTCACCGCTTTGGAATCAAACGTTAATCCCTTTGCAATTTCCGCGTCCGTTAACTCTTTTGGTGCAATGTCTAATAATAATGTAGGAATCCCGATATTTGCTAAATGTGCTGCTATACCTGACCCCATTACCCCTGAACCTAATACGGCTGCTTTTTGAACTTTGTAAGACACAAGCACTTCCCCCTTTTACCCTTGAATGAACAATCATTCATTTTTAAGTGAAAAAAAAACTTCAAACATCTTTTCTGTTCTTAGTGTAGTTTATATTGGTAATTTTCGCAATAATTTTCTTTGAATTTTCTAATTATTTATTATTCTACTTTAGTATTAGCTAGAACACGTGCTGTTTTGGAGTTGAATTCCTTTTCCCAATTCCCTTTTCTGTGTAGAATGGGCAAAAGGAGCGTGATTAAAATGCAAGAAATTACAACAATTGAACAATTTAACGAATTAACAGGTACAGACAAAAAAGTATTACTTAAGTTTTTCGCTGGTTGGTGCCCAGACTGCACACGCATGGATATGTTTATCGATCCAATTATTGAAGAGTACGCTCAATATGACTGGTATTCAATTAACCGCGATAACTTCCCTGAATTAGCGGAGAAGTATCAAGTAATGGGGATTCCTTCATTATTAATTTTCCAAAATAGCGAGAAATTAGCTCACCTACACAGTGCAAACGCAAAATCTCCTGCACAAGTGGAAGAGTTTTTAAACGCACAAGCTTAATACAACGAAAAAGCGGGTCTAAAAGGATTTCTTTTAGATTCGCTTTTTTTTTCACTAAATCTCTTTATAAAGATGGAAATTTTCTATCAATCTTTAAATTTGTCATTGGTATCAATCCGTAATACAATGGGTTACTATGCGCAAATTTATGTATTACGAAAGGATTTTATATGACTTCAGATCAACGAAAAAAATTAGCATTATTAATGTTAAATATGTTTATTGCAGTCGGGAGCTTTGGGATTATCATTCCAATCATTCCAGCTTACTTAAAAGATATCGGACAAGGTGGAACTGCAGCAGGGTTAATTATCGCGATTTTTGCTTTCGCTCAATTTTTAGTTTCTCCGATTGGTGGGAAATGGGCAGATAAATATGGACGTCGCCCGCTTATTAATGCCGGATTACTTATATTAGCTATCTCGATGTTTATGTTCTATTTTGCAGATTCTATTGTTTTACTATATATTTCACGAGCAATCGGTGGTATCGGCTGTGCACTTTTAATCCCAGCAATTTATGCTTACGTTGCTGATATTACGACAATGGATCAACGTGCGAAAGGAAATAGCTTTATTTCAGCAGCAATGTCTTTAGGTATCGTTATCGGACCTGGTATTGGTGGTTTTTTAGCTGATTACGGTTTAAAAGCACCATTACTTGTTTCAGCAATCGTTGGATTATTAGCATTTGTCGTATCCTACTTTACATTGCCTGAAAGTTTAAGTGAAAAGATGGAAATGTCGAACGAGCCAAATCAATCGATGATAAAAGACGTACTTTTATCGGTGAAAAAACCATTCTTCATTCCATTAGTTATTACACTTATTATGAGTTTCGGATTAATGTCCTATGAAACGGTGCTTGGCTTATATGTGAACGATCAATTCGGAGCCACACCACAACAAATTGCCTTTATGATTACCGCAACAGGATTAGTTGGTGTCATTATGCAGCTTTTCGTTGTAGACCGCATTGTAAAGTTAATCGGCGAAGTAAATGTTTTGAAACTATTTTTAATCGTGACAGCAGTTGGCTTTTTACTGGCCATTCTTGCAGGAACGTATGAAATGTTCTTTGCTATCTCATTAATGATTTTCCTTGCGACTTCCATTTTACGACCTGTTCTAACAACGTTGATTTCAAAATTAGCAGGAAATGAACAAGGTTTTGCGATGGGGATGAACAATGCCTATATGAGTATCGGAAATATTTTAGGACCACTTCTTGCAGGTGCCCTTTACGATATTCGAATTTTACTTCCGTTTATCGCTGGTTTAATTATCTTAATCTTAACAACCATTTTCACATTCATGTGGAAAGGCGCAAAGCTTACTTAAAACAATTAGTTTTAGAGCAAATATGAAAGGCTACCCGATTATAATTCGTCGGGTAGCCTTTTTCTTTACTCTAATTTACTATCTGTATAGTATTCATTTCCAAGTTCATCCACAATCGTTCGGTCATCTTTTCGTGTTAACTGTAATGTAAAGCCATCATCACCTGTAAGGAAGTATTTCTTTTCCTCCACACGCACTTTTATATTTGTATAAATCATTTCTGACTTCCCATCAATCCCCACATCTTCGGGAGCCAATTTAATTTTCAAATTATTCCCGTAAAATTCAAATTGATTGTAATAATTTTGGCGATTGATAAACACGTTATTTTGAAGATGGCTTTCCTTTGCATCATAATGTATTTCCGTTGTTGATAATTGATCAAAACCCTCCATCAAATAATAATTTGATTTTTGGGCGTAATTATCATCATATTTCAGCAATACCATTGATCCTCTCGTATCCACACTGTAAAATGCGCTCGGACCGTCTAACTTTGCATGTTCGAAAATATTGGCACTTACTAACTCTCCATCTAGAAACGTTACAATTTTCGCCTCATGCACGCCCCAAAAGTAGAATGGCTCGTCATGGAAATCTTGCATATAGGAGTTTATACCGCGGTCCTCTTGGAAATCACCATGAACGATTTGATAATTTCCATTTGAATGTTTATATAGTCGTGTGACAATCGATGCTTTGTCATCAATTATTAAATATCCATCTGGCCTCACGGTGGTAGTAGAAGGTCCATCACTGAAAATGCCTACATCTAAAAACTCGCCTTCCACCGTTTCCATGACACGCCATGTTCCTTCCTCATCTTTTAATTGGTGTAATATTGCCCCATCAACAAATAGTTCTTTTTCATACGCTTGTCGTTGAGATTTCAAATCAAAATTCAACATCTCTGGTGCATATTCAACTGAACGAAATTCCAAATCAATCGACCGCGGAAATTCAATATCATCATATGAATAAAATAATTGTTGCTCACTTAGCTCAATTTTTCCCGTAGCTTTCACAAATTGAATTTCATTTAAATAATCGAGTTCACCAGTAGTTAGTTTTATATAAAGTAAAATTCGCTGTTCTTCATCGATTGTCTTTACAATTTCAAATGGTTGTTCCAAATCAAAAATGCTATATTCCTTCAATACCGTTTCCGCATTTACATTGGCAACTTTTTGGAGCGCCTTCGTATCTTGTTTAGATATGGCATCAAAATATTTTTCTACAACGCCCCGCTGCTCCTCTGTCAGCAAGCTCGTCTCCACTTCTACCGCTGTTTGTATATTTTCAGCTGGCAGGAAATAAAGGGCAAATCCAAGCACAAGCATCGTGCAAAGTACAATCACAGGCTGAACCCATTGCAGTGATTTGCGCGTTTTTTTCTTTGTTAGTACCTTTTCTACAAATGCTTCATTTAATAGCGGGTCTTTACCAATTGCTTCATCAATGGCTTGCTTTATGCGAGAATTCTTCATCCCATTCACCTTCCTCTAATATGAATTTTAATTTCTCCCGCCCACGCCTTAACCTTGTTTTCACTGTGTTACTTGATGTATTTAACAGCTGTGCAATTTCCTCGATATTGAATTCTTTGTAATAATATAAAATAATAGTTTCACGATATTTTATAGGGAGCTGTAAAATAGCATGACCGAGACGCGCATTTTCAGTCAGCTCTATTACCTGCTGCTCGGCTGATTTTGTCCCTTGAAAAATCTTTTGAATTTTATTCGTTAAAACGGTATTTTTATAGCTCCAGCTGCGTAAATAATCATAACTACGATTGATTGTCATTCGATATAAATAAGTGCGGTAAGTTGATTCACCACGAAATTGCTGTTGTTGCTCAAATGCTTTTAACAACACATCCTGAACAATATCTTCCGCAACTTGCGTATTTTTCACATATGTAATGGCAAGCCGTAATAGCTCTTCTCCGTGCATTCGAACAAATTGGTCTAGTTGCATAGTAGACACCCCCCTTTTTTTTAATTTGCCGTTAGACGGAGCACTTTCAATAATAGTTTCAAATAAAATGAACATTTCTAAAAATGTGTATACTATCTTTATAGAGGAAGGTGATATTTTGCGCGTTCTACTTAATGTTAATGGTATATCTCAGTATAGTTCAGCTGTACGAGCGGAGTATCAAAACTCTGCATGCGGACCAACTACAGCTCACGTCATTTTAAATTATTTAAATAAAGATGAAGCCCTACCTACGAAGGATATTAATGAACTTTATAAATTTTTGGGTGGTACAAAAATTGGTCTTTTTAAATGGCGAATGATTCGTAATTTAAGACGCCTACTCGGTGAAAACTGGTGTATTGAAGAGTGCACACTTACGGAAGCCATTCAACAATTACGTGCAGGAAATCCAGTTGCGATAAAGTTCGATGCCTATTTTACAGGTCAATTTTTCTCAAAAAAGAAACCAATGTTCGACTATCATTGGGTGCCTTTAATTGGCTATGAAATTAAAAACAACGAGCTATACTTAATCATTCATGATAATGGCGGACGCCACCGAGATAGTCAAATCCGCTCCTTCAACTATGATGATAACCGAAAAGTACTAAGCTTCGTTAAAATAGAGCCAATTGCTGGGACATTACATTCAAATTAATACAAAAAGACATTTTGGCTGCTAATCAAAATGTCTTTTTTCATATGTTTATTTTACTTTTAATAGCTAAGAAAAAAAAGATTGCCAACATTCCAATTTACGCTATAATAAATTCTTGTGCGAATAAGCATAAAATTATTAAAAGGTGGAGTGATAAATGAAAAAAACCCTTACAGCAGTTTTAGCATCTGTATTATTACTGGGTGCATGCTCAGGTGAAGAAGCTAAAAACGAGGCAGAGGCAAAAGTAGAAACAAACGCGTCAGCCGAAACTACTGTGGCAGTTAAACCAACCCCAATCCAAGGCGAAGATTTCGACAAAGCAAGCGGTGCAGATGCATACGCAAATGCTGGAGACAATCCCGAATCTCGTTATTACAAAGCACCTGATTTTTATAACTTAAAATCAGATGAGAACATTACCATTATCGAAAACTTCCAAACGATGCAACAGACGACAGAATGGTCTTGTGGTCCTGCCACTGCATTAATGGTCGCAAATCATTTCGGTTATAAAGATATGACAGAAATGGATATTGCCAAACAAATGAAGGCAATGACAGACCTTGATGTAGAAGGTGCATTACCTGGCTCTGCGAACAATTTCCATGAATATGGTGCAGACGTTTCACAACTCCATGATTTCTTCGCAAGCTTAGACGGCTTTGAAATCGTAGAAACAAGCTATCGCGCTGAATATACAGACGCAGATTTAATCCAAGAAAATTCAGGTGCAACAGAAAATAATGTTGGCAATTTACCTGCTACATTTACTTGGAATAGCTTATATGCATCAGAAAATAGTGATTCAACAGAAGCTTGGGTATCGGATGCAAAGGATAGCTATTTTGTAAAATGGCTAACGAACCATTTGGAAAATGATCGTCCAATTATGGTTGAATGGACAGACTGGGACGGACATTGGCAATCAATTATTGGCTATGACAATAACGGTACACCTGGTATCGGTGATGACATGTTAATTTTTGCTGACCCATATGATACATCAGATCATTGGCAAGACGGCTACTTCTTCTATCCAGTTGAACGCTGGTTTGCACAATGGAATGACCGTAATATCGCTCCAAAACCATTCCAATTACAACCATACATCGTAGTTGATTATAAATAAGCTTAAAGACGCAGGAAGCATTTTGTTTCCTGCGTCTTTTTTATTTTGCCTATATAAAATAGTGTTTTACGTCACATATTTTTGGCAATACTTCCATTAAAAAGAGCGAGGTGTGTTATGAAAACTAGTGGCTCTATTAGTATTGTTCATATTATTTTACTATCTATGACATTTATCGGGTTAAAAAACCATGTCACGATTATTCCTTCATTAATAGAAACAACAGGACGAGATGCTTGGATTTCAGTCATTATCGCGACGGTTATTATAATTCCATGGCTTTATCTCCTAATTTCCATTCAAAAAAAAATAGGGAACAATTCTTTTAGAGATGTTTTATTAAATAAGCATCCTAAAGTTGGAAAAGTCCTCATTTACTTTATCGCATTTTATTTATTGATCATGGCAGCCATGACTATGCGCGAAACATTGCAATGGGTATCAGTCACTTTTCTAATTGAGACGCCTGTATTGATTCTCTTTTTTACCTATGCCATAGTTTGCGTGCTTTTTGCGATGTCACCGATTCAAAGCATTACGATCGTTAATACTATTGTCCTATTTGGTGTAGTCGTGCTTGGCTTTTTTGTAGCGTTTGTAAATATGCAAATAAAAGATCCTAAGTTATTGTTACCTATTTTTGAACATGGCATGACACCCATATTAAAATCAATTATCTATCCCGCATCAGGATTTGTGGAATTATTATTATTCGTTTTTATCCAACATCATTTTAAGAGAAAATTAAAGTTTTCGCACTTACTCATCATGCTCTTTTTATTACTTGGCTTAACGATAGGTCCACTCGTTGGTGCCATCATGGAGTTCGGTCCAGCTGAAGCAGCTACTCAACGTTACCCTGCCTATGAAGAATGGCGATTAGCAACAATCGGGCGTTTTATTGAGCATTTAGATTTCCTTTCCATTTACCAATGGTTAACTGGGGCTTTTGTTCGGATGGGCTTACTTATATTCATAGTAATTGAATTATTAGGAATGGCTCAACAAAAAAAGAGAATTATGGAAACAATCGTACCAGCCTTTATCTTTTGTACTTTACCGCTGTTTTTATTAAACGACAGTATATTTATTGAACTAAAAGGAAAATATTTTTTAATAAGTACATGTTTGTTCTTTTTCCTTTTGGCATTTATTTTCAATGTCATTTTAAGAAAAAGAACGAATAGTAAGGCGGAGAAAAATGCATAAAATTGATTTAATTACTTTAGAGCAGCTTTTCAAAAAGAGTGCAGATGTCCGTTTCCAAACGTATGAATTTCAATCAAGCAACGTCATGTTAATTACTTGTGAAGCGATGATAGATAAATATTTATTAAACGAAGTCATTGTTCCGCGGTTACAAACCCTATGTGATAATAACGAATTACCTCTTGATCCATCAACGATTACAAAGCAATTACATCTTCCAGACTTGCAGGAAATAACGGATACAAATGATGCAGTAACAAATGTATATAGTGGTTTTGTTTTAATTTATATTGAAGAACTAAAGTTATTGCTGTCTAGTAACATTGAAAGTAAACCAAACAGAAGCCCAGAAGAAACAAGTCTTGAAGTGCTCATTAAAGGACCACGTGACAATTTCATTGAAGATTTAGCTGTTAATATTGCATTAATTCGAAAAAGAGTACCGACAGAATCTTTAGCCGTTGAAAAATTGACAATTGGGGAACGGTCGAAAACTAAAGTGGCGATTTTATATTTCCAAGATATTGCGAACCTTGATACGTTAAAGGAATTGAAACAACAGCTTCTTGAGATTAATACTGATGTTGTATTGAGTGGAGAATTATTAATGGAACGTTTAAATAAGTATTCTTATTTTATCCCAATAAATGATACAACAGGTCGCCCTGATTTTGCTCTGCAGTCCCTCATTACCGGTCGATTTATTGTACTTGTTGACGGGATAGCCTATGCAATCATTACGCCAACCAATTTATTAATGCTTTTAAAATCAGGTGAGGACAATGATTATCCCATGATTATTAGTTCGATCGAGCGCTTATTAAGGCTCGGAAGTGTATTAGTAGCGCTACTTTTACCTGCGTTTTGGTTAGCTTTAACGACCTTTCATCAAGAGCAGTTACCTTTTCAGCTACTCGCTACGGTCGTTCAATCAAACACAGGACTCCCCCTTCCATCTAGTGTTGAAATGCTCATCATGCTATTAATGTTCGAGCTTTTTCGAGAGGCGGGATTACGTTTACCAAGTATTCTCGGAGGTTCAATTAGTGTTGTAGGAGGCTTAATTATCGGGGATGCAGCCATACGAGCAGGGGTCACAAGTCCTGCGATGATTGTAGTTATCGCGATTTCTACTATTGCTACTTTTACATTAGTAAATCAATCTCTTGTCACGAGTATTGGCTTAATGCGCGTCACTCTTATATTAATTACAGCTTTATTAGGGCTGTTCGGCTTTTTCCTCTCGATTTATTTAGTGTTAATTTATTTATCTAATATTCGTGTTTATGGCGTGCCTTATCTTAACGTTGGTGCTGATTTAGGCTGGAAAAATATTTCTAAATCATTATTCCGTCTCCCCCCAGATGCCATTAAAGAACGTCCTGCCATGTTAAAACCGCAGGATAAAACGAAAGAAGGAAACAAATGAAAAAGTATCTTTTTTTCTTACCTCTTTTACTTTTAGCTGGTTGTTGGGACACAAATCAACCTGAGCGAATGTATTATCTTCATGGGATAGCTTTCGATTTTGTAGATGGAGAATATGAAATCTATGCTCAAATTATCGATTTTACAAATATCGCAAAATCCGAGCAGCCCTCAAACTCCGATGCAATTCAGATTGAGGTTGGAATTGCAAGAGGAAGAACATTTAATGAAGCCTTTTTTAATTTATATAAAACAATGGACGAGCGCTTATTTTTTGGACATTTAACGTATGTCATTTTCTCGGAAAACGTCGCGAAAGAAAACAAAATAAGAAATATCATTAATACTTTAATTAAATACCGAGAATTACGTTATAACGCCTGGGTATATGTAACAAAAACCCCGTTGGAAGAACTTATGTTGACGTCACCAATTCTTAATAAAGCCATTACCTTATCGAAGTTATCTGACCCTTTAAATTCATATAGTCAATCCTCACTAATCGAGCCGATGAACATTCGAGAAGTATTACTTTATTTAGATGAACCGAGTCACGAAGCAATAATACCTTATGTAGAAGATTCGAAAAATTGGATAACAAAAAAAGAAAAGGATACTGTCTATTCCGTTACAGGCGTTGGCATTGTTTCGGAGAATGAGGGCTTATTGGGCTTTCTTCTCGAGCAGGATGTCAAAGGGATGCAATTTATGACAAGCGATACTAGACGCAGTGAATTGACACTTCAAATTGAGGGATTCGGCGATCCTGCTGTAACAGTCGTTATTGAAAATGTAGATACTAAAATTCGTGCCGTTATTTCAGAAAACCCGATTCAATTTGATATTGATGTCAAATTAATTGTACAAATAACTGAAACGATCGACAAAGCGCAAAATAAAAAACTCATTGAAAATATTGAAAAATCGGTAAAAGAAGAAATTAAAAGAACATATGAAGCGGGTATCAAAATTCAAGCCGATGTTTATCGTCTATCCGAAACCGTCTACCGAAATCATTTACGTGAGTGGAAAAATATTGAGCAAGAAGGAAAAGTCCCCTTAACGGAAAATTCCATACGAAACCTCAATGTGGAAGTTGTCCAAACAATTGGGAAAAGAACGATTGAAATACCACGATAAAAGAGACCAACTTGGTTGGTCTCTTTTTCCTTAATATAACGAACGTGCATGTTTCGCGATAAGACGAAATCCTTCTTGCTCAAGTAATTCAAATGTTGCAGGTGAATAATTTTCTAACAGTAATGCTTCTAAATCCACTGAAATTGGCGCTTCACAATTGATCGTAGCCAATTGATGGGATAAACGAAGCATTTCTTCATTTTCACTAATTTTACTTCTTTGACCTGGCTTTAATGTTGGCAATGCGGCTAAAACCTCGTCAATTGAACCATGATTTTGAATGAGTTGTAATGCGGTTTTAGGGCCAATACCTTTTACTCCTGGATAGCCGTCACTCGAATCGCCCATAAACGCCTTCACCTCGGCAAATTGCTTTGGCGCAATCCCATATTCCTCGACAAATCGGGCTTCTGTATACACATCATATTCAGTATACCCCTTCTTCGTAAATGCAATTGTTGTTGTCGGGTTTAATAACTGCAATAAATCTTTATCACCACTTACAACCGTAATTTGGGCATCGTCTTTCCATTTCTCAATCATTGAGCCAATTAAATCATCTGCTTCAAGTCCTTTAACACCAAAGTTTTGCCAACCAATCATTTGTGAAACATCTTTAGCCATATCAAATTGTGGCAACATTTCTTCTGGTGGTGCAGGGCGATTCGCTTTATAGCCATCAAATAAATCATTGCGGAATGTATGTGCTCCCATATCCCAACAAACTGCTAAATGCGTAGGTTTCATCAAATTTTGAGCCGTTAACACATGGCGGGCAAATCCTTGAACGCCATTAGAAGGAGTTCCGTCTTCTAATCTAATAAATTGATTCATTGCTGCTGATGCAAAATACGAACGGAATAACAGGGCCATCCCGTCAACTATTAATAAATGTGGTTTTGTCATAACTAAACGTCCTCTCTTTGTTACAAAAACCTATTATAACAAAAGTTATCATTGAGAAGGCGATTGAAGCTTAATGACGTTCACTCTATCCAATCAATGAGGTAACAAATAAGCAGCAATTTTATTAATATCTTTACTAAAAATACGATCCTCTGTCATGCTCGGCGCAATTGCTCGGAGCTCCTGCCATTTTTCATAAAGCTTTGGTGACATTTTTTGTGCATCGCGGTATTCTACTGCTTGAGCCGCACAAAATGCTTCAATAGCTAATACGTGGCGTACATTGGCAATAATCATTCGTGCATGACGTGCCCCCGTCGTTCCCATACTCACATGATCTTCCTGATTTGCAGAAGATGGAATCGAATCGACAGAAGCTGGGTGTGCTAATGTTTTATTTTCTGACACTAGGCTTGCTGCACTGTACTGTAAAATCATTGCTCCGGATTCTAACCCTGGATTTGCACTTAAAAAAGCTGGTAACCCTTCACTTAACGATGGATTGACTAAACGCTCAATTCGACGTTCTGAAACATTCGCTAGTTCCGCCACACCAATTTTCATAAAGTCCATGGCAAAAGCAATCGGCTGACCGTGGAAGTTACCACCCGAAATAACGACTTCCCCCTCTTCAAAAATAAGTGGATTATCCGTAGCCGCATTCATTTCAAGCTCTAACTTTTCCTTTACATAATTCAGCACTTGCCAGCTCGCTCCGTGAATTTGTGGAATACAACGCAGTGAATATGGATCTTGCACTCGTTTTTCCCCTTGGTGCGTAATGAGCTGACTGCCTTCTAGCCATTCACGCATACGTTTTGCAACGTCCATTTGCTCCTGCATCCCTCTTGCTTCATGCACAGCTGGATGGAATGCATCAATAATGCCATATAAAGATTCCATCGTCATCGCAGCAATCCATTCACTTGCATATGCTAACTTTTCGGCTTCAATATAATTCACAACACCTTGTGCGGTCATCGCTTGTGTACCATTAATTAAAGCAAGCCCTTCCTTCGCTTGTAATTTAATTTGTGGTAATTGATGTTCATTAAACACTTCATCTGAAGGACGAACTTCCCCTTTAACCCAAACTTCCCCTTCCCCAATAATCGCGAGCACTAAATGCGATAATGGCGCTAAATCTCCAGATGCCCCTAATGAACCTTGCTGTGGAATAATTGGATGCACTTTTTCATTGATCATCCATACTAAACGTTCAAGCACCTCTAAACGAATACCTGATAACCCTTTTAATAAAGCATTTAATCGCAGTACCATCATCGCTCTTGAAACAATTTCAGGAAATGGATCGCCAAAACCGCATGCATGTGAGCGAATTAAATTTAATTGCAAAGTACCTACTTCATGTTCTGCTATTTTGACATCACTAAATTTGCCAAAGCCAGTATTAATACCGTACACTGTTTTTTCCTGCTGCACAATTCGTTCAACGGCTTGTCGGCTTTTTTGCACCTTATCCATCGCTTCTTGACCGATTTCAACTTTTTCATGCTTGTATAAAATTTCTTCTAGCTGCCCCATTGATAATCTTTCACCGTTTAATTGAATCATGTATTCCGTCCCCTTTTATTGCCGTATTTTGTTAATGAACTTAGTTTATTTTATTATTGTACAAATAGTTAGATTTTTCTAGTACTTTATTCGATTTTCACTAGAAATATTAATTTATTCTCTAAAATCGTTATTTTATATGCTTAATAACACATTTTTATATACTTCATCTAATTCATTAACCTATTAACGAATCATCAATTTAGTATTTTAGCATAGTGAAGTTTCGAATTTTTCACCACAAAAAAAGACATTTAGATAAATGCTCCAAATGTCCTTTTCCATTCAATTTATTTCATTCGTTTCATATCTCTTATTGCTTGTATGGATAGTCGAACTAATAATATCGCGCATAAAAATAAGCCTAAATAAGCGACCGCATTTAAGTAGACCGCAAAGCTAGATTGCATAAACTGGGAGATTGCTAATAGTGCGACCGAAATTATTCCAAAGGTAATTCCAACTAATAATAAGACGAGGCGTGAGAAAAGTTGGCTAATGAATAAGGAATTTGCCTTATCGGAAAAAATATCGTGATGTAAAATAATTTTCCCGCTTTCGACTTTCTTCACAAGCTGATCAATACGTCTTGGAATTTTGCGGATATTCGGTAACAGGATGGCTAATTCCTCTTCGATAAACGCTATTGTAGCACGAGGTTCCGTAAATGGTTTTGTAAAGCTCGTTTTTAAATAATCATTTGAAAATTCCTTTGCCTCTGTAAATATTTCAAAATCGGGATCAATGATGGATAATGTACCATCTAACGTCACAACCGCACGTAACGCAACATTAACCGCTGGATAAAAATGCAATCCAAATTCACGGACAACTGAAAAAATAGAATAAATTAATACATCTGTCGGTATTCGAGATACGTAATTTATTTTCAGTAAGATTTGACTAATTGCCTGCTCCATTTCAATGCGATTAATATCTTCTGTATTTTCAACGAGCAATCTTACACCATCTACAACGAGTGGCGCATCATTTTGATAAATGCCGACTAAAAAATATTTCAACCCTTCTTGCTGCGGTTCTGCAAGGCGACCAACCGCGCCAAAATCAAGCATCGTCAGCTTTCCTGTATGCTGCTCAATATAAATATTTCCCGGATGTGGGTCCGCATGAAAAATTCCTGAAACGAGTGCCTGCTCTAGAAAAGAAAATAATAATGTTTGCGCAAATTGACGGTGATCAACTTGCTGCGCTTCATAAATATCATGCGCAATGGCTACTGACTTCCCTTTTATATATTCCATAACAAGAACGTTTGCATTGCTATAACGATGATACACTTTTGGTATTTTTACATCATTTTTTTCATTTCGAACAATCGTCATCATTTGTTCCATATTCCGCGCTTCAATCGTAAAATCGATTTCTTCACTTAAAGCTACGCTAAAACCTTTTGCTAACTCTAAAAACCCTAAGCTTTCCGCCCACTGTGATTTACTTGAAATCCAACTGGCAAACTCCATTAAAATGCCTAAATCTTCATTCATAATATTTTTCACATCTGGGCGCAATAATTTTACAGCAACAGGTTCGTTAGTATCACGTAAAATCGCTTTATGCACTTGGCCAATTGATGCTGATGCTAATGGTTCCTCACTAAAGTAGGAAAAGATTTGACTAACTTCACCTTTTAAATTTTTCTTCAAAATTTCGTCTACTTGCTCTTTTGAAAGTGGACGCACATGTTGTTGCAATTTTTCAAGTTCCTCAATGAATACTGGGGATAGCAGCTCTTTTCGAGTAGAAAGAACTTGACCAAACTTAACGAAAATCCCACCGCATTGCTCCAGCGTATCGCGCAAAGCAATTGCTAATTCGCGTTCATCTTCACGCGAACGAGCATATTTCACCGTGCGCGTCACGCCATTTTTCATCGCAATACGGACAACTTGACTTAGACGTTTTTGACGACGCCAATAAATAAACAGTGTCTTCACACTAGAGCGGCGTCCTACAGGTGCCCCGTTGTCATTAATTTCAATTGGGTCAAACAGTTCAAAAAACAAGTAAAGTAGCATTGAAATAAGAAGCATCCCACCAAACCAAAGGAGCGTTACGATATTCGTTAAGTTTGAAATGATACCATCTTCAAAAAAGCTTGTACCACGTAAATACGTATACCAAAAGATGAAGCTCGTAAAAATCACACTGATCGCAACTGAGAAAATACGCTTCCCTAAATTCACTTGGGAGCCGATTAAACGCCCACTAATAAAAAAAACGAGTATTGAAGCAATAACTAATTGTAAAATAATTATTAGAGCATGCATCCATTCGACCTCCTATTTCACTAATCCGCCGGGGCATTATCTTAATTCAGCGGTTTTTTTGCTGAATTAAGATACGTGTACTTCAATCTTCACATTTCCTCTTAACGCCTTGCTAATCATACAAACTTCCTCTGCTTTATATGCGTAACGTTGTGCCATAAGTTGCTTCTTTTCGTCTTGCTGTAACATGTTTAACTCTATATAATGGTGAATTTCACGGTAAGTAAAAACCCCATTCGTCACTTCAACAATACCTTCAGACTTCAGTGTAGGTTGTGCTTCAATTTGACTTCGTTCCAACATCGCTGCAAGTGTGATCATATAACAAGTTGCGGCAGCTCCCAATAGCATCTCATCAGGATTCGTGCCAATGCCCGGACCATCCATTTCTGGCGGTATTGAGATTTGTGTTTCTAAACGCTGTGCTGTTAATTTGCCTACTTCATTGCGTCCACCTGGCCAATCGATTGTTAAACTAAATGTATGTAATGTCATTTTTTATCCACCCTTTACCTTTTCTTTTACTATATCAGATTCAAAAAGGCGGTTGGAACAAATCGCTCCAGCCGCCTCCACATCACCAAACGTTTTCTTTATATTTTTTATAGTAATTGATTTGGCGCATAAATAAATAAAATTTACGTTTACAATGCTTGTCCTGCTTATAAAATAATGGATTCACCATTTTGCCTTCACGAATCAGTCGTTGAATATCCGCTTGAACAGTTGGATCTTCAACGAATTTTCTTAAGACAATTTTCGGAACGACCGAGAATAATAAATCTCCTTTTAAATAAGTGCATGGCGTTGGTATATTGAAAATTAAATCGTCCACAAAATAGCGCGCCATATTATGTCCCATTGCCGTCACATAATAGCTTGAGCGACCTTGGCGAATATTCACTTCAAACACTTTAAACTTGCCATCTCGTTCATCATATTTTAAGTCGAAGTTCGCAAATCCGCGGTAATCAACTGCTTCTAAAAAGCCGCGTAGCTTTGTCATCACTTCTTCATTGTAACGCGTTAGGACAGCCGTATAGTTTCCGATTGCGGTTTTCGTATGTTCCTGTAATGCCACTTGTGCAAATGTTACAAGCTGTGTTTCACCTTTTGAGCTTACATAAATAACGGAATCCCACATCGCTGTATCTTCACCAGGAATGAAATCTTGTATGATCAGCTCATCTTGATAGCCACTCGCCTTCACCATATCAAGTACTTTTTGTACTTCTTCGCGACTTTCTACTTTAAACACTTTCGCTTGTCCTTCAAAAGGATGGCGACTATATTCGATTCCATTGCTTGGCTTAATAATGACCGGATACATCATGTCACCTGTAAAATCACCGTCAACGCGACAGTCATAAAAATATGTTGTCGGGATATCAATGCCGTGCTGCTCACAAAGTTTATAAAAATTGGATTTTAACTGTAAATGTTCCATTAGCTCTTCATCAATATTGTTAAAAACAAAATAATCTTGCAAAATGGCACGATTTTCTATAATTAAACGGACGTATAAATCATTCGTCCCGATTAATACAAGCTTGTCTGCTTCATCGCCATATTTTTTCGCAACACTTATTAAAATCTTCGCAAATTGGTCGGGTTCACCCAATTTTTTATCATATTCAATCGCACGTGGAATGGTACTTAAATTCGTAAAAGGAAGTGCACCTTTTCCTACTAAAATCGGACGGATATTATATTCTTCATGAAATGAAATGGCCATATTGTATGCGTTAATATCTGTCCCTACAATGATGGGCAAAAATGGTTGTTTGCTCATAAAACTCTTCCTCTCGATATGTTCAACTAGCTTAACTAGCAATACGTTTTCTTATTCAATAGAAGACTTCCCAAGCGGATGTCCATTAACATATCATACAATACTCTTTCGAATTATGCCTTAATTTACAAGTAAGAAAATTATCCCATGCCTTTGATTATGAAAACAAAAGCAAACTTTCTGAAACTTCTTCTTGCTTAGAACGTACTTATTAGAGAGGTGATTAAAGTGAATGAACGATTACAATTATTTTTTGACAATATCGGAAAAATAAAACTTTATTTCGGTTCGGATGCAGACAACTTTGCAAAACATTTGGCGCTCAAATTAACTGTTCGTAATATTCATTTTTATTACGAGGATTATGAAAACGTACAGCGGCAAATTAAATTGCATACGAAATGGTATCATTTTGCACGCAACAACTCCAAACTAAATCATGCTTATTATGTGCATTTTGCAAAAGATCCAAAACAAATCCCTAAAGCTTTTCAACATTATAAAACACTAACAAAGCAATTTAATCGAGGGGAACAAAGCTATCTTACTGCGATGTATTTAAATAATGATGCGGCATTAGACAAGCTTCGGGTACTTTTAAACGAATTGATGCAGCAGCCTAGTTTAAAATTTGTCTCACTTGATACGCATCATTGCGCCATTTTAGCTACCCGTCCTGAAGAACCATACATACTAGCGAGTACATACACGCAATATTATAACCAGCTTGTTACGGACGGTTTTGTTCGTAGTAAAGAAACCATTCAAACGGCCCTTTTATTAACGGTTGGTACAGGGACATTTTGCGAAAATACGATTCAGCAAGTAAAAAAACTGACGACACTTATTTTTTCGATTCGAGCAAATTTAAAATACTGTCACTACAGGACAATTGCTTTACTCGCACTGGCAAATTTTCAACCGAATCAAATCCCCGCACTCGAAGACATCCATGATGAAATTTGTCGTAGCTTAAAAATTTCGCCTAATAACTGCAATACCTTACTATTAGCTGCACAAATTTATACGGCAAATGAAGCAATAGGGGATCTCCCATCTTACAATATGGATTTTTCTGATTTTGCCTATGCTATTGTCAATGATGATTTTACAAGTACTAATGAAGCCAGTGATTAATATTTGGTCGCTGGCTTTTAACTATTTCCAATAAATTTTACGTTCAATATTTACTGGGACGCAAAAAAAGGCAGGTGAAATCGTTGCCCATTCCACCCGCCTCTTGCCTATTTTATTTCATCACAACATTTTTCGGTTCACATAATTCGAAACGACCAAGAGAATCCTCGGTAGCCCCTTTTGTATTTCCTAAAACGACAACCGCTTCATTTAATGCTGCTCGACATTTTGTGAACGTATTGTGAGAGGCATTCATTGTGCAGTTTAATGTATCGATTGCCGCGCCACCTGCACGAGAGCTACAACTATCAAATACAGTATCTCGAATTGAGATTTCTGCATCATACATATGAAGCGCACCACTTCGATCAGCGCGACTTTCTTTAAATTGACAACCTTCAACTACGAGTTTTACCTTTTGAACTTTACCTGTTATCCGACTAAAGAAGCTCTTTGATGTCATATGCTTTGCCTCTGTCCCTGCAATGTACATACTCCCACCTTTTCCAAGCGTAGAATTATGTTCAAAAATACAGTTTCGCAATACAAAATGCTCACTATTCGTAAAGTAAATCGCGCCCCCACGTTCCTCTGTAAAGCACTTTTCAAATGAACAACTATCCAGCTCTACCTTTGCATTATTCATTTCAATTGCTCTTACATTGTTCGCACCAAAAAAATGCGCATCATTTATTTTTGTAATCCCCATATTACGTAGGCTCAACATCGTTTTATTGGCATCCAGTGAAGCAATAAAGCGAACACCATCCGCCTTGATTACACCGCCGTCCACAATGATTGTTGCCTCATTGCCAAACGTTATATTCATGCCATTTAAGTCCAGCTCGGCACCTTTTCCGACAATAACCTCGCCCGTTAAATACGTAGCATGGCCGAGCTTTTTCTTTTGTCCCGCTAGTAGTGTCATTTGTGTCAGGCGTTCTTGATATTCAAAACCTGGCAAGAAGTATGAAAGCTCTTGTAGAGTTACGCCCACATTTTGCTCAAAAGCTGTTTGAACTACTTTTGTTGCAAGCTCTGTATCCTTTTTGAGCATCGCCAAACGGAAGCCTCGAATAAATTGAACTTCCTCATAACTTAACTGGAATAGTTCCTCAAATAGGACAAGTAACTCCTGCTCTTTTTCCGTAATTTTATGATCCTTTTGCGCATAGCCATATAAATCGAGCATGAAAATATATTTATGCTGGGCTTCATGCAATGTTTGCAGCACATTGTGAATTGTTTGTGATTCGGCCTCCATTGCAACAGAAATTGCTAACTTTTTAAATTCAGGCGGTAAGTCTAATAATGTAATTTGCTTTTTTAAACTTTCCTTTGCCATCTCACTCGGGTAGCCGTTCACACAGACTAATATTGCAAAGCCAATTGCATATGTTTTACGAAATTGTATTTTTTCATGGGCAAGTGGGTGCTTTTCATTTAATAGTTCCTTCTTAACTTGTCGCAAATTTTGTAATATTGACATGCTGTACCTCCAAAGGTTGTTTCGTTTGTATGTGTTCCTATACTCTATAACGGCAATAATTCAGTAATTTTTATGTCTATTTATATGAAAGAACACACATTTTCAAAACAATTCGAATAATCCCTCCAAACGGACACATCAAAAACAAATGATATACATAATTTCTACAAAAGTTTCTACCTTGTCATTATAAGTATGCTAAGAGAAGTTCTCATAAAGTATGCTCTTTGTGCAAGGCCAGCCTCTTCAAAATTTTTCCTTTCTAAATCCTTTCTCGATATATACACAATTAGAAAACTAAAAAACTCACCATTCCAACAATAAAGTTGAGACGGTGAGTTTTCATTTTGATTTTATTTTGTTTTTCGCTCGTTTGCGTACTCTGCCGCTGCAGTAAATACAACGTCTGATGAAGAATTTAGCGCTGTCTCACATGAATCTTGAATGACCCCAATGATGAAGCCAATTGCCACAACTTGCATCGCAATATCATCCGAGATCCCTAATAAGCTACATGCTAACGGGATTAGTAATAATGAGCCCCCAGCAACTCCAGATGCACCAGTAGCAGAAACGGCTGATAAAATCATTAAGATCATTGCTGTTAAAAGATCTACCTCAACTCCTAAAGTGTGAGCAGCCGCCATCGTTAAGATCGAAATCGTAACAGCCGCGCCTCCCATATTGATTGTCGCGCCTAAAGGAATCGAAATCGCATACGTATCTTTATTTAATCCAAGCTTTTCTGCCAATTCCATATTTACTGGAATATTAGCAGCTGAACTTCGTGTGAAAAATGCCGCCACACCACTTTCTTTTAAACTTGCAAACACAAGTGGATATGGATTGCGACGTGCAACGATAAATACGAGTAAAGGATTTACAACTAATGCAATAAAGAACATTGTCCCAACTAGAATGATCACAAGACGACCATATGACGATAATGCAGAAAATCCAGTTGTTGAAATTGTTTCAAAAACAAGTCCCATAATTCCAAGTGGTGCTAAACTAATTAACCATTGCACAATTTTTGTAATGGCATCTGATAAATCTGTTACTACCTTTTTCGTCGACTCACTCGCCGCTTTTAATGCAAATCCTAAAATAATGGCCCACGTAAGAATTCCTAAATAATTGGCATCTAGTAAAGCACTGACAGGATTCGAAACCATATTGAATAATAATGTTTCCAACACTTCCGTAATCCCACTCGGCGGTTCTATTTCTTGTGCGCTCGTTTTTAATAATAATGTTGTCGGGAAAATGTAACTAATAACTACCGCTACTAATCCTGCTAAAAACGTGCCGAGAATATATAAAATGACAACCATTTTCATATTGGTAGCCTTGCCACTCGCGTGAGAAGCGATTGCATTAATGACTAAAATAAATACTAATATCGGTGCCACTGCCTTTAACGCACTAATAAACAGCGTTCCGAAAATTGAAATGACCGACAATTGTTCAGGTACTAATAAAGCAAATACTACACCAAGTAAAATACCTACAATAATTCGGTTCACAAGGTTAATACTATTCCATTTTTCAAATAAACTTTTCATTTTTTCCTCCAAAAATTATCCGATGTAGACAGTTACATAGAAGTCTATATGGTTTTATTTCATTTTTTATTTATATTAAAATAATACAATGTATCCGTATATAATACAACTGTATTTTTCAGACGTACATTGAAATTGAAATTTACAGGCTCTAATCTACCAAATAAAACTTTCCTCATGATGAGCATTCCATCAAAATAACTATAATAATC
This sequence comes from Solibacillus cecembensis, assembly GCF_001439635.1. GTDB lineage: Bacteria > Bacillota > Bacilli > Bacillales_A > Planococcaceae > Solibacillus > Solibacillus cecembensis. Next base: position 117,672 of record NZ_LMBZ01000003.1, on the reverse strand, counting down.
CTTATATCAAAATAAAAAGCACTCTTTTTTAACTAATTTTTTTATTTTTTTAACCCAGTTTTAACCTTTGCCCTATAAATTAGTACTGTAAAGAAAAAAATTGGGAGTGAAAAAAAATGACAAACCGTACAATTCAACCACAAATCCAGTACTGTACAATCGAATTTTTAAAGCCAGGAGATGTTGTAAACGAGGATTTATATGTAGAGAATCGTCGACTACTATCAAAGGGCCATGTGCTGACAGAGCGCATTATTACATTATTAAAAAATCGTAATGTAACAAAAGTATGCATTCAAAAAACTGAAACGGACAATTCAGAATTGATAATGGAGATGGATGTGAAGGCAGATGGAAAGGTCGAAAGCGAATTAAACTTTACTAAACCTCTATTCGGTCAAATTCAAACAGAACTCGGCTATGACTATTTACATGTATTAGGCTCTTTAAGTTCTGAAAAACGATATGGACGTATTTTAAATAATTCTTTGGATATTCAATTTTTAAAAAATTTGTTTATTGATTATATGCAAAATCCAGTTTTATTCAAATATATTGAAAACCTTAAGTCTCATGACGAATATACTTATATGCATTCGATAGATGTATTTACAATTAGTACTTTGTTTGCACTATCAGAGGGCATACCAAACATCCAGGAAACGGCGTTAGGCTACTTGTTCCATGATATTGGGAAACTAATGGTACAAGAAAGAGTATTAATGAAGCAAAAAAATTTATTGGATATAGAGTACAATACGATCCAACGCCATACGCTAGATGGTTTTAATATATTAACTGATATTGGTTTTGAAAATATTGCTTATTTAGCAAAGTCACATCATGAACGATTAGATGGTTCAGGTTACCCTGAAGGTTTAGCCGCTCATCAACAATCAATCGAATTACAAATTTTACAAATTACTGATGTGTATTCTGCTATGACAACCAATAGACCTTATAAGGAAGCTGCTTCAGCCAATATCACGATGACACAGCTACTCAAACAATCCGCTCAATTTGACAGTGATTTAGTTCATCGTTTTATTGATTTCATTGGAATCTACCCTGAAAATGCGGTTGTACTATTATCTGACTCTAATCAAGCAATTGTCGAAAAAGTAAATCCTTTATACCCTTTACTTCCTGAAATTAAATTAGTAAACACAGGGCACAACATGACTTTACCTATCGATTTAAGTATTACGATTCAAAAGTTTTTAACGTTGACTATTGAAACTCCGGCAAATTTATTCGTTAAGTTTTCTGATTATCTTATTTTAAATGATGAGTTTCAAATAGATTATTACTATAATCGACTAAAGGAGCATTTCGATCAATCTGAGTGGTTTACACAAATTTATATTCCTGTCTTCCAAATAATTAACGTCATTGAGAATTATCAAATGATACCGACCACACGTTCAGAGGCGATTAAACTTAAGTTTTTATCTTTAATCAAACAATCGTTAACACATTACCGCCATCTCGACGCTAAAAAGAAAAAAGTTATTATTCTTACCGACGATATCGATATGTCTATACCGACGCGGATTTTTGAAGGCTTATTGCATAATTATGATTTTTACCCATTTCCATCTGACCTTGCTCAATCAAATGTACAAATAGAAAACCTCATTGCTCAATGTCATGCTGAAATAGTAATTAGTATTGGCCAACAACTTAACGTGCGTTTGCCAATTACACTTGATCATTATCACCTGACCGAGCAGCAATTAGAAACGGTACTTTCTCGTTATAATGGTACAAAGATTCATAATCAAAGCTTGTCGAATGAATTAAAGAAATTTATTAGTGACACCCAGTTAATCTCATCCATTTAAGAAAGGTGCTGTTTCAAATGTTTAATGAAACACATAACTTACAAACATTACTTAGCCGCAAATATGTTCAAAAATTTGATTGCATGATGTTTGTTCAAATAATGCCTTCTATTGTCACAGAAGAACAGGCTCAATTACAGTTAGAATTATTATCATTAAAAACAAAGCATGATCCTTGGTTATTTCAGCCCATGGGTTATGCTTTACTTGACCAGCACTATGTCATTGCTTATGAAGATTTTACAGGACAAACATTACAGCAACATTTAAATAGTAGATCTCTTCCTATCCATCAAGCGCTAGAAATTGCTATTGAATTAACAAATGCCTGTGTCAATATTCATCAGCACGGCGATATAATCGAGCATTTTTATCCATCACTTATATATATTCAACCGCAAACAAACAAAATAAAAATGCTCGCACCGCTTGCTATTCGTTGGAATATCGCAAATGAACAAACTTTTCAAGTTCCTCTAAAAATGGATGAACTACCTTATTTAGCACCTGAACAAACAGGGCGCATTGCATTAAATATTGATGAACGTACGGACTTATATTCAATAGGTGCAGTTTTATATGAAATGGTCACGGGTACACCGCTATTCCAGGCTAATAACACAATGGATAACTTGTACTATATTTTAACTAAATCTCCAGATCATTCTTTACTTGAGCAGCATTGTCCACTCGTAATGTTGCGTAAAATTATACTGAAATTATTAAGTAAAAATAAAGAGGAACGTTTTCAAACAGCTTTTGGGCTACGACTAGACTTACTTCAAGCTAAACAGTTACTAATTAACGGTAATTTAGCGGATGATCTTAACATCGGAACAAACGACTCTGTATTACAGCCTAAGCTCTCTACCAAACTATATGGACGACATACCGAACAAAATTTATTAAGTACCATTTTCCATAAAGTACAAAACGGAAAAAAAGACCTTGTTTTTATTCAGGGACCTTCAGGTAGTGGAAAATCCTCTATTGCAAAATCTTTAATGCAAGAAACTATATTAACGAAAGGTTATTTTATTGAGGGGAAATTCGACCAATTGCAAGAGCAGCATACATTCCAACCAATTATTGAACCGCTCCAACAGCTATTACGGCAAACCTATTTAGAGGGCGAAGTAGCCATTGCTGCATTTCAAAAAAGTTTATTAGAGGTCGACCTTATGTTGACCGAAAGTTTGATACATATACTTCCAGAACTACATTTCTTCCTAAATGATAAAATTCGCATTGTAAAAGAAAGCACACAGTACACATTGCAAATGAATGCGTATATTTTCTCCTCTTTCCAAAAAATCTTAACTATTTTTGCTCGTGCGAAAAAGCCTATTGTCATGTTTATTGATGATATCCAATGGGCACAACAAGAAGCCATTGAAATTTTACAAAATATTTTCGAACAACATAACAACGGTTATTTTCTTTTATTAATTGCTATGCGCGAAGAGAATTTCGATATAAGTGAAACCTGTTTTTTATGGCAAAAAGAATTAGATTCTTTTACTAGTATTCAAGTCCATTTACTCGATCAAGAAGCTGTTTTAAATTGGATTTGTGATTCTCTTCAATCCCAATGTGATACTGCCCATCATATTGCACAACACTTATATCAAATGACACAAGGAAATGCATTATTTATTCAAGAAGCATTTCGCATGCTTCTCGAAAACAAAACAATTTTCTATAATATTGAAAGCTTAAGTTGGGAATATGATGTGGAGCAATTACATGAAAGCATCGCCAACAATGAGTTATTCAGCTTTATTGAAAATCGTATGAACAAGTTGACACCTAAAGTCCAAAACATACTACAGATTGCATCTTGTTTTGGTCGTGTTTTTAATTTTAATTTACTGTCGAAAGTGGTTAACATTCCATTTTACGACTTACTAACCAATTTGGAGGAGCTGACATCACAAGGTTTTATTATTGCGGTTGATGGACAATTGAATTTTACTCAATCGACAATGTTAGAAAACCATCAAGAGCTTTATTCCATGCAATTTCAATTTATTCATGATGGAGTCCAACAGTCTGCCTATGAAGCACTTAGTCATGAAAAACGATTAAAAACCCACTTTTCTATTAGTCAACTGTTACAAAAAGAGAGCGATTTTATGAACCATCTCCATGAACTTGTACGACAGTTAAATTATTGTAATGAATTGCTGTCACCTTCTGAACAACAACAGCTTGCCATCTGGAACTTCGAGCTTGGCATACAAGCTAAAAACGCGGGCCTATATAGTACAGCTCGACAGTATTATAAAGATAGCTTACGATTCTTACCAGAAAATAAATGGACAGTATTTCGCGAAAAGACAATTCAGCTATTTATGGAAATCGGGGAGTGCGAATATTTAGTTGGTAATTATGAGCAATCTAAAAAGTATATTCAAGAAGCGCTGGAGCATACCCAAACAACACTTGAAAAACTGAAAATTTATCGATTAATGACTCTCATTTTTATTGAGGTAGAAAATAGCGAATTAGTTCTCGATGCAGGCTTTAAGGCGATGGAATTATGCAACATGAACATTTCGCGTGAACCAAAGAAACTGCATTTAGTACAAGAATTTTTATTATTAAAGTTCGCTTTACAAAATAAATCAAATGAACAATTACTAAATTTAAAGCCGATTGAAAATGAAGAAATTGACGTTCTCATTCAAATCATGATTAATATTGTTAGTAATTCATTTCGTATGAGCTCTAACTTAACTGGAATGATTTTACTTCGTTTAATGCGTCTTCAACTAAAATATGGAGCACCAACAGAGAGTGCTATCGTATTTATTAATTATGCACTTATATTAATTTCGGGCTTTGACAATGTAAAGGAAGCACTGCGATTTGGTAAACTCGCATTGTCTATGGCGGAAGCTCAAGATAATTCTTATATTAAGTCACGCGTTTATTTTATTTTTGGAATCTTTTTAAACCACTGGGAAAAAGACTTTGAGCTAAGTATTCATTATATGCGAACAACTCAGCTAAATCAGGAGCAGCTTGGGATGTACTATACAGTGACGGCGACTTCTTGCTTTTTATGTAGCGTTCAATTAATTGATGGGTATTCAATTCAAGAAATTATTGAGGAAATCACTTATCAACAATCACAATATGGCAAATATCCAAGTGTTCTCGCAATAGATTTTTTAACGGAAATGAAATCTTGGATGGGGGCACTACAGTCACCTACTCAACTGCCGGATTGGGATGCACATATCACGTTACATGATGAAGAGGCCGTTACCGTTATGCACTATACGTTAAGACTACGGATGGCCTATTTATTTAAAAATGAGACACAATTAAAGCAGTTACTCAACGATTTAGAAAAGCAAAGTTCAGAAGTTTATTCATTACCGACGACACCCGTTTATTATTTTTTACGCGGGCTTTGCCATATTGACTTTTTAAAGGGTAATATGGCATCTCCATTTTCTAAAAAGAAGCTCGTATCGGAGTTCAAGGACAGTATGCGCCGTTTTAAGAAATGGGCCAATGAAGCACCTCATCATTATGAACATCTGTATTTAACGCTGCTAGCTGAGTTCCATTTTTTGAACAAAGACTATGCACAAGCCTCTTTGTTTTATGATCAGGCACTCCAACTCACTAAGGTTTATCATTTTCCACATGATGAGGCCATGATTTATGAACGTGCGGGAAAACTATTTATTAAGTTAAATCAATCGGCTAAAGCGCGCTATTATATTTCACAAAGTATAAATAAATTGCGTGAATGGGGCGCCTTTACAATTGCAAATCATTGGGGAAATGAATATTCTCACTTTATCATTCAACAAACTCAAGCAATTCAACCGACTTTATCTTATGACATGATTAGTTTATTAGAAACGACACACGCGTTAGCAAATGAAATGAGTATTGAAGAATTGCTGCAAAAATTGTTAATTTCCATATTAAAACAGGCAAATGCTACTTCTTGCTACTTTATTCGTTATGCTGAAAATAACTTTTCCACATATGCTAAAGTGGCTGTGGAACACGATGATTTTAATTTCACACTACTCCCTGAGCAAATTGATGTCGCACTAAAAGGGATTGTGGATTATTCCTTATTATTAAAAGAACCGCTCGTAGAAGGAAACCTTTCAAATAGTAAATATTTCAGCCATTTAAGTGTTCAAGCAAAATCATTTTTATGTATGCCCATCCAATTTAAAGGGGAAATCCAAGCCTTTTTATACTTAGAAAATAACTTGCTTGAAAATGCCTTTAATGCAGTACAGCTAGAGTTACTACGAATTATTGCAACACAACTTGCCGTTACACTAGAAAATGCAGAAATCTATTATGATTTAGAAAATCGCGTAAAAGAGCGTACAGTTGCTTTAGATGAAATGAATGTTTTCTTAAAAGAAGCAAATGACCGTCTCGCAATGAATGAGCAGGAACGTAAAAAACTATTGCAAAGTATTTCGCATGAATTACGGTCACCCCTTACCTCAACATTGGGCTATATTGACTCGATTTTAGATGGTGTCGTGCAAAATCCAGCACAGCAAACGCAATATTTACAACGTAGTCGCGAAAGACTCATCGCATTAAATCGCTTAATTCAGGATTTATTTGAACTGGCAAAGCTCGAAGCAGGACGCACAGATTTTAAGTATACGAAAATATCTACTCAACAATTTTTTGAAGAGTTTGCGCACCGCTTTGAGGAGGATGTTCTTCAAGCACAGCTCGCTTATTCTGTTTCTTGCAATTTGCAACCGGACTTATACGTTCAAATTGACTTACTACGAATCGAGCAAGTATTATCGAACTTAATTTCTAATGCGGTCAAACATACGAGCGAGGGGCGTATTTCAATTTCCATGTCTATTGAAGAGGATACACTTTTTTGTGTCGTTGAAGATAGTGGGAGTGGGATTCTTTCAAGTGAGCTACCATTTATTTTTGATAGCTATTACCGTGCGTCCAATTCGAATAAATTGAATTCGCATGGGATCGGTTTAGCCATTTGTAAAGAAATTATTACACAGCATGGCGGCAAAATATTTGCTGATAGTATTCCTAATCACGGTTCTAGATTCTATTTTACCCTACCGATTTCAACTGCAGATAATACTTATAAATAGATTCAAACCGTCCGACTGTGTTATTTTAGTAGAGTATCTTTACTTTCTAGGGAGGGAAAACCATTGTCGCTTTATAAACGTGGCTACTTCTTTTTACTAATCGGAATTCTTTTACTAGCACTTTCTGTATTTGTAACCGTCAATTTAAATATTTGGGTGTGGGGAGCTATCTTCATCTCAAGTATATTGTTATGTACGATTGGAATCATTTTATTGATTGTCCATCTATACAAAGAAATCAAAAAAGATAAGCAAAAAAATAGTTAAGCAGAAAGCACAATGAAACTGGTTCATTGTGCTTTTTTTAATCCTCCGTAATAATTGATACTACCGTATTTAAAGCTCGACTTGCCTCTGGTATAGGAAATACTGGAAAAACGTGATTCATTTTCGGATATTCGAAGTATAAAATTCCCACATCTTCTTTTTTTGCCTTTTCTAAAAACATTCTGGCATCCACTATGAGCATTTCAGAAGATCCTACAAAGAGTGCAATCTTCCCTATCCCATCAATTGGGCCATGCAGTGGACTAATTAAATTGTTCATTATATCACTCGGTCCTGCCCAAAGTTTCCCCAACTTTTGCGCACCAGCTAGCCCAAGCATTGGATCGATTTTTTCAATTTCTTTATACTCAGGGTTCAATCCTGATACATCTAACCATGGCGAATATAATACAACATGCGCCGGCTGCTTTTTTTTGTGCAATTTGACATCTTGTGCAAGTGCTAAAGCAAGCCCACCACCAGCAGAATCTCCCATAAAGATAAATGGCGCATCATATTGTTTGAGCAATTTATCATATAATGCATGGATTGCAGTAAATGCATCGACATATGTAAATCGGGGTAGCTTCGGATAAATAGGTACGACAATTGTATAGTTCGTTTTCTCTGCAAGCTTCACTAAATGGCGCCAATGGAAAATTAAAGGATCATTAATATAGGCCCCTCCATGAAAATAAAAAATCACTTTCTTTGGATTAATTTGCCCGTTGACTACATAATACGTCATCCCATTCAAATCGAGCTGATTAATTTCATGCTTTTCTTGAAACTTTTTATCCAACTCGTATGGAAGTGCATTATACTTTTCCGCAATAAACTGATCCATCAGCTGTAAATTAATGAACTTCTTTTTTGATCCCCGCATGAGTAAAAATTTTTCGAATAAAAAACTTTGCCAACTGCGCAATTTGATTCACTCCCACCGCTCATTTTACTTATACTGGCTCATCAAACTCCCTGCTACAATGCCCCTAAACCTATACTATTCCTTCATACAGGAAAATATGGCATAATGCTTCCCACTTTTAATTGAAAATGTTACATCATCAATATCTCGCGAATATCATCTTCTGTTAAAGTAGTCGTTGTATTACCTTCAAAATCAATAATATCTGCAATGAGATGTCGCTTTCTGTCTTGAAGCGCGTTCATTTTTTCTTCAATTGTGCCGCGTGCAATGAGCTTAATAACTTGCACCGTGTTTTTTTGTCCCATTCGATGGGCACGACTTGCTGCTTGTTCCTCAACTGCTGGATTCCACCACAAGTCATATAAAATCACTGTGTCTGCACCGGTTAAATTCAGCCCAGTTCCACCTGCTTTTAAAGAAATTAAAAACACATCGCGCTCCCCTTCATTAAATCGGTCGCATAGTTGGACGCGTTCTTCTGAAGGTGTTTGACCATCCAAGTAAAAATACGTTTCATTTTGGCGTGTCAGCTCTCGTCCAATTAACTCCAGCATTTTTGTAAATTGTGAGAAAATCAACACTCTTCTCCCCGAATGTTTGGACTCCTCAAGAATTTGAAGTAGCTGCTCAAATTTTGCTGAACCACCTTTGTATCCTTCAACAAATAAGCCAGGGTGACAACAAATTTGGCGCAATCTTGTTATCCCTGCTAAAATTCGAATTTTATTTTTCTTGAAGGTATCTTTGTCGAGATGTTTAAATGTATCTTCTCGCAGTTTTGCTAAATACGCTGCATACAATTGCTTTTGTTCATCTAACAGCTCTGAGGATTCCAAAAGTTCATTTTTAGTAGGCAATTCTACAAGCACATCTTCTTTTAGTCGGCGTAATAAAAAAGGACGGACTCTCCGCGCAATATCTTTTCTTGATAGGTAACTATACGCCTCTAAGCCTTGAAATAATTGTGGGAAAATCACATGATACAACGACCATAATTCCTCCTGATTATTTTCGACAGGTGTTCCCGTTAAGCCAAAACGATTAACCGCTTGAATCTTTTTAACAGCTCGTGCGGTTTGGGTCATTGGATTTTTAAACGCCTGTGCCTCATCAAAGAAAACGGTGTGGAATGTTTGCTTCTCATACCACGCTAAGTCACGACGCAACAATGGATAGGAAGTAATGAGGACATCCAATTCGGCGGAATCCTTTTGCAATGCTTTACGTGCCGCTTGATCACCATCGATTACAAGCACTTGCAACTCAGGCGCAAATTTCATCATTTCACGGAGCCAGTTATACGTTAACGACGACGGGCACACAATTAAAACAGGCTGCTTGGTAGCGCGAATTGACGGTAATTCTGAAACGATGAACGCAATACTTTGCACCGTTTTTCCAAGTCCCATATCATCTGCCAAAACCCCGCCAAATCCGTAGCTTGCCAACTGCTTCATCCAGTTAAACCCTTGCTTTTGATAGCCTCTTAAAACATTCTCCAAACTAGGTGGCACTTCAAAATTCAATAACTCTGGCTGCATTAATTGCCCAAGGAACTTTCGGAATGATTGTTCTGGTGTAAATACATCACTTCCATCGATCATTTCTAAAAATTTCAGGCTTTCTAAAATCGGCATAGCTAATGTAGCTTCATATTGGTCATCCTGTACCGGACCCGCTAGCAGGAATCGGCGAATCTCTTCCATTTCCTTCGTTTCAAGTGAAAGCAAAAAATCGTTCGGCAATCGATAATATTTTTGCTTCACTTCAAGCGCTTGTAAAAGGCTTTTTATTTCTTTATTCGTAATACCATCCATCTCAAATTTAAATTCGAGCCAATTCGTTCGTTCCTGTTTTACTTTGACAACGATTTTCGGAAAGGTCGATGTTTTGACGAGTCGATTTCTCACAGCAGTAGTCGCATAAATTTGCGTACGTTTTTGAAGTTCTGGCATGACATGATATAAAAAGGCATATTCCAACTCTTCATTTTGCATAAAATAGCCGCCATCTGTTTTCGTAAAGCCGCTTTCATCCATTAGCTCAAGAATTTCCCGTTCCTTTTGTTCATCTCGTATAACCGCCAAATCGATGATGTCATCCGGACTTTCCAACGGTTGAATAATGACATGATCATAATGAAATTCTAGCCCCGCCAACAATCGATTTCTCAGACGATCTAAATAAAGTTTTGCAACGAGCGGTGTTGTCATCATTTGCTTCGTCAACTGTTCACTTAATGTGACATGACCCAATTTGCGTAAACCCGGAATGACCGTTATCAAAAACTGATCCATTTGATCATGCGGAATCGGTACAACGCTCGTACTTGGCTCGACAAGCATTTGCTGCAATTCCGTTAAACGTTCGCATTCCTGTTCTGCTAATTGATACATACAGCCATTACCAACGACACATTGATACGCACTGAACAATGTCATTTTATCAAATCCCGCTATTTGCAATTGATAGTGATTCCCTTGTTCTTCCACTCGGAATTGTAGTGGCGGTACTCCCTCTGCTAGACGTAATGGCTGTTTGATGTGTTCGTACTGTTCAAGATATACTTCGGACGTTTCGGTAAGTAAGGATAAAAGCCCTTTCCACGTAGATGGAGGAATAAGTAAACCCGCTCTATTGCTGCTCGCCTTATGTGGTAGCGTCTCGATAAACATTTGTTCATCACGTGCAACACGAATTAATTGATGCAGCACCGCGTCTACTTCATTAACAAAGCAATGTTCATTTGGATTAAAGATGAAGTCAGATGTTACGATACAAGGTTTCCCACTGCTCACTTGCTGGAGAAAATCGCGAATCGATGTGATCTTCATGTTTGCGATTAAAAGCTCGATACTAAATAAATATTGCCCTTGCCCAATCGCAAAAGGCTTCAATAAAAACTGAATATCTAATACTTGTCTTTTTTCAAAATGAAGCTGGTGGCGACTTTTTCGGGCTCGTTTCTGTTGAAAGAGCGTCATGAATCCTGCTGATAGCTCATTTCCATCCGAAGAACGCCCTAGTTGTTGCTGCTCATGAAGGGCAATTAAAACAGCCGCCACATGTTGACAACTCATATCAAACCCTGCAAGTGTTGGACAGCTACAAGAAGACTGAATATGTTCTTGCTCGTCTTTTTCTATTGTGACATGAAAAACTTCTGCTCCTTGTACAGTTGCGATGCACATATCTATATGTTGTTCTTGTATATTTACTTTACCCGCTCGGAAAAATGCCTCTCCTCTTTTGAAGGAGACAGTTCCGCACATTTCTTTAATAATTTTTTGATTGATTTTAATGTCCATGTCCTCGCTCCTTCTAGCTAGGGAATGCTGTTTTAATAATCATAACATAAACAATTACCGATTATCGCGTGTGCAAATAACAGGCAAAAGTGTGTAAACATGCTATCATATAACTATTCTAACAAAACAAGGAGTTGTTCTTAATGGCACAGGCTTTACAAGGAAAAATCGCCTTTATTACAGGTGCAGCACGAGGTATCGGGAAAGCAACAGCAATCGCACTTGCGAATGAAGGGGTGCACATCGGCTTAATCGCTCGTAACGAAGCAACATTACAAACGGTTGCAGCTGAATTAAAAGAGCTTGGAGTTAACACAGCTTACGCGAGTGCAAACGTTGCGAATTTAGCAGAAGTGGAAACAGCGATTGCTTCTTTAACTGAGCAACTTGGTACGGCTGATATTTTAATTAACAATGCGGGTATCGGTAATTTCGCTAGCGTGCTAGACATGGATCCTGCAGAATGGAAAGAAATCGTGGATGTGAATTTATTCGGTACATACAATGTGACACGTACCGTTTTACCACAGCTGATCGAGAAAAACGGTGGCGATATTATTAATATTTCATCAACAGCAGGTCTTGGCGGCGCAGCTACTTCAAGTGCATACAGCGCGTCAAAATTCGCGGTTATCGGCTTTACAGAATCACTAGCACAAGAAGTTCGTCGCAACAACATCCGTGTAACAGCACTTACGCCGAGCACAGTTGTAACAGACTTAGCACGTGATATGAATTTAATCGACGAGACAAAAGCAGAACGATTAATGCAAGCGGAAGATATGGCTGAGCTAATCGTTTCCCAGCTAAAACTAAACAAACGCGTTTATTTAAAAAATGCAACAATGATTACGACGAATCCGTTTTGATCATAAAAAAACTGAGCTACTAGTAAAAATCTAGTCAGCTCAGTTTTTTGTTTCTAGTGCTCACAATTGAGAAAATTAGCATTTCAAAAATTCATCCGAAATTATGAAAAAGGAGTGGATACTTTGAATAATTATGAAGTCATTTTATTTGATTTAGACGGTACATTAACAGATCCAAAAGAGGGCATTACAAAAAGTGTGCAGTATGCTTTGGGGAAAATGGACATTACGGAGAATAATTTGGACAATTTAATCCCTTTTATCGGCCCCCCACTGCAAGTAACTTTTAAAGAAATCTTCCAATTTAACGAGCAACAACTTGAAGAAGCACTCCAGTTTTATCGTCAACGTTTTATAGAAAAAGGTATGTACGAAAATGAAGTTTATGAAGGTATACCAGAGCTGTTACATCAACTGAAAAATGCAGGCTATCAATTAGCAATTGCTACTTCCAAGCCTACTGTGTTTGCCGAACAAATTTTACATCATTTTAAACTTCATCATTATTTTGATTGTATTATGGGCAGTGAATTAGATGGCACACGCACTTCCAAAGGGGCAGTAATTGAGGAAATCATTAAGCAATTAAAATTAGAGAATATTGCACAATGTGTAATGATTGGCGACCGATCACATGATATTATTGGTGCCAACGAAAATGATATGCCTTCCATTGGTGTGACCTTTGGCTATGGGAGCCGACAAGAATTAGAAAAGGCGGGTGCTACACACATTATCGATTCCGTGTCAGAGTTCAAGAATCTTTTTTCCCGTATCTCCCATACATAAGTAATTGACCTTTAACTGCCGGACACTCCAATCTAGGTGACCGGCACTTGAACTACTACGCACCTTGCCTCATCTCAACCCATTCAAATGGTCAAAAATCAACGGTACATTCGTCGCTCGCTTTAATGAATTAATGTCCTCAGAAATGAAATCCCAGCTTGCTTTATATGTATCCTCGCAACTTTCACTTCTTGAGACAGGCATAAATTGATTTAAAAATTCTTCAACCGGTATCGTCAAATCATCTAAAAAATTCTCTACCTTTTCCATCTTTGAACCTTTTTCAGGATTCATTTCATTAAATAATACATGCTCTAAATTTCTTGAAAAATAATAAAGTTGGTAACTAAAAGTAGAAATATACGCTGCCGATTTCATGATTTTGATATTTCGAGACCTCACAGTATTTCTTTCTTCCATTTTCCCTTTTTGCGTTTCAGAACTGACACTAATGCATCCTTCCAAATACTTTGTTAACCCACTTTGCTCAGTATCAATCGTAATATTGTTTGGCCCTACAAAACAGCCATCCGTATCTAAAATATGGAGCACAACTAATATGTCCGATGAGTTAAATCTTCTTTTAATTAAAACTTCTTTTACTTTATCGCCAATTAGTTTTTTAATTGGTTTTGCCTTTTGATCAATCTGATAAAAAATATCCCCTCTGTACGGCTCAAATCGGATTTCTTTATCTTTAAACAATTGCCTTAATCGTTCAATCAGTAACGTCTCATCCGTATCGCCTTCAACTAACAATATAACTACTTTCTTTTGAGCATTAGTCATTTATCCTCCCTGCTTTCCTAAATGCCTTCTTGATGTCATACATATTTGTTTCATTGTAAATCGGCTCATCTTGCCCACCTAATTGAACAGCTCTCAAATATATATCTCGCGCATTGCTTAATTTTTTTACACCTTTTAATTGTAAATAGCGCTGTTCTTCATTTAGCGTCGTAAACCATAAATTTTGAATCGGCAGCACTTCTAAAATACGTAAATTATGTGACGTGAAAAATAATTGCCCTTTGCCATTTTCACTAATGACTTCCAACATCTCACCTAATAAATATTCAAAAATCCCCGCATCCAATTCATCAATGACCACACATGCATTTGGATTGTTATATACCGCAATTAACGTACTTAATATGGAAATAATTTTCAGTACCCCTTGTGATTCACAACGGAGGGGCAACTCAATTTCACCTTTTACCGATAAAAATTCGAACCGAATACCATCTTTCCCGTTACTCATTTTTTCCATATTAACTTTACGAACTTTTACGTAAAGCCCTGGAATAATCGTCCTTAATACAACGTTTGTTTGCTCAATGACCTTTTGGATTGTCTCGAACATTTCTTCAGATAACAGCATTGTATCCCTTAGTTCATAAGGAATATTTCCTCTTAATTTTTCAAGATGAATACTAAAAGGCATAATCAAATTTGCTACTAATAAGCCATATTGAACCGTATCAATAACATGGAAATCTTGATTGAAATCTTGACGTAAATTGATGATGATTTCCTGTTCTTCTTCACTTAAGAACGCCTCATATACGTCTTTCAACTCTTTCCGAAATACGAATGAAGTGGCATTTTCTTCAGCCATCCGGTCCGCCACCATCATATTGACGCGATTCATTTCTGAAAATGATTCCATCTTTTTATTTCGAAATGAAATGCTTCGCTCATGTTTCGAAATGATTTCCTTGTACCTCTTGCCACTCGCATTTTCTTTATAATATAAATTTTCACCTAAAACGCTCAGCTTATCCATGCCTTCTTGCAAAATGGCGTGATATTTAACAAAATACTCACCCAGCTCATTTGTAATTAAAAATTCAAATTGTAGTTCTACATGCTGTTCTTTAAAATAAATCAGTTTTTCTTTATTCATTGGTAATGTATAAGAATTCAATAAGTTTTTTAATAAACTAAACGCTTCGACAACGGCCGTTTTACCAGAGCCATTTTGACCATAAAACCCGATAACATCCGCTTCATATTTACTGAAATCTGAATTTGTATTAAATTCACCTTTCTTTACATTTTTTAAATGATGGATACGAACACTTTTCACACGAATAATCTTCCCCATTTTCATTCCCCAATCTATTGTTTAATACCATGAATATAGCTTTATTAATTTATTAAATGACGATTTATTCACCAAACCCATATTTAATTATACTATTTACCTTATTTTAATGAATATACATCATTTCGAAATTAGCTAATATTTGTAAAGAAATTAATCTTAAAAAGTAAATATCTGAAAACCTAAAATCCACCATTTTAATAGCATTAAATAGTGGATTTGATGAATATTTCCTAAATGAAAAAAGTTGCCGAAATAATACTCCGGCAACTTTTATAACTTTATCGTGATTCTCTAGGTGGTACACATACTTCGCATTTTCTTTGATTATTAGTTTTAAATTTTGTAAACGTTTTTTCGAAATTTTGTCCACAAGAACATTTAAATAATAATTTTTGCGAGAATCCATGATATTCAGTAGAAAGCAATTTACTCTCTGAATTTTTTGCTACATATTCACGGATTTTATCGATCGTCCATTTTTTGTTCATTATTATACATCCTTCCAATTAGGCTTAACAAAGCCTAATCTATCTAAGTGCTCTATTATAGCACTTTTTTGATTACTATTGTAGTTCGGTGGTCGGAAATATAACTGATTTTCACAAAGTACACATTTTACCGTTAATTTGTAACAACCTTTGTAAATCAAGTTCTTCACTAATTCATACTTCGCAACAGTCATTAACCAATAGGCTGGCCTGCTACATACGCACAAAGCTGAGTCGTATTGATGATTTATGCTAACATTGTCCATGCGCCTCATGTGCTTAGCCAGCCTAAACTAGCACATACTTTATTAGAATTCCTATTAGAACACTTACAATGAAAAGATAGAAAGTTTTGTTGAATTTATATATCAATAAAAATGACCACAAAACATTGATTCGTTTTGTAGTCATTTTCTTTAAATTTTAAACTTACCGGTATTAAACCCCTATAATGTTATGCATTTAACCCATAAGCATTAACAAGTGCCGCTAAGCCCCCTTGATAACCTGATCCAACTGCATTGAACTTCCACTCATTGCCGTGGCGATACAATTCACAAAAAACAACGGCTGTTTCAATCGAAAAATCTTCACCCAAATCGAAGCGTAAAATTTCTGTACCTAAATCTTCATCTACTAAGCGGACAAATGCATTTGTTACTTGTCCAAAGTTTTGACGGCGATTTTCAGCATCATGAATTGTGACAGTAATGGCGATACGCTCTACATCAGACGCAACTTTATTTAGATGGACTTTGATTTTTTCATCATCGCCGTCCCCTTCACCAGTCAAATTATCACCCGTATGTTCAACAGAACCGTCGACACTTACTAAGTTATTATAAAAAACGAAGTCTAAATCTTGACGGCACTTTCCTTGATCATTTAATAAAAATACCGATGCATCTAAATCAAATGCGGCGCCTCCGTCAAAATTCTTCACATCCCAACCTAAACCAACGATAATATTTTGCAGTGCTGGATTGCCTTTTGTTAAATCAATTCGTTGGCCTTTGCTTAATTGAATTGCCATGTGAATTCCCCCTATTACTTTTCAATATGGTTAACCGATTTGTAAGCCAAAATCATTACATAATGCCGCTAGTCCACCTTGATAACCAGATCCGATTGCAGCAAATTTCCATTCACCACTATGACGGTATAACTCGCCAACTACAAGCGCTGTCTCAATCGAGAAATCTTCGCCTAAGTCATAACGGATTAACTCGCCAGAATCGCTGAATACACGAATAAATGCATTCGAAACCATCCCGAAGTTTTGTCCGCGACCTTCACCGTCATGAATCGTAACGGCAAATGTTATTTTCTCAATGTTTGCTGGCACTGCTTGTAAGTCAACATAGACAACTTCATCATCGCCTGTTCCAGCTCCTGTTAAGTTGTCACCAGAATGGACTACTGAACCATTAGCACCTGATGTATTGTTATAAAAAACGAAGCCTTCTGGACCTGTTACTTTTCCAGTTCCTTCTAATAAGAAGATTGATGCATCAAGGTCAAAATCTTTTCCGCCATCGTATTTATTCGTATCCCAGCCTAAACCGACACTCACCTTTGTTAACCCTGGATTTGATTTTGTTAAATCTACTTTTTGACCTTTTGATAATGAAACGACCATTTTAATTCACTCCTCAATTATGATTGGTATTTTCGAACGACTTCACCGATTGAATTATCTTGCGTACCTGTTCCTAATGCAGCAAACTTCCATTCATTTTCATGTCGGTAAATTTCGCCCGTAATTAATGTTGTTTTACCTGAATAATCTTCAGATAAGTTATATTTTAACAGTTCTTCGTTCGTTGCAGTATTAACAACACGAATAAATGCATTTTGAATCATACCAAAATGTTGATTACGCTTTGCTGCTTCATAAATATTAACAACGAAAATCAATCGATTATAATCTGCAGGGATAGACTTTAACTCCACAATAACTTGTTCGTCATCGCCTTCACCAGCACCTGTTATATTATCCCCTGAATGGACAACTGCACCGTTCGCACCTTTTAAATTCCCAAAATAGATGACATCCTCTTTAGCAGCTAAACGATCACCTTTCAAGAGAATAACGGAAGAGTCACAGTCTACATTTGCAGTTTTAGCACCGCCGCCTCCAAATAATCCGCCGAGTAAACCACCGCTCGATTTTTGTTGAACAGGATCCCATCCTAATCCAATTTGAATTTTATTTAACCCTGTATTGCCTTTTGTTAAATCAACTCGTTGACCTTTTTGTAAGTTAATTGTCATATTAATTCCTCCTAACAACCATATTATTCAGCCTATTATTAATTTTATATTTTCTGACAAAAAAGTACAAACTTTCCCGCCTACTATTTTAGTTTTTTCGAAATCCGACGAAACATTGTCTTCAAATCTAATTTTCGATCCGATGTATCTTTTGCTAATGGTGCGTTTAACGTTTTCGCCAATGTTTCATCAAAACTAATTTTCTCAAGACGATGTGTATTAAGCAGATGTCCTGTAATAAAATGTTCAATACTCCGCGAACCACCCGGACTACATATAATGACATCAAACCCAAGCATGCTTGCAAACAATAATAGCACCGCATCTTGGCGTTGCATTTGCCCACTTGCTTCTTCTTTAAAGATTAGAATCGTCGGGTTTAAATAACTATAGTCAAATTGTTGATACAAGCGAATGATTTCTTCAGGAATTAGCATAAGTTGCCCAAATAAATATTGCGCATGCTCTACTTTGGATTGCTGTGGAAGCGGCTGAACATAGTCACTTTCTATAAAACGAATCATCGTGTTCGCCATATTTCGCTGTGCACCGAGTGGCATATTTTTACACGGCCATATCGACAATTGCATTATTTTTTCTGCATCTAACTGACCGTCTGTGCTCGCATCACGCATATGAAACTGCATATTGCTCTTTTGCAATGGCAGTAATGGGAAACTAGTAGCAGTGTACGTCATTTCTTGCTCATGTAGCTTACGAATTTTACGAGCGTAATCTACCTGATCCAGCGACAGCCCTTCCACTTTTGCAAATAACACAGGTAAATAAATGACGCCATTCTCTTCTTCAAAACCATCACGTAAATACAAATGAGCATCCGACAAAATAAATAATTCATCGTATGTTGTATTTAAAATTCGTGTTCGTGTTTCATGCTCAGCGTATTTCCACGGATAATTCAGTGCCGAGTTATTATACAAATGCTCACTTACTTGCTCTGACGCTCGTGATGTAACCGTTTGCACACGCATCGGCTTATCAAATGGAAAATCAAATATTGTCCCTTTATTGGCAAGCACTTCAGTCGGAATATCCGTAAGCCCGAATGGTTCAAATATATTTTCACCATCTGGCTCAAATACGACGAGGTCACAGCCAAATAAATAGAGGAAGTATAAGAAATATATTTCACTTTCTTTTGCAGGACCATACCATAGCACACGCGGCATCGAAGACTCAAAAGGCGCTTGCTCTAGCCATAATGGGAAGAAATGATTCGACCATTTTACAAAATCTAAAAAAATCCGCTGCAACTGATTGCTAACTAGACCTGGATAGCGAATTTGTATAAGCTCCAACCAGCTTTGTAATGTGTTCACAAAGTGATTTCGGTAAGGTGTATTCATCAGTGGCAATAATTGCTTTCCTGCAAAAAACGCCACGAAACGATTAATCGAAATCGGGTTTTCTCGATGCATTTGCAAAATATTCACTATTTCAGTTCGCATCTGGGGATCAATTACTTTCGGCATATTATGAAAAAGTAGCGTCCAACCAATTTCTTTATTCGTTAACGTGTATAAATACTCCTGCATGTCATATTCACTATCATCGATTCCTAATAATTGTTTTGCGACACGTGAATATTGTAGTTCTCCGTTCGTTTCCAAATAAATTGGTCGTGTATGTAATTTTGTCGAAATGATTTCTTCCCATGTTTTTATATTGTCTACGAAATCATGTGGCTTAAATCGCATCATTCCCTCACTCCAGTCTACAAATCATTGAGCTTCTCTATAATATACGTTTTAGGTAGAAGTTTAGTTTCATTTATCATAGTAAATTTTCGAGCTTTTCCAAAACATGAGCAATCTCATCGCGTGAAGAGGTTAAATTTTTCTGCTCCAAGAAGAATTTTTTTATGATTCCCTCGTACAAAACCCTTTAAATACTTAATGTAAAAAGACCACAAAACAATGTAATGTTTTGTGGTCAACTATTATTTACAATTTAAATTTACGCGCTGTTTCGTTTAAATTTTCCGCCATTGTTGCTAAGTTGATGGCGCTATTCGTAATTTCATCCATTGAACTTGCTGCTTGTTGAATTGTTGCTGACGTTTCTTCAATCCCTGCCGCAGATTGCTCTGAAACAGCTGCAATTTCATCGACTGATTTATTAATAGTCACTGTATTCTGCACAACGTCATCAAGTTTCTCCGACATATCTTCAATGCGCCCCGACATAGCATAAACCGCTTCAGCAATTTGTGTAAATGTTGCGCCTGTAGAAGCAATTTGTGTTGAGCCTTTCGCTACTTCCTCATAGCCATTTTCTAAAGAAGTTGTCACTACTACAGAGTCTTTTTGAATTTTTTGTACAATGTTTGTAATATCGCCAACTGAAACGGATACTTGCTCTGCCAGTTTACGGACCTCATCTGCAACTACTGCAAATCCTTTCCCATGCTCACCCGCGCGTGCCGCTTCAATGGCCGCATTCAGTGCCAATAAATTTGTTTGATCGGCAATATTATGAATGACCGAGACTAATGTTGAAATTTCTTGTGTTTGTTTACTCAACTCATCTACGTTTACAACCGCATCTTTTACAATAAGATCAATTGTCATCATTTGATTCGTTGAGGCTTCCATTAAACTTCTACCTTCTTTGGTCAATTTCATCACTTCATCTGAGTAATGATTGACCTCATTACTACTTGTACTTACATCCTTTACCTTTGTTGTAAAGTCTGTCATCGCTGTCGCAACATCCGAGGCATTACTTGCTTGAATTTCTGTACCACTTGCAATTTCGGTAACTGTATCTACAATTTGTTCTGTACCTGTTTTCACTTCTGTTGCCGATTGCATCAGTTCTTCACTGTGTGCAGCGACGTCATTAGATACTGTTTGAATATCCTTTAATAAACCATTCATCGTCTTTGTCATACTATTGGTAGCCTCTGTTAGTTGACCAATTTCATCTCTTGAATTCACTTCTAGGGCGGGTTCACTAAAGTCTCCACCTGCAATTTGCTGCATACGCTTTGTAACGACATTAATAGGTTTTGAAATAAGTCTCGCACTAATGATGGCCGTAAAAATGGCAACAATGACAATCACAATGCCGACGATTATATTTGCAATCTGTATTTTTTCATTATCTTTTATCATACTTGCACCAGAAGCATTAATGGATTGTTTTCGGTGTTCCGCTTGGCTTTCATAACCCTCACGAATTTCAGTCGCCTTTGAATCCATTGCTGCTAAATTTTGAAGCGCTAATTCTTTATTTCCTTGATCGTAGACTTCAAATACGTCTTTTTGAACATAGCTACTCCACTCTTTCGCCATTCCAGCATATTTGTTGATTTCTCCTGATTCTATAAGAGCTAATCGAATTTTCTCGTTTTCAAGCGCTCGTTCTGAAGTATTTACAAAAATATCTTTATATTTTTCTTCCCCAGATAATACATAACCTCTTGCTGCAGCGATACGTAAACCAATTGTTGAGGCTAATTCATAGTCTGCAATTAATAATTGTAAATCTTCATCAACAATTTTTTCAGTAGCTAAATTGCTTTGATGCGTTGTATATACATTGAATCCAATATTTAAGCAAATCACCGCTACAATCAAACTAAATGCGAAAATAATTCTTGCACTAATGGTCTTGAATTTAAACACTTTATCTCTCCTCATTTTTCTAGATTCTATAAAAACAATTTGTGAAATTCTGTTTCTCTTATTATAAAAATCGTAATTTCTCTATTTTAGATTTTCAAAATATCTCTGAATATTATTAATTTACCACTTTTATATTCTATTAGGATAAAAATGAGATTTATGTAACATTTAAATTGATAACTTCATGATTTTATCACAAATTACAGCAAATATTTAATTTTTTTATTCTAAAATACGCTCATTTTAGTTCCAAGGGAATATTACATCCTCAAAACAACTAAACCTTTATAGCTATAAAAACAAAAAAATGATTCATTTACTTGAAACGAGTGAACTTTCAAAGTGTAATTCCTCTGCAACTATTCTTTTGGAGAGCGTTCTCAAGCTTGATTTTTTGATTTATTCGACGCTTATTCATATATTGAGTTCACTGAATTTTCAGTATATAATCATTAAAAAGGGGATGAATGTAAATGAGGAAATACTTGAAGGAATTTGGCACTTTTCCAGACGTCACTGTCATGTTATTCATTTTATTCGTTTGCACTGCATTAACCGTTCCGCATATGCTACACCTTTGGACGTGGGTTGCATTAGGTGCGGGTATGCTGACGTATGCAACGAGTGAGTATATGGTACACCGCTTTTTATTTCATATTAAGAAGCCCGAAAATCCGTTCATGCTAAAGATGATTAAAAGGTTACATTATGACCATCATGTAGATCCCGACAATTTGAAACTATTATTTTTGCCGTTATGGTTCAGCATTCCAGGATTTGTTATTTATAGCCTCATAGTTTTCCTCATAACAGAAAGTAAAAGTCTGACGCTTGCATTTGCAACAGGCTTGGTAGCTTACTTCCTTTACTATGAATGGAAGCATTACATTGCCCATAGACCTATTCAACCTCGGACAAATTTAGGGAAAAGTATAAAAAAACATCATCTCCTGCATCACTTTAAAAACGAAAATTACTGGTTCGGTGTCACGCATACATCGTTTGATAAAACATTAGGCACCTTTAAAGAAGGCAAGGATGTTGAAAAGAGCCAAACTGCACGCAATTTAGAAAATCGAGTATAAGCGAGTTCTTCATTTTTTGCAGTTGATTTTGTTGCGCCATAGTTACCTCCCTGTTTGAATTGTACTTTTCTTGTAAGGTTTTGTTTTGCCAGTAAAACGTGAAAAACTACAACCTTGTGAGATTGTAGTTTTTCAGACGTGCCTATTTCTTCTTTACATAGCTTTGATAAAAATCATACAGTTGTTCAATGGAGGAACTTAATAAAAGTGGCATCGCTGTTTCAACCATTTCGCGCTCCCAATCAAACCAACGCATTTCCATCAACATATTGATTTCTGAATCAGTAAATCTCTTTTTAATTTCTTTTGCAGGATTTCCGCCTACCATTGTATAAGGTGGTACATCTTTATTGACTACTGATCCCGACGCAATAATCGCACCTTCGCCAATTGTAACCCCTGGCATAATCATTGCATTCATACCAATCCAAGCATCACTTTTTATAACTGTATCCCCTTTTGGCTCATAGGAGTTTTGTATATGCTCGACAAATGGATAAACTGTAATCCAGTCCGAGTGGTGGTTATGGTTGCCTCCCATTAAAATGACAACACCACTCGCAATACAAACATAATTTCCAATAAGCAGTTTGTCGAGATGCCAGCCAAATTGTTCAATCGGATTAAAAAGTGCCTGCGATTTACTATCTCCCCATAAATATCTTACACAACCGTCTTCAAAATTTTGATTTCCATAATATCCTGAGTAATAGGAATACTCGCCTACTTCAATAAGTGGGTTTGTCACGATATCTTTTAAATATTTTATTTCTGACCAATGATTAAATAATGGATGTTTCATAATGATACCTCGCTCCTAAGTATTAAACATTTTATGGGTTACTTAGAAGCTTGACCCAACAGCGACATTTTTGAATTTTTTCAAACGACGAATCATCCTCATCAGCCCTTCTTGTATAGTATTAAAAATCATAACGCAATCAATAATCGTAGTCAAATTGTGTGTGATTCTGTTTACAAATAAGGTTAAGGAAGCCCCTTTGCGTGTAGATTTTGATTATCTATAAATATCGTGATAAAATAAAATAAAAATAATTCCAAAAAAAGGATAAGGTGATTTATGAAGTTGATATCGGAAAATAAAGAGCAAACTATATTTGATCATGTTGGAAATAAAATAATATTGGATAGAGAAATTAATATTATCACTCGATTTGAAGAACCATTGATCGTAACTTTAGGAAATGTTTTAAGTAACGAGGAATGTGATGAACTTATTCGTTTATCAAAGGACAAGTTGCAACGCTCAAAAATTGGGGCTACACGCGAAGTCAACGAACAGAGGACAAGTAGCAGCATGTTTTTTGAAGAAAGTGAAAATGAAATAATTACTACCATCGAAAAAAGAATCTCTTCTATTATGAATATTCCCATCGAACACGGTGAAGGCATTCAAATCCTTCAGTATACTCCGGGTCAAGAGTATAAGGCTCATTATGATTTCTTTTCATCAACAAGTAAATTATCAAGTAATAATAGAATTAGTACGCTCGTTATGTACTTAAATGATGTCGAAGAGGGTGGAGAAACCTTTTTCCCTAAACTGAATTTATCCGTAACCCCACAAAAAGGGATGGCGGTTTATTTCGAGTATTTTTATAACGACGAAAACTTAAACGAGTTAACATTACATGGTGGAGCGCCCGTTATTACTGGTGAAAAATGGGTTGCTACGCAGTGGATGCGGAAACAAAAAATTAGATAATAAACTGAATTATTCTAGGAAGCTGTCTCAAAGGGTGCTTATGAGACAGCTTCCTGTTATTTTTAGTTAAACCTTTTCGTTGTTTGAAATAAAATGAAAAATATTCTCCCAAAAGCAATCATCTTTCACACAATTATGGTGGCCCTTCGTTTCCACTTTTATGACTCGCTTAAAGTTACTAGCTTTTAATAGTATCTCCACATTTGAAATTGGTACTTTTTTATCCAAATTTGAGTGTATGGCAAGTGCTGGGGACTTTTGATTTTTTAATATTTCCTCTAGACACCATTCTCTTCTCGCTTTTAGAAACACACCTCCGCGTAATAAAAACCAACTGACAAATAGCCAGCCAAACGGAATATAAGGAAGTTTTACTTTGTCAGCCATTGAGTTACTAATACTCTTTAATGATGTCGGCATTGAATCAGTTATCAGTGCTTGTATTCTCAAATCGGTTGCATTTACAATACTCGCTGCTATCCCACCCATTGAATGCCCTAAAATATAGATCGCTTTACTATTAATATCTGACCTCTCGCGCACATAATCAATCGTTGAAGTTATGCTTTGGACAAACGATGCAATACTCACTTGTTTGTGGATGAATTCACTTTGCCCATGACCAAGAACATCCACAATAATTACATCATACCCGTTAGCTAGTAGCGGGTCGGCATACCGCAACATGTCTGACTTATTAGAGCCCCAGCCGTGTACAAGTAAAAAGCACCCCTTTGCCCTCTCACTTTTAATGAGCCAACCTCGAATTGTCCCACTATCCAATTCCATTTCAATTGTTTCATACGGCGAGCTCGGTTGCACTTTTTCAGCTTTTCGTTTCGGCGTAAAAATATGACGAATAATAGCGCTCCTCAAAATCAAAATAACTCCTACAAAAGCAATGAATATTAAATATTTCATAATAACCTCCTCAAAAAGATACCTTTCAGTCCCTTTTATAGTGTAAAAAAAGACGGCTTTATTGCCGCTCAGTTTCAATCATTGAAATATATTTCTTTAAATTATTTATGATAATTTTCGTTATTTGCCCCTCTTTTTTTAGTCGGTCTAATACAAGACCACCTTCTAATGTTGATACAATATAAATCGCTGTCTCGTATGGTTGTAATAATGGCTTCAACTCCTGTTGCTGAATACCATCCTCTATAATTTTCACCATCCATTTAATTAGCATATCCATTGCCGCATTAATTGATGGCAATAAAGCACTTCCTTCTAAATCATCCATTTCTATTGCTGCGTTAAAAATAGGACATCCACCTACTATCGGTTCTCCTTCACTTAATTGTAAAAAGGTCTCTACAAATGCGATTAATTTATCCGCTGCATGTTCTTGTTTTGAAACACTCGTCATTAAATGATTGCGCATCATTTCAGTAGAGTAATGAAAAGACTCAACCATCAGTTGCTCTTTATCTTTAAAGTGTCGGTAGATCCCCCCTTTTTGAATAGTTGTTTCTTGAATAATGTCATTCATCGTCGTTGTCATATAGCCTTTTTGGTTAAAAATTATAGCTGATTTTCGGATAATCGTACGTCTTGTTAATTCACCTTTTTTCATTTCCACCCTCCAAAAGATACCGTTCAGTCTCTTATAATATGCAGGTTGGACAATATAAAGTCAAGGATTTTTTTAACATTAAATAACATGTCAACTCTTTAAAAAGTGGATAAAATTTAATAAATTCATCTGACAATCAAAACAAGCCCGAACCTATTTCAGTTCGGACCTTCTTTATTAATTTACCTCAACCTGCCCCATCATTCCGTTTTCTTCGTGTTCAAGAATGTGACAGTGGAACATATAAACCCCTTTGTTATTGAACTTCACAGCTAACTTGAATGTTTCTCCCGCGTCAATTGCGATCGTATCTTTCCATCCTTGCTCGCTCGCTGGTGGTTCTTGGTCATCTATTGATACGATTTTAAACTGTGTCCCGTGAATATGGAATGGATGCGTCATGCCACCCATCATATCTGACTTATTGTAAATTTCCCATATTTCCGTTTCACCTTGTTTTTGTGTAAAATCGATTCGATTCATATCAAATTGCTTATTATTAATCGCGACCATGTTGCCCATCCCGAAAAGCTCAAGTTTCTTAGATACCGGCAATTTTCTTTCTTCATCCGTAACCATATAGTCATTCAAATTAGTTGGAATGTTACTTGGGTTGCTAGATTTTTGTTCATCAATAGTAAATGGTAATAAGATCGCGCCACTTTCATTTAGAAGTGCAATATCACTAGCTGCATCATATTTCGAAAAATCAATAATAATTTCAGCCCGTTCACCTGGTGTTAAAGTAATTTCACGCAACTTATTTGGCTTATTAATAAGACCACCATCCGTTGCAATTTGTTGGAATTCGTCCCCCGTATTCAATCGATACGTATAATTCCGCGCGTTGGAACCATTTACTAAACGTAAACGCACCTTCTCCTGACCAACTGTAAGCTTCGGATTGATTGTGCCATTTATTAATAACGTATCACCAATCGCCCCATCTTCATTATGCGCTAATTTGTAATTTAATTGTTTATTGTCATCGAACTGTTTATCTTGGAAAATTAACGGAAAATCATTGATGCCGTATTCATTTGGTAAATCAAGTGTTTTCGATCTCGCATCCTCCACATAAATCAATCCTGCTAACCCTTGGTAGACTTGTTCTGCTGTTGCCCCTTCAGGATGTGGATGAAACCATAACGTAGCTGCTTCTTGATTGACCGTAAATTTAATATCCTTCGATTGGCCAGGTTCTACATAATTATGTGGGCCACCATCGCCTGTACCAGGAATATCAACTCCGTGCCAATGAAATGTTGTTGTTTCATCCAATTCATTTTTTGTTCTAAATGTAACGTTCTCGCCCTCATTTACTTGAATGACAGGCCCTAAAAATGATCCATTATAGCCCAATGTTTTTGTTTGAATACCATCAAAAATTTCCGTTTCACCAATTTGCGCGGTAATTGTATAAATATTTTCTTCACCTTCTTGAGGTTTAAGTAATGGAGGGAGCGCCAACTCATTTTCACCAGTTGAATCATTTAATGCGAGTGGATTTGTGTGGCTCATATGACCGTTCTCCATTTCGCTGCTCTCCATTTCGCCGTTCATCTGCTGCATTTCTTCCTCGGACATATTACTGTGATCCATTTTGCTATGGTCCATTGTGTCTTTCGCGCCTGAACCACCCGCACTACAACCTCCGATAATTGCAGCACTAAGCAATAATCCTGTAATCAATATCTTTGATTTCATCATTTTCCTCCTCATAATTTGTTACATTTAAAATGTAACAAATAAATAAGGAGAATTTATGGAGATGAAAACTCATTTTCACCAATATGTAATTGTATCCAATATCCCAATGATAATTAGGATCACGCCAGCAATTTTTTGAATTAGCCTTCCTAGCTTCATACTCTTTTTCATGATGTGCCCTCTTACGCCAAAATACCAAATTAACCCTAATATGATGAGCAGCGGTAAAGACGTCATAATGCCAAATATAGCAGGTAATACAAGGCCGTAAGATGTGGTGATGACGGTTGGCATTAGCCACACAAAGAAAAGTACAAACATCGTTGGGCAAAATGCCATAGCAAAGCCAGTTCCAAGTAAAAAGGACCCGATTTTTCCTTTCTTTAAACCTTTGGGTATATGCTTTGAAATACCGTCAAGAAATCGCAAATTTAGAATTCTGAGGAGGATCATTCCTGTTATGATTAACAGCGGTCCCATTGCTTTGCGAAATACCGGAAAATATTCTGTCAGCTTTGTCTCAAATGTCTGCCCGAAAATCCAAGCGAGCAATCCAATGGACGTGTAGACAAAAACTTTACCGGACATAAAGGCAATAATTTCTTTCCAGTTGTTTTCCATTTGTATAGCGCGATTTCCGTATAATGTAATAGCACTCATATTTCCTGTGATCTGACATGGTGCCAATGCGCCAATTAATCCAAGTAAGATTGCAATAATAATTGGCGAATGCTCATACGAGTGTAAAAATGTAGAAACCGGTCCACTAATGGTTTGACTTATTTGGGACAGCCAACTATACATGTAAAAACCACCTTTTTGCATTTATTTATTGATACTTCAACTCCATTTATAACCGATTCCCCACACGGTTTTAAGGAACTCATCAATGGGAAATCCAGCGTTTCGTAGTTTTTCTCGTAAATTGCGAATATGTGAATCCACTGTGCGCACATCTGTATACGTATCAAATGCCCATCCGCTTTCTATAAGCTCTTCCCGTGTAAACGTCTTTGCTGGTCTAGAAATTAATGCCTTTATAATCAAAAATTCCTTTAATGTGAGCTGTGCAGTTAAGTCTTTGTAATTTAGAGCGTATGCCTCTGTATTTAAAGAAAAATCCTGATATTGTATTTGTTCTTTCCCTGATGTATCTTGAGTGACTCGGCGTAGGAGCGCATTGACTCTTGCCACCAATTCCCCTTCATCAAATGGCTTGGTCACATAATCATCCGCTCCTGTATTCAAACCTTTCACTAAATCAAACTTATCTGATCTCGCTGTTAGCAAAATTATCGGTACATTTGAAAATTCACGAATGGCTTCACAAACTTCCCACCCATCCATTTCTGGCATCATCACATCTAGTAAAACAAGGTCGATTTTTGATTTCTTTAATGTTTCAATAGCCTTCTTACCACCCGTTACTTTAATGCATTGATAGCCATGAGGTTCGAGAAATAATGCCACCAAGTCCAACATTCTTTGCTCGTCATCAACTAATAAAATCGTTTGCATGTAAACTCTCTAGCCTCCCATTAAATCGTTATTGTAAATGTGCTCCCCTTGCCGCGCTTACTTTTGACTTCAATTGTACCGCCATGTGCTTCAACAAGTTCCTTTACAACAGACAGCCCAATGCCTGAACCACCAAAAGCGCGTGACCGTGATTTTTCGACGCGGTATAACTTTTCAAAAATAAAATCAATCTCATTAGCAGGGATGCCTATACCCGAATCCATTACTGAAATAATGGTCTTTTCTTCATTTTGACTGACGTGCAAAATAACCTCAGACTGTTCATCTGAATAGTTCAACGCATTATCCAATAAATTAATAACAATTTGCTCGAGCCGTAACGCATCAGCAAATAGTTGATATTCTCCCTCACAGTGCAAAGTGAGCTTCATATTTTTCATAGCAAAAGAAGGCTCAACAAGCTTATATATTCCATCAAAAAAAGGACGTGCCGCAAAAAACGCTTTCTTTACAGTAAAGGAATTCTCGTCCATCCTAGCCAAATCTAATAAGTTTTTCATAAGCTCTTTCATTCGGTTAGACTCTTCAACAATAATTTCAAGATACTGTTGTCGCTCTTGTTCCGTCAAATTGCCCCTCGACATTACTTTTGAATAGCCAATTAAATAAGTCAAAGGTGTACTTAATTCATGCGAAATTGAAGCAAGAAATTCATTTCGTTCCAATTTTAAACGTTCTAGATCATTCGCCAATTTCTGAATGGATCCTGCCAATTCCCCCAGCTCGTCTTTACTGTTAACCGAAAGACGAACTTGAAAATTGCCTTCACTTAATTTTTCAGTCGCCTCTTTCATATGAATTAACGGTCGCGTAATGACTTTGGACAACACTGCGTAAACAATAAATAACACAATAAAACTTGTCACACCTGCTATGGCAAAATGCATCGTCAAATCTGCTACCATCCCATTAATGGCACTCGTACTAAAAAACATAATTACATAGCCGGATTGCTTTGGAGTGATAACGTACGGATGGGCACTCACAATATAAGGAGAGTCACGCCAATTCGAAACTAAAATTTTATCTTTTTCCACTTGTAAGTCTGTAAGGCGTAGATTTAGTTGTTCAAGAAGTGCAACATTTATATCCGATTTTCCTAATACCGCACCTTGTTGATTGGTGATGATAACTTCACGATTCGCATCCTTTTCCATTAAGACGATATGCTTAATTGTCGTATCCGAATAATGCTCCATTAATACATCACGATGATTGGCACCATTAGCTAGCAGTGTCTCAAATTCTTCGTCTACTTTCGAGTTGATAATATTTCGATGCAAATAAAACATTAAAAAGAAATCCATGATAAGTACCACAATAAAAAAATAAGTGGCTAATTTTGTCGATATTTTATTCACTCTACTATTAGCGCCCCCTTTACCAAATCATCATATTATTATATCGAATAATTATGGAGAACTTATGCAGATACATATTTACTCGGCGAAATTTACGCCTACTTTATTCAGCTAGCAGGTTGTAATGTTGGCTTTTTAATCATTACGACAAAAAGGCTTGCTAATACGCAGAAAACACCAGCTAAGAAAAACGCCCATGTGTAAGAATCGAAAAATTTATAAATAAGGCCTCCACCAAATGCCGCAGTAGCCGCACCTGCCTGATGAAAGGCAAAAATCCATCCATAAATAATCCCACTCTTTTGGACACCGAAAACTTGTCTTGCAATGCCAATCGTTGGTGGTACCGTCGCAATCCAATCTAATCCATAAAATACCGTAAAGATTACTAACAAAGTAAAAGAACCTTCCATTAAAGAATATGGAAGCATTACTAAAGAAGCCCCTCTCAGGATGTAATACCAAAATAATAACCACCGATTATCAAAACGATCGGATAACCAACCTGAGAGCGTCGTTCCCACTAAATTAAAGATGCCCATAAATGACAGAAACGAAGCCGCTGTAACTAGAGGTATTCCAAAACTCATACAATAAGAAACAAAGTGTGTACCGATTAAACCGCTCGTTGAAAGCCCACAAATATAAAAACTACCGGCTAATAACCAGAATTCTTTCGCTTTCACAGCTACGAACAAACCTTTGAAAGCTAAAACAATCGGATTTCCCTTCTGTCCTTCATCGCTCACTTGTGATTCCTCATCAATGCCATATGGAAAAACCCCCGCATCTTTCGGGCTATTTTTCATAAATAAGAAGATGATGATTAGCATGATGAAACATAAAATAATAATTAACCCAATTGCCCACCGCCATGAATAATTATTGATAATAGTAGCTAGGACTGGCAGTAAAATTAACTGACCTGTTGCAGTGCTTGCAGACAAGATACCTAATGCTAGTCCTCTTCTTTTTCCAAACCAATGAGTCGATACATATGGACTCACTACGGTTAAAAAAAGACTCGCCCCAAGCCCAATAATAAAACCCCAAATAACGATTAAGTGCCATGATTGACTCATTATTAATGTGAGCATGCTCCCCATTATTAAGGTTGCCATCGAAACTAACATCATTTTCTTTACACCAATGACTTCTAATAACGCCGCCATGAACGGACCTGATATGCCATATAAAAATAGACTGATGGCAAAAGCTAGTGCAATAACAGAACGATCCCAGCCAAATTCATTTTCGAATGCATTAATAAAAACGCCTGATGAAGCTATGACAATTCCAGCTACAATAATAGAGAAAAACGTTATTGTAAGAATAATCCAACTATAATGAATCCGTTTCATAATCCGCCTCTTCCTATGGATAATTTTAATGTAATATCCATCCACTTTTTCTTAACTTTACCTTGTGCATAACCATTAGTAAAATTGAAGTTTATGAAGTGACCCATTGATTTTTTTGATACTATAAAAGCAAAAGGAAAATAAAGGTTGGTGAAACGATGGAAATACGTCATTTTATTACGTTTAGAAAAGTCATTGAGATGGGGAGCTTTACACAAGCAGCCGAACATTTAGGTTACACGCAGTCCACAGTGACTTCACATATTCAGGCACTCGAAGAACATTTAGGTGCACCGCTATTTAATCGGATGGGGCGAAAAGTTAGTTTGACTGATATCGGTACTAAATTACTCCCTTATACGCAAGAAATTTTAGATACGTATGGAAAAATTGAAGGAATTACGAGTGAGGGGCAAGAAATGCGCGGCGAGTTAAAAATTGCGGCTCCTGAATCTTTAACCGTTTACCGACTGGAACCAATATTGAGCGAATTTAGAAAGAAGTTTCCACATGTCAGCATCCGTTTAACGAACGCCACTTGCGGTGATAACAAAAAAGCAATACTGAATGGCCATGCTGACCTTGCATTTGTTATGTTGCCACAGATGCAGCATTCCGATTTAATTATTCATCCGCTAATGGACGAACCAATTGTCCTCGTAGGAAGCCCTGATTGTTCGCTAACTATTTTAGATGAACGTTACAAAAATCAAAAGTTAAATGAATGTTTAATTACGAATGAGAAGGAATGCAGTTATCGAAGAATTTTTGAAGAGTACTTGCGTGAACAGCGAATTGCACCTGCCTCCACAATGGAACTTTGGAGTATTGAAGCAATAAAGCGCTGCGTAATGAGTGGACTTGGTATTTCTTATTTACCTTTAATGACTGTGAAGGGTGAAATTCAAGAAGGTACATTAAAAGTAATTCCTTGTGTAGGAGGCTTCCAACAAATTTTTTCTCAAGTCGCCTATCATAAAAATAAATGGATTTCCCCAGCTTTAAAGATGTTTATCGAAATTACTTTGAAACATGCGCGGGATTGGTCATGTGCAGAAATAGTTTAACTTACTTTATTACACGCAAATAAGATGGACTATGAAAAATGGTCCATCTTACTTCAATCTGATTTGTACTCAACACTCACACGTTCAATTGTTTTCCGCCAGCCGACCAAGTGGACCATTTTCATCGATAATATCCGATAAATCATAGACCGAAATCGGAAATATTGGAAAACCAAAATAATGTGGTGTAATTTCAAACAACTGAAAATAAATGACAAGCGTCTTATCCGCAATATAAAAATCTTGATCTGGTTTTATTACGGTAAACGTATTAATTAACGGGATATTTCGGCGCTTAATTTGTTCGTGAATAAGCGCCGAAATTCTTGCAATATAATCACTGTTGGGGATAAACAAATCCTTTAACGTACAAATCTGTTCCTTCAGCATGTCAAATGTTAAAGACTTTAAATAACTCATTCCATTGGCGGCATGACTGTGATACGTATAATTCGATTGCGTTAAACTTAGTACTTGCCTTTGATTATTTTTAATTTCAAAATACCCCAACATTTCGTCCACAGTTGTCGGCATATTTCCATATTGTTCAAGCATGAGATGTCTCGTTTGCTCAACAATTGCATGATTAATCTTCGCCTGCCATTGTGGTCGATGTAAGTATTCCACTTGAGGATAAAGAACCATTTGTTTTGCGCCATTTCTAATAATAAAAGTATTTATACTTACCGGCACGAGATGAAGCATAGGCGAACACCCCCATTGTTTTAGTTTATTGTATTCAACTAATTTGGGGATGTGTACAGAATTAATTTTGCATCGACATAAAATAAGGTGCATTGCCTAGAAGTTCAATATCCGTTGTTTTTGCTCCATTTTAATCTTCTCCTTCAATAAATTATTCCACTAAAAAGACTGAGATTTGTCCATTCCTACACAGCGTTATTATCTGTATATTCCTAATTATATTATTAATAGTTTACATCTAAACTCTCCTAATTTATAACCGATAGTTTTACAGTAATTCTATTCAACTTAAACGAAAGAGAAGGTGTCCATCATATATGTTTAAATCTATAAAAACAAAAATCATTATGCTTGTCATGGTGCTATTTCTTATTGGCATCGCTACAATGACCGCCATTAGTAGTACACAAGTTAAAAATACGACTGAAAAAACGGCGACGGAAGCGAGCGCAGCACTCGTCAATGAAATTAGTCTAGCGATCGAAAATTACCTTGGTCAATATGCAAAAGCTATCGGGCATTTGTCTATGACACCAACAGTATCAAATTTCTCTATTTCTGACGGAGATAATCCTACAAGTAACCCCATCCACGCGATTGAGCAAGAATTCAGTAACTTTTTAAAAATTTATGAAGAAGCGTCATCCATTTACCTAGCTCTTCCTACAAAGGAAATGCTCATCATGCCACAAACTGATTTTGGGACAGATTTCGATCCAACAACACGTGAATGGTATAAAAATGCGATTGCAAATCCAGACGCCATTCAATGGTCAACGCCATTTATTGATTCCGTAACGAATGAATTTGTTGTGGCTGTTTCGAAGGCTGTCTATTCAAATAATCAATTTATTGGTGTTCTTTCACTTGATATTCAACTTTCTACATTAGTAACTGAGGTAGCGAGTAGTGATGTCGGCTACAAAGGCTTTCCGATGGTACTAGATACAAATGGTACAGTTGTTGCTCACCCATATAGAACCGGTGAGAATTATATGAGCATGCCATTCATTGCGGCTATGTATGAAGATGGAAACGATCAAAATATTTCTTACTATGAAAGTGACGGGGTTGATTTTGTCAACGTCCATACAACATTACCTGATCTCGGCTGGAAAATCTCTGCTATTTATGAAGAAAAAAATATTAATGAGACAGCCAATGATTTACGAAATTCAATGCTAGTGGTTGCATTTGTTACATTGTTCATAATCTCTATTGCGTTATATTTCACAATAAAGAGAATCATTCAACCAATTGGTGAATTAACATCATCTATGCATTCTGTATCACAAGGAGACCTCACTGTTCGTTCCACGATTAAAACAAATGATGAACTTGGTGAACTTAGCGATAATTTCAATATAATGATTGATAATATGAATTCGATTATTGCAGTAGTTAATGACTCTGCTTCCAATGTCCGCACTAGCTCTGAAAGCTTATGTGCCGTTGCCGAAGAAACAAATGCATCAAGCGAAGAAATTGCACTTGCTATGACGGAAATTGCTGAAGGTGCCTCAAAATCGGCGGAAGATGCTGAAACGGTTACAGAACGTACAGAGCTTCTCGGTCAGCAAATTAATGATATTACGACGAAGGCAGAAATGATGTCCCACATCGCGACAGAAGCAGATGATATGAATACGAATGGACAAGCTCAAATGCAACAACTAAAACATTCTTTCGATGACTGGGAATCCAATTTACAATCGATGTCTGAAGTAATTTATACGCTCGAATCAAAAGTAAAAGCAATTGGCGGGGTGATGGAAACAATTACTCAAATTTCATCACAAACGAATTTATTAGCGTTAAATGCGAGCATTGAAGCTGCACGCGCTGGCGAGCATGGGAAAGGCTTTGCAGTCGTTGCCGAAGAAGTACGCAAGCTGGCTGAACAATCTGCACAAGCAACAGAAGAAGTGAAAGTAACGGTTCAAGAGCTACAAGCAGAATCTAGATTAGTAACGAAGCAAATGAATGACACACGTGAAAACTTCCAACTTCAAAGTATCGTTGTTCACGATACCGGAGTTACTTTCGAGGAAATTTCTACATTAATGGCAAACATGCACGACTCGATTAATACGGTTTATGCAGAACTCCAAAAAGTTGCGTTGCACAAAAATGACGTTGCTGAAACCATTCAAACAATGGCGGCCACATCTCAAGAAACAGCTGCTACTTGTGAAGAAGTCAATGCTTCAACAACTGAACAGCTTCAAGCGATTCAATCTGTCACAACTGCGGCAGAAACATTAACGAATTTAAGTGAAGATTTAACGAAAGCAATTAATCGTTTTAAAGTTTAAATTGATAAAAGTAACCCCACTGAGTATTAAAATCAGTGGGGTTTTCTAATACATATGAATCGCTTTAAAAGTCAAAATAGATACTAAGAATTATTTTGACAACGCTAATTTGATATGTGCTAAATGATGCTCTTCATGCCATGCTAATTTAGCAACTTTTGTAGCCACTGTTAATTCCCCATTTTCCTGATGCGTAAAAACTCGGTCCAATTGTTCTTCGGTTAAACTAGCGCCTAAACATACGATGCGTTCATTTATCCCTTCTAACATTTTAATCGAACTTTCTACCGGAAGTTTCGTATCTGGTTGAACAGCCCATTTATCTTGGTCGAAAGCTGGCACTGTTGGGTTTTCATCAGTTAAAGCGAGTTTTAAACGTTGATACATATTTAACTGTGAATCTGCAACATGATGAACAAGTTGACGTACTGTCCAGCTGCCGTCATTATATGTTTTACTTAATTCTACATCACTTAATGGATCAACCACTTCTCTTAATCGATTTGTGTACGTTTCGATTTCCTTTAACCATTCTTGTAGATTTTCTGCTGTTACTTTGTCAGGTACTTGTAATTTTCCAATTGGAAACGTTACATTCATTTTCAATTCCTCATTTCTCATTGTAATTACAATTATTCTTTTCCAGAGATACTCCTGTTACTGTTCGCCTCCGATACAGATAATTCCTTTATTTTTCATTCATATATTTCTTGATTGTGTTGCATAAATTAAACAAGAAGAATAAAAAATAAAAGGATGATGTATAAGGTGACATTGTTGATTTGGTGTGAAATTCAATGACTACAGTATATCCTCTCTATAATTACAAGCCAATGATTGGCGGCTTACCCAATGATGATTGGGATATGGATCGCTGGGAAGATGACGGCGGTAAAAGTATTAGTACAGCAAATAATCCCAGTCTTCATTAAAAAGTAAATATGGTATTCAAGATTTGCAGCAGTTGCCCTTCATATTATTTCAACCGTTTTATAAAATAGGCAGCTTTATTGGATGTATATCCCCCCTCCCTTTCTTTTCGTGACATATTTTATACAGAAGAGAGGGGGGATTATTATGGGTTACTCTAATAATGCATGTGGATATGATAATTGTAGTTGCAACAGCTATAATGGAGGATATGGTGGAGGCAACAAATTCTCATTCGTACTTTTAGTTGTTCTATTCATCCTATTAATTATTGTTGGTGCTTCTTTTATTAACAAACCTTGCTAACCCGGGGTGGATACTGTTCATATTATATTAGGTAATGCTTAAAGTTTTAGCGATTTGAGCAAATTACCCCAAAACTACTTCCTTAGCATGCTTTCGAATGACTGCCCTGAAAACGACTTTATTCCTATGTTTTTACATTAAATTTATATTATTCATCAACCAACACAAAATCCCACAGAAAGCTGACTTGTCGGCTTTTCTGTGGGATTTCTTTTTCAACCTTCCACCCTCAATATCACTTTAAATATTGTTCCAGTTCCTTCCATGCTCTCAACTAAAATCTCACCATTTTGATAAGCAACAATTTGCTTACAAATCGACAAACCAATACCGTAAGAATTGGTCATGTGATTATTGGAAGCACGGTAATGCATATCAAAAATATACGGTAAATCCTTCTCCGGTATCCCCATCCCATTATCCTCAACGGCGAATATTACGTTTCCTTCGACTATTTCCATTGAAAATCGGATTTTTCCACCTGATGTATATTTAATCGCATTTGAAATCAAATTATTTAATACTTGCTCAATCCGTTCTAAATCAAGCATGACATGAGCTTCTCGTTCCGCAGAAAATAAGCTTTCATATACAATATTTGCTTGTTCAATATCAGCTCGGTATTTCTCATCAAATAAATCAAATATCCGCTGTACGGGCCAGCTTTTAAGTTCTAGCTTTGCGCGACCCGATTCTAGCTTCGATAATTCAAATAAATCTTGAATTAAATAATTCA
The DNA here is from genome assembly GCF_001439635.1 of Solibacillus cecembensis. Classification (GTDB taxonomy): domain Bacteria; phylum Bacillota; class Bacilli; order Bacillales_A; family Planococcaceae; genus Solibacillus; species Solibacillus cecembensis. The sequence goes on along the minus strand of NZ_LMBZ01000003.1, from coordinate 79,587 downwards.
ATGAAATTAAGCGTTCCTTACTACGCGTCAAATGTATTTGCTGTTGCTTTGGATCTGGCACAATTCCATCCAAAATCGCTTCAATATAACCTAAAACGGATGTAATGGGTGAGCGTAAATCATGTGACACATTTTGCAACAGTACTTTGCGCTCGATTTCATTTTGCTGTAACCGTTCATTTACTTCATTCAAATAACTATTTACGGACTGAAGCTCCTCTGTTCGGTCACGCACCTGCTCTCCTAAATGCTCATACATTTTCGTATGTTCAATGGAAATCGCAATTTGTGATGAAATCATTTTTAATAATTCAATTTTATCTTTCTTGAAGACATAAGGCATTTGGGTATTCGCTAAATATAAAATGGCGGTCATATTGCCTTGATAAATAATCGGCAAGCACAAAATCGTTTTCTCATCCCCACCAAGATGGAACGGGGATAACATGGACGTATTGTCGATCAAAACATGCTGCTCACTTTTCAACACATATTGCATAATTGACTGCAAAGAATTACTTTCCATTTCCGCACCGCGATCGTGTGCTAGTGTAAAGGAGTTATTTTGCAATTCTGCCTTGCCGATAAAATGCATTTTGTCGTTTTCTTTTTTGAAAAAATAAGAAATATTTGCATCGGCATGCTTCATCATCAACAAAAGAACTTGACGAATTAAATCATCCATTTTCGTCTCATTTGCCAGTATTTGGTTGACTTCAATAACCGTATTCATGTCAAATGGTATGAGCATCTCTTTTTTCGATGTCCCAAATTGATTCGGCAAGAAATGTTCATATTGGTTCTCCCATTTGACCGCAACATGCCTCGCTCCCCATTCCTCCATTAACGAAACCGCCTGCTGCATATATTCTGAGGCACGGTGTACTTCACCTTGTTGTCTATAAAATTCTGCGGCACAATGACTTGCAATCGCTTGATCACAAATAAAACCACTCACTTTCGCAAGTTGAATTGCACGATCATAATATAAAATCGCATCCTCATATTTTTTCACACAAGAATGGTACTCCGCTTGCAGTAAATACAATAAATGCTCAAAATTTTCTGGTGCATGTTTCGAGTATTTCCTGAATTGTTTAATCGATTTCTGTATAGAGCGTCTATACTGTTGCTTCGTTTTTACCGATAATCTTTCATTCTTTCGCAATAGCTTTACCAGCCATAAAGCACTATATAAATATAATTGTGGACGTGCAACGGTCTCAACATTTATTTTCAAAACTGCTCCAAGCTCAGCCATTATTGATTGAGCTTCATTTTCTTCCTGTAATAAGTAGCTCATTTGAAGCCGTAGTACGATATGACTTTCCCAATACGATACATCGGTTTTATTTGTTACAGGTTTATTCCAAACTGCAGTATTCGTTGGTGTTTTTAATACCTGTAGCCACTCAACATACTCCGTTACATATTCGATTGAAGTTACATTTTTTGTTCGAGTCAGAAACTTTTTATAGTGATTAATTTCTTGTAAGATATCATCAATTGGCATACTTTGAACATGCCTTATTTGGATTAAATGCGTCGTTGCAATACCCGTAAATAAATCATGCAATTCACTATTCAAACTATAGTCTAATGCTAGTTTTAAATAATAAATACTATTCACATATGGTTTTTTCCAGTATCCAATCGTTACACCATAGCTCATATAAACATGTGTTTTAAAGAGAATTTTATTTTCCCTTTCCATATGTTGTATCGCCAACATACCAAATTCATAACTACGATTCGTATCATTGAACCCCGCCTTTAATACGCTTGCAAACATAATATAAACAATGGAAGAAAGTTCTACATCTCCATGCTTCAAGATAAGGCGCATCATACGGATTATCATCCATGTATGAAGCTTTTCGTCAAAAATAAGTGCACTGCCCATCGTGTTTACTAATACATTCAAAATTAAATTAATGGACTCATCTTCGTTACGCTTTAAATGCAATAATTCTTGAATTGGCTTTTTCCGAAGGGCAAAATTTAAAAGCGAAAACTCCTTTAAAATTGCTGCAGTCGATACTTTTTCTTTTAAATCAATGTCATATAGTTTTAATGCATCAACCGCGGTAGTAATCGCATTTTGTATATAATATAGATCACCCACTTCCAACGCCGACGAAATCGAAGTGTAAAACGAAATTTTATCATTATAAAGCTTTAACTTTTCGATTTTCGTTTTTGCATAACTTAATGCTTCATTAAAGTAACGTTCTGCTCCGTCATTCGCTCCGTTCATGTATTCCGAAATCCCTTTTATGCGCCACAACTCCAGCATTAGTTCTCGATGCTCTTCCCAGCCATTATTTTGCAACAGCTCGATTGCCACATCCAAAAAGTTCGCAGCATTTTGAAATAATCCACTCCGAGTTGTATTCCTTCCAATGTTAATATTCCACTCTGCAACTTTTATCTTTTCGGCTTTTGTTAATAGCGGAAGACATACATTATAATGCTGAACAATTTTAATAAGAGCTTTATCCGCAATTGGTTGCTCGGATACTTCCTCCAATAATTTTGCTAAGTGGTAATGAGTTTTCATTAACTGGTCTTCATCAATTTGCTTATAAATTACATTTTGGATATCACTATGAACAAAGCGGAATGCTAGTTCTGAATGATCAAACAGCGCTAAATAATTGAATGTAGACGCTAATAACAAGCGATTATTTAACGGTACAATACAACCATCTTGAATGAGGGATAACATTACTTCCACAATTTCGGCGCGCGATAAATCTAAACACGGTTCAAGTATTTGCTGTTCAAACGTTATGCCGATACAAGCCGCGGCTTTAAGAACCTCTTTTTGCTTTTGTGATAAATCATTTACACGCTTTGTAAAAAATTCACTTAAGTTTTTACTAACATTGAAGTCTTCCATCTTTTTCAAATCAAACGTCCAACTTCTCGACTGCAAACTGTAATACAGTAAATCCAGCTTCATAAATTGATTGAATAATTCTTGAATATATACCGGATTTCCTTTCGTTAAATCAAACAGTAAACGGGCCATTTGACGTACATGCTCTGACGATTCCTTGAGCGATTCTGCAACCCAACTAAATACTTCACCTTCCGTTAGAGGAACAAGTTCAAATGTTTTATGTTCAGGTAATACATTTTGTAATTCTATTATCGTTTCATTCGTATTTTTATACGTGAAAATGAAACATATACCCGTTAATTCTCTGTTCACCGTTCGAATCCAGTCAAGCGTGCTCGAATCCATTAAATCTACGTTCGCAATCATCATAATAAGGGAGCCTTTACTTTTTAATAACGCTGAAAGAATCCCTTTTATTGCTAGGTTAAAATAGTGATTTAGTTCAACTGGAATCACTTCAACTAACAAGTTCGATTGTATTACTTCTTCCGAGAAAAACCATTCAAGCTCTGGAATCAATTTTAAAAGTTCATCGTATAAATGAATATTTTCTTTTGCAAACAATTCCTGTATTTGCTCGACGTAGCTTGCCCCTTCCATATAAATATAATTTAATTGGTTTCTAATCGATAAAATAATTGGTGCAACCTTCACATTTTGCATCGCTATTTCAATGGTTGTATCTAACACAACCGCATTTTGTTGTGTCCATTCATTTTTTAACTTATTTAGAAGCTCCTTTTCTCCGCTTCCTGTGTCCCCTTTAATGAAAATTAATGAATTCTTATTTAGATCATGCTTTGTAAACTGATCTAAAACCTCATTCGCCAATTTTATTTGACTCGGGATTTCAACATTCAATGCTATAAAACTTGGCCCATCATGCATCCCTAAATTAAATTGCGGAATTTTTTTGTTATTGATAACCAAATTCCAGCAATAAACTAAATCTTCTTTTAAGCCAGTTGCACTTTGATAACGGTCGGCTTTATTTTTGCTCAGCAATTTTTCAACAATCGCTGAAATGGCTTGGGGAACGGCGGGATTCATTTTGTAAATGGCTTTCGGCTCACTCGTCATAATTTGATAAATTAATTGTTGCGGTTCATTATTTTGAAATGGTAATTGTCCCGTAAGCATCTCATAAAATAACACACCTAAACTGTATAAATCCGTTCGAAAATCAATCGTTTCATTCAAACGTCCTGTTTCTTCAGGTGCATAATAACTTAAACGGTCGGTATCTATGTACTTTATTTCTTGATTCACTGAGGTTTCGCGATGAAATTTATAGGCATGCTCGAAATTAATTAATTTCACTTCATATGTTTTTTCATTAATGAGAAAATTTCTACGATGGACGTTTCGGTAAATTACAGAAGAATGTTGCATATCTATAAAACCATTTGTCATTTCAATCGCAATTTTTAAAAAGTTAAATATCGGTAAAGGTTTCGTGAAATATTTATTTAGTGAGATTATCTCTTCATTTTCAAAAACTAAAAGATGCTTCATATCTTCTAAAACAATTTCTACAGGTGTTAATGTAAATTGTGATTGAAGTAGTTTTATAATTTCAAACTCATAATATAAATTGGCAACAAGCTGATTATCCATTGATTCAACAACTTTATAAATTTTCGGTAAGGTACTTTTTTCATCATCACCATTGATTAAAATCCAGTTCTTGCTACTTTCAATCGTTTTCTTCTTATGTATAAATGTAACACCCAAAATAAACATCTCCATTTCGCTATATATATAATATACTATGAAAGTTGAAGTTGAGAGAAAATTCGTAATATTTTTCCAATTAAATCATTAACTTAAGCGTTCTCTTTAACATATTTTCGGGATTTGAAAAGATTATCATGACAATCAAATAACAAAAAGAACGAACTCCACTAACAGGAATTCGCTCTTTTTTCATTATATATGGTCAGTTTCCACAATGGATATATACCTCTTCAAAACAGACTGACCTGCCTTTTTATTATATAGCCGTATAGCCGCCATCAACGAGTAAGTTAGCGCCTACGATGAATGAAGCATCATCACTTGCTAGGAATAAAATAGCCTTTGCAATCTCTTCTGAGCGACCAAGTCTACCGATTGGGTGAAGTGAAATAAGATGATCTAGTGCTGCACTGCTTGCACCATTTAAAATTGGTGTTTCAACAAAACCTGGGTTTACGGCGTTAACACGAATTCCTTCTTTTGCATGTGAAACGGCTAATGATCTTGTTAAGTTCACAACCCCACCTTTTGCAGCATTATAACCAGCTAGTCCATCACGACCAGTATGCCCCATTATAGATGCAATATTGACAATAGCGCCACCTGTAGCTTGCTTTTGCATTTGTGTAATGGCATATTTATTAGACAAAAATACGCCTGTTAAGTTGATATCTATCATTTGTTGCCATTGGCTTAAAGTATAGTCCTTAACGGATGTAGCTGGGTGTCCGATTCCTGCATTAGCAATCATTATGTCCAGTTTACCGAAATGTTTTACTGCTTCGTTGACAACGTTTTGTATATCTTCTTCTTTGGATACATCTGTTTTCACAAAGATTGCTTTCTTACCTTCTTTTACAAGCCCCTCTACGTAAGCTTCTGCTTGTTTCGCAATATCAGCGACAACTACTTTCGCACCTTGCGCTAAAAATAATTCCGTTGTTTCTTTACCAATACCACTTGAACCACCTGTAACGATGGCTACTTTGCCTTCTAATTTTTTCATTATAATTTCCCTCCTGTTTCTAAATTATCTCGAATCGAAGATGTTATATTAAAAAATTTTGCTTCTATTTGTCTTCCTATTAACGAGCTGATGATCCACCGTCAATTACCATTTCAGTCCCAGTAATGAAAGTTGATTCATCTGAAGCTAAAAATACAACTAAATTTGCGATATCTTCTGGTGTACCTAAGCGTTTTAATGGGATTCCATTTGCTATTTGTTCCGTTTCAACGTTTATTCCAGCTGCAACTGCATCGCCCATTGTTGTTGAAATTACTCCCGGATGAATTGAGTTTACTCGGATTGAATCTCCTGCTACTTCAATCGCTAAATCTTTAGACATCATACGAACTGCACCTTTACTTGCACCATATAAAGTATGATTTGCACTTGCTTTAATACCCGCTAATGAAGAAGCATTAATAATCGAACCATTCTTTTGCTCACGCATAACCGGAACAACATGCTTCATCCCTAAGAAAACGCCTGTAACATTTACACCCATTACACGATTCCATTCTTCAACAGAATAGTCTACCACTGCGTTTGTACTATAAAGTCCAGCGTTGTTAAATAAGACATCTACTCGACCGAATTTTTCTATTGCTTGTTCTACAACATTTTTCCAATCTTCTTCATTTTGGACATCATGTTTGATGAATAACACATTTTCAAATTTATTTTTCATTTCAGCTAATGTTTTTTGACCGTTAGCTTCACTAATATCTGTGAAAACTACATTTGCACCTTGTTCTAAAAATTTCTGAACAGTTTCTTTACCGATTCCGTTTGCACCACCAGTAATAATTGCTGTCTTTTCTTGTAATCGCATATCTAATCCCCCTTTTGAATTATGTTCGGATTTTGTAAGCACTTTCATTGTAGCACTGCCCTATGTATTAGTATAATTAGCTGTGCTTAATTATACTTAAGTACAGCTTATATAAGGAGACCGCCATGAACATTGACCAAATTCAATATATAGTCGAAATAGCAAAAACAAAATCCCTAAGTGCAGCAGCAAATAATTTGTATATTACCCAATCAGCGCTTAGCCAATCCATCTCGAATTTAGAAGCAGAGTTAGGAATAAAACTATTTACACGTTCTCGCAATGGCACGATACCAACAGCAAATGGGAAATTTGTCATCAAAAAAGCAATCGAAATACTAACGAACCTACAAGAAATAAAAGATGAGGCACAGGCTTGCTCAAATATTTTAAATAGTGAGTTACGCGTCGAAAGTATCCCCATTGGCATGGCATCATTAGTAAGAGCTGTTTCTCATTTCAAACAAGATTACCCTCTTACAAAGTTCCAAATTACCCAAAATAATTCAAGCATGATTTTGCAAGATTTGCGAGAAAAAAAGTCAGATCTCGGGTTAATCGCAATCAAAAAAGGGCATTTGACACATTTACATGAATTTATTTTTGAACCATTAGCAGAAGGAAAAATTGTTATTGGAGTAGGAAAGAATCATCCTTTAGCTACAAAGAATAGCATCAGTTCACAAGAGCTCTTAAAACACCCAATTGTCTTATATGAGGAAAAACATGTACAAGAATTTATTCAAGTATTCGAAAAAAAAGTAGGCTCATTGCAAGCAATGTTTACAACGAACAATTCAGCTGCCATTTTAACGACATTACAAGAGGGATTAGGTATCACTTTTGCCTATGATATTTCACTTAGCCATGCCTCCATATTTGTGAATGATGAAGTAATTCCTATTGAAATAGCTGATTTTGAGCAAGAACCAATTATATTCGGATGGGTTCAATTAAAAAATACAGAAAAATCGCTCGCTTCCAAACAATTTAAGAAGCGTTTTATGAACAACTTTATATTTCCTACTTTAGGATAAATTTATTAAGGAAGCGTCAAGCTAATCATGCCCTTCAAACAAACCAAAAAAGGGCAAAAACGGCTCAGAATTGCGCCCTTTTTTGCTCCTTTAATTACGTTTCATATTAGAAATGATAGAACTCTTACGTGTAATTTTTATGGGAAAAGCTAGGAAAACCGCGTTTCCTTGAAAAAGCGCATGTTTAACTCCAATTGGTTCAAAATAGCTGGTTTCCCCGCTACTTCCAGTGAATCATTCTTTAACGATATACTCAATCGTAAAGGTTAACCAACCCTCTTTATAATCCGCCTCAATTGTTCCGCCATGAAGCTCTAGTATTCTTTTTACAACGGCAAGTCCAATGCCAGACCCAATTGCATCGATAAAGGTAACACGGTTTGTTGTCATTGTTTTTTCCTATACCGATTAATTACTACAACAGAATACAAATGCTGGGGGCATATTTCGATACTCACGTGTTAGATAAATATGCTTAAAATAGTGATGAATAAAATCTTTCTTTAATAGCGTGTATTGGAAAGTAATAAAAACACCATCTTTCCTCAACAGCTTTTTGGTTTTATTTAAAATCACATTGGAGACATTTTTCGGCAAACTCGCAAAAGGAAGACCCGAAACGACATAATCAACATATGGGATATTAAACTCCTTTGAATACTTGTCAATATCCTCAGCAGTATCATTAATAAGTATCAGATTTTTTTCGTTCTTATACTTTTCTTTTAGTAGCGTGCAAAATTCTTTATTACTCTCTATCAATAAGACAACCGTATGTTGCATTTTGTTCTTCATAATCTGATCTGTGAAGACTCCTGTACCGGGGCCCAATTCAACGATGTATTTTGCATTTTGAAAATCAATACTTTGAACCATTTTTTCCGCAAGATATGTTGAGCTTGGCAAAACTGCACCCGTTTTCCTTGGGTTTAATAAATATTGAAAAATAAAACGAAAAGATTTCATATATACAAACACTCCATAGATTTAAATTTTTCTACTACGGCTTTTAGAATACATTTCAAACATAAAGAAACAGTATGAAAAATTCTTAAGAATCCTTAAGTTTTTATTTTTCGCTTTTTTTCATTTTCATTAATAGCATAAATCATAGATATTGAAGTAAAAAATAGCGCCAAAACCCGTATAAATCAGGGTTTTTGACGCTTTTGGTAAGCATATAATTTTTATCGTCTGCAAAAATAAATCGATTAATATAGAAGAAAAAAATTTACTAATTAATAATTTAAACTAATTCCAGCCATGTGACTAACTCTACATGTGTCGTATGTGGGAATAAGTCGACAGGTTGTACCGTTTTAAGCTTATAGCCGAATGGTAGCAATTCTGTTACGTCTTTAGCAAATGAATCTGGGTTACATGATACATAGACAATTCGTTTTGGTTGAGAGCGTCCAATACGGCGCATCACCTTTCCGCCAGCTCCAGAACGTGGTGGATCAATCAATAGTATGTCAGCGAATCCGAACTGTTCTTGCATTTCAGTTAATCCGTTGCGCGCATCACGAGCAAGGAATGTTGTGTTATGCAAATCATTATCGATTGCATTACGTTTTGCCGATTCAATCGATGTCTCGACAATCTCGATTCCAGCCAATTCCTTCACACGTGCAGCAAATGGTAATGAGAACGTGCCGACACCACAAAACAGGTCAATCATTCTCTCGTCTGCCTTTGGTTTTCCCATTTCCAACGCGAGTTCTACAAGTTTTTGAGCTTGTTTTGGATTCGTTTGGAAAAATGTATCAAACCAAAGACGATAGCGATACCCCACCATTTCATCATAAATGAAATCGCGCCCCGCTAATAAATGTGTATCTTCAGATTGTGTACGGTCTGCCCAGTCTGTGTTCACAAGCCAAAGTAGACTTTTCACATTTGGGAATTTCTTTGTGATTCGCTCAACAAGATTTTCAACAGCAGCTGCTAACTCTCCATCAGGCGTTTTTGTAGCAAATAATGCTAACATCATTTCACCAGTTGCAAATGATTCGCGCACCATCAAATGGCGAAGTAGGCCTTCATGTTTATCTTTATTATAGCCTTTAAGACCAAACTCTTTTACCCATGCACTCACTTCCAACATGCCATCGACCATATTTTGACCAGCAATTAGACATGTATCTAATGGAACAATTTTGCGGAAGTTTCCTTGTTCATGCTGTCCCATTTCCCCCTCAGGTGAAAACGTGAACTCCATCTTATTGCGGTAATGCCAAGGGTTATCTGCACCGATTGTTTCCAACACAAGCTCAGAATCCAATCCTTCACGAGCCAATGCATTTTTCACTTGCTCCGTTTTATGCTTCAACTGACCTTCGTACGTCCAGTATTGCCATACACAACCTCCGCAAAGTTCAAAATGTGGACAAGGTGCTGTCGTACGCTCTGGACTTGCTTCTAAAATTTCTTTAGGCATTGCTTTTCTGTTTCGCTTATCAGGTTCATCAACAACAACCTGCACCAACTCCCCTTTAAGCGTCTGCGGAATCGTTAATTTTAATTTTCTAGGATTGGAACCTCTATCACTCTCACGCCAAATCACAGCTCGTCCATTACCTCTATCATCTAAATGATCAATTTTTGCAATAAGCGTTTCTTCTTTTATAGTAGTCAAGGAATATTTCCCCTTTCAATAGTAATTTCATGTATTGAAGGCTGATTTCCACAATGTTTGTGCATCCTCTTCAAAACAGATAGACATTGCCATTATAACGAATATTAGCCCGAATGAACATTAACTTCTGACAAACGTAGCAACTTATTATTCTTATGCAGGATATAGTCGAGCCTCTTTTTAACAGAGTTTATGTACATCCCAAATAGATATCTATTTAACTAAAGAATCCAACCTTTAAAAAACCTTTTGAAGAGGTGGAGTTGATTTCTATTTCAGTCCTGACGCTTTTCACGGTTACGGCTCCCTTTCATTCCAATCAACTCTATCTATTCAAGTTTATGCCTCTATCATGTCTATTCTCATTTCCATATAAATTTTGTTGAATTTATATAAATGATAATTTTTTTTAGCAAATTACACTATTATACAAATGTAATCGAAACACTTCCATAACTTATAAAGACGGAAGGAGGGATAACTATGAATAAATATGTCTTATCAACTGGCATATTGGAAAAAGCGCCTAGAGCCGTTAACGCGGTTATTAATCTAGTTAATTTATCTCGTAAAGATCAGGAAATTGAGATTGAAGTTTGGGATTGGTCTTCTTTTTCCCATCCTATGAAACTCCCCATTATAATAGGAAACAATATACCTGTGATATTTCCTTATCGGCTTTCTCCTGGCAATTTTGAAGAAATCTATGCACATTTAACAGGTGTATCCTTTTATGAAATTCGAATTATTCATCTGAAAGAACGAAAAATCATTGCCAATTGTTTTGGAAGAAGCATTACTTCGGTAGCACAAGAAGGAAATACCGTGTTAGATCAACAACTCATAAAAATTGATTCGAATTGTAGTTAATTAATTATACCTCAGCATAATTGCATCCAGATTTTTTTAGTTCGGGGCCACAGGACGTGGGTCAGTCATCCGTTGTCACACGATGTGACGTCTTTAGGCTGACTTCCTACTCCCCCTGTGACATCCGCCGTTTATTATGTACATTCTATTTATATCTACTCTCTCATTTCTATATAAGAGTAATTATCAAACTACTTCAATGAAAAAATTCGATGCGCTATCAAAACACTTTTATATAATATACAACATGAATATTTAGACAATTCATCCTATTTTGAGGGGGATTTTTTAGTGCTTATTGTTCTTTTGGAATAATATTCATTATGTTATCCTTCTAGATAGAATAATTGAATAGGCAAACCTAAAGAAATTTAGGGACGCAAAGCTATAGGGACTAAGGTTTATATTACTATGTCAGCCAGTTACCGAAGAGTACATTCTACTTTTTGTTTTTAAAATTTCCATAATTTTTTTATGGGAATTTTTTAGGGAAAGAAAACACTCTAATTAGGGTGTTTTTTTTATGTACTTTTTTGGAAAATCATTAGGAGGAATTTATTATGAAAGTTGTTAAAATTGCAACAGCCGCGGCTATGGCTTTAAGTTTAGTCGGTACCCCAATCAATGCATTAGCAAGTCCAGTTCAAGAAAAAAGCACTATAACGGCTCCAGTTGGAAAAACGATCAAACAAGCAAATCATGCTAGTGTCGGTAAATTTAATTTATATGGAAATGACTTACTAGATACATATAATGAAATTTTCAAAATAGCCAACGCCAATATCGTATCGATTACAAACAATGGTGGCAACTACTCTGGATCACCTCTTGAAAAGGTAATCGACGGCAATATGAATACGCACTGGGAAACAAATAAGGCTAATAATGCAACATTCACGAATGAAGTGATCTTTAATTTCAACGAAACAATTTCGTTAGATCGAATTGTTTATGCTGCTCGTCAAGCAAGCGCGAAAGGTAAAGGCTTTGCCCAAGAATTTGAAATACATAGTTCGTTAACAGATGAAGGCGATAATTTCACATTACTTTCAACTGGCGAATATAAAGGCTCTACAGGGGATATCGTCGAGATTCAGTTTCCCTCTACTGAAGTTAAAAGAGTAAAATTTGTGTTTAAGAAAGCAAATCAAGACTGGGCAAGTGCATCGGAGTTTATGTTCTATAAAGAAGATCCTGTATCTCAAAAAATGAAGACATTATTCACTGATGATACATTCAGCAAAGTAAGTGAAGCATTTAATACAGTTGAGGCTCTTAACAATTTAGAACAAGAAGCAAAAAGCCACCCACTTTATGTGGATTTTAAAGATGCGATTGCCAATGCAAAAGCATTAATTAATGGCATAAATACAGAAGCTACAAATGCCATTACAAAATCATTTACTCATTATTCAAATGAAGCCTATTCAAAGTTATTTAAAATGGATATTGGAAACATTAAGAATATCCGTAACAATCGTGGTCACTATAGTAGCGCTGTAATTGGAAATGCCGTTGATGGAAACTTAGATACTTACTGGGAAACAAATAGAAGTAATTCAAAAGATTTCACAAATGAAGTAGAAGTAGAGTTCAAAGAAGCCGTTACGTTAAATCGTATTATGTACGGAGCACGAAATTCTGACCGTAAAGGGTTTGCGGAAGAGTTTGAAATTTATGCCTCTCAAACTTCTATAGGAAATACTTATCAACTAGTAGCAACGGGTCAACATAATATGGTGGCCGGATTAGTCGAAGCTAAATTTGCACCTACAACATTTAAGCGCGTTAAATTTAAGTTTAAGAAATCAAATCAAAACTGGGCAACACTATCAGAACTTGCATTTTATAAAGAAGATGTTTTAGAAGAACAAGTGAATAATTTATTTACTAATGGTTTAATGAATAAATTAAAGCCAGAGTTTGCGTCAATGGATATCATCAATCAATTAGAAAAAGAAGTTGCAAAACATCCACTAAAAGAGCAATTACAAGTTAACTTAACGATAGCAAAAGATTTACTAAACAACGAAAATGTGACGAAAGAAGCAATCGTAACAGCTTCTCAACGTGGTAACTCAAATGCAGAAGCAAAAACGCACCAAATTGCAAGAACGTCATTTTCACTAGAAACTTTCGGTAAATATGCCGTACCTGGTGAAACCATTCAAGTATTTGTTGATGCCGACGAAAAAGGTGTGATGCCTAACTTAATTTTCGGCCAAATCGCTGACGATAAAAATGGCTGGATAAGAAGATATCCTTTACATCCAGGTTTAAATACAATAACGGCCCCTTCATATGCAAATATGAAACCTGCAGTTATTTATGTAGAAAACCCGGCTTTACCAAGCGAACAAGCTTATGCACCCAAAGTAAGATTAATCGGTGGGACAGCCTTCCCTGTTTACTATCATGGGAAAACAGATCCTGTAGCATTTGAAAAAGAGTTAGAACAATATGTGGCGAAAATTAGTATAAACGATAACGATTTCGCAAACGGAAAACCTAATGATGTTGTTTTCAATGTAGCGGAACTTGTTTCAGAAAATAATACAATCTCAACAAGTGCTGCAGGTGCCCTAAAAGGCATTCAGGAATTAGCGCCAACAGGAAAAACAATATCTGACACAATGGATGAATGGGAAATCATGTGGAAAGAGTTCCAGAAAGTTAGTGGGTATACAGAAAATGAGCAACGCTTTAATGCAAAGTTCACTTCAAGGGTATTCACAAAAGGTCCTTACGGCTGGTCTGACTGGGGATATACAGGCTATAACGGTGGAAATTCAGCTAAAAGAGATGATGGATTCTTCAAACAAATCGTTAAACCATTTAGCACTCCTGGAAACGATGGTTGGGCCTATTATCATGAATGGGGTCATAATATAAATAACTCCATAATGGAACATACGGAAGTAACGAACAATATTTATTCTGTTATCATGAGAAAAATATTTAATAACAGTACAGATGATCGCGTAGATTGGAACTCATTGTACAAAAGATTTTCAGGCGAAAAAGTGAATCACGGTTTCTGGACTTACTTAGGTGTACTGGAACAAGTGCAATATTATTACGGTGAAGACAGTTATGGTAAAGCTTCTCGAATCGCAAGAACAAATCCAGATGGTGTTATGGATGGTTTAGGTAGTAACTTACAAAGACTAGTTATAGGTTACTCTTTAGCGACTGAAACAGATTTAACAGAGTTCTTTGAAGAGTGGGGTTATGTAACCGCTACTGAAAAAATGAAGGAAAAGGTAGCTCATTTACCTAAACCTAATGTTAAATTAGAATATATGCATAGTTTGGGACGTGATTATAAAGGTACTGGCTTCTCAAAAGATGCGCAAGTTACTGTACAATCACTAACTTCAAATAAAGGTAAGAATGAGATTACATTAACATATGGCATCGATGCGGCTAATAAAGATGCTGCCATGGGTTATGAAATACTGAGAGATGGCGAAGTAGTTGGATATACTACAAGCACTTCATTTGTCGATAAAAATGTAGATACGAGTGGCTCTTATATTTATGAAATCGTTGCTTATGATAAAAAATTAACGAATTTAAAACCTGTAAAAGTTAATTCACAGCAACCAAACTTATCTGTAGAGGAACAAGTAACGCTAAAATTACGACAAGCGTTTGATCCAATGGATTATGTAAAAGCTTCCTCGTATCAAGGAAATGATATTACTGCAGATGTAGTTGTAAAATCGAACAATGTCGATGTTACAAAAAAAGGTGACTACGAAATTGTTTACGAAGTGAAAAACGCGAATATTGTAGAAACAAAAGCAATAAATGTTACTGTAATTAGTGATTATGACTATGTGTCTGATATGGATGCTAAATCGTCTAACATACAATATGGTGGTTTGAAGAAAGACACAGCAACTCCGGGCACTCCAATTACACTTGTGAGACAAGGGCTAGATGCGATTTATAAAAAAGGAATTGGCACACATGCGAATTCAGAAGTTGTGTATGACATCGAAGGAAAAGGCTTTGATTTCTTTGAAAGCTATATTGGAATCGACCAAGTAGCAAAAGGAAAAGCCTCTTCAGCAACATTCGAAGTGTGGGTCGATGGCGAAATGAAATTTGGTAGTGATGTATTCAAATCGAATACCGAACATGAATTTATCAAAGTTCCTGTCACTGGTGCAAAAGAAGTAAAGTTAATTACTACAGATGCCAAAAACGGTAACGAGTCTGACCATACAGTATGGGCGGATGCTAAATTTACGCAAGATTCTAGTAAGCCTATAATAACTGTTTCTGAAGAGCTTACATTCGTAAAGCTAAACAGCGACTTTGATGTACTACAAGGTGTCGAAGCATTCGATATGGAAGATGGTAATTTAATTGAACAAGTAAGCATAAAAACAAATGACTTTAATGTTAATAAAACAGGCACATATAATGTGGAATACTCTGTCACGGATGGTGATGGCAATACTGTTACGAAAGCGAAAGAAATCTATGTGTACAGTGATGCTAAATTTGCAAGTGACACAGATTGGAAGTCAGCGCAAACTGCTTGGAAAACAGTAAACAAAGATAAGGCTTCAGTTGGTGAAACGATCAAAATACTCGTTAATGGGGAAGTAAAAGAATTTGCTAAAGGTATTGGAACACATGCAAGCTCAGAAATTGTTTACGATCTTGAAGGCAAAAACTATGATTATTTCGAAACATTAATAGGTGTGGATAGAAACATTGCTGAAAATAATAAATCGAGTGTTCTATTCAAAGTTTTAGCAGATGGCGAAGAAGTTTACAATAGCGGCGTTATGAAATATAACACAGAATCGAAATTAGTAAGAGTTCCACTACAAGGTGTAAAAGAATTAACGCTTATTGCAAGTGATGCTGGTAATGGAGTTGAATCTGATCATGCTGACTTTGCAGATGCCAAGTTCTATATTTCAAATGGATTGCCTGAACTTATGATTCCAAAGTCGGTTGCAACTAAAGTAGGCACTCCAATTGACATTACCGAACAATATACTGCAATCGATGCAGAAGATGGCGATTTAACAGCCTCTGTACAAGTAACTGGAGATAGTCAAGTAAACTTTAACCGAGCTGGTAAATATGAAATTACTTATTCTGTTACAGATAGCGATGGCAATGAAGCAACTGCGAAGAGAACGATTTCTGTTGTAAATATGGATGATTACAATTATTTATCTGATTTCAACTGGAATTCTACTCAAAATAGCTACACAACGCCATTGAAAGATCGATCAATTAGTAACAATACATTACGATTAACTGGAGAAGATGGCAGTGTGAAAGCCTACGAAAAAGGGATTGGTGCACATGCTACTTCAACAATCGTCTATGATTTAACAGATAAAGATGCCGAGTACTTCACTTCATTTGTAGGTGTAGACCGACATATGCATGGTTCTGTAGGTTCTATTGCTTTCCAATTATTTGTTGATGGTGAAAAACAATTCGACAGTGGCTTAATGAATTCTAGAGACCCCCAAAAATTCATTGAAGTGAATATTGCTGGCGCTCAAGAATTGAAGTTAGTCGTTACGGATGGCGGTAATGGAATTGGCTCTGACCATGCGACATGGGGAGATGCTAAATTGCATTTCGCAAACGCAGATAGAGTGTTTACAGACGTTTTAGCAGCGGGAATTGAAGATGCGAAAGCAATTAATGTTGAAGATTATACATCAGAGAGTGTTACTGTTCTACAAGTAAGTATCGCACAAGCAGAAGAAATGCTCGCTAACAAGCAAGCGACTCAAGCAGACATTGATCAAGCAGTAGAAATGCTAAAAAGAG
Organism: Solibacillus cecembensis; assembly: GCF_001439635.1. GTDB lineage: Bacteria > Bacillota > Bacilli > Bacillales_A > Planococcaceae > Solibacillus > Solibacillus cecembensis. The sequence continues at coordinate 62,745 of NZ_LMBZ01000003.1, read as the reverse complement.
CAATTGATGCATTAGTAGCAATTGACTTTGATCAAGTTATTATGATTCAAGACAACATGCTAAAAACGGCGATCCAACAAACGCTTGGACTTACAGATGAAATTACATTACGTGATATGCACAATCTTACAAGCTTAAGTAGCTCGAATGCACACATCACAAGTTTAGAAGGTTTACAACATGCGATTAACTTAGTTTCACTAGACATTTCAGGAAATTCCATTACTGATTTCTCACCATTAAAAGAGCTAAGTAAATTAGATGACGTAAACGCACATCCACAAATCGTAGAAGTGAATGGCTTTACAGGACCAGTAATAACGATGGAAAACTTAGTAAAAGGCTTAGACGGCAACTATTTAAACCCTTATCAAATCGGTCTTAGAAATACTCGAACAAATAAAGAAATCTATGTAGATGTTGAGCAACTTGCACCAAATGCAGACCAGTTTACAATTGATCTTTCAGAAGAGGATAATGGGACTTATATGTTAGTAATCGCATATACGTTGAAAGAAGACACACTTATCCAGTTAGTTTCTTTTGTAGATAACCCAACATCAAAACAAGATGAGATGACCGTTCAACCTGAAGAAGTTACTGAGCAATTGGATGAAGAAGTTGTTGAACAATTAAATGAAAAAGAGTAAGAAATAAAATATAATAAAAAGGCATGTTCCGTTCATATCGAACCGAACATGCCTTATTTTTCTGAAGGTAAAGCTACTTCATGAAGTTGCAAAATTCGGTTCCACTTCAAAATTTATTATTTAAAATTTCAAATAACACTATAATTAATTGGAGGACGTCAATATGCAAACTGTGATTCCTGCATTTCGTATTACTGATTATTCAAGGAGTAAGGCGTTTTATATAGAAGGAATGGGTTTTAAAATCGACTGGGAGCACCGGTTTGAACCGCATTTCCCTGTTTTTGTTCAGATTACTAAAGATGATATGACAATTTATTTAACTGAACATACTGGTGACTGCCAAATTGGAGGATTAATTCACTTTTTCGTCCCTAATGTTGATAACTGGTACAACGAATTAAAGAGTAACAAAAATATCTGTATTACAGAGCCTCCAAATAACAGTCTTGAAGGGCTTCGCATGATGAATATTGTAGATCCCGATGGAAATCAAATACGTATATGTACACATTTATAATCAATTTTGGCTTTTTTCATGTAGCCGTTATGTATCTTTTCTATTCTATATTTCCCGCTCAAATAATCTGCACCAGGTACCTGACCAATTAAATCAAGTTAAACGAAATCAAAAAAGTGCATATTATTTCAATGCACTTTTAGTAAATTCAACTAATTCTTTATATTGAGCTTTTATTTCATCATTCGAAGGTGAATCATATAAATATAATTGCTCGGCAGTGGATTCTATTAAGCCAATTAAAATACGGGATGTACGTGCACAATTAATATTCTTTCGGATTTCTCCTTTTTCCATCGATTGTTGCAAGAAAATATACATCCAATCATAGAATGGCGAATAAATAGATTCCCATTGCTTCAAATGCTCACTTTGCGCTAATCCGGCATATAGCATTGCAAATATTTCCTTCTTACTTTCGGTAATCCGAAATACGGCGCTTACCAAATCTTCAATTTTTTTGTCTAAATCATCGGATAAATCGATACTTGAATGGATCTCTTTCATAATCTCTTCAACAGCGTATTTGGCAATTTCTGGCATAACAGAAAACTTTGATGGAAAATATAAATAAAAAGTGCCTTGGGCTATACCAGCAGCCTTAACAATATCCGATATTTTTGTATTTTCAACACCTTTAAATGCAAACTGCTCAATTGTGGCTTCAATAATTTTTTGTTTTTTATCCAACATTGTATCACCTCAAATTGTTGAATGAAGTTCATTCATATTTACTTTTATCATAACGAACCTTTCAAAAAAGAACAATATTGATTACTTCTAAAAAAATGAAAAACCCTTTGTTCCCTATTACTAATTAAGAAACATATTTTAGCCCTGAAACACCTATTACAATTACCAATACCGCAGCAAATCTACCGACACTTTTAGATTCTCCAAAAAATATCATATTAATAATTACGGCAGCAGTTGTTCCTATTCCGATCCAGACCGCATAAGCAATACTCACTTGCAAATAGTCAAATGAAGCATATAAAAAATAGAAAGCACCGCTAAACCCTGAAACTAATATGATGGCATTCACTAAATTTTTGGTTGTACTAAATTTTTTTAGTCCAATTACGCCAATCGTTTCTAAAATTGCAGCAAGAAATACAAATAACCATCCCATACTAAGCTGCCTCCTTTTGTTGTTTACGCTCAGACAAAGTATCTGCAATGTTTAACATCATGACACCAATTACAATGACACAAATGAATACAACTTTCATAGCAGTAAATGTTTGATCAAATAAAAATACATCCATTAACGCTGTACCAACTGTTCCCGCAGCAGCAAAAATTGCGTATACAGTTCCTGTTGGTAGCCCTTCACAAGCCTTTGCTAAAAACCAAAAATCTATAATAATAATTGGGATAATAATTGCCCAATGCCACGTTGTATTTGCCACGTTAAAACCATAAATCCACAACAACTCACACAAACTTGTCAAAATAACAAAAATCCATGATTTATTCATCATTTTTCTCCTCGTATAAAACAGTTTATTAACTCCAATCAATAATGACTGACGTTCATTCATAATTTAACATACTGAATACAGAAATTCAAATATATTTCTTTGTACCCCATCTTGCACCCTTTCCTTTTTCCTCAATAATCCCTCTCAACATGACACCTGTCATAAAGTACTTTTGACTGGTGTGAATGGGATTCGTATCTATTCCTCTGTATCATTACAATTATAAGAAAACGTGAAGAGAGTGATATGGATGATGAATCGTACTGAAAGAATGCCTTTAGTCGATATTTTACGTGGATTTGCAGTTTTGGGGACGCTCGGTACAAACATTTGGATTTTTGCTTATCTTGGGAACTTATCTTACATTACGACAAGTGCTTATGCTGGTTGGTGGTCATTGAATGATTTTGTTCGAATGCTTGTGTTATTTCTCGTAAATGGTAAATTGCTCGGACTGTTAACGATCATGTTTGGTGTTGGTCTAGAATTAAAATATCAACAATCGATACGAAAAGGGAATGCTTGGCCAGGAGTTTATATTTGGACTGTTTTATTCTTGTTTGTCGAGGGCTTGATTCATTTCACACTCGTAATGGAATATGACATTTTGATGAGTTACGCGGTGACCGCAATAATCGTTGCTTTTATTATAAAGGCTGGGGATAAGGCTATTAACCGCACTTTATATTTGGTTGGCGGATTTCATGCACTCTTTATACTACTCGTTTTATTAACTGCCTTACTAGGTGCAAACGTATCTTTACCTAGTAACGATGCGATTGTTAGCATTTATCAAAATGGTACTTGGTTTGAACAAGTCCTCAATCGTATTACGAATTTCTGGTTTTTTAGAACAGAAGCTATCTTTATTATTCCCATGAATATCTTCTTATTTTTACTAGGTGTCAAATTCATGCGTAACGGCGTATTTGCTCAAGATGAAAACGGCCGTCAAGCGCGCAAAAAATTACTTTCTATTGGGCTATATTTCGGTGTTCCCCTAAATCTACTTATCTTTATTCCTGGGGGCGCTTTTGATTTACCTGTGCGCTATTTATTTGCACCGATAATGGCACTTGGTTATATTGGAATTTTTGGTAAAATGATAGAATATAAAAAAGGTGATTGGCTGTGGATGCGATTAGGGCATGTTGGCAAAATGGCTTTAAGCATTTACGTGCTCCAAAACATTATGGCATCATTCATATTTTATGGGTGGGGCTTAGGATTGGGCGGAAAATTAAATAGCATGGAGGTGATTGCCATATGGGTATCCCTTTCCATTCTCCAACTTTTCATTGCGCAATATTGGATCAAACATTTTCATGTTGGGCCTATGGAATGGATACGAAAGCATGTCGTTCAAGCCATTTCGAATAAATAATAAAGGTTGGTGTAACATATAAAAATTTATCCAAAAGATCAAGCCATACAATACTTAGTAATTGACGTAGTATCAATTGTTTTTTTAATCTCTATTGTATTAAGTTCGGACTCAGATTTATCGTTACCCGCCAAAATTATAATCCTCAGTTTATTGTTAGTGGCGTTTTATTTTGCCTTATGGTATCGAGATTGGCGCCTTCATTTGGCAACATTAGTAGGACTGTTACTTATTGCAATTATTGCTATTTACGAAGGTTCTGTCATGTTGACTTTTGGATTTATGTTCGCCGATTTAATTGGGAGAGCGCGAGTTAAATGGCATATTGCGTCGGCTATGGTTGCAATTGTGCTCATGTTTATTATTGTTTTATGGATTGAAAGTGGCGAACTTTTTAAAATAGAAGAACCGATGATTATTCCGATTTTTATGCTGCAATTAACCTTCCCTTTACTTATTTACTTTATAGAAAAAACGAAAAACTTAAAAGCGGATTTAGCAACGGTGAATACGCAGCTCGTGCAACAAGACGAAAGGCAACGTATTGCAAGGGACCTTCATGATACGATTGGTCATACGTTAACGATGATCAAAATAAAAACTGAGTTGACAACAAAATTGATGGACAAAGATCCAAAAAGCGCGAAAGTTGAGCTAGACGATATATTATCCACGACACGCACAGCGTTAAAACAAGTAAGAGAAATCGTATCCGATATGAATTTTATCTCGTTAGAAAGTGAGCTTTTGCATTGTAAAAACGCATTACAGACAGCCCATATTTCTTTCAAGTTGAAGAATAAATATTCCAATATCCTATTAGCTAGTGTGGAAGAAACAATGCTCGCCTTATGTGTGAGAGAAGCCACAACCAATCTGATTAAGCATAGTCAGGCTAAAAATTGTATTTTTGAGATTGATTATATTGACCACATTTATTGTTTAAAAATAATTGATGACGGTGTTGGTCTAGAAAACCAAGGCCTCGGTAATGGTATCTCTTCTATGAAGGATCGAATGTCCGCTCTTCAAGGAACCGCTTCGGTCAACAATATGATAACTGGTGGAACGATTGTCACGTTAAAACTTCCTATCCAAAATTCCAGAAAGGTGGAGCCGTCCCTATGATACGTGTCCTAATCGCTGAAGATCAGCAAATGTTACGTGGTGCCTTAACATCCTTACTATCATTCGAGCCCGATATCCAAGTCATTGCAGAAGTAGCAGATGGCCAAAAAGCCTGGGAAGTGATTCAAAGCGAAGTACCCGACGTTTGCATTTTAGATATTGAGATGCCCTACCTCACTGGGCTTGAACTTGCCGAAAATATCAAAAATGCCAATTTATCGTGTAAAGTCATGATTGTGACGACATTTGCACGACCTGGCTATTTACAAAAAGCGATGGATTGTAATGTGCATGGGTATTTATTAAAAGACGAACCGATTGATTATTTAATCGAAACAATCCGAAAAATAAATAATGGAGACAAAGTAGTGAGCAGAGATTTAGCCGCTACATTATTCGTGAAAGAACTCAACCCACTCAATGAACGAGAAATTGCCGTGCTCCAACTTGTAAAAGAAGGCTGCACGACAAATGAAATAAGCAAAAAACTATTTCTAACAAAAGGCACAATTCGCAACTATTTATCAACCTCTATTCAAAAGCTCCACGTAGAATCTCGCCAACAAGCTGTTAATCTGGCTAGTGAGAAGGGTTGGATTTAGCGAAAATCCGATGCTATTTAGCTAAAAGAATTGTTTTTCACCCGGTGAAGTCCATTCTTTCATACAACTTCACAAGATGGCTCGACACTATTTCAAAACCTTACTAAACAATAATCTCCCCCAGCATAAAGTTAGTAGTTAGGCAGTTTGAACACAGAAAAAAATTGGAATCATACATAACTGTATTCCAACTTTTAAAAATCTATGTTATTTTATTAGGAATAAATACAAGATTGGACTACTAATGGTTCTATTAATGTACTATAACCAATCTTTGTATAAGTCCGCGGAAAAACACAATCGATTTACCGGGCATAAACAACTAAGACCGACTAGTGCTACTAGTCGGTCTTTAAACTAATGTAAGAGTGATTTTTTTCTATTTAACTTGTAAACTAAGCCAATGTAAATCCAATCATATATTAGAATGGCAACAGAAATAATCGTAATCAAGCTGGTTTGGAAATAGATATAGAGACCAATAGATATACATAGGGTACCCAGCATTTTAAATATCGCGATTGCCAACGATTGCCCCTTCAAATTTCCTCTCCAAAACAATAAAGAGATAAACAGACCCGACATCATTAAGTTTTGTGAAAAAGCTACGTACTTCCCTTCGAAATCATTTATCTCATGTGTGATCATCAGTATTATGTAAAAACTAATGCCCAGTGTTATGAAGAAAGATAAATAAAAAAGATGCTTAGACAAATATTTTTTAAATTCCTTTCGACCATAGATTAAATATTGCATCAATATGACACTATCCAAGGCAAACCAAATCATCGTGATTTTCTGTTGAATATCATTTATTGGGTAAATGAATGCAAAAATGAATTCCCATGAAATATTTGCACAAATTGCGACCATCGGCATACCATATGCCTTATCTCGAAATCCCCGCATTATTATTAGTATGTACGTCAAAATCCAAAACAGAGCCATCCCTAATTGCAACACTAAAAACCAATTAATTTGATTCGTCAAATACACCATCCTTCTGATTAATAAGAACTAATGCTCGTCTCTTCCACTATATGATACGGTAGGTATCCCCTATTCATATTACTCAAAATGCAGAATCTCCCGTTGTAAAAAAAGAAATAAGCAGTTTTTTATTGTTCAAATAAGCTATTTTTCTATCAGGATAAAAAAAGGGCTATTGATCAAGAATTTAATTCCTGCTCAATAGCCCTAATTGTGAAAATCGCATATAAGTCTCCTAAATCCCCTGCCCCATCATCAAACTTTTCACACGACTAATTGGAATTTGTGCGTCGTGATCAATAATGAAGGCACGCGAGAAATTGCGGTAATACTGCTCATCATGTGTTTTAGGTGATAAAATAAATAATTTACGCTGTAATTCCTGATTGTATAAGGCAAATACCTTTTCTTTGCGATTTTCATCCAGTGCACTGTCGAACTCGTCTAGTAAAATAAAGCCTGGCGATGTTTGGAGGTTTTTTAGTAAAGCTAATGCAAAAAGTAGTGAGCTTAACGATTCTTCACCACCCGAAACACCTTTCCCAAACTTGCCGTTACGTGCTTTAATACTGACTTCCGTTAAATTACCACGATGCCCTTTTTTCCGTACTTTTAAAAATAGCTGGAAAATTGTGCGACCACGCTTATCGGTATAACGTTCCCATTCAATTGCTCCTTCAAAGCCAAACTCATCCATATACCCTTCAAATAAATGACGGAGTGCACGTACTTGCATACTAATCGTATTTTCAAGATTTGTAGCGAGTTCATCTGTATGTTGCTGTTGCTCTTGAATCATTTTTTCCGTTTTTAATACGGTGTCACGTTTATCTATATAATCCTTTTGAATGATCTCAAAATTTTGTGGGGCTTGTGGATTGATTTTAGCTTGGCGCGCATCGAAAAATTCAGCCTTAGCATTTACATTCATTTGCAGTATCTTTGTTTTCGAAAACTCCGTAATGACCGGCTCCATAATCGTTTCGGTGTATAAATTAGATACAATGCTCGCCAATTCAGCAAGGTTGATTTCATGTTTTGTTACTTGCTCCTGCGCCACCTCGATTGTATCTTCTAAAGACGCTTTCAAACGATTGGCGCCTTCTAAATCCTGCTCCGTATCGGTTAATTCTGATTTTAATTGATGCTGGTTATTTTTCACCTTACGAATCTCATCTTCAAACTGGTGTATTGAAGTTTCCAGCGTTCGAATATCTTTTTGCAGCTGATTGTATTGGCTTTTCTTTTCATCAAAGCTTTTCTTAAGAGCGGTATACTGATTTTGAAGCTCTGTCAAAGCACCAAGCTTCTTATAAATTTCTAGCTCCTCTAACAATTGTTTCTGCTCGAATTTCAAAACAGCGTAATCACTATTATGCGTAGCCAGCTGCTGTACTTTATCTTTCAATGTTGTTTGTAGCTGCGTAAGTTCCTGCTTCAAAACGGTTAAATACTTCTCATGATTCACAACATCGTTTGCTTGTGTGAAATAGGCTTCGGCTTTTTGAATATCTGGCAAAGCATTTCGCAACCTGCTATGCTCTGCACTATTTTGCTGATAGTTCTGTTCTAATTGCGCTAACTGCTCGGAAATTTTCATATGTTCTTTCCGCAGACGTAGCAAGCTTTGAGCGATTGATTTTTCACTTAAAATAAAGGTATCTTGCTCCTGAGTACCACGACTTCCACGCTCATCAACGAGCATATTACTCGAAATTTTGGGTGTTTGAATGAAAAATTGCTCAATCCAATACAGTATCTTTGAGGAAAAAACTTGCTCGGTTTGGGTTAAATTCCCGCGCGTTGTTAATTTCAATTGCGGTAAATCCTTAATAAATCGCGTTGGAATAATGCTTTTTAACGATACATAATACAAGTCATTGACGGGCTGAATCATTTTGGCATCGTAAAAAATACTATATTTAATCGTATCTAAACGCCTTTCATCAGCTGGCATTGCATCTTCTGTTAACTCCACTAAATCTCGCAAAGCATAGGCTACAATATTATGTTGACGAAGTTCCTGCAAGCCCTTTTGCTGGCGCTGTGAGTACACTTGATTTTGCTCAAATGAATGAATTTCAGCTTCTACTGTTTTTTTAGCAGCAACTAATTTCGAACGGTTTTCAAAATATTTTTCTAAGATTTGCTCAAACTTTTGAATTTGATCCTTCACTACATAAGAACTGCGAAATTGTTTTTTTATTCGTTCCATCTCTTCTTTTTGCTCATGAATCTGTTGAAGTTCGAACTCTTTTTTAATAATTAATTGATTGTGCTGCTGCATTGCTTCCAACAGCTCATTTTGATCATTGTGTAAGCGATCCATCATGGTCGCACTTTCTACTAGCTGTTCGCTCTTTTGCTGATAAAGTTGTTGCGTTTCGATTTCTGAATAACGCAGTCTTTTTCGCTCTTGATCCGTTTCGGCTAACTGTTTTTGTAAATGCATTAAATCGACTTCTAATGTCGCAATTTCCTCGGTAAAACGTTGTCCCTGCCCCAGCTTCTTACTTTTTGTCGATTGCAAATCTTGAAGTTGTTGTTGCTTCATCATGAAAACTTTATGTAATCGTTCTTGCTGCGACTTAATAACCTTTATTTTTTTTGAATTATCCTCCATGTTTACGTGTATTTCCGCCATTTTTTTCTCACTAGCGGTAATCACCTGTTGTTCCATATGCTTTAATGTGTTCGTTGTTAAAATCAACTGTTTACCAGATGTAGCCATTCTTTGTTGGTTGGCATGATAATCATTTAATTCATTTTGTGCACGATTTAACTCATGGTTGGCATTATTCACAAATTGCTGTGATTCCTTCAGTACAACAGCAAGCTCACTTAGTTGAGCAATTTGCGTTTCCCATTTTTGCTGAATATCTGAAATACCGTACATATCACTAAATCGACGAAAGCGCTCTTCAGGTGAATAGGCTGCAAATTGATTGACCTCCTGCTGATACCATATTAAATAGTACATATCCGGGAAAATCTTATATTTCTTTTTCAACTGCTCCGTATACAAAGAAAAATTGCGCTGTTGACTATCACCTGAGCGGAAAATATCTTCCAACACTAAACCATCTATTGTTTCGCCATACAAAATTTCATATTCTCGTTGCGGAATGGCATTAGCACTTGGCTGGTCAATATTCACACGAAACGCAATGTATGGGGGACCATCTACTTGTGAACTACCTGTATTTTTAAACGTCAACGTAATCGAAGCACGCCATGCCTTTGTATCTGGAATATTATTCGAACGAATTCCTTCTAGCGACACACGGGATGAATTTAAAACAGCGCCAAAACAAAAGGCCAATGTCGATTTCCCTGTACCATTTGGACCTGTGATCAGCACATGCTCGAAATCATCGCCAAATGTTAATTGCGTTGCTGGAAAATCGCGTACACCTGAAAATGCTAATCGATATGGAATCATAGCTCATCCTCCTTTAAATACAAGTTATAGCGTTTGAAAAACTTCAGCACTTCTTCTTTACTAAGCTGACGTTCCTGAGAAAACTCTAGCGTTCGGCGTAAAAATGAATCAGAGAACATATGAACACCAATTGTAGTCAATTTATACGCTTCTTCAGTGGCCGAAATATCATATTTCTCCACCGCGCCAATCGATTCTAACGGCTTAATATTCGCTACCATTTTGCGTGTGGCATTGTAATTTTCGTGCCCGAAATCCGCTATTACTTGATCTAGCAGCGTAAACTCATGATTTAACACTTCCTGCTGATAAAACATGTAAAGCAAGATGGCAAGGGATTCTTTATTGAGCGTCGTTTTCGCTTCACGCGCTGGTACACGCATTAACACAACTGCCCGGTCACGCTTATCATCATAAACTACTTGGAAATAACGACCTGTTACAAGATTGACACGTTCCATAAAAGATAAAAATGCGTCATCACCTTTTATTTTAAGGATCTTTTCAATTTCATTACGCTTTAAGCCATAATTTTGACGCAGCGTCGTGGAGGAAGAAGAATACAATAGCCGCATAAATACTAATTCTTCCTCAATAGATAAATAGATTTTTAAATTATTCAGTACGTCCAGGCGGTTTTGCTCGAAGTTCTCTTGGGGAGACGGTGTATTTTCGGTCGTCATCATTAATCCACTTCCATTCTTTTTCATAGTCAATGGTCTTTTCGGTTGGGACATACGCCACTTTTTTATTCGCCTGCATGGCAGACACGACAAATAAGGACTTGATTGCATCACTCCAAGAGCTGGAAGATGTTTGAACTATGAGCTCTTCAATTTGTGTTTCACCATGCAAGGCTAAATGCTGCTCAATCTTTTCCGTATCCATTTTAGATTTCGTCACTTCCCAAGCTGCATTTTTAAAAATTTCTTCAATCGTTTGGCCTTCCACATATTGTTCTTCATATTGCTCAAGTTCCGTTTCAGGCAAAGGTTCATTTATTTTCGGTTCATAATGCTCTAGGTAATCAATGGCCAGATCTATATCCGCTCCACCAATTGGCGACGTAAATTTCACTGGCAACCAAATTCCATCCATTGCTTCATCCGCGTATAAATTTTGTTCCATAAAACTTAAAATATCTTCTACATTCGGCGTATTCGTTTCGGTTTCAGTGTTGTACATTTTGAAAATATATTGACGAAACTTTTCAGGGGAAACGTTTTGGTGAATTTCAATTTCTTGCATCGTGACAAAGCGTACATATTTCTTCAAAAGACTTGTGCTAAGTGTCGTACCTTTTGCTAATGCCACTGTGCCGCGCTGAATTAAATTTGTCATTATTAAACTTTCTTCAACCGTTTGGAACTGGGCTAGGCGCTCCTTCATTTTCTGTTCTAAATCCATCATAAGCTCATGAATAATTTGCAATTGTGGCAACGCATTTTTTTCTGCTAAAAGCTCCAACTGTCGATTTTCTAATGTTTGGACAGCATCTTCTACATTCACAATCATGGACGCAATGCGATTCCCACCAGAAACCCCTTTATCATCATAAGCTTCACTAATTTCCGCATCACGTCTTGCTTGAAATAGCGAGCGACCAATATCATCTTTCAAATAATAAGCTAGCGTATCGTTCGCTAAACGGATAAGTGCATCCATTAACCGTTTCCCACGGTCTTGTAGCTTAATTTGACGGGACTGTTTGGCAATCCAACTATTCGTTTGTAACAGACGAACGACATGCTCAATATCCTTTTGATCGGGCGGTGTCAAATCGTTATATGTCCGTACATAGCGGTAATACAGCATTTTTTCATCTTCAATCGGATCATTAATACCAAGTGCCGCTTCATTTAATAACTGAATAATATTTATAAAACGTAAAATTTCAAGCGGTGCATCATACATCTTTTCGCCACCTAGCTCTTTTAAAACACCACCTAACGAAGCCAAATCACGCATCGTCATTTTCAACTCAGGTGTATTCGCTTCACTATTAAAAATCGAAATAGGCGCACTTACATTTCCAGCCATTGGGTCCATTGTGCAACATCTCCTAACTGCTGTTCTTGTTCATGAAAAGCAATGTGTAACTCCTCTATTAACCACTTTTCATATTCCGTAAAGGTTGAAAAAATTTGCTCATTCCGGGCGACAAAACGTTTATTTGTTGCCGTGATTAACTCATCAAGCCCGCGACTAATCGACAAGCCCGCTGCATCGTAATCTGTCCAAATAAATACGGTTGTTTTCGATTGCATGAGCTGACGTATCAACATTTTATGTGCAGTTCGTAACTGACCGTCTATAGACAACACAAAACTATTCGTACGTTGTAAAAACGCCATTTCCGTACTCATCCGTGTTAAAATTGCGCGATTTTCCACCAGCCAAATATTCGTGCACGCTGTCGTAAAACGGTCATGCACCATATTTTGATCGGTCAATGCATGAATCGAGCCATAATTGTAACTGCTAAAGTTGCCACTTAATTGCCCACTGAAAAACAGTGGTGTAATCTGCCCTAAACTCACTAAACCACAGTCGCTTGTCTTCATGTCAAACCATTGCTCAAGCAGGGCAATAAATTCTTTTTTATACGAATCAAACACTTTGGAACCACCAATTGCATCAAAGTACGTCGCACCAATTTCCTTAAAATCAAACAATTGCTGGCGACTGACTAATTGGAAAAACGCAATGCAAAATTCAAGAAACGTCAGCCGCTTTGCAGTTGGCCATGTGATTGGAAATAGTGAACATTGCTTTAACTCTGTTTCTGATGTATTTCGTTGTAATAGCTCAAGAATTTCAGCATTTCCCTTTGGAAACTGATCCATGAGTTTGTTATAGGTGGCGCTAAATTGAGCATTTTTTTCGTTATTTTGGTGCTCAAAATATGTATATAAACTAATGCCCATTCTAAAATATGCTTCTTTAACGGTTTGTCCGTCTGTATGAAAACGAATTTCCTCGGTAATCCATCCCTGTTGAATCCACGTTTCGAGTGTATGAAGAGGTGCTTGTAAAGTCCTTTTATTATGATGGGTCAATTTTGCCTGTAAAATTTCAGCTGGCGGGATTCCGTCATGTAGTTCACCAAACTTTAACATGGCAATTCTTTTATATGTTCGCGCTGTTTTTTTCGTAATATACGCTTCAAATATAGCTGGTCTAATTTCGACAGGCGCTTCAAGAATTTCGTTTGATTTCAAAAAATAGCGGTCAAAAAATAAATCATTATTCATCGTTCACGCCCCCCTATTCTATATAATCCCATCATAACAAATATTGAAATGAAGCGGTGAGTATTGTGTGCGTTTGATTGCTAGCGGGTATGGTATTTTGGGGAAGTAATGAATACATGTAAAAGATGAAATTTACAGGTAACATTTTACATATATTGAAGCGAAGTGTAAAATTATGCTAATAACATGTCATTACTTTCATTGAGAGAGGTGGTTTATATGGAAAAGGACTCCAAGTTGCTCGAACGAATTGAGACACTGGAACGAGAACTCCACACATTGCGTACAGAAGTGCAGCATTTAAAAAAACATATAAAGTTTGAACAAACTGTACCTATTCAAAAAATAGTAGCACAAACAATCGTTCCACCAAAACAGCCCGTCCCAAAAGAAATATCTATCGTCGAAAAACAAGATGCGCCTAAATTGGAGAAACGCTCACTTGAAGAAATGTTTACACGGGCATTGCCAAGAATTTTTATGGTCATTTTAGTACTCGGTGTTTTGTGGGGCTTAAAGCTTGTGAGTGATTACGGTTTTTTATCAGACAGTATAAAAATCATCGGTGGCTTTGCGATATCTATTGGTCTCGGTATATGTGCATATATAATGGAAAAAAGGCAAAAAGGATCACGCGTTGTCGCTTTGTCACTCTATGGTGGTGCGTTCATTGTCGGCATTTTAGTGACCGCGGCTGGTGCCATTTTATATGATGTCCTGCATCTATACATTGCGCTTATGATCGCACTTGTCTACATTGCGTATGGGGTTTTAATTAGTTATGTAAAAGGAAATGAAGCATTAACCGCGCTCGTTATCTTTACTTCATTATTACTACCGTATTTACTTGAATATATGAAATTTAGCGCACTGATTATTGGCATTTTCATCGTATTGCTGTTCGCTTTTGTGCAAGTTGTTATTTGGAAACATATACAACGTAAAGCACTGTATATCGGGATGGCGTTTTCGATTTTGGCATTTGGTTTTGTTTTTATATTCAATAATGAGCACAACGTCTTTATCGCACTCGCCGTTGTTACGTTGTATAGCGTCTTTTTAGGCAGCTATTTACACTTATCTTCTAGTGAAAGTAAAAAAAATGCGGGTATGCTCTTTAGCTTTACGATCATTATTTTATCTTTAATAAACGCGATGCTTTTACAAAAAGAGGTCGTCTTGCTTATGGTGCTCGTTCTCTTACTTGGTATTTTAGCAATTTCTTTATACATCGTATTTAAACGTAAGGATCGACTATTAATCGACATGTTCGGTACATTATCAACCCTTACAATTTTAAACTTTGTTGCGCAGCTCAATATTTCAAACGAGGTCATATTACTGCTAATGATTGTCGTATCATTTGCTGGGTTGGTCCTTGCCGTGAAGCATGCGATTGTAGTCATGAAATATTTGCAAGGCATTACGTTTTCAATACTTTCATTTTTCGTGCTTGTCTATTATTTAGTTCAGCCATTTTTCTCTATTGAGCATTTGACGATTGTAGTCGTCACTGTCATGCTGTTTGCATTATATTGGATACTTCGCCACTATGAGCAGACATCGAGTGAAGATAAAAATTGGGAGATTGGTTTAGAGGATGTTTACCCCAGTCTTTTATATGTGGTCGTTCTTCTGTACATTTGGAAATTAGATTGGGCATATATGCCAACAGGATTTACTTCCTACTTCTTGTTTAGTGCGATTGCAATTGGGCTGGCATTGGTTCTTACCTTTAATCGTACACAGATTGGTCGGTCGCTTCCAGTCCTTGCTACGGTAATTTACGGATTTGCAGCACTCGTATTAATGATGACTCTATGGATCGATGTACGAGCAATTACAGTTGCACTCATCATCCGTATTATATATATCGTGATTTACTGGGCTGTTATAGCAGACTTATGGAAGCATGGCAGAATTTCCAAACAATACGAACCTCTTTCCACTAAGTATACAGAGCCATTTACGCTTGTTGGAATGATACTTTCCGTTGTTTGGCTCTTTAGCACAACATACTTCATGAATTTTCATGAACTCATTAATTGGAGCACAGCTGTTATTTTGAATACCGTTTCGATTTTCGTTATTGCTTGCTTGTCGCTGTTTTTAGCAGCACAACGAAGCTACCAACAGCTGAAATTAACCGGTATTATTCTACTCTTTTTGGGGATCATTAAAATGATTTTCTTTGATTTATCTACACTCGACATTCTGATTCGTTCGATTTTATTTATGTTAATCGGTGCAATCGGGCTTGTGATTTCTAATAAGCTTTTAGGAAAAGGGAAAAACGATTAAATGCATGTTTTAAAGTAGCCTTGGAAAATGACGATAATAGCGTCATCTATGAAATTGAAAGTAAAACACATGAATATAAATTCGACATCGACGCGCTGTCAGGAAAAATTCTAGAATTTAATAAAGATGACAACGACGATTAATTAAGAAAACACATTTCGCTCGATTTGGCGTGAAATGTGTTTTTGTTATGTGGGTTTTATTGTAAAATCTGCATTCGCTAAACATAATCAAATTAAGCCGCGCAACCTAGTAGATTGCGCGGCTTGTATTAGATTTGTTCGTTAACCTGCATTAAATGGTATTGTGAGCAGATTTCTTATCCTTCAATATAATTCGCTTCAAGTAAACGCGCAATTTCCAACGTTTTTTCTAAAACCATTGGCTGTGAAACGGCTACATAAATTTCACCTTCAAAAAATCGAAACGGAATTTTTACATCTTCTAATTGCCACATGAAAAAGTGACCTTTAATCTTCATATGTACCCCGTCTTGGCTTGCACCAAATGAATCATTGTACTCGAAATCCGATTTTGTCGCGAAGAAGCTTTGGCATTCCTCTAAGCTTAATGTTGGATTTCCTTCTTTATCAAGACGTGTAATTTTGTATCGTGTATTCATCAAACAAACTCCTCCTGAATTCCTGAATATCGCTTCATTATAAACGGTCGAATTTGATTAGGCAAAACAAGAGCTAGTTAATCAAAACAACCGAACCTTCCATCTTGAAATTTGATGGTAAGGTTCGGTTGTTTACTAAAATTCTACAGTTTAATACTCGAAATATGAAAAAGCAGAAGCCTTTAAAGTTTGCTCATCGTATAGAACGATTAGAATAATAGTTCATTCATATTAATAGTTCAACTCATTACAAGAATCAAGTAATTGTGCATATGATAATCATACACACAAGTTCCTTTCGTTTTCTCCTTACGCTTCTATTGTTCCATTCAGAAATCCCGTGTCATTTGCTTCCCCTCTACCTCTCGCTGCAACTGTTGCGCAAATTCTTCAAAGGACATTGTTTTCAATCCAACTTGTTTATATGCTCTTACAGTCACTGTCCCGTTCTCAAGCTCTTGATCACCGAGTACAACAATATACGGTACCTTTTGCAGTTGTGCATCGCGGATTTTACGTCCGAGCTTTTCATTTCTGCCATCGATGGCAACACGGATATTTGCCTGACGAAGCTCACTAGCAACTTTTTGAACATAGGCTGTCTGTACATCCGAAACGCCAATAATTTGCACTTGCTTTGGAGCAAGCCATAATGGAAATGCTCCACCAAAATGCTCGATTAATATTCCTAAGAAGCGATCAATTGAACCAAATACAGCCCGATGTATAACAACTGGACGTACCTTTTCGTTATCCTCATTCACATACGTTAAATCAAATTTCTCTGGTAGTTGGAAGTCCAATTGTACTGTTGCACATTGATGACTTCGCTTAATGGCATCTTGTATATGAATATCGATTTTCGGTCCATAAAATGCCCCGTCCCCCTCATTAATTTTATAAGGGAAATTTAAACGATTTAACACATTTTCAAGCGCTTGTTCCGCCTTATCCCACAGAGAAAGTTCTCCCATATAGTCATCAGGTCGTGTCGATAATTCAATTTCATATTCGAAGCCAAATACTTTGTAAACACGGTCAATAATTTGCAGAGCAAGTGTAATTTCATCCTCAATTTGCTCTGGTGTCACAAAAATATGGGCATCGTCCTGACAGAAAGTACGGACACGTAGAAGCCCGTTTAATGCCCCACTAAATTCATGGCGGTGCACCTGACCGAACTCAGCCATACGAATCGGTAAATCACGGTACGAATGTAAGTCGTTTTTATAAATGAGCATATGACCAGGACAGTTCATCGGCTTTAAAGCAAACTTTTGTTCATCTATTTGTGTGAAATACATATTTTCTTTGTAGTGCTGCCAATGTCCTGATTGCTCCCATAAACGTTGATTCATCATCAGTGGTGTACGTACTTCTTTATAATCATAGCTTGTTTGCAAACCACGTAAGAAATTTTCTAATTCGTTTCGAATGATTTGGCCATTTGCTAAATAAAATGGCATGCCTGGTGCTTCTTCCGAAAACATAAACAGTTCAAGCTCTTTTCCTAGTTTACGATGATTACGCTTTTCGGCTTCTTCCAAAAACATAAAGTATTCATCCATATCCTCTTTCGTTGCAAACGCCACCCCGTAAATCCGTTGTAGCATTTGGTTATTGCTATCACCACGCCAATACGCACCTGAAATGTTCATTAGTTTGAATTGCTGTAATTTATTTGTAGATGGCACATGTGGTCCTCTACATAAATCGATAAATTCCCCTTGCTCATAAATCGTTACAAGTTCTTCGGCAGGAATTGCTTCTAAAAGCTCAAGCTTTAAATAGTCATGCTCAAACATTTGACTCGCTTCTACTCTCGTTACTTCCTTGCGAACAACTTGGAAGTTCTCGCTTACAATCTTTTTCATTTCACGTTCAATTACATCTAAATCTTCTGGCACTAACGTATGAGTCATTTCAATATCATAATAAAACCCGTTTTCAATTACTGGACCTACACCAAATTTTGCATCTGGATATAAACGTTTTACCGCTTGTGCTAACAAATGCGCTGTTGAATGACGGATTACCTCTAAGCCTTCTTTTGACGCAACATCATATAGAGAAATTTCAGCATCCACTAGAATTGGTCGTGTCAAATCAATTGTTGTCGTATTTACACTACCTACAATTGATTTTTTCGCTAAACTCGGACTAATCGACTTGGCAATTTCGGTTAGTGTAACACCTTTAGCAAAACGTTTTTGTTCGCCATTTGGAAATTGAATTGTAACTTCTTGATTTGACATACTACCACTCCTTTTCTTTTTTTGGTAAATAAAAAAACACATATTCGTCCACAAAGGGACGAGTATGTGTTTGAATACCCGTGGTTCCACCCAAATTCCTACTGTACTGTTGCATCAGTAGCTCATTGATACAGATAACGCCTGTATACGTCACTAGTTTCCTAGCACAGCTCCAAGGGAGTAAATCGAATTGTCCAATCAGGAAACTTTCAGCCGGTGATTTCCCTCTCTTTTGATCTTCACTAAAACGATTCATATCCTTATCATTGCTTTTTAAATTGAAATTAGTATTTAATCTAACCTATGCCCAAAATATTGTCAATGACTGTTTTTTTAGAATAAATAGAATATACAACCTGTAATCGTTGCTATTCTTAATTTTACTTGGTTCATAAATTTCCTTACAATAGTGCCCACATATCTCGTAAAATCCCCATACGAATGGAATATTATTTGTGCACTCTGTGCAAAACACAACACGCACGATATTCTTTGTAAATTCCCAATACTTTAACATATCAACCATGGACGAAAGTATGAAATAATAAAACTTCATTTACAATGATAATATTGGTAGGTTATACTGATGGCACATTAAAAAAACTACATACCGTTTTCTGCACTAGGGGTGCCCACTTTGGCTGAGATGCGAGCTTTTGCTCCGATCCCTTATAACTCGATCAGGATAATACCTGCGTGAGGAAGTGCGGTGACTTTCCTATTTTTTCATTTTGGATAAGTGGCTGCATCTTCACGGATGTGGTCTTTTTTTATGAAAATTTTTCGGGAGGTTTTTAATATGCAATGCGGTTTAAGCCCTATCGTTGGATTTCGTTTTTCTCTTCATCCAATGACCAATGATTTTATTTCGGTAATTAAAGGTGCACTTCTAGAAACAGATACATCAAATGTGTGGATGCATACGGATGACGTATCTACTGTTATTCGTGGAAAACAGGTGCATGTATTTAATGTGGCAAAAGCCATCACTTTACATGCTGCTAAAACGGGAGAGCATATTGCATTATCTGGTACTTTTTCTGCTGGTTGTCCAGGTGACTCTGCAGAAGATGTATTTTTGGATAAAGGAGATGAAGTAGCAAATACAGATACTACGAAACAATATGTTTCTTCTCAATTTGCTCTTTATCCGATGAATAATCCTGATTATATGAATGTTATTTATAGAGAAATAGACCGTGCAAAAACGCATGGTGTTTACATTGAGTCGATGCATTATGCAAGTGGAATTCACGGAGACATACACGATGTATTTGAATTTTACGAAGAATCTTTCACACATGCACGATCGGAAGAACATAAACATCTTGCTATGACGGTTTCAATGAGTATTAATAGTCCTTCTCACGGAGGTCTTTAATATGTTGAAATCTTGGAAGCTAAAAGAGATTGTACTTATGTCTTTATTTTCTGTTGTGTTTGGTATTGTCTATTTACTATTTCTACATGCAGGAAATATTTGGGCAGGATTTATTGGTCCTATTGCGTACGAATGGATCTTCGGCATTTGGTTTATCGTATCAATTATTTGCATGTATATTATTCGTAAACCTGGCGCAGCAGTCATTTCTGAAACAATCGCAGCAACAATAGAGGTTTTATTGGGCAATGCCATTGGTCCTCGTTTAATTCTTACAGGTCTTATTCAAGGTTTGGGAGCAGAAGCAGTTTTTGCCGCAACACGCTACAAACGCTTTGACTTGTGGGTATTAATGTTAGCTGGTGTTGGCTCAGCAGTTTTCAGCTTTGTATATGGATACTTTTTAGGGGGCTTTGCCGTGTACAGCACAGGTTACGTAGCATTAATGTTAGGACTTCGCATATTAAGTGGTGCTCTAATTGCCGGTGTCGGTGGAAAAGCTTTATCAGACGGATTACTCGCTACTGGTTCACTCCGCGGATATGCCATTTCACGCTCGAAAAAAGGTGAATCACATGCCTAATGTTATCTGCTTTAACAATGTAACGTTCTCTTATCCCGACGAAGAACAGCCAATACTCAAGAATCTTTCATTGTCCATTCGTCGTGGAGAGCGTGTAGTCATTACAGGTCCTAGCGGGTGTGGAAAAACAACATTACTGTATTTATGTAATAGACTTTTTCCAGACAATTGTGATGGCATATTAACCGGTTCATTGGAGTTGTTCGGGAAAGACAGTTTTTCTTATATCCCTGGGGAGATAAATCACCGGATAGCAACTGTTTTCCAAGATCCCGATGCTCAGTTTTGTATGCAAACGGTAGAAGAAGAACTTGCATTTACACTGGAAAACTTACATTTACCACGAGAAGAAATGGAAATTCGTATTTTTGAGGTGTTGCATTTGACGGGCTTAAGTGAGTTTCGTCATGCAATTATTCAAAAGCTTTCTGGAGGGCAAAAGCAGCGAATTGCTACTGCTTGTGCACTTATTATGGAGCCTGAAGTTTTGTTGTTAGACGAACCGATTGCCCACTTAGACCCTTACACTGCAAAAAAATATGTGGAATGGTTGGATCAGCTTCAGATAAAACGAAAAATAACAATCATTGCAATTGAGCATCGGTTAGATCTATGGGGAGATTTTTTTGAGCGAAACATCCAGTTAAATAAAACCGAGGATACTACTCCTTTACAAAAAAGGAATACCTCCATACAAGAAAATGCTTCTTTCCTTGCAAATAGCATAAGTGCAAAGCCGTTCCTCCAAGAAGTTTCTTTCACTTTAAATCGTGGTGAAATAACGGTTCTGGCTGGTCCAAATGGTAGTGGAAAGTCTACATTATTAAAAGCATTATGTCAGCTGATTCCTTTAAATGGAACGGTTCAACCTGAACGTTTAGGATATGTGCCACAGTCGCCAGATTTTTTATTCCTGACGAAAAGTGTGCACGAAGAAGTTGCATTTGGTGGAGGAAATGATGTCGATAAAATGTTGACTCGACTAAAATTAATAACCATTGCTGATGATCACCCATTTGCAGTTAGTCATGGGCAAAAGCGAAGAGTAGCTATCGCAGCGATGCTTTCAGATGGACGTGATGTGATTGTGATGGACGAGCCTACTTCTGGTCAAGATGCAGCCGCATTATCTGAGTTGTTTCAATTAATAGATGAGCGATCCCGAGCTGGAACAACATTTTTAATCGTTACACATGATATGGAGTTCGCTTATTGCATAGCCGATTCGATATTATTACTAAATAATGGGCGGCTGACTGGAAAGTTTCCCGCTGCCGATGTTTGGAGAAATGAAAACCTGCAATTGGATCATCACTTACTACCACCGAAAGGATTGATGTCACGTGAAGCATGCTTTACATAAAATGAATCCTTCACTGAAGTTTTTATTGTTAACAGTTTGTATGATTACGATGGCTTTCTTTTTCGATCCGTGGACTCCGCTCTTGTTTTGTATTGGCATACTAGTGCTACAAATATTGTTTAGTAGAATTAATTGGAAAAAATGGTTGTTGTTTATGATACCTTTTTTTGTAACGGCTTTCGGGTATTTTTGGTCAACGATTGTTTTTGCGGAAGATCAATCTGGACCTGTTATTTGGTCTTTTTGGGTGCTAAACGTTACAGAAACACAGTTGCATTATGCTTTATCATTAAGTTTTCGGATCTTGGCATTTTCAAGCCTTTCTCTCTTGTTCGCTTTTACAACGAATCCAAATACTTTTATCATGAGCTTAATGCAGCAATTAAAACTGTCTCCTAAAATTGCCTATGGGGTAATGGTCGGCTACCAATTCCTACCTGTGTTAAAGGATGAATTTATTCATATTCAACAAGCACATAGATTAAGAGGAGCCACTCCAGAGAAAAATGCTTTACAACGACTTCTTGGCGTTCGGAGAATTTTAATCCCTATGCTAGCAGGCGCTGTTCGTAAAGCCGAGAGTGCTGCATTTGCAATGGAAGCAAGAGGCTTTACAGGAGAACGAAGAACTAGCTATTTTCAAGTGATAACAGTAAGCAAAATAGATGGCGTTTGTGCCGCGTTATTCCTAATCGTGCTTCTTTTAAGCTGTACGAATCGTTTGTGGATTAGTTAACACAATAATTCAAATAGTAAGGAAAAGTTTCCGCCTCTCACCATTTATGGGTCACTTCTAAGGTGGAAACTTTTTTGTGTATTTAGTTTGTAATTTGTTCACGATCCAGAATGGAAGCAATTGCATTTGGGTTTGTTATTTTGCAAGGACACTTGTGCAAAATAGTCTATTATCCTCACTCAATGAATTATTATAAATTGTAGAAAATTGTGTTTGCACCCGGTGCAGGATTTATCAAACCAATTACACATGCCCCATTGGATTTATATAGATTTTATTCTTTTTTGTACAAAAAAAAGAACCTATATTAATATTTGTCCATTGAAATAGATATTCCGTTCCTTTAATCTTGTATTGTATGATAATGATTATCATTATCATACAATACAATTTGAGGAGTATCGATATAATGCGCAAACAGAAAAGAATGATAGTAACTTGTATTCTATTAATAGTAGCCATACTAAGTGCTTGTAATTCACAAGATCAGCCAAAAGAAGCTGAAGCAAAAGAAAAGGCCAATCCTAGCGAATCAGAATATAGAACTTATACAGACTATTTAGGTCATAAAGTAGAAATCCCAAATTCGCCAAAGCAAGTGATTTATCAAGGAGAAAATTATGGTGATCTACTACCTCTTAATGCGGACATTATTGGCGGTTCGTATTCCTGGATTACAGGATTAATTTTTGAAGATCAGGTAAAGAATGTAGAAGATGTTGGATTTCCAATTAATTTAGAAAAAGTATTAGAATTAAAACCCGATTTAATTATTATTGCAGATACTGATGAAAAGGTTTTCGAACAGCTATCTAAAATTGCTCCAACAGTAGTATTTGATACTTTCGCACCTTTAGACAATCGTTTAATGGAACTTGGAGATATAGTCAATAAGAAACAAGAAGCAACTGAGTGGCTAAAGGAATACAAACAAAAAGAAGAGGCAATGTGGAAGCAACTCTTGGACCAAGGAATTCTAGAATCAGGAGAAACTGCTTCAGTCTTTACCTACTATCCTGGAGACCGATTATTTGTAATGGCTTCAACAGGGCTTTCACAAGTACTGTATCATCCATCTGGGTTTAAACCTGGGGATAAAATTCAGCCAATCCTAGATCAAGGAAAAGGTTTTGAACAGATTTCATTAGAATTGCTTCCTGAATTTGCAGGTGATCGAATTTTTATTCTTACACCGGAAACAGATGAAGCTATTCAATCTACAAAAGATATGTTGAACAGCCCAGTCTGGAAAGGACTACCCGCTGTAAAAAATGGAAAAGTATATTCGCTAGACATTCTTAAAACTTCTAGTGATGCATCTACTAGAGAATGGCTGATCGAGGAAATTCCATCTTTACTAAACAAATAGTTTAAGAGGCATTTCAGCTATTGTTGAAATGCCTCTTTTTCTTGTATACAATATTAATTGATAATCATTTTCATTTGCATAAAGGAGAGTTGTAAATTGATGGCTAAACAAATCCCCCCTTTTTCATCGTTACTTTTTCATTTATCTCAAATCGAATACATAACTTTCTATAAACGTTTGAACTTTCAAGAAGTAACTACTCAACAGTATACTTTAATCATTGTTGGTGATAACGGGAATGGAACATTTTCTATTGATGACAATCCTTACTTTGTAAAACAATACAAAAGTATTTTACTTAATCCTGGATCAGTTTTGGAACTGTTAGATATGAAAGAAGATAGTTTATCTTTCTATAAAATTTCATTTAATATTATTCAGATAAAGGATCAAATACCTGTTTTGTATACCGATACTATCTGTTCAGATCATGTAGATTTCCCTATCTATTCATCTTCCCATTTCTACCGTCTTGCTAAAGACTTATATAATCTACAGGGTCAGGAAGGCATTCAAATTCATTTTCACCTGCAAGAATTATTCAATGAGCTGATTTGTATGTTGTTTGAACAAAAACAGCATTTAGAAGATCCCTTAGACGTCTCGAATACAGTTGAACAAACGATTGAATATATGCATCAAAACTATCAACAACAACTAACAATTAACGAACTGGCTAGAAATGCTAATGTTGCACCGTGGCAATATAGCGCTATCTTCCAAACGATAACGGGACAAAAGCCAATTGATTATTTAACAAGATTACGAATAGAGCATGCGAAAGATCTACTGCAAAGAACAAACGACCCTTTGAGAACTATTGCCTTAAAGGTTGGATTTAATGATGAATATTATTTTAATCGCCGTTTTAAACAAGTCGAAGGCATTCCTCCTAAACAATTTGCTCGTATTAGAAAACAAAAGGTTACTGTAAAAGATTGGACCGGTCACGAAGTGGAGATTCCTTCCTTCCCTAGTAGAATTATTTACCATGGGGAAGCATTTGGCGATTTATTAATTTTTGATGTACAGCCAATTGGTGGATACAAAGAAGATATTGATAATAGTTTTTATAAAAATCATGTTCCATATGTAAAAGATGTGGCCTTCCCAATTGATATAGATAAATCTACTAAACTAAATCCCGATTTAATAATCTTTACAAATTCTGATGAACAACAATATAAAGAAATCTGTAAAATAGCTCCAACGGTTACACATAACTCATGGGGAACGTTAAACGAACGTATTTTAATCTTAGGAAAAATGCTAGGAAAAGAAAAAGAAGCAGAAAATTGGCTTGATGATTTCAATAAGAAAGAAAACATGATGTGGCAAAAGCTTCAAACCACAATAAAAAATGGAGAAACTGCATCCGTTTTTATATTTGATCATGGTGCTCGCTTATTTGTTATGGGAGTTACTGGTTTACCTACTTCCCTTTATCATCCACTTGGATTCCAACCAGGAGAATTGATCCAAAAAATAATAGATGATAAAAAAGGCTACGAGGAAATAGCTATAGATACTTTACGTGACTATGCCGGTGACCGGATATTTATGCTACTTTCTGAAAATCCTGAGTCTAAATTGGCTACTGAAGAACTGATGAAGAGTACTTTGTGGTCTAATCTTCCAGCTGTAAAAAATGGATATGTATATCTAGTCGATGCAACGAAATGGAATTCTAGTGATGCCTTTACAAGAGAAAAATTACTAGGAGCATTACCACGATTACTCACCACGAAACGCAAATAATACTAATTATTGATATTAGGAGACAATACAATTCCATAAATATGGGGTTTTACTAAAGTGTTTCTCAAAAATTTTAAGTGGAGGAAAAATAACAAGAAAATAGATGCTCCCATGAACATGGGAGCATCTTTACTATTCATTAAGATTGGTAAGCCAAGTAGTTAGTTCTTCTACCTGGGCAAGGACTGCAATTGGATCATAATACCATGAACGTTCTTCTGGCCAAACATAGAGATGATTATTCTTCACAGCTGGAAGACTACCCCAAACAGGATCTGCCTTGAAGTCTTCAACCGTTCGATTGTTAGAAGTCATAATGA
Organism: Solibacillus cecembensis; assembly: GCF_001439635.1. Classification (GTDB taxonomy): domain Bacteria; phylum Bacillota; class Bacilli; order Bacillales_A; family Planococcaceae; genus Solibacillus; species Solibacillus cecembensis. Next base: position 36,603 of record NZ_LMBZ01000003.1, on the reverse strand, counting down.
TAAAATCACCAGCGTAACCTTCTATCATTTCCTCAGAAAGTTCTGCCCATTGTTTCTCCATTATTTCATCAGCAATCTTATTGGGTGGCTTACGTCCAAGAGCCTGATAAATTGGCTGTCCACCACGTCCGAAATTATCACCATATACCCATGTCGACTTTCCACCATCCTCCATAATTGAAAAGGTTGCGCTGTCTGCTATTGCAGCATCGACCTTTGCCTTGGCATCCGCAATTTGTGTATCGTATTCTAATAGCCAGGCCTTCGCTTCCTCCTGCTTATCAAGTAGGTTACCAAAATAGGTTAGCTCCTCATGAACTCCTTTTAATTCACCATAGGGAATAACAACAGTAGGTGCTATTTTACTTAGCATTTCGTAATTGTCGCCATTTCCTGTAATAATGAGATCTGGACTAAGGGCAAGGATATTTTCTACGGATGGATTACCATATACCCCTATATCTGATACACCCGTAAGTCCATCTTTGAAATAGTAGTTTTTGATTGTCAGTTCTGGGGCTCCCACAGGAATAATATCCAAGGCAATAAGACTCCCCAAGTATTCTTCTGCTACTATACGCTGGGGATTAACGGGAATTTCAATCTCTCCGTTTACTGTGGTGATCATTTTCACTTTGTTATCAGTGGTAGTGCCTGTATTCTCGGTTACTTCTTCTTTCTTACTATCCAAAGCTGTAGTCGTCTCTCCACAAGCGGAAAGTAGTAGAATTAGAGCTAGTAACATGGGGAAAACTAAGCTTATCTTCTTTTTAATATTGTCTTGTTGTAAATGCAACTGAAAAACCTCCATATGACATAGTGATAATCATTCTCATTCGTTATTGTAAGATGTCTTTCTAAATGTGTCTATGCAGTAATGTGATTTCTCCCCATACATATTTATGATGTTAACAATCTCATTAGTTCATGTACCTGAGCTTGAGACGATAACGGGTCGTAACCGTAGAATAAATCTGGTTTATCTATTAAATAGACTTTATTTTCTCTGAATGCTTTCATATTCCTCCATGAGTAAGACTGAAATAGACGGTTCATACGTTCCACCCCCTCTGGATTTGAAGGCATTCCCGTAATAAAGATATAATCAGCAGGATAGTCTTTAATAGCTTCGATTTCCATCTCAATGTAGCCCCTATTTGCAATACCATGATTAAGTAGGGAGACTGGGAGACTAAATCCGATGTCTTCATACAAAATTTGACTACCTCTACCATGACTACTATTGATGCAGAAAGCCGAGTTTGTGCCAATTTCCCATACAATAGCCGTTCCTCTTTCTACAAGCTGACAATCTTGTTTCTGATTAAAGATCCAAACCAATTTATCGTAATCCTTAATCCATACTCCCCTCAAAATTTATACTCTCTGCCTTCGTATGAGAACAATTTCTATTACTTCTAAAAGGAATGGCTTTTGTTCTATAACCATAAAGCGGTCACCAACTCTCTGTTAACCTCTTACTTCTCTATAGTTGTTGTCATTCAAACCAAATTTTTTATTCTTTTCTTTAAACCTGATATTATGTGAGGATACGTACGCCACTTTCGGTGCGTCTGGTTCAATATATAACTTTGCACTATTGAGAGCAAGAACTCCATCTGTAAATGCACCAGCGATCAACCTTACCTTGCTTTCATGGTCGATGAAATCTCCTGCACCATAAATACCAGGTATGTTAGTTTCTCGTTTGTTATTCACAACAGCTACATCATTTTTCATTTCCAAACCCCATTCAACTAAAGGACCATAATCACATTTCAGGCCATGATTAACGATGACTGCGTCCACTCTGATTTTCTCAACTTCACCTGTCTCAATGTGGGAAATAGACACATGGTTTATGGAATCCCCATTTCCATGTAACTGGACTACTTCATAAGGAGTACGCACATCTACTGAAGACTCTCTCATTTTAAGAACATTCTTCTCATGTCCACCAAATTCATCACGTCGGTGAACGACTATTACACTTGCTGCTATCCTTTCAAGTTCATTTGCCCAGTCTACTGCTGAGTTTCCCCCACCAGAGATCAATACGTGTTTGTCACGAAAAACCTCAAGTTCTTGTACTGTATAATGTAAGTTTGTAACTTCATAACGGTCTGCACCCTCGATTTCTAGCTTTTGCATAGTTAAAACGCCATAACCTACAGCTAAAATAACAGTCTTGGAATAATGCTTTTCTCCAGAAGCTGTAGTCAAAATAAATGTTTCATCCTCTAATCTTTCCAATCCCACGACTTGTTGATTTAATACAATAGTTGCATCGAAAGTATTTGCTTGTTCTTCAAGCTGAGAGATTAATTGTTCCCCTTTAATCGGGGTTACCCCACCAACATCCCAAATCATTTTTTCAGGATAAATGAGCATTCTTCCTCCTAGCTTTGGTCCACATTCAATAATTTTCGTTTTTAAATCACGCATTCCACTATAAAAAGCAGTATACATACCTGCTGGGCCACCACCAATAATGGTTACATCGTATAATTCTAATTCTTCCATTATGTTCTATTCCTCCAAACAACTTATCTATTTTTTCAATTAGGCCCCAAATTGAGCAAGGTGAAGTTTTCTATATGCCCCTTTTAAAGCTAATAACTCTTCATGATTTCCTTGCTCTACTATGCCATCCTCCGTCACGACTACAATGCGATCTGCATTTTTAATCGTTGCTAATCGATGCGCTATAACAAGGGTAGTACGTCCTTGTGATAATTTTGTTAGAGCCTGTTGAATTGCTACTTCTGTTTCAGTATCAAGCGCAGATGTTGCTTCATCTAAAATAAGAATGGATGGATTTTTAAGAAACATGCGAGCAATAGAAAGACGTTGTTTTTGACCACCTGACAGTTTGACGCCACGTTCTCCAATCAATGTGTCCATCCCTTCTGATTGAGAAAGAATAATGTCTTCTAACTGAGCTCTTCTTGCAGCTTCCCATATCTCTTCATCTGAAGCACTGAGTTTACCGTAAGCTATATTTTCTCGAATCGTTCCGTCAAAAAGGAATACATCCTGTTGTACAATTCCAATTTGGGAGCGAAGTGATTCAAGAGTCATTTGTCGAGTATCAATACCATCAATCATTAATGATCCGCTGTTAACATCATAAAAACGAGGTAAAAGACTACAAATAGTCGTTTTTCCTGCACCCGATGGTCCAACAAGGGCTACTGTTTCACCTGCACGGACCTTTAAGTTAATGTTATCCAAAACATTTTCCTTGCCTTCATAACTAAACGAAACACCTTGGTACTCTATATTTCCTTTTAAATGTTGAACATTAATTGCACCCGGAGCATCTGCTACATCTGGTGCTGTCTCAAGCATTTCAATATAACGCTTAAAGCCCGCAATTCCTTTTGGGTACATTTCAATTACAGAATTGATTTGTTGAATAGGGCCTAAAAATACATTTGATAAGAGAACAAAAGCAATAAACTCTCCGTATGACATTTGTTTATTAATAACGAACCAAGTCCCGCATAGTAGAACAAACAAAGTTACGACCTTCATAAGAATATAACTAACAGATGAATTCCAAGCCATAATTCTATAAGCTACTAACTTTGACTTACGAAATCGATTATTATTTTCATTGAATTGAGCAATTTCATGTTCTTCATTCACAAATGCTTGAACAACTCGCATACCACTCACATTATTTTCTACACGTGCATTAAAATCAGCGATATCTGCAAAAAAACGATTAAATGCTAGCGTCATCTTTTTACTGAAATATAGGGATAAACAAATAATTAGTGGAACAATAATAAATGTAAGAACGGCCAATTGCGGATTAATTGAAAACATTAAAGCAAATGCACCTGTGAGCGTCATAATAGCGATAAACAAATCTTCAGGTCCATGATGTGCAATTTCACCGATATCCATTAAATCATTAGTCATTCTTGAAACTAAATGTCCAGTTTTATTGTTATCAAAAAAGCGGAACGATAGCTTCTGCACATGAGTAAATAACTCTTTACGCATATCCGTTTCAATACTAATCCCAAGTTTATGTCCCCAATAAGTTACGACATAATGGAGGGCTGAACTAATAATATATATCCCAAATAACGTAAGACATCCCCACAAAATCCAATTCCAATTTGAACTAGGTAATAAATCATCCACTACACGATTAACCGCTAGTGGGAAAGCAAGCTCCAATACAGCAGCTATAATCGCGCAGGAAAAGTCTAGAATAAATAGCCCTTTATATGGCTGATAGTAAGAAAAGAATCGCTTTAACAATCTCAACCACACTCCTAAAAGTTTGTAGAAGTATTATTTTCTACATTCTGAAATCTTTCATTGAAAGATACCACTTACCTAATTAACAGAATTAACCCCCTATCGAAATTGATAATCATTCTCATTTATTTCAGTTTAACATATTACCCTATTTCAAATAAATGGACAAAATCCAGAGTTTCTTTGTACAAATTCAAGGATTTATTCTGATGGTATTAGTATGTAAATATACAAAAAAGAGACTTTATCTTACATCTATAAAGATTCAGATTCAGTCTCTTACTTAAGCATTCTATTTAAAACCATTTTTGATTAACTTTTATTTCCACGATCTACTTTGCACCAAACATACCGTCAACTTCACCAGTTTGAGCAATTACAGCAATAGGATCATATGATTGTGGTCTATGCTTCTTTAAACTTCTAATCTTTTATTCTGGTTAATAAATATAGGAAATACGGTGCTCCTATAACTGCGACTACAATTCCTGCTGGTATTTCTGAAGGCTGCAAAATCCAACGACCAATAGTATCGGCAATAAGAACTAAAAGACCTCCAGTTAAAGCTGCAGTTGGTATTACATATTGATGTCTAGAACCAACTAATTGGCGAGCTAAATGCGGTCCAATAAGTCCGACAAAGCCAATGCCACCACTAATGGATACACTAGCTCCTGCTAATCCAACTGCTGCAGCGAGTAACACACGTCTCTCTTTTTCAATAGATGCCCCTAGTCCTGTAGCAGTTAAATCACCTAAATTTAATACATTTAATACTCGTGCTTTTGAAAAAATAAATGGAATTAAAACAACAATCCATGGCAACAAGGAAAGGACAAATTTCCAATTCGATCCCCAAATACTACCAGCTAACCAAGTCGCGACAAATTGATAATTATCTGGACTTAGACGAAGCGTTAAAACAATCATGGCAGAACTAATTCCTGCTGCAATCGCCACACCCGTCAGTATTAATCTCATAGGTGAAATTCCTTCATTACGTTTATAAGATAATGCATAAATGATTATCGCTGTTATGCCTGCACCTGTGAATGCCAATATCGGAAGTAAAAATACTGGCACTGCGGTAGTTGATGGAAAAAAAGAGATGAAAAGCATAACAGCTAATCCCGCTCCAGCATTAATCCCTAGAATTCCAGGGTCCGCCAATGCATTCTGTGATATTCCCTGTAAAACACATCCAGATACTGCAAGTCCCATACCAACTAATACTGCAATTATTATTCGCGGCAATCTAAATTCAAATAAAATAAGATGCTGCTTTTCAGTTCCAGATCCAAATAGTGTTTGGATGACTTCTAATGGTGATAATCTAATAAAGCCTGTATTCATGCTAATCATAAAAACTATGACAATGAGCAAACAAAGAATGCCGATAATAAAAAGATTTTTCCTCATTGACTTTCGCTGGCTATTTGTCATATACGTTTGTTCTTTCATAGTTCTTTGCCTCCCTTTCTTGCGAGATAAAGGAAGAATGGAACCCCGATTAATGCAATTAATGCGCCAATTGGTGTTTCATAAGGAGGATTAATCATTCTTGCAGCTAAATCCGCTAGTACAACTAACAGACCTCCGAGGACAATCGAACAAGGAATAATCCAGCGGTAATCATGACCTATTAAAAAACGAGTAAGATGAGGAACGATTAACCCTACAAAACCTACAGCTCCTACGACAGAAACAGCAGTACCAGCCAAAACTAACACTATAATCATGCCAAACAATTTAATCGTTTTTGTCTTTTGACCGAGGCCAATAGCAACCTCTTCCCCTAGGCTCAACAAAGTAATAGATCGAGATAGAATCACAGCTCCTATCATGGCAACAATAATCCAAGGAGCCATAATTTGAAGATTAATCCACTTCGTCCCTGATACCCCACCTGCATACCAAAATGCTAAATCTTGCCCTATTTGAAAGTAAAGAGCGATCCCTTCACTAAGTGCACCTAACAAAGCGCTAACTGCTGCGCCAGCAAGTACAAGACGTATAGGTGTTAAACCGCCTCGTGACAGTGAACCTACACCGTATACAATGAGTACACCTAGACCAGCTCCTAAAAAGGAAAACATTATTAAGTACATATAAGGGAGTCCAGGAAAAAATGCAAAACACAGTGCCAGCATAAATGAAGCACCAGCATTTAAACCTAATAGACCAGAGTCAGCTAATGGATTCCGAGTCATTCCTTGCATAAGTGCACCAGCTACCGCAAAACATGAACCGACCATTGCGGCACCTAGAACACGTGGCATACGTATATCTCGAATAATTTGATGTGATGTGATTTCCGGATTGAAATTAAACACAGCGGTCCAAACAGTAGCAAGCTTTATGTCAGCAGCACCGAGTGAAATGGATAGACCAATTGCAAAAAGTAAAGCAGTCATACCTCCAAACAATATAACTATAGCTATTAGTGGATGCGAATGTTTTTTTATTTCTTCTAATGTTTCTATTTCTGCAGATTCTTCTGCTGGCGTAGACATACTTTTCCTCCTTCATGCCAAACTAAACTTAGTCTGGTATCCTACTTGTATTGATCTTTGATAAAAAAATCATTCATTCTTCTGATTTAATTGATAGGAAAGACATATTGGATTTTTACTAAAAGGACAAGTTGTCATTCTAGCATCGATATTAAATACACTTTGTAAATTTAGACAAGTCATGACTTCCTCTGGACTTCCTTCTTTTATCAATGTGCCATTCTTCATTGAGATCATATTGTGCGAGAATCGAGATGCGTGATTTAAGTCATGAAGCACCATTACAATTGTTCTGCCTTCCTCTTCATTTAACCGTTGTAAGAGTATCAAAACTTCCAGTTGGTGAGCCAAATCCAGATAGGTTGTCGGCTCATCAAGAATTAGTATTTCAGTTCCTTGCGCAAGTGCCATCGCAATCCAAACTCGCTGCCTTTGTCCACCCGATAACGCTTCAACAGAACGATCCTTAAACTCATTCAACCCAGTTACAAAAATTGCCCAATTAATATGTTCATAATCTTCTTTTTTTAATGTACCAAAGCCACCCTGATGCGGGAATCGACCATATGACACCAGTTCGAATACGGTTAAACCACCAGGTGCATTTGCGGATTGCGGTAAAATCGCCATACGTTTTGCAACTTCCTTCGTTTGTAACTGATGAATCGCTCGTCCATCAAGGTATACAGCACCACTTTGGGTTTTTAACACCCTAGAAATCGCTTTTAATAATGTTGATTTACCACATCCATTTGGCCCAATTATCGTCGTAATTTTCCCTTTCGGAATAGACACACTTAAATCCTCTACAATTAGTGAGTTTGCATAACCTACTGCCACATGATCAATAGTTAAAACTGTCATATATAGGACTTCCTTTCTTTTACTTTTTATAAAATCTTTTTGTAATTTCTTGTAGTTCGCTTTCACCTTTATGTAATAATGGCTATCCTTATAAGTAATATTTGGAAATCAATCATATTTTCTTGATACATATATAGAGAATCAGCACTTTATCTACACCTTTAAATGATAATGATTATCAATCCCACTTTTTAATACTAGATACTTTATTTGTAAATGTCAATATGAAGAATGACTAGAATTGAAATAGGAAAATTTTTTGATAGAATACTTGACGGGTAAAACATTACAAAAATAAGCCACGATGACCCAATCCTCTTCGGTCATCGCGGCTTTTAAACTTTTAAATTTGTTACCTGGGTTAGAAAAACGTCAACGCTCGTTTTCATTCAAGGGCCATTTAATTAAACAATATTTTTATGGGGTAGCGTCAGAAAAATGCGGATTTACAACGATAATAAATATATATGATTTTATGCAAGATGGAGAACACTCCCTGCAAGCATAAATACTGTTGCATCAACCTTTTGAGCCATCTATAAAAAAAATTTGCAAAATCAATGTTCACAAGAAAAGGAACGAATGTTGATTTTAGGGGATGGGGAATGTGCGAATGTTATTAGTTTTGTTTCAAGGAGAAGTTTACTTAATAAATTCAGAATAATAATCATATAGATAACAGTATGGTTTATAGTCCATTTTATTAGGAGGAAGAATATGAGCATTTTCAATAAGTTAAAGCAGGGTGTTTCAGATGCGGGTAACAAAGCCAAAACAACGGTAGAGGCAACACGCTTAAAAGGCCAAATAACAAATAATACTGGGGAAATTAATGATTTGTTTCTAAAAATTGGAAGAGAAGTATTTACATCATATAATACTCAAACTAACACTCAAGTTGATGAAAAGATAAAGACACATATTATAAATATTAATAATTTACTGGGAAAAAATAAAGAAATCGAAAAAAATATCCACAAGGTTCGGAATCAAAAAGACTGTGTGTGCGGACATACCGTTACTTTCGATTCAGAATTCTGTTCAGCATGTGGTCATAGGTTTGCTGCATCTGCTATTGTAGTTCCAACACAATTTGAAGCGGTTGAAAAAGTTGAGAATATTCCTAAAGAAGATATATAGGCTTCAAAAGATGTAATTGTTGAAGAACATATAACAGTTAAATCACAGACAAATGAACAAAAAACAGCCTCTCTACATATATGTTCTATATGGAACAATGAAAAACAGCCAAATTAGAAATTTTGCGGTGAAAGTGGATCAGAACTATAGAGAATTACAAAAAAAGCAGTAACAAATTCTTCTATTGAAATCATCTCTTGCATAATACTCCTCCACAATTACTCAATATTATTCAATTATACTTTTGTTATTCAAAAATAATTATTTGCTATATGTACAATTACTGAAATCGGTTGTTCAGTAACATTTTTTTCTCTACGTGATTGTTGCTCATTCTATACATCTAGGTGCGTGAATATTATGATTTCCCACGTATCTGGTACCCCTTCGTCCGGATTAAAATATTCAAAAACCCGCTTCAATTAGAAGCGGGTTCAAGATAATTATTGTTTAATAAATTATTGTGTCCAAATGTTGCCGTCTTTAACGTAGCTAACACCGATATGTGTGACGTTTGAATTTAAATGCTTGCACAATGACCTTCAGAATTCATCCAAGCTGTCACAACTTCCTGGTTTATTGATGTCATTTCCGTAGCTTTAAGTTGCTCCGGTAGCAGCTCTGTTACTGATGCTAGTGATTGTTCTCGTGTCGTTTCGGATAGAGCCACTTTTTTCATTAGTCTTATTTGTAACTGATTCCTTAACTTCTGCCTCTTTATCAGAAACTATTCCTTCTGCTGAATTAGCGTGATAAATCCTATAAAACCATTTGCTATATTTCCAAACGACCTTAAATTCTAAAATTTCAGTCATCAAAATCACTGCGTACATACCGACCATCAAAAGGGATTATCTTTGTACCTTTTCTAAAGAACCCGAGGATAAAGTACCTTTATGTAAAACTGCAGTACGTTCTGGTAACCGAGCCACCGTTTCAGCTGAGCAACTTGCAGGTACAAGGACCGCTGTCAGTTCATCGCCAACATTTGGCCATATTTGTTTCCCATTCTCATCCAAAGGAGTAATTCCTCCTGTTGCGAGAGAAAGTGCTCGAGACAGTGTATACTCATGCTTCCATCCATAAAGCTGTGCAGCTAGATGAGCTTTCTGAAGAATGTCACCCGTTCCAAATGGATCCCAATGGTCTATGATACTATCGTTGCCAAGCATAACGTTTACCTTCTCTTTTTGAAGCAATGGAATCGGCATACTCCTTTGACCGATTGGTACTGAGGAGGCAATGGAAATACCAAGTGAAGCTAGACGCTTTGCTATTAATTGCGCTTCTTCTTTTCGTAACTCTGCGAGAGCAAATGCATGGCTAATCGTAACTTTCCCTTCTAGCCCTGCTTCCTCTGTTAAATCTGCTAATCTTTTTATAGCCTTCATACCTGATTCACCCGTTTCATGAAGGTGAATATCAATACCCGCTCCAAAATCAACAGCGATTTGTACCATCGTTTGCAGTGATTTTTCCATGTTTTCATCTACAAATGTAGGATCCAGTCCACCAACATGAGTTGCGCCTAAGTACATCGCTTCACGTATCAAACCTTCAGCATTTGAGCGAAGTAAACCATGTTGCGGAAAGGCAACAATTTCATGTGAAATTTTATCTGAATAACTTTCGAATGCACGCTGCAAACTCTCAAGATTTTTCAACCCTTGTACAGGGTCTATATTACAATGGCTTCTCACATAAGTAGAACCGTACCTAAGTATAAGTTGTAATAATTTCTCCGATCGTTCCTGAGCAGTCGGAAGTAATTCAGGAAGTAATTTTCCCTCTATCTCAATCATCCCGAAAATACCATTTTTACTTTGTGCTGCAGCCTTCCAAGGACCGCTATAATAGGTTTTATCCAGATGAATGTGCATTTCACGAAAAGCAGGAAGAAGTAACAATCCCTTTGCATCGTAACAATCCCATTCATTATTATAGGAGTCAGTTGTGTCTAGTATTTTTGTAATCATGCCGTTATCGACCTGTAGATTACGAACAACTGTCTCAGTAGCAACAACTTCTCCTTCTTCATAGTGATAACCACTTTCCAAACGAACATTCAACAGCATATAGGTTTTATTACTTGTTGATAGCTGATGCATAAAAATTCCCCACCTTTTTAAAAGATAATTTTCTATTTGGAACTTCCAACGTAACGTATTCTCTTCAGTAGTGACAATTACGTTCATATCTGAATTATAATTTTTCTCATTATGCTACCCTAATTCACTCTTATAGTTCCCCTGCTAACTTTGATATTCTAATAACTTATTTCTTAGTTCTTCATTACTCGCATAAATGTAAAGTCCCTTAATACCGCACTTCATTAAAATATTGATAGAGTTTAATACAATTCGCTCCTTTGCTTCAATCACATTTTCAATTCCGTCTATCCCTGTGTATGCACCTGTATCCTTGTAGAGTTTTGTATCAATCACTTTACAATCATTTACAGCATCATATTGAACTGACGAACCTAACACAATACCTACATAATTCAAATCAAAGCCTTGAATTGTGTAAATAGAGCCAGCTTCCTCAACTGTTTCCGCTTTTTCCGCCCACGTATATTTGCTATTCGTTATATTCCAATGGTCAAAAGTTGTCGCCCTTAGAACTTCGCTTGATGCTATACCTATGTATATTCCCCTTCATAAACATATCATTTCATTCCAGTTATTGGTTTAATGATAACAAAGTCTTATTTGGAAATCACTAGATTACACTTTAACTTCCAAAAAGGACCTACTCCGATTTTAATAACGGTTATTATGATCTGCACCGGACGCAAAAACAGTTCAGACAATTAACTACAATTCAAATACTGCGTCAAAGTTAATGTACTGTGTTATCCTACCATTATAGTAGGAATTTTCAGCCAGTTAAGTGAAAGGTTATTTAAATGGATATGAATGATACTTTAAAACAAGAAATCAATGAAGAATATAAAAAGCATAACTTAGATAGGCCTTTAATCGTAGCAATCGACGGGTTAGATGGTGTAGGAAAAACTACGCTTGTTCATCAACTTAAAACGATTCTTCCTCATTGTTTGTTAAACTACGAAGCAACAGAAAAATGAAAAAGCGTCTTCTCTACAAACCACTCTGCAGAAAAGACGCACGAATACATCCCTTTATTCACTTAGTAACTTTCTAGTTTTCAGCACTTTGCTCCTCGGAGACAATTGCTCTGACAACTTTTTCTTCTGATTCATTCGAATAAATATATTATTCGATACGAGAGAGAAAATGATAAAAATGATTCCAATAATCTCATAGGAAGTTACTTGATTACCTTGAACAATTGAAATAACAAGTGTTGTTACCGGAACAAAGTTAATAAACAAAAGTCCGTTCAATGGAGTTAGAATGCTGACCCCTATGTTCCAGCCTACTAATGCAATAACACCTGGGAAAATAATCATAAATAATAAATGTGGGCTTACAATTTTAATCGTTTCAACTGTTGGTGGAGCAACATATCCCATAAGCGTTAATGTAAACACAATTACAACTGCGGTCAAAGTTCCCATTAAACAACTTAACGTGGAATAGCGGAGCGCAGACCATCCTCTAAACTGATTTCCTCCCATTGTGTATATTACCCATCCAATAACCGCGATTAAGATAAGGAAAGATGGAATAATATCATCCGTTGCAGAAAGAAACGCTACAAAATTACCTTTTGTAATAACAAGCATTGCGCCTATAAAGGCAACTAAGACACATAACAGGGTAAATGTATAAGGCCGGCGTCTATGTAAAATCCATACAATAACAATGGAGATCATCGGCATTAAAGATTCCATAATAGATGCAACCATTACGCCTGGCTCACCTAATAAATCTTCTCCCCAGAAAATGAGTAAATTATAAACAGTAAATGCCATGGTACCGAAAAACCAAAGCGATGCTGCTTTTCCTTCTAATTGAAAAGCCTCTTTCCCTTCCTTCCAATAGAGAATTACAACTAAGATAACCGTCACTGCTCCATAACGGAAAATAGTAAAGTAGAATGGATCAATATATTGAAAAGCCTGATGAGCAACAGGAAACATCGCTCCCCATGACACACTTGCAATAAAACATAAAATAGCACCTAATAAAACATTATTTTTCATAACATACCAATCTCCTTCACAATATTGCCTTATTCATTAAACTCCATAATCACCCATCATGTAAAATGAACAAAAATGATGTTTGTTATCATTTTTAGTGATACCATTAAGAAAATGAATGATGAGGTAAAATAATGGATTTAAAAGATTTAGAGATTTTCCAAAAGGTCGCTGAAAAAGGAACCGTTACAGAAGCTGCAAAAGAGTTAAGTTATGTACAGTCAAATATTACATCGAGAATCCAAAAGCTTGAAACGGAGCTAAATACACCTTTGTTCAACCGACACAATCGAGGAATGAGTTTAACACCCGAGGGAAAAAAGCTATTAGTATATTGCGAAAAGATATTATCATTAACAAACGAGATGGTAAAAGTTGTGCAAAGTAAAGAGGAGCCTTCTGGCAAATTAGAAATAGGCACAGTTGAAACTGTCATTAAACTACCTAATATTCTATCAACGTACACTAAAAAATATAAGAATGTGGATTTGTCGCTATTCTCTGGAGTGACTGAAAAGCTGCAAGAAGATGTATTAAAACATCAAATTGACGGAGCTTTTGTGACTGAAATAGACCCTCATCCAGAGCTTGTGTACCATAATGTTTTTCAAGAAGAGCTTGTATTGATATCAGATGTAAACACGACATCCATCGAACAACTAATACATGAGCCATTCTTATGTTTTAGTAAAGGATGTGGCTACCGGGCAAGACTTGAAGCTTGGTATAAAGATCAACATATTATCCCTCAAAGAGTAATGGAATTTGGCACATTAGAAACGATATTAAGTAGTGTTGTCGTCGGCCTTGGTATCACATTTGTTCCAAAATCAACCGTTTTACATTTGGAAAAAAAGGGGCTCATTCACTGCCATTCTCTCCCTGACAAATATAGTAAAATCAACACTGTTTTCGTTAGAAGGTCCAATTCATACCTTACCTCAACAATCGAAAAGTTTATCGAAACAATTGAACAGAGTAAAAGTGAAACGTCTGAACTTCAATCCTTTTAACAATTGTAAGCGGTCAAATATACATAACACCGTCCATAAAAAACTGGACGGTGTTGATGCTATTTCCTCTGAACTACTTCACCGATATTTAATACATACATAAGAAGGAAAAACACTCACTTGAAGAATCGTTCATGAGAGCATTGCCAAAGTTTTTATATAGGCAGGTATGTTTTTAGTTATTTAAAAAGCTTGGGCTGGGTATACAATCCATATTTATTCCGGTCTCGGTTACGCAATATTTTGGACATCCTCCCCCTACTCTTCTTATAGATTGCAATTAAAATATGTTCCGTATATGATGTGCATAATCTAGTAGGAAAGGATTCGATTTCTATGAAAGAGATTTTACTTATATTATTACTTCAACTAATATATGTACCTTTATTTACACTTCGTACGATTTTCCTAGTAAAGAATATTACCGCGCTCGCTTCGCTGATTGGGATTGTGGAGATGCTGATTTATGTGTTTGGTCTGTCACTTGTGTTTAGTGGCGATCAAGGGTTCCTCGCAATGGTCGTTTATGCGGTCGGATTTGGGATTGGGATTATTATCGGAACGCGCATTGAACAAAAGCTTGCGATTGGCTATATTTACGTAACGATTAATACACAAAACCGCAATGAAGAATTGATCAAGATCATTCGTGAAGAAGGGTTTGCACTGACGACGTTCGTAGGTGAAGGACGCGACAGTCAGCGCTATAAATACGAAATTTTAACAAAGCGTAATCGCGAGAAGGAATTGTTTATGCTCGTGCAACATTATGAGCCGACTGCGTTTATTATTTCCTATGAGCCAAAGTCGTTCAAAGGCGGTTTTTTGGTCAAACGAATGAAACAACATAAAAAACATAAATAGCTAGTTCTTTCTAAACTTAGTGCCAGTGGTTGCGCTAGGTTTTTTGTTTAGGTGTTGGGGGGCTAGCCATTATTCTTTGATGTTTCAATTCTTTAATAACTATATAAGTTGAATTTTTTTTTTGATGAAGGTGTATACTTTTTGTTTCCTCATTCGTTACACAAGTGAGAGCGATGAAAATATGAAAGCGAGAAGGGTAGCGTTGACAGATGATCTAATTACTACACTATATAAAGAAAAGGCAGTCATTATCAAAAAGTATCTAATAAAGAATGGATGTAGTTTGTTAGATGCTGAGGATATTGTACAAGGAACATTTGTAAAGGCGATTCAATATATGGTGGAGCTTCATGAGCAAAATCTTTCAGCATGGCTTTTTAAAGTAGCGTTACATGCTTATTATGATTTATGTCGAAAGAGCAAGCGGTATCCGAGCTGCTCCATAGAAGATCAAGATCAATTTTTCGCTGGAATAGCAGATGAAGTTGACGGAGAAATGTTGTTTTTAGCAAAAGAAAAAGGTGAAGAAGTAACAAAAGTCCTCAATATGCTAAATGCAAATCAACGAAACTTGTTGTTACTAAGATATGAAATCGAGCTTTCCTATAAAGAAATTGCAGAACTAACGGATATCGATGAAAAATCGATTAAAACCTATTTGTATAGGGCCCGTTTAGCGTTCAAAAAGAAATGGGAGGAGACAAATGATGAAAAACTCTAAGATGGATGAATTATTTGATTTTGAAAATGCCGATACAAAAAAAATGATAAAAGAAGCAAAAGGGAAAAATTACGCACGAATTGCTTTAATTAGTCTAAGTATGGTGGTTTATATTTTTGGATTAATTTATTTAGAAAAAATTCAAATTACACCGTATCTACTAAATAACAAAATTTCAGAAATTGACTCGTATTACAATGTGTTTGGTGCAAATATTCATTTAGGCATGTGGGATGAAGAGTATCGTTTCATTGGAAGCAATGCAGCAGCACCGAAATACAAAATCATTGATGGAAAACCCGTAAGCTTAGGAGAAGTAAAGGTGCCAGGGAAAGTGAACTTTAATGAATTCTCGCTAAATTCTAATTGGCCAACAACAGATACAAAAGATGTATTCACTTATGATGGCGTTAGAAAACTTCAGTTCTATCATCCCGCTATAACTTACGAAGCATATAAAAATGATATGAGTTTAGTAGCAGATATTCCTGATTACAAAAAAGTAGAGATAGGAATCTCCTTCGATAAACCATATACATTAAAAGAAGTGCAAAATATGCTGCCAAAAAACGTAAATTTTCAGTGGGCATGGGTTAATACTTATGATGAAACAACTTTACAAGGATTGAAAGCATCAGAAGGAACGCCTTCAATCGTTATATCTGAAGAGCATGCAGCAGGAATCCATTTATATAATCAAGTAGGTGAGCTAATAGACAATCCTGCGGAGAAATTTGTCGAAAGCCTGGAACTCGCTTTAAGAAATAAAAGTGATTACTATAACGACTTAAAAGTGGTAGATGATTTTCTAAAACAAGAAAATGAAAAAATCAACACCGATAATATCATGATTGTTGGCGCTGTGATTACAGGAAATCCAAAAGACATTTTAAGCATACAAAATCAAGTTTATGTTAAAGCGGCTGTTTTAGGAGCAGTCGTAGATAATTATTAAGGAGTGATAAATGATGAAGAATTTTATGGAAAATAGACCGGTTCTCTTTGGAGGTATCGCATTTGGAATTGCTTCTCTGGTGCTAAATTGCCTGTATATTATTTTCTTCAACATGGCCCATGTATATGATGTGATACATGTTTTACCCGTAGTGATTCTGATGGAACCTATAATAAATATGGTAGGATATTTGTCGACACCATTTCTGTTATTACCTGTCGCTGTTATTTTCGATTTTATTTGTGGTTTGCTTTTTGGATGGATTGCTTGGAAGCTTGCAAAAACGCCACTTGCTTACGTAGTAACTTTATTGCTTTTATTTGGTTTCTATTGGGTAGTTATTACGTATCAATGGATTTTGATAATATAATTAGAAAATGCTTAATTACTGTTCATTTATTTTAAAATGAACAGTTTTTTATTTTGACGCCCCAGGTTTAAAATAGATATGCACCGGGTGCAAAAACAATTCAAAAGCTATATTAAGGTTAATGAATTATGTTATTCTACCATTGTAGAATTAATTTTGAGTCAATTAAGTGAAAGGTAGTTTAAATGGCTATGAATGATACTTTAAAACAAGATATCCAAGAAAAATATAAAATGCATAACTTAAATAGACCTTTTATCGTAGCAATCGACGGGTTAGGTGGTGCAGGAAAAACTACGCTTGTTCATCAACTTAAAAATGTACTAGATCATGTAGTTTTTATTCATATTGACGACCATATTGTTGAACGAAGAATGCGCTATCATACAGGTCATGATGAATGGTTTGAATATTATCAGTTACAATGGGATGCTATTTATCTGAAAGAAAATTTATTTGAAACACTACATCAAAATGTAAAGCAATTGCGTTTACCATTTTACAATAAAGAGCAAGATACCTCGACAATCCAAACAATTAACATCCCACAAAATGGCATTGTAATCATTGAAGGTATTTTTCTTTTGAGAGAAGAATGGAAGGCATATTATGATTATGTAATCTTTCTAGATTGCACTAATGAAGTGAGATATGAGCGTGTACTTCAACGTGACATATACATAGGGGATTTAGAAGAACGTTTAAAGAAATATCAAAATAGATACTGGATAGCGGAGGATTATTATAGTAAAAAGCAAAATCCTATGAAATTGGCTCATAGGATTCTACGTTTAGAATAATAGTTCTTTCATATTTAATAGCCTACTTCATTACAATAATCTAGGACTTGTGCATATGATATCTCATATGGGCAAGTCCTTTCATTTTGCACTCATGCTTTCAGAGGCACTTCTGCTACTATATTCGATGACCAACACAATACTTTTTAAGTCTCGCTACCCAATATTTTGAACACCCTCGCCCACTATTCGTATAAATTGCATTTCCAATAAACTCCGTATATGATGAGCATATTCTAGTAGGAAAGGATTCGATTTCAATGAAAGAAATTGTACTTATATTATTACTGCAATTAATATATGTTCCTTTATTTACACTTCGTACGATTTTCCTAGTAAAGAATATTACCGTGCTCGCTTCGCTGATTGGGATTGTGGAGATGCTCATTTATGTGTTCGGTCTGTCGCTTGTATTTAGTGGAGATCAGGGGTTCCTCGCAATGGTCGTTTATGCGGTCGGATTTGGGATTGGGATTATTATTGGAACACGAATTGAACAAAAGCTCGCGATTGGCTTTATTTACGTAACGATAAACACACAAAATCGCAATGAAGAATTGATCAAGATCATCCGTGAGGAAGGGTTTGCGCTCACAACGTACGTAGGCGAAGGACGCGACAGCCAACGTTATAAATACGAAATTTTAACAAAGCGTAACCGCGAAAAGGAATTATTTATGCTCGTGCAACATTATGAGCCTACTGCATTTATTATTTCCTATGAGCCAAAATCGTTTAAAGGTGGGTTTTTGGTTAAACGAATGAAGCAGCATAAGAAACATAAATAGATGGTTATTTTTGAACTTAGTGCTGGGGGTTGCGCTAGGTTTTTTTGTTGGGATTTTTTCGTGCACCGGGTACAAATACAATTCTGGTAATTCACTACAATTTATAAAGATACATTGATTTTTTTATACACTATAACTTCCGCTCTGCGTGTTGTTTACACATGTTTTGTCATGATTCTTACCTAGTCCATATTGCACGAACTTTGCTATTATTTTCTGCTTTCCTCCAAAAACCACTTTGTTGAAACTAGACCTTAAGTTAATATAAATTCTTTAGGTGTGCTATGAGGCGAATTAAGATAGGCTTTAATATTGGTCACTCTTCCATATTTTTATTTTCCCTACAGATAGTGATATTATAAAACAAGAGGTGAACTAAATTGGAAAACTCCACCGAAAAACGGATGATTGAATTGTTACAAGAGATAAAGCAAGAGCAGCAAAAGTTGAACCAACGTTTTGATGTAATGGATGGGAATCTTGAATTCATAGCTCGTTAAATTGGAAAATTATTTATTTATTCCGCTATTTTAACAATGAGTGAGATCGAATCCACAACTCAAAAACTTGAAATAAATGGCCAAATGACAGCTAATGCCTTAAAAAATCTAGGTCACGAATCAATCGGTTTTGAAAATTTACACGAACTATGGAATCATGTTTTACCGCAAGTTAGCCAAGAAGTTTCTAAACCAAGCTTTGATACATGGATCAAACCTACAAAATTATTATCCTATAATGAAAGCAGCTCAACTGTAATGATTACCGCGCCTAATACCTTTGCTCGTGACTGGCTTGAAAATCATTATTGTCCTCTTATGAAAGGGGTATTAACGCAGCTTACGGATAAAGAGTTATTGATTGAATTTGTCGTTCATGGGGAGCAAGAATCTAAATAGCAATCTTAGTTTATTAGCTATATAAAAGGAGTTACAGATGATGGGAAATTTAAAAGATTGGAAAACGGGTGCTGATGGTCAAAATTTTGTCGCATCCTTTAGCGGTGGAAAAGATAGTACACTCGCTTTATATGAAGCCATGAAAATCGGGCAAGCAGTTGGTTTAATTATCGTACTGGAGGAGGATGGGACACGCTCTCGCTCACATGGTATGACCGTCGACTTTATAAAAGCACAAGCCGAGTCTATTGGCTTACCGATTCATTTAGCGGCAGCAAGCTGGGAAAACTATGAAGAAACATTTATTGACATGCTACATAAAATGAAAAGTTTGGGAGCAGACGCACTTGTTACAGGTGATCTTGATATGCCTGAACACGGCTGCTGGCATGAAAAAGTCGCAAACACCGCAAATTTAAAACTCGGAATGCCTTTATGGCAAGCAGATCATACAGAAGTTGTCGAGCGCTTCATTCATTTAGGTTTTAAAACGATCATAACTACTGTTAATTTAACACTAGGTATGCGAGAAGATGATTTAGGGAAAGTATTAACATATGAGTATGTGCAAGAGCTAAAATCGCGAGGTATCGATCCTTGTGGAGAAGGTGGCGAGTTCCATACAACCGTAATTGATGGGCCCATTTTTAAACAGCCCATTTCTTTTCAACCGTGCAATATTATTCGAAAAGACAACTATGCGTTTTTACCACTCCAATTAATTTGAACATTGGTTTGAGTAAAAGCTTTTTGCATGAATCAAACAGTTGATGGCGTTATTCAATCCCATTGCATGCTATTTTGAAGTAATATCAACTATAGGAAAAATTAATTACAAACGGTGGTGTCAAAAATGAAAAAAGTTACACTTGATATTTTTATTATGATGATCGGAGCATTCCTCTTTGCACTTGCGATCAACTTATTCGTTATTCCAAACGATTTAGGTGAAGGCGGTGTAACAGGTATAACGATTATTCTTTATTATGTATTGGAATGGTCCCCTAGTATTGTCAGCTTGGTAATCAATGCCGTCCTCATCATTTTCGGCTATCGATTTCTCAATAGGCAAACGACCATTTATACAATTATTGCTGTAATATTCCTTTCTATTTTCTTACATTTAACAGAATCTTGGTCCATTCAATCTGATGAAATTATGATTAATGCTATTTTTGGTGGCGTTTTTGTAGGTGTTGGGATTGGTTTAATTATCCGCGTAGGTGGCACAACTGCCGGCACGACCATTTTAGCAAGAATCGCGAATAAATTCCTCGGCTGGAATATTAGCTATGCGCTACTCTTTTTCGATTTAATCGTCGCCTTTTCGTCGTATTTTATTATCGGCGCAGAAGCACTTATGCTGACGATTATGATGCTTTACATTGGAACAAAGGTGATGGAATTCGTGATTGAAGGGGTGAACCCACAAAAAGCGGTGACCATCATTACAAACAATCCAAATGCCATCGCAGATCAAGTAAGCTCTAAAATGAATCGTGGTGTCACTGTTCTATCTGGGCACGGCTACTATACGAAGGAACAAAAGGAAATTCTCTATATCGTGATTAACAAACAAGAAGTCATGAAGCTAAAAAATATCGTAAAAGCGGTAGATGCGGATGCCTTTGTTGCCATCCATGATGTACGCGATGTGTTTGGTAAAGGCTTTATTGAGCTGTCGAAGTCTTAGTAAGAAAAGCAAATTTAAAACGAATTAAGCCGCGCAATTTTATTGATTGCGCGGTTTTTATAAATGCTCTAACCAGCTAACTAATATCGCTAGTGTTGTTTCATCTTTAAAAAATGAACGACCTTGCGCAGGTATATGTGGAAATTCACTTAAATGGGATAACCACTCTTCTCTTAAAAACTCATCATCGGTTAGTAGATGTTGTGTTTGTTGCATAGGTATTCCCCCTATTTCATTCTTTTTGTAGCTATTATTACGATATTTTTACTGCACGCATACATTAGCGTCAAAAGGGAAAATCCGAAACAAAGCTTATTCATGAAAACAGATATCCAATATACCTGCCCTTACACAATTGCAGCAACCATTAACCGAGTCGTAAATGAATTACGAAAAAAGGGATGTTATTGGGATGGTTGGATACGGTCGAAATACATAATGGCACAAGAAGGTAGTATCAAGGATTGCCATTTTCTATGTTACTTGAGGAGCTACTGTAATTATCCTATCCATATTAGTGCTTAATCTGTCCAAAATGCGATCTTTTTCAATGAAAATAAGCTGTTTTTTTAAGCGAAAAATAGACATAAGCACAGAGAGATTAAAATCAAAATATTTTATTCAGCGCGAGAAAAGCCCGCCGTTACAGTCATGAAGCTAATTTTAAAAGCATGTGTAAAAAATTTGAGTCGAACATTTTTTGCGTGTATTCGTGATTTGGCGAATTTACTATACTACATATTTAAAAATAAGTGCTAAAAGGGTGAAAAAAGACCATTTTTCACTTATTTAAAATTAAGTAGTATGTCGATTTGGATGAATCGTAGAAAGTTGATTTGAGAAATGTGTAAACTTTTTTTGCATCGTTGTTAAATCAGGGGTTAGAAAAAAGTAAACAAAACATTTTTAATAGCTGAAGCAATTTTTGTGTATATTAAAACAAAGAATTAGTTGAAATATGATGTTTTTCGATTGCTTTTCAGCATGAATTATATAGGGAAATATCACGCTATTATATAATTATTGGATTTTCACTTGTTTATTGCTATGAATATTCTAACTAAATTAATCTGTTTTTAGGGATATTTTGATATAAATAGTGCTTTTCCACCTATAAAACGTGGCATACCTACATAGAAAGTTGTTATATTCATTTTAAATCCAATCAAATTATTTACATGATCAATCCGTATTTTCACCTTAGTAAGTAAACTAACAGAAATTTTCGGAACAAAATATTTCTTACCAACACACCAAGGCCGAGCATGTACAGGCTTTGAGTCACTTGGACAGCCCAAACATTCATATCGAATATGCCCCATATCTTTCATGCCACATCTCAAAGCTTTTTGAACTGTCTCTAAAATATCTTGGCGGTACTGTGCAGGAAAAGCCTCTTCGTTCATTCGCCAAAAACTATCAAAGTGACCTTTTAATATTCGTTTCATAATTCCTCTATGATCGAATTACATTTCCAACGCCCCATAACATTATTTCACATAAAAGTTATCCGCAATGCCAAAATCTATAGTTTCCTTAACAATGAAAAAAACCGAATCCTAAATAAGATTCAGTCTTTTCATTACTCCACATCACAATGCATGGCTTGTTTAGCTTCTTGCCATGGGACACTATAGCCTTTCCCTTTTGCTAAAAAAACACTAGAGGATGTATAAATGGGATCCGCGTTTTTGTTATAACCGATTTGTTCGATTACTTGTTCTTCATTATGGCAAAAATCATAGCCGTCAAACTGCATAGAAAGTGCGCCTTTACCGTTCGTATAAGCGGCAAAATGAGTGCTATAATCCATAAAGGTTGCAACTGGTGCACGTCCGGTAATGATTACCGTTTGTTCGGTTAAAATCGGTGCTTCAAATGTGCCATTCGCTTTTTGAATATCACTCATCATACGGCCAATATGATCATTCGTTGCCTTCATTTTAAAACGGTAATATGGCTCAAGCAATCGATTTTCTACTTGTTCAAGCCCTTGCCGTAATGCGCGCCATGTTGCTTCTCGGAAATCCCCTCCAGCTGTATACTGATTATGAGCTCGCCCCGTTAATAGCGTCACTTCGATATCCGTTACCGGAAAACCAGTTAACAGTCCGTGATGCTCCTGCTCAAATAAATGCTGCTCGATTACCCGTTGATGTCCTACCGATAAATGATCGGCATGACAAACATTCATAAACGTGATTCCTTGTCCGCGCGGATTTGGCGTAAGTTGTAAATGCACCTCAGCATAATGTTTTAAAGGTTCAAAATGACCATAACCTACTGTTTTTTCGCAAATCGTTTCTTTATAAAGGATTTGCGGCCTTCCAAATAAAACATTAATATCAAAACGTTCCTTTACCACTTCTGTTAATACTTCTAATTGAATTACACCCATTACATGAACAGATATTTCTTGAAATTGTTCGCTCCAAACTACATGTAAGCTTGGCTCCTCGGCTTCGAGCTCACGAAAGATTCCAGTTACTTCTTTCATATGTAATGGTCCATTATAGAGTACTTTTGCTTGAAGTGTTGGAATCATCTCAAACGTAATTGATTGTTGTTCACTGCCAATGACATCACCAATTTCCGGTGTGGATAAGCCTTTCAATGCAAAAATATCGCCTGCATTTACTTGTTGAACGGTCACAAAATGACTTCCATTATAGAGTCGGATTTCTGTAATCTTTTCGACCACTTCTCCAAATGTAAATTCATCGCGCACCTTCATTGTTCCTGACAGAGCCTTTAAAAATGTAAGACGTTGCTGCCCGTCATGTCGGATTTTAAATACTTTCCCTTGAAAATCTGATGTCGAATCATAATTGCTAAAGGTAAATTGATCTAGCCATTGGAAAAATTCAATAACCCCTTCGTCTTTTAATGCGGAACCGGCCATGCAAATTACCGCTTGTTGCTTTTCAATGAGCTTTCTCAGCGCTTGTATACACTCTGTATCTTCTAATTGATCTGCAAAGTAAAGTTCCATTAGTGCTTCATCTCTTTCAGCCACCCATTCTTTTACAGTTGTATCAATTTTATGATTGAATAGCAGTGCATTTTGAGTCAAATCACGTGTTATCGCTTCCATCACTGTATGTAAAATCGCACCTTCACGATCTGTTTTATTAATAAAGATAAATGTAGGAATCTGATGCTTTTTTAATAGTTGCCACACGGTTTCCGTATGTCCCTCAATGCCATCGACTGCACTTACAATTAAAATGGCTGCATCCATTACTTGAACAGCACGCTCCATTTCCGGTGCAAAATCGACGTGACCCGGTGTATCAATTAGTGTATACATGGTGTTATTGAATTCAAATCTACCTTGTTCAGCAAAAATAGTAATGCCGCGCTGCCGCTCAATCGTATGATTATCTAAATAAGCGTCTTGATGGTCCACTCGACCGCGCTTTTTTATCGCAGCTGTGTGATAAAGCAATTGCTCACAAAAAGTTGTTTTCCCAGCATCAACATGCGCTAAAACTCCAATCGTTTTATACAAAAAAACACCACTTTCAATACGTTTCTCGTCTTCAGTATAGCATGATTCGCATACGTGAAAAAAGAGCGTCAACTATCTACGCCCTTTTCGTTCAACCTGAATTAAAAATGTATAAAAATTGAAATTACTATAGAATTGTGTGTACCGGGTGCAGACACATCCAAAATCCATGCATGTCCGAAGCCTTTCTACCATAGAAATAGATAGGGAGGCTGGTGGCTTGTCGCAATTCTTTCTTTTTTTATTCTTAATCGGCTTATTTATTTATGGCATGATATTACTAAGGTTAGGGCTTTTCAATTTATCGGCCCATTCTTTAAAATTATGGCTGACGAAATTAACGGATACGCCCTGGAAAGGTTTACTAGCAGGGATTGTTATTACCTGCATTTTGCAAAGTAGTTCAGCAGTCATGGTTATTACGATCGGACTCATTTCTGCACGATTACTTACATTCCCACAATCGATTGGCATTATTTTAGGGACAAATATCGGAACAACATTAACGACTGTACTCATCACCTTTGACTTAGAGCGATTCCTTGTCCCTTTAGCTATTTGCGGGGCTGTTTTAATATTAATGAGAAAAAGAAAATTACGGAGTATCGGTCTCATCATTTTCGGCATTGCCGCTGTTTTTACTTCCATGAATGGCTTTGAACGCTTAGCAGGTCCACTTAGCTCCATTGAATTTGTTCATCATTTACTCCTCCATTTGGATGGGAGTTATCTTTATAGTATTCTTACTGGCACATTCATAACGGCGATTATTCAATCCAGCACGGCCACTACAGGCATTATCATGGGATTCCTCACAAATCGCGTTGTGCAATTAGACACTGGAATCGCAGTTATGCTAGGTTCCAATATCGGAACTTGCGTCACTGCTTTTATCGCTGCGATTGGTGCTGGCCGAGAAGCGAGATTGTCGGCCTATGCCCATATCTGGCTGAATATCATCGGGGTTATCGCCTTTTATCCCTTTATCGGCTTGCTCTCTACAATTGGCTTACAGCTCGCAAGTGAAGTGGATACACAACTTGCCTATATAGGTGTTCTATTTAATGTCATTTCTTCACTGCTGATCCTTCCTTTTGCAACCTCATTTGGCAAACTGATTATGAAGGTTCATGATCGGAAGTGAATTATGTGTGTACCAGGTGCATACACAATTCACTACAATTAAAAAAATGCAGAACCAAATTGTGATGCAGTTCATCTTTTCGTTTCCAAAATTCTTTTCATAACTATCCATTCATTCGTCAATAATAATGAAACATCTATCTTATTAAGGAGTTTCTTATGACAAAAAAATTAATTCAGGCAATTTCCGAACATTCCCTACTATTAAACGATGCAAGTTTAAATAAAATTGTGGAGGCAATTGGAGACGCAAAAATTGTGATGATTGGCGAAGCGTCTCACGGAACATCGGAATTTTATATGATTCGTGCTGAGCTTTCAAAAAAGTTAATTGAACAAAAAGGATTTCAACTGATTGCAGTAGAGGGAGATTGGCCATCCGCTCAAGCGGTGAACCGATATGTAAAAGACTACAATGTGGAAGCTGGAAACATAAAAGATGTTTTAATGAAAGCTTTCCATCGTTGGCCAACATGGATGTGGGCAAATGAAGAAGTCGCAACCTTTACTGAATGGCTAAAAGAGATCAATAAAAATCGCGAACAAAAAGTAGGCTTTTATGGTATCGATTTATATAGCCTATTCGAATCAATTGATGAAGTATTAAAATTCTTATCGAACAATCCACAACATCAAGTTGATTTAGAGCATGCAAAAAAGGCTTTTACTTGCTTTGAACCGTACAATCGTATGCCAGAGCATTACGCCCTTTCCACAGCTCATTTTTCTAATGAATGTATTAGCGAAGTAGCTATCTTATTACATTCATTGCGGAACCATGAGGAACATTATTCGAGTAAGCAGGAAGAAGATTTAAATGTCGTGATGAATGCACTCGTAGCCAAAAATGCAGAAGCGTACTACCGAGAGATGATGTCAGATGGAAAGTCGTGGAATACGCGCGATTATCATATGGTGGAAGCGATTCATGAATTACGCAACTATTACGGAGAAAAAACAAAGATCATCGTTTGGGAGCATAACACACATATTGGGGATGCTTCTGAAACATCCATGAAAAATGAGCAACTGATCAATGTCGGTCAAATTATTCGAGAGCAATGTGGGAAAGAAAACACTTATGCCATCGGTTTTGGCACGTATAAAGGCACTGTAATTGCTACAGATAGTTGGGGCGACCCGTTAAAAATCATAAAAGTCCCACCTGCAGATCTAAGCACATGGGAAGGCCAACTCCATGCAGCAAGTCCAGAAGATAAAGTATTATTATTTAATGATAAAAATAGAGCGTTATTTAATAATTGGATTGGTCACCGCGCGATTGGCGTCGTGTATAATCCCGAATTTGAAACTTACGGAAATTACGTTCCTTCTAGGGTTGGTAGCAGGTACGATGCATTTATTTATATTGATCAAACAAAGGCTTTGAAACCTTTGCAATAATGATAATAAAGTAAGCCATACCTCAGAAGTACCGTCTATTATTGGAGCTTTTCGCTGCGATTATCTAATTGTACTACCTTCACCTTTTAGGCTCAGACACAAAGAAAAGGGATATTGCCCAAGAGTTTAACTCTCGTTAAATATCCCTAATCATGGAAATCGTTGGTATGTGTGATTTTAATCATATCTTCGACAATTATTTAACTATGTATTTGCCAACACAGTGATACCAGCACTTTCCCAGTGTTAATTTTAAAACCCATTCTTTTTAAAAGTCCTCTTTTTGATTTCAATTTGGTTTATCTATAACTTTGGGCAACGATTTGATTAATTATTATACTTTCGGTATAAGTATGGTTAACTATAAATAATAAATTTTAATTATGTAATAAACCAAAATAAAAACAAAATAAATGCCTACTATTATATTCGATAGCAGGCATTACATGAAACGTGTATTCTATTTTTTCTTGTATCCATTCCTTTGGCTAAGAAACGATTAGATATTATTGAAACATATTATTTCTAGTCCCGAAACTCATATATCTAATACATTTCATTAAAATAAATACCAATCTCGCAATACCGTCAATGAAAGTCTTTAAGACTACCTTTTATAACTTTTTCTATATGATCTCTAATTTCAGGATCCACAAATTGCCTCCCTATTTTGACTTTACTTTGAATATAGCTCTTATTAAGAATTTTCCCTTCTTCAAAAGCTGTCGAAGCACATTTACTAATTTCCTGTTTTATTATTTTTGTTTTTTCAGCTTTTTCCTTTGCTTTATATGCTTTATATCTTGCGCTTATTAAACGGCATTCATCTGGAAAGTACTCTCTTAATGACTCGTTACTTTTATAACCAATTTTTTTAGTTACATCACCTAATTTAAGCGGTGGATACTCATCACTATTAATAAATTCATTCAGGGCAATTCTTTTTTCATCAATGCTAAGTGTAATAAAACTCTTTTTTTTCACAAGCGTTTTTTTTATTGGTCTAATTTGATTTTTATTTATGCTAATTTCATTTCCCTTAAATAGAATATTATATATAGATACATTTACACAATAACTCAATATTAATAATGATTCAAAAGAGACTTTCTTAGACTTACTTTTCCATTGGAATATGACAGCTCTATCAACGTCCATATTATTCGCCAGATTATATACTGAATTATTAATCGGATTAAAGTTTTTAGTCAAGAAATTACTCATTGCATCTAGAATCACATCATGTTTGATAAACTCTTGCATTTCACTCTTCATTAATTCGTCTACATTTATGTATACCCATTTCTGCCAATCGGTATTTTCTTCACATGTATTGTTATTTATTACAAGATTAGAACCTAACCAGTTCTTACATTTCGAACAATAACCAATTATTGAATGTAAGTCTAATTGTTTATTTTCTTTCTTACAGGTAGGACAGGTAGATTCTAAATAACAATTGTGTTTTAAATATATTGTTATTGACTTAAGGGACCATATAAGCTTTTCATATGCAATTTCTTCATTTTTTTGTTCGTATATACAAGCGGGACACCAATGACGAGCGACTTTGATATCTCCCTGAGATAATAGTGGAGCTAGTTTCAACCATGTTAAATCATTCAAATCATTTATACCAGTTAACTCCTTGAGTACTTGTAAAAAAAACAAAGCTTGTTGATTAAATCCATTTATAGAATAGGATTTATAATACACCCTATAAAGATCATTATAGCTATACCCCTGTGTATCCTCTACATATAAAGTTGGAAATATTAGATACCTAACTAAGCTTGAAACCGATACAGAGTGGGACTCCGAAATCCGTTGAATATAACTAGTCAAACTCTCAACATCTATACTTGCCTTGTACATTGGTGCTAATGGATAGCATATACTCCTCTCAGGCATTTTAATATTTTCATCATTCCACAAGGTAAGCATTGAATCACCCCAATTTCATGAATTTATTTTGGCATCTTTGAATTCATCAACTCCAATTCTATCTCGATTTGCCTTTCTTTCACCTACCCTTGCCTTCTGCTTTAAAGATTTCTGAGATGTTCTTTTTTCTTCACTTTGATTAGTACCTATTCCAAGCTTTAAGCTCACTCTCTCCCTGCGTCCATGCTCACTATCGCTATCTTCTACGTACTTCTCCATTTCAATTGCCTCATCCGTCATTTTCTCAACTTTATCTAAACTTAGTGCGAATCTTTCAAAATCGTTTATAGTCAAAGTTTTTTTATTCATATCATTCGATAAAGAATAATCAAGTGTGCGGTTAAACCATAACTTCATATTTCCAACACAGCCTACCGAATGCATATAAAAATATTCCCAGTGATCAACCAAATTTGGCTCGTTATTAAATGGTAAATGCTTTTGAAAAGTCCATAAAATACTTTGAAATGCCTCTATGTCTTCCCCTATTTCCGCTTTGTACCTTGGTAAATGTACGTCAATCCCCCTACGAATTAATTGGCCACTTAGATTTCTAAATTTAAGAATTTCATAAGTTCCAAATAAAACAAATGGAACCATACTTACGGAGGCAAGGGACTTTATAGTATCCATCTGATTTCTAAGACTTTTTCCTCGAGCTATCCTCGAAATATGTTGAGCTTCATCAATTAAAAACGCATGCGGCTTTCTATATATCAATGCATTTTCCATTGCCCTTCTATAAGCATTTTTACTTTTATCAGTTGGTATAATACCTTTGGAATGAATTTCAATATTAACTTTATAATCAATTAATGGCTCGTTAAGCGAGGTCAAAGATCTAATATAAAAATCTTTCCAATCAAATCGTCCGTCATCTGGTGCGATTGCTTCTGTCCCTACAATAGGTATTAACCCTTTATCTAAAAGCATTTCCGTCAAATACGCTTTATTGTAATCATGAACTATCCTATTAAATAATGTAGATTTCCCAACACCACTGGGCCCAAAAATAAGTAAAATCTCATTTTTATCGGCAACACTAATTTTATTTTTAAATTCTTCATACGCTATCATTAATTTCGGATGAGCAACAGTCAGGTTTTTAAAATATTCAATTTTCTCATTAGCTGATTTTAGAAGCAGTTCGTCAGGAAATAACGGTCTATTCATTTCTAAAACTCCCCGTAGGCAACGTATTTTTGCGTATCAATTTTCCCCATTTTATCAGAAGCCATTACATTTTCTTCTTTCACAAGATGTAAATGACCCCCTTCAGATTTAGGAACATTACTTTTACTTTGATTTCCTTCTCGATTAGCCACTTTTCCTATTGATTTCGAAGCAGCTCTATCTTTTAAATGTTGTATTTGCAGAATTTCTTTTGACTCTGCCGAATCAAGGAATTTCGCAATTATCGCTCCTGTTATTACAATAGCATTCCCAGCATTCTTCATTCGTTGCCTAATTTCAATAGTAGCCATTTTCATCTCTTTTTCGGTACGGTTTTCAAAGGTCATAAAATTTTCTGACCGTAGTTTAATCCAATATTTATTTACATAGGCATAAGCAATGGACATATCGAATGGATCATACCTCACATAAACACTCTGTCCTTCAATTTCCGGATGATCAAGCATGTCACTCCAATAATAAATATTATTAATACGAACTCCTCGTCCAGGTTGAATTTTTGCTGTTTGTTTAGATGTAGATGGCAGCGTCATTATCTCAAATAATTCGTCATACCTAACAAAAGTATGTTCTCGTTTACCAGTTTTGTATAATCGATTTTCATAAAAGTTCCGTGGAGAAGTACCCAATGTTAAATGAATTTGTTGTTCATATATTTGATAACACCATTCATTCATCATTTCGTACAATGATTCAAAAGTCCAAATTGCATTGTGTTTAGGGTTAAATTTTTTAGTCACTACTCTCACATTCTTCATTATTTGCGTATTCCCTAAGAGATTATGAATAAACTCTGTATTAGTAGTCCCGAATAATCTCTCACAAACAGAACCAAATTTAGGCTTTGATCCTGGTCGTTGTGCTTTAGTGACATTGTATTTCGCTAATAGGGTATCAAAATAAATACTATGAAATTCCTTTCCACCATCGACAACTAACATTTTTGGCAACCTTGAATTTCTCCTCACACATTCCCGCAAAACCATCATACAAGACCGATAACTTGGTGGATCGAAAGTTAAATAGAAAGATAGTATTCTTCTAGAATAGGCATCAATTAAAAGGCTTAGCCAAGGTCTTCCTAAGTTTTCATGTGTATCTGAACAAACTAATTCAATATCTAGTTCCGTATGATCTAAATGACAAACCTGATATGGAAAGTCACCGTGTCTAGGAGTAGTTGTCTCTAGCTCAAAGTAGAATTTTTCAGAGTCATATGCAGCTTTCGTTCCTTTTCTTTTTTCCGTTTGAACATGGACGGATCTCTTTTTTGATTCTTTCCAAAAGGTGATGAAACTTGGAGGAGTCCATCTCCTATCTTTACATTCTTGATAAAACCTCTTATAAATTGAATTAAGATTAGAACTACGTGGATTTTCATATTTCTCTTTTATATATTCATCCATTAACCCTATTACTTCAGGAGACAGTTTTCTTTCCTTATTCCCTTGATTATTTCTTTTGGTTATTAGACCTACAAAACCATTTCCGAATTGTCTTTCAGCATCTTTGTATTTTTTTACCCAATCCCTAAATGTTCTTGGACTAACCTCTAACTCTTCTAAAGTGATTCCATTCCAATGGCTTTGTATAACACTGAATTTGCGATTAGCTTCTTCCAAACTCTTTGGTGAAGCGCTAAGTATTATGTCTAATGCCTCCTCTGAAGGAGAAGTTTCGTTATTTGAGTTTATGAGAGGTTTTATTGTACCTTCATGATATAGTTTTTCAAAAAGGGCATGTGGAATTTTAATTTCCCGTTCTCCATTCATAATTGAAATACTAGAATCATTTATACTTAAAATTGTACAAGGTTCTGCCGACCATAAAAGAGGTTGTAATGGAAAAATATTGAGGGTTGATACATGCAAAATATCTTTTACATTTGCTTTAGACATATTGAAAAATGCATCCGCAGATTCTTTATCTTGATAAATTGAGAACTTATCAAAATCAGTGATTAAAGTAGCTTTAATATCAGCATAAATCACATTTTGTGCAAGAAGATGGTAAATATCATCGGCGTCAAAATCAAGATTCAAATTTAGTAACCTTTCGAGACTTATACCTGGTTTCTCAATTATCAAATTAATAACTTGACCCTTCTTAGTTGGAGAAACATCTATTTTACTGCCAAGTAGATAATCTTCTAAAAATCTAATATTCCTTTGGAGTATCCAGTCTATTTCATCGGAAGTACGAATTCGAAAAGATAACCCACATCCTCTAGCATATTCTTCGGCTGGCGGACATCGGAAAGTACCTACTTCATCCATAATGTATCTATTCGGATACTTTAGGACTAAGTTAGATAATTCTTTTACAGTTTTCCATTCTTCAAAACCAATCCATTCTTTTTCAATAACGAAAAAGTCCGGGGTATAATGGTGTCCAATATTACGTCCCTTATTTTGATACCGAATTAGAAAAGTTTCTGGTTGGTCATAATACTCGATGACATTTGAGTCAAATTCCTTTTCATAGATAGCTGCCAATTCAAGGGTTCTACTTTCAAACTGAATTGTTACACCCATCTTCTCACTTGG
>NZ_LMBZ01000003.1:0-3796 GCF_001439635.1 Solibacillus cecembensis | reverse complement strand
TTTTTTGTAGTGTATCTTCCTCAATATTTAATTCAAGTAACAGTTTTGTTAACTCCTTATCTTTATTCACAATTAGCCCTCCTTAATTTCATTTAAGTTGATCACCTTGTTATTATCACCCATTACATAGATGGATTTTGTTCTTCCCAATAATTCCTGTACTTTTTTTCACGTAATACACCACTTCCGATTATTTGCTCTATTCTTCTTCTTGTAGGGTAAGTACCCTGTTTCTTTAATGTATAGATAGCATTATCGATATTTTTTTTCATAATTTCACCTTTATTTTGTTTCTTCACCTCTACGCTGTTTAAATAGTTTGTTTTTATTTGTCTACACTCATTTGGATACCTCTGAGTTAACAGTTTTCTATCACACTCCATTAATTTTGCAATCTCGCTTAATGAATAAGGAATTTTTTCCGTTATAACGATTTTAAGAAAATCTTTAATTTTATTATGATCCTTTTTAACTCTTTCAAAGGGCAAGCTTTTATTTATACGATTATCCGTCAATATTATTCCGGATTTTTCCATCTTAATGAAACTAGATAGATTTAGCTGTAATTTCGAAGTAATATCAATTAGTGCTTTTAATGGAGCTAGATTAGTACCTTCCTTCCATCCCCATAAAGTCGACTTAGAGTATCCGAAGAAATCAGCAGCTTTTGTTAAAGAACCTTCAAAGTTTTTTTCTATATAAAATGATATTGAGTGTGAGACACAATCCCTTTCAAACGACAGGTTGGTGAATTCCGAAAAAAAGACTCTCATTGAATCGTTGGTATTGCGACAGTAAATATCCACTCTTCTTTCACCTAAATAATGGTTCCCTAACCAATAATAACATTTCGCACAGTATCCTGGTATACTCTTTCTTTCTAATATATACATGCAAGACTTACAGTTTGGACAAGTATTCTCTAGAACCCTATCGTGTATTAAGCACTTATAGAATGGTTGAAGTGTCCAACTTAGTCTTTCATAAACAGTCTGTTTACTTTCTAAATCTGCTTGGAAACAGGATGGGCACCAATATCTACCACTTTTTTGTAACCCCCTAAAGGGCACTAATCCTCTGCAATTAACAAGCGTAGTTTCCCTAATATCCTTTCTACAAGTTAAGGACGCAATTACTTCAATAAAATCTTCTGCAGTGATTCCATAACCATTAATGGCAGATGATGATTTATAAAAACCATTCCCACCAATAGATACAATATTATTAATGTACTTTTTCCTTAATTCTGGTGCAATCAAGTGTGTCATAATATCACCGACAGTTATGCAGTGAGCATCTGCTAACCTAGTGATATAGCTGCTAAGGGACTCTACATCGACTGAACCAATTCCAATTGGTTCAATCGAATATAAACAACTTCTTTGTAAAGACATTACGCCACCTACCATTCTTCGAATACTAAATGCTCATTTTTTCAAGCCGTACGTTTAGTATTAGCTAGAATCCCATCTTCTAAGCAAAGAGATTCTGTAGGTAGTTACGTGTCTTTGAATATTGGTGCATATAATTTGTTGTTAATTAATTTTATAAACTAAGAAAACAGACGCGATTCCCTTAAAAGGAGCCCTCGTCTGTTTGAATACAAATAGTTCAGTTCTTTTTTGTTTAACTGTTAATAGGCGGACTAGTCCTGACTAAACCGGATTGTTCACCTTTAGGTTTAAAGTCAAACGTTAGATCGCTGATGAATTCTTTATCCTGCAGAGCAATTGCAACAGAGACGTCACGATTGTGAGGGATTTATAGTATTTCAACAGTGACACTGAAATCCAACCGATTAGTATAAACCTCATATATCCTCTTAGTTGTGAAGAGTTTCTTGACTAATTCATAATCCGAAAAGTTATCAATTAAACCTTTTTCATTACTACTTTCATAGCTGTAAGGCAAATCAAAATTACAACCAAGATAATTAACTATACTCATCAGCTTCTATACCCCTTTATATTTTTAACTAATTTCAGTATTTTCTTATTGAACTAACCTGCCCTTTAGTTCAATAAGAAAAAAGGCTTTACTCCTTCTTGAAGTAAAGCCCCCGTTACTTTAAGTACATCTTTTCACAATCTTTTAGGTATTTAAAAGAAGAACCCAGAAAGTAGGGTTCTTTTAATACATCTCTATTTTAAGTCTTTTATTTTTACCAATTCTTCGTCTATTCCACTCATTATGTTAAACGCCCCATCGAATGATCGAAGGATTTCAAACGCTACTTTTTTGCTGTTCCTGTGAGATTCCTGCCGAAAAAGCAAGTATTGCCCCCCAGTCAAAAGCTAGTAGATTATTTTTACACATTACTTAAAAAATTAATTTCAATATAACTTTTAGGATTTTCCTTTATTTTGGTGAATTTAACGATAAAATTATTTATAGAAATAAATCCTGACAGAACAGAGCATTTAAAGACAGGTATTTAAAGTGAAATAATTTTACTATTTAATTAAGGAGGAAATAGCATGTCAGCTTGGTTAGAATCGTTACAAAAAGCAATTAACTATATCGAAGAAAATTTATTAAAAGAAATTTCGATAGTGGACATTGCAAATGAAGCAAACTCTTCTGCATTCAATTTTCAACGAACATTTGGATTATTAACAGAGATTTCAGTAGGTGAATATATTCGGCGAAGAAGATTGACTTTGGCAGCAGACGAGTTAAAAAGAACAGACAGTAAGATTATCGACCTTGCATTTAAGTACGGCTATGACACTCCCGAGGCTTTTTCAAAAGCCTTTAGGCGTCAGCATGAGGTTTCACCAAGTAACGCTAGGAAAAATATTGGCAAGATCAAATCATATAACCGCCTCGTAATAGAGGTGAGATTGAGAGGGGCAGAACCAATGAAATATCAAATCGTAGAACGTGAAGGCTTCCAAGCAATAGGTGTAAAAAAAGAATTTTTACTTGAGAATAATGGCAATTTAATCGGAATTCCTAAAATGTGGGATGAATTAAATGGTGATGGCACTACTGACAAGCTAGCACAAATTAATAATGGACAAATTAAAGGAGTTCTTGGTATATGTGTAGCAAAACCTAATGAGAAAATTGACTATTGGGTTGCTACAGACTATACAGGTGACGTTAAAGAAGGATTTGAAGTAATCGAACTTCCAGCTTCTAAATGGGGTGTTTTTGAAGTACATGGTCCAATGCCTGATGCAATGACAAAAGTTTGGAAACAAATTTTTTCTGAATGGTTCCCTGTTAACGAATATCAACATGCAGGTACACCAGAGTTCGAAATGTATACAGAAGATGATCCTTTCAGTCCAGATTGCTATTCAGAAATTTGGGTTCCATTAAAATAATTTAAAATAGATGTCCCATTAGTCGATGCCAAAACGACTAGTGGGATTTTTGAATAGAGGCTAGATATCCTTTCCGATACTAAACGGAGGGTTATCAGAGACCAAACGAGTCAAGGAGGCCTCATCTTTGAATAAACTAATATTTATATAGACACGCTATATCCCATGAAAATAAATGATACGATGAAAATAAATAGGCCTGGATTATTCACCGTTTTTTTTTGTGAGAGGCTGTTAATTTCTTTGTCTTTTCACACATTAATGCTTATGACAAAACTTGTAGCGCTGCTGCGTTAGTTTAAGTGTAACATTTCAAAAATGGATTGCCGAAATCCACCTGATGTTTTGGACGTAAAAATAGACCATCGAAATTATGGTCTTGTTTAACTAAAGCCCCCGTTAGTTTAATAAGAACCGAGACGCTAATTAAATAATCGAGCCCAATCGTTGAAAATGATTAAACA
>NZ_LMBZ01000045.1:7880-8252 GCF_001439635.1 Solibacillus cecembensis | reverse complement strand
GGTAATTACCTATATAAGGATAACATAATTGGGTAATATCTGAAAAGATGGAATGATACATTTACTGCACAATATGTAAAAAATGAGAAGTATATAAATCTCCTGAAAGCTCAGTCTAATTGAAAAATCCCCAGCTATAAACTGGGGAAATAATTATTTGGCGGGTTAACCAAGATTAATAAATACTTATTATTTTTCTGGATGATTTACATGTAATGGTGGAGGTACTAGCCAACCTTTTTCTTTATTAAGTCGTAATAGTTTAGCGCCAAGCAGCGCTTTAGCTGTATGGAATTGACCATACATTAAGCCAATGTCTTCTCTAATAGACATACCCATTGCTTGACTACATGCAACCAAACAAGCAGCAGC
>NZ_LMBZ01000045.1:0-7860 GCF_001439635.1 Solibacillus cecembensis | reverse complement strand
GGAGGGATATCTTCTAGTCTTGCATCTGCACGTTCAGGCGGTGCAGGAGGTAATGCAATGCCATTTACTTTTAGAATCTTTTCTAAAGGCTTAACTTCCTCTTTGGCGCCTTGAATAAATTCTTCTAGAATTAATTTCNTCACCAGCATGATTATAAAATGTTTGATACCCAGCAATCATGCCATAGTTTGCAGCAAGATTTGTCCAGATACTGAATACCTCACCATAATGTAATGGTTCGTCTTTACCGCTTAAAATACCCATACTTGCACTTCCTTTTCGATTTTATTTTTCCATTTCGGAACAAGTGTAGTATGAGCTACATCAGAAATATAATTCTTGAAAAATTAATTTCACTGAACAATATGTGAAAATTAAGTGGCAAATATAATTAGCTGAATATTTAGAAAATATTGCGTGGGAAATAAGCATAAAAAAAGACCTGAGCTCACACCCAGATCAGCAAAACTATACAGGTCTATTATAGCAATAAATTCATTTCGAACAAAATTTTTTAAGGTGGTGTATCTATGACAAGTCAGCAGAAAAGGAAAATGCGTAAAGCGATTAAACAGCAACGTATCGAGTTGTATGACAAACTAGATGCCTTACAAACTCAACTTACAGAAATAACAGATATAATGGATAGCGTTGAAATTCAAAAGCAAATTTATGAAGTGGGTAAGCAATTGCAGCAGCAGGTTTATTATTCAGTGGGAAGTCCATTTGGGAAAAATAAAGACCCCATATTTAAACCGATTGAAGCAGCAGGGCCTCCACAAGATTTAAATATACACATGTATATAAGTTTTAAGAAACGAGGTCTTACAGATACACAGGTGGCGTTGTCGTGTGGGCAAACGAAGGGCTATGTAGATAGATTCAAGCGTGCAAATGGTATCACGAAAACTTGGTGGAAGGAACAAATCTATGAATCAACTTAATATTTTTCATGTAATAGAGCTTAATACAGACCCAGTGTACAATTCTATATGCAAAACTATATGCAAAATCCCAAACAATAGCGAAATTCAAATTGATCACAACGTTATTCGTAAAACAGAAAAATACTTTGAAGTAGAAAACGATGACGAACACCTTCTTTTCAGGACGTTAGAAGAATGTTATCAATTTGTCAGCGGAATTGTCATTCACCCATCAAAAAAAGCTAACGGTTGCACCCGTTAGCTTGGATTTAGAACGACCCTTTGATAGCGTCAGTAATATTATATCAGAGGGGTGTTAGGATGAGAATGCAAGAACTAAAAATAAATGCCGATGGGAAGCTAATTGCCGATATAATGGAATTTCCTGACAGTTGTGTGATCATATTGTCGCACGGTATAGCCAAAGTCGCCGAGCTTCCCGCATTTGCCGAAACCAAAATTGTCACACATCAAGGGCAGGTGAAACGAATTAGATGGGACGAGGGTGAGGAGTTTTGACAGGAATTTCAATTTTTACTTCAATTATTACTGCAACACTAGCAGGGTTCACAGCAAATTATTTAATCGAAAGATATAAGGAGAGTAAAAAGATAAATAGGAATTATAAATCATTAAATCTAAATATTCAATTTTTCATTGAACTTACAATGAAAGCTTTGAATATAAGAGTTGCAAGTATCACCCAAAAAGAGTTGGATGAAAATGCTGGAATTAGAAACTTAAGCAATACTTATCGGCTTGATACGGTTTATCAAGAATTAATCAAAAATTTGCTATTTTATCATTCAAGCGATTTAAAAGACAAAGATTATGAAAAAGTAGAAAAAGTAAAAAGGCATATAAGGAATATCCAATTAATTATATTTAAAATTGAACCTACTGCTCCACCTAGCAATGAAGATTTTAATTACAATTTAATACAATTCGAAGCTGTAAACAAAGAAATTATCGGTATTGAGGAATTAATTGATGCTATTCAAGAAAAGAATGACCTTAAAAATAAATGGTTAAAAGAATTACTATATGTATTAATAGGATCACTAGCAGGTTATATTTTTGTAAGTAATGTAAATTTACCTCAGAACTTTTTTTCAAATCTAGTATCATTAAACGGTACTTTTTTAATGGGGATAGGAGCTATCCTCCTGGCAATCTTATCCCTAATTAAAGAGAAAGGTCATGATGATTTAAAATCGCAAATACTTAAATTTATTTCGGTTGAATATCCGGCTTTTTTCTTTGTGAGTCTTATGTTATTAACTATTGGAACTAAAGTTAAAATATTCGATAGTAGTTCAACGAATGAATGGTTTTTGGATCATTATGATAAAGTTATTCAAGGTTTAGGTCTATTTATATCAGTGTATATTTTATGTAGAGTTACAATGTTGTTTAATAATATATTTAAAGCAATAAAATAATTATTAGTTCTACCAGCCATCTGGAGGACAACAATCGATAGCAGTGTTAGCTGCCGTCTTTTGTTGTCCTCTTTTTTTATTTATTTTACAGCAAAGTAAGCGAAAGTAGTATTCCAATTTGGCATAAGGGGGTGAGCATGGTGCGCACAATTCAAGGTGAAATGGCTCGACATGGCTTATGTAATAAGAAAAAGAAGATGGCGATAAAAAGACGTCAACCTCCACCAAAGAAAAAAGAAGTACTGAGCACACGTGAAATTGAGGAATTGATGGGGATGAGAAGGGACACATTCAAAAGAGTAAATGGTGCAATACGCAGACGATAAGGAGTGGAGAATCCATGGAAATGTTAAGAAATATTGATGGAAAAGAAACGCATAAAGCAATTGAAAAGGTGCTAAGACAATATCGGACGTATCAGCTAACAACGCCAGAAGAATTACTACAAACAATTACACCGAGGTATACTATGGAAATGCCATCATTTGGAGGCGGAGTGCAGTCGAAAGTTGAAAGCGCGGCAATTAAAAATGTAGAGCATTATAAACAGGCTGAAAAGTTCTTTGCTCGCTTCAATCATGGCTTCTTTAAACTAACTTAAAAAGAACGCCAATTAATCATTATGGCATTCTTAGAGGAAATACCTAAATTTAACTATGAAATATCTGATGAGTTATCTATTAGTGAGCGCACATTCTATCGCATGAAATCGCAGGCATTGTATAAATTAGCACTGGCATTACGTGTAGAGGTTTACGAGGACGAGGTGAAGTCTTCATGAATTTCGTTCAGCCGATACGGGATTTAGAAAAGATTTCAGAAGTTCGATTATTCTTGGCTAATAAAAATAAACGGGACGAATTATTATTTTGCTTTGGGATTTTCACAGGATTGCGGATCAGTGATATTTTGTCTGTGAAAGTGCAAGATGTATTTGGTAAAGACCATTTTTATATCATCGAACAAAAGACCAAAAAAGCAAAGCAACGAAGCAAGAAACATACTGTACGTAAAAGAGTCCCGATTGTAACAAAACTTCAAAGACTTATTAACAACTATTGCGCGGACATGAACAAAACCGATTATCTTTTTAAGTCGAGGCAAGGAAAGAATCGACCGATCACACGCGTGAGGGCATATGATATTTTAAGAGAAGCGGCACATCATTGTGACTTGAAAGAAATTGGGACACATACGCTACGTAAAACATTTGGCTATCTTGTTTATCAGAACGATAAAGATGTAGCATTGCTGCAGGATATTTTTAACCATAGTTCCCAGTACATTACTTTGAAATATATCGGGGTGAATCAAGATGCAATTGAGGAAGCGTACAGCGCCCTTAATAATTT
Source organism: Solibacillus cecembensis (assembly GCF_001439635.1). Taxonomy (GTDB): domain Bacteria; phylum Bacillota; class Bacilli; order Bacillales_A; family Planococcaceae; genus Solibacillus; species Solibacillus cecembensis. The sequence goes on along the minus strand of NZ_LMBZ01000045.1, from coordinate 4,140 downwards.
GAGGATATAAATAAGCAGCCACTCATAATTAAATCATTGAATAGGTGAAGCATCTCAAATAGGGGATGCTTTTATTTTATTGTTTAGCTATGTAAAAGGTAAAGGTATTGGTTAATTTAAATTTCATTAAAAAATGAGCGGGCAAATATATCTCTAATCTCGTTGTATTTTGATGTCCGTTTTATTTACTGAAGCATCCGTTAGTAAAAAACTCACTTTAAAAAGACTTGTCAAAATACTCCATTACTAGTATTACTAGCCCCAAAATCGAAAACAACAATCCTACAATAAATGGGAAACCTAGGAATAAACTTTGAACAACCTCATTCCCATATTGCTTTCCTCCAAAAATTGCATACCACAACTGTGAACCAGACCAACTAGTCATGCTGGGAATATATGATGCTGCCACCACAATTATAGTTAATGTAGTAAATAATCCACCGAACATAATAAAACCGCCAATTACTGTCCTTTTCATTCTTTCGCCCCCAAACTAAAAATTTTCTTTCCGTGTTTTCATCCGCTTCTATTCTATTCCTCCAAGTGATTTAGATATCCCTTGTTCCACTAACCTGCTCCGTTACTTTAAATACATTCTTTATCAATCTCAATAGGGGTCCCATCAGAAAAGTGCGGATTTACAACGTTAAAAAATGAGCTGCGTATGCAAGATTTTATTCAAAATATGTGCCAGTGCATTTTCTTTTGAACAGCGTTGAAAGCCTTGTTGTATCAAAGTTTAAACGATAATGCATAAATAGGTGTATATGAATAAAATACAGAAAAACACCTAAAAAATTGATGTGACAACGTTTTGAGTGTTTTATGGTGTCCCCAAACTTATCTTTGGGAACGTTATTTGGATTTATTTTGTATACATTATTAGTTCTTGTTGCACTAGAACCCGTTAATGGAATAAGTGTTATATATTTATTTACACAAAATTAGTTGATTGAATTGTTCTACTGTTTCTAAGTAATATTTAGAATCCCTTTTCATTTGTTCCTTGATTTCAGGAATTATGTGAGACCATCCAGCAGCCGCAAAATCTACATTGCAACTTCTTGCTATCTCCAATCCAGGTTTAAGGTCATCTAACATTAATACCTCAGTTTCTTGAAGATTAAAGTGTTTCAAAATTTTCTTTATAGGGTAAGGATGTGGCTTTCTTTGATGTTCAGGAAGTTCCCACCCAAAAGTTGCATCTGGTATAAAACCACAATGGATAGAATAATCTCTTTCAATTGCGCTTTTTTCAGAATGAGAAATAACTGTCACAATTCCACCTTGTTTTTTAAATTCTTTGATTGTTTCAGGAAACATCTCATAAAAATCTGGTACAGTTGATTCGGTATATTTCCTCCAAATTTCTTGCTGATGTTGCAATTCTTCGTCTGTAAATTTAATGATGTCTTTACATAGAGAAACGAACCCCGGATTGAAACAGTATCCGACAAACACTGATTAAACAAAAGAAGTAATACTAATAGGTCTTAGTTCAATATAAGTCAAATGAACGGAATAAAATATTTATATCCAATGCTATAGGAGGTGAAAGAGGTGTTTTATAAACGTGAAAACAAATGCTGTTCTATTGAACCTAATTTTTTTTCGAAAATTGTAGCAGTTCATGGTCCAGTTTCTCCTCCTGAAAAAGGGGTTTTGGGTTATGGTTCTCTTATAGGGGATACAATAGAACAACCGTCAATTATTGGAACGAACGTTCCGTTTAATGAGGTTGGTCCTTTATCTAAAAATATTTCAGCTAGTGCATCTGGGAATGAGTTGGTAGTCAATGAAAGTGGCGTATATCAAATTACAGTATCTATGTCTGCAGAAGCAACAGCAGTACCTGACCCAACACAAAGATTTTTAACAGTTTTTATTTTGGTCAATGGGGTACCTATTTTTGATGATACTCTAATTGCCTTTAATATTTCTAATAGAAGTAGTTCAACCTTTGTTGTCCAAGCTAGCTTAACCGCTGGAGATAGAGTAGGAGTAAGTGCAAATTCAGATACTGTACCTTTTGGTTATATTAGTAGGTCTTTGACTATTGTTCAATTAAGTAACTAAAGGGTGGGTATGCCGATATACTTTCCATAGCTTGTAATAATTGAATTTTAGTAAACGAACATTACTGCACAATGTAGTAATCAATAATAATTAAATTGGGTATTCATTCACTTTTTATGAATACCCTAAAAAACATTACCAAAGCATCGTTTGGGAAGATTCTTGAAATGATCTTTCACTAAAGCCCCCGTTAGTTTAAGTAGAATACTTAACAAACTTTCTTGTTGGATAAGGATAAGCGACCTTCTTTGTTGAAGAATCGCACCCCGTACTTGTATTGTTATTTGTTTTTTTCTAAGCCATTAACTAATCTAATTATCCAATACAATAGTATCCAAGGTAGAATAAATTTTGTAGCCCATTCTATTAAATTAGGTATCACATATGATGTGTTTATGCCGATAAACGGAAGTATTAACCAAAGTGCAAACAAAACTATAATACCAATAATTAAATTTTTCATTATAAATACCCCCTCTAAAACCATATTACCATAAAAAACCACCCTTTATCTTCAACTAAACTGCTCCGTTAGCTGAATAAAAATCCTAAATATCTACGTGAATTAAACATTCATCCTGGTGATATTGTTGCTGTTGGAAAGTAAAGTCACCTTTTTTAGTTGCAGAAGTTTTCCGAGAAGAATTAGAAGACACAGGAAAGCGATAAAAAAAAATCGTAGCAATTTTTGATAAAGCACCAGTAAAAATAGATTGAGAGTAGCGAAAGCTACTCTTTTTTTGGATTTCTGGTGGTTTTGCTTTAAATCCCTCTGTATTTGATGAAACTTTTACCAATTTAAAGCTACTAATACTGTGACTCACATATTAAGGAGAGATTTTATGAACATGAAAAAATATGCACCTGCAGTAGCAATGACAGCTTTATTATTTGGAAGTGTAGTAGTACCATTCGCTTCAGCAAATGAAAATCCTACAAAATCAGAACAAAACGTTCCTCAAATTCAAATCGATCCTGTTCACATTTTCAACAATACGCACGGAACAGTTGAGAATATCAAAAATGGTGATAATATTAAATATTACACTGTAAAAGATAGTGATCAAACGAACATTTTAGAGATATCAAAAGATACACTAGTGTTCGATATTACAGGTAAGAAAGCAGAACTTAAAAAGGGGGATAATATAGTAGCTTTTACTTTTGCAAACAAGCCGCAAACATTAATTTATCCACCACAATTCAATCCTGACGTTGTCATTGTTGAAACAGAGGAAGCTGGATTAGTTGAAGTTGATTACTTCTATGAAAACTTAACAAATACTTATGATATTTTAAAATTAAACATAAGTGAAAAAACTGAACTTCTAAACGCCAAGGGCGAGAAAGTTACAGCTAAAGATTTAGCAAAGAAGCACTTAGTTGTTTTTTATACAACCGCAACAGAAAGTGTCCCTGCTCAAACAACACCTACAAAGGTGATCATTCTTGATGATTCTGAAAATACCATTGCAGCAGAAATTAAAGCCATAATCGCGGCTGATTTTTATGAGGTAGATGGAACAAAGATGGTTCCGTTACGCTTGATTGCTGAAAAACTAGGCTATAAAGTTGAGCCTATTAGTAAAGGTGCCATTGTATCAAAAGGAAATTTAACTTACACTATTACACGCGGAGAAAAAATATTTGGTTTTAACAAAGCATTACGTCCACTTCCTGTAGCACCAGTATTGTTAGAAGCAAATAAAACATATGTCCCAGTTGAATTTGTTGAGGAATACTTAAAATAAGATGGGAAGGGGCTATACCAAAAGGGAGATTTCTCCATGAAATATGCATAACAAAAAGTGCCGAAACGTTGATTTAAAAGTGTTTCGGCACTTTTGATGTAAAAGGGACTTATTAGAAGCCCCTTTTACATCACCGATATTTCGTTTCATATTACCCCCTTTTTAGAATTTTAAATCAATTAATTTAACTTACCTTGTTTCACTAAACTGCCTCTTTAGTTCAATAAGAAAAAGCTACCCCAAAGGCAGCCTTTTTCTACTAAAGCCCCCGTTAGTTTAAGTTAAAAGCTTCACAAACTTCTGATTGAAT
>NZ_LMBZ01000043.1:8929-9891 GCF_001439635.1 Solibacillus cecembensis | reverse complement strand
GTGGATAAATGAAAAAAGTGTTTCAGCTAAGTTCATTTCCGTTTTAGGAATGTAATTTATTGAGTACAAAGGACTTCTAAATACTGAAGTCCAATTAAAAATCAACAATATTATTTAACAGAGCCTTAAAGAAAAGAATGTGAAGAAATGTACTTAAACTAACGGGGGCTTTAGTGCAACAAGGATTTAAAACGATCCCCAACCGACGGTTTGGGGACCATTAAAGGATATAAAAAATGATTGTGGATTAGTATGTTTTATACAAAGAGAAATAAAAGGAGCCGTCAGTTGTGAAGTTAAATTCTAAATCTAATTTACATTTTCGTTTTGTATTAAATTGTTCTTATTTAGTTTTCATTTGGTATCCAACGAACTTCTATTTATTTATTTTTCCAATAATATTAAATTTGCTAGATGAAGATAATAAGAATAAACGGTATAAAATGTTGGTGATATTATTAGTTACATGCATTATCTTTTATTTATATTTAAACAATTTAGATATAGAGCAACAAATTACGCTTTCAATAATTATTTTATTTTCAGTTTTTTCTGACTTATTGAAAAATACATTTAAAAAAAATACTATTTAGCATCGTATATTGTACATAGACTTATTGTAGAACATATTGATGCACGTTTTGAGGAACTGAAAGAATGAATGAAGTGAAATTCTACATAAAAATTCAAGAAAAATTAATATAACGTTTCCAATTAAAAGTTTTGGGACGAAATAAAACACTTAAAACGTTGTCATACCAATGTATTAAGTGTTTTTCTGTATTTCATTCATATACTGCACTATCGTTTGAACTTAGATACAACAAAGCCTTCAATGCTGTTTAAAAGAAATTGCGCTGGATTATATTTTGAATAAAATCTTGCATATACAGTGGATTCCTTAACGTTATAAATCCGCATTTTTCTCACGAGACCTCAAATTTACAATAAAAGAAGAGAGC
>NZ_LMBZ01000043.1:530-8901 GCF_001439635.1 Solibacillus cecembensis | reverse complement strand
AAAAATTTGATTAAAAAATCTCAACTGTATAATTTTGTTAGAAGTAAGATGATTTGAATTGGATATTTATGTTAATATTACTATAAAGATTGTGAAGATATGTACTTAAACTAACGAAGCAGTTTAGTTGAATAAGAAGGAGATAATTTCCTTTTATCGAATATACTATATAAGAATAGGAAGTATTTTTAGATGAGGTGTTCGATTGAATAAAATAAGAACTGAAACAGAAAAATTAGTTATTCGATTAATAGAAGAGGCAGATTATTCTTCTTGGCTTACCCAATATGAAAATCGTTTACCTTCTCAACATAAATACGATGAAGGTAAATTAGATATGAGCATCTGTACTAAAGAATGGTTTCGTGATTTAGTTACTAAACAACATCAGATGGCTAAGGATGATAAGGTATATGTATTTGGAGTGTTTAGAAAAGTAGATAATACTCATATTGGCTTTATAGACTTTTCGACAATTATGAGGGAAGAATTTCAATGGGCCAGGTTCGGGTATACAATTCATAACCACTTTTGGAGACAAGGTTATGGTAAAGAGGCTGTAAAAGCAGCCATTGATCTTGCGTTTGAAAAATTAAATTATCATCGAATAGAAGCTCACATAAACCTGGATAATATAGCATCTATAAAGTTAGCAGAAGGTGTTGGAATGGTTTATGAATGCACGAGGAAAGGATTCATATACGAGGACGATAAATGGACTGATCAACTAATTTACTATATAAACGCAAAGTAAGCTTATTAAGTAGACAAGAACGATGATGTTTCTGGTACATACTTTCTTAAGAAGAAAAAGTTATTGTTACGACTGGATAGGAAATTTAATATAAATTTTTTATCACCTTTTCAGGGCTACTTAGATAGTTCTTTTTATAATTTATAAGCAAGATTGTGAAGGAATATACTTAAGCTAAAGGGGGCTTTAGCAGAACAAGGCTGCCTTTAGGGTAGCTTTTTCTTATTGAACTAACGGAGCAGGTTAGTTCAATAAAGTGTTATAAAGATTTGTAAAGGATTATAGGGGGAATTACATGATAATAGAGGAACGGTTAGGTAAATGGATAGAAAGGTACGAAGAAAATGGTTATTTGAATGGTTCAATTTTAATAGCTTCTAACGAAAATATACTTTTAAACAAAGGTTTTGGCATGGTAAATTGGGAGCATGCTGTACCAAATAAACCTACTACTAAATTTCGCATCGGTTCACTTACTAAGGCTTTTACATCTATGGGTATTTTTAAATTACATGAAACAGGGAAATTATCAATAGATGATTGTATTGGGAAGTATCTTCCTAATTATCCACAAGGCGAAAAAATTACAATTTATCATTGTCTAACAAATACTACAGGGATTCCAAATTACACGAGTTCCCCTGAATTTTGGTCTAAAACTATGAGACTTCCGATGACTTTACATCAACTGATCGATTCATTTAAACATCTTGAATTGAACTTCGAACCTGGTAAGAGATTTGAATATTCAAATTCAGGATACTCATTACTAACAGCAATTTTAGAAAAAGTTTCAGGTATGTCATTTGCAGAGTACATACAAGCAAAAATATGTCTTCCCTTAGGTATGAATAATACAGGCTGTGACGATGGAATTGAGATAGTTGCAGACTTAGCTTCAGGCTATTCATTCTGGGAAAAACCAATTCATTCAGCATATGCAGATTTATCATTTCCTTTAGGAGCCTATGGTTTATATTCTACAACAGAGGATTTATTCCTTTGGGATCAGGCATTAAAATCATCACAGCTCCTTACCAAAGAACTAATGGGGAAAATGTTTACTCCAAACCTTAGTTCATACGCTTCAGGCTGGATGGTATCTGATATGTTAGGCAGAAAATGCATACACCATTTTGGAGATATTAGTGGTTTTTGTAGCAATTTTTTCAGATTTGTAGATGAACAAGTTACGATAATTTTTCTGAGCAATATGAGCATTACTCCTGTAACACATTTAATTCAAGAAATGGCTAAGGTAATTTTTGATGAACATGTATCACTACCTCTTCCTGCTCAACCAATTAACTTTATAAACAAGGAACTTATTGCTGGGAAGTATATAATAGGAAATGGTGAGAGCGAAATTTTAGACATCTCTATAAATAATGGTGAACTATATTTAACAGTTCCTAAAATGTACGGGGCATTATATAAATTTAAACTTGTGCCTGTCGGTCACAATGCTTCAAAAACAACTTTTTTAACTGAAATGGTTAATGAGCAACTCATATTCAATTATTCATTGTCAGGTCAAATAGTAGGTGTAGAGTATAAGGATTTTAATGAAAAAAAATATATAGCTTCTAAATGTTATTCAACTAACGGGGCTTTACTTGAAGATTATTGAGTTGCTTAGGCAGCTCATATTCTTATTGAACTAACGCAGCAGCTTACTTCAATAAAAAAGGGATTTTAGTGACCAAAGCCAATTCATATTGTTATAAATAATTATAAATGGGAGTGATTACATTTATAAATTTTTTTGAATATAACTGGCAAGTAAGAGACGAATGGTTTGACTGGTGTAATCAACTATCAAATGAAGAGTTGATAAAAGACCGAACTGGAGGAGTAGGAAGTATTTTATTCACCCTTTTTCACATTATTGATGTTGAATATAGTTGGATTCGTGGTATTCAAGGCAAAGAAGACGTAGTAGTTGAATTTGCTGATTATGATACGTCTGAGAAGGTTAAATCTCTTTCAGTTAGATTCCGAAGTGAAATTGCTGAATTTCTAAAAACAAATTTAATTGAATTAAAAGAGAAAGTTGTAGGTGTCCCTTGGGATGAAGATAAATATACTGTTGAGGAAATACTACATCATTTAATCGCTCATGAGATTCACCACATTGGTCAACTCTCTGTTTGGTCAAGAGAATTAGAACTCACCCCCGTACATGCTAACTTTATTGGCCGAAAGTTTAAATCCAGTCATTCTTATTAAACTAACGAGGCAGTTTAGTTTAACAAGGATTTCAAATGGTCCCCAAACGACGCTTTGGGAAGGTTATTGGTCTACATACAGTATATAAAAGATTTTTGCTTTAGAAGATTATGATAAAATAAGGATAATTTTATTTAGACAAAATATACAAATTATACGTATTTTAGGGAGGATGGTGTTTCATTATTAAAGGGTATGTGTTGATTTTTATTTTAAGTGGAATAGGATTCGTGATAGCTTCTTTTATGGTGGAAAAAATACATATTTTTTTCGTTTTTATCTTTTTATGTATTTGGTCATGGTTTGCTAATTATATTGTTAAAAAAGTAGTCGGATATAAAAATTAATATTAATGATTTTTTTGAAATAGATAGCGTATTTTTCCATTCAAACACCCCTTAAAATTAGTTATGATAATTTGTATTTCTGGATAATACATACAAGATAGTTTTGAATAACGTTCCCAAATGAAAGCTTGGTAACATTTCAAAAAGCGACAAACACTGTTAAAACGGTGTTTGTCGCTGTTTTTTATAGAAAATAACGCTCTGAGATGCTGCGAAAAATAATTTTAAAGAGGACTGTTTGATCGACTTGTTCTGAATGGCGATAACATATAAATTGAATCTCAATGAAAGGTTACCAAACGACGCTTTGGGAACAAAGTTTGGGGAAGCTTTTATCGTTCAGTCACCAATGTTTCATTTGGGAACGTTATTTTATATAGCTTAAATAAATGTATTAATAAAACAAAAATAAAAGGTGCAACAATTAACTGTTGCACCTTAAGGTAAAATAATATACATTATATCCCCTCTGAAATTCCTGTAAGAAAAAAACAATCCCAATAAAAAAAGCCTCTGAATAGCATTTTCCCGAGGCTTAAAGATCGATTGATTCTGTGTGAGCCTGGGCTTTTTTCGTTTGTTTAAATCATGAGTATTTATAGATAAGCAATAATTATTTATTGTTTTACGATAAAAAAGTGTTGACTAAGGATGTTTTAATGGTTATTCTAACATTAGAAAGTTTGAGAGGCGGTAAAACACTACTTAGTATTTATTAGTGGGAACTACAATACCACTCCTGTCTAGGTGATTGGGAGTATCAAAAAAATAATTAAACTAACTTTAATGGAGGAAGATTATTATGAAAATGAAATATGTAATTGCATCCACACCAATTCTTTTAGGAGTAATCTGTTTTATTGCGTATACTATTATTGGAAGTAATGTAGCTGCAGATGGCAAGTTAGAAGAACCTTTCTTCTTGCTTCCAATTGGTCTTTTATTATTCTTCTTAGGGATTGTGTCATTAGCTGGTATGGCACTGATTTCAATGTTTAAGAAAACACAAGTTTCAAACTAAAAAATTTAATTTTTGTATAAAAGGCTACCAACCAACACTGTATTCATAAATTGATAATTAGGCAGTAACGACAATGACCAAACCCTGCTCATAATTCCTACTGAGGTCATTAAAGATGATCTTGTAAACAATACGTATATCAAATAGCGGACTAAACAAGTGCTTTAGTACAATAAGGATTTATAAAGTATACAAAACAAACCTAATAAACGTTCCCAATTGAAAGTTTGGGAAGTCACAAAACCCCAAGAAATGCTGTGAAAACAACATTTCTTGGGGTTTCCTTTAGGGATATTAGTTAAAAAACGATCTTCAACAATCTGGCGCGATTGTTGAATAAGCTTCACTTTTCTTCTTCAACTAACGGGGGCTTTTCTTGAAGATCATTGAGTTGCATTTGCAGCTCTTTTTTTCCTTATTGAACTAACGAAGCAGGTTAGTTGAAGAACACTTATAATTTAGATTTAGGAGGTATAAAAATGCGAACAGAAAAAGAAATTATGGAATTGATAATAAAAGTTGCCGAGAAAGATGAGAGAGTACGAGCTGTTGCAATGAATGGTTCTCGAACGAATTCTAATGTACCTAAAGATACTTTCAGAGATTATGATGTTGTTTATCTTGTATCTGACCTTCAATCATTTCTAATCAATCCTGATTGGGTAAATCTTTTTGGGAAAAGAATAATAATGCAAACACCAGAGGATATGGCAATGTTTCCACCTGAATTGGATGGAAGATTCACATATTTAATGTTATTTGAAGATGGGAATAGAATTGATTTAATGCTAATTTCGATTGAGGAAAAAGATATCTATTGTTCTGAAGATGGATTAACAGTTATCTTATTAGATAAAGATGGAAATATGCCTAAGCTTTCTGAACCAACAGATAAAGATTACTGGGTAAAAAAACCTTCTGCTGAATTTTTTGCAGATTGTTGTAATGAATTTTGGTGGGTTTCAACTTATGTAGCAAAAGGGTTATGGAGACAAGAAATACTTTACGCTTATGACCATTTGAATAGTGCAAGAGAAATGTTGCTAACAATGCTTGAGTGGAAAGTTGGTATAGAAACCAATTTTTCATTGAGTGTAGGAAAAAACAGCAAGTACTTAAAGAGCTACCTTGATAACGACATTTGGGAAAGAGTGATGAAAACATATCCTAATGGAGATTACGAACAAGTTTGGAATTCACTTTTTGAAACAATTAACTTGTTTGAGCAAGTAGCTATTAAAGTAGCTAGTATTCTTGAATATCAATACCCTTCTGAAGATTCGACTAAGGTAAAACAATACCTTACTAAAATTCAAAATTTGTGAAGATTTACACTTCAAGTAACGGGTACATTACTTGAAGAACATTGAGCTGCTTAAACAGCTCTTTTTTTCTTATTGTGCTAACGCAGCAGGTTAGTTCAATAGCGTTGTTTAACTTGTGTTCATCAATCGGGCCAGATTGTTGAATAAAGCCAAAGGATGCTAAGAATAGTCAGTTTGGGGAGGAATATACATTTAACTCTCAATCACTTATAATGGAAATATAAGGGAGTTGAGTTACGGTGAAAAAATTAGTATTTAGCACAGCATTGGTATTAAGCCTTGGATTAGTAGGTTGTAGTGAAAAAACTACCAATGAAGAAGCACAAAAAGATGAAAAACCAATTGCTGAAATACCAATAGAGGAAGCATCAAACAAAGAAACATCATCATTAGGTGTTAATGAAGATGGTAAAGTAACTGAAGAAGAGTATAAACAAATTAAATTTGGTATGACACCCGAAGAGGTATTTAATATTATCGGGTCAGAGGGAACAGTAGTTTCTAAAAGTGGCACTGATGGTGATTCGCATAATACTGTTATATATAAATTTGAAACAGAGGGCGACTCGTCGAGTTCTGAAATGACATTCGTGCGTGATAAACTAAGTTATAAAGCACAAATCGGATTAGAAACATCTGAAATTGAAAAAAACCTTGAGCAATTAAATAAGCTTGAAAAGGGTATGTCAAAAGGAAGAGTATTTGAGATTCTTGGTGGTAAAGGTGCACTCATTGCTGAATCGGAGTTTTTAGAAATTTACAGCTATAACAACCCAATATCAGACGCCGTTGTTACGTTAAGTTTTATTGAGGGTAAATTTAAGTCAACCGGTGAACTAAAAGGTTCTATGTAAGGCAACTTAGTACTTAATATCTAAATCACCTATTATAACAATTGTTCTTCGACTAACAGGGGCTTTAGCAGAACAAGTGGCTGCCTTTAGGGGGAGCTAATTCTTATTGAACTAACGAAGCATTTAGTCTAATGGAGGGATAACCATTAAAAGTTTTTTGAGATCTTGGTTAGGTTGGGTTATTGGTTCGCTTATAAGTGTAATTATTGTAAGTTTATGGAGAAACGGCGAAGTAGACTGGGGGCTTTTTTCTGCTTTAAATATAGGTGGTCTAATTGGTACAATTATTGGCTTAGGGATTAGGGAAGTTATTAAGAACGCTAAAAGTGAAAGACACAATTGATTTTGTTATCTTATTCAGCTAAAAGGGGCTTTTCTTGAAGATCATTGAGTTGCCTATGCAGCTCATTTTTTCTTTATTAAACTAACGGGGCAGGTTAGTTGAATAAAGAAGATTGAAAGGAAAGTAATTCATAAAAAAAGGGGGTATAGAAGGTGGACTTATTACTCTGGATAACTACTGGTTTCATGCTAATCGGATTAGTTGTTCTCGTTTCTATGAAAAAATGTATGGAAAGTAAGGTCGCTTTTATAAAAGCGAATATGGAAGACGAAGGAAATTCATCAAAAGCTAAATCCGTAATTTGGTGGATATGGAGTACCACTGCTTGGGGCGTAGGGGGTATATTTCTTGTTGTTTGGTGGTTTCATAATTATTTTGGATAACTGGCGGTTTCAAATGTACTTAAACTCCCATGAAAATTAGTTATTCAAGAAATGAAAAATGACAATACTTAAGAAGACCCCTACTTAATCGTTTTAAAAAAAGAGGAGAGCATAAATAAGTCTATGGATTACGGTCAGTATCAGTATTTAAACTACCAAACCATTTTCATTCTCTGTGGTGCAGCATGGATGGCTAACGGGTGCTTTACTTCAAGAAGGAGTAAAGCATTTTTTCTTATTGAACTAAAGAAGCAGATTAGTTGAAGAGCGTTGTTTAACTTTTGTTCAACAATCGATCCATATTGTTGGATAACACATTCTTTTATGTTAGATAACCAAACGACGCTTTGGAAGTGTTTTTAATCAAATGCAACTTTACATCTTAATTACCGTCTATCTATATAATTGGATAAAATTGGGTGGTGGTATATATATGAAAAATCGTAAGTTCACAGAATACAGTCTTTTGCTATGTGTGAAAATCAATTTATTTACAACGTTTATATTATTCATATTATTTAAATGTTCAATATTGTTTATGGAAAAATTTCGAAATAATGCTTTAGCTACTGTAAATGATTTAGGTATAGACAATGGAGCTGGAGCGATGATGGCAATCATTTTAATCGGTGGATTAGTAGGAATTTTATTGGTTAGTTGCTCAATATTAGTACCATTGATAATTCCGCTTTTTAGTAATTTTGGCGATAATTTAAAATCACTGATAGGTCTTGTGATTTGTAACTTTGGTATAGGATATTTTCAATTCTCGAACTTTACATTACAGCTGGCTTTGTATTATTTTTTAACTGTGTCTGTAGGAATGTATTTTTCAATGTATTTTAGATATAAAAAACGGAATAGTAACAAAATTAAAGTCTGAAAACACAGTAAAACGACATAATCGGGCGCTATTGTTGAATAAGCGTCTCTGTTCTTATTCAACTAACGGGGGCGTTAGTGAAAGATCATTTCAAGAATTTTCCCAAACGACGCTTTGGGAAGGTTAGTTAAGGGAATTGAAAAAGTAAATAAAGTTTATTTGCATAAAGGAGTATAATTTATGGACTTTTTAGCCAGAAGATTTTTCGGTAACACTATCATTTTTTGGATAC
>NZ_LMBZ01000043.1:204-425 GCF_001439635.1 Solibacillus cecembensis | reverse complement strand
TAAGACTTTGGTGACTCTACGAGGAAAGCTTTCAAAAAAATGGAGGTACATATTTTGAAAAATAATAAATTTATTATATCTTTTACGTTAGCATTTACAGGTATCTTATTTACAGGTTCTTTACTAGTGGCTTCTGCTAGTTATTTTAATAATAAAGAAATTGAAACATTAACATCACAGTGCTATCAAAACAAAGGTGTACCAACTTTAGAAATTAATAA
>NZ_LMBZ01000043.1:0-195 GCF_001439635.1 Solibacillus cecembensis | reverse complement strand
GTCAAATTTAATTAACTTCATACAGAGTCATACAATAAAACGTTCCAAAATGAAAGTTAGGTAACAAAACCTCGTAAAGGGACTATTTCTTGTTCAACTAACGGGGGCTTTACTTGAAGAACATTGAGTTGCAAATGCAGCTCTTTTTTCTTATTGAACTAACGCAGCAGTTTAGTGAAATAAGGAGATATATTT
>NZ_LMBZ01000042.1 GCF_001439635.1 Solibacillus cecembensis | reverse complement strand
CGTACGTGTACACCCAGCATTATCATTATTTACGGACTTTGAAAACGGAACAGACTTCAAACCTAAAGAAGTTCAAGCTGATTCAGTAAATCAAATGTTAGATCAAGTAATTCCTTGGTCAACAGCTTTAAAAACAATTCGCTAATAGCATTTTAAAAAGCCATTTGAAAATCAAATGGCTTTTTACTCATAATAGAACTGGGGGATATAGATGATGCAACATATTTATAAAGAAGGAAATAAAGAAAAACCGGTATTTTTCTTGCTTCATGGTACAGGTGGAGATGAAAATAGTTTACTTGCTTTAGCAGATATCATTGATTCAGAAGCGGCTGTAATAAGTGTGCGCGGCAATGTTTTAGAAAATGGGATGCCACGATTTTTCCGTCGTTTAGCTGAAGGTGTTTTTGATATGGCAGATTTAGCTTTCCGCACAAAAGAACTGCATGAATTTTTGAATGATGCGGCGACACAGTACGGCTTTGACCGTCAAAATGTTGTGGCGATTGGTTATTCTAACGGGGCGAATATTGCAGCGAACTTATTATTTAACTATGAAAATACGTTAAAAGGTGCAATTTTGCATCACCCTATGGTTCCAGATCGTGATGCGAAACTGCCCAATCAAACAGGCACAAAGGTATTTATTGCAGCTGGCGTGAATGATCCGCTTTGTACAAAAGAAGAGGCAATCGATTTAGAAAAAATGCTAGCAGATGCAGGTGCCGACGTGACGCTTGAATGGGAAACAAATGGCCACCAACTCACAATGAATGAAGTACAAAAAGCAAAAGTTTGGTATGAAACAAATTATTAATAGATTATGATGAAAGCTATTTTGATGAAACAATCAAAATAGTTTTTTTTGTTGAGCGAAATTTTCGGTGAATCAGAATAGGATGATTATGTGGAAAACGGATAGCTACAAAAACAGATACACCTAGAACGTTAGATTTTTGAGTTGTGTCTTTCTGAAAAAAACATTTATAATGAAAGAAAGGGAGGGGAATGCATGGAAAGCCAGGCACTTATCCTATTTGGCTCGTCAGGTATTAATATTGCGGAATATTATCGACAGCACTTTGCACGACCGATTCCAATCGTTCTTTTTGAAACACATAAAACGGACTATCAAGCAGAGCGCGGAGCAAAAATTATTCAAGTTAAAATGCCAGGGAAAACAGAACAACAAAGCACGCACCTAATCGAAAGTGCAGCGGATTTAACGGCAAGTTATTTCCAAAACATCCCGGATTATATGCATGGTGATAAAGGGGAAATGCTGTTTTTTACAACGGCAGAAGAACAGTTTGGCAATAGTAGTTTTGAAAAAACAATAATGCGCGCGGAATTATATGAGCAAGAAATGAAGCAAATATTAAAAAACTACCAATCGATTATTATCGTGGCTTGCCTAGGTGGGGCGGTCAGTTCGGCAGTTGCGCCTTATGTGGCAAAACTGGCGAATAAGCTTCATATTGATATACAAGTCATTGTGACGATGCCAGCAAAATTTGAAGGTAAAAAGCGTTTAGCTCAAGCACAAAGAGGGCTAAACTTATTTCATAAAAATAGTGCGATTACACAGGTGATGATTGATCCTGAAAGTGAGGGATTAATTCGTTATTTTAAGATGAAAGATGAAGCAATTGCCAATGCGATTGAGAAATTATTGCGAAATGAAGACTAGTTTGGAGTGAATAGAATGCAACTGCATTTTTTAGGAACGGGCGCAGGAATGCCCTCAAAGGATCGAAATACGAGTGCGGTGGCGCTAAAATTACTAGAGGAACGGGGCTCGATTTGGTTGTTCGATTGCGGGGAGGCCACGCAGCATCAAATACTCCATACGACGATAAAACCGCGAAAAGTGGATAAAGTATTTATTACTCATTTACACGGGGATCATATTTTTGGTTTGCCGGGCTTTATAAGCTCACGTTCATTTTTAGGTGGGGAAGAGCCGCTGACGATTTATGGACCTAAAGGCTTGAAGCAATGGCTAGAGCAAACGTTAAAGCTGACAAAAACACATTTGACTTATGAATTATATTTTGAAGAGGTAGTAGAGGGCATCGTTTTTGAAGACGCACAATTTATCGTAAAAGCGATGCCTCTGGAGCATGTTATTGAATGTTTCGGCTATCGAATTGAGCAAAAGCCATTAGCTGGCGAGTTATATATCGACAAAGCCATAGCATCAGGTGTGCCAAAAGGACCGTTACTTGGACAATTAAAAGCAGGAAATGATGTTGTGTTAGAAAACGGACATGTGGTGCGAAGTATGGATGTTACGTCATCACCTCAAGACGGCTTTACTGTTGCAATTTTAGGGGATACAAAATACTGCGAAAATGCCAAAAAGCTTTCTTATGAGGCCGATATTGTGATTCACGAGGCAACATTCGATCATGCAACAATTCACCTAGCTGCACAATATGGACATTCAACAAATACCGAAGCCGCTCAAATTGCGAAAGATGCAAATGCTCAAACGCTTATTTTAAATCATATAAGTGCACGTTTTTTAGAGAAGGATTTACCGCACTTTTTAGCAGAAGCACAGCATGTTTTTGCCAATACATTTATCGCGCATGACCAGTTGCAATTTGAATGGAAACAACATGAAGTGATTGTGAAAGAGTAAATAAAGCAGTATTTTCAGGT
This sequence comes from Solibacillus cecembensis, assembly GCF_001439635.1. GTDB lineage: Bacteria > Bacillota > Bacilli > Bacillales_A > Planococcaceae > Solibacillus > Solibacillus cecembensis. Next base: position 7,438 of record NZ_LMBZ01000042.1, on the reverse strand, counting down.
GGCGAAACATTCAACTTTATATGAATTTTTAGATAAATGTGGTGAATTGTAGAATAATTCCGTTATAATAGAGGAAAGGGAGATGAATTTATGCAACAACCAACACTTTCACCAAAGTTACTTCGTTTACTCGTAATCTTTCCAAATGTGATGAGCTATATTTTACTATTCGGCGTTGTCGTATTTATTCGAACAAATTTAGATGAGCTGAAAGCAACAGATTCGTTAACAATGTGGCTGATTATCGCCGCGATACTTGGACCAATCTCGATCTATACAACATTCAGCATCGCCAAACGAATTAAAGCCGGCGTATTATAATACATATTCGTTTGGAACGAATGAATAAAAGGGGTCCCATGTAATTCATACATTGGACCTTTTCGTTTTCGCTCAATTAATGTTTAAGACTTCTGTTAAGTAGACTGAATAGTTCGTATACTGGATGCATCAATCCTATTGTGTTGCTTTTACATAGGCCAGTAAAAGAACGATAGAAGAATGGCTATAAGGTAGTAACCCCTGAAGGAAAACTGTTGCGGATGATCCATACATCGGTAACACAATTAAATATAAAATAAAAAATCCATTATTGAGAGGTGTAGTAATGAAAGTGAAAATTATTCTCACAATTTTTACGTTTACATTGTTCCTAGCTTTTGGTTACACGGCATACGCGGAAAATCTTTATGACTCTTATAAAGATGTAACAGAAGATGACTTGAAAAATAGTATAATTCTTTCTCCTGAAAGCTCTATGGCATTTATTAATGGGCAGAAGGTATCAGCCGTTCAGCCAATCGTTAAAGAGGGGAAAACATTAGTACCCCTTCGTTTTATTTCTGAAGGATTTGGAGCAAAGGTAGAATATCATACAAAAAGTCAGGCCATTACTATTAAACACGCTAATAAAACCATTACATTGAAAATAGGGGAGAATAATATTACTATAAATGGGAAATCAAGCGAAATGGATGTTGCTGCAAGTATTTATAACAATGCAACATATATACCTTTAAGAGATATTGGTGAGGCATTTAATAAAAAAATAGTCTATTTAAAAAAGACAGAATTTCAACCATATAGTTTGATTATAATTCGAGATATTAACGCCACAGCAATCGAAAACTCTAATGTTATCCGCGCCGCTGAATTACTATACAAAGGGAAATCCATTGTCTATAGTGATCGTTTTATGGCAGTCGTTAAAGAAAACGGTCACTTATTCATTAGCAATAATTTCTATAGTTTCGAGCCTTTTGTTTATCAGGAATTGATTGAGGATAAAAACTCAGTTCGACTTGGGGATATATGGTTTGATACAGATATGGGGCATTTTTATTTGGATTATGCCTATAATACAACGCGTGAATCTATTTTATACCGTGTGGATGGAGAAGTAATTACAAGGGTAGCCATTGAAAAAGCACCGATAAAGGCGGTAAAAACCTATTTAAACGATGTCTATTATTTGACGAGATATGAGCGCGGTTTACTCGATGCTCATGAAACAACCAATTTAAAATCTGCAACGTTTAACGATGGACAATGGTTTTCCGATTATTTAGGTAAGCCGGGCTATTATTACGGTTTTGACACATTAGGCAAGGCTTATGATTGGCAAATTAACGATAACGGTATTACTACATTTGGTTATCTACGCTCTGGAGACCTAAGCTCTGAAGAAAGGAAAAAAACGTTTGGATATTATACAATCGAGCTGAAGGGGCAGGACCATGAGCTAGTAACGCCATAAAGTAAAAGGCTAGTTGAAGTTCTTATTGATTAGAACTTTAACTAGCCGTTGTTTATTTTATATTGAAGGATCATTTTCCTAGTATGGTTTGTGCACCTGGTGCATCAATCCTACAAATTAATATTAAGAGACTTTAATAAGTTATCTACAATTTCTGCACTACCATCTTGGAACATAACCAATGAGAAAGCAATCATACAAACCCCTAATAACAAAGTAGTTAGCCTTTTAAATAAATTAATTGGTCGTTTAATAAGTGACCTAATAATTAAAAATAGGCCTATAAATAGTATTAGAAAATACCAAAAGCCCAAGTATAACATCCCCTTCTATTATTTGTTATTAACGACGATCAAATCATCAAAATGGTTTCTCAATAGTATGAAAATTGCTGTTGTTTTATTTAAATTATTTATTTTGCAATTTTTAGTGTAATTGTTTGAGCACCTGGTGCAATAATTCATTAAACTATCGAGATAGGTTAAATATTGTAAAGGGAGTGAATTTTATTAAAAGAGACGAGAGAGGTAGAGAGAAAGATCTACTATGAATTCAGGAAAAGAACATAGTAACTGGATTTACTTTCAGAGGATTTTTTATACTCATAATCCTTATCATCATTGGAAGCTTAATAAAATATTTATTTTTTTAACTTCTAGTAAAAGTATGTAAAAACTAATTAATTTTATTGAATTATTATTTATCCGGTTCTTTAGGTCAACAAACTTTTCTATGGACGCTTTCCTTAACACGGTGTTGGAAAAACGTCCCCCTTTATTGACAAAATAATACATATCGACTAATATGGTTAAAATTACAAAAATAATACATTGATTGGAACTAGTAGGGGACACTTATTGTATAGAGAGCTGTTGGTTGGTGCAAAACAGTCAGTAAATTCCTGAACTCGTCCATGAGTATTTATGCTGAACTGAAGTAAGTATAAACGGCAGCTACCGTTATAGTTTAAGTGGGTTAATGTTGAATTAATCAATTAGAGTGGTACCGCGAAGCAATCTTCGTCTCTTTTATGAGACGGAGTTTTTTTATTTTAAGGAGGAAGATGAAATGGAAACAACACAATGGCAAAGACAAGATGTTACACAGCACTATTTAGAACAAGTAAGAGGAGGGATACCATTTGGTGCAGAACAAATCAATGTCATGCTTCAGGTAATTCAACATTTCAAACAGGATGTACAACAAATAATGGATTTAGGGTGTGGCAATGGTTTTTTAGGGAAAGTACTTTTAGATACCTACCCAAATGCACTGGCACTATTCATCGATCATTCTGAGCCAATGGTTGAACAAGCAAAGGAATATTTAGCTGCTTATAAAAACCAAAGTACAGTGATTCAAGGTGATTTTAGCGAATCTTTAAGTACGTTTGCTGAACCTGATTCAGTGGATTGTGTCGTCTCTGGCTTTGCAATCCATCATTTACCTCATGATAAAAAGAAGAAACTTTATGCTGAAATTTACACATTATTAAAAGATGGAGGTATTTTTATTAATATTGAGCACACTGCTTCGGCTACAACTAAACTAGAAAACTTATATGACGAACAGTTCGTTCAACACTTAGCTAATTATAATCAAAAATCAATTGAAGAAGTAACAAAAGAATACTACAGTCGTCCAGATAAAGAAGATAATATTTTAGAACGTGTAGATATTCAAGTGAATTGGTTAAGAGAAATTGGCTATCAGCATGCAGATTGTTATTTTAAGTGGTTTGAACTTGCTGTTTTTGGTGGGATAAAATAATTAATAATGAATGATAAAATTAAAAAAACGATTCAAAATCAAAGTTTTGTGACACGCCATTAAGCCAGGAATGTTGTAAAAAAATCAACGCTCTCGGCTTTTTCTTTGAATAACATTTATCCAGCGTTATACGCACTAAATCTCAATTACAATTACTTTTATATACGAATAAAAAGGGTACCCAGGGGAGATGTCACATTGAAAATAAAAGATGAAATTTTCATAAATAATTTAGAAATAGAAAGATTAATAATAAGACCTTAAAGAATGTAGACTATGATAAATGATTGGAGGAATTTGAAAACCGTCATCCATCTCAAAATCGCCATGATCAAGGCAAAATTGATATGAGCGAATGTACACTAGAATGGTTTCATCAATTGTGGAGAGCTATTTTTATTTCACATTATTATCTTAGCGTCTTAATTCACTGAACGGCATTTTAAATGAAACTATGAGTTTTAAAATAATTCGGCACATATCAGTCACGCAACAGTAAAAATGATTCAATTTTAGGTGTAATTTATCGAATAAAAAAAGCTGAAAACCCTTATTAATAACGGCTTTCAGCGTGATGGTCTCGAACCAGCGATCCCACCTTGTCGAAAGCATTTGGCCAAATTAAGATAGTTCAGCTCAGTTAAATAAGTCTGGAAAACGTTGATTTAACAAGGTTTTCCTCAATAGCAAAATCAGCTCAGTTAAATAAAAACAACTGAAAAAAATAATTCTATGAGCATTTTGGTGAGCAAGTGATCTGTTAAAATGATAAAAATAAAGCAGTATTTAAAATTCTCTTGGTTTAAAAATTTGTACATTTTTAAACATTCGCATAGTGTTTAACAGAGTTTTGGCAAAGCATACTCTTTTCCTCTGGACTTAATAAATCAAGGGTTAAGCTTTTGTGATATCTTTTGTTTCTTTTAAAAGTGCTAAAGAGATTATATTCCACATATTATAATTCTAAGGAAAATCTAACTAAAATTTAGGTATTATATATGTCAATTTGTATTGTTGGTTTTATCCCGACTATCGGTATCATTAGGTTAATTTACGTTACGATTAACAAGTTAAGAAAGCTCATAAACCCTTGTATTATAGGGTTTATGAGCTTTTTATATTTTCCGAGAATACGATAGAGAACGATAAGGATTGATTTTGTTTTACGCAATTTATAGAAAATGGTCTAGTGGTAACTACCTTACAACTGAACAACTGATTAAATTAATTCCGTCTACACTGGGTAATTTTGTTAAAAAATAAGTTTGTGAATGTTTATACTTAAACTAACGGGGCAGATTAATTCAATAAGATAGTAAAATGAAAGAAATAAAAGAGATGCAAAATGCTTTTAAACGATATGAAATAGACGAGGTGTTCAAATTAGGGTGGGGGCCTAATTAAACTAACACAAAATTCTTGAAAAGAATCGCCAACAACCTTAATGATTTTTACCCACTATACGCTTCCTTGTAATATAAAACCATATTTATTATAATATTGGGAAAGGGGTGGGGTTTTGACTTTTCAAAGTAATAAATTTAAATCATTAATAAAATATATTTTCATATACTTATTTATCTTTATTTTTGTCTATTTAGGTGTGATGTTATGGAAATACGAAGCTGAAGCTGAAATGACTTGGATTGAATCGTTTATATTGATATTCACTATACCACTTATCATTTTGTTACTAAAAAAAATATCAAAAAAAAAGTCGTCATTATGACGACTTTTTTAACTATTAAGCACCAATGCATTTAATTTGTATATTTCATAAAGTCAATACTATCCCATGGATACCACCTTTAACACCAGCTTTAATTAGATGTTATGCAGCTAATAATTTATTTCCAGCTGATAGTGCTTCTATTGCAGCAGCTGCTCTTTTTTCTTATTGAACTAACGAGGCAGGTTAGTTGAAGAAGAAAGGTTTTAGGGAATGGTATTGAATAAGTTAATATATGTAAATTGTTACTTGAGGGCGATATGACAATAAGGAAATTTGTTCCATAACAAAATTATCGAAATCAATCTTGTATCGAGCACTTGATAAAAGAAAAATAGGGGATACTTATGAAAATAGAGCGCTTATTAAAAATTATATTTATTTTATTGAACAAACAAAAAGTAACAGCTGAGGAAGTTGCCAAACATTTGGCTGTCTCAACCCGAACAGTTTATCGAGATATGGATACTCTATCACTTGCTGGATTTCCAATCTATGCCGAACAAGGAAATCTCGGAGGATATCGCCTAATCGAAGGTTATTATTTTCCTCATAGTTTCTTTACAGAAGAGGATTTACGTCTAATCAAGGAAGCACTAACGAGTACGATGACTTTACATACTGACAAGGCATTACAGAATATCCTTGCAAAAATAACCTTACTTAATGAGTCCAAAACAGAAAATTCAATCGATTTTTCTTTTTTAAATAACAAGGACGGAGTTAAGGTAACCGATATTCGACAAGCGATTAAAGATAAAAAGTGTCTTACTTTTTCTTATGCAAAAAAAGAACAGCTTGAAATTAAAAAAGTAAAACCAATTCAAGTATTCTTCTATCATTTGAGTTGGTACCTGTTCGGTTGGCCAGAAAATGAGGCGAAACCAAAATTTTATCGTTTATCCCGAATACATGAACTGAAAGTTGGTAATGCGGTATTTACCGAAACCTTCGAATACTTAGATGGTTATCAGGTATTTTCAAATTGGATGAAATCATTAGAATCAGAAATAGTTAAAATCGATTTAGTTTTGCGATTTCCACTAATCAGTACTCAAGAGGTGTTTGATTCGTTCCCCGAAACAAGCATTGATAAAAGTGGCGTTGACCATTTATTAGTTAGAATTTCTTATCCTGATGAAGAGTGGGTTGTAAAGTTAATTCTTAGTTTTGGATCCCAGGTTGAAGTCCTTTCGCCAAGGGGTTTTAAAAATAAAATAATGACTCATATAGAAAAAATGACTCGAATTTATTATACCTAACTTGACAATTAGTTGTCAGGTTAGTGATGGTATTTTATGTTTAAGGGTTGTTACTAACTCCACAAATTTTAACGAAAGAAGATGAAATAACTATGGTACTGAAAAGTGACTTAAATCTTTTAAATTGGACAGAAACGGAACCCGTTCATTCCATTGCTCAAGCAACAGCTGAATATTCAATCGAAGGTGAATTTAATGGAATCTTGCATTCAAACTATACGATTTTTTATTCGGAATATAATAAAGAAGATATCCATAAATCAACATCAACTTTTATAGGATACAGCTTTTTTGAAAGTTCAGATAATAAACTATTTGATAGTATGTTCTTTGAAGAAGAAGGAATCTTTGCTGAAGGCGTCACTTCTGGAGAGTTGAAAAGTGAGATGGCCAATGGAAATTATTTTTTAGAACAAGGTAAAATGATCATCACAATAGAAAAAAATAGTTAAAACTGAACCCGAACAACTTGAGTATTATTTGATGATACACTGACCCCTATATTGAATGAATAGCTGAAAGTATGATAATTAAAGTTATACAGTAAGTACCTTATTCAACTAACGGGGGCTTTAGCAGAACCAGGCTGTCTTTAGGGTAGCTTTCTCTTATTGAACTAACGAANGCAGGTTTGTTCAATAAGAAATTACAAAAGGAATGAGCATTTACTGTAAAATTGAGATGATGCACATTAGTATTATTACNACGACATAAATAAAAATATATGGAGGTATAGTTATGTGGATAATATTAGGGGTTATTGCTTCGGTAAGCAAAATGGTAATTGATAGTTGCCTATTCTCAACAGATGCAACTTATAAAAAGCTCAGATTATTTAGATTTGCTGTTTAAAGGGGTGATAAAATGATTGAAATAATTTATGATGCCAGTACCTTGGAAGGCTCTTGTTATATAGAGGTT
>NZ_LMBZ01000041.1 GCF_001439635.1 Solibacillus cecembensis | reverse complement strand
TTGTATAATCAGCTATTGCCTCTTCATATCTTTTCAAGTTTTTATTGGCTATTCCTCGCTGACTATAAGCAAATGCAGATTCGGGTTTTTTTTCGATTACCTTTGTATAATCAGCTACTATTTCCTCATATTTTTGAAATTTACTGTTTATCATTGCTCGATTGTAATAAAGTAAAACATTAACTCCGTCTTTCTCAATTGCTGAATTTATATTCTCAAGGGCATCTTTGTATTCTCTTAATTCGTAATAAATCTGGAATCTTAATTGATATAGTTCTGAATATTCTCTACCTTCCTCAAACAATCCCTCGATTTTCCCCAACGCATTTTGATATTCTTTATTAACAATCATCTCTTTAATCTCATTTATTGTACTTTCCAATTTAAATTCGTCTTCTTCATCACCAATAATATCAACCATACCATCTTCTGATATAACAATTATTACACTCTTGTCTTTCAAATCATCTAAATTTTGGTATCTTATAGCTGAATTATATCTGGCTCCTCTAGAACTATTTCCTTTTTCCTCTATAGCTTTTCCATCTAAAATCATCCCTATGGCGTAACAATTACCCATTATATCTAAATAGATCGCTCCATCAATACTTGTTAGTCTATTAATCAATATAGCAATTTCATTTTCTAATTGATTTTGTGTAAATTTTAAAATATCTATTTGGATTCCCTGCCCAGACAATCGTCTCATTTCTTCTTGCGCAATATCTGGTTCTGTAACAACTACCATCGTACCCTTTTTCTGATTCGAAGCCATTTTTACAACTTTAACCATATCCTTCAATAAACAGTTTGATTTATGTAAATCTATAGCATTTTTTGTGAAATACTCATTAAATGTTTCTCTTAGTACTCGATTTAACTTTTTTTCTGGAAATTCGCTATCCCTTAAGAATAAATTTTTATGCTTAAAACCTATAATTATTCTTTCCTTGTATGACCATCTTAAATCCTCAAATTCTTTAAATGTTGCATTTATAGATTCATGAACAAATTCTAGTGAGCTAATCTTATAATGCCATGCACTTAGAAAATCAATTATTAAAATTTTTTCTTCAATTTTATTCCTTTTTGCATCGCTAAAATTCTTTAATCTACCTAAGCCATAAATTACTTTATGATCTCCTATTACAAAAATCCCTTCCCCTGAAAGCTCTAACAATTTTCTAACTTTCCCGTATGACGAATAAGGAATTGGTGTATGTAGTTTAACAATAAAATTAATATAAGAATCTTTATGACCCGAACTAATTATAATTAATTTTGCATTAACCTTTGTACCTTCATAATTTAACGTAGAAACGATATCAAGATTCTTTAGTGATAAAGAATTTATCATACCTTCATTTTTATCGTTAGGGTAAATATCCTGTACTAATTCTTTAAAAAATTTATTAACAACATACGTTAATTGAAGACTTATATCTTCAGTCTTCATTTCTTCTATTGTGTATATTGTTTGTTCTAAATCTGTATCATCTTTCAATTTTATCCTTTCTAAAATTGTATAAACTAAGAAATTTATAAACGAATATTTCCTTTTCGAATCTAAGCTTGTATAATTCTCTACAACTTCGGATAAGTCATGCAGTTCAATACGAATACCTATATTCTCCTGTTGCAATTTTAAACTGTAGTTATAGACTAGAATTGAAATAGCTTCACTATCTTCCGCAATCGAACTTTTTTCCTCCTCTATGAAATTACCTTGCGTTTCCCCTTCTTTACCTTTATTTTCTTTTCTTTGTTTATCTTCTCCTTTGAATACTTCTACACTTAATTTAACAGTCGAATCTATTTCTTTTAGATACCGCTTTATTAATTCTTCAAATTTAAATTTGAATTTATTTAACTCCTCCACCAAAATAACCTCCCAAAATTAAAATATTTTCATTAAAAATAATCCATATAAATTATGTAAACATTTATGGTATATCATTTTTTTAGCCCTATAAAAAACCACTTTTCATAATTATTGAAATCATGAAAAGTGGTTTTTACTTTACTAATAAATCGTGATTAACACTATTTTAGGAAAAGAAGTGTTGCTCAAATCCTCATTACATCATACCGCCCATGCCACCCATACCGCCCATATCTGGCATACCGCCACCTGCTTCTGGAATGTCTGCTACTACTGCTTCTGTTGTAAGGAATAGTGAAGCAACAGATGCAGCGTTTTGTAAAGCTGAGCGCGTTACTTTTGCTGGATCTACTACGCCCGCTTCAATCATGTTTACCCATTCGCCTGTCGCTGCGTTGAAACCAATTCCGATTTCTTCACGTTTTAGACGGTCTACGATGATTGAACCTTCAAGACCTGCGTTTTCAGCAATTTGACGTACTGGTTCTTCTAAAGCACGTAAAATGATTTTCACACCTGTTGCTACGTCACCTTCTACTTCTTCAAGCACGTTCACTACTGCACTATAAACGTTTAGAAGGGCTGTACCACCACCTGATACGATACCTTCTTCAACTGCCGCGCGTGTAGAGTTCAGTGCATCCTCGATGCGTAATTTACGCTCTTTTAATTCTGTTTCTGTTGCTGCGCCTACTTTAATAACCGCAACACCGCCTGCTAATTTCGCTAAGCGCTCTTGTAATTTTTCTTTATCAAACTCTGAAGTCGTTTCAGCAAGTTGCATGCGAATTTGATTTACGCGTGCTGCTACTGCGTCTGTGTTACCAGCGCCTTCAACGATTGTTGTATTATCTTTTGAAACGATTACTTTTACCGCACGACCTAATGAAGTTAAGTCTGCTGTTTTCAAGTCTAAGCCAAGATCTTGTGTAATCACTTGTCCACCTGTAAGAATCGCAATATCTTCTAACATTGCTTTACGACGGTCACCGAAGCCTGGTGCTTTTACTGCTACAGCGTTGAATGTACCACGTAGTTTATTCACTACAAGAGTTGCTAATGCTTCCCCTTCAACGTCTTCCGCAATAATTAAAATTGGGCGACCTTGTTGTACAACTTGCTCAAGCACTGGTAAAATTTCTTGAATGCTTGCAACCTTTTTATCTGTAATTAAAATGAATGGATTATCTAGTACCGCTTCCATTTTATCTGTATCTGTTACCATGTAGTGTGAAGCATATCCACGGTCAAATTGCATACCTTCTACAACATCAAGTTCCGTTGTGAAGCCTTTAGATTCTTCAATCGTAATTACACCGTCATTACCTACGCGCTCCATCGCATCTGCAATGTACCCGCCAATTTCGTCATCGCCTGAAGAGATAGATGCAACTTGTGCGATTGACTCTTTGTTTTCCACTGGACGTGAAATCGCTTGAAGCTCTGTTAATGCAGCTGCAACCGCTTTATCCATCCCTTTACGGATACCTACAGGGTTTGCACCAGCTGTTACGTTTTTTAAACCTTCGCGGATCATCGCTTGTGCAAGAACCGTTGCTGTTGTTGTACCGTCACCAGCAATTTCATTTGTTTTAGAAGCTACTTCAGCTACTAATTTTGCACCCATGTTTTCGAATGCATTTTCTAATTCGATTTCTTTTGCGATTGATACACCGTCATTTGTAATAAGTGGTGAACCGAATTTTTTTTCTAATACAACGTTACGCCCTTTTGGTCCAAGCGTTACTTTTACAGCGTTTGCTAATTTATCAACACCAGCCGCCATTAATGAGCGTGCTTCTTCTGAAAATTTAATGTCTTTTGCCATAATCCATATACCCCCTGATTTTAATAATCTATTGTCGTTTATTTATTAACATCATATATGCAGCTAGTATGCTTTACTATATATCTAGCTGCAGTTTATTTTTGATTTGAGATTATCCGATAATTGCTAATACGTCGCTTTCACGTAAAATTAAATATTCTACGCCGTCGTATTTCACTTCTGTACCTGAGAATTTCGAGAAGATAATTTCATCGTCTACTTTTACTTCAAGTGGAGCAAGAGTGCCGTTGTCAAGAACACGACCTGTACCTACTGCTACTACTTTACCAGTTTGTGGTTTTTCCTTTGCTGAGTCAGGTAATACAATACCGAATGCAGTTTTTTCTTCTACCTCAACAAGTTCAATAATGATGCGATCTCCTAATGGTCTTAACAAGTGAAACAACCTCCTACGTTTTTAAATTTAGCACTCTCTATTAAAGAGTGCTAACACAATTATTAGTTTAATGAATTCCCTTTTTTTTTGCAAGTCAGAACTATAAAAAATTTTGTTTTATTTCCAAATTCCTCTACAATATAGTTAATCGTTGTTTTTCTCATAAATAAGAAACATTGTGTCCTTTCTTATTTGTCTGCGTCATATAACTTACTTATAAAAAAAGAAAGAAGGTTACTCATCGTGACATCCAGTTCATCATCGAAGTTCAAAGCACGAAAGACCGCGCTTTATGTGTTGATCACGTATTTCGTTTGTCAACTCTCTGTAATCGTACTCAGAATTTCCCCAGAACTTCTAGAGTATCTATTAGAGTTTATTTCAGCTCCTACGAAACAAGAACAATTAATTAAACTTTCTGCATGGTGGTCTACTGCTTCCTTCGCAGTTGCTACTCTAATTAGCTTTCTCTTAATTCAGCGTGATAAGCAATTTTGGAATATTTTCAAAGGAGAAAAGGCTTCCATCGGTGCTTCGATTGGTTGGGGGATTATCGGGTTTTTCCTTGTATTTTTCGGTCAAACAATCGGTGCTTACATCGAGCTTGCATTAGGAATTGAGATGGGTTCTGAAAATACGGCAGACATTATGACCATCACAAAAGTTGCACCAGTGATGATCATTGCCACAGTATTACTCGGTCCTATTTTAGAAGAGTTAATTTTCCGTCGTGTTATTTTTGGTTCAATTGTTCAAAATTATAATTTTTGGATAGCAAGCATTATTAGTTCCTTCGTATTTGCTGCCATTCATATGGATTTCACCCATATTATTATATATGCGATTAGCGGAATGGTTTTTGCCTTCCTTTACTACAAAACAAAGCGCCTCTTAACATCGATCATTGCGCATGTTTTATTAAATGGCTTCGTCACAGTCGTTCAAATGTATGCAGATACATTCCAACAAATAATTGATAATGCACCGAAGTGACGTTCGTTCCGTTTTCACCACGAAAAAACGCTATCTCCTTATATTGGGAAATAGCGTTTTTTATATGGTTTAAGAAATATTTAGTTATTCATTTGTTCCATTTGCCTACGTTGTTCCTCTAGTAATTGCTCTACTTGCATCGTTTGTGCAGCCTCTTGTTCCTCACGAACTCGCCTTTCCTCTGCCTCGACGAACTTGCGATAGCCGACGCGAGAAATCACAATACTCACTTCATAAAGAATAAATAATGGTACGGCTACGATTAAGTTTGAAATCAAATCGGGCGGTGCTAAAAATGCAGCTAGTACAAATAATACAAAGTACGAGTACTTACGGAACTTGACCATTAGTTCTGGATTCAATATGCCAATACGCGCTAAAAATAACGTGACGACAGGTAGTTGAAACACGATTCCAAACGGCACAACTAATGAAAACAGGAAATTAAAATATTCATTAATCCCAATAGTTTGCGTAATGCTTAAGTCGTTCGATAGTTTCATCATAAAATTCATCACATACGGGAATAACACAAAGTATGAAAAACTAATCCCTGCAATAAATAATAGGAATGAATACGGGATATATTTGAGTGTCGCTTTACGCTCGGTTTCATGTAGGCCTGGTGTAATAAATGACCAAAGCTGATACAGTAATACAGGCGACGTAAAGACAAAAGACACAACAAACATTACTTTTAAAAATACCGCTAAAGGATCTGTCGGGTTAAAACCATGCAACTCAAATTGTGAAGCTTCATCACTATGCTGAATAAAGTGAATAATGGGCTCCGTTACAAAAAAACCACCAATCAAAGCAAGAATAAAGAAAATCGCTGTAACAAACAAGCGACTTCTTAATTCATTCAAATGTTCTATTACAGTTCTTTCTTCTGGATTCATTTTAAGACATCCTTAATTTACTTAGCTTGATTATTTTCGTTATCTTTATGTTCGATAACGGTAGCATTATTTTTCTTAACATCATCATCGTCTTCGCCCAAGCCTTTTGTCGCATTTTTGAATTCACGAAGCGTCGAACCCATTGCTTTACCTAACTCTGGTAACTTTTTTGGTCCGAAAATTAAAATTGCAACGACTCCTATAATAACTAGGCTTACTGGTCCAATCGCATTTAAATGCACAACCACGACAGCCACCTCCTCTATTATATGTACATTTTACCGTATCTATATCTTTTTGGCTAATAGTATTCATGAACAATTTGTTACTGATTTGAATTACGTACTAAATAAATGAGCGCTTGTAATTCCACGGATAAATCAATATTCATTAACTTAATTGTATCCGGAACAGCTAAACGAACCGGGGTGAAATTTAAAATTCCCTTTGCATTCATTTTAACGAGGCGGTCCGCCATATTTTGAGCAGAGCGTGACGATACCGTTAAAATAGCCAGTTCTGCACTAAATTCTTCATACATTTCCTCTAAACGATCTGGATGAAATACAGGAATATCACTAATCGTCGTTCCTTCATATGGCGCTTTTGTATCAAATGCAACAACAATTCGCGTATTATGATTCTTTTGGAAGTTGTATTTAAGTAAACCATGTCCTAAGTTTCCGACACCAATTAGTGCAACATTCATTGCCTCATCTTGGTCTAGTGTTTTACGGAAAAATTCGAGTAAGTGCTGTACTTCATAGCCGTAACCCTTTTTTCCAAGAGCACCAAAATAAGAAAAATCACGTCGAATGGTTGCAGAATCTATTTTCATTGCATCACTTAATTCCTGTGATGAAATTCGTTTCTTGCCTTCATTTGCAAAATTTTGCAAAAATCGATAATACAGAGGAAGTCTTTTCGTAGTTGCTTGTGGAATTTTTGTTTCTGGTTTCACACATTCTCCTCCTACATACTTTTGGAAATCGTTATAATCTTACTAAACCTATCGCCACAAGTAAAGTATCCACCGTTGCGTGTCCCCTCTTCATCCGATAAACTAGAGGGAAGAAATAGAGGTGTAAATATGATTACATTACAAGTAAATCAATTATATAAATCTTTTATTACCGACGAAATTTTAAGCGGTGTAAAGTTAGAAGTTCAGCATCGTGACCGCGTTGCACTCGTAGGACGTAACGGTGCCGGGAAATCAACTTTATTAAAAATTATTGCTGGGCAGATGAGCTATGATTCGGGTGAAATCATTATTCCAAAAGGCGTGCAGGTTGGCTATTTAGAGCAGCATGCGAAAATTGATTCCGAGCTGACAATTTGGGACGAAATGATGACCATTTTCAGCGTATTACGTGGACAAGAGCAAAAGTTGCGCCAATTAGAACAGCAAATGGCCGACCCAAGTATTTATGAAAATACCGAGCTTTATGCACGTGTAATGGCCGATTATGATCAGCTACAGCACGATTTCAAAGAAGCAGGTGGCTATCAATACGAGGCGGATACACGCTCGATTTTACATGGGATGCAGTTTTTCCCTGAAGATTATCCGAAACCCATTCAGTCACTTTCTGGTGGTCAGCGTACCCGCTTAGCATTAGCCAAATTATTACTTTCAAAGCCAGATTTACTCATTTTGGACGAGCCTACGAACCATTTAGATATCGAGACACTTTCTTGGCTAGAAGGCTTTTTAAAAGGCTATGAAGGCGCGATTTTAATCGTTTCGCATGACCGTTACTTCTTAGATCAAGTCGTATCTATTGTTTACGAAATCTCCCGAACAAAAGCGTCAAAATTTACAGGGAACTATAGCGCTTATTTAGATGAAAAAGCGAAAAATTATGAACGTGATTTAAAAATGTTCGAACGTCAAGTTGATGAAAAGGCGAAACTTGAAACATTTATTCAAAAAAATCTCGCACGTGCCTCAACAACAAAAATGGCTCAGTCTCGTCGCAAAGTGCTTGAAAAAACAGACTGGATGGACTCTCCTGATGGCGATGAGAAAAGTGCAAATTTCGGCTTTTCGATTGAGCGCCAAAGTGGGAACGATGTATTATCGATTGACGAGTTGGCAGTCGGTTATACCGATAAGGAGATTTCTAAAAATATTCAGCTACGCGTATTCCGCGAAGACCGCATCGCACTTGTCGGTCCAAACGGTGTTGGAAAGTCGACATTACTTAAAACGATTGTAAAAGATTTAGCCGCGCTCGCTGGTGACATTCGCTACGGCACAAATGTGCAAATTAGCTATTATGATCAAGAGCAAGCAAAGCTTCATTCGAATAAGCCTGTACTAAACGAACTATGGGATGAGTGGCCTTTAATGAATGAAAAGGATATTCGCAACATTTTAGGGCGCTTTTTATTTAGTGGGGATGATGTGGCCAAGCACGTCAATTCATTATCAGGTGGCGAAAAAGCACGACTCGCTTTAGCTAAATTAATGATGCAAAAAGCTAATTTCCTTGTACTGGACGAGCCTACCAACCATTTGGACTTAGATAGCAAGGAAGTTCTAGAAAATGCGTTAATTGATTATCCGGGAACATTACTTTTCGTTTCGCATGACCGTTATTTCATTAATCGCATCGCTACAAAAGTAGTAGAGCTATCTGGCTCAGGTTCCTTCGAATATTTAGGGGACTACGATTATTATTTGGAGAAAAAACAAGAGCTTGAAGAAATAGCTGCAATGAAAGCTGCCGCGCTAGAAGCAAAAAATGTCACTGCTCCAGCTACGAAAACGACTTCTATGATTGATAAGGACGCGAAAAAACGTGAACGTCAAATCCGTCGTTCTATTGAAGAAATCGAAAAAAATATGATGACCCTCGATGAATCCATTGTGCTATTTGAGAAACAATTATGCGACCCAGAAATTTTTTCTGACCATGAAAAAACACTGGCCATTCAAACAGAGTTGAATGACACAAAAGAACAGCATGATACACTTGAAATGGAATGGCTCGAACTAAGCGAAGAACTCGAAAATTTATAAACTACTAAAAAAGGAGAACGTTGCATACATTATGCCAACGTTCTCCTTTTAATCTTCACTCATCGGACGCAATTACACCAAGCTGTAATTGATTATTTTACATTAAAGCCCTTTAACATTTGTAACTTTTGATAAGCCGTATACGCTCCGTAAGCCCAGCCAAAGAATACAGTTGTTAATGTAGCAATAATTAAGTTTAGTAATGTATAAATTGGCTTCATCGGTGAACGGAATTTCCGTAAACGAAATGGCTGACGGTCTCCTTTGCGAATACTATTAAAAATATCGACGATTTGACGTCGCCCGTATACAATCGCAAGTGGATAACAACTAATCGCCGCTAACAAAAATAACCCATTAAAGGATGCTACATATAGTCCTAATTGCACCGAGTTTAACAGAAACAGAATAACGATTGCCAATAGCACACCACCAATCAAAAGCATTCGCATCTTATTACGTTCTTTTAAATAATTCATACAAGAACCTCCTTTTTTTTTGTGTGAGCTGATCTTCTCTTATAAACTATTATTCCATTTGATTTACTATTCCATGCCATTAACAGATTCAAACCTACTATCGCTAAGTTTCGTCATATATCTTGGTCAATATACAATTTTCCAACAAAAATCTCCACAATTTTATACACAAAACAAATGCAGTCATATCAACATATCAACAGACTTTTCCACACTGTCCACAGTTTCAGATTTTATTCTATGTAGTTACCTGTGTAAAAACCAATACTATATATAGATAAATCACATGTTATGCACAAGTTATCCACAAATTGTGCATAAGTACGCATGTTCGCAATTGATTTTGTGGGTATGTGAATTGTTTTGTGGATAATTTTTCAGAAAAATTCTTCTTTAATACAAATGGCTACGTAAACAACAATTTTTTTACTAAAAATACGTATTTCGCGTTCTTATGCTATTTCAAAAAAACAAAAGCATAAGTAACTGTGATTTAAATTCACAGTATTACTTATGCTAACCATTTCTATACTATTTTACCCAATTCGTTAATTCCATACCTGGTCGACCGTTCATCGCTAAGTTCCCACGAATGCCTGCCCCGTACATTTGATAAGCAGCTGCACCAATCATAGCCGCATTATCCGTACATAATTTTAATGGTGGCACGTAAAACGGAATACCTTCTTCAGTAAATGTTTGTTCTAAAGATGTACGTAATCCCTTATTCGCAGAAACGCCTCCCGCAGCAATTACTTGTTTTACCTCATATTGACGAGCTGCGCGCAATGTCTTCGCTGTTAACACTTCCACAACACTATCTTGGAAGCCTTTTGCAACTTGTGTTGGAATAATTTCTTCCCCACGTTGATCCATATTATGCTTATAGTTAATCACCGCTGATTTTAATCCACTAAAGCTGAAATCATATGAACCCTCTTCCAACCAAGCACGTGGAAATGATACCGCTTCTGTCGCTTCATGGGCTAAACGGTCAATATGCGGTCCACCTGGATATGGCATATTTAACACACGCGCTACTTTATCATACGCCTCTCCTGCTGCATCATCACGCGTTTCACCAATAACCTCAAATGACCCATGCTCCTTCATTAAAACAAGCTCAGTATGTCCTCCAGACACGACGAGCGCTAATAAAGGAAATTCCATTGGTTGCACTAAAGCATTTGCATAAATATGCCCTGCAATATGATGCGTTCCAATAAGCGGCAAGCCATGCACAAAGGCAAATACTTTCGCTGCATTAATTCCAATTAGCAATGCCCCTACTAAGCCAGGACCTTCCGTTACAGCTACCGCTGATAATTGCTGTGGCGTCATTTCAGCTTGTTTTAAAGCTTCCTCAAGTACAAGTGTTACTTGCTCTACATGATGTCGTGATGCAATTTCAGGTACTACTCCTCCAAATCGTTTATGACTCTCGATTTGTGATGATACAACATTTGAAATAATTTCCGTACCGTTTTTTATAATTGCTGCGGCTGTTTCGTCACAGCTTGTTTCTATTGCTAATATATAGTTATCCATTATAAGTTCACCCACATTACTAAAGCATCTTCTTGGTTATCCGTATAGTAGTTTTTGCGAATACCACCATCTTGAAAACCAAGCTTGCGATATAAATTTTGTGCAACCACATTTGTAACACGTACTTCTAAGCTCATCACTTCCATATTGGCCGCTTTGGCAATATGTATAGCCTCTCGCATGAGACCTTCACCCATTCCTTGTCCTCGTACAGCATCCACAACCGCCACATTTGTAATTTGTGCGGCATCAATTACTAGCCACATCCCACAAAAACCAACAATCGTATGTTGCTCATCTTCCGCCACTAAATAATGTGAGAATTGATTTTCCGATATTTCATAGTAAAAGGAATCCAATGTCCATGGTGATGGAAACGTAGCTTGTTCAATCGCATGAACCGCTTCTACATCTGCAATGGTCATTTTTCGATAATTGACCATTAGAGTTGTCCCTTCTTCTGTTCCTTTAACCAATTCGCTTCAGCTTCTGCAATTCGGCGATATTGTGGAACAAATGCATGCGTTGCTTCAATAGAAGGTAATTTTTGCTGTTGTGCTATTGCAATCAGCTCAGAAGCTCGTGGCAAATCAAGTGTACTTGGGACATGTAACGCATTTTCACCAAGCACCTCCTGCATTTTATCAAAATAAACTTCTACATCAGTCCCTACAAATAGCACCGGTTTTTGTAATGCTTTTAATTTTTCTAGCAGCCCATCAATATGATCATGGTAGTCTTCAATCACTGTATTTAATTGTGCCCCGTTATATACACCTGCATATACATTTTGGCGACGTGCATCAAATAGCGCACAAATAACCGCATCCGACATTTTTACATTCGCTGCTAATGCCTTCAAGCTTGAAACACCTACTAACGGCTTTTGTATAGCCCAAGCAAATGTTTTTGCTAATGTCACACCTATACGCACACCTGTATAAGAACCTGGGCCCTCTGATACCGTTACCGCATCAATTTCAGCTGGTGTAATACCTGCCTTACTTAACACTTCTTCAATTGCAGGCATGGCACCAACAGAATGCGTTAATTTTATATTTTGCACAACTTCAGCTAGTACTTTGCCATCCTTCACTACAGCGATAGATAATGGCGCATTTGCTGTTTCAATTCCTAACCAAATCATTTCAATAACTCCTCACAAAGTTGGATATATTTTGTGCCCACCGGTTTAAAAGTAAACTTCCGAGCATCTTCATCAATTCTTGTAATTTCTATCGCTAAACGCTCTTTTGGTAAATCCTCTTCAATTAGATGTGCCCATTCCACAACCGTCACAGCATCCCCATAAAAGATTTCATCCCAGCCTAAATCTTCATCGCTATTTTCCAAACGATACACATCTAAATGATTTAATGGGAGGCGTCCCTCATACTGTTTCATAATCGTAAACGTCGGGCTATTGACTGTGCGCGTTATCCCTAAGCCCTTTGCAAAGCTTTGCGTAAATGTCGTTTTACCCGCCCCTAGATCCCCTTCAAGCGTAATTGTATATTGTGCTTCCACTAACTGTGCTAACTTCATCGCAAGCTGCTGCGTTTCTTCTAACACATTAATTTGTTTCTCGTATATCATGTTATTGCTTCCTTCCCATAAACTCGATTACCTCTAGTTTACTTGAACTGAGCTAAATGTTCAAAATGAATCACTTCAAACCATTTTTGTCCACAAGTAAAGGTGCTATCTCTCCTAAAAGAGATAACACCTTATCGATTTGAATTTCCTTTTCTTTTAACAATCTCTGTTCTAATTAATTCGCCATTTTCAAAATGAATTTGATACCCTTTTGTTAAAAGGATTTCATCGTTCCATTCATAAATACTTTCGTTCATTTTAACACCGGGTCCCCCTACGATTTTAACTACATCGATATAGTTCATACCTTTTACTAACTTACTGTATTCATTCTCATTCATATATCTTTGCCATCTATACGTGTTATGTTCCTCAATTTCTGTAATTTCATCTACACATACTACAACTTTCACTATGATTAATCCAAAGAGACAAATCCCTAAAATTATAGCTATCCATATACGATTCATCTCCATCCCTCCTAAGTGCGCCACTAAACTTTTCCCCTTAAGAGAATAATCAAAACCATGATTGTTTTTCCTGATTTCACACAATTAATTTGGTAAGATTCGGTCAGACATGAAGGTGTATTCTTAGCATATTCGGTTCGCTCTTCATCCGTGAATTGTTTTATAAATTATGAGGTATCGAGAAGCTATTTGAAATTCCGTTGGCACAATCAATTACATCGTTGCTAATTTTAATACAGCTTTCTTCTACACAAGCTCGAAAAGGTCTCTTTTAAAATTTGTATCATCTAGCCTAAGTTCATCTTTTTCTACTGAAGACAATTAATTTAAAGCAAAAAAAAAGCCTTTATGAGATCATTCTCATAAAAACTAANNNCGGTCCCGACCGGGATCGAACCGGCGATCTCCTGCGTGACAGGCAGGCATGTTAACCGCTACACCACGGGACCATTTATATATATCTTTTGGACATTTATTAATATACCATACACTTTAATAATGTGCAATACTTTTCACTAAAATTAAAAAATAATATCAATTGCTCCTTAAAGTACTATTTAGAATCCGCCGAGGCTTGAGCCAACGCGATGTTGGTTAATCAGGCGTTGCCGCACGACGCGGCGTTCCTAGCCTAGGTTTGAACCAATACTGAATAAGGTCGCATATTTCGGCATTCTTCCCCCCACTTATAGAAGTAGGGAAGAATGCTGAATCAAGTTAAACAAAATCTTTTATCCCTTTGATGTAAGTTTTCTAATAGAGATTGATGTGCTAGTTTAGACTGGTTATTATGCACATGAGGCACACAGAAAAAGTTAACACAACCCTATTGGTCATTTTGATGTTGCCATACAACATGGCGTTCTTAGCCTAAGTACCATGTTTGCTGTTCTAAAATCTACTTTATTAACTCCGTAGCTGCGATGGCTTTTTAATAATTATGTAGTTACCACTATCTACATACTCGCGACTATTGAAATGTGCTAGCTATCTCCCCTCACTAGCTTTTATTTCTGTTAATAAACGAGTTATTTTGATTTTTTGTTTTATAGACAAAAAAAATTCCACTGAGAAATCAGTGGAATTAAATGTGCGAAGCGATGTCCTACTCTCACAGGGGGAAGCCCCCAAC
>NZ_LMBZ01000040.1:469-17227 GCF_001439635.1 Solibacillus cecembensis | reverse complement strand
TGTTTAATCATTTTCAACGATTGGGCTCGATTATTTAATTAGCGTCTCGGTTCTTATTAAACTAACGGGGGCTTTAGCGGAACAAGGCTGCCTTTAGAGTAGCTTTTTCTTATTGGACTAACGGGGCAGTTTAGTTGAAGAAGGAATATCTTTAAATGATATTTACATGGGGATGTATGAATTCAAATTAAATTTTACTAATTTTTCCATAAATAGTGGTAAACTATAAAAATGGAGGCGATACTGAATGGAATTTAAACTTGGAAACGGTGCTATTATGCTTCCCCCTTTACACATTACGATTATTGCAATAATTATTATTTTCTTTTTAGTAAGGTGGAGTATGCAGTTAGAAACAAGACGCTTTACGATTTTCTTTTACTTTCTAATAAGTACTTACATTACTCCAATTTATTCTCGTAGTACAAAAGAAGGTGACTTTCAGCTATGGTTTCCGTTGGGATTTATCTTTGTTTTCTTTTACTTATTCCGCAGCGAAAGAAACCATCCATCTAAAATGAAAGCAAGTATTTTAGGACTTTGCATAGCTTTATACCAGTTAATTCTTCAATATGTCTGATAGGTTTTGGTATTTCACTAGCGGGGGCTTTAGCAGAACAAGGCTGCCTTTGGGGTAGCTTTGTTCTTATTGAACTAACGCGGCAGTTTAGTTCAACAAGGGAGTCCGGATCAAAACAATAGAAATAGACTAAAAAAGGGGTATTACTAAATGAATAAAAACTTTATTGAAAACATTCAATCGTTTTATTCTGACCTTTCCATTGAAGACTTTTATCGTAATGAAATTGGACAGAATAATGATGTATTCATTGTAAACGAAACTTTGGTTTTTAGATTTCCAAAATATAAAAATGGAATAATTCAATTAAGCAGAGAGACGGAAATTTTGAAATACATTAAAGGTATCGTCTCCATTCCTATTCCGAATCCAATTTATCAGTCTTTTGAAGAGTTAGAACCAGGTAAGGTTTTCACCGGCTATAACCTAATAGATGGTGTTCCTTTGTGGGAGGATAGTTTAACAGGTGTTGAAAGTGTTGAATTGGTTAAAGGGTTGGCAAAACAACTTGTCTCTTTTCTTGTAGAACTCCATTCTATTTCAGGAGAAAAAGCAAGTCGAGATTTGAAACTAAAGGTTCGTAACCCTCGTGAAGAGATTTTTAACCTGTATGATAAGATTCAAAATAAATTATTTCCTCTTATTAGAAAAGACGCTCAAAAGGAAATCTCGCAATCCTTTGAAACGTTCCTAAAAGGAAAGGCATTCTCAAATTTAGATATAACACTTATACACGGAGATTTTGGGTCATCCAACATTTTGTGGAATCCAGAAACAAGCATGATTTCAGGGATAATAGACTTCGGTGGTTCGGGTTTAGGCGATCCAGCGTATGACTTTGCTGGAATACTATCTAGCTTTGGTGAAGATTTTTTTGATATGTGTATTAATCTATATCCAAACGGTAATGAAATATCTAAACGAGTTAAATTTTATAAAAGTACATTTGCCTTGCAAGAAGCATTGCACGGGATTGAGAATGAAGATAGACAGGCTTTTGAAGATGGAATTAAAGATTATAGATAGATTGCTTGTTCAACTAACGGGGGCTTTAGCTGAACAAGGCTGCCTTTAGGGTAGCTTTTTCTTATTGAACTTACGAGGCAGTTTAATGCAAAAAGGGATGTGTGTTATGAAAGAAATTAAATCGACATCTATTCAACCTAATGTAAGAGAACTTTTATCCTTCGCAACCTCTGAAAAGAATGTCGAGGTAGAATATGAATTATATATGCAATCTCCAGTAAAAGAGTTATATGGATATGACCTTGAATCTGAGTTTGCTGGTTGTATTGGAATAGAATTTTCAAGTCCAAAGCGTTGTGAAATAAAACATATCGCAGTATCTCCAAATCATAGAGGATTAGGTATTGGGAGTAAAATGATTAGCTTTATTTTGGAAAAATATTCTTTAACGTTTATGTTTGCTGAAACCGATAAAGATGCTGTAGAATTTTATGGGAATTATGGATTTAAGATAATAAGTTTAGGTAAAAAATATCCAGGTGTGGAACGATTTCGATGTATTTTAAATAGATAATAGGACTATGTCTTCTTCAACTAACGGAGTCTTTAATTATATTTTCTATTCACGAAAAATCGAAACAAAAAAGACAAAATTTAATCTACACGTTTTGTAGATTAAATCTGCCTTTTTGTCTTTATACACCGATGAAAGAGCTATCCAAATTAGCCCTACCTGCTCTAATTTTCACCAAAGGGAAACTCGATCTTCTGGAGCTACATACATACCATCCCCTGGCTCAATTCCATAAGTATCATAAAATTGCGGGAAGTTCACAATCGTACGGTTTACCCGAATTTTATTGGCGGAATGGACATCATTTTTGCTCAAAATCGCTGCGACTTCTTTTGTCGTTGTGGATTTCCATATTTCTGCGTTGCGTTCGAAATATGCTTTATAATCCGGATTCCTCATTTGGGATACAACTTGCAGTGAAGCAGCCATGCCACCTAAATCAGCGACATTTTCACTTAGTGTAAGCTGACCGTCGTTTGACACACCTGGAATAATCTCAATTTCATTATAGAACGCAATCAGTTCCTCGTTTTTCTTTTTGAATTTCTTTAAGTCCTCTGCTGTCCACCAGTTATTCGCATTGCCATTTTCGTCGTATGCAGATCCGTTGTTATCAAATGCATGGCTGATTTCATGACCAATGACCATGCCAATCGCACCGTAATTTTCTTCAGGTTTCGCGTTAATATCATAGAAAGGGGCTTGGAGAATACCAGCAGGGAACGTAATTTCGTTATTAAAAGGGTTGTAGTAAGCATTTACGGTATATACGCTCATACCCCATTTTAATCTATCCACCGATTTTCCTAGTTTGGCTTTCGTATCATCGGTGTATGCTTTTGTTACGGTGAAGGTATTAGAAAACAGCGAACCACCTTCGTCATATGTCTTGATAGCAACTTGATCTAATGTCGTATCCCACTTATCTGGGTAACCAATCTTAACAATCATTGTATCCAGCTTTTTAATTGCTTTCGCTTTTGTTGTTTCTGACATCCAATCAAGGGATTTAATTCTTTCCTCATACGTAGCAATTAACTCGTCTACCATTTGCTCGACATCTTTTTTTGCGTTTGATGAAAAATGTTTTTCGGCAAACATTTGCTCCAAATATCCGCTCATTGTGCTAGTTGTCAAGGCTACTGCGATTTCCTGATGTGTTTTTTCTCCTGTAACGCCGTATAATGATGCGGTAAACTCATTCGCAGGATTACGGAATTCATCTGACAACAAACCGCCTGTTGCCATAAGTAGTTGCACTTTGGCGTAAGCTTTAAGCACGTTAAGATTCGTTTCATTAAAGAATTCCGCGCCTTTTTGTGCCAGCTTCACATCGAATACAATCACATTATCAACACTGTCAACTTTCATCGATTTCAAAACATGTTTCATATCTACTGATTTGAACATGTCATCGAATTGTTCGATTGTATATGGGTTATAGTATTGATTGACGTCGCTTTGTTCATGCGGTTCAAGTGATACGGAAGCTAAACTTTTCTCCATTTCGTAAACTTTCTCGGCAAGTACTTTCGCATTGGAATTTTCCTCGCCAGATAGTCCGAGAAGTTTGGTCATATATAAAATATAGGCTTTTTTCGCATCAGAGTCTTCCGTTACGAAGCTATTCTTATCGAGACCAGTAGCTAATCCAGTGTAATACAAAGCATTTTCACTGCTGTTCTTTGCATCGTTCATGATGGCAAAATTGAATAATGAGCTTAAACCCAATTCTTTTTCCAGGGTAAGATCTGCGCGAACAAGTTCATCAAGCGTTTTAGCCTCGTCAATTGCATTTACATATTTTTGAATGGGTTCAATCCCTTGTTTATTTCTATTTTTTGTATCCAATGCTGTTGAATAAAAGTCGGTAATTTTTTGTTCTTTTGCTCCTTTCGCAAATTTTTTGCCAGCAAGGTCATCGATTATTTTTTCTACTTTATCGCTATTTTGCTTTTGCAGCTCGGAAAATACGCCACCTTTATGTTCGCCAGCTAGAATTGTCGAATTATTTAACCATTCTTTATTCTTTGCTTCATAAAAATCGTCATTTAAATGGGAACCTTCAAGCGTCCATATTCTAGCGATCATGTTTTGGAACTCATCGATTGTAATAGTGTCATTTGCGCCTAATGTGCCGTCGGGGTTAGCGGTTAGTACGCCTGCTTTTGCCAGTTTATCGATATCTTTCTTAGCCCAAGTGGGTACATCGGTGAACTCGATACCAAATGTGCCCCTGCGCAGATCATTTCCGACGGGCTTTGGTAAATCGCCGAATGCTCTACTCAACATGACTAAAGCTTCAACCATCTTAGCTGGCTCATTTTCTCTTAACTCTCCATTTTCAGAACCTTTTATAACGACCTCTTTATTAATTCCTAGCTGATAAGCATCTGCTGCTTTTAACAAGGTTTTAACAATTTCACTTCTTGTTGCTGGTGACGACGTTTCATCAGCGTACACCGATATGCTAACGGATAGGATCATTATTATGGCCATGAGTAAGGATAAAAACTTATTATTCATCTTTGTGCTCCTCTGCAGTTGATTTTTATTCCGCTGTATTTGATTTTTTTTAGTAGAGTGTCCTTTTAAATGCGGAAAAGCTTCAAAAAATACTTAATCTAATTATGTCTAAATTTAATGGAAATATTCTTTTTATCGATAAGAAGAATATGGAACCGAGCAGTTTAGCTTCAGAAGAATAGAGGTTTTGATAACCTAAATGTCGAAAAGAATGTATAACCGCATAAAACAGAAGGAGAGTTACTTTGAAAGAAATTAGGGAAGCAACAAAAGAGGATTTGATAGAAATTTATAAGATGGGCTATGATGTTTGGGGAGATAATCTGCCATATGAAGAATATATAACTATGTGCCAGGCTTCCAATAAGTATAAAAAGGGAAAGTGGTACGTTCTTGAAGCAACAGATACAAAGCAACTATTAAGCTCCCTCATCGTATATGAACTAAATCTTTTTGAAGACCAAATTGTAAAAGGGATTGGTTCAATCGCTACTCCTTTATATTTAAGAAAAAAGGTTATGCTTCTTTATTGGTCAAAGAAACGATAAATAAACTAGAACAGGAAGAAAAATGTAATAACTTTTTCCTTTATAGTGATATTGAGGTGGAATTTTACAAAGGATTGGGTTTTATTGTACTACCTAATGATAGTCAAAAATATAAAGACAGTGTTTGTATGTATTACTCAAAAGAAAATGATATCGACTCCATTTCACTTGATATCCCCGATTACTTTTAAAGTACATTTTTTAAAAGTTATATTGACAAAACAATTTTTAAGTGTAGAATGAAGAACAATTCAAAATATTTTATATAGAACAAAGGCTATGAAAAGAAATAGTATCAATTATTTTTACGAACAGAAAGTTACCGGTTGATGAGAGGTGCATGTAAAACGATTGTGAATTCATCTTGGAGCTGTGTACCGAAAAGATTATATCTAAGTAGGCTACGCCGGTGAGCACCCGTAATCATGTGCGAGAGTATCGTCAAATGACCGTACTTCTTAAGGTAAGTAATGTGAATTGCTTATACATTAAAGGTGGTAACACGAGTTGAATCGTCCTTTTGGTTAATCCAAAAGGGCGGTTTTTTTTTATGTCTTTTACGCAAATAATTTGGGAATTTAAAGTTTTAAGGAGAAAGTAATTATGAAACAAACAATGAAAAAGTGTTCATTTATATCGCTGTTGTTGCAACAGTAGCAGTTATATCTAAAAAATTAGAACGTTAGAAAGAGGTCATAAATATGAAAGATTTTTTCAGTAAACTTTTAAATGGTATGAGTATCGCCATTGTTTGCGCAATAATACCAAATGCTCTATTAGGTGAAATATTAAAATTGCTTATTCCATCTATTCCACCTCTTCAGCATTTATACGATGCGACTGCTATTGTCATGAGTATGTTACCAGTTTTAGTTGGTGTTTTAGTTGGTATGCAATTTAAGCTTACTCAGATTCAAACTGCAAGTATCGGTCTTGCTACTGTAATTGGGAGTGGTGTTGTTAGTAAGACGGCTGATGGTATATTTACCATTGGAGGAATTGGCGTTGTAATTAATGCCGGGATTACTGCTGCTTTAGCAGTATTATTTGTCCGCTTAATTGGTACTGGGGTAAAAGAATACTCTATTTTATTAATCCCAATGCTAACTGTAGCCATTCCTGGTATGATCGGTTTCAGTATTTTACCTTATGTTCAAGGGACTGCTAATTTAGTTGGCGATGGTGTAGCATATTTAACAAATCTACAACCTGTAGTAATGGGTGCATTAATCGCAGTTGCATTTGGTATCATTATCCTTTCTCCAATTTCAACTGTAGGTATTGCAACGGTTATTATGCTTTCAGGAATTGGTTCTGGTGCTGCAAATTTAGGAATTGTAGCAGTTGGAATGGGGTTATGTATTGCAAGTTATAAAGCAAATTCCCTTGGTACAGCTTTAGCACATGTTTTAGGGTCACCTAAAATCCAAATGCGTAATTTCTTCCTTAAGCCTGTAATTGCCTTACCTATGTTAATTACTGCGGCAATTCTTGGTGGTTTAGCAGGAGTTCTAAATATACAAGGTACACCTTACAGTGCAGGATTGGGTTTAGCTGGACTAGTTGGTCCTTTGAACTTTATTAATTTAGCAGATGGCGGCTGGAATGCAACGAACATTACTCTTATGTTAGGAATGTTTTTAATTCTACCTTTACTTTTAAATCTATTCTTTATCTACTTATTTAAAAAGAAACTTAAACTTGTTCAAGATACGGATTACAAACTAGATTTTGAGTGATAAGTTGTATGAAGCAATAATTTAGGGATAAAACCCAAAAGGCATGAATGTTGTTAAATCAACGTTCGTGCCTTTTTGCTAGTAATATGGTTGAATAAGCATCTCTGTTCTTATTCAACCAACAGGGGCTTTAGTGTAACAACAGTACTGCTTTTCTTATTATGCTAACGGTACAAGTTAGTAAAAGGGATTTGGCTGGAATTGTCGAATTAAACTGAATGTAGAAAAATGTTTATTTGGGGTGAAATATTATATGGCTATATCAGAAAAAAGAAGGGGAATGTTGGAGTCATATAACAAAAATGGATATTTAAATAGATCAATTTTTGTAGCATCTAAAGGAGAAATCCTTGAATGTAAGGACTAATTCATTTTAACTTTTTTATTTAATCAATTATAAAAGAACAGTACTATAGAGGAAAGTGGCATACATTTTTATAATTCACCTGGGGGGATTGTATGATTAAAGATCCATGGAGAGCATTGGTATGGATTGGATTATCACAATTATGTGCTTTAAGTTTATGGTATAGTGCTTCAGTAATTGCACCTGAACTAATTGAAAATTGGAATCTTAGCTCTAATTCAGAAGCTTGGCTTTCCGCTTCTGTTCCTATTGGATTTGTCATAGGTGCATTGTTTAGTTCATATTTTGGGATGGCTGACCGCTTTAATCCTAGAAAGGTTTTAGCACTTTCCGCATTTATAGGTGCAGTATTGAATGCTTTACTCATTATAGTCGATTCCGGTTTTTTCGGTATTTTACTAAGGATATTAACCGGAATAACCCTCACTGGTGTATACCCAATAGCTGTAAAAATTATATCAGAATGGTTTCCTAAAAAACGCGGGTTGGCAATGGGCATTTTAATTGCGGCATTAACACTAGGATCATCATTGCCTCATTTTATTGTGATGTTCTTTTCTTCAGTAAATTGGAAAATTGTCATCATTTGTAGTTCAATATTAGCTTTATTATCAGCTTTCATTGTCTCGTTTATTTTAGAAGATGCCCCAGTAAAATCGAAAAAATTACCTTTCTCTTTAAAAGTAATCAAAAAAGTAGTTATGAATAAACCAGTAATGCTTGCGAATTACGGCTACTTTGGCCATATGTGGGAATTGTATGCGATGTGGACATGGCTTCCCGCATTTTTGACTGCTAGTTTTTTAACCTATTCACCAGAAATTCCTCATTGGTTCATTGCATTATCATCTTTTATTTCAATTGGAATTGCAGGAGGGATTGGATCTGTAATCGGTGGACTGATCTCAGATAAAATCGGAAGAGCCAATTTAACGATTCTTTCAATGTTTATCAGTGCAATCTGTTCGATAATAATAGGTTTTACATTTGGGGAATATGTTTGGTTAACTTTAATCATTTCTATTATTTGGGGAGTGTCCGTCATATCGGATTCCGCCCAATTTTCAGCAGCAGTTTCAGAAATAGCTGAAGTTGAGTATGTAGGTACAGCCCTTACTTTTCAAATGTGTATCGGTTTCCTCATTACGATATTCTCTATAAATCTAATCCCTATTATTCAGAGAATAGTTGGTTGGGAGTGGGTCTTTTCAATATTAGCGATTGGACCTATTCTTGGAATTATGTCTATGGTCAAATTTAGACGTTACGAATTTAATAAAGGTGAAATTCTCATTAAAAAGGATTGAAATAACATAGAGTTACGACATTTAGAGTATTTTTAATGGGTAGTAAGGAGTTGTATTTTACAACCAACTTTAAGTCAGTGGAATGTACCTCATAGCAATAGAGGATGAAAGTTATTTCCTAAAAATTAAACAAGCAGGTGAATAGAATGTATGAACTTAATGATTCAAGATTCTTTCTTGTGGATACTCGGTCAATCTTTATTATCGTAGGTATTATTGTCATTCTAATAGCTGTTTATGGATTTTTTAAAGCTAGGAAAGTTAATAATTAATAAAGCAAAAAGGCTACGATTCAAAACTCGTAGCCTTTTATACATACTATCCTTTCACAGGCATTGCTTTTGCAGCCATCTCCGCATCAAAATCATTCTCTGATTTAGAAATAACGACACATGCAACCCCGTTACCGATTAAGTTCGTTACAGCGCGCGCCTCGGACATGAAGCGGTCAACCCCGATTAAAAGAGCGATCCCTTCAACTGGCACCATTGGGAATGCAGCTAATGTAGCAGCTAATGTGATGAAGCCTGAGCCTGTTACACCGGCAGCACCCTTTGATGTAATCATTAATACCCCAAGAAGTGTGACAATTTCCAACCATGATAGATCCACACCGTAAGCTTGTGCGATAAATAACGCAGCCATCGATAAATAAATGGACGTACCATCTAAGTTGAATGAATAGCCTGTTGGTACGACAAGACCAACGACTTGCTTCCCACAGCCTAAGTTTTCTAATTTACGCATTAATGATGGTAATGCCGATTCAGAAGAAGATGTACCAATAACGATGAAAATTTCATCTTTAATGTATGCGATAAAACGGAAAATATTGAAGCCGAAGTATTTCGCGATAGAGCCTAATACGAACACAACGAATAAGAACATTGTAATGTATACCGCAACCATTAATAGGCCTAATGATTTGAGTGAACCTAAACCAAAGAAACCGATTGTATACGCCATCGCACCGAAAGCACCGATTGGCGAAATTTTCATTACCATACCAACAATTTTGAAGAAAATTTCAGAAACTTGTTCAAAGAATGTGATGACAGGTCTCGTTTTTTCCCCTAAAGAAGCTGTTGCGATACCGAATAAGATCGCTGAGAATAATGTTGGCAATAAAGCACCTGAAGCAATTGCACCGACAAAGTTTTCTGGAATAATGTCATAGATGAAGCCACCTAAACCAGCCTCACTAGAAGATGCTGCTGCGGATGTAAAGTTTGAAATGTCCGCATCCTGAGCTTTAGAAGTGTCAAAACCATCACCAGCATTGATCAACACGGCTACCATAATACCGATAGCAAGGGCAATTGTTGACACGATTTCGAAGTAAAGTAATGCTTTACCACCAATCTTACCAACCTTTTTCATGTCCCCCATACCGCCAATACCAATAACAACGGTTAAGAAGATAATTGGAGCGATTAACATTTTAATTAGCTTGATGAATAAATCAGCTAGTATTTTTAAACTTGCACCAAATTCAGGCCAAATCGCACCTACGATAATACCTAGAATGATGGCAATAATAACTTGTACTGTTAAGTTTTTTAGTAATTTCATGTGGTAACCCCCTATTTACGTCTCGTTTTTTTGTTACCGTTTACATTTGCAATCATAACGTAAGTTTTTTCCGAATATTTATTTTGATAATAAAAAACTTATCGTTCATTTTGTTCAAAAAAAGTTAATGATGGCGTAAAACCTAGTCATATAAGGGTTTGTTTTGTTATACTACTGTTTTGGTATCTGGTTGATTTGTTATAGTACAAACGAAAAAACTACTTATTTTTTATAAGTAGTTGAGTTTTGTTCATTATGTTTATTTGTATGATGTCAGAAATTTCCGTTTGTTTTTTCTATATCCTTATAGAGCTGTGTTAAAAATTGGGGGTTTCCAATATTTTCATAGAATTGATAAATCGGTTGTAAAGTTTTTGCCCATTGGTCTCGCTGTAGTTCCGAAAGCGAATGGAACGTTACATTTGGGTTGTCCTGCAATTGTTGGAGATTGATTTTGTTAAGTGCGACAGCTTGTTCATGTTGCCAACGCTCCATTTCCTTTAAGGATTGTGTAATCACGTTTTGTGAAGATTCATCCAAAGACTGCCAAAAATCTTCATTCATTAAAATACCATAAGCTAATAAACCGTGATTGGATAACGTTATTTGGGGTTGCATCTTATAAAAACCTTTTGAATACAAGTTGGACAGCGTATTTTCCTGCGCTAAAATTTCATTGTTTTGTATTTTCTTATATAAATCATTGAAGGTCGTACTAATTGGCTGCGCGCCTAACAAGTTAAATTGCTGTACTAATAAATCGCTTGGCATGACACGAACGGTTAATCCTTGAAATTGTTCGACTGTTTGGATGGGCTCTATTTTAGACGCGATTTGCTTGAAGCCATTATTCCAAAAGGAAAGCCCATGCACATTAATGGTGGATAGTTCTGCAAGTAAGTTTTTACTTAATTTACCATGCAGTGCCGCATAAATTTGGTCCTCATTTTCAAATAGGAAGGGTAAGTCAAGTACTTGCCAGGAAGGGAGCGCTTCAGTCATTTTAGAAATCGTGGGTGCAATCATTTGAATAGCGCCATTTTTTAATGCCGCTAGTTCGTTTTCATCATTGTATAAGATGCCATTTGGATAAACTTGGACATTTATTTTTCCTTGTGATTTCTCTTTTACAAGCTGCGCAAATTTATCGGCTGCCAGTCCTTTTGGTGTATTTTCAGCGACAACATGACTGAAGTTAATGGTAATTTGATCATCTAAGCCGAGCTGTTCGTCATCATAAGGTAAGGCGTTCGTTTGCCAAACATTTTGGCGAAATGATAGGACGGTGAGCAAAATAATGAGTGTAGCAATGGCCGTAATTAAATAAAATCGCAAAAAATCACCTCATTTATCGATAGTTTTTCAAGTAATTTAATAGAAGTTGTCTTTTTACATTGGTTGTTTGTTATATTATAGAGCAAAAAGGGAGGCATTAAATGAAAATTAATAAATTGTCGACGAATGGAAAAATTGTGCTTCTGGCATTTTTCATTATCGCCTTCTCCTTTTTAGTTGCGGGTATTTTATTGTTAAACAATTTAGCGAATAATGATGAAACCGATTTAGGGCAGCGTGCAATGTTAGTGGCGCAAACGGTTTCTGATTTACCAGAAGTTCAAAAACAGTTGGAGTATACGGATACTAAAGAAAATAGCCTCGCGTTCAATCAAATGATTAACCGAATTAAAGTGATTAACAATGCGCAGTATATCGTCGTCATGAATATGGATTCCGTTAAATTATCGCATCCCTCATCTGGGCAAATCGGTCAGGTGAGTCAGTCGAGTGATATTCAAGCAGCATTTAATGAAAACTACTATATATCAAAAGCGGTAGGGGAGCAAGGGATTGTCGTACGTGCTTTTGTACCAGTGTTAAATGACGAACATAAACAAATTGGTGTTGTCGTTGTGGGTATTTTATTGCCGACTTTTTTAGAGCTTATTTTAGAAAATTTAAACGAAATGATTGTCACAATCTTGCTGTCCATTTTATTTAGTATTTGGGGAGCGCGTACACTTGGGCGCCATATAAAGAAACAAATGTTTGGACTCGAACCACATGAAATCGCGAAAATGTATGTGGAACGGACTGAAACGTTTAATGCCATGCATGAGGGCATTATTGCCGTTGATAAAGAGATGAACATTACGATTTTTAATAAAAAGGCGAGCCGAATTTTAGGGGTAGGTGGAAATCCTAAAAAGTATATCGGAAAAAATATTTATGATGTGCTTCCAGATACACGACTTCCTGAAATTGTTGAGAGTGGTCGCGCGGTTTATAATCAAGAAATTTACGTGAATAATCATAGTATATTAAGCAATCGAATTCCGATTTTTGTAGGTGGTCAATCAGTTGGAGCGGTTGCAATTTTTAAAGATTTAACGGAATTTAAGCAGTTGGCAGAAGAGCTGACAGGGGTAAAGGCTTTTGTACAGGCACTCCGCATCCAAACGCATGAATATAAAAATAAATTGCATACGATTGCGGGATTATTACAGCTCGGTCATAATAAACAAGCACTCGACTATTTATCGCAAGTAAAAATTCAGCATGAGCAAGTGACAAAGTTTTTAAATGAACGCATTTACAATGAAAATATTTCAGGGCTATTATTAAGCAAGATAAGTCGGGGCAATGAGCTAGGCATTCAAGTGTTAATTGATGAAGAAAGTAAATTGACGCGATTTCCTGAACAGCTGGATCATCATGATTTTGTTGTATTATTTGGGAATTTAATTGAAAATGCATTTGATGCACTGGTTGCAGTCGAACGTGAGCAAAAAGAAGTAACGATTTCAATTGATGATAATGATGGAATTTTAGCAATTTTAGTAGCGGATAATGGTGTAGGTATGGCACCGGACCAGGTAGAAAAGATTTTCGAAAATGGATTTTCAACAAAGCATAGCAAAAATCGAGGGATCGGTCTTTATTTAATTCACGAAATGATTACTAAAGGAAATGGCTCGATTGAGATAGTAAGTGAGGAAGGTAAAGGGACAACCTTTATTTTGACTTTTGAACTTTAAAGGGGATTTGAATAGTGAAAACAATCCGGGTATTGCTAGTAGAAGATGATCCGATGGTACGTGAAGTCAATCGTCAATTTATTGAACGGGTGGACGGTTTTGAAGTCATTGATATGGCACCAAATGGGATTAAAGGCATTGAAAAAATGAAAGAATTATCACCGGATTTAGTTTTGATGGATATTTTTATGCCAGAACAAGATGGCGTGGAAACTTTGCGCCAAATTCGTCATCAAAATTTAGAGGTCGATTGTATTTCGGTAACGGCAGCGAATGATGTACAGACGATCCAGCAAATTCTCCATTTAGGTGTGTATGATTATATTATGAAGCCCTTTACATTTGAACGGATGGAGCAAACATTGCTAAATTATCGTGTGTTCAAGGAAAAGATGGGGTCCGTAGAAGATGTAACCCAGCAGGAATTAGATGAAATAATGGGACAAACAAAACAAACAAATCCAGAGCCGGAACTTGAGCAGCCACTTTCACAAGAGCTACCAAAAGGGTTTAACCGAGCTACGCTAGCAAAAGTATTACAGTATTTAAAGCAATCGGATAGTGGGGCCTCAGCAGATGATGTGGCAGCGGGCATTGGTGTAGCAAGGGTAACGGCTAGGCGCTATTTGGATTATATGGAGAAAAGCCAGATGATTCATGTCGATATTCAGTACGGTAGTGTAGGTCGGCCGGTTAATCAATATTTTTTAACATGATTCAGCAGGGGTCTTCCCCTGCTGAATCATGTTAAAGCCCCTGGCGGATGTCACAGATTTTAAGAGGAGCTTTTCGAGCGAGCTCGAAAAAATCTGGACGCAATTACGCCTAGGCGTAATTGATAAGAATGAATGAAAAAAGCAGTAGCACATAATTCAATGTGCTACTGCTTTTACTTTTAGTAAGGCATAATTTTTTCGACTGGTTTTGGTGTTTTAATTTTCGGTAAAATTTTATCAAGTGTTACCGAGCGAACGATTTCATGTGTTGCCGGATCATTTTTATCAAATTGATCTAAAAATGCAATGACTTCTTTCACAATCGGTGTTGGTGTTGATGCTCCCGCTGTCACGGCAACCGTTTCAACATTTTCTAGCCACTCCAACTTAAGCTCAGAAATATCCGAAATGCGGTAAGATGGTGTACCGGCAATTTCCACCGATACTTGTGTAAGACGATTGGAGTTATTTGATTTTGGATCGCCCACGACGATTAATAAATCAGAAACGCCTGCTTGCTCAGCAACAGCTTCTTGACGAACTTGTGTGGCTAAACAAATTTCTTTATGCACTTCAACATGAGGGAATTTTTCCTTTAGGCTGTCCATTAAGAAGGAAACATCCCATTGGCTCATTGTCGTTTGATTTGTTACTAATATTTTTTCGTTCTCAAATTGAAGATTTTCAATATCTTTCATCGATTGCACAAGGTGAACATGGTCTGGTGCAACACCAATTGCTCCCTCAGGCTCTGGATGCCCTTTTTTACCGATGTAAATAATGTCATAGCCTTCTGCCGTTTTTTCACGAATTAAATCATGTGTCACAGTAACATCTGGGCAAGTTGCATCAATAGAAACAAGCCCTTTGCGTTTTGCGATTTCACGAATTTCAGGTGAAACCCCATGTGCAGTGAAAATAACTGTCCCTTCTGTTACTTGCTCAATAATTTCTTTACGATTATCTCCGTCAAGCGTAATGATGCCATCTTGTTCAAATGCATCTGTTACATGTTTATTATGCACAATCATACCTAAAATGTAGATTGGTCTTGGTAAGGATGTATCAAGCGCAGCATTGCGTGCAATCACCATTGCATCAACTACCCCATAACAATAGCCGCGTGGATTAATTTTAATAACTTTCATTGCGCAAACCCCTTTCAAAGCTCAGTATGTCCATTATAGCTGACTAAGAAGTTTAATTCAAAATATCGTTGCTGGGGGAAGGTTGATAGAGTTGTAGGGGGATTGAGAGCGCTGTTACTTTGGGGGATTTTTAACTCGTAACTTTGGTTAAGTGTATTATGAAACTTTGAAAGAAAAAAACTTGTATAAAATATTTAAAGCTTTTGAGCAGAATGCAACAGAAGAAGGATTACCTATAAAATTTTCTCGTTATATAGTTCGAATATATGTTTAACTATATTTTTTCTATCCAACTTCAAATAACGGGGGCTTAAGTGCGTTTTTTAATCCATTATATTATTTAGCGATAAAGGTTTATTTTCGTAACCAGACAAGACAATATTCGTGGAGGGAGTTCCATATAGCATCGCTTGGTCAATAAAAGTTTCTAAAGTTTCAACAGATGCTGTTGCTATTTTTACAATATAACTGATTTCACCAGCTACTCTATAACATTCAAGTACATCTGGATGTGAATGACAAAACTGAGAGAGCTTTTTACAATCAGATGACTTGAAAAGAACTAATGCAACAATTGACCGATTAAGAGATATTAAATTTATCTTTGTATAGTATCCTTCAATTATATTTTGTTCTTCTAGCTTTTTAACTCTTTCAGCAACAGCTGGCGCTGATAAGTGAACGAAGGCAGCTAGCTCTTTCATCGAAATTTTAGCATTTAATTGGAGTTGTCTTAAAATTTGTTCATCAATAGCGTCCATAAAATAGCCCTCCTTTTTTTATAAAGTATAACGAATACTTTTCAATATAGAAATAAGTCTTTAAGATAATATACCTTTTTCTGTATATGTAAAGTCTCCTAATAGTTTTATACAATATTATTAGTTACACAAAATTCGCTTTAAAATGTATTAATAAACAGAAATTTCAAGCTAGGAGTGGTTTAGTGGTAAAGAAAAAAGCTTTAATTATAATTGATGTACAAAAAGCCTTTGATGATAAGAAGTGGGGAGAAAGAAATAATTTAAATGCAGAAGATAACATAAGTAAAATATTAAAATTATGGAGAGAAAAAGAATGGTTAGTCATTCACATACAACATACTTCGGACAATCCAAGTTCTGTATTTTATCCGAAAAATGAGGGATTTGCTATAAAAGAAATAGTTGAACCTGTTGATGCAGAAGTAATTATAACAAAGAAAGTAAATAGCAGCTTTATAGGCACAAATTTAGAAGGTTCTTTAAGGGGAAATGAGATAACAACAGTTGTAATAACAGGTTTAACTACACCTCATTGTGTATCAACAACTACAAGAATGAGTGGTAATTTAGGTTTTGATACATATTTGATTTCAGATGCGACAGCAGCTTTTGGTATGAAAGACCAAAATGATACATTTTATGATGCAGAAACTATACACAATATTTCTTTAGCTACATTGCACAATGAATTTGCCACAATATTAACAACGGAACAATTAATAAACCATTTTATAAAATAAATTTATTTAACAGTATGAAGTGTTTTAGTACCGCAATCATTTATAAAGCATACAGAATAAATCTAAAAACGTTCCCAAATGCAACACCGCTTGGGAAGATTTTAAAGGTATCGGGGGATTTATCTAGAAATACTAATATACGGAGGTGATTAGCTTTGCAAAAATGCGAGAAATGC
>NZ_LMBZ01000040.1:0-457 GCF_001439635.1 Solibacillus cecembensis | reverse complement strand
TAAATCCTGTTGGCAGAGTTATAAACCGATTAAATGTAACGAATGCGATACAACACATAAGATAACAGTACAAGGCAGATTAATTTTTGTCTTTTTTACTATTCTTCCAATGCTCATCTTCGGTTATTTCCTGTCCCCTTTTAGCAATGTACTTGTGACACTTGGCATAGCTTTTTTTATTTGTATAATTGGTTCTTTATTGGCACCTTTTCTTGTTATTTATAAGAAGCCTTTGTGAACTAATGTACTTATGTTAACAGTTTGCTTTAGTGAACCAAAGCAACCAAAGCAACCAAAGCAACCAAAGCTTATAAAGTATAAAAAATAAACCTAATAAACGTTCAATACAAGTTTTGGGACGAAATAAAACACTTGAAATGTGGCACTGCCTGTCGTTTTTGAGACAGTAATAAAACACCTATTTTAAGCAACCTGTTGTCGGTATTTTACCGGTGAC
>NZ_LMBZ01000035.1:21815-28664 GCF_001439635.1 Solibacillus cecembensis | reverse complement strand
TACAAGAGAATCTCTAATTACAACCATCGTAAAAGAAGCGAAAAAACAATTGAATTGTAACTTCTTCTTGAACTAACCGGGGCTTTAGTTCAATAAGGCTTATTAAAAAAATAAATACAAAGAAGCTGTCATTTTGATTAATCTTTATTCAAAACGGCAGCTTTTTATTTATTCATACGGCTTAATAACATATTTTCAACATGCGTTTTTATTGCTCGATTAGCGTATCGGATGGTTATATCTTCACCAGCTGTAGCCACGATTACATCACTAAAATGCTCGTCAATTTTCGTCCACTTAACAAATCGTATTTTATCTTTGGCGAGTAGGCGTTTTTGGTTTAAATAATCATTACGTACGCTTTTTAATAAGTTGTCTATAATCGGTAAATAAATTGTTTTCATCTTCATTTGTTCAGTTTTTCCCATTCGTTCATAATCGGTTTGCAAGGATTGTACAGCTAAATCTAACACTAGATACTCATGCACTAATTGGCGTTGGTCGATACTTAACATTAGATAACAGCCCCTTCTTTATAAACGACCGGAGCAATGGCTAACGCGTTATCGATAATAAAAGTACGTTTAGTTTCTTTATTGAAACAATAAGCCTGAAACTTATCGTCAGCCATTTTAATAATTTTAATACGCCGTTTTGATATTTCACCCGTTTTAGATACATACATCATGTCAACCAATTGATTACGTTGCATTGCTTTTATTAATTGTTCTTGCATTATAAGCACCCTCAACAAGAACGTTTGTTTGTAACTATAATAGAACAAACGTTTGTATTTTGGCAAGTGTTAAAATTATTATGTACTCAATCGAATTATTCCATTAAAATGTAATTTATACATATTTTTATAAGGGGGTAACAGCAAAATGGAAACACTAATTGCGAATAAGCGAACTTATATAATTAAGTTTATTCCATTTGAAGATAAATGCGGGCTAAATGAAGACGGAACCTATGACAATATTTACAGAGGTCACAATATTGAAATTCATTTTAATGAAGAAACATTTTATGGAAGAATAAATAATTATTCACAATATGAAATTTCTTTTCGTTCTACCCCTTACCCTGTTTTTGGTGAAGATTTAGAAAAGGTAAAGAAATATTTTCGAGATAAACACGGGATAAGAGAATTCCGATATTTTGACCCAGACAGAGATGAAGATTGTTATGTGAAATTTTAATCATAAAGAAATAATTGTTTCATTTGAAGTAAGAGAATATTAAACGAGAAAAAAGACCAGGCTCAAAATTAATTGAGTTCCTGGTCTTTTGTTTACTTTCTTTACTTAAATGATGTATACCCATCATCAACCATAACCGTTGATCCGTTAATAGCACGAGCTTCATCTGACGCTAAAAATGCAACTACGTTTGCAATATCCATTGGAGCTGTGAATCTTTTTGTCATCTGTTTATCTGTTACAATGTGTGTCATTCCTTTTTCTTTTAAAGGATCATACATTGGTGTATCAACAACACCAGGTGCAACACCAACTNNNNACACGAATACCAAATTCAGCTAAATCCGCTGCAGCAGTTTGCGTCATTAATCGAACAGCACCTTTTGATGCATTATAACTAAAAGTACCTGCATTNGGCGATAAATCCGAAAATGGAAGTTGTATTAATAATTGTTCCCTGAATCCCTAACTCTTTCATCTTACGACCTGCAGTTGAAATTCCGTAAAACACACCATCTTGATTAATTTTAATAATTTTTTCATAGTCTGCTGGTTCAAGGTCTAAAAT
This sequence comes from Solibacillus cecembensis, assembly GCF_001439635.1. Taxonomy (GTDB): domain Bacteria; phylum Bacillota; class Bacilli; order Bacillales_A; family Planococcaceae; genus Solibacillus; species Solibacillus cecembensis. The sequence goes on along the minus strand of NZ_LMBZ01000035.1, from coordinate 26,894 downwards.
ATGTTTACCAAAAGCAATACCTGCGTTATTAAACATTGTATCAATTCGACCATATGTTTCAACCGTGAAATTTACTAATTCTTCTACTTGTTTATGATCACTTACATCCACTTTTTTAAATACAGCATCTCCACCTTTTTCTTTCAGCATTTTTACTGTTTCTGTACCTTTCGTTTCATTAAAGTCAGCTACAACGACTTTAGCACCTTCTTCGATAAATTTAATACAAGTTGTGCGACCAATTCCACTTGCTCCTCCTGTTATAACCGCTACTTTATCTTTTAGTCTCATCTTATTTCCTCCTTTTGGTAATATATAACAAAAGCCCTTCATTCGAAGAATATTGTTATATAATCTTTAATATAATTTGATTAATTTAAAAAATTATCCCCAAAGATGATTTTAATGAGGAAAGTAATCTAAAAAATTGACTTTATGATAGTAACGAAAAAAGACCAGCTCGGCTAAATTAGCTTTGCTGGTCTTTGCCGATTCATAACTGTATAAATTGTATTAAGAGGGTCATAATAATTCTGTTGTTAAATAATTTTTTAAGGAGATGTTTAAAGAATGTCAGTTTTTTTAGATAAACCAGGTATAGTGATTGGGTTAAGAGACGTTAATTTCCCTAAGGGTGGTGTTGATATATCAATACCGGCAGTTCCAGATGTTTTTATACCTATAGAAGGGTTAAAAAATCTCCTTGAAGAACCAACAAAACGAGTTATTGATCTTGGAAATGGTAAGAAACTCACTATAACATTTGAATTAAATAATGTTAAAAGTCTTAACCTACATTCACCTGGTGAAAATCAAGCTGAACTAACTACACACTTGTTACCACTTAATGAAGTTGCAAATGTAGTAGCTGAGGGATTCGATTTCGCTTTACTAGGACCTGAAGTTACAGGGAGATGTGAAGTGACTGTAAAATGGAAATAAGCACTGAAAAATAATTTATTTAGACTGGCTGGAATGCTTAGGCATTATTAACAAACAGCAATAAACTAAAAAAGCCCAGGTACTCACTGTTAAATGAGTGCCTGGGTATTGTTCTTCTATCGTTGAGAGATAATATTCAATACATGATTAATTTATCATTTTACCTCATACAACTTTGTTATTTTACTCTCATTGTTATAGACTAGATTCAATCCTAACAAATCCGCAATTTCTCGCGCTTGCACATACGTCCTACCATCTATAATCACAGCAGGAATGGATTTACTATCATTTAACATTACTTTAGCTTCTGCAGTTTGTACAACCTTTACTTCCTCTTTTGGCTCAATTCCATTTTTAATGTCTAGCTTGAATTGTTCCTCTGTAATTCCCATACTCGCTAAATATGAGTACGGATCTCTATGTGTCGTACCTTTTAAATTATCCGTGATCCAACGGTGTGACTTGATGCCGTTACCTGGTCCATCTAACACAACAGGTACTCCAACCTCTTTTGCCAGCTCTCTTAATAACCAAATATAAGCGGCATAATCCTTTTTAAACTGTTCTTTATCATCAGTTCTTGCTAGCTCCACTTGGGCATAGCTATACGAATTACCTTTCGGACCACAGCCGTATTGCAAACGATTGACCGGCGCAACTTGTACAATATTACCTTTACCGCCTACCCAGTGAGACGTAAAAGCATTTGCCTTATTTCGGTTCATATAGGTAATTTCATTCTCTAAAGCATTTGGACCACAATTTTTCGGATTACCTGACTCATGGGCGATAACATACTTTACTTCAGTTAATGCCCTGCTTGGTAAACCTGACATTAAACGTTTTTCAATTGCATAAGTCATTTACCATCTTCCTTTCTAGGTACATCATATTTTAGCGCCTGATTACTGTCAGATGTGCCAACAGTAGTCGGATCGATAATAATACCAAGTAAGCCTAAAATGCTTAGAATTGTTTCGGAAATGGCTGTAATTTGATTGTTGTAAATTGTGATATCGACATAAAAAATGCCTGCGATCTGATTCGCAAGCACAAGTAGTAATGCAATTAACGACACCCAAAATTGCTTATGTTTTAATCGTACTTTCCAGTTGATTTTCATAATTATTATCCTCCACAACATTTTTTTGTACACCCGCTACTTTTTCAAGGACGACAATGCGTACCTCGTGATTATTGATGCGTCGTGCTGATTCCTTTGACGTCTCATCGACTTCATTTAGATGCACGTTTAGCTGATTGATGCCTGATGTTAAGCTGATTAATGTTTTATTAAGATTGTTCGTAATGCGCCAAATAAATAAAAGCCCTCCGATTAATGCTGTTACTATTGGCAACCAATTGTTAATTGTTTCTAACACATCCTCGACCTCCTACCTTCTTCTTACTAATATAAAAACTCTGTGAGACGCATCGAGAATCTACTTTGTGGGTAGTTGCCCACCTTGATTGCGCTCATACCGCCTGTTTTTAACATAAAAAATAACGCTAGTCGATTGACTGCGTTTCTCCATCGTCGATATAAGGCTCTGCATACTGGAAAAGACCTCGGTTAAATAAAATTGAATCAATAAGTAATATCCAATCTTGTTTATTCAACGAATCGGTTAAATCGGTAATTACTTTGTCTGTATCATCAGCTGCTGTATACAGCAATTCGTTGTTTAATTTAACCACCACATTATTACCATCTGTCTCGATTGACTTCGCTTTTGCAATAAAACCGATAGCGTGTTTTGTAAAACTCTTATTTCCGAGTTTTACAGCGAAAATATTATTTCTACTCATTAATACTTTTAATGTAGCTAAATTTAAATCTGTTGTCCAAAATTGCATACCTGCCGTTAATGATACTAGATATTTTTCTTCCATTTTAAATTGCCCCTTTTTATTTTAATTCTACTGATCCGACCGTACGCCCAAACTCTTTAACGTATAACGTTTTGCCAGAAACAGAAATACCTATGCCGCTAGAATCAGCTCTAGCAACACCGATAATATTATCAGCATAAGAAAAGTTGACGGTGCCACCGATGTTGGTGTTATACCCGCTACCGCCGATAGTTGTATGACTGTCTATCCTTACATTCGGCGCTGATATTTGCATGTTATATCCGTCAGTGCTAATGACGTTATTACCGTAAAAATGAATCCCCCTGTTCCCACCACCACCTAAATAAAGATTATTTCCAATGGTTACATTACGTTGGACATTAATATCAGTTGCGCCAGATATACTACCATTCACAATGACAGCACCATTTAAATTAATTTTATCTGCTGAAATTGATACCGCATATGGATCTTGATTAATTAAACTTGTAATCGCTCGACCAGTGTAATCCGTGTATGAAACGCGTTGTTGGATTTGGTTAGCTTGCTGCGTAATGCTACTCTCTGCGCTTGATATACGGGTCCCTTGGTTACTAATCGTCATATCATGGCTACTTACACGCGACTCAATCTGGGATGCCGTTTGTGTAACAGATGACACGTCATTACGAATGTTTTGCATGTCGTTACCGATTGAGGTGACACTTGCATTTACTTCACTACGAATCTGCTGCGCTGTTTGACTAATGCTTGAATTGTACTCAGCTGTAATTTTGTTGTATTGAGCTGTGATGGACGTATTAATCGTCTCAACATTTTGTGACATGTCCGTTCGTAATTCACGGGCACTTAATGATATAGCTGCATTGTATTCAGTGGTAACAGTCGTATATTGGTCCAGCATCTTTTCTTCAGTTTCTTGAAACTTAAAATGCATTGATTTATTAATGACTTCTTTAGTTTCAGTGATTTTTTCAGTAACATTGTTTTCGGTATCTTTTATTTGGTCTTGAAGCATTTCATCGGACGTTTTGAAAACATAATTTCCTACTGTGGCATCGGTTAAAATAAATTCCTCGCCATTCCATTCATCCTTTATTTTCAGGATGCGAGTAGTTATAGAAAGGTCGTCTAAAGGTTCGTAAATCGTGTGAATCGTTTCACCTAACTCGCAATCATTTCCGATTTTAGCAATGTCTAATTCATACGATAAATCAATATCTTTAAATTCCCTTTCAGCTCGTAGACGTGCAGTTTCAATGTCCTCAATGCGTTCGTCGTTAATAATGTCGCCGTAAAATTCACGATTATAATTACTGGCTGTCGGACTTTCGAAAGTAACCGTTTGAGCGTGATCCTCACCGTAGTTAATAATAATATGAGTTACAACATCATTTGAATCTGTTTTCTTTGTAATGTTTTTAAGATTATAACCGTAACGATACTGTTTTCCTTTATCACCACTTAAGCGTTTCCGAATTTTAATGATTCGTCCAGGCAATACGGTGAATTCAGCTTTTAACATTTCGGTAGCTTCCTTTAAACATTTCCAACGATTTTTACGACCGAATTTATCTAACGTAACGCTGGGCAGTTCTGAATCGTTTAAATCAAGGGTAAATCCCGAACCGTCAATGATAGCAGACAATAAACTTTTGGGCGTGTAGATGCCACTTAATTGTTCATTGAAAGGCATATCAGCTAAATCCAATAAGATATGTTGCGCGTTTAGATTCTTGTAATGCGCTACCTCGGACTCTGCTTTAATACGCCATTCGTGGCCATCCTCTGTTACGATAATTTCCTCTTCATTTAAATATGGGTAGGCTGGGTTATTATCGCGATTAATGACAATCATTGAAAGCTCAGGTATATCATTTACGGCAAATTGACGCCGTGCCGTTTTGATATGATTTACGGGATATTCTGCACCATTATATTTAACGGTTATCAATTTTTCACCGCCTTTTGAAAATAATAAAAAGCGCAATCATTGAGCACGCTTTGATAAATATCTATCATTACACATTAGTGTGTATTACTACGCATTTTGGGACAATTGCTTACGTTAATGCCGCAATTTCACGTTCAGCAATTTCAAGTTCTACATACGGTTTTAATTTTACTGGAGTAACATTTACAATAGTTCTTACACCACCTAAAATAGATGTAGCGTATGCTTTCGTTAAACGATTTTCAGCTAAAGTTAATCCTTCTAAATGTGTTTCTGTCATATTAAATGACCTCCATTTCCATTAGTAATGTAATCATCTTAATTTC
>NZ_LMBZ01000035.1:4533-21809 GCF_001439635.1 Solibacillus cecembensis | reverse complement strand
GTTTTAGAGAGTCTAGTAATTGCTGTGATTCGCGTTCTTCTTTTTCTTCTTGAGTTTCTCCTTCAACCCATTCTTCTATGCTCCACTTTGGCTTATGGAACGGTAACGGTTGTGGCAATTGCACAGTGATACAACTTTCTGGAATTTCTACATCTCCACAAACTAAATAGTTAGCGATGATAAATCCATTATCATCTATTTCATATGCGTACATTTTAAACCTCCTTAATCCGTTCGGAATGATATGTCAACAAGTGTGTTTGCTCCCACTATTTTTTCGGAAGCTGAATAGATTGTACCGTCTGTAAATATAGATATACTCGCAGGCGTCTGTACTCCTGCTAGCGCAACTGAATCTCTTTGTGTTAACGGGCGATAACCTATCGGTAATGTAGTAATGATATTTGCGCTGGTGCTTGTAACTTCAACTCGACCATAAATATGCACAACTCCAAACGTGTCCTTGTAGTAATTTAACGGAACAGACGTACTGTGAGTTTTCCACCCAGTATTTAACACTGCGTTTGTTGGTGCGGGTAGTTTATCAACTTCTACCCACGATCCCCAAATTCCACTTTGTCTAACTCTTGTAAATGATTTATTAACTGATTGGTCAACTTGTCTTATAGTTTGCTTTAAAAAGTTAGAGTTAAAAACTTCTACTTCACCCGAACAAAACGTATTAACTGGAGTATTTAGAGTTGTAGAAGAAGAAGTATAAAACCCATTCTCTACTGCTAAATTCCAGTCTGATACTGCCTTGCCACCAGCCGATAGTCTGCCACCAGTTAACACATCATTACTAGTTGCATTCCATCTATCTTGCTTTACTTTTGTTGCATGCCGCTCATCATCGTCCAAATGCGTAGCAACTTCTGTTTTTAATTCAGTCACGGTTTGCGTGATTTCTGTTAAATCTGCGTCTCGCCCAGGAGGCCCTTGTGGACCGTCTTCACCTTGAATACCCTGTCCACCTTGCGGACCTCGCAAATCTTCTAATTGTTCCGGAGTAAAATCGGCATATGTGAATGGGTCTCCCTTCTCGCCTTGTGGTCCGATTAGTGATTCTAACCATTCGGCTTGTGTACCAACAAATCCACTTTCAACTGCCACTTCATAAGCGGACTTGCCTTCTTCACCCTTGATATTACCGACATTTTCCCATGCACCTGTATTTTCTGACCACACATACAATTCACCGTTCACTGTGTATGCATCCCCAGCCGTTCCAATTGGAGGTAATTGAGATGGGTCTGTGAGTTTACCTAAGATCGATAGAGCTGCACCCGTTTCTCCTTTATCACCTTTAGCGCCTTTCAGGGCAATCAAACGGTAGTTAATACCATCGTCAATTGGCACGATGCCCATAACTTCTTTCAACGCTATAAATGTACTTCCTAAGTGTGTAACAAGATTAGGGAAGTTATATGTCGCAGTTGGTGAATAAGCTAGCGATTTCAGCTCGTCAATCAAACTATCCATGATTTCTACTTTTCCATCGATGATTTGCGTTTGATTTTCAAATTCAATAGCGCGCTCAGATTCAGCATTTACACGATTATTTTCGTTAACAATACGTTCTTCCTCATTAGAAATTCGAACTGTTTCGTTTTGAATGCGCTCATTTTCATTATTTACAATGTCACTTAACTCGACTTGCAACGTTTCTAACTGCACTTTTAAAGCTGTTAAAGCAACATTTAATGTATTCGCATCATCTGCAGCGTCATTAGCTCTTTGGATCGCTAATTCAATATCGTCCATTTTTTGCTCTACTTGGATAATTAATAAGCGCATTTCTTCAATTTTTAATTCAGCATTTTCCGTAGCAGTGATAATCGCCTTAATGATTTCGTCGATTTCTTTTCCGCCAGCTAATGCTTTAAATTGTTCTTGTAGATGATTGAAATATCTTGTAATACGATGCCAGTTTTCAAGTACTTTCAATCGTTCTTCACGATCAAGAGGTGAATCGATATCATGCAATGGAAATTTTTCCACCATTCTAAAAACCTCCTTTACAAATAATAAAAAGGAATATCAAAACTAATCGAATGCACAGTACCGCCATTCAATGAGAATTGATTATCCCCTTTTTGTAATGTCATTATTTTTTTGTTTGTATCGCCTGTAACGTGCTGATTGTTTTTCAAATAACTCACACCATCTATAGTGAACGTATCACCTGCTGATAGTGAGCCTGTATACGATACAACATCGCCGGTCGAATGATTTGTTAGCGTAAAGCCCGATGGGAAAACACCTTTTACAGTAATCTTCACTGGCATATGACGTGGGTTTAATTTTACATTTCCTAAATTTTTCACGGTGAATGAATTACTTGCAAAAGAATAGGAAGGCATAGTGCCATCCCATTCAAATCCAAGCCCCCATGCTAATAAACCGATGTCCCACGATTTTTCAGTATTCTGTAAATCCAAACTTCTAAACGGCGTTTCACCAAATGGTAAATCACTTGTTTCGTATTCGATGACACGCTTTCCCTTTAGCCCGTTCCATTCGATGCCGTCATTATTAATACGTTCAACGCGCCAACGCTTGTACATATGGGGTTTCCATTTTAATTGGTCTATTGAGTTTTTAAACGAACTCTCACCAGGAAATTCAAAAGCATAACCTTTCGAGACTTGTTCATATACATAAAAGTCCTCTGCATCATCTAAAATTTCAGCCAAACGATCCCGTAGCATAATGGTGTCCGTTTCATCGACCGCATCCAATAAAAGTTTTAATTGCAGTTTACGAATGCCATAATATCGAGTGGTGCGATTTCGACCGGCACGACCTTTTATGTTTTCTGAATCATATACAATGTCTACCGGACCAACCTTTAAAATAGGGATGCCGTATTTAGTTAAATCAAAACGTTCCCCATTCATTTTTTCTATGATGGTCATACGACATCACCTCTTCTTAATGTTTAGTTTGGTATTAGTTGCATCAGTTTCATCAATCCACGTTTTTACGCTATCGCCATCCCACATCTGAACTACTGATACATTTACATCTGGTTGAGCAAGTTCCGTTTCATTGTAAACAGATGTATTCACCTTAGCATTAGAATTGTTGTTAAACGATAACCCCGTCATAGCTGTGGTTGCATTGAAATGCTCGCCTTGTAGAATATTGGACATTGAGTTGGATACATCATTGGCGATATCCTTTAAAGTTGAATCCAATGAGCCTTTCATGGATTTGAAGCCGTTAATTAAACCTTCCATTGCTTTACGTCCAATCTCAGGGAGAGTTGCTTCAAGGTAGTCAAATTCATCGATAGAACCGTTCACCATTTCATCGACTTCTTTTAGCATTTCATTTTTCAATTTTTCTAATTCAACTACAGCATTTTCGCGAAGTTTCATAATTTCGTTTTCCATCTCTTCACGAGCTCCAGCTAATTCAGATGTCGCTTGTTGTCCAGCTAAATCCATTTTAGTTTTCCAAAGTTGTTGATACTCCGTTAATTCCTGTGAGGACATATTTGCGAGTGCATAAATCTCGGCAGAAGCTTTCGGACCTAATTGTTGCAGCTCTTTAAGTAAAGCTTCATCCAAGCCAAATGACTGTAATCTAAAGATGTCATTCATCCAGTTGGACATCGTCGCTACTTGTTGTCGCATGTTCCCAATTAAATCGATTTGCTTATCTACGGAACCATCTTCTTTATACGTAGTCATCTCAGTGAGTTTAACTTCATCAAACAAGCCCCACGTATTAGCTAATGTTTCTTTCCGTGCATCAAATGTCTGCTGATACTGATCGCGTAATTTTTGTTCTTCGTTCGCTAACTTTTCGTAAACGCTTTGGATTTTCGTTAAATAGTTGGAAGCAATATCTTGTAAGTTGGTATACAACGTCTTTTTCGCATCGTATAACTTTTCTTCATATGCTACTTGTTGCTCGGTGCCAAGTTTGTACTGCGTAATGTATTCTTCATAAGCTTTTATTTGGTCAACTAGTGACATCATGCCGTATTCACGCGCTTGATCAATAAAGTTAATTTCATTTTCATACTGTTCCTGCAAGATAGCATTGTGGATGTCACTTGCATTTTTTAACGCTTTGTTTTTTGCACCAGTTCCATCTTTCAAATACTTGGCCGCTTCTCGCCAATAACCATATTCCTCTTCAAGCGTTAAATCCGTCCACTTTTTATAGTCGGATAATGATTGTTCGAGCGCCTCATAACGATCGGCTTGTTGCTTTTTGGCTGTAGCTTTTACAGTTGTGGATATGTTGTTCATTAATTTTTTAAAGACAGACGATGATTTATTCACTTCTTTAGTAAAATCAAGCGTAACGGAATCCGACATCTTTTTAGCAGCTTCTTTTACAACGTTGACATTACGTAAAATACCTTCTGCTACACCCGCAGGAATCCATTTTGCAACTGCCATCATAACGCGCGATGGTGAGTGAATACCTAAGAAGTCTTTTGCCCAATCGGGAATAAGATTTGCTAGCTCTTTGACTTTCTTTTTCACAGCTCCAAAGCCGTCCGAAATTCCCTTTACTAACCCGTTTATAATGTCTTTACCAATGTCTGATAAGTTAATACCCGAAAGGAAGCTAACTGCGTCATTCCATCCATCTGTTATTGATTTGAGAATATTCCCCATAAATTCGACGATGCTATCCCACATCTTACTAAACCACTCAACTACAGTGTCATAAATTGCCGGGATTGTTTGAGTGAAAAAGTCTTTGATAGCACCCCAAATTATCTTTGTATAAGCTAAGATGGAATCCCAGTTTTTATAGATGATAACACCTAGCGATATTACAATTCCGATGATTAATCCAATTGGACCCGCTAAAACGCCAATCGCCCGACCTAACAGCGGTAAAACTCTACTGGCTATGTTTGTTACAATCGGAATAAGTGATTGGAATGCAGTGAATAATCTCGTTAAGTATGGAGCTAATTTTGATATAGCCGAACCTATTGAGCCGAAAATCCTAATCATTGTAGTTGCCGCTGCAACAATTTTCGTTCCGAATAAGGTTACTAGCCCCACAATCGGTGCCATCAACATCATAAAGCTACCAATTAGAACAGGTATTACCCCGATAAGATTACTAAACCAACCATGGGTTTCCATCATCGAGTTCATCCAAGACAAGAATTTATTTACTAAATCCAAGATAATTGCACCAAACGGAGCCATAGCGATTCCGAGATTAACAAGGAATTGCCATAAATTTTTCAATAAGTCTAATACAGCTGGTGTAGATTCACGGATGAAATCTAAAAAGCGCTGGAACGAATCGTTTTGATCTAATGTAGACGCCCATTCCCTAAAGCCCTCTATGATTTCAGCTAATCCGACCATGAAGTCGCTACCCATTTCACTAAATGCGCTGAAAAACTCCACAATACCGATAACTAAATCACCCAAAATTTGGCTGATTAGTGGCATGTGTTCTTGCACATATGCAATAAATTCTTGGAACTTTTCACTTTCCGAAAGGCCTGCTGACCATCCAGCAAAAGATTCCATCATAGCGTTAAAGTTTTGTGTCCATACTTCTGCTGCTGGTGCTAATGCGGCAATTAATGAACCTAACCCGGCAACTAAATGTCCGATGCCCGCAGTAAAATTCTCGAAAATAGAAGGACCGAATTGATTAAATGCTTCGAATATATCTTGAATCGGTTTTGAATTAATAGACTGATTAAACGAATCCATTAATTTAGCTGCACTATCTGCTACACCAATAATCATAGGTTCAAGTGACTGCAATATTTTTGACGCACCTTGCATGGCGCTTGTAAAAGCACTCAAAACGGCGCTATCTGTTTTGGCGACCAATTCGTCATATACATCAATAAAGCCGTCCCATGCATCACGTGCCCGTTGCTGTTCTGCTGTAAGTTTAGCCGTTTCGTCAAAAAGATTTTTAATGGTCGGGATTGCAACCGCCGCTAATCCAACAAACCCTATAGCGGCAATACTAAGCGCTGATGCCATAATAAATAATTGACCAGCCAATACACCAATCATTACACCAAGGGAGCCAATTAAACCTATCAACACACTAATAAGTTGTGAGAGTATCGGGAATAAAGCAATCATCGAACCAGTTAATTGCGTAGAAAAGATTTCTCCCCAATTTCGCATTTGATTGGCGACTTTTGCCATGTTATTTTGAAACTCATCATACTTTAATCTGACGTTAACCCATACCGTCCTTGCATCCAGTCTCGATAAACGTGCGTAGACCATGTAAATAGCCCTCGTAAAAGGGCTTATATCTAAATCTACCTCTACATCTACATCGGTGTCGTCTAAGTCTTGTGCTTGCGCTCGGACACGTAACAAATCGCGTCTAAAATCAGCTATAACCGCTTCGATTTCAACGTCAATAACTGTGTCGTCAAGATTTTCAGCCATTGCGTACACTTCCATTAAGTCTCGCATAAATTCCTTCCAAGCTAAATCAACTTGTACAATTAAATCTTCACGATCTAAGTCTTCCATTTCAGACCGTACGCGTTGCATTTCTGCGTGAAATTCCCCAGCCGCTAATTCTAAATCGACATCAACGCCAGTTGCCAATTGTTCAATTTCACGGTCTACCTCTCTCATTCGCCGTTGAAATTCTCTTATATTGGCACCGACGTGGGCTTCAAAGCGTTCTTCCATCACCTCACCTCCTACTTATTTTTCTTTTTGTACGAACGCTCCACGCCAATCGAATCCTTTTAAACCAACTTTCATGCGGTCATATAGCATAAAGTCAGCTTTCTTCTTCGGTTGACCACCTTCGATAACTTGCTTGCGGGCCTGTTTTGCGTCAAAGTATTTATCAGGTCCTTTTGGTCGCCCTTTTACCGGACGGGAGACAATACCACTTACCCATGCGGCTTGTATTGCTAATTCATGCGCATCAATGATAGCTAAGTTTGCTCCTTTTATGCGATTTGACCATTCTTTATAGGTCCAGCTATACATTAACTGTTCATCGTAAACACTTAGCAAGCGTGCAGTTTCACGCTCAAAATCGTCATAACTTAATCGGTTGTCGTTTCGATTAGCACTTTGCCCGTAATTTTCTGATAACCCGTGTTCAGACGCTTGATCATTAACTCCGCTTTTTGCTCGTCTAACTCGTCCGTACGCAGCTCTTTTACGAGACTCATATTCTCCACGAATTTCGTCAACTCGTTGCGAGAAAAAGCGGAACTGTCGATAGCCTCAAATACTTCAGCAAAGATTTTTGTCGCGTCATCATCTTCGTTCATACGTGCGTCAATAGCTTCTAAAATATCATCGAAATTGCCTTTGAATTGCTTATCTTTCACTGCAATTTTATTTGCCATTTCAAATACTTGCGCTAAAGTTTCAACGTCCATCTCGATTAATTGCGGCAACACTTTAGAAATACCACCGGATAGTTTTTCTTTGCCTTTTTTCGTGTCCGCATCTTCGTTGTCTTTAATAAATTTATTTAGGACTTTGTCTAGCATAATTGAAAACTTTAATTCGAATTCCGTATCTTTAATAATTAAAACCGCCATGTGTATATCAACCTTTCGTATTTGGGATTTAAGATGAAAAAAGACGAGCATTTCGCCCGTCTTCTATAAAATATTTAATTGCTACTTACGGTCCTGGTGATACAGTCTTTGTGCGATTTAAGTGATCGCCTGTGTATTCACCTGGTAATTCGAAACCGTACTCCGCAAATTCTTCAAGCCCTTCTGGTAACTCCTCAAATTGACCATCTACCGTTTCGATTTGGATGGCCAGTTCCGATGAGATTTCCTCAACGCCCTCGTAAGGATAAGTGAAAGAAAGTTCACCAAGTACCGCATAACCAAAGGATGCATCGTACTTGTCGTCGGCATTTTTCTCTGTATCGACAATCCAAATTTTTACCTCAAGCCCCTTTTTCATTGCTCGACGTAACTCGGCTTGTCCACCATCGCCTTTTTTAAATAAAAAGGACGTTGAAACCGTTTCTGATAAAGAACCAACTTGTGTAAATGACCCCATTTTAGATCCTTCTGTTGAATTACTGCGACTCATAGAGTGCTCTAAATCTCGTTGTAAACCTGGTACTAAGGCGTCTGCTCCTAGAATGTTATCTACCGCTTGGATTAATAAGATTTTTTTACCCAAGATACTTCCTCCTATACTTTTAATAGTTTGTAGGTATACGAAAGGACACCATGTTTTACATCAACATTGGTGTCCTCGAATATCCGTTCATTTGTAATTTTCACTTGCATCACTTGATAGTTCGGCATAATCAGTTTAAAACGTAATGCTCGTTTAACTGCTTGCAATAACAAAGCTGGTGCATGATTTCCAAAATCGCCTGTGAGCTGTTGGTTATGCCATATATGCAACGTAAAGCTAACGTCGACTAAATCTTCCGGCGCGACATAAACCTTTGAGATGACTGGTGCATCAATATGCACATAAGGGCTCAATGCATCCTCTGGAATATAATCGTATAATCGGCGGTCTTTTTCTTCATCTGCCATCAAATCAATCGGCATGATAGCTAATAAATCTACATCGCTTGCTAGTCGCTGTACAACTGCAGTCTGCAATTCAAGTAATGGTGAACTCATATTGTCACCTTCCTAGTTTTCTCATTTCTCTTTTGAAGTAATCACGGGCAATATCGATAGCCGGGAACCAAAAAGGTTGAGCGCGCATCCCTTTTGTCCAAATCCACAAGGGTTGTCCATTTTCATCGAGCCTACCTTTCGGATCTAAATAGCCCCATGGAGTTTTACGGCCGTTTCCTCTCACTGCATATATACCCGTACCGAATTCAATATAAATGGCGTAATGAGCTCCAACAGTTACAATTGCAGTTAAACCATCACCTAGGATAATAACCTCGATTGATCGTTTCAAATCACCTGTGTCATGTGGAGCTCTTGCAACTGCCTCTGTTTTTAATAGCTCAGCTGTTTCAACTACTATTCGTTTAACATCAGCAATTATATTGTCTCCCCACTTATCAATGGCCCTTGAAAGTTGCCTGCTTCCGAATCGTGTTATACCCATTACGTCACCTTCTTTAATGGAATACGTAATACCTCATGCATACCGCCTTGATCTTCTGCATCACCAGACATAACATAATCAATGCCTTCATATTCGATTCGGGCAGTTGTAGGTATCACTTCTTCATAATCGCAATATAAATCTCGATGAATTGTAATACCAAGCTTGCTAGCTTCAACTAAGCGATTGGTTGAAGGGGTGTCTACAAAACAATCTAAATCTCTTTCAGGTACCCAATCCTTCTTAGTTCCACCGGATCCATTAGGAACATTCTTTAGTACTTTCAACGTTACTTCATGCGGAAATTCATCGTACATATTACCACCGCAACTTTCTGTACGGCTTTAGTGGTTTGTACATGGTTGCTGGCATTTCTTCCGCAAACGAATAAGCCACGCTCCCCATCTTGCGGGAAACGAGGCCTACTTTTAATTCATAGTATTGAGCTGCTTTAGCGATGAACAATTTAACTGCTGATTGCTCTAGTCGCTCTGCATCCTCTGACATATCAAACGTTCTATTGCACCAAGCACAAGCGACGTCATATAAAACAGGAGCGAGCTCGGTGTAATGCGCAGTGCGTTTGGTATTTGCTTTTTCACCAGCTAAAGATATTAATCGAGCGATATCCTCTTCAGTCGGTTCCCACACTTTCATCACCTTCCTCAATTAAGATAGCAGGGAATCAGCCCTATCATCCATTTGAAATGATTCGAGCAATCGGAATTGCCTTGTGATCAATGTACTTACGATTAGCAGCTACGCTATCGCCGTTATTAACAACAGTCCAGTTTGTACCGTCAGCCAATTCTGCATTTGTTGGCGATAGTGTGGCTTGTGATTTTTTTTCGTAAGAAATACCGAATGGCGATAAAACTTTACGCTGGCGAGAGTAAAGAGTAGTTTGTCCACCATTTGTTTTTGGGTCGCGAGCCATTTCAAAAGGAACTTTCGCGCCAATATTTTCGAATGAAAAGGCGCCTTCTCCCAATACATAAGTTGTATATTTTGTATGAGCAGACACTCCACCAGCCTCTTCAATATCTTCCGTAGGCATAGCATCATCAACTAAAACAATGCGACCATTCCATGCAGCCAAAGTAAGAGGACGTTCAATTCCGTTAGCATCTGTATAAGTTAAATATTTTAATAACTTTAGGTTTTCAAGATTTGTAGCAACAGTAGAATGCATAATAACGATTGAGAATTTACCTTTATTGGCACCGCTAGCCTTCTGCATTGCAGTATTTAAGGTTGTAGCGCCAACTAACGCTTCTGTAGCAGCAGTAACATCGTATGTGTGATGGTTTACAAATTCCAGATTTTTTGCACCTGTCATTGCATAGATACCTGATAAAATTGCTAATAAAGTATCTTGATCTACCTCATCCCAATATTCGGCAACTTGTGAAGCTACATTGTCCATGAAATCAACACCTCCAGTGATGTCCTCGGAAAAGTCCGTCTCAATCCATGCCTTAGAACGACCGATTACTACCACACCTTGCTCATAAGTTGCAGTGCTAGTAGCCGTAATATCTGTTTGACCATCGTAGTTCAGTGGAGCACCATCTAAATCACCGAATAATGGAATACGACCATATGCGGTAGTCGTTTGTGAGCTAAAAAGATTTTTGATTTCAACGTTAGGTTTCAACGCTTTTGATTTAATCAATTCGTTTCGTTTTGTTGTTGGAATTCGATTAACATACGCACCGAATGCCTGTGGGTTGAATGACTTCGCGTCGAATTTTTCTCCTGCGAAGAATTGTAAATTTAAGTTCACTAATAACGGGATCGTTGTCATAGGTGTAAATTTTTTCATTTTACTATTCACCTGTCCTTTTATTTTATAGTTGTACATCTGGATTGTTAGCCATATACGTCGTTAATTCCGAATACGTCATTTTTGAAGTATCTGTCTGTTTACCACCACCTCCTGGATTTGGTGGAGTATTGCCCCTTAAACCTTCAACAGCAAACAAATAATCATCAGACGTTTTGAGTGCAGTTAATTGCTCATCTAATCCGATTAATTTGTCACCATCTAATTTAATGGCTTCTAAATTTAGATTGGCACGGACACCCTTCACATTTCGCGCTTTAGCATCACGTAAAGCTCCGTCAAGAGCAGTGTCAAAATCACGCTGCTTTAGCTGGGCTTCATGCTCTGTTTTTGCTGTAGCGTTTTCTGCTTGAAGAGTTGTGATTTGGTTTTTTAATGTTTCATTGTCACCGACTTGAGCCTGCAATGTAGTTAATTGCGTATCGCGATTAGCGATTTCTGTATTCGCTACTCTCAATTCCTCGATTTTATCGTCAAGGCGTGATTTCGGCACCATTTGCCCCATGCCGTCCATAATTTGTTGTGCTTGCTCCGCTGTGTACCCAGCTTCAACTAATTTTTCTAAAGTCCACATACGACATCCTCCTTCGTTTTTAACGTGTTCGACACGATAGGGGTTAGACTCGTTCTTTAACGTCTACGAGCAAAAGACGAAATAAAAAGCCACTCATTGAGTGACTTAAGCTGTCATTTTCTTGTACCAATCCTCATAGCTGATATAGCTATCAAAAAGGACAGACGGAGCATTAACGTTCTTATCAGCCTTACTAAGCGCCTGTGCAAACGTTAAATCTTCATCGTCCATATATTTCTTAACCATATCTCTAAACCTTTTCTGATAATCTGGATCATTAAAGTTACGGCCACGCCTTACAGTTGGCAACATTCCTTTAACTAAATGGATAACGATGCAACGACAATTAATGTCCATATCTGCTTTCATCCACAATAAAGGTCCTTTTGCTTTCAAGCCCCTGTAGTGGAAATAACCATCTTTATCTGCACGTTGACCATCTAATTTCCCGTGAGATGAACGCACACGGAAATCAAGTGAGCTAGCCCACATCTTATTCATCTTTGCGTATTTACTAGCTTGCTCTGATGCCTTTTCTGCTGCAATAGATTGTGCTCGACCTGCTTCAGTACGTGCAACAGTAATAGCTTTCGTTCGGCTGAATCCCATCTTCCTTTCAATTTCCCTCGCTAAATCCCAATAGCTATCACCACGAATAAGAGACTGTGTAATTAATATCTGCAAGTCACGAACAATTTGATTACGATGTTCTGTGAGTATTTTGGGTAGCGATAAAAATTCGATAGGGTTAATCAACGCCGCATTAATGACTTCGCTAGACGGTACCTGAAAGCCCATATCAATCGATGAGAACACCTCGAACAAATAAGCATGCTGCAAGTATGTTTCAACGTATACCGTTTCTTGCATTTTAGTGATTTCATTTATGATTATCTTGTATTCACTTGAAACCATTTCTGTAATCCGTTCAAAAAGACTGTGCATACGATTGTATTTATTTAAGTCTGTATAAGATAGTTCACCCTTTACTTGGTGCTTTTTATACATTTTTTCGATGTCGAATAAAACTTCTCTCAACATCTTCGCGAACACTAATTCCAAATCAGTTTCAGCATTTTTAATTAGCTCATTTACTTGCTTACGAATCTCTAATTGATTCATGGTTATTCACCATCTTTTGCATCAAAGTCATCTAATGGAGGTAGATTGGCATCAAATTCATCTCGTTCACGCTTCAAACGTTCCTGTTCCTGTACTGCATCTTTTACCCACGGATGATTTTCACGGATCGTTTCATTCGAAATGATACCCACGGAATTGTTAGCCATTTGAATGATTTCAGCTTCATTCGTTAGTAACATTTTGTTGAAAGTGAACGATACATCGCGGTAATCAAAGTCGCCTTTATTAGCAAGTGAGCAGTATTCTTGAATGAACCACATGAATTCGCGTAAGGCTAAATTGAATTTACGCTCTAGGATTGAAGCTTTCATATCTAACAATGAATACAGGTTTTCAAGCGCCACGCCACTCGGTGCATTGCCAATAATGTCTGGACTAGGATTAACACCTTGACCAAACGCAAAAATATTTTCTTTCAATAGATCTGATTGCATTTTATAAGCATCAACTGGCACGTCAATTGTAATTGGATTAACGCCCGTCCCTTCGCCTGCTTCAAGTTTAATTGCTTTATAACGACGTAAGTTCGTAAGAAAGCCACCTAAATCCTCGCCCTCATAGCCTGTGAGCGCCATAATGACCGTTTGCATATCATTCAAGGTGTTTTGCGCATCACTTACCAATTCGTCGTAGGAATCGATTTCAGATTTGTAAAAATGAAGGTCGGAAAGCTCCTCATCGTTATTCGCGAATTTAATAAATGGAACTTTGCCCCACGATTTACCGTTTACACTTTCTGCATCCGTAAAATGCGGAGCTGGATTCAACTCGACATCGGCATCAAGCACAATTTTGCTATTCACCATCTCGAAAAATGTGACTTCTTCATCCGTCCATACTTCTAATTTAATGACGTCACCAGAAGGATAAAAGCGAATACCAACCGCTAAACGTTTGCGCTTTGAATAATCATAAATCGGAATGAATTGAGCGCCAGAAATAATCATGTAATCGAACTCACCCTCTTCATTTACAAAGGGATGGAGCCATTCTACACCTTTATTTGAAGCACCTTTAATAAGCTCAGGTAACGTGTCTTCCCATCGCTCTCCAATGATTTCAGTGAGCAATTCTAATTGGTTTGCATTATCCGAACGGCTACCGAAAACCATCGGCTCACCTACTAAGTAAGCTGTCTTTTGATCAACTAAATTTTTATGGAATCCCGAAACAATTTTTTTATTAGTTGCTTCAGAATCAACTACCTTCACATCGTCAACATACTTAAAAATCTGTTTACGATTAATATCCGAATCCCCCGTATAATAACGGACACCTTCCATCATTTTAGATGTATCAAAAGCATCGTATATTTCTTGCAGCACTTTTGTTGGTGCTGGTCTGTTTGATTCTATAAAGGCAATTAGTTCATCTGTATGAGTAGTGCTAAACATTAGGCACCTCCTTATCTCAGTATTGTCATGCCTTTTTTATTTTTCATATCCTCTTCAAATGCATACCTAGTTGCATCAATCGTATGGTTATCCTTATCCTCTAAACGAGGTAATGGATTGCCGTCACGGTCTGTTTGATAATCGATGTTTTCAAATTCCCTAGCGATATTTGGTGTACGCAAAGGGTCAATATATATAGCGTCCAAATCATCTAGCCATTCCTCGCCATACTCAACGCTATCCGGACCCTTCTTAACTGCGTAAATCCGTTTAATACTCAATTCATTTTTTAACTCTGCATTGGATTTCGGCTCTGCACTCTCTGCTGCAATGCGGTCATTTTCGTATCCTTTGGCATGTAACTTTTTCGATAACTCACGATTGCTAATCTTCACTCCATACACTTCATCTACTGCATAAATAGCATTTTTCTTTTTATCGTAATGCCATCGCACAAATGCTAATGGGTCTGTGGCGTAACCGTAGTCAATGCCATTCCGAATGTTATCAAACGATGCAACCATTTCATCTGTAATAGAACCCTTTTCAATCTGTAAATTATCAAACGGCACAACACCACTCCCTATCGCTTCACCAAGGTATTCCCATCTGTAACGTAATCCATTTCGTTCGTTAACTGCATTCGCCTCCTCGATAAACTGCTTTGAAATGAACGGATTATCAAGATACGTCGAATGATGGACAAACGTATTAGATGGTTGGAATGAGCTCTCAAACTTTTTATTTACCCATGATTGTCTGCGTTTCGGCGGGTTATAACTGTAAAAGAACTTATAAAAAAGACCATCATCCAATTCGCCACGTAATAGCGAGTTAGTGATAGTCGTAATTTCATCTTCTGTTTTGAATTCAGCCATTTCCTCAATCCAACCGAGAGTGAACGGGAACTTTGCACTCTTTAATGATTTAATTCGCGCTGGATCTTGTGCACCACGGAAAATCATATAGTTGCCACGTGGGATGTAAGTAATGCGCATAGGCGATTTGTTAACTTTAAATAGATGCGAAACACCCTGTTCATGAATGGCCCATTTCATTTGCTCGAATATAGAGCCCTCAATTGTATTGTCTACTTTACGAATACCCACTGAATTAACCGGATAGCGCATTAGTAATTGTGTAATGATGTGCGCTATATCCGATGATTTACCACTACCTCGACCACCTTTACAAACAATGTGAAGGATTTTCTCCGCTAGTGCAGCATTCCATATTGGATGAAAGGCTTTTGGTAATAGTTCTGATAGTTTTTTAACTGCCATCGCTATCACCGCTTATATCATCAATGAATACCGGTGTTACATTTGCGTTAATTTCCTGTTTATCCGTCCACATTGCGTAGCGTTTTCCTAACATCTCTGCTGCTTTAATTCTATCCTTAGCTGACACATCAATATCGTCAATCGTTTGAGCACCTTCACCAATACCTCGTAGCGTTTCTTCTGTATGTTCGCCACGCATGATTGCAGTTAAATACTCTAATATTTCTTGTTGGTCTGCTACTCGTTCAGACTTCAATTGTTCCATTCGTTCGTCTATATAGGCTTTCACCTTAGCATTTCCAAGCATTCGACTTCCGTTAGTGCTCGCTGTAGTTTCCTTCTTCACATTCGGATAAGCCTGTAAATAAGCTTGTGTGGCATTTCCTAACTCAATATAAAAGTCTGCAAATGCTTGCTGTTTCACTGTCAATTTACGTTCAATCAATGGCATCACCCCATTATGCTAGTTGCTTTGTGAAATAAAAAAACGCAAACATTAAAGTTTACGTTTCTTTGTTATCTCTTCTATTCTACGTCTCACTACTGATTCAGTCATATAAATCCCATAATTTTTCAATTGATTTGCAACTTCCGGGATTGTATAATCTTCAATTTTATCCGTCAATAGAAGTATTATCTCGTTTTCTCTATCTCTACGATTGTTCGCCCTAGAATTATTAATGTTTTTAAATTCATTTAATAAATTCTTTTCTAATTCTTTTTCAAATGTCTGGATTGTTTCGTGTTTAATTTTTTCTCCATATGCAATTAATTGTTCGTATGTATATGCCTCCTTACGGTCAATTACCTCTTTTTCAGTATTAACTGAATCACTGACATTCATAATAACCCTATCATTTTCCTGAATGCGATTTCCTAGTTCATTAATAGATCCGAATAGTTGGGCGTGTTTACTTTCAGCGTACATTTTGTTGTCAGTATCTTGCTTTAATGTTAGAAAAATCGCTAAAACAGCTAAAGTAATAGATGCGGCACTTGCAACAATCGTTAAATCTGTTTTCCAACCCAAGTAATAATTCGCAAGTAATAGTATGATAGCTGAAATGAAATAACTACATAACCATTTCCAATCTCTATCAGTCCATTCACTTTCTTTTTTTTCATTAGACATATTAACCCCTCCCACCCAATCATAACAAAAATGGTATTCGGTTCCAATTCATATTTCACTCTCAACAGCACGCACCGCCTGGGATTAGCAATACGCACTATTCAAAGCCCTAATCAATCATAGGTTTAATCGTCCCGCCACATACGCATTTATCTGCCACGGTCTTTTTAACCGTCGGATTCCCAACAATCGTACGCCCATGTTTCGTACTAACAACTGGAGCTGGTCGTTTACAATCTTCACATTGCAATATATACCGCATGATACTCACCCTTTCTAATATGAAGTGCATTCAATACATCCGTCTGATTTCGCATAATAAAAAAAGAGCACTGCATAAGCAGCACTCCCGTAGTAGTAATAGTAGCCTCTCGTTTATTGTTGTGGTAAAAACGAATTGCTTTTATTCTTTTATTCTTTTAAAGGACGAAGTCATTTCTTAAGAGAAGTAAAACCGCTCCTACCTCCCTCCCAGTTTACACCGCCGTTTTTTCGTAAGTCAAAATGCGACTTATTTGGCTATTTTGGCTAATCTGGCTAAACACAGCTATTTTCTTTAATCGTACATAATCTTTTGAAGCTGATAGATGCTCAGCGATTTGTCTATATGTCATGCCATCCAACAAGCAATCGTATATCGTTTGTAGTTGCTCGTCCTCAACTAGATCATATGCGACCTCTAAAGCGTAAACATAAGTACGCATTTTCTCTAAGCGTTGAATTTGACTACGTTCGCGTACATCCATGCGTTTCATTTCTTCTGCGCTACGAATCGAACTTCCTTTTGGCATTGCAGCATCTAATCCATATTGAGCCACACCCCATGAACCCATTGAACTGTTAGTACCATATAG
>NZ_LMBZ01000035.1:4392-4515 GCF_001439635.1 Solibacillus cecembensis | reverse complement strand
TCACTAAATATTCTACGTCTACAATTTGCCCTTGCCCTGCCATAAGATTGCCCCCTTATGCTATAATTTGATTATCGGATAACATAAAAGGGACTTACCAAGCCGTAGCTCTGCAAAGCTGTG
>NZ_LMBZ01000035.1:0-4294 GCF_001439635.1 Solibacillus cecembensis | reverse complement strand
TAAGTGATCCTTTTAATTTATTCTTTAAAACTTATATCTCTCCATAATCGCCCAAACTCGACGGTATGTTTGATCACAACTATATTGAGTAGGTGTTTTACCACGGCTCACCAAGTTAAACCCTCTTTTTTCAAGGTCAGCGATAGCCATATCTAATTCTTTGTCATTACTCCGTTGAATTGGCGGTATTCTAAATACACCATTTTGTGATGTTAAGCGAGTATACATATTTTTCACCCCTAAAAAAATCTAAGCATAGAGTGAGCATTCGGGATATTTTTTATCCGCAATATCATTGACCAATTTATTCATTATCAACCAACATCTATTTGGTAATCTCAAGTATTATAATATTTTTTCAGCTCATACTATCCTTGTTTGAATATGGCAAAAAACAGAAAAGGAAGTGCAAGTATGGGTATGTTTACCGGTAACTCAAAAGACCAACCATTACATTATGGTGAGGTGTTCAGTATTTGGACAAATCTTGCTGCAAACTATGGCATGATTTCTGGGTATCAAACGTTTTATAATCATGCTGGTGATAAAGACTTGAAAAATATTCTAAAAGAATTTGTTCAAGCTGCAAAAGAGGAAGTTAAACCATTAGAAGAGATACTAAAAATCAATGGCGTTGCATTACCTCCTGCACCGCCTGAACGTGCAGATGCAAAACTAGAAGATATCCCTCCTGGTGCAAAGTTTAATGATCCTGAAATCAGTGCCGCATTATCTTTAGATGCTGCTGCTGGTTTAGTTGCATGTAGTCAAGCAATGGGTATGTCAATTAGAGAAGACATTGGCTTAATGTATGGTCAATTCCATGCAGCTAAAGCACAACTTGGCGCCAAACTATTACGCCTTAATAAAGAAAAAGGTTGGCTAGTACCGCCACCATTACACGTAAATCACCCTGAAAAATAATTACTATTTCACGAATCGAGGGCTTGGAAATGTATTATTACAAAGAAGAGTTAATTAATATCATTAAACCCGATAAACCAGACCCTGTAGCTGCACGTGTGATGCAAGAAATTCTAGGTGGCCATTATGGTGAAATGAGAACTATGATGCAGTATTTTTTCCAAAGCTCAAATTTTAGAGGTAAAGAAACACAATATCGCGACTTACTTCGTGGTGTCTTTTTAGAAGAAATCGCTCACGTAGAGCTTGTCCAAAATACAATTAATCAATTGTTAAACGATTCGGGTGAGTCATCGGCACCAGGAAATAGCGGCATTGATCAAGCCCCTTTAAATGATGCAGTTAGACACGCTAACCCACACCACTATATAGTTGGAGCTCAATCATCGTTACCTGTTGATGCTGCCGGTAATCCTTGGAACGGCTCTTGGGTGTATGCGCACGGAAATCTCATTGCTGATTTATTAGATAACCTTGTTCTAGAGTCAACAGGAGTGCTCCAAAAAACTCGCATTTATGAAATGAGTTCTAATCAAACATTTAGGGAAACGATTGCCTTCCTTATTGTTCGAGACAATGCTCATCAAAATGCATTTGCAAAAGCCCTAGAAACATTAGGCGTAGATTGGGGAAAGCTGTTCCCAGTACCTAATTACGATATCAATAAATATCCAGAGTGTAGAAAATTTATTGATTTGGGTTACCACAATGCTCAATTTAACTTTAGATTAGATCCTACGCGTATCGGGGAAATCNTTCCAAGGACAAACACCAAGTCGAAATGGTGGAACACTTAATGTGACTCCTCCACCANGAAGGATTCCCAGTACCTGTTATGCCAGAGATGCCAAATGAACACAGCCCTGGCCTTAAAGATATGAATAATTAATTGTTAATGAGTCCCCAATTTTACGGGGACTTTTTTCAATATTTTGTTTTGCCATATTCACAAAGTCTACAGTTACTTACCTTCATATATATTAAATTTGTAGCCAAACTCTTCTAAAATAAATTTCAATTATGGAGATAAAATTATTAGTAGATTGTAGCCGATTGCCCTTTACTCCGTTTTTTGAACGAATAAAATATTATAAACGGAGGTGAGAAAATGGATAACTGTAGTAATTGTAATAAACGTTCCTGCTTATGCGGAAAACAAATAGGACCATTCAGAGCTGTCGAACTATGCGGAATTACTGGTGGCACTCCAGTAACACCACCAACAACATGTAGCGGTTTGTGCGAATATGGATATATATATAATCTGGCCGCTGAAACTGTAGCTGTAGAGGCAGATATTATTTTTAGTTCAACAGGCATAGTTACACCTGGAATTACGCACGTCCCTAGTACCTCTCAAATTATTGTTACCACACCAGGAATCTACGAGGTTACTTTCATCGTATCAGGTGTTGAACCTAACCAATTCACACTATTTTTAAATGGTAATCCGGTTACGCAAGCAGTCTATGGTTCAGGAGCTGGTACTCAACAAAACACAGGTCAGGTAATAATCTCTATACCAGCCGGCGGTATTCTAACACTTAGGAATCATTCTTCTGCCGCAGCAGTAATACTTCAAACTTTAGCGGGAGGCACACAAATAAACGTAAATGCTTCTATTCTCCTTAAAATGTTAAGTCCTATTGTTTAGAGATTAAATACTCGGTAAAAATAGTTAGGAGTAAGTATCCTTTTGAGTGGAATTGCTCCTTTTTACTTTTCAAATTTATTCATTCATATCGAGTAATTGATAACCGGTATTTTCCTTAATTACTGAACAATATAAATATTTTTACAAAATGCTTAGTAATCACTTCATGAACACAATCCAATGCGTTTTACTGCGTTTGTCCCCGAATAATGGTTTCTGGCCAAAGCACTCCAAAACTTCTTTCAAAGAAATTTGATCTTCATTCCATTTAAAAATTAATGTGCCATTTGGTTTTAGAACACGCATGCATTCATCAAAGCCTTGCATTAAATCCATACGCCAAGTCGCTTCATTTAACTTTCCGTACTTCTGTGCAAGCCATGAATTTTCGCCAGCACGTATTAAGTGTGGCGGATCAAATACAACCATGTAAAAACTTTCATTTGCGAATGGCATATTACGGAAATCAGCTACTATATCAGGCTTAACAACCAACTGGCGACCATCGCACAAAGTCGTATCTTCTTCTCTGACATCCATATACAAAGTATCTTCATGCTGCTTATCAAACCAAAACATTCGACTGCCGCAACAAGCATCTAAAATTCGTTGTTCCATTCCTTTCACTTCCTCTTCCTCTGAATTTTATTTCGAACCATGTATAGTTTTTCTATAATTTCTAAAAACGCTTCTTTTCGAATGTTCATTCATTTAAAATATACATATTAAAGAAAGAGAGGATGTTTCTTATTGCTGTTTCCATATCGTAATGATCTTAGAAAAACTTTAATACCCTACCTAAACAATCTTGATGAGGAATTTTGGTTTAAGAAATCAGCTTACCATCCAAATAATCTAGCTTGGGTTATTTCTCATATATCAAGTAGCGAAGACTATTGGGTTAATGAAATCGGACTAAAAAAGAGTTGTATTTTAAATCTAAATAATGATAGTTCACCTAAAGAAATATTAGATAGCTATATTCAAATCAGAAATTATTCAGATGACATCCTACATACATTAAAAGATTCACAACTTAATAAATTGGTTGAAGTTCCTAAATTTTCTGATGGATGGACGCCACCTTCAGTACCTACACTAAATTGGTTGTTTAATCATGTTTACACGCACGAAACGTACCACGTTGGACAAATCTCCGTTATCGCACACATTAATGGTTTTCAAAAGCCATTATTTTAATTAAACTGCGAGGGGAAATCTCCCCCTCTATTTACTCCACATAATCTTTCAAATGCTTAGTACCTTCACCTCTGCCCGTGGCTGCATCCCATAAAATTTTCGGACCACCATCTCAACGATCTGTGCATCATCATGCCAAATGATTTTCGTGCAGCCATCCTTTATACCCTTAACTAAATTATCAAGATCGGGCTTAGTCGTCGGTCGTAACTCCCCACTAGCAATAAGCGCCTGTTTTGGCTTTGTGTGATACTTTTTCGGTGGGACGATAAATACATCCACCTCTAACCGTATCGACTCCTGTATAGGCTCCAGTGGCTTATTTTCCCATGCAACGAGCTTAACTAACTCTTTATAGTTACGAGACTTGGGGGCGTCGTGTGTTCTGACGCCTTTGCCCATTCTCGAAAATCTCGGCCTTTCCTGTGCTTGTACTGCTCCTGGTACTGTGAACTGAATCATGTTGCCCCTCCTAAACTACGAACCGTAATTGCTGCTCTTTTTCATCGAACAATC
>NZ_LMBZ01000033.1:3788-34584 GCF_001439635.1 Solibacillus cecembensis | reverse complement strand
AAATAGCGCTACCGGGGGCTTTAGTGAAAGTCCGTTGAGCTGCTTAAGCGGCTCTTTTTTCTTCTTCAACTAACGGGGCAGGTTAGTTTAAAAGTGTTGCTTAACTTGTGTTCAACAATCGGGCCATATTGTGGAGTAAAAGTCTTTTATGCAATATTACCAAACGACGCTTTGGGAAGGATTTCCCTTAACAAGGGTGCAACCAACATTTTGGGGATTTTGTACGCTTAGCATATTTCAACCTATAAAAGTCGAATTCCTGTACACTGGGGAATCGACTTTTTTAATCTTTGTTTGTTAAATTAAACATCCGATACCTTACCTATTTATTAATTGACATTAATGAAAATGTAATATATAGTTTACATAAAGTAATATATAAATTACTTAGAGGTGGTGTTTTATGGTTAATAAAGTGAAAATTGCTCGTATTGAAAAGGATTTAACCCAAGCACAACTTGCTCAAAAAATTGGGGTTACTCGTCAAACAATCGGATTAATTGAGAAAAACGAATATAACCCAAGTTTACAGCTGTGTGTTGCAATTGCGGAAACGTTAGACAAAACTTTGAATGATTTATTTTGGGAGGATAAAAAATGAGTATTTTAAATTTTTTCGGGCTTGATGAATTCAAGCAGCAGCAAATAGCGAGGTTTATAGTGGAGGCTACGTTGCTACAATTAATGTTGTCTTTTATAATGATTGCCTTATATGTCTTTACATCCATTGAACCACTATTCCTAATGGTTATTCCATTTGCTTTGTTTTTATTTTATTGTGTCATTCGCTACATGCTATCTGGAATTGAATTTGCTGATGTGTTTACTGAACAAGAGTACAACAAAATGAAAAAACGAAATTTAAATTTCGCCGTCTGGATTTTCTTTGTTAATGGCTTAGCATTTTTCTTTATCGAAGAATCTCTATTAGAAAGTTCAATATTCGGACTCATATCGGGTATTCTAATGTGGAGTATGAATACAATATCATTAAAAAAATCGTATAAAAAAAATAAGCTGTTGTGATAGTCGTTTTTGATAAAGAACAATTCCCATATATACAGTTAATATACTAAAAATGTTGTCATACCAATGTATTAAGTGTTTTTCTGTATTTCATTCATATACACCTTTTTATGCACTATCGTTTGAACTTAGATAAAACAAAGCTTTCAATGCTGTTCAAAAGAAATTGCACTGGTTCATATTTTGAATAAAATCTTGCATATACAGAGGTGCCTTAACGTTATAAATCAACCTTTTCCTATAACATAGCCTTTTTCTTTATTGAACTAACGGGGTGCTTTAGTTAAACAAGACCATCATTTCGATGGTCTATTTTTATGTCTAAAACATCCAGTAGGCCTCGGTGATCCATTGTGAAATGTTACACTTAAACTAACGGGCAGTTTAGTTGAATAAGGGTTTGGTTAGCATAATAAGATTTTTGTTAAAATGGGAAGGTGGAAAATATATATGAAACGCTATATAAGTTTGCTGATAGCCTTGATTATAAATAGTTTATGTGTTCTCTTCATCGTTAATTTCGATAAAAACTTTACTCCTTATATTTGGTTTACATTGTTCTTCTGCATGGTGGCATTTTTTTGGAGTATGTACGAAGTTTATAAGGATAGAGGTATAACACAAATACCAATTTTATTAAACATTTTAGTTTTATGTGCTTTACTTACTTTTTTAGAAGTTCCTAATTTTATTTTTATAACAATGTTATATACATTTTCCTTACTTGTTTATTTTGTTACATTTGATAAGAAAGGAAAATTTTTTAAGACTTTGTGAATAGATCTACTTACGCTAACGGGGGCTTTAGTGCAACAAGTATTTCAAAAAATTCCCAAACGACACTTTGGTAACCAACACCCCATTTAATTAGATGCGGGGTGTTTTTTTGTTGCTTATGAATAAGAAATCCCCAAACGAATATTTAGTAACTTGCATCTTACAGAAATGTAAAGTACACTTAACTTAAAGTAAAGCTAACTTTACATGAAAAAGAGGATTTACTATCAAAAATAATATTAAGATTTTACGAGCTCAATACAGTATTACGCAGGACCAGCTAGCAGAAAAATTATCTGTTTCTAGACAAACAATTATTTCACTTGAAAAAGAAAAATATAACCCATCCATTATTTTAGCGTTTAAATTGGCAGAAATTTTTAATTGCAAGATTGAAGATATATTTATTTATGAGGGGGATTCTGAATGAAAAAAGCACGTGAAAATCATCTAACATACTTATTTTTAGCTATTATTATGATTCCACTAAGTATTTATATTAATTATCCGTATATTGTAAATGGTGAATTTCCAGAAGGAATTATGACTTTTTTCTTGGGAACAAGTGCGTTAATGATGTCTTATTTGTCACCTCATTTATTCCCGAAAGATGAGCGTACAAAAGAAATCATAGGTAGGAGTATGACAGTCAATTACTTTACATTATTCGGAGCATTCCTAATCCTGTTTTTATTAACTGGGTCACTAGGACCTCTTGTTTTAAGTGCTACGCAAGTTTTATTAGTTTTATTTTGCATTATGATTACGGCAATTCCATTAACGATGGTTATTTATTCGAAATTAATTTAATGATTAATCTATACAAATCCATACAAAATAACGTTCCCAAATGCAAGTTTGGAATCGTCCATCAAGCCACAAATGTTGTTAAAAACAACGTTTCGTGGCTTTTTGGTTGAACATTTNTTTATACGATATTTTATGCACTTTCTTCAAAAGTCAGTTATAGCAATATCTTAGTGTTATTCGGGACNNNNACAGCTGCACGATCGACTTTAATGAATAAAATCATGTATATTTCTTAACATTGTAAATCCGCATAAATCTGACGCTACCATTATAAATAAAGTAACATATTCAATTGCTTGTTAAACTCAAAAGCATATTTTCAACATGTGTTTTAATTGCTCGGTTAGCGTAACGGATGGTTATATCTTCACCAGCCGTAGCCACGATTACATCGCTAAAATTCTCATCTATTTTAACCCATTTTACAACACGAATTTTTTCTTTAGCCAGCAAACGTTTTTGGTTTAAATAATCATTACGCACACTTTTTAGTATGTTATCTATGATTGGTAAATAAACTATTTTCATTTTCATTTGCTCGGATTGCTCCATTTTACTGTAATCCGTTTGAAGTGATTGTACAGCTAAATCTAATACTAAATATTCATGTACTAATTGACGATGGTCAATATTTAACATTAGATTACCATCCCTTCTTTATGTATCACCGGTACAGCAGCGAGAACGTTATCGATAATAAAAGTACGTTTTGCCTGTTTCGTGTAGCAAAATGCCTGGAACGAATTATTGACCATTTTAATGATTTTCACACGTCTTTTTGTTACTACACCACTTTTAGACATATACATCATGTCAATCAATTGATTACGTTGCATAGCTTTTATTAGCTGGTCTTTCATTATCTTCACCCCTTAAATAGAACGTTTATTTGTACTTACATTATACGCACGTTTGTTCTATTTTAAAAGGGGCAAAATTTCTTTTTGAGCTATTTTATAACATGGCTAAAATTGTGTCAGTTGTTAATTTTATTTTTTTGAGACAATGAATGTATGACAAAACAATATGGGGTGATGATATGAATATTTTAGGTATGTTTTACTTTGTTGCATTCGTTTATTTAGGTTTAAAACACCGAGATAAAAGAGTGTTCTTCTTAACTATTGCATTATTATTTTCATTCTCTGTATAACTGAAAGAAGCTCAGGTTCACATTACTTGAGTGCCTGGGCTTTTTTAATATAACAAAGCTGAAAAATCCTTTTCTTGTTTTTCATCAAATCAAATAATAGAAAAATAGTTATAAATAGGTATAATTATATAAATACATATTTTTGATTAATTTGGTGAAAGGTGGTTGAAATTAAATGAATGATAGTTTAACTGCGATTTTCGAAGAAATATCCAGAACAGAACAATTACCAGTAATTTTCGCTGGTTCAGGAGTAAGTAAAAGATATACAACAAATAAATTCGATTGGAAAGGCCTTTTAATCCGTTGTATTTCCGAATATTGCGAGGACCTAGAAAATAAATATCGGGAATATCATACTAAAATAAAATATCAACTTGAACAACAAGGGGAAATGATGGCTTCATCTATAAATGAAGCTATTGGCAGCGAAATTGAAAAAGATTTTAATCTCGCATACTACAGGAAAGAACTTAGAAATGTATCAGTTCCCACTGATAGTAATCCATTAAAGTTCTTCATTTCCACATTACTACAAGAATACACATTAGATGAAGGCATGAATGACGAAATTAGACTTTTTAAAAGTCTTGAATCTAAGATGCTTACAGTGGTAACAACGAATTATGATAGCTTTTTTGAAAATCATATATTCACTAAACATGAAAAAATTGTTGGTCAAGACGTATTTAGCAAATCTGAAATGGGGACACTTTTTAAAATTCATGGGTGCGTTAGTCAACCAGACTCAATTGTTATTACTAAAAATGATTATGATATATTTAAAAAGAAAAGAAAAATTCTTTCAGCAAAACTTATAGGCCTTTTCACAGAAAATCCTGTTATTTTCTTAGGATATTCTCTGCATGATGAAAATATAAAATCTATTTTAATGGACATTTTTGAGTGTTTGGATAATCCAACTGAAGTTAGCTTATTAGAACAGAGATTAATTATCATTAATTATGATGAAGGTTCAGAAAACCCTGTCATTGGTACACATAGTCTAGCTATCGGATCTATACAAATTAATATGACTAAAGTAACTTTATCGAGTTACCTACCATTATTAACTGAAATGCAGCAACTTAGCAGGAAAGTTAAGTTTAAAGAGTTAAAATTAATAAAAGATTTAGTATATGAAGTAGTTCATTCAGAAGAAGGTGCGAGTAAAAAACTTGTTAATTTAGTGGATGATGATGAATTGACTGATGGTAATGAAATTATTGTAGCCATTACAAAAAAAGATGATGTTTTGTCTACGTTTGGGATAATAGGTTTATCAAAAGAAGCTCTCTTTGATGATTTATTGCATAACAATTTAGTGCTATCTAAAGCACAGAAAAAAATATTAATCGAAAACCACGTTCCAAATCTATTGAAGGGCAATGTTTCCCAACCTATCCATAAATATCTTCGCGAACTCGAAGTAGATTCTATACATTTAGATGAAAGTGTTAAAGAATTAATAAATAAACAACCCGAAGACTATTTAAATAAAGCTATTAAAGCTTATAGAGACGGAGAATATTCTCAATACTCATCTATGTCATTAAATGAAATTTGGGAATTGGACATCTCTGGGTACAAAAAAACACATATTTTCGTTTTACGAAGTATAGACTCACCAGATCCGGAAGAAATTAAAGAGTTCTTATTGAAACATGAAGATGATATAAAATCAATTAACGGCGGACATACTTTCTTTAGAAAAATGGTTTGTATTTACGATATAAGAAAATATAAAACGCCCATTGAGGGTAGTGCGAGTTATACTCACACCTCTCGATGAGCGCCTATGTATGAATTTAATATACAACACAGTTATTAACAATGTCAATATCATTATATGAACCTGGTTACATCTTTATTACTTGCCTCGTTATTTTTTAGTGCGTTTCAAAACAAATATAACTAATTGCCTCGCTAAATGATGAGGGTATTTAGCAAAAATAAAAAGCTCAGTTACTCAATTATGAGTAGCTGAGCTTTGAATCATTTTCTAATATTATAAAGCATCGTTATAACTTCTTCTCGTGTGGCTGGACGTTTTAAAAATGTACCATCTGATATACCATTTACTTTTGCCCACTCGACCGCATCCTTCGCCCATGACGCTGGTGCTGCTTCTTTTTCATAAACATCTTTCACCACAATTTCAACCTCCCTAGATTCATCTTTTACAATCAATTGTACTTTCGTTTTACTGTTAGAAGGTACAATAACCTGTCCTTCAAGCTTATAGCCCGTTGGCACTGACCAATTAGCCTTAACCTCAAAATGTGGACGGTCAATATTTTTTGACCAATCGCCACCCCATGTGATTCCTAGTTTACGAGCAATCGCACCAACTCTATTTAGCGTAGATAAATCATACAAGGACTTTGGAAGTCCAACAGCGATATCCCAAGCCAAACGACCGCTGTGATTACTATTAAGTGTCCAAGTAACAACCTGCCCAGGTCTTGTACGACCCTGAGCATACAAATACTTTTGGCGTTCGTGACTGCGGTAAGTCTCCGTGATAAAAATATCTACAATCCCCGCTTTATAGCATTCCTGGAATAATAAACGGCACGCTAATTGTGCTACCTGAGTAAGCTCTGATAAATCACGACAAGTTGTTGTTACGCTCATTTTCCATCATCCTTTTTAATTACTGCTTTTAACGCATCAAATGTACCACTAGCTGCAAGCCCAGCAATCAAACCAACGACTAACATGTAATAAAAATCGTACTCACTTAATGGCCAAACAATTAGAGCAATAAAAATACCGACTACAATAGATGTAATCGGCAAATAACGAGTTTTAATTGTAAACGTTTTTTTGAGCACCTCTACCACCGACGTGACGATTGCTACCAATGTGATTGCTACTAAAATTAATGTTGTTAAATCCATGTTATGCACTCTCCTTATTCACTGTTTTTTCAAGCATTTCTAACCGATTATTTGTTTCTGTTTTTAATTCCTGTAAATTATTTTGCACTCCTGTAATCGCATTAATCATTTCTTTTTGCGTGTCCACAATATTACTTGAAGCAGCAATCGATTTATCTAATTGATCGCTTAATCGTTCTTCGCGTTTTTTGGAATCGTCGCGATGCTCTTTATCTAATTGGAGTAAACGATTCTGTCCATCTTTCATATCTTTCCAGACGTGCCTTGCCACTAAAGCTAACCCGATTAGTAATAAACCTACTAAATACACCCACGGATTACTACTAGCTGCCATACCCTCCGCTAATTTTGTACCACCTAACACTGTTGCCCCCAATGTCATGTTTTCACCGACCTTTTACAATTTTTAACGTGCTGTGAGAAGTATCGAAAAACTACTTTGTGGGTAGTTGCCCGTCTCGAATGCGCCCACGGTGCTTGTTTAAAACATAAAAAATAACGCTAGTCGATTGACTGCGTTTTAATATATTTTTGCTATTTTATTTTTAACCTGTTACTACGCATTTTGCGAGTGAAATGCATTTAACTTTACAGGCATTTCAGGTGTATCTCTTTTCAAATAGAAATCTTCTAATTCTTTTTGGATCAAAGCGTTTTTATTATTATCTTTTTTAAAACTTTTTTCTTCTGAATTAGCTGTCACATAAATACATTTAGCATGCTCTTTAATTGCATACTCACGAAGTTTATTAAAATAATAACTGGCTATCCCTTTTTTTCTCAAAGAATCCATATGAACGTGTAACAAAACTAATCCTATTCTGGGAGTAACTTTTCCTGGAGTTTCCCGATTAGATCTAAAAAAATCCATCGAGAACAAAACCTTATCTTTATTTTCATCATATAGACAAAACCTCACGTCTCCGTCCTTGCAATAAAATCCATTCCTATCAGTGTTATTTAGCCCATCGTCATCAAATTTAAAAATAATATTACTTTTATTTGATTCAAGGCATTCGGGTAATCCCCAGCTAATAATATACTTTTCCATATTGATATTTTTCATTTGATATACCACCTTTTTATTTTTAGTATATCAATGTTTTCAAATTAAGAATTAATTTACATACATAAAAACGAACTTTATTTTACATTTTTATCGATAAAATGAAAATTTGTTCTTTTACAACGATTACTTACGTTAATGCCGCAATCTCACGTTCAGCAATTTCAAGCTCTACGTATGGTTTTAATTTCACAGGTGTAACATCTGTAATAGTTCTTACACCGCCTAAAATAGATGTAGAGTATGCTTTCGTTAAACGTTTTTCTGCTAAAGTTAATCCTTCTAAATGTGATTCTGACATATTAAATGACCTCCATTTCCATTAGTAATGTAATCATCTTAATTTTNNNNGTTTTAGAGAGTCTAGTAATTGCTGTGATTCGCGTTCTTCTTTTTCTTCTTGAGTTTCTCCTTCAACCCATTCTTCTCCATTCCATTTTGGACGTTCGAAAAATAATGGTTGCGGTAAAGGTGTTAAACAAAAGTCAGCTTCATCAAACTCTTCACTATCTTTAAATTCGACAGGATATCGTTCAACAATAAAACCATTATCATCAATTTTACATATCATGTAATACCTCTCCTTTACGCATCTGTTCTAAAAGATGTGTTTACTAACATGTTAAAATTAGAAGCGCCTTCACCCCACATAACTGTATTTCCATCTGGATGGATTGACATGTATGATACCATACCTGTTCCTGTTCCTATTACAGACTCTACCTGACTTAATGGTCTATATCCTACAGGCAAAATAAAAGCAGTTCTACTTGAGTTACCGTCATTCCGAAACACTCTCCCACTTATGCGTACAACTCCAGCATTGTCCTTATAATATTTCAGAGGAGCCGCTGCATCTTGTCTCCATCCAGCTTGGAGGACTGCCAATGTCGGAGTTGGTAATTTTTTGATAAATGTAACATCTTCCCAAGGTCCCCATACACCGTTAAGAAGAAAACGCTCATATGTTTCTTTAGGGCGGTCAGAAAAAGGTCTAACCCTTTGAATCATATATTGCTCGTTGTGAACTATAACCTCACCCATATACCAATTCGCAGACGGCGCTCCCGATGGTGAATTCCACATATTAGAACCCATATACCATCCATTAGATGTTGCGGTATTCCAATCACCATTGGTTAGATTCTTACATGTCTCACCTAATCGCCCACCGTTAACTGCTACAGAAGCGGCATTCCAGTTGTTTTGTTTCGCTTGGGTTACATGTCTGGCCTCATCTTCCAAATGCGTAGTAACTTTGTTATCTACATTTGCAATTGCTTTCGATAAATTTGTTAAATCTATTCCTCCTAAAGCATCAGATAGGACTTTTAATGCTGCGTCAATTTTGTCTGCATTTTCATTAAGGAGTTCAACATCGCCAAACTCCTCATAAGTTGGTTTTTTTAAATTATAATTAGGTGTCATTTTCATTAAAGCACCCCCTCCTTAATCTGCCCCCATGTTTTTGATTTGAGCTGTCCCCAGGTAAACTGCTTAATCTGACCCCATGTGTTATAGCGCAATTCAACAGTCAATATCATATTTTGCGGTGTAATTCGCTCGAGCAATACTTCTGCAGCTTCAAACTGTCGCTTCACTGTTAACTCCATTCGTACTTTCAACCACTTTTCGGCTACGTTTCGCTCAAGCACATACTGTCCTTCACCTAAAAGGCTATCAAGTAGCTGTTTTAATACTTTATAGCTGTAAGGTGCCTGCTCTTGATACCTCGTTAAAATACGGAAGCGACGCGTTTCAATCGATTCAGATTCGCCAGCTTGAAGCTTTAACATTTTTTCAAATCGATTGGCACCGTCTGAATTTGCAGTAAGCACAAATTGATTGTTTAAAGTATTTTCGATCTCTTGCCAGAAGGCTTCAAGGACTGGCTTTTCTACTTCTGCAACAGCGATAATTTCTTTTATTTCGTGAAGAATTGGTGGTAGATAATCTAAAATATCAATCTCTCTAGCCACTTACAGTCCCCCTTACCGGTATAGACTCGTTATTGACTTCGATATTAGATGTGCCCCCATTTAAAGTTGTATTACCGATATCTAAAATGCCATCGATTCCGAGCAAACGATACTCAATTTGAGATACACGTACCACTACTCCCATATTGTCATTTTCACTTTGAGCCCATTCCTTAGCTAACTCTTTTAAATAATTATCAATGACACTCTGTACGCTAGCTTCAATATCTACCCATGACCAACCACTTTGATAAGTGATGTTAAGACCGATATTTATTGCCGATTGACTAACACCAAAGACAGTAACGATATGGTCTATTGGAGCCGTTCCAAGACCTTCTCCCTGCGCATGCAATGGATCTACAGTTTCTTGTACTTGACCAATTAGTGTAGTTGATGGCACTTGATATTCCGAGTTGATGATGACAATTTTTACTGTACCTCCACCGTTCCACGCCCTGTAGACACGGACTCCGCCAACGCCCGGTAACTCCAATACTTTTTCTTTATAGTCAGCTCTATTACCGCCAAATGCAGTGGAGCCAAAACTATTAAAATATCGTTTGCGAAAGGTTTCTGTGTCCTCTTCATCTTCACCTGGTACAAGGAGGTCTGATAGAGTTGCCGTTTCCAGTCCTTTGATGTATTCGATTGGGATGAGTTGACCAGAAAATAGATTACCTACAATACCTGATGTTTCGCATTGTAAAATGAATTGACCTAAAGAAGTTCTTTCAACAACTTCATAATTTAGGTCATCTAAACTAAATCGACCGCCGATGGGTACATCGATGTTAAATACACCTTTTCTCATGGCATAAGTAGCTTCATGGGGTTTTAATCCACGTTCTGCTGCGCGTCGTATTAAATACTCGCGGGGTGCTGTATCGGCAAACATCATATCGACAAAGTTTTTTAAGGTAACGAGCATTTGGATAGTTTCAACACTATTGGCTGCTGTCGCGTTGTAAATCATAGAAGTAACTTCTCGCTTATCTAGCGCATCATCTATACCCGCCATTTTTTGAGCCATTAGATCTTCATAAGTGATATCTATATTTAGTGCATCAGCCATCAATAATCCACCTCCTTCTCTGTTGTAATTGCCCCGAAAATGGTGTGAGCAGTAAATTGTACGTGTACTTTATTTTTCTTTGTATTGACGACAAACGAATCAACTTCATTAATGCGGTCATCATGGAGCAAACATTCACGTATACGGCGTTTTACTTCACTTGCCACATAAGCGGTCGATTTGCCAAATAAATCATGAAATTCAACACCAGCGTTAAATGAGTAAATAATATGAACATATCGCTCGACTGAGAGCAATAAAAAAATCGCTTGTTTCATAGCTTCAAGTTCATCCACGAAGCCGACACAGCGATTCTTATCTACTATTAAATTGTAGTTTTTAGATGGCTCAATGACTTCCTCGAAATCCGCAACCAAATCATCATTTTCGATGTGCCTTGGAATCATCAAACCACCTCTTTATCAATTATCAAATATTGTTGACCGCCGTGAACGCGAATCATCGTTACCTTATCGCCGTCAACCAGACCGTTATGGATTAGAAACTTTTTACGTCCTTTGTATTCGTGATTGTGCGATTCGAATGCAGCATACTCACTTCCACCTGAACGATTTTCAGTTACGTGGTCTACGGTCATATCAACTTCATAATCTATGACTGCTCGCGTTAATTTTAAATGTTCTTGCTCGAGCACTAACTTTTGGTCAATGCGAACTTTTAAAGGGGCGACGCTTTCCACTGTGCCATATACAACAGTAGATAACTTTTGAGCATTTACAGAATCCAATACAATTTGACGTATAGAACGAATAATATCAGACATATCACGCAACGAAATCACCACCAATCAGTTTAAGGTCCATCTGATGCTTTGACTCATAGAACGAATGCTTCACGGTTTCGACCATCATAAATTTAGCTACGGATAAATCACCAAGGTACAATTGCACACCTAAAGTTGAGCCGCCACGTACTCGTACATCGCCAAATACTTTATTAATGTGTAACTTACGTGTTCTTTGATTATAAAGAGCGAGTAATGCATCTGCCTTAACTTTTCCATTCTCGCCTTCTTCTAGCGATTCTGTTAGCTGCAACATGCCCCATTGATTTATATTTTTGCTATCCTGAGCAATGTAGATTTCACGTTTACCTTTTTTCTTATCCTCGCGATAGATTTTAATTTTATTGTATGTCTTTTCATCAATGGACGTAGTGTATTCAAACGTTTCGCCGCTTTCTTCATCAATTAATATGTTCAACTTCATGTCTTTTACTTCACGTAAAAAGAGCTTACCGTATTCATCGTATAGGACATATAACTTACCTGTGTGCTTAGTTGTTATAGATAGCGCATTATCCATAATTGTAAATAACTCTTGATTGTCCTCAACACGTGGAGAAATTACATGTTTTGTATCATCAATGGCTCCAGCTTGTAATTTGAAATCGGTAATCAGCATTTTAAGTACTTGCGCAGCCGTTTTTCCTTTGTATGTGTACGTATCTTTATTTTTAAAGTAACGTAGCTGATCATAAGCGGTAACACTGATAATACGATTATCCGAACGCTTTTTAGTAAACACAAAGCCGAAAAATATCTTATGCCCATCATAATCAAAGCGCACTGCATCCCCTTCGTGGAAACTTATAACCTCATCTTTCAGGACGTTAAAAGTGAGCTTTCCAGCAATCCCTTTTCGGTGCACCTCCCACACAACAGGTTCCTGTACGACACATTCAAAAATATTCCCCTGAGATAAAATAAGTAACTGATATTTACCCAAGTTTAATCACCTGCCCTGCTTTAATTAGGTTTGGATTAGATAGGTTATTCAGCTTAGCAAGTTGGGTAGATTTAGAGCCATCACCCAAATACTTTTTAGCAATAGCCCATAACGTATCGCCCGATTTAACAGTATGCGTTTTCGGTGTTTCCTTGCCTGTTGTTGGGCGTGATTTCTCAACGGTAGCCTTTTGTTTGGTTGTATCTGAACTACCTGTAGCCGCTTTGCTAGGCTCATTTTTGATGTTTAACTTTTTGGTACCGTATGGACGAAATTGCTTTAAAGGGATAGTTACTTTGATATCAAAGCCATTTTCTGCATCCTCATCAATCGTATAGTCCTCTAGCGATACCGTCATATTTGTATCAAATAACAAAGAGCCATCCGGTTTCATTCGATTAACAATGAACTGGAACGGCTCTTGTGCTGTTTTTAATTTTTCTAGTTTTTCAAGGTAATGTGAAGCTGGTTGAAAGCCATCCGGATAAACTGCAAAAGGATATTTAACGTTTGGAAACTCCACTTCAAATTCAATATCCGTCAGTCCTGCTTTTTTCAGGATATTAACCTCACCCTCGTTCATGAGGATGAGGGTTTCATTTTTGTTGTTAATCTTCATGGACATTGAAGGTGGCGCTATTGGTAGCTGCACACCATCAAGGAAAAAATTATACATCTACCTCGCCTCCTTCCGCTAAGATTTCCGCTACTTCTTCTACCTTTTCACCGAAACGATCAATAACCCCATCGATATCCATTTCGGAATTGATGTGGTTCTCATTTTTCATATCAACTTTTATTTCTGCTGTTGTGTAGCGGTTGATGGCTTCACGCTCTGCAAGGTCACGAAGATATTTAAGCTCGTCCACCGTACCGTCCATT
Organism: Solibacillus cecembensis; assembly: GCF_001439635.1. Lineage (GTDB taxonomy): Bacteria > Bacillota > Bacilli > Bacillales_A > Planococcaceae > Solibacillus > Solibacillus cecembensis. The sequence continues at coordinate 21,165 of NZ_LMBZ01000033.1, read as the reverse complement.
TTCTTTGCCATCTTTGCAGTATTCTTAGCTGTATCTTTAGCTGCTGGTGAATCATCGGCTAAGTTATTTAAAATATCATCCCAATCTTGAGATGCTGGAGGCTTTGGTGGTCCTTGCACAGGTTTGTTGTTTCCGAATAAATTATCACCCCAGTTATAACCCGCATCCCAAGCGCCACCTAGAGATTTTAAATTCATCTTAGGTGCTTCCCAGTAATCGGCTGGTGTCTCTCCTACCCAATCATTTATGCCGCTTTTAATGCCGGATAAATCACTAGTGATCGATTCACGATATGAATATTCGGTCCCTTTTCCTAACCCCAACGTACCGGCTACACCATCCGGAAGTATCTCAATAAACTTATTCCACGCTCCAATTGCTAGATTTACCGCTTTGATTATCGCGTTTACAAAAGATGTCGCAAATGCATCCCAGCCACTAGACATAGCAATTGCTTGATCTAAGAAGTTAATAGTTAAATCGCCAAATAACTTTTTAACTGAGTACATAGGATGTTGCCAAACGTTTACAAAAAATTCAGCTATAGAAGCGAATATATTCCACCAAAATGCAATCTGATTATAAATGTAAGTTCCTAGCACCATAAATGCACCAGCAACAATACCAGTTGCGCTGATCGAAGTTCCTGCGAAATAATTTATCGCAGCTATTGCCCCATATAAGATAGCAATCAATACAACTATTGCCATTATTACTATGAAAATAGGATTTGCTGCTAGCGCTGCATTTAATCCCCATGCAGCCGCAACCATTGCCCATGTGGCACCCGTACCAGCACCAGTAGCAGCTGTATATAACAATGTTGCTGTTGTATTAATCGCTTTCCACGCGAATGCTGCCATTTCTGCCAACTTTACAGCACCTAAGGCACTTGCGTAACCTAAAAGTACAAGAGTAACTGCACCAATAACAGGTCCGATAGTTGACCAACCATCGTACACAAAACCAGCGACAGACCCCAAAATATCCAATGTCGCTATAGCTACATTTGCTAACGTATCTAATGATTGGACTGCATTGTTTACGAACTCATTTAATTTATTGCTATTAGCCATCTTTTCTAACTTTTTAAATACATCATCAAAAGCTTTGATAGCGTGATTACTAAATGATGTCCATATTTGTTCCCACGTTTTGGGCATCATTTCGAATTGCTCTACGATAGAATCCGTCGCACCTAGCATGGCGGCTTTTACAATACCCGCTGTAATCTCACCGTTGGATGCCATATCTCGGATTCGACCGATTGGTACGTCTAAATAATCGGCTATAGTTTGGATAACGTTTGGAGCTGCCTCGAACACAGCATTTAATTCCTCACCACGCAGAACTCCCGAACCAAGCGCTTGGGTCAACTGCAAACTTGCGGACGCCATTTCTTGTGTGCTTGCGCCAGCAATCGTAAATAATTTATTTAGATTTTCGGCAAATTGGATTGTTTCCCTATTATTCGAAAATGAATCTTTTGCACGCAACCCTAATTGAGCGACGATATCAGCAGTATCTAAATATGATGCCCGTGAACGTTCAGCTGATTCGAAAATCATGTCTTGCAACTCCGCTGTTGTTTGCAAACCATCATTCATCATATTAAGTCGTGCTACTGTACTCGTCATCGTATCAGAGAGACCTAAAATATCCTTCCCAGTTTGAAAACTTAAATAAGCAGCGGCAACTCCGGCAATTTTACCGAGCATGCCACTGGCGGCGGTGGTTCCATCTCTTATGGATTGATTAAAACTTTCTTGTTGTTGGTCCGCTTCTCTAATTTGCGTTTCGATATCATTAAATGCAGCTTCTGCTCGAGCAAGTTCAAGTCTAGCGATTTCAATACTCGATGTATCGACTGCATTTCCCGATGCTTGTTGTAGATGCTCAAAGCTATTAATTGTTGCTTGCATAGCTACATTCATCGATTGGAACGCACTTGATAGTCCGTCTTGAATTTGTATTGCCGTACGGATAGTTGCCATTCGTTTCCTCCTTTCCTCCATAATAAAAAGCGCTCAAATTATGAACGCTTTACAATTCGACAGTAACTCTGCCTCTATCTTTCAAATTATAATATTCGTTGTTGAACATAATGGCTTTAGGTTCCGATGTAGCTTCAAATGAAATGAAATCAATTTCATCTGAGGAATTAACATAAGAAAAGATTAAGTATTTATCGATAACCTTACTTTCTTTCTCTTTTGTACGTCCTCCAACCATCGCTCCTAAAGGGCCAAATAAAACATATCCACCAACAGCTCCGCCAATGCTACTAGAGTAGCTCTTTTGAATTTCAATACTCGTTTTCATCAACACATCTTTAACTTTCGAGACAGGAAGTTCAAAAGTTTCTTGGTTTCTTTCGAAAATAATTTTATCTGTACATCTATAAACAAACACTTCCGAACCTTCTGCTAACGGCAAACCAGCCATGTGCTTCAATGAAATACAAAGATCTGCACCTAACAAATGTTGTCGTGCCTTTAAACCAATAACTTTACTTTCAACATCGAATTTTTCTTTTTCTTTATCAGACTTCATTTTTTTCATTGCGAGTTTACGGTTTTCGTCAGCCTCTTTTGCTTCGGGACCGAATATTTTTTATACCCCTTGATTAAAAATACTTCTAACAAACCAACGAGCAATAACATAACTCCTACAATTAAAAAATCTGCACCTTTATAACCCTCGAAATTCAAAATAACGTTAGATAATCCATAAATAAAGTATAGGCCTACCATTACTGTCATCAAAAGATAAAGAATCTTTTTCATCAAATCTCCTCCTGTTACTAATATACCCAATATGGAGGGGTTTTCCTATCATTACTTCCCTTTCCTTTTCCCGTTCCGCTTAGACTCATTTTCAGCTTTTTTATCTGCCTCCATTTTTATTTGGACAGCAGCAATCACAAAGGCTTTTTCATACTTTGGTAAGGAATCATACTCTGACGGCCACTTACGCAATTTGTGCATACAATAGTATGCTATATTCGCGTCATAGTCGCCGTCATTAATTAGTTTTTTGCTTCTTCTACCGCCTCGTCCATACCTACGTCGAATCCATTTGCATTTTGAACGACTTTCAGAAACTCAGCATATTCACCAGGAAGAAGCATTTTCTTTAGCAACATCTCTGCCCCCATAACGCCATATGAAGTTTGAACATCCTGGTCGTTCAAATTCGGGTAAATTGTACATTTTACGGCTAAAGAAGCTAAATAAGCATCGTAATCTGTTGTAGGTGTAAACATATTTTTCTTCCCTGGCACAGGTAATCGTTTAGTATGCTGTTTACGTAGTGCTTCATCTTCATCAGAAGAAATTGCACCGATTTGCCATGGGATTGGTTGTTTTGTTTCTGGATTAATAAAACGTTTCGATACAATATGTTCTTCTGTTTCCGCCTTGATTGCATTCTGTGATAAAAAAGCTGTTAAGTTTGTCATTATTAATCACCTTATCCTTTTAATTTTTGTCTAGAAAAAGCCCACAAAGCAAGCTTCATTAAGATTGCATTGTGTTCAAAATAGAATAAACCTCAGGTAATTCAAATCGTTCAAAAGTAAAATCAACCGAGTCCTCTAAATATTCAGCGTCAGCATCCAATAACGCAACAATACCGCCATCCATATTGCAATCTTTTAAGATTGTCGTTTGGCGACCGACAGAAGCGCTTTTATCTTCATTTGTCACTTGGATATCAAAATAAATATCCTCACCGGTTTCTTGGTAACGGTAAAGTAATTCTCGGAAAATGGATGTGTTGTAATGGAATGTTGCCGATCCAGTTCCTTCGCCACCAGTTGCTTTATTCCCTTTCGAAACACGCCCCATAATAGGTACTTGTGTTTTTGTTTTATCAAAGCGCGCCTCTAAATTAATTAGGTTAGCAAATAGATAGCGATTATCTCCAATCGTTACGAAAGCTCTCCCTTGTGCGCCTTGAATCGCATCCTTAGCATGCATTGTTAAATCTGCCATAAACTTATCCCTCCATTAAGCTACTGTTGTTGTAATGTATAGTTGCGACATGGCTACAGTCGGTTCAACAACTTCATTAACGACAACTGCTTTTTTTGAATTGCCCGGTTCTACTATTACTTGATCCGATACGAAATTTTGGATAGCTCTAATACCTACCAATTCATTTCGATGCGCCACAATGTCATTCCAAAGTGAGATACGGCCGTCCTGATCATTCGGCACTTTACCTAAATAACGAGAATTAAATAGTTGTGCAGTATCGATAGCAATTTGATCTAGTACACGGATTACTTGATTCATGCTGAAATCTTCATTTTTATCCGGTGTAAATGAGGTGAACGTATTTACATCTTCTAAAACATTGATATCTTCACCAACGCGATGGAACACATATTTACCCGCTTTTAAAAGCGCTGTTAATTGCGATTGCGTTTTTGTTTCAGTCATATCTAGCGTGTGCTCACCTGTGTACGTTTTATTAGTATTTGATTTATTAACTGCTACACCAGCCTGTACACCGGTAGCCCAGTAAACAGCACCAAATACTTCTTCCCCATCGCCAATTGCATCGTTTTGCACATCAATGATTCCCTCGTGATCCATTTTTCCAAGCTTGTGCCCGACTAGTTGGAATTTACCGCCTACAGTGTCTCGGATGCGTTTTGTGTACTCGACGTACAACGATTTGATTGTTGGCTCACTAGATAGGCAGCCGAGTGTGTTAAACCCATACGCTTCTAAATCATCTAGCGCCGTTTGGTGAGGTGTGCCTGCCGTTACCGCTGTAGCTCCATTATCGCCACCAGCTAACGGTGTACCCGCTGTTACTGCTAACGTTGCATCCGCTTTAAATACAACGAAATCATTTGGGATTAAATCAGCGGCAGTAGCCACCGTTTGCTCATCTCCTAAAATCGCATCGATATATGTCAACACGTCAAAATTAGTAGGATCATCAACATTCGTTTGTACAACAATACGAATATCGTTTCCACGAATCCCCTTATATTTCGCTTTAGCAAGTTCATTTTCAGCAACCTTACCGCCTAAGTTTAGTTTCGCAAAGAACACGGTAATAGCACCTTTGAATAGATCACGTATACCTTTTAACTTTAGATGCGTGTAATCGTAGCCGAAAATCTTCAAGGAATCTTTCTGTAAGTCCTCTAACGTTACGGTAAATACACCATTATCCTGCCCCCAATCTAATGCGATTGGTTGCCCTACATATCCACGGTCGGATAAGTTTACGAAAGCTCGTTGGGCACTAATGAAATTGTGGTACGTTCCTGGTAATGCTTTGTTCTGTGTTAAAAATGGACCTCCACCTAACATTATTTCTTCACCCCTTCATCGAATGTTTTTAGAATCTCATCTACTTGTGCATAAGAATACGCCTTGCCATTCTCTAGCAAAGCGTTCAGTGCATCTCGTCGATGTTCGTATTTTTGGCTTTTTACCAGTTGTTCTTTTGTGAATAATGGCATGACTGATTTAATAACTTCGCCAGCCATTTCAGCAGTTGCGTTTACTTTTGCCAACTGAATCATCCTTTCGTTTTTTGATAATGCTCCAAAGAGCCCATGAGCGTTTTTGCATCAACTTCCTGTAAAAAGAAATCAAATCTCATGAAGTTATGAGCTATACCATCGACAACCTCACTATTTGCCCCACGCGCAAGCACTATGGAGCCGTTAAGTAACGTGACATCCTTTAACGCCTGTTGGACTTTCAAAGCCATATTAGCGCTTTCTGACGCACCTTTTTGCGGGAAATATTGTACATTGTATAACGGCGTTACTTTCCACCTGTCACCAATTTGCATGATGTGCTCAAAGCTCAAAAACTGAATAAAAAAACAAGGTGTCGCAAAGTTTTGCGGTACCTCGTCCATGTATTTTTTATAGCCACTACCGAAAACTGCTTGGAGCTTTTGGGAAATCGCCACTGATATATCGTTAATTTCCATCGAAAGTCTCCCCTAGCAATTTCGTTAGTTTCTTCTCAAGGATTGCTGGCGCTATGCGTTCTACCTCATCAGCGCTGATTGTCATCATGAAGCGACCGTTTACCCAACCTTGATGATTTCTAGTACGATGGCCGAACTCGACATACTGTGCATATTCTGTAGGGTTGATAACTTCAATTTCGAAATGACTACCGTTTTTCTTAACTTCACCGATAGTCCATCCACGACGTAAAGTTCCACCCGTTTTACCGTCTTCATAAACACCAACTGGAGTACGTTTAATGACCTTTCTTAGCATACGAGCCGCCAACTCTTTAGCCGCATCTTCACAAAATTTATCAAAACCTGCACGTTCAAGCTTTTCCATCTTCTTTTGCATGCGTTTCAATTGTGCAATATTAACCCTGCCCCATCGCGCCATTAAGCCCACCCCTTGAATATGTCTAAGACAATCTCTTGATGATCAATAAACATACCCGGCTCACCGCTACGAGCATAATCAGCAGTCTTACCATTTTGTGTGACCGTGATTTTACAACCTGCAGGTATTTCAAATTCATTGCCTAGCGATAATTTAATTTGTTGGACCACAATGGCACCAGCACCCGTTTGAGATATAGCGCTAATATTTTTATGGGAAAGCTTACATTTAATCTCTTCGTGCAAAATAACTTCTTTATGAGTGGTCACGAATGTAATTGGATCTTCAACTTCTTTCCATTCGTACACCGTGCATTGCCCAATCCAAAGGCGTTCTAGGGCTTTACGTCGTTGGTTTACCACGTGAGCACCCGATATTTCACAAAGTCTATCTCGTTATGCTGCAAGTACATAATAAACGACTCAAACTTTTGCTCTGGGCTGTATTTCGCTTCGACTGCATATTCAACAGTTGTGTCACCATCTTGTAACTTTTTAACGGCACTACTAAAATTTAATGAGCTCACATCAAGCAAGCCCATCGATTTTTTAGCAAACAAAAATTCCCCGACGGCCATGTCTATAGAGACACTTTCTAAGCCCTGGGGAATTGCATCTAAATTTGTTTGGTTATTAATATGATCCTTTACTTTTTTAACAGCAAAAGAAAGCAAAAAGCCATCTGTACTGGATGGTTCATTGGTAAGTGTAATTCCGAGTGATACTAAACGCTCTTTCACTTTTTCAAGCATCAAATCACGTCCTATTCAGCTTTTTGAGCTTCTTCAATTTTTTCGATAATACCTTTTTCTGTAGTGGCTTTGCCGATATCAATGTTTTTTTGCTCGGCATAAGCCTTCAACTCATCAATGGACATACCTTCAAACTGGCTATCCTGTGTATTCGTTTGCTTTTCCGCAACATCACCGATAATTTCTACTAACTTTTCATTTACATGATCATCTTCCATCTCGAACTGTCCGTCTTGCAGATGTGTTTTACCCTTATAACGCACTGGAACATCAATTACTTTAACTAATTTCATCTGTAAGCCCTCCTTATGCAATCGGCTGTGCTTGGAATACGTTATTTGCTTCTGGGAATGATGGAATAGCAGTAGACGCTGCTTTAGCCCATGTTGACACTGGATCTAAACCTTCTTCAAAAATCATACCAATCACGTTACCAACGTTCGTCACTTCTTCATTACCTTGTCGTAATAAACGGCTTTCTTCTGGTGTTGGCCCGTTAAGCGTTTCACCTAATTGAGCATCACCGAACATTACGAATTTGTTCTCAGGGAAATAGCGCAACGTTGTATACATCCCGTTCGCATTTTGTACACGATATTTAGAATCGTATGTCGCAATGGTAGGTAAACCATGTGACTGCATGAATGAATTTAAATCCGCTAACGTAGCTACACGACCGCTATCTTTGCCGAATAAAGCAGCGATGATTTTCGCATTACGTAAAATTTGACCAGCAATTTTAGTGGATGTTAAAGCGCGCGTTGGCTTTTCGTCTAAAGCATCCGACCAACGTGTAATATCGCCAATGATATCCGCTGTATCTAGGTCCCATAAAGCAGTTCCAGTTAAAGCCTCTTTATGTTCATTTGGCACTTTATAATCAACTGTTAATGTGTCGCCACCTTCCATAGCAAGTGACAGTTTACCATTTGCTAATGCTTGCATACGCATTACTTCTTTTTCAGCGCGTACATCTCCAACAGCACGATCAATTAAATTGAATACACGCCCCATTAACACCTGCTGCTCTTGTGGTGTACGAGGGAATTGTAGCGCAATTAAGTCCTTCTCTTTGATTTGGTATTTCTTTTTAATGTAAGCAGCTTCAAGTGCTTGTTCACCGAATTCAACAGAACCAATTTCCGCTTCTGTATCAAAAGCATGAATTTTAGCAGCAACAGGAAGATTACTCGCACCTACTAAATATTCAAATTCAAGTGTGTCGTGCTTCACTTCTGGGAATAGCGTTTCACCTAAGAACGGCGTGATTTTACGCTCCTTTAAATAACTAAGAACTGTTTTATGGGCAAATAACTCTAAAATATCTGGCATATTAATTTTCCACCTTTCGATTATCGAAATTTAATTTCTGTTAATGCAGTTTTTGCTTCTTCTGTTGGTGCTGTGTGTAGGCGAGCTTCTAAAATATACGCTTCAACGATTAATGAGCCTGGTTGCGGACCATGTGTTACATCAACATCGTTGTACAAAATACCTTTCGCTGAAGCATCATTTGTAGGTAATACAGTACCAGCCCGTACAATTTTCTTTCCGTTAGCGTCAACTGGTACACCTGTATCACTAACTAACGTCGTAAATGATTGCACCTTTGAAGATGCTAAAAAGTTAACGCGATTATAATTTGTTACACCTTTTACATATGGCATGTGGATGCCCTCCCATTAATTAATTTTATCCCCAAGGATTCGGTGCATCGGACCCGACAGCACCTTTTTCGTTGAATTGTTTGGCAAATGCACTCCCTGCATCTAATTCGCCACCTGCGCCATTTTCACCGCCAGCAGGAATCCACCCTTTAATTTCAAGCTTCTTTTCTTCTTTTTCAGGAACAAACAAAAAGGACTTCGATTCTTGCAACGAATTACGTTGCTCATCCAGTCCCTTTGTGATATTACCTTTTTCATCAAGCTCAATTTGTTCTTTGTCGATAAGGCTTAAAACTAAGTCAACATCATGCACTTTACCTGTAAGAGCTAATTTTAAAGCAGTGGATAAGCGCTCGTCTTTTAGCTGTTTGGCATGATCTAATTTCGCCTGTGCATTTTCTTGCTGTAGGTTAGTGATTTTCTCTTGAAGTCCTGCAGCATCCACTTTCTTCAAACCTTCAAGTTGTGTATCACGATCTGCGATAGTATCGTTCGCAATTTTGAGCTCATTGACTTTATTGTCGAAATCGCTTTTTGGTACAGTCTGACCGTAACCATCTAATACCGCTTGCGCTTGTTCTTCTGTAAGTCCTAACGCGATTAATTGTTCTTTCGTCATTGTAAAAGCCTCCTTAGTGGATTTATCAAAGTTCGTTCTTTAACGTCTACGATAAAAGACATAATAAAAAGCCGTATCGCTACGACTAAATTTGTTGCATATAAACAACTGAATTAACAGGAGCAGAAAATACCATAACACCTGTTGCATCTAACATTACATAAACTTCATTTTCAATATGCGTTTCATTTACTGTGTCAACTTCACGAGAAATAATTGTATCGCCATTAGCTAAAACCACTTCGTATTTCATCATCTCACACCCTTTCAAGGAATAATAAAAGCACCTAACCTTTGCTATCTGGTTAAGTGCTACTCATTAAAATATTCTAAGTTTTGTTCTTCTAAATACGGCAATAAATCATAAATCTTATACAGTTTCTTACCTATTTCATTTACAGTGTCTTGCTGATCCATACCGTAAGCTACGATACTATCGTTCATATCGGATTGGATGTTGCGAAAGCTTTCATCACTCAATTCAAAATGAACAAAGCGATCATCTATGGTTTTATTTTCTGCATATTCCTCTATTTCAGGCACATGCTTTGCTAAAAAATCATAATCTTCTTTTTTAAGTTTCACCTTGTTCCCCTCCTTGATGATATTGGATTAACTTGTATTAAGTTACCTGTTTCAGTATTTACACTAACTTCACATGTATCGCCAACATATTTTTTACTGTTGTCGGTTCGTTTACTTATCTTCACTTCACCTTTTAGCAATGTGCTTTTAATATCCTCCAGTGAAACACCATTCCTTGAACGTTTAGTATTAGGATCTTCATTTGTCCCAAATACACGTTCAATGAAATGCTTGGATTGAGCTTTAATCACCGTTCCATCTGGTGTTGTAATACCTATCAATTCATTATCGATTCTGTTCTTATATAAAACGTAATCATCAAATGAAGTATATGGAGAAATCATATTATTTTCTCGGGATTTTTTGTAATCGTTTAGCAGGTTCCATTCATTGCTATTATTATACTTTAAATTTTGGAAAGTATCCAAAGAATTAGGACCCTGTTTGCCGATAATTGCTTTCATTTTATCGAATTGAAGTTTGTCACTTTTTTCATTTTTTTCTTTCTTTTTAGCAATAGCGATTTTTTCTTCGCCATGCTTTTCTACCTGTGTTTTATACCATTCATCATACTTCATATTACTTGGAACATAATACGTTTGCCCATCAAGGTCCCTTGCGATTCGCGTACCGTAATCATCATCGAAATATGGAGCTGTGGTTGAACGACATCTTGGGTGAAACGGATTGGCTGTAACGCCTGGTTCAAAATCCGTTTGTTTAAAAACTTTACCATCCATCGATCGGCAAATTGTACTTGTTTTATGGTCCAACGTAGCAATAACTTCATATTGCTCAACATCTAATTCCGCGTAAGCGTCTTTTGCTGCGGATGCACTAAAAAATGCCGCCTCAGTGTACACTAAACGAGCAGCATTTGAACGGGATGTATTCATTTTTTTAGAGATAGTTGAAATGATCTTGTCTGGTGCTTGACCACGTGCAACCGATTGAATGAGTTCTTTATGCAGCGTATCAATCAACATTCCTCTATCGCGCCAAATTTTAGCGCTAAACGTCATGTTATCGGCAGTCCATGGTTTGCTAATGATTTTAGTTAACTGCCGCTCATCAAGGGCTTGTAGAGTAAAACCAACATTGAAAGCCTTTTGAACCTCAAACGCTGTGTGATAATACTGTTCTTGATACGTTTCTTTCATCAACTGTTCAAAACCCTCAATATGTCCGTCATAGAGTTTTTCAACGTGTTGTTGCAACTGTATTCGTAAGCTCTCTAAACGGCTAATATGCACACGTGACGATGCATTTTCGAGCTGTTTCATCCACTTGCCATTGAGCGCGTTCTTTTTACCGTATTCGATATACTCTTCTACGGTCCACTGAAATTCTCGTAGCTCATCTGACTTCAACAATCGTTTCGCTTCATCCAGTGAAATTTCATTGTTAACGGCGAAACGGTTATACCACTTCAAAATATCTTTTTCGAGCTCATTCATGGTTTGAATGTACGCCTTTTCAAGATCACCATAATAAAAGATAGAGCGCTTGTGCTGGGCATCTTCTAATGCTTCAAAACGTTGTCGCCAGTAATTACGTTTCTTTGCCATTTAGCTCACCTTGCTTTTGCTTGAAATGGTCATCATAACCGTCATGCATATTCATTTCTTCTTGGCGCTCTTTCTTCAAACGTTTAAGTTCCAACTGTACATCTTTTACATATGGATGCTGCGCTAATCGGCTTTCCAGTGGCATGTAAGACGACTTTTCAAGCACTTCAACAACCTCTTTTTCGTTAATCAATACATCACGGTTGAAGATGACGGCTACCTTTTCACCTTCAAAGTCACCCTGACCTGTATTTGCCAAGTGCTGATTAATAAACCAAAGAAGCTCTTCAAATGAAGCTTGGAACTCGGTCTCAATACCATTCGCATCAAGCTCAATATCACTGTACATTGACTGAATATTCATTTGGTTTGGATTGTTGGCCATACGCTCATCTTTAGCATCGTAGCCACGGCCATTTTCAATGAGTGCTTTTTTGAATAGCGAAAGAATGGATTTGTAGTTATCGGCATTAACCGTAACAGTCAACGTATCAACGCCACCTTTAGCGCCATCTGCTGACCGAACTTTAACAGCACCATATTGAGCTAGGTTACGTCTGAACTCACCTAAATCCTGTCCATCGTAATTGTGCAACACAAGAATAGTATTACGTGCATCTTCCTGCATATTGTTCTCAAAATCACTAAGCATAATGTTAATTCCGTCTTGCAACGATTTTACGCGCTTGATCAACGGAATTTCCTTACTATTGAACTTAAACGGAATCAACGGTACACGCTGCCAGTTTACACCTTGTTCTTGCTCACCATCTGAAATTGTAATGTAAGGCTGTGTTTGAGTTGTTACATCTGGCACCAGGCGACCGTTAAACCATTCGTAATAATCGACACCCTGTATACTGTAAACTTCCGCTTTTTCTTTCACAACTTCTTTTTCACCTTCATATACAGTCATTGTAAAGATGCGGATAGCAAAATCAACAATCGTTTGCTCTGAATCCTGCCAAAATGGAATAATCTGATACGGCGGGAATCGTTTGATAGTAAACTCCCCGTGTTCATTGTAATAGGGATAGAGCCACCCTATGCCACCATTTAAAGCATCTTGACCTACTGCTTTTAGCGTACGATGGAAACGGCGATTAAAAACATTCTCTAGCGCTTTTAAGTACGGCTTGTTTTCGGATTCCAACGTAATCGGCTTACCTAGCTGATAGTTCACCTTTTGGTCAACAAGCTTGGCATATTGGTTATCCAAAATTTTGTTGTTTGGTAGGTTTTGCGCAATTTCTAACTGCCCACCTTTACCAATGATCCGACGTTTGCGTTTTAAGATTTCTTGCTCACCTTCATAATAGGCATCACCAACTAACATCCATTTACGCTTTTCAGAAGTTTTAAATTTACTTATTTCGTTTTCTAGCAACTTAATATTGCTAATGATTTTATTCGCTCCAGCTGTTACGTGCTCATTTAATATATCTGTATCGGTTATAGCCCCTTGAAACGGGAAAAAACCTGTCATTTAATCACCTCTTTTTAATCGAAACTGTATGTGCTGCCTCCATCAATCTTTTCGGCAATACCTGTTGTAGCATCAGGTGCATCGTCATGTTTGTTTTTACCTTCACGCTGGTACTCGTTCATAGCTTTGAAATATTCGGGCCATCTCTCGCGCCAATTACTAGGGAAATAAATATGGCCCATCACCCATGTGGCATTCGATAATATACGTGCTTGTTTGTTTTTACTTTGATGGAACGGCTCAATGCGCGTGAAATTCGAATTGTGGTTTGTTTTAAGTAATCGTTCAACTGCTCGAGCAAACCCTCGACCACCATTATTTGATTCAATATCAGCAATGTTAACCTTACCTTCAAACAGCACTTTGGCAGTGTCGGGTTCGGTTTTCTCCATGCCATCTTTCGTGTAAATGACATCAAGGATATACGCCTCGTTGTTAAATGTGACGCCATAGTTGATTGAACATAAGAAGTCCTCACCTGTATCCGCCGTATCAGTATAGTTCTTAATCTGTTTAAACTGCGGCAATTCACCGTCATAGGTTTTAAATTTGGTATACAATCGTCCCTTTTGGTCAATCGGTTCCTGCTGATAGTTAGCTGCAGCTATCTCTGGTCTCATAGCACGTGTTTTACTTTCGTATGATCTACGACTCAAAATTTCATCGCATAGCATCGAGCCATCTTCTTGCTGCGCCTTTAAATTAATATGACGAACCTTTTTACCTTCTTCTTTAAAATGAAGAAGCGCTCGCCCTGCTAAATCTTTAGAGGACCAACGCGTCATTATTATGATTATTTTTCCACCTTCTTCAACACGAGAGAGCATCGTATTTGTGAACCATTCCCAATGTTTTTCAAGTACACCCTCGTTAAATGCTTCTTCAGCGTTTTTGATTAAGTCATCGATAATAAGTAAAGAAGCACCAAATCCTGTTGCGGTACCAGTAGGAGATGTAGCAAGATAGTTATTATAACCACCCTCTAAGCTCCATAAGTTCATGGCGCCATCACCTTGTTTGATGCGTGTATCTGGGAAAATATCGCTATAAACTAATTTATCCTTATCCCCTTTAACCTCTGAAATATCATTTCGTACAGCTTTGGAGAATGTAGTTGATAGCATTTCATTATACGAACCCGTCATAATCTTTTCATTCTGATTTTGACCAAATACAAATTTAGCAAACATGGATGCCGTACGTGATTTTCCATGACGAGGTGGAACATTCACAATCATTACCTCATCATCAGATTGATAAAAGGCTTGCATTTCATCACACATGTAAATTAAAAAGGCTCGACTCTCTTTATAAAAAGAAGGAGCGAGCACATTACAAAACTTGAAGAAGTTCGTTTTCGCTTCATCGAGTGCTTCCAGCTGCAGTAACGTTTCCAACTCTAATAATTCTACATCTGTAATCATTTTAACTTCGCCTTCAATTCAGCTATTCGTTTTTGTCGTTCTTCGGACGTCATTTCAATGACTGTATTGGTTACTTCACCGCTATGCTCAACCTGTTGTTTATCACGCCATTCAACAGGCTTACGATTCTTCAACCAAAAGATTTGAGCAGTTACATCTGGAACAACTTCTTTTGACCGTTCCTCAACTAGTACGCTTTTATAACGAGAAACACCCAGCTCGACTAAATGGATTTCTTCCATCGTCGCTTCTGGGTGTTCCAATTTATATTTTTGTACAGTCACTTTTTGAAGCATGTGATGTTCATCGGCTGACATCTGTACCTGTTCGTATTTCTTTTCCATGTATTCATAGCCCAGTGCACGTTTAAGCAAGGCGTTTTCAACTTGACGGTCGATTACCTCTTTACCTCTTTTTAAGGCTGCCGAAAGTGCTGGAAACTTATCTCTCCATATCCGTAATGTTGAATAGGCGATGCCCATATTTTGAGCAATCTGTTCATCAATTAGCCCGTCTCTCGCCCATCCTTCAACCTTAATTAACCCTTCATCGGTTAGCCATTCGGAATACTTTCCTTTAGCACCGCCTTTGTTGACTTTCCCAATGGCTTCACCCCCTTATGCTAGTTGCTTGGAAAATACAAAGAGCACTTACACAGTAGGTAAGCGCTCCTTGGTAAATTTTCAAATTGCCCCGTTGTTTCTCAAATTGGTCATAATTTGTGGATTATCACTTTCAACGCTATAAAAGAAAACTTCATCCATGTAACTTTCAATATCCCAGTTGTCAATACTCCACTCATTTGAAGTTATTAATATAATTTTTTTGGACTCAATTTCGGCCAACTCAATTATAAATTTTTTCAACCGATTTGAATCATCTAATACCATTTGAACGGGGTAAATCAAAGTAAATGTATCTTTGTTTCCTTCGGGATTAAATTGAGTATGTGTTGCATAACTGCTTATATTTATACTCATTTTACCCAATTTGTAAATTGCAGTTGATTTAATTGCATCTGGTAAAAGATTTTTCTTAAAAGCACGGTTAACATGAGATGCTATGTTAGACATGGAGCTAGTCCTAATAATTCCTTTACTAAAGTATCTATCCAAACAAGAAAGAACCACCCTTAACTTCGCTTCATTATCGTAACCTCGTACAAGTAAGTACTTTTTATTTTCATTCTGCAGAAAACTTTCGACTGCTAGTATGGCTGTTTCTTTATCAGTCATTACATCACCTCCCACCCCATCATAAAACAAAATGGAAGGCAATCCCATAAAGTCTGCTCAGGAAATAAAAAAAGTTCGTAAACTATTGTTCACAAACTTGTTCACCTATTTATTTTTCTTCATACCAGGTAATATCCATGAAGTTTCTACAAATTCCCTTTCTTTTACTAACACTTGACCTGATTCTTCTAGTAGATATAAATGTTCGGATCTTGTTTCAAAGCCATAAATATATAAAAACTTTTCCTGTTCAGTGGTACTATATCTTATCTCTAATTTTTTAGGTTTACCATCGTCCACCAAAGGCTCAGTAACAAACGGTATTGGAATGAATACTTCTACGTCGTTTTTCATATGATCAAGATATGCTTCATAAAGACTTTTTTTATAATAATCCTCGTCTAAATATAACTTTAATTCACATTCTATAATTACATCAGGTGCACCTAGAAATTTCAATTGGAAAAAACCTATTTTCCCATCACTATTTATTTTTGATAAATTTTTTAGTTCAGTGTAGTAATCAAATTCTATTATTTTAGAATCTCGATTTAAATCAACCTCTGCTAAATTATAACTTGCTCTTAGATCATTACATACAATAAACGGTCTAGCTTTCTTTTTGTTTTCTATTTCCAATTGTTTAAATTGAAAATCGATTTGAGTTTTAGCAGCGACATATGCACCAATTGCTCCAATTATTCCACCCAGCATTCCTAAACTTCCACCGATTATAGTTGCAACTTGTTCACTATCACCTAAAATTGCTTGAGTTACCATTGCGAATAACGATATAACAAAAACCACCAGCGATACTGGTAATAATATTAAAGTAAATTTATTTCCCATTTAACACCCTCCCACCCCATCATAACTAAAGATAAGAGGTTATACTACCAAAATTTCACTCTCACCTAAAACAGCAATACGCACTATTCAAAGCCCTAATCAATCATAGGTTTAATCGTCCCACCACATACACATTTACTAGGCACTGTCTTTTTAACCGTTTCATTCCTAACGATCGTACGCCCATGCTTTGTACTAACCACTGGAGCAGGACGCTCACAATCTTCACACTGTAAAACAAACCGCATGACACTCACCCCTTTCTGGACACAAAAAAGAGCGCTGCATAAGCAGCACTCCTGTAGTAGTAATAGTAGCCTCTCGTTTATTATTGTGGTAAAAACGATTTGCCCTTAATCTTTTAATCTTTTAAAAGGACGAAGTCATTGCATAAGAGAAGTAAAACCGCTCCGACCTCCCTCCCAGTTTACACCGCCGTTTTTTCATAAGTCAAAATGCGACTTATTTGGCTATTTTGGCTAATCTGGCTAAACACAGCTATTTTCTTTAAACGTACATAATCTTTCGAAGCAGATAGATGCTCAGCGATTTGTCGATATGTCATGCCATCCAATAAGCAATCGTATATCGTTTGTAGTTGCTCGTCCTCAACTAGATCATATGCGACCTCTAAAGCATAAACATAAGTACGCATTTTCTCTAAGCGTTGAATTTGACTACGTTCACGTACATCCATGCGTTTCATTTCTTCTGCGCTACGAATCGAACTTCCTTTTGGCATTGCAGCATCTAATCCATATTGAGCCACACCCCATGATCCCATTGAACTGTTGGTACCATATAA
>NZ_LMBZ01000033.1:0-3765 GCF_001439635.1 Solibacillus cecembensis | reverse complement strand
TCACTAAATATTCTACGTCTACAATTTGCCCTTGCCCTGCCATAAGATTGCCCCCTTATGCTATAATTTGATTATCGTAATAACATTAAAGGGACTTACCAAGCCGTANGCTTTTGTTTTTCTATCTATAATATAGGTACACGGCTATTTCAGTTAACTCACAAATCATAGTATATAATGTGAAGTGATTTAACTTTACAAAGCCTCTTCTTCATTACCTTAAAGGGTCACTTTTATANTAAGTGATCCTTTTAATTTATTCTTTAAAACTTATATCTCTCCATAATCGCCCAAACTCGACGGTATGTTTGATCACTCCTAGATTGACTAGGTATTTTACCACGTCTCACCAAAATAAATCCCCTTTTCTCAAGATCAGCGATAGCCATATCTAATTCTTTGTCATTTCTACGTTGAATTGGCGGTATTCTAAATACACCATTTTGTGATGTTAAGCGAGTGTACATATTTTTTCACCCCTATAAAAATCTAAGCATAGAGTGAGCATTCGAGATTTTTTTTATCCGCAATATCATTGACCAATTTATTCATTATCTACCATCATATATTTTGTACTCTCAAGAATTATATTGTGTTTTCAACCCATACTATCATTGCTTGATAATGGCGAAATAAAACTGAAAAGGAAGTGCAAGTATGGGTATTTTAAGCGGTAACTCTAAAGACGAACCATTACATTATGGTGAGGTATTCAGTATCTGGACAAATCTTGCTGCAAACTATGGCATGATTGCTGGATATCAAACATTTTATAATCATGCTGGTGATAAAGACTTGAAAAATATTCTAAAAGAATTTGTTCAAGCTGCAAAAGAGGAAGTTAAACCATTAGAAGAGATTCTAAAAATCAATGGCGTTGCATTACCTCCTGCACCACCTGAACGTGCAGATGCAAAACTAGAAGATATCCCTCCTGGTGCAAAGTTTAATGATCCTGAAATCAGTGCCGCATTATCTTTAGATGCTGCAGCTGGTTTAGTTGCATGTAGTCAAGCAATGGGTATGTCAATTAGAGAAGACATCGGATTAATGTATGGTCAATTCCATGTAGCTAAAGCACAACTTGGCGCCAAACTATTACGCCTTAATAAAGAAAAAGGTTGGCTAGTACCGCCACCATTACATGTAAATCATCCTGAAAAATAAAAACTATTTTCCGGAATCGAGGAATCTTTAATGTATTATTACAAGGAAGAATTAATTAATATCATTAAACCCGATAAACCAGACCCCGTAGCTGCACGTGTTATGCAAGAAATTTTAGGTGGCCATTATGGTGAAATGAGAACTATGATGCAGTATTTTTTTCAAAGCTCTAATTTTAGAGGTAAAGAAACACAATATCGCGACTTACTTCGTGGTGTTTTTTTAGAAGAAATCGCTCACGTAGAGCTTGTCCAAAATACAATTAATCAATTGTTAAACGATTCGGGTGAGTCATCGTCACCTGGAAATAGCGGCATTGATCAAGCTCCACTAGACGATGCGGTTATTCATGCTAACCCACATCACTATATAGTTGGGGCTCAATCATCACTTCCTGTTGATGCGAGCGGTAACCCTTGGAATGGATCTTGGGTTTATGCACATGGTAACCTTATTGCTGATTTACTAGATAATCTAGTTCTTGAGTCAACAGGTGTGCTTCAGAAAACTCGTATTTATGAGATGAGTTCTAATCAAACATTTAGGGAAACACTTGCTTTCCTTATAGTTCGAGATAATGCTCACCAAAATGCATTTGCAAAAGCCCTAGAAACATTAGGCGTAGATTGGGGAAAGCTGTTCCCAGTACCTAATTACGATATCAATAAATATCCTGAGTGTAGAAAATTTATTGATCTGGGTTACCACAATGCTCAATTTAACTTTAGATTAGACCCTACACGTATCGGGGAAATTNTTCCAAGGACAAACACCAAGTCGAAATGGTGGAACACTTAATGTGACTCCTCCACCANGAAGGATTCCCAGTACCTGTTATGCCAGAGATGCCAAATGAACACAGCCCTGGCCTTAAAGATATGAATAATTAATTATTAATGAGTCCCCAATTTTATGGGGACTTTTTTCGATAGGTTGTTAGGCAATATTCACATTATGTGCAGTAACTCATTACTCTTTTTCTACAATACTTTAGGTTGAAAATTCTAAAAATTAACACTATCATATATGAGTACTTCTAATTTAATTATAGTAAAGGATTGATTATATGAAATACTTTAGAAATCCAAAAGAAATCCACCCACCAGTTGCCCCTTATGTACACCAAATTGAAGTAACAGGACCAAATAGATGGTTAACACTGTCTGGACAATTAGGTATGGAGGCAGATGGAACAATTCCAAAAGATCCAATAGATCAAATGAGGATAGCTCTAGATAACATCAAAAAAAATCTTGAAGCAGCTAACATGGAAATTCATGATTTAACAAAATTAGTATTTTATTTAGTTGGAGATTTTGATGCAGACCAAAGAAGAAAAGTTATAAGTGACTTTCTCGGAGGTCATCTTCCTTGTACGACCATGATCTATGTAGTCGCACTTGCTGCCCCTACCTTTAAAATTGAGATTGATGCTTGGGCATGCAAAGAAGATTAATATTTAGAGAGTTAACTACTCTCTAGATTTACTGCACATAATTGTTCAATTGCTTACCAATTTGATTCATCATCCTGCAAATATTCATTCTCTGCCCAGGACGTACCATCATTCATTTCCTCGTAATCCGTAACGGTTCTTTTTGTACCTTCTGGACACCACTTATCACATGTATCATCTACTTGTACTGTATTGTTGAATTCACCAGTGACGAAGCAGCCAAATGCAAAATGACCGCATGTCCAACATACTTTTTCACACATGGATTGCACCTACTTTCTCCCCGGAATTTTTCAATTAATAACTCCATTTATCGGTTTTTCCTATCCAATAAATTAAGGATAATAATAATTCTTCTGAACATACTAACTTTCGGGAGGTGAAAAGAATGAAAAAAAATAACAACCAATATGCTAATAAAATCAAACAACAAAACCAACAAGCAGAAGCTAAAAAGAATCAAGCTTCTGGTCAATTTGCGACCCCAAATACATCGATGAACGAAGAGTTTGGGACTGAGACTGATGTCAACCAAGTGAAACAACAACTTCAACAAGCGGAAGCTAAAAAAAATAAAGCTTCTGGTCAATTCGCTAATAATAGCAACAATAACAATACAAAATAATTTTTATTCATGATAAACCGGGGGAATTTTTACTCCGGTTTATTTTAATGGCTTAGTACCTCAATCTTTACCTCTGCCCGTGGCAGCATGCCATAAAACTTACGGACCACCATCTCAACAATCTGCGCGTCATCATGCCAAATTATTTTTGTACAACCATCCTTAATGCCCTTAACCAAATTATCTAAATCCGGCTTAGTAGTCGGTCGTAACTCCCCACTAGCAATAAGCGCCTGTTTTGGCTTTGTGTGATACTTTTTCGGTGGGACGATAATACATCCACCTCTAACCGTATCGACTCCTGTATAGGCTCCGATGGCTTATTTTGCCATGCTACGAGCTTGACCAACTCTTTATAATTACGAGACTTGGGAGCGTCGTGGGTTCTGACGCCCTTACCCATTCTCGAAAATCTCGGCCTTTCCTGTGCTTGAACTGCACCTGGTACTGTGAACTGAATCATGTTGCCCCTCCTAAACTACGAACCGTAATTGCTGCTCTTTTTCATCGAACAATC
>NZ_LMBZ01000031.1 GCF_001439635.1 Solibacillus cecembensis | reverse complement strand
CCATAAGCATTTGGAATTTCAAACGATATACCTCTCATTCGTAAACCTCCATCTATCTTTTGTCCAAGCACTTACTATCTTGTTGAACAAACCTGCTGCGTTAGTTTAAGTACATTATTTCACAAACCCATTATATTTTAACATAAATATCCATTTTCGTTTAGGGTAGTAGCCATCATACCATTATATGAAAAATCAACCTTTACCTTTAACATAGCCTATTGTTTTTAGGAAATGCTTATAAAATTAATACGCTTTCATACGTTAATGCATGAATAACATTTACTCAATAAGAACATGTAAAGCTCATAAATAATATAAGGGGATAAGTATTGGTATGACAAGGTTTGAGGGATTGTATTGAGATTAACAGAATATAAGATATGTTAATGTCATTAAGGCATGGTAAAATTTTTATCATATTCGTAATGGGAGGTTTGAATATTAAAGTATTTGTATTAGAATCGAGTTCACCGCTAGACTTAATGAGCGGAGTTTCGGAAAGTAAAGCGTTAGAGGAAATATGTAAGATGATGCAACATAGTGTTACAAGTTTTTTTGTAAAGTCTTCAAATGAATTTGATACTGCGATAAATTATATTGCAACTATAGATGATTACGTTGACGATGAAGATGAAGAAGAGCAAATTTGTATACATATCAGCTGTCATGGAAACAATGATGGTCTAGCTTTGGGGAAAGATTTTTTAATGTGGGAAGAAGTTGCGAATTCATTATTACCTTTATTAAAACTGCAAAGATTAAAGAAACCTATTTATTTAGCGATCTCTGCATGTGGTACAGATAACCAAAAAATATCTTCTGCGATAAGAAAAATCTTTAATAAGGAAAAAATTTAACCACCTAAATTTATTTTTGTTATTAACCAAAAAGAGGTAGGGTGGAACGACGCACTGCTAAATTGGACTATTCTATATCATCAAATTGACTATTTAAATGGCGCAGAAGATTTAAGGAACTTACTTACAAGGATTGTTGAATCGGGCTTTGGAAAGTTAAAATATTATAGA
Source organism: Solibacillus cecembensis (assembly GCF_001439635.1). Taxonomy (GTDB): domain Bacteria; phylum Bacillota; class Bacilli; order Bacillales_A; family Planococcaceae; genus Solibacillus; species Solibacillus cecembensis. The sequence goes on along the minus strand of NZ_LMBZ01000031.1, from coordinate 47,000 downwards.
TGGGATGTTTTGAATAAAAAATATTTCACTTTTAATGGAGAAAAGGTTAGAAACTGATACTTTGGCAGGATTGTGGCAGTAAGTTGGCAGACTTTTTCTGTTTCACCATGTTAAGATAGTAGTATGTAATAAATATCAAACAACATAACGATAGGCGATGCGGCACAAGCTGCGTCGTCTTTTTGTTTGGCTAGAATAATATTTTTGGGTCCTCCTGGAGACCTTTGCATCTCCTGCGGGTCTCGCGAGGCCCAGAAACGGTCTAGATATAATGCAAAAAAGTTGGTTCCTTCCAACCTTTTAGATTTTCAAAAATTATATTGGATTGTTGGGAGTGAAAATAATGTCCAATGGAAAGTCAAAAGTAGACAATGCGGTTGTCTTAAATACAGAAGCAATTGCAAAAATGTTTAATATGACTAGTCGTCGTGTTCGCCAATTAGTAGAAGAGGGAGTAATTGAGCGAGTTGGTCATGGCCGATTTAATCTGGTTGATACAGTTAGTAAATATGTGAATTTTATTAAGTTATCGGCGGACGCTTATATCAATGCCAAGGATTGGGCGAATACAACGCGAGTTATGCAGCTGTATAACAAAAGTGGTGGAAAGGTCCTTCAAGGTCTAGTAGTTCGCCGTAAAGAGGAAGCAGAATTATTCTTAAAATCAAGTACAGTAAATAAAAAGGAAGTGTTAAAATTGAACGAAACAGGACGAAAAGAAATCCGTGAATTATTAAAAAAAGCCCGTAAAGCCAAAATTATCGATGCAGCGTTTCACACGGATGAAAAGATCAATGCATACACAGATACGGAATTATTAAGCTATCAAGCTGCTGTGGTTAATCGTACTTTCAAATAAATTCAAAGCCCGTCACGCTGTACAAAATACAGTTGTGGCGGGATTTTTTGCATTTATAAACTACATAACGTATTTTGTGAGAATTCTGTATATTTAAAGGGTATTTAGAATTATAAATAGAATAATCTAATAAGACATTAGAAGGGGGAGTATGCGAATGAGAAAAACAATAGTTATAGTCGAGTTTCATTATAAATATCAAGAACTTATCGTCGAGGGAACTTCTGCTTTATTTTTTGATGAGGGTGCAACTATACCGATGACCGATCCCGAACTTTTGAAGGAAATCAAGTTACAATATGGATACAATGCCATCAAGATTTTATATAAACAAAAGGCGTAAAAAATAAGCCATCCACTGATTTGTGGATGGCTATTATTTATTTATCCCTATTAAAAAAATGCACCTGCCATGCAAAATTTAAAATAAAACCCGCCCCAAATCCGCCCCAAAATAAGTGGGGGAGAACGGGGGGATACGGTAAAGTGGGAAAATTACCCATCTCTCAAAACGTTGATATATCAATGCTTTGGGAGTTAAAAGGGTTACTTAATTTTCTCTTTATCTTTCCACTCTAAAAACTCATCATAAGTTAATGGCTTATCAAGGATTGAACCGTCTTCACGGATTTCAATTACGCGATTAGCGATTGTTTGGATGAATTGGTGGTCATGAGATGTGAATAACATTGCACCTTTGAAGCGGATTAAACCTTCATTTAGCGCTTGGATTGACTCAAGGTCTAAGTGGTTTGTTGGTTCATCTAGTAATAATACGTTAGAATTGTTTAACATCATTTTTGATAACATACAACGTACTTTTTCTCCACCTGAAAGAACGCCAGGAGATTTTTTAACTTCTTCACCAGAGAATAACATACGACCTAGGAAGCCACGTAAGAAGCTTTCTGTTTCGTCTTCAGGTGAGTAAGGGCGTAACCATTCTACTAATGATTTTTCACCGCCACCGAAGTATTGATCATGATCCATTTCGAAATAGCTTTGAGATGTTGTAACACCCCATTTGAATGTACCCGCTTCTGCTGCTTTGCGCTCTGTTAAAATGTCCATTAACGCAGATTTCGCAATTGGGCTACCTAATAAAATGATTTTGTCCTCTTTGTTCATGTTGAAGCGAATGTCTTTGAATACATTTTGCCCCTCATGAGAAGCTGTTAAACCATCTACTGTTAACACATCATTCCCGATTTCACGACCAATTTGGAAGTTGATGAATGGATATTTTCGGCTTGATGGTTGGATATCATCTAGTTCAATTTTATCTAACATCTTTTTACGAGATGTTGCTTGAGAAGATTTTGATGCGTTTGCAGAGAAACGGGCAACGAATTCTTTTAGCTCTTTAATTTTTTCTTCTTTTTTGGCATTTTGGTCAGCCATTAACTTTTGAGCTAATTGAGAAGACTCATACCAGAAGTCATAGTTACCAACGTATAGCTTGATTTTACCGAAGTCTAAGTCAGCGATATGTGTACATACTTTGTTTATGAAGTGACGGTCATGCGAAACAACGATTACTGTGTTATCGAAGTTCATTAAGAAATCTTCTAACCATTTGATTGCTTTAATGTCTAAGTGGTTGGTAGGCTCATCCAGTAGTAAAACGTCTGGTTTGCCGAATAATGCTTGAGCAAGTAATACTTTGACTTTGTCCGAACCTTCAAGGTCAGCCATCATCATGTAATGTAATTCATCGCCAATTCCTAAACCGCCAAGTAATGTTGCGGCTTCAGATTCAGCTTCCCAACCGTTTAAGTCTGCGAATTCGCCTTCTAACTCAGCAGCACGCATGCCATCTTCATCAGAAAATTCTTCTTTCGCATAGATTGCGTCTTTTTCTGCTTTTACTTCCCATAAACGTTTGTTCCCCATCACAACTGTATCTAATACGTTGAACTCATCGTATTCGAAGTGGTTTTGTTTTAGGACAGATAAACGCTCGTCTTTACCCATTGATACGTTACCTTCTTGGGCTTCGATATCACCAGATAAAATTTTAATGAAAGTTGATTTACCAGCACCGTTTGCACCGATAAGGCCGTAACAGTTTCCTGGTGTGAATTTAATATTTACATCGTCAAATAATTTACGGTCGCCATAGCGAAGACCAACACCTGATACTTGAATCATGCAAGTACCTCCTTGATATTTTAGATTGTTATTTTGTGGTTTGTTAACGATTAAAACCTTTTTACACAATGCTTTTAATTATACCACATCGGGTGGGGAAAATTAAGTATAAAGATGAAATCATTAAAATGTGAAAGTTAATGGGTATGTAAATTGAGTTATCAATGGAAAAGAATAGGGATGTAAAAATTTAAGAAAATCTCTGATTATTACCTAATAAAAATTTGAGGGGGAAGTTGAAATGAACAGGAGAGTAAAAGAGTTACAAATTGATGATTTCTCGTTTAAGCCTTCTTTATCATTACCATTATAGAAAGAAAAATATATGGTAGGTAAGTATTAGATTTAGGGGGACACGTTACGTTCACTTTTTTATTTTTACTTAGCTTTACAATCTAAACAGTTCCATATGAACGAATAAGAAATATTAATTTCGGTCAGTCGGCTATCGAATTTCAATCGTCCTTTTCGTTTTTTTATTGGACTTGCGATAATCACTCACTTTGGCTGACTAGTGCATGACTGCGTTAGAGCCATGATATACATGACTCTACCACTGTTAGTAATGCCATATGAATCAGGGCATTACTTTGCAAAATACCCGTTATTTGGTGCTACTCTTATTCAACCAAGAGTTTGCGCAAATTTGCCTAAATTAGTGCGATTTCATACGGCATATGCACACACGCTTGTCAATTAAATCTGATAGAGGATTGAACTCCCGGCACGCCAAAATGTAAAGTAACTAATCCGAGAGCAACATCGTGACGACCCATCCACCGCATAGGAATAAGAAACTTATGACCATAAACCGTCCTATTTTCAAATTTTTTTACGGATTCCTATTATTGAGGAATAAATTGACCTTTATCAATAAATGGTTATTTATTTTTTTTGCGCTTTACATAAGTTCTCTTATAGGTATAAATAGTTATAACAGTTATAGCAACTAAAATTATTACAATGACAGATATTAAAGCCCATATTGAATTTCCATCTTCAGAATCGGTTTCAGTTTTTAATGTATCTACAATTTTTGTTACATCTGATGCTATTTGCTCATTAGTATCAGCTCCAGAAATCTTTTCTTTATCAGACTCTGAAGCAACATGAGCATTCATTGTAAAAGTAAATGATCCTGATAATGGGTGTCCGTCTTGGCTAATAATATCCCATTTAACTGTATAGTTGTCATTTGGAAGAGGAGAAGCTATAGTACCGGTTAGTACACTATCATTTATTGCTAACGATTCCACTGCCATTTCTGAACCATCGCTCGCAAGTACTTTAAAGGTGCTGCCATCTTCAATTTTACTTGAATAGTTTAATTCAATCGTTTGTAATTCCTCTGTGACTGTTGCACCATCTGTTGGATTTGTTGAATCTAAGGACGTGTGTGCATAAGTCTTTGGTACAACTAGTAAAAATGTAGCAACAAGCGTAAATATTAATTGTTTCAACATTTAAATAACTTCCCTTCATCATCATTTTTATCCACTCCTAATTGAAGTGATAAACCCACTTTTACACGTTTGGAATTAAAATTCCTTATGTATGGAGTGATAATTTTAGTATGACCCAAAATTTGTAGAAATATTTGAGGACAGCATACTAATCAGGGAAGTAGTTTTTATTATTTAAAATAATCAATAGTTCAACCAATAGATTGTCCGTTTTTTTGAACTTCAAGTAAGGAAAATGGAACAGCTATAGTTGCAATAGCATTATGTGGTGTTATTTGGTTAACGAAAGGTGTGAAGGGGTACAATTTTGTTGATTAAAAGAGTTATAAAATCTTGCTATGTAATTATCAGAGTATCCGCTTTATTTACTTGTTTCAATATGTATAGATCTAACAATGGATTATCCGGTTCCATTGAAAAACCACCACCAAGTGCGATTATTTGTCTCATCTACTTACTCCTTTATAGAAAAGTATTTTTTAAAAGCAAATTCTTATAAGATAACTCACATTAATCTTATGAGGAATATTCGGTGTTTATTGCAATTCAGTTAACGAGGATTACACAATCGTACTGTAAAGAAAAGGCGAGCGCGGCAACTCCATTGTCACACTTAGTAGAATATGCTTTACTAACATAGTGATGAAAATCTAAAAATGAGTAGAATTCTAGTTTACATAATATATTTATAGTTAAGGAGAATGGAATGAAGAAATTACTATTACTATTACTATGTGTAATGCTGTTATTAGCAGCTTGTTCAGAGCCAGAAGAAAATATGTCGGTTGCTCAAATGCTCCCGAGTAAGGAAAAGGAAACACCACCAACTTATAATTCACAAGTGTCAATTTATACAACAAATGGTGTAACAACGGGATTTGTTATTGCGGAGGATGAACGTAATAAATGGATTTTAACGAATGCGCGTGACGTTTCGCATCATCCAAATGTGCTGATTCATGACCAATTGATGCTCATTGGAGGGGTGGAAGGAATTGATGTGCAGCATAATTTGGCCATCATTCGTATGCGAAATAGCCATGATTTTCATGTGATGGAGCTAGTAGATACACCAATTGTGGGCGGGGTCAATGTGACAACGAATGAAATGCAATATTATATAGCTGATAGTGATTCCACTCGCGCTCCAAAAGAAGCAATTGAAAACTTATTAAAAGAAACGATAGAGAAGCCACTAAAATGGCAGGAACGTTTTGAGAAAAATGCTCAGTTGGGAACGGCAGAAATCGTAAGTTCAGAAACACCGATTACAAATTTTTACGAAAAAAATATCTTCACCTATAATCCGGATCAGTTGAAAAACTTTGCAATGACGTTCATAACACAATTGAATGCTGGAATTGAAGCACAAAATTTAAAGAATCTAGAACCCTTTGTTGCGTCAGATGATGTTTTGGAATACTTGCAATATGTGAAGAAGCCGATTGAAAAGTATGAAATAAAAGAGGCCAAAAAGGAAGGAGTCTATTATTTTGTCAATGGGGTGGATGCAGAAAAAAGGGAAGTACGTCTGTCGATTATTAAACAGCAAGAGCACTATCAAGTGATAGGAACGAATTTAATTGAAGAATCGAAAATTGAGGATGAAAAAACACCAGTGATTTTGCTGCAAAAAGAGGCAATAGAGGAACAAAAAACTGTATTGCAACTGTTTTTACGCAAGCATGTACTTGCGATTAACTTAAAGTCACCCATAGATCAAACGGTATTTTATTTGAAGCATCAGGATAAAAAGATCAGTGTAAAAATGGAGGAGACAGAAAAACCGATTGATTGTAAGGAACTTGTCTTAAATGAATCACAAATGAAGATTCAATTAGTAGGATGCTCAGGTGGAAAGCAGCAAAACTACACATGGGATTATGAATGAAAGCTAGGTCCAATTTACGGAGCAGAGGGTTAAAACTAGCTACAAGAAAAAGCTGCGCGGTGAACTCAAAACCGCGCAGCTTTTTTATGATTTCATGACCGATGTAGCGGGTACTTTAATCGTAAATGATTTTGGTAGAAGGAAGCACACAACACTGGCAATAATGCAGAGAACGCCGGCAATTGAAAACGACACGACATACGTATTGTACGTTTCATAAATCCACCCTCCGAAAAATGTACCGAATGCTGCGCCAATTTGATGTCCAATGAAAAACGCCCATGCATTAAGTGGTCCCAGTAATTTTAATCCGTAATAATCACCTAAAGAAGCAGTAGACATTGCAATCGAGCCCGACCAAACAAGGCCGCAACAAAGTGCAACGGTAAATAATTGTATGCTCGTTGTGGAAAGGACAAGAAAAATAAAGCCCAACCCTCGAACAAAATACACAATAAAGAGTAAGTTTTTGCGTGGAAATCGATCGGCCAGTTGCGCTAAAAATAACGAACCGAATATCGCAACAAAACCAATCAAGCCGATTCCAAAGGCAGCTGTTTTCGCATCAAATCCATGACTCATCAACATCGGTACACCGTGAGAGCCAAGTAAATTCATACCAAAACCACAAGCAAATAAGCCTATAACAATTTGCCAAAACGGTAATGTTTTCACAACATCTGTTATCCGAGCACCACTATCGAAGTTAATTTTGTTAGCAAGCTTTTGCCCAGGTATTAAGTCTGCGCCGTCTGGAGCGTTTTCTTTAATAATGAAAAAAGCCATTGGAATGACGAGAACAGAAAACATCGCCGAAATAATGACCAAAGTCATTTTCCATCCGAAAGAATCGATTAAAAAAGTGGAAAGGGGCGTCATCACAGCTAATCCAGCCATTCCACCTGTAGAAAGATAAAATAATGCTTTACCACGCTGGCGAATAAACCACTTACTAATGAGTGGAGAGAGCGCAATATTGCTTAAACAAGCTAAACCGATGGACATTAAAATGCCGTAATTTAGCATAAAAAGCCAGTAGTTTGCAAAAGAAATAGTGCCAAGGACAGATAAAATTAAGATACCTAAACCGAATAATAGCATGCCTTTCGCATTAAATTTGGCATAAAAATAAGCAGCAATAGGCATCCCGATCCCATAAAAAATCATGCCAACTGCAATTACTGTTGAAAGTGCCGTTCGAGAATAGCCAAGCTCCGTCATAATTGGGTCAACAAATGGTCCAATCCCCATACGCATCCCCATTGTCAAAACGACCATAATAGATCCTGCTAATACCATATACCAGCCAAAATAAATTTTTTTCATAACACTCATCCCATTTCTGTCTGTTTTCGGATATGTAAATGATCTACAACTAAATTTTTTTGCTAGTAAACTGTTAGATTTTTTAGATTAATCCTTATTTTAAGTGAAAAAGAGCTCATTGTATATATATTGAACTTTACAATACAAATACATATTATACGACACTATATATCAAAAGGATTAAGACCAAAATAGCCACCAAGAAAAAAGGATTTACCAAATTAATGTGTAATAAACAACTAAAGACACCGATTTTCACAAAAAAAATTGAGCAAATTTCAAAAGGAGGGACAAGATGCATTTTCCAAAGCAAATTGAAATCATCGAAGTCGGTCCGCGTGACGGGCTCCAAAATGAATCAACTTTTGTATCTACTGAAAAAAAACAAAAACTTGTTAAACTATTAGAAAAAACAGGGGTGCAGCGGATTGAAACGGCTTCATTTGTGCATCCAAGGGCAGTACCACAAATGGCGGATGCAACGGAAATGGCACGTTTTAGTTTGGAACAAGGATTGTCCTTTTTAGCGTTAACACCGAATTTGAAGGCACTTGAACTGGCCATTCAAAATAACGTGCCACAAATTGCTGTTTTTGTAGGTGCATCGGAAACGTTCAATCAAAAAAATATTCGACGAACGATTGATGAATCATTAGCTGAGTGCACAGAAATGTTTGCTCGGGCAAAAGAAGAGAGACTATTCATCCGGGGTTATGTGTCCATGTGTTTTAGCTGTCCTTATGAAGGAGCCATTTCTTATGATCAAGTAAAAAAAATTGTAAGTCATTTTGCCCGGCATGGGGTAGATGAAATTTCAATTGGTGATACGAATGGGCAAGCAAATCCAAAAATTATTTTTGAGCGTTTTATGAAATTAAAAGAGAATTTCCCGCAAACTGTATTTGTCGGGCATTTTCATGATACAAATGGCTTGGCACTGGCAAATATTTTGGCTGCTATACAAGCTGGTGTTGAAAGATTTGATGCATCAATCGGCGGGTTAGGGGGCTGTCCATTTTCACCAGGAGCAACAGGTAATGTAGCAACCGAAAAAGTCGTTTCGATGCTACATCAAATGGGGATTGAAACGGGGATAGATGAACAATGCTTAGCCCAAGCAAGTGCCTATACTAAAACACTGTTTGAATAACTTAAAATGAACGAATAAAACATTTAGTTTACATAATTATGTTATGTAAACTAAATTAATTCGTAACCTTTTAAAAAACATAGTATAATAAAAGGCACTATGTTTTTACTGGAGGTACTATGTTAAATATTGCATTGCAACAATTGAAAACGTATTTTGGCTACGATGCATTTCGTCCAGGACAATCCAACGTAATCGAAAATGTTTTAAATCGTAATGACACACTCGTAATTATGCCAACAGGTGGCGGGAAATCATTGTGTTATCAAATCCCAGCACTGTGCTTGGATGGGACAACAATCGTTATTTCACCACTTATCTCACTAATGAAAGACCAAGTGGATATGCTTGTGTCCAGTGGGATTGATGCGGCGTTTATTAATAGTTCGTTAAGTTTCGAGGAAGTACAAAATGTGATGTACCGTGTGAGAAGTGGGCAAGTGAAGCTGTTATACATAGCACCAGAGCGTTTAGAAAATGAACGGTTTTGTCAGGAACTCGCTCAAATTCAAGTGCCGATTCTTGCGATTGACGAGGCACACTGTATATCGCAATGGGGGCATGATTTCCGCCCGAGCTACCGAACGATTCAAAAGCTACTGACATTATGGGACAATAAGCCGACGATTCTTGCGCTAACTGCTACAGCAACAAAAGAAGTAGGCCAAGATATTCGTGAATTATTAAGCATTGAACTTCATAGCACGTTTATTACAGGCTTCGAACGTGATAATTTAAAGTTTTCCGTATTGCTTGGTGAAAATAAGGAAGCATTTATTAAAAGTTTTATTAAAAATAATGCGAATGAAGCGGGTATCATTTATGCGTCAACACGAAAATCGGTTGAGTCGGTTTATGAGCTATTAGCACGTGCTGGTATAAAGGTGGCCAAATATCATGGTGGGATGGCTGAAGAGGACCGCACATATGAGCAAAACCGCTTTTTAAATGATGAAGTGCAAATGATGGTTGCGACGAACGCTTTTGGCATGGGGATTAATAAGACGAATGTGCGTTTTGTCCTTCATTACAATATGCCGCGCAATATCGAAAGCTATTATCAGGAAGCAGGGCGTGCAGGGCGTGACGGTCTCCCGAGTGAATGTATTTTACTGTATGCGTCAGCGGATGAACAAACACAGCGCTTTTTAATCGACCAGGCACAGGATCGTTCGAGAATTCCGATGGAGCTTACAAAGTTGCATAAAATGATTGACTATTGTCATACAGAACAATGTTCACAACGCTATATAGTCGATTATTTTGATGATGAGCAAAATCATTCGGACTGCGGTCGTTGTGCGAATTGCTTGGATGAGCGTCCGAAGCAGGATGTCACAGAGGATGCACAAAAAGTCTTGTCTTGTATCGTGCGCATGGGTCAAAAATTCGGTAAACAAATAACCGCGTCTGTTTTAGCAGGCTCTCGAAGTAAAAAGGTATTAGAGTTTCGCTTTGAAAAGTTGCCGACGTATGGCATTTTACGACATATGAATGCAAAAGAAATTGCCAGCTTTATTGAGTTTCTAATCGCTGAAAAGCTCATTCAAGTGAGTAATGGGCAATTCCCAACGATATTTATTTCTGATGAGGGGAAAATGGTGTTAATGGGGAAACAACAGGTGCTACGTAAGGCGATGTTGCCAATTAAAACAGTCTTTGAGGAAAATGATCCGCTATTTGAAGAGTTACGAAAAATTCGTAAAGAAATTGCTGATCGAGAAAAGGTTCCACCATTCGTCGTCTTCTCAGATAAATCACTGAAGGATATGTGTGTACGTCGCCCGAAAACGAGCACGCAATTTTTAGAAGTAAGCGGTGTTGGGGAAAGTAAGTTAGAGAAATACGGGAAAACATTCGTGGATGCGATTATAGCGTATGAATAGCGAATAAAAAAGAGCAGGAACGCCATGTAGTATCATGATGTTCCTGCTCTTTTATTTTATTGTAAGTCATAATATTTTTTGCATAATAAAAAATGTTGTTTTTCATGTATACCTAGTATGTGAATACATTGTATTAAATTTGGATAATGTGCGATTGGGTCAGGGTAACGTATATGTCCAGCTACGTTATCGCTTATGTTAGAAAGCATTTTTTCTAAGAACCTTGTTTCAATATCTAACTCATTTACTAACCATTTAAAAGAAATTTTCTCTTTAATATCCTTTGGAGGCACTAAAACAAAAGGTGCTTTCATCGGCTTATTGCTTTTTTCTTTATATTCAGTAAATATATCGTCACTCTTAATGTTGTATGATTTGCTACTCCTTAATGTAGCAATGGGCTTAGAAAACGATAAATAGGTTTTGTTTAACTGTCTAAAAAGTTTAATCATTAAGTATAAATGATAGTAAGTTTCTCCAAAAGACCACTTACCATCTTGGGGACGCTCCCATTCATTCTCTTTGTAATTGATTAGCACATTCGCAAATTCTTCTCGCTGCTCGTAAATGATGGTGAAATAATGTTTCATGTACTCACTTTTCATAACATTTCCTCCGAATAGATACTATCGTTTTTTTAGCATATCTTACTTAGAGTATATCATAGTGAAGTTCCATTATTTAACTATTTACTAGACCAATTGTTAAACTTTCCTTTAAAACCACGTAAGAAAAGACTTTTTATTCCCAATGTCCCGTAATAAACTCATCCCGACCTGATTGTGCACGGTCTTCTTTGTAATGGGCTTCTTCTTTTTTATAATAATCCTGGTGATAGTCTTCTGCCGGCCAAAATGTTTGAGCCGCTGTAATATCCGTAACAATCGGCTTTTTAAACCGACCACTTGCTGCTAAATTTTCTTTTGATTGCTGCGCTTGTGTTGCTTGTGCTTCACTATGTGTATAAATGACCGTTTTATACGATTCACCACGGTCTTGGAATTGACCACCTGCATCTGTCGGATCTATTTGCATCCAGTAAATTTCAAGTAATTGCTCGTAACTAAACTTTTCTGTGTCAAAAATAATTTCAACGACTTCCACATGACCAGAATCACCGCGCTTCACATCTTCATATGTAGGGTTTTCAATATGACCGCCCATATAGCCACTTGTTACTTTCTCGATTCCGTCCCATTGATCAAACGGTTTGACCATACACCAAAAACAGCCACCTGCAAACGTTGCCTTTTCCATTCCATATTCCTCCAATTTTTTAAATGCTTAAATATATGGAATTCTATCATGGAAAGAAAATTCAATCAAATATCATTTGTTTAGTATACAATTGTAATAATTAGGTGAATGGTATAATAAAGAAGAATTAAAACCATTTTTTAAAATGATATATTTACTTGTCTAAAAAGGGGTGTTATGAAATGGAAGAAAATACGCGACAAACGCGCCATCAAAAAAAGAGAAAGTTGCGTAAAGGGCGTTTCGTTATAACGGTGCTTCTATTAGCCGTTATGACTACAGGAATTTATGTGTATGCGCAATTTAAAAGTGGTTTAAAAATGGGTAGTGATACGAAAATCACAGTGGAAGACTTTCAACCAGATGAATTTCAAGAACGGATTGAAACGTACCTCATTATAGGCGTAGACGCACGGGGAACAGAAAAATCCCGTTCCGATACGATGATGTTGCTGGCGTGGAACCATGATACGAATGATATGAAGCTCGTGTCATTTATGCGTGATATATATGCAGAAATACCTGGCTATCAATCATATAAGCTTAATACGGCCTATTATTTAGGGGGCGTACCTTTGCTAAAGGCAACGTTAAATGAAATGTTTGACCTCCCAGTTCATCACTATGCGTTAATTGACTTTAAAAGTTTTGAAACAATGATTGATATTTTGGCACCAAACGGAATTGAAATGGATGTAGAAAAAAATATGGGTGGCGAGATTGATGTCCAGATTAAAAAAGGACTGCAACAGTTAAATGGCAAAGAATTATTAGGCTATGCAAGGTTCCGTTCGGATGCAGAAGGCGACTTCGGACGAGTTAACCGTCAGCAAAAAGTGATTGAAGCATTAAAAAACGAAATGCTTTCTCCAACCAATGCGAAAAATTTCCCGAAACTTGTCGGAGCGGCACAAGGGTATATCACAACGGATTTAACGAGCACAGATCAGTTGTCGACAATTTTTAAAGCGATTGCAGGGAATGGTGACTTAGCTATTGAAAAAATGACCATTCCAGCAGAGGGACTGTATCAATTTGGAAATTATAAACATGCGGGATCGGTACTAGAAATAAATGTCGAAAAAAATAAACAATTGCTTCATGATTTTTTACAATTAGAAGAGTAAGCATAGTACTATTCTGCAAAATCCATGCTAAAATAAAGGAAATATGAAAATTTGGCAATATGTTGGGGTGGTATTTTGGGAAACGACAACGAGAGAAATGAAGAGAAACGTTTTTTACAGGAAAAATCGACGTTTTTCTCCACGAGCTTCATTCGATTTTTAGGTGGGAAAAATCTATTTTTTTTCCTGGTGATTATGCTGTTATTAGGCGTCATCATCTTTGTTTACGATAAAATATCTTTTATTTTTGCACCGCTTCAAGTTCTATTGAATGTGATTATTTTGCCAGGTGTATTAGGCGTTATTTTGTATTATTTATTACGACCAGCATTGAAATTACTCGTTAAATGGAATGTACCACGATCGTTAGGTATACTCATCTTGTATATAGTAGTAGCGGGGTTCATTACATTACTTGCTCTACTTGTATTTCCATTTTTACGCGACCAATTCACAAGTTTAGTACAGGATTTCCCGATTTACTTCATGTCTGCTGCCGAGAGCGTTGTGTCATTTTTAAATAATTCCCGCATTAATGATTATTTTCAAACGGTTAACTTTAGCTATGATGAATTTTTAATGGATTTCCAAGATGACCTTGTTGTAACCGTAAAGGAGACAATGACAAATATCGCGAGTGGTGTTGCATCGGGCATTACTGGGTTTGTTTCTACGATTACAGGGATTCTATTATCACTTGTCATCGTTCCATTCATTGCGTTTTATTTATTATACGAAGGCGAAAAGTTGCCTAAATTTGTTTTGAAGATTTTCCCGCCGCGCATGCGTAAAGGAGTAGGCGAAGTTTTACATGATATGGACAAGCAAATTAGTTCGTATATTCAAGGTCAAATTTTAGTGTCCTTTTGTATCGGTGTCATGATGACGATTGGTTTCACCATTATTGGTCTTGATTACGCATTACTATTAGGGTTCATTGCGATGATTACGAGCGTTGTTCCATACTTAGGTCCAGCCATTGCGGCGACACCAGCAGCAATTATTGCAATTGTTCATTCGCCGTTAATGCTTGTCTATTTAATTATTGTATGGACAATCGTTCAATTAATTGAAGGCAAGTTTATTTCGCCTCAAATTATGGGGAAATCATTAAGTATCCACCCGATTACGATTATCTTCGTGTTATTAACTGCAGGCTCATTGTTTGGTGTACCAGGTGTTGTTTTAGGACTTCCAGGGTACGCATTAATAAAAGTGTTGGTTACACATGCTTATCGATTATTTAAAAATCGTTACAATGATTTCCAAACAGATGAAGCTAATTATTATGAGAAGAAATAGATTGAATACAAAAAACGACATTGGTTTTTACTCCAATGTCGTTTTTTTGTAATGCCTAATGTGCTAATGATTTTAATCGCGCCACAGCTTTTTGAAGTTGCTCTACAGGCTGAACTAAAGCAAGGCGCATATAACCTTCACCTGCTGTACCAAAGGCTGTACCAGGTACCATGACAACACCCGTTTTTTCAATGGCTTTAAAAGCGAATTCAACGCTGTTTAAGCTGCTCGGGTATTTTGCCCAAACGAACATGCCGCCATCACTCGGAGCAACTTCCCAGCCAATAGAAGTTAAGCCTTCCATTAATGTTTTATGGCGCTCGGAAAACGTTTGACGCAAGATAGCTGTTACTTCCTCCGCATTGTCTAACGCAAGGGCTGCTACTTGTTGAATCGGTTCAAAAATACCGAAGTCTAAATTGGATTTTAATTGCTTCATAATGGCAATCATTTTCGCATTCCCAACAATATAGGCAATACGCGTTCCGGCTAAGCTAAAACTTTTGGATAGCGAGTTGATTTCAAGACCGACTTCCATTGCACCAGGCGTCGCCAAAAAGCTAATAGGTGCATCTCCTTTAAAGTAAAACTCTGAATACGCTGCGTCATGCAACACAATGATGTTATACTTTTTAGCAAATGCGACAACTTCCTCGAAATATTGGATGGAAGGCATTGCGGGTACAGGATTACCTGGTAAATTTAAAATGAGCAATTTTGCTTGTTGTGCGATTTCTTCTGGAACGGCTTGTAAATCCGGTAAATAATTATTTTCTTTCGTTAATGGCATATAGTAAGGCTCTGCACCGGCTAAATGAATACCCGCATCATACGCGACATATGCAGGGTTTGTTGTTAAAACGATATCACCGGGATCACAAAATGCGACAGGTAAGTGAACTAAACCTTCCTGTGATCCAATCGTTTGGACCACTTCCGTAGCTGGGTTAAGCTTGACATGATTCACGCGTTCATAATAACGGCATACAGCTTCGTTAAACATTTGTATCCCTGTTAACGTATACCCATAGGACGAAGAAAGGGCGGTTAACTCCGACATTTTTTGACGTAATGTTTCTGATGGTGCAATATCGGGACTCCCTAAGCTTAAATCGATTAATTCCATTCCATGTTGCTGCTGTAGCTGTGCATGTTTTTTTAAGTCTCCAAAAATAGCTGGTACAAATAATGCCATCTTTTTGGACGGTTGGATCTTCATATGTAACACTCCCTAATCCTTTTAAATGATATGCCCCATTTTATCATACACATCGTTTATAATGAAAAGTAATTCAGAAATCAGAACTTAAGTAACTTCAATCAGCAGACATCGTAGAATTTTATCGAATTATAATTGATACGAGGGGAAAAAAAAATGAATATTTATTCTTTAAGTGGTCCAAGTGGTACGGGAAAAAGTACGAGTGCGCTACAATTCGCACATGATCATCAAATTCAAGCCATTATTGATGATGGTCTGTTAATCGTAAATGGCGAAAAAGTGGCAGGTACTTCTGCAAAATTCGAAAAAAATATTGTGACAGCTGTTCGCCGCGCTATTTTTGATGAAGAGTGGCATAAAGCCGATATCATGGATGCATTAAGCAATGTACCTGTTGATTCGATCCTTATTATTGGTACTTCCGATAAGATGACGAAAAGAATTGCGAAACGCTTGGAGCTAGGTGATATTCAGCACTATTATTATGTAGAGGATGTCCGTTCAACGAAGGAAATTCAAATGGCTCGCTTTGTTCGTGAATTTCAAGGCAAACATGTCATGCCTGTTCCGTATAAGCAAGTGGAGCAAAATTTCTTCAAACGGCTCGTGCAAAGAGGGAAAGAAATTTTCTCACCGAATCGGGAAAAGCTAGGGGAAACGACGATTGTAAGACCGGATTTTCATCATCAATCAATTACGATTTCGCAAGCGGTTTATACGGGCATTATTAAACATGTCGTAGCAAATAACCCGTACATAACACGCATGAATCATTTACATTTCTCCGTTGCATCTGTCCCAACGATGCGGATCGATGTATCTATTTTGGCACCGGTTAATTACTACGTGCCGGACATGTTAAAGCAATTGCAGCGAGAAATTGCGCAAAGCTTTTTATTTCATTTCCAAGTGGAGCCTGAAGAAATTCGCATTAGCGTTTCGAATACAGAGTCGAAAAAGTTGGATTGAGGGCAGGGGAATACAGTAAGTCCACTATCATAATTAAATGATGGTGGACTACTAGAGTATTTTATTCTTTCTTAATCATTATTTTTAATTTTTCATACCCATCCACGGATAATGAAAGAGTATCATGCTCATTCCATATACTATAAGGGAATACTGAATTAATAGTGGTGTATCCATCAACATATTCAATATTCGCACCATTCGGAAAGAATTCTACATTACTGTTATTTATTAATGCTGTATCGAAATAGTAATTTTCATCTTTAACATTACGGTTGATTTTATAGGAAATATGCATCGAACCGTTTGTTAATGTAGCTTGTAGTAATTCAAGACCTACCACCTCATTTTCCGCAACAAAATCCTGTGTTTCAATATTTCCAGGTTGTAAATCAAATGCCCATTCTCCGTCTACTGAAATGACGCCCTCTTTATTGGTGTAAAAATGCATCGTTTCAATAGCAATTCTCGCACCATCTAAAGAAGGAACAGCCTTAGAACTAGAATCTGCCAGCATTTCTAGAGTCGCAGCGTTCTTTTTCAGATTTTTTAATTGATAGGTGTTACCTGAAAACATTAATGGACCTGCTATTGGCTTTGTATCAGATAAGTGAGCATCTATCACTTCACCTTGAGCGTTATAGAGGAGATATTCCATGTCGATAAAATACAAATCATCCATTTGAATTTCTTCCGTTTCAATATTTAGCTGCAGACCCAGTCGATAAGCATCTGAAAAGAAATGTTCCATTGTAATTTTGATATCTTCAGATTGTTGAGATTGTCCCACATATTGCACATCACCATTTTCACTCGCTGTATTTAATCCTGAATCATTAAACCCGAAAAAAGCTTGTAATTTAGCTAACGCTGTATCATTTGTTAACAAAAGAGCTGAACTTAATGCAATCGTCGCCACTGCTGCGGATACAGGCTTTAGCCATGATTTTTTGCTCTTTTTCTTTGATTGCTGACGAATTTTTCCATAGGATTGATCAAAAGTCATTCGAATCGACTGTGGTAATTCTTGCTCTTTATTCATTTCTTGCTGTAAACGTTCTTCTTCATTATTTTTCATAGTGACTGCGCCCCCACTACATAATAATTGTTCTTTAGAAGCTGTTTTGCTCTCGAAATTCTCGATTTAATCGTGCCTTCTGGTTCAGAAAGAAATTCACTAATTTCCTTTGTTGTGAGCCCATTCACATAGTAAAGTGTTAACGCAATCCGGTAATTTTCATCTAAACTATTCAACATATCATCGAGCTCTAACGGTAAATTATCTTGATGTGTCAATGCATTGAGTGTGTCTGAATCGAGTAGTACAACTTGCTTATGCTGGTTCATAAATCGATAACAATTATTCAATAAGATGCGACAAATCCACGTATTGAAATATTTTACCTCTTTTAAAGTTCGGATTTTTTCAAACGCCGTTAATACCGTTTCTTGTAATAAGTCTGCAATATCCTCATCATTCAGTCCTAATCTCTTTGCTGTACGATAAAGAATCAATTCGTATTGACTAATTAATTGTATAAACGCTTCTCCGTCTCCTTTTTGCGCTTTTTTTACTAGAAATTCAATTTCCAATTTTACCACCTCTTTTTTGCTGTCATACCGTTAGAGTATTTTGACTCGTAATTAGTTGCATAGAATGTAAATTTATTTATGGTGGTGAGCGGAAATCTGATTTGTACAAGTAATAATTGGAGGATTTCAAAATAGTAGAGCAGGGGACACAGATTAAAAGCGTGGAATTTGAAACAAGAGCAAACTCCAAATTGAATGATGGAATTTGCTCTCGATATTAATTTTTTAAAGAGATCACCTATAACTTACGTGCAAATTGTGGCTGGCGTTTTTCCACGAAAGCGCGAACACCTTCTGAGAAATCAGTTGGAGAGACGAATGGCGTAGAACCTTCCCAAAGCGCAGGAGTGGAGTCGACACATTCTTTTACCGAACGTTTTACCGCTAGCAAGGAATCAGGAGACATTCCTGCCACGAGCTTACCCATGCGGATTGCGAAACGATTTAAATCCTTTTCTGCGACTAAATAATTGAGCATACCCGCTTTAAAGGCTTCCTCGGCTTTGTACATACGGCCTGTAAAGACGAAATCTTTCGTTGCAGATGGACCGACTAAATCAACTAGGCGTTTGGCAAATTTATTATTTAACGTGATGCCTAATTTCCCAACTGGAATGCCCATTTTTGTTTTATCAGAGCCGATACGAATATCACAAGCAAGCGCGAGTTCAAGTCCCGCACCCATTGCAGGTCCGTTTATGACACCAATGACGGGAATCGGTAAATTTTCGATAATGGATATCGTTTTTTCCATATGAATGAATGCTTCTTCCGCTTTTTCAAGTGAAATCGAATTGAATTCCTTAATGTCGGAGCCTGCTGTAAAGTTTTCACCTGAGCCGCGTAAAAGTAATACTTTATTTTTAGGGTTTTCTAATGTGCGTAGGGCAATTTTCGCCAATTGATCCCACATATTTGCTGTTAATGCATTTTTTAATTGGGGGCGATGAATCGTAATGATCGCTAATCCAGCCGTTTCTTGATAAATAATTTTTGCGTCTTCCGCTTCAAGCCTTGTCGTACGTACTTGCATAAACTAATTTCCTCCTAAACCTTCATTGCGACCATTATAGCCTATCTTCTATTGAGAAACATGGCATATCGAACTTTCGAGTAAAATAACGTAATATATAGAATATTTAGTCGGATATAATATCGAACGTCTGTGCTTTCCATGTTACAATAGTACAAAAGGGGTGATGACAATGGAGGGAATTATGCCATATGTAAAGGCATTCGAGGCATATTTACGTTCACTCAATAAGTCTCCCTACACGGTAAAACAATATACATTAGATGCCAAGCAGTTTGCTGAAATTGTGGCGATGCAAACAACCATTGAAGATGCGCTACAATTGTATGAGGAAACGATTACAAAACAATACCAATCAGTCAATTCCATCAATCGAAAATATGCGTCTATCCGTCATTTTTTAATCTTTTTACAGCTGAGAGATGTTATAAAAACGTATGCACCGAAATTTCTTCAACCATTAAATAAAGAACCTGCTTTAATCAAAACATTAGCCCCGCAGCAAGCGAAAAAAGCGTTGGCGGTATGGGTTCAAATGTATGATCACGCAAAAAATGAAGAAGATACGTGGCTGGCACTGCGTAATGCGACGATCGTAGCAGTTATTGCAGAACTCGGGATTAAATCTGCGGAAGTGGTGCGCATGGAATGGAAACATTTTCATGAAGAAACGCAACAATGGACGGTTATTGCGGCGAAAAAGTCTCGGAAATTATCGTTATCCAACGCGCTAATGAAGCAATTGTTATTTTATAAAGAAGAAACGCTGAAATGGCTGCCGATTGCGAGTGAAGTATCCGTCGTATGGCTAGGGCTTGGCAATAAAAAAGGCGAATCTATCACCGTCAAAACGATTGAACGCATCTTTTTTACGATGTCACAACAAGTTGGATTTAAAGTGACGACGACCAATTTGCGATACCGCGCGATTCAGAATGAGCTCGCCGATTTACATGAGCCGACTGAATTGTATGAGCAATTTGGCTATGCGCGAAAAGGCGTGTTTACAGAACGCCAGCAGCGCATTTCACAGCAAATAAAGGGCGAATGAATGCATATGAAGAATTCTCGATGGTGGAATATGTTACAATAAGTAAACAAAAGAAAGAGGAGGAATTTTAAATGGCTATTTCATTAATGGAAGCGTATATTATCGAAACATTAAAGGCACATCCTTATACATATGAGGAAGTAGTCGGCAATTTAAAGCAAGGTGATTTGGAAGTTTTTTCGAAAGACTATGATTATGATTTTACTTTATTGCAAAAACTGTATACTACGGATGAAGCCGCGTTTAAAGCCGCTTACACGGAGCGTTATAGTGTGAAATACGTAACAATTAACGGGTTAGTCGGTTTATTACGCATGAGGTTTGGCATTGCGGACGGCATTACAAAGCATGAAACAAGTGTGACAGGTATTGAAGTGAATACGGAAATAGAAGAAGAAATTCGTTATTTGCTTTCATCTAATTGGAATGTCACGCGTGAAGGGGCTTACATTACGATTTCAGCATAGGAGATGTAAATGGATTTACTTATATTTTTAATTGTCGCTATTGTTTTAATTCCGTTGTTTTTTAAGGTTCTAGGGAAGGTTTTTAAATGGATTATCATTGCCATTATTCTCTATTATCTTTATACAAATTTTATAGCGATCGGTTAACGTGTCAACGGGAAGGAAGAAGGTGTCTTTTGGTGTTTGCTAAAATACGAGAGCCAGATTCGATTGAAACGTATATCGAATCACCAGAAAAGTTGAAAAAGCTTTATAAACGTGTGTTATTCGTCGTTAGTTTGTCGCAAATTTTTGGTGGTGCCGGACTTGCAGCGGGTGTTACGGTCGGCGCATTATTAGCACAACAAATGCTTGGGACGGATGCTTATGCTGGGCTACCTGTTGCTTTATTAACTTTAGGTTCAGCATGCGCGGCTTTTCTCGTTGGGAAACTATCACAAAGTCGTGGGCGCCGTATCGGACTTTCTACTGGATTTATCGTCGGTGGTCTTGGTGCGGTTGGTGTAGTCATCGCGGCAATGGTAAATAGTGTGCTGCTATTATTTGCCTCGCTATTATTTTATGGTGCAGGGACGGCGACGAATTTACAAGCACGTTATGCAGGGACAGATCTAGCGAGTACGAAACAAAGAGCAACGGCTATTAGTACGACGATGATGATGACGACATTTGGTGCGGTTGCTGGTCCAAACTTAGTTGGCGTGATGGGGAATGTTGCAACGTCCATGGGTATCCCTTCACTTGCGGGTCCATTCATTTTGTCCGCAGTAGCCTTTATTTTAGCGGGGATTGTGCTATTTATGATGCTCCGTCCAGATCCATTACATATCGCGAATAAAATCGCAGCGTATCAACAGCAAAATGGAAATTCTACATCGTCCGATACACAAAAGGCGGATAATAAAAAAGGTTTAGCAGTCGGTGCGACAGTCATGGTGCTTACACAAATTGTGATGGTAGCGGTCATGACGATGACTCCAGTTCATATGCAACATCATGGATATGATATGGCGGATGTAGGATTGGTCATTGGTTTCCATGTCGCAGCGATGTATTTGCCATCTTTATTCACGGGGATTCTTGTTGATAAAATAGGCCGAACAGCGATGAGTATTGCAGCGGGCGTAATTTTGTTACTCGCTGGATTATTTGCAGCGTTCGCACCAAATGATTCCTTACTTATGCTAATTGTTGCACTGTCTTTACTTGGTCTTGGATGGAACTTCGGTTTAATTAGTGGAACAGCTCAAGTAGTTGATTCAACCGAGCCTTCCACACGCGCAAAAACGCAAGGAAAGTTGGATGTGTTAATTGCATTAGCGGGCGCATCTGGTGGAGCACTGTCAGGAATGGTCGTAGCGAGTGCAAGCTATGATGTGTTAGCTTTAGGTGGAGGGTTACTCGCTTTACTTTTAATACCGGTAGTCATTTGGTCAAAGAAAAGTAATTAGATAGAAAATGCAATAGCAGCGCGTCCTGAACAGGGGGAGCGCTGTTTTTTCATGAGTAAGCGGTAAGCATCTGCGCGACGAGCAATTAACAGAGCTACTATTCGCATATATTGCAATGAACAACGATTGGATTTGAATAGGAGGGGTCAATTTTAACGAAAATCATACATTGTTGGACTGGAAGACAGGGGATGTAAACGGAGATGGTATTTTAGATACCGTCTATTTATATGGTAATGTCGATGGATCACCAAGTATCTTCGCCGACAACATTACGCTTGTGATTCATGATGGGTGGTCAAATAAAAGTACAACCGTTCATTTTAAAAACAATGCGGGATATAATGCTAGGTTGTTTCTTGGCGACTTTAATAACAATCATATACCTGACATTATGGTAAGTATTGATACGGGTGGGAGTGGCGGATATGGCATCTTTTATATCTATTCCTTCAAAAACAACAATTTAACTGAGCTGTTTAACTTTGATAAATATAATGAAGAATACACATTTCAATTAAATTACGCCGATTTTTATAAGGTTCGTGTTGAAAGTCACTCGCCTTATAGGTTGTTCATAATAGACATTAGCACCAAAGGACCTGATTACTTATCAGAGTTTTATGACGCCAATGGACGACTTAAAAAACCAATAGTAGGCGGGGTTCTGGCCTTAGGAGTTGTTAATCCGATCATTACAAATAACAAAAGCTATAATTTTGACTTAGTAGCTCTACAGCGTATGATTGGCCCAACAAATGCAGATACTTTAGGATACGTTGAAAACCTTCTGTCATGGAAAGGTTCACAATTTCATTCAAATCGCTTGTCTGTTTCAATACCATTTGAATAAAAAATAACCACCTGTATGAAGGTAGTTGGTCTCGTGTAAATTATGGTATTATTGTTAAACGTTACAAATAAATAAATAGATTTACTAATCTCAATACATGACGAACCAAGCCTGCTCAAATAATATTATGAGCGGGTTTTTTAAGTTGTCTATAAACCGCTCGTTCAGTAAACCACAAATCCCCTTTTATATGGAAAAACAATCCTTAATTAATAAGGAATTCACCAATTTCCAAATTCGCTCTGAGACGAATTGACATGTACCATTGCCCATGAAAGTAAAATTCACTGCGTCTGAATGCGAAATAAAATACCGGGAATATATGTTCTATTTTAGAGGCGGAATGGGTTAAATATAACCATTTAATTACAAAAATTACATGTTAAAGCCTATAAATCGAAATAAAGTTCCCAAATATGAATTTGGGAACTTTATTTCGTGCTATAATAGAGTTAGAGGTGAGGGAATTGACGAAAACAGCTTTGCCAAAAGTTTTGAGAGATTTTTTAGTTTACTTAACGACGATTACCGGAAAATCACCGCGCACTCGGAAAGAATACGAATATGATCTCGTACTATTTTTCCGCTTTTTAAAAAGCGTGGAGAAAGATATATCACCGGACCTTATACATACGATTGATATTTCAGATGTTACCGCAGATTGGATTAAGGAGTTATCACTGGAAGATTTATATTATTTTATTGAATATTGTGAAGTGCAGCGGGGAAATTCAGCATCGGCAAGAGCGCGGAAAGTTGCAACTCTAAAAGCTTTTTTTAAATATTTGAAAGGCAAGCGACGACTCATAGAAGAAAATCCAGCTGAGGAGCTTGAATCACCGAAAATCGGTCGACGAAAACCTATTTATTTGAATATGGATGAAGCTCAAACATTTTTAAAGGCAATTGATGAGCAACAATATTCTACGCGAGACTACTGCATGATGGTATTTTTCTTAAATCTTGGTATTCGTGTATCCGAACTCTGTTCCTTAAATGTCGACTCCATTAATGGACGCCAGCTGACGGTAATTGGTAAGGGGAATAAAGAACGCACGGTTTATTTAAATGACGCTTGTCTTGCCGCGTTAGAGCGTTATGTAGAAGAGCGTCATACATACAAGGGAACAGATCCAGAACCGTTATTCGTTTCGCAAAAAGGGACGCGTTTTGCCCGCCAAACGGTTGCGAAAATGGTGAAAAGAATCAATGGCCAATCGATTAAAAAAGACAAGTTAACACCACATAAGCTGCGCCATACTTCCGCGACAATGATGTATAAAGCGGGTGCAGACATTCGAAGTCTACAGCATATTTTAGGGCACTCCAGTGTAGCAACGACGCAAATTTACACACATATAGAAGATGAGCAAATTCAAGACGTATTGAAAAACAATCCGTTTAATACCATAAAATGATTATGTAAACTAGATGTTCATTTAACGCACATACAATTATAAAAATCCTTTGTTTACTATTTGATAATGAAGATTATTTTCCAATTATCACGATATCGTTTATAATTGATTATTAATATAGTAGAAACTCATAAATTGGACGTGAAATGCATGGATAAAATTCATATTCCGACGGATGCTATTCGCATTATTAGTACCTCAAGTAAAGGGGATCAATCGAAATGGCGAGTAGGTAATAAGTGGGTTAAGCAAAATACACGTGGTTACGAGGGACAAGCAGAAGAATTAGCGACACTTGTGTTATCATGCTCAACCTTACAAGAAAAAAAATATGTAAAGTACTATCCTTGTGAAATTATTTTACCTGATGGGGAGCTCTCGCGTGGCTGTTATTCGGAGGACTTTCGAGGTAAATTACAAGAAGTAACGTTAGAGCGTTTATTTGAAGCGAATTTCACTTCAACAAACCCCATTTTGAATGATACATCTTTATCGACAACGGAGAAATTTGAACAAATCATGGAGCAAGTTCAAAATTTTACAGGGCTGAATGTACGTGAAGAAATTACTCGCCTGCTTGCCTTTGATGCACTCATTTTAAACGAAGATCGACATACGAATAATATTTTATTCTTGTACAATCCGCTCGATAAAGTATGGCAGCTTGCACCGATTTTTGATAACGGATTAAGCTTATTATCTGATGAAAAAGATTATACACCTGGTAAGCCCTTAACCATTTTAAAAAGAAAAGTGAAAGCCAAACCATTTAATTCAAGTTTCTCCAAGCAACTAGCCCTGTATAGGGGAACGGCTTTTATTGATAAAGCCAAGTTACTGCATAAACTTGAAACAAGTACAATTGATTTTGGGCGTGCCGAGCAAGTCTTACGGTCACAGTTAAACGATCCTAACTTGTCTCGTTTGTTCTTTGAAGGAAGTGAAATAAATGATTGATACGATGAAGTTTAACGTAATGTGGATGGATGATGTCATAGCAACCGTTAATTTAAAGCCGGCTAATGGTGGGACACCCTATGTCATCAACTATATTGAAGACTTCAATAAACAATTTTCACCGAACATGGAAGGTCACATTTCATTAGAGGAATTAGAAAAGTGGTTAAAGTGGCGTACATTCCCACCAACGCGGGCAAATGCAGATGAATTACTAGCAAGTCTAGGTATGCAAGCCTATAACCGATGGGGGATTGTTCGAAAAACGCACGGTGTTATGGCGGATGACGAAATATGGTTATGCTTTGAGGGAGAAAATTTGAAGCATAAAGATGTTTGTTTACGAAAAGACCTGTATTATCCTGAAACGACAGAGTTAAATAACGATTAATCTTTAAGTCCGTTGCCTTTTCTGGGAATGGTCTTTTTTGATTTGAAAATCACTTCATTGAATCGCATAAAATGATTATGTAAACTAAAAATATATAAGAGCGAAGATGTATCCGAAGTATTTGATACTGAATCTTCAGATTTTTCATTTACTTAAAAATAAACAAATGTTATATTGTTTATATAATAATAAACGAAGGTGGTATTTGTTTATGGATTTTGAAAGTCTATCAGTCGAGCATCTCGTAAATGGATATGAAGAAAGTGACAATGTGTACCGTTGTTTATTTTGTGAGCAGCAATATGATAAGCTTGAAGTTTTTCCAGTAGAAGGACGTTTTTTCACGGCGCTCAAGATGATTAAGCAACATCAAAAAGAAGTGCATGGTTCAGTGTTTGATGCACTTATTCAGCTAGATAAGAAGCATACAGGACTATCGGATATTCAAATTGAATTACTGACGCTATTTGCACAGGGATTGCCAGATAAAGAGATTGTTCAGCATACATCTGCAAACAGTGTATCAACAATCCGTCAGCACCGCTTTAAAATGAAGGAAAAGGAGAAACAGGCAAAAGTCTTTTTGGCGATTATGCAAGCGTTTGATGGGATCGAACAGTACGAACCGATTCATAAGGGGGCAAAACAAGTGGATGAACGTTATGCGATTACGGCGGATGAAAAGAAAAAAGTGTTAGAAACGTATTTTAAGGAAGGTTTAGAAGGCCCAATTAGCACGTTTCCAAGTAAAGAAAAGCGTAAAATTATTTTGCTGCAACAAATTATGACGAATTTTGAAGCTGGGAAAAAGTATTTGGAAAAAGAATTAAACGATATTTTAAAGCCTATTTTTAGTGATTATGTAACGGTTCGTCGCTATTTAATTCAATATGGTTTCATGGAACGAACGGATGATTGCACCTTTTACTGGGTGAAGGAAAACTAAAACGATGTTTAATTACGAGGGGGATTACTGTGGAGATTGAATTGACTCGATTTAAAGTAATGGAAGGAAAATCAAAGCGCGTGGATGAATGGCTCAAGTTTTTGAATGATCATATGGACGATGTGCTTGTCACTTTAGAAGGAGAAAAAATGTATGTGGAGACGATATTCCGCGAGCATCTTAATGGGCATGAGTATTTATACTGGTATTCCGTTCGCGGAGAAGGTGGTCAAGAAGTAGAGGAATCGGAACATTGGATTGATAAAGAGCACTTACTATTTTGGGAGGAATGTATCGATAAAACATTTCGCCCCGTGGATTTAAACACTGAAGTTGTGATGATACCTCACCGAGTAAAAGCAGCGATGCACGATAATTGATGGATAGATATGCAGGAATCCTTTCTTAACTAGAAAGGATTTTTTAGATCCTAAAGAAAATCATAAAATTTCTGAAAATATTGTTGACAACTGTACTATAACTGTACTATATTTAATTCAATAAATAAAATCTGTTATAGTACAAAGGAGAGCGGTTAAAATGACAATTTATCGACAAGGCTATGAAGTGTATGTGAAAAAATGCGAGCAATTCGGGCTAGAGCCAATTAACTTTCGCTATTATGTAATTCAATTATCACCAAAGCAATTAAGTGAATTTAATGACCAAGCAATGCAACAAGAAGGGGGGAAGTAACATGCATGATTATCGAATGGGGTATGAGTATTATAAAGAAGCATGCGAAAAGTTTGGATTAGAACCAATCAATTTTCATTATTACATTTTAAACTTATCTCAGGAGCAATTAGACGCCTACAACTACCGCGCTACGGAGAATCGAGGGAACTATGAGTTTGCAATTTCATAAAGTTAGATAAAAAATCTTCCATTGATAAGGGAGATTTTTTTGCTGTCAAAGGATATTGTATCCATGCGAAACATTGAGTAAACTTTCGAGTCCATCAGTGTGCGCGACCTTACATCCGCATCAAAAAATTATAATGAAGTGGTAAAAAGCTTAGATCAAGTTATTTTGGAACTAAATCGAGTTTCAGAACATATGAAAAAGTTAACAGACAAAATTGGTTATATGTGCGTATATTAGAATAGTGAGAGAATTTTGAATCCTTACCTTTTTTACTTGGGGTGAATGAAGGTAATTTAAACAAAAAATTTAGAAAAGTTGGATTTATGAGTTAAGAACTATTATAATTTTCTATGAATAGTAATATTAATAGAATTAATTTGGAATGGAGAGGTAGATATGCAGGAAGAATCAAATTCAAAAATTCTCGAATCAATGGATTTTTCGTATGAACAGCTCGTCAATTTAAAAGCTGCACTTGATAAAACGTCTATTGTTGCTGTAACGGATCGAAAGGGTCAAATTATGATGGTGAATGATCAATTTTGCGAAATCTCGAAATATTCGCGTGAAGAACTAATCGGCCAAGACCATCGAGTATTAAATTCAGGTTTTCATCCGAAATCTTTTTTCAAAGAAATGTGGCGTGCAATCGGACTTGGACAAACGTGGCATGGAGAAATTTGCAATCGTGCAAAAGATGGTTCTTTATATTGGGTCAAAACAACGATTGTTCCATTTTTAGGAGAAAATAAAATTCCAAATCAATATATTTCGATTCGTACAGATATTACTGCACAAAAAAACATTAAAAAAATTGCTCATATTGCTTATCATGACGATTTAACGGGCTTACCAAATCGTCGTAACTTAACAAAGCGTCTTGAAAATGAAATTGCGAACGCTATGCGGACTAAAACGCCATTTGCGCTATTTTTCTTCGATATCAATCGCTTTAAAAATATTAATGATAGCCTCGGTCATAAAGTTGGCGACTTATTTTTAAAGGAACTTAGCGCGCGTTTTCGTGGAATTGATATTCAAACCAATTCATTCTACCGTGTAAATGGAGATGAATTTGTCTATGTACTAGAAGACGTTTCATTAATAGACGAAATGGCTGAAAAGATTTTGGATGTTTGTACGAATAGTTTTATATTTGACACGTATGAATTTTATGCGAGCATTAGCCTCGGCATAAGTGTGTATCCAGCGCATGGTGATTCTGCCGCTAAACTATTGAAAACAGCGAATGTTGCGATGAACGCAGCCAAAGTAAAGAATGGCAATAGTTACAATGTGTATAAAAAGGAAATGCGCGGTACAAACGACCAATTTTTACGTTTAGAAACAAAGTTACATAAGGCTTTGAGAGAGAATGCATTTGAGCTTTATTACGAACCGAAATATAATCTCCAAACGAATGAACTGATTGGGGCGGAAGCGTTAATTCAATGGGTTGATGAAGAAATTGGTACGATGATGCAAGAGCAATTGATTCCGTTTGCAGAGCAATGTGGACTTATTCATGATATTGGCAGTTGGGTAATTAAAAATGCCGTAATGCAATTACAGCAGTGGCAACCTATTGTTTCACCACAATTTAAAATTTCGGTGAACGTTTCTACAAGTCATATTAATGAAAATGATTTTATAGTCCAATTAAAAACCATCCTTGAAGAAACGAATTTAAATCCAAATCAACTAGAATTAGAGATTTCTGAAATGAGTATGCTTGATTGCTCAGCTGAATTAATTGAAAAGATTCAAGAACTAAATGCTTTAGGTATTGAAATATCCATTGATGATTTCGGAACGGGGTATTCTCCATTAAGTTATTTACGTGAAGTGGCTGTAACGTCCTTAAAAATAGACCATTCGTTTACACAAGACTTAAACTTAGTTCCGGCCAATGCTAAGATGGTGTCGTCCATCATTTCATTGGCACATGCACTCGGTTTACAAGTCGTAGCAGAAGGTGTGTCAAATGGCGAAGATTTAGCGATTTTAAAAGAATTGAAATGTGAGTTTGTACAAGGCTTTTATTTAAGCGCTCCTTTAAGCAAGGATGAATTTGCAGACTATATGAAATCTAAAGTATAACAAAAAAATGCACCATTCCAATGTTGATTGGAATGGTGCGTTTTTGTTATGGCTATCAATTACGCCTTAGCGTAATTGCGTCCAGATTTTTTTCTCGAGCTCGCTCGAAAAAACTCCCCTAAAAAATCTGTGACATCCGCTGGGGCTTAACTTGATTCAGTCTGGGTTTGAACCCAGACTGAATCAAGTTAAAAGTAAGATTCTAATCGTTCAAACTCATCATAATCAATGCAGTCCATATATTTATATAAAGTTTCTAAGTCTACTTTAATTTTGTTTTTATGCATTAAGTAAAAGGGCTCTGTCAAATGACATATAATGAGTGGAACGGGTTGTTGGTGATTGAATTTATCCATATGTTGCGATAAAAATGCTTCATCTAGAAAACAATAGATATTATAGCCAAGTGCCTGGAAATCAATATTGTCCAAATGGGCAGTTAAAAAGTCTTCAGTTAAATTTTCATTGTACTGACAAATTGCACGCCAATCCAATTGACTTTGATAACGACTAAGCCAGTGTAAGTGGGCAGATGCACTAAAAAGCTGCAATTGAAGCGCACTATATTGCGCAATTTTTTTATCCATCTCGCTATTTGTTAATTTATGATCCCCATAACGATCATATTGTTGGCAGTATAAAGAAGGGATTCCTTTTACTAAATGCTCGCCACCTGGCCATTTATCGGTTCCGCAATCATATTCAAAAAATAATAGCTCCATTTCTGGAATTTCATCCACTTCAGGCAAGTAAATGACATCATGTAAGACAAAAAATACATTGCTCTCTATGAATTCTTCTAATTGGTCTTTAAATTCATCGTTAAGCGCTTTTTGCTGTAGCTGTAAGGTATTAACAAGATGGGCTTTAAATGACGCAGTAAGGCGAGCCAGGACCGGTTTATTATATTGCAACGCATCAAACTCCACCTGCTCGATAAAATCAATTAAAAATTGCTCTGAAAGAAACGGGTTGGCGTAGCAAATATATGAAAATGGTAAGTAATCCAAATAGTTTAGTAGTTTGCTATGGTGCTCCGTAATGACATTTTGGCACCAATGCATATAGGCGACGACAAATGCGCGGTCATAATGCGCTAAATTGGCATAGAGCGCTTCATCTTGATTTTGAAATTGTTGAAACAGCTCGATATGATTGAAATCTTGTAAACTAAAATATTCTGGGAATTTTATATTTTGAAAAGATTGTTTGATTGGAAACGGCCTTTTTGAGCGATTCGTCACAAAACTATAAGAACCAATTGCACCGCGTTCTTCCAATAGGATATAGGCAAGCTCCTGGCGTTGATCACGCGTCAGTTTTGAATCCTTTGGAAATTTAACGGATGCAAAAAATTGTACTTTTGCCATATCATAAAAAAATTTATAGTCTCCATCTTTTGTAAAAGGTGCATCGGACGTATTCTTTTGCCAGTAGAGTAGAGCACCAGAGATGGTTTTATAGTTTGAAAATGTAATATTCGCAACAGAAAAGAAATTTTGAGTAAGTGATTCATCATAGTGGACTTTGATGAATTCAATTTTTTTTATTTTAAGCATCGTACACCCCCTTTAGTTATTATATACGTTTTACAAAATTCGACTAGGTATAAGTCTTGAAATAAAATTTTTAACTTAATTCAGCTGAAGTTTCTGAAAAAAGATGTTTAGAAAATATTAGGAACGGATATTATATAAGTAGTAAAGTTGCAGTCACGCAGTAAGGTTAAAAAGTTTTGTGAAGTAGTAACACAATGGAATAAAAGGATTTCAATTAGCTTCGTTGTATGCGTTCTTTTTAAAAGATGTAAACACGGTTTATTGTTTTGAGCGTTATGAAATTTATTATGTAATTAATTGACAAAAAGGTTTAACGACGGTTTTCGAAAGATGCTACTATTTTGGCGAACAAATGCATAAACGATCAACTCGGCTTTAAAGTATGATTTGTAAAGAAACTATGGTGAATACAATACAACTGAATAGCACGTACCGATTGTAACTTTACGCCATTCACTCCTTATCCCATAAGGAGTGTTTTTATTTTCATTCAGCAGAAAACTCTTTCAGAATCTGGACGCAATTACGCCGAGGCGAAATTGATTTGTGAAAATGTTATTATAGAAAATGTTATTATAATAGAAGGGAAAGGTGGGGAAGTACATGTGGAAAATCAACAATCATAAACTGATTCAAACGACCGATGCATCACGTATACGTTATAAAACACGTATAAGCGCGGCACTAATTGAACAGTTAAAGCAATACGCAACAGAGCACAATACGCATATTGGTTATTTACTAGAAAACGGTTATCTGAATCTTTTACAAAACGAAACGATTTCTTATAATAAAAAAAATCGCCCAAAAGATCGTGTAGAATTCAGAACGACATGTGATGAACAATTACTTGCACACTTAAAAGACTTCGCGAAGCAGCAGCAGTTGAATTTAAATGATGTGATTGAGGAAAGTGTCAAATACATTCAGTTTGATCAAGTGAAAAATGCAAGCTGGCGCTATCGAGTAGAGCTGTGAAGGAATACATACATTTTGACGTAACTCTAAAGGTGCGGTATGATATGTTAGTGGTTACTAACATTTTGAGGTGAAATAATGACAAATAAAACACGCGAGCGCATTTTACATGCTGCGAGTACATTAATGGAGGCAAGGGGATACAATCAAGTACCAGTAAAAGAAATTGCCGAGCTTGCAGGTGTTAGTGAAATGACCATATTCCGTCACTTTGAAACGAAGATGGGGATTTTGGAGGCGCTTATTCAGCAACAATCATATATTCCATATTTTGAACATTATTTTCAAACATCCTTAACATTTGATGTAAAAAAAGACTTAACGGACATTGCGCATCAATATTTGCTGTATATGAATCAAAACAAGGTTATTTTCCTTATTAGTATTCAAGAACGAGGGAATTTACCAGAACTATCAAATCTCATTACGGAAGCCAATACGAACCAGCTACAATCATTGCTCGCATCGTATTTTGATCAATTGATTGAAAAGGGTATTTTAAAACCATTTCATTCAGAATCACAAGCGCTTATTTTTTTAACAACAATGTTTGGTTATTTCGTAACAACGACGATTTCAATAAACCACTTTTTACAAGATCAACAAAAAATGTTTATCGAAAACTATGTCGAAACGTTTTTATATGGTGCTACCATGTAGTACCACTTTTTTTACTTTAAAATGTTAGTTATCACTAACAAACATACAAGGGGTTATTTTATGGAACAAACAATTACAAATTCAAAAAGGACACTCATTGTAGCAATCGTTTTATCGGCAGCATTTGTTTCGATTCTAAATCAAACATTACTAATGATTGCGATGCCGCCGATTATGGCTGATTTTCAAATCAATGCGAGCGCGGCACAATGGTTAACGACGATTTATTTATTGACGAACGGGATTTTAATTCCAATCACAGCATATTTAATTGGTCGATTTTCAAATAGGGCCTTGTTATTAGCTGCATTAAGTTTATTTACGCTCGGTACATTAATCGGAGCATTTGCACCAAATTATCCGGTTTTACTCGGTGCGCGGGTTATTCAAGCGGCTGGGGCAGGGATTATTATGCCACTAATGCAAACAATTATTTTAACACTGTATCCGAAAGAGCAGCGCGGATCTGTGATGGGTATTGCAGGACTTGTAACGGGCTTTGCACCAGCAGTTGGTCCAACATTAGCTGGCTGGTTGCTCACTTATTTTACATGGCGTCATTTATTTTACACAATATTTCCAGTAGCTTTAGTAGTCATCCTACTTGTTTTCGTATTTATGAAAAATGTTACACCGAGACAAGAAAAACAATTTGATATGGTTTCAATTGTTTATTCAACATTTGGCTGGGGAGGCTTACTATACGGATTTAGTATGGTCGGTTCAGTTGGATTTACATCTTGGTATGTCCTAATTTCATTAGTGGTTGGTATCGTATCATTGTATATGTTCATTCGTCGCCAATTCAAGTTGCCGAATCCAATTTTAGAGTTTCGTGTGTTCCAATCAAAAATATTTACAATTTCAACTTCTTTATCTGTTTTAGTGTATGCACTCATGATTGGTACGCAAATTTTATTAACATTTTATGTGCAAAATGTTCGAGAGCTTTCAGCGTTAGAAACAGGGATTATTCTGTTGCCAGGGGCATTATTAATGGGCTTCATGTCTCCAATTACCGGTAAAATTTTCGATAAGTTCGGTGGGCGCGGATTGGCAATGTACGGATTCACATCGATTACATTCGCATTATCCGTTTATATGTTCTTGTCTGTCACGACGCCTATTTGGATTATTGCTATACTTTTTGCATTCATTTCGTTGGGCATTGCAATGATCATGATGCCTTTAACGACTGCGGGAATGAATGCATTACCAGGACATTTAATGCCGCATGGAACAGCCGTTAACAGTACATTACGCATGGTTGGTGGTGCGATTGTCACAGCGCTTCTTGTTACGGCGATGACGGGTACAATGAGTTTCTTAGATGACGTTTCATCGGATGGGATGCTCATCGGGATCCGCCTAGCCTTTGCCATTGCAACGATTTTAAGTATTTTAGGATTAGCGCTTTCGGTCATGTTAAAGGGGAGTAAGAGCAGTTCATAAAGACATAATAAAGCACTTCCGAATACATTCGACATGTATTTGGGAGTGCTTTATTTTGATTAACCGTTGTCCTATGCGTAATATTACTAATAAAGTGATGGGGAAAAAGAGTATTATAGGCTTGACGGTAATAACTTACGTAAAATATTTCACATATATAGTTGATTGTTTAGTAAACTTGTTAGTAAAAGAATGCTAATGAGGAGAATAGAAGTGATCCTATTTTGAAAAGTATTACATAATATATTATAATGAGTACCAAAGATAATCGAATAAATCCAGTTTACCAAAATGCCTAATAATGTATTAAACATATTAGCATGGGTATAGGGTAGGTAATTATCTTTTGTATTCAGAAGAGTATTTAAGATAAAATCTTTTATTTTCAGTTTCTAGGAATAAAACCAGTGAGAAGGCATGTAATTTCCATCTTTTTTAGGAAACACATCTTTGAAAGGTACCTAGTTAACACAAAAAAGACAGTATTATGTACTGTCTTTTTTTGTGTTTAAATTTATTGTTTTATAAAAAGTTTGAACAACTAAATGTAAGTAAAATTATAATGTCTTAACCTGATAGAATCATATCTGTTGGTTTACCTAAATAAAAAACGTCTGGCGTTGTATTTTCTTTAAATTAAAATAGCTATTAGGATATCCAACATACGGCGCATATTGTTAAATGTCAGTAGGAACCCTTAAGAAGAGCTTGATAAGAGAAAGGATATTTCGATAACCAAATCGAATAAATGGTAAAGGTAACTTCTATGATAAGTGGTGGTGTTTACTTTGAAAAATAAAATTCCTAATAAAATACATATTATAGGTTCAGTAGGAAGTGAGAAGACAACATTAGCAAGAGAATTATCTTCTATGTTAAATGTTCCATTTTATGAATTAGATAATGTTGTTTGGAAAAGGCATGAGGGTCATGAAGATATAAGAAGAACCGAAAAAGAAAGAAGAAGAACCGAAAAAGAAAGAGAAGAATATTTGAATAACCTAATTAGTTCCAATACTTGGATTGTAGAAGGTGTACATAATGAAGAATGGGTTTCTAATAGTTTTCTGAATGCAGAATTGATCATTTTTTTGGATACAAATTATTCGGTAAGAACCTACCGAATTATAAGGAGGTTTCTTTTACAAATACTTAGATTAGAAAAATCAAACTATAATCCAACATTAAAAATATTCTTCAAGATGTTTAAGTGGAATAGATATTTTGAAGAAGTCGGTAAACCAAATTTCTTTAAGAAATTTGGGGATTATGATGACAAACTATTAGTTGTAACAAATAAAAAAGAACTTGAAAATTACTTCACTTAAAGAGACCTTTCTAGAATGTTTTTTGAGGCATGGAATTCAGAGAACGTTATTCCGTAATCGGGTGCCTTTCCTGAATATAGAAAGGCGTATTATCTGAATTTTGTGACAAATTAATTGTGCTATAAAAAGTCACTGTTCATGAATGGGGCCATATTAAGGATATTGTGTTAGTGACAAGAAAACGAAATGAGGAACGCAGAAAATTAATGTTATTTACACTTTGCTACGGGGGGACTTATGAAAATTCATTATTATTTAGGGTGGTTTAACAAATTTTTTCCAGAGAGTCTAGGCAAGGTGTTACAGGAGGATATAACTGATAGAAAATCACTTGTCATGATTAGCTCAAATCCATCAATCTATGAAGAAGATGGCGCCACTGAACGCTCATGGCTTGACCAGACCGGCATTATGTTTGATGAATATCATTTAATTAATTATCGCGTACAGAAGGAAGATGCCCAAACGTTAATTCAAAATGCTTCAGTCATTTTCTTGTTGGGTGGAAGTATTCTTAATCTAAATGATTTTTTGATGGACTATGAATTGTCGAAGTTGATAAAAAAAAGCAGAGCCGTTGTGATGGGAGCTAGCGCTGGTGCGATCAATATGTCCGCTAAATGGTTATGCTCGAAGAACTTTGGGGATGAAATAAACTCTGTTTACGATGGAATCGGACTTGACAATTTTTCTGTCCTGTCTCATTTTGATCTTGAAAATAACATGGCATTGGTTCAAGACGAATTGTCTCTTTTATCGGAAGAAATTAATATTTATGCTTCAAATAAAGAATGCGCTGTACGTGTAAAAGGAGATAAAATCGATATTTTAGGCAATGTGTATTTAATTTCCCACTCAAAAATTCGGAAATTAGATGAAACGCTCTAGTTGTGGTGAATGGTTATAACCTAATACACAAAATAGGATTGTATCTTCGTTAAAAAGAAAGCATAGATATGCAGTACGACCTTGCGTTATCGGTCGCTTTTCTTTAACGTATTTGTTAAATGAACTATAAAAACTATACCATTTTGTTGAGGTGAAAGAATGGAGAAAATCAAGTTTTCCAACACGGGTCATAAAGTAAATTATCGTTCTGAAGAAATCATTTTTTTACCGAAGGAATTTCAATTGTTTAGATTTTTATATCAATATCCTTCACGGATTTTTTCAAGAGAGGAACTTTTGGATGCTGTTTGGCCAATGGAAGATCCAGTAGATAGAACAGTAGATGACCATATTTATAGAATCAGAAAGAAAATTGAACCACTGTCATCTGTGATTAATATTGAAACAGTCAGGGGACAAGGATACCTTCTTCTAACTAAAGAGGTACATGAGAGCCCCTTATTGAAGGACGATGAGGTATCCACACAATTTAATAACTTGTTTCACAAATATCATCGCTTCGGACAGGGGGATGCTCTAAAGCTATTCCAAGAAAACCAGGATGTGTTCGGTTTTCAAATAGATTTGCCTAACCTTATGTATCTACATTTCATGAAAGGAGATTTCAGTTGGTTTCTTGAGAAACGGGATATCACCTTTTGGGAAAAATGCTTTTATTTATTACACATCTATTCATTAATCGAATTAGATAAGACAAAGTGTCTTGATTATTTTACAGTTGCTCTATCTGCTGAAAAGATGCCTGAATACCATCGATTAGAAATCAAATTGTTAAGTCGCTTGTCGTTATTGATATTCACAAATCAACTAGGTGAAGCACTTAA
Source organism: Solibacillus cecembensis (assembly GCF_001439635.1). Lineage (GTDB taxonomy): Bacteria > Bacillota > Bacilli > Bacillales_A > Planococcaceae > Solibacillus > Solibacillus cecembensis. The sequence goes on along the minus strand of NZ_LMBZ01000031.1, from coordinate 9,559 downwards.
CCTTCTTCGGCAATCTAAAATAGAGATATATGAAAAAAATATCGAAGGATTCATACCATTGATTACACTTTCGGAACTCTATATTGCTTTACTTCAAAAGGATTTTCAGGAGATAGAGAAAAGGATGGGAGATACGGAAGAAAAACTCGTAAATTTCCCTTATTTAAGAGAAAATGCGAATTTTATAATTGCTAAAGGTATTTATTGTATGCTTAAAAATAATGAATCAAAAGCTGAAGATTATTTTAATGAAGGATTTCAGCTGCTACAAGAATCAAAATTCATACCAGGTATGTTATTAAATATAAACATTATTTTGTTCTTCTTAGAAGAGTCTGGAATGAATAGTAGATTACAGACTTACTATCAAGAGCGACAGAAAAAGTATATGAAAGAGTACAAATTGAATGAATTACATAGCAAGATCGAACTTCAGTTAAAACACCACTTAAAATAATTGATCGGAATTTTTTTATTTCTGCTTCTCTGATATTCCTCTGATAATTACACGTTATGCTCGTATAAGCGTTACTAATGTGGGGGGATTATTAATGAACAAGGAAATATCAATATGGCAAAACAGAAATTTTATTAAATTTTTTTCTGCTAATACTTTAGCTAACTTAGGAAACTGGTTTGATGTTATTGGTGTCCTTATCTTATTTAGGTATACATGGAAGGCTGATCCGATGCTGATTGCTCTAATACCTATCATGTATGCCATTCCTAGTATACTTTTAGGACAATTCGCAGGTGTTTTTGCAGATCGAATAGATAAGAGGAAAATTCTTATCTATTCTAATTGGTTTCGAGCGGTATTAACTTTGTTGCTTGTTTTTACACCTTCACCTTGGCTTGCTCTACCAATCCTGTTTTTACGAAATACAGCGGGTGTTATAAGCCTTCCTGCACAACAGGGATTGATGAGAAATATAGTTGACGAAAAAGACATCATGAAAGCAATTACTATTAATGGAAGTCTATTTCAGTTGGTAAAGGTTATTGGACCGCTGATGGGAGGTTCAGTCGCAGGAATTTTTTCTCCAAACTTTTCAATTGCATTAAACGCGATAGCCTTCACTATTTCTGGAATAATTCTCACTCGTGTCAATGTACAAGAAATAGAAACAAGTGTAGAAATAGGAGCCAATCAATCTGGATTTCTACGATCTTGGAAGGAAGGATGGCATATTGTTTTTAAGAGTAAAATCCTTTTAGCTAGTATCATATTTGGGGTATTCAGCACCCTAACAATACAAATGATCGACGCACAGATTGTAACTTTGTTCAGTGAGGTGTTTCCTAACAAACCTGGGTTTATCGGCTGGGCAATTTCGGGTATTGGAATGGGATCACTCCTTGTGGTCATACTTCTAAGCAGAATTGAAAAAATCTCTAAATTTGGTTGGTTTTTCGGTACTGGAAGTCTTCTAATTGGTGTAATGACTGTGGGATTTGGATTCCTATTGAATTACAATTTCATAGCACTTGCAATCTTTCTTTCAATTATCGGCGGAATCGGAAATGGGTTAACTTTCGTGTCTATAAATTATCTCATTCAAACTGAACCACCTAAGGAAGCTATAGGAAGGGTTACCAGTATAATAGATTCCTTAATGAGTATTCTTTTTATTGCCGGGCCTCTTCTGGGCGGGCTATTAATAACACATTTAGGGGTACTAACCGCCTTTAAAATAATCGGTCTTGGACTATCCGTAATTGGTATTATTGGTATAGTCCTACAAAGGTTAATTTGGAAGCAAAACAATCATGCAAAAGAATTAATTAAAGTGAAAGTAGGGTGATGAATTCCTTTTTGAATTCATATGGAAAACAAGTTTTTCTTTACTTTAAAGGGTGGATCATTACTAATGCTTTGTATCAAATTATCGGAAAAATGCAATTGCCAATACAATCGGTAGTCATACCGCATCAAAGGCTATTTAGCGCGGTGCAACAAATGATACCATCACATCCGGGTATGATGCTCAATCAACAACCACAAATGCATGCAGCATCCACACAAATGGAACAACTGTTGTCCATGTTGACGTAATACTCTCATGACCCAAAAGTTCTTGGAATACTCTTTATTCAACGTTTGCGACCCTTTTGTTGCAAGAAAATGGTCGCAAACGTGTGACGTAAATGATGCAAAGAGAAACGGGCAGGTGGCAGCCCAGCTTGTTTTAACACTTTTTTAAAGATACCCTGTAACCCGCGCGCGGATCTAATACTTGGCCATCTTTATTCAAAAAAACAGGCTCTGTTGAATACGTTTAATGAGGCTTTAAAGACGCCTGATAAGCAAACGTGAATTAGTTGATTTTGAAAATAATGTGACATCTTTATAATATTACTTTGCGTATTAGTGGTTGCAAAAAGGATCACTATCACATAATATAAGCATATCATTATATAGTTATGGAGGTGTGAAAATGGAAATCGAACTAATTGAGAAACAATTAAAAGCTGTAGCAGATGCAAACCGACTGAAAATCCTTGCTTGTTTAAAAAAAGGAGAGGTATGTGTTTGTGATTTTACGGATGTATTAGGTATCTCACAGCCAGCAGTTAGTCAGCATTTAAGAAAGCTAAAAGAAGCAGGGATTATTACAGAGCGTAAAGTCGGCACGTGGAAGCATTACCGGATTCAAGAAAATCAAACAACGTTAATGCAAGGGGTTATTGCTTCCATTAATGAAGAGTGGACATGCGGCTGTAAAATTGAAAGTGAATGTGTGGGGGACTAAAAATTGAATATGTTTGTATTAGCGGCACTTATTTTTATCGTGACATTGATTTTTGTCATATGGCAGCCAAAGGGACTGAACATTGGTTGGTCTGCAATGGCCGGCGCTATAATCGCTTTACTCGTAGGTGTTGTTGATTTTAGTGATGTTGGTACAGTTATAGATATAACGTGGAATGCGACATTATCGTTTATTGCGATTATTTTAATTTCACTTGTTTTAGATGAAATCGGATTGTTTGAATGGGCAGCATTACATATGGCACGTGCGGCAAAGGGAAGCGGTATTAAAATGTTTGTCTATGTCAGCTTACTTGGCGCGGGTGTTGCAGCGTTATTTGCTAATGACGGGGCAGCCTTGATTCTAACGCCAATCGTCCTTGCGATGGTGCGTAATTTGCAATTTAGCGAAAAAATGATTTTCCCATTTATTATGGCGAGTGGGTTTATTGCGGATACGACGAGTTTGCCTTTTGTTGTGAGTAACTTAGTGAATATCGTCTCAGCGGACTTTTTTGATATTGGGTTCGTTGAATATGCCACGCGCATGATTATTCCGAACTTATTCTCACTTGTGGCAACGATTGTTGTGCTACTTATTTACTTTAACAAGTCGATTCCACGTGAATACAATGAATCGATGCTAAAAGAGCCACATCTTGCCATTAAAGATATGAAAATGTTTAAGTTGTCTTGGTTTGTGCTAGCGATTTTAGTTGCTGGGTATTTTTCAAGTGAGTGGATCGGTGTACCGGTATCGCTTGTTGCGGGAATTGTCGCGATTTTCTTCTTATTCATGGCACGACAAAGCGCGGTCGTTGATACAAAAGCGGTTGTGAAGGGTGCACCTTGGAATATTGTGTTCTTTTCGATTGGGATGTATGTGGTCGTATATGGGCTTGGTAATGCAGGATTAACACCGGCGCTTGCAAGTGTCATTGAATGGACCGCGGAACAAGGTTTATTTGTAGCAACAGTCGGAATGGGCTTTATTGCTGCATTTTTATCGTCTGTTATGAACAATATGCCAACTGTGATGGTCAACGCATTGGCGATTGCCGAAACAACAACAGATGGCACATTACGTGAAGCGCTTATTTATGCAAATGTTATTGGTTCTGACTTAGGACCGAAAATAACACCAATTGGATCACTCGCAACACTAGTTTGGTTATATGTACTGTCCCAAAAAGGTGTGAAGATCTCCTGGGGCACGTACTTTAAAACAGGGGTTGTGTTAACGGTTCCGATTTTAATCTTTACGTTAGTTGGGCTGTATATTACATTAATAATCTTTTAAACATACTAATTTTAGTATGTTTTTTCTGTTTCTCTATGCTACTGTGATAAAAGAGATTTCTTTGGTTTTTGGTCAAATATATAACTTTCAAATAAACTTAATAAATAGGTGGTTAAACATTTTTGTTGTGTTTCTTTATTTTAAAAATGAACGATTTTCCCCAGTTAGTCGTATTACATATAGATTATTAATGTATGGAGTAGATTTCATGGATGAAAAGGATTTAATTCGAAAGGCGAAAAGAGGAGATACAATGGCGCTTTCGAAACTGCTACAACAGAATTATTCGTTCCTCGAAAAGTATTTAATGAAAGTTACCCTTCATCCACAAAGCGCGGAAGATTTAACACAAGAGACGATGGTGAAGTGTATTGAAAAAATCCAACTGTATAATGGTGAATCTAAGTTTTCCTCATGGCTCATCACAATCGCAACGAACCTTTTTATCGATCAACAGCGTAGAAAGAAGCGGGAAAAAAACTGGCTAGAGCAGGAACAAGCGCTCCGAAAAATGAAATGGAATGTAGCTAATATGAATGATGAATGGGCTAATGTACTTGATGTACTTGCTCAAATTAATGAAGAAATACGTACACCAATCGTGTTAAAGCATTATTACGGATATTCATATAAGGAAATTGGGGAAATGATGGGTATTGCAGAAGGAACAGTAAAATCTCGAGTTTCAAATGGTCTAAAAAGTGTACGAATGGAGATGGCTGAACTATGAAGGAGTATGATTCTAAAAATAGTAATTCTATGTTGGATGATGAAGATGAATTAACTGTTAAGCAATTAATAGATGGTTTAGAAAAACTGGATCAATGGAATCCAGTATCTACTCCAAACTTACAATGGTTTCAACAGAATATTGAATTAGAGAAAAAAAGAATACGATATAAACAATGGAAAGACCTCCTCAAGTTTATTTCTGTTGCAGTATTTGTGCTTTCGGTTTGGATTGCTGTCGTGTATCGTCAACCAATTCTTTTACTTTATTTTCAGCTTGTGGGGATTATCTTACTGCCCTTAGCTCTTAACAAAAATAGAAAGAAGGTCAGTGATGAATGAGCTTAAACGAACTAAGTAGCACACCGCTTTGGTTAATGGTAGTGATTTCGTTCATTCTGATTTGCCAAAGCTCATGGATGTTTTGGGATGCACGGAAGAGGGGATACAATGCTTGGTTATGGGGCTTTTTAGGCCTTCTTACATTTCCAATGTATCTTATTATCTACCTTATTTTTGCAAGGAAAATATTTAAAAGAAAGGTCTCAGGCTCAAATTCCTGAGATTTTTTTTATTTATTTTTTTGTTAGTGAACGATTAGATGAACGTAATCGTATTAAGGGTAAATAAACAGTTTGGAGGGGAAAATGAATGAAATGTTAAGAGAAATATAGCTTTGAAATTACATACGGAGGAAAAGGGGTAATTATATTGAGTAAAATTAAAAAGAAAAAAGGTAAAAAGATAATGTATGTTTTTGCATGGATTTTAGGAATAATTGTTTCTCTGAATGTAATAGGATTTGCAATCAACAAAATATTCTTTTCAAATGAGCTTGAAGTTATCTCGCCTTACGGGGAAATGGTAGAAGTAAATAATCAAAAAATGCATGTATATTCAATGGGGCAGGGAGAGCAAACCATTATTTTGTTACCGGGTATGGGGTTGCCTTTGCCAAGTGCAGATTTTGGTCCATTAATGAGAGAACTTTCGAAAGATTATACTGTAGTTACTGTTGAATATTTTGGAATGGGGTTCAGTGACGAGACAGATACACCACGAACAAATGAAAATTATATGGAAGAAATCAGAATAGCATTATCTATGGCTGGTATGAAGCCACCTTATGTCTTAATGCCTCATTCTGTGTCCGGAGTTTATAGCGAATATTATGCAGCAAACTATCCTGACGAAGTTTCTGCGATTATTATGCTAGACACAACTCCAACAGTAAAAATGGAATCTAATTTACAAACTATCATAATGGAGCCCAAATTTGTAAAAACCATGAGTGTTTTTAATACGTTACTGCAAGAGACTGGATTAAAACGAATCGTCTATGGATTGCTACCTACTGCTCAAACAGTTGAAAATGGCTATACCGAAAAAGAAATCAGTGATAGTAAATTATTTACTTATCATGCTTTCAACGATACGATCATGAATCAGGCTTTGAGTTTAAATGACATTGTCAATGAGGTAAACAGCGTAGTTTTTCCTTCAGAATTACCTGTATTGAAACTAATATCCTCAGTTTCTCTAAAACAATTAAAAGATGGAGAAGAGATTCAAAAAAATCACTTAAATCGACTTGGTACAAATGCTGAGTCCAAACTTATTGACGGCTCTCATGGATTTTTTCAAACGAATGTTACAGATATCAGTGATGCTACAAGTAATTTCCTAAAAAAAATCAACTAAGGACTTGTTACAAATACAGACGAAAAGGGGCTAGAAATATAACCTTAGCTTCCTTTTTATCTTTAGATATGAATGTACTTCAACAAACGGAGTGCTTTAGTGCAACAAGGATTTCAAATAGTCACTTCAACGACGCTTTGGGAAGGTTTTAAAGGTATCTGGGGATTTATCTAGAAATACTAATATATCAATATACGGAGGTGATTAGCTTTGCAAAAATGCGAGAAATGTNNTAAATCCTGTTGGCAGAGTTATAAACCGATTAAATGTAACGAATGCGATACAACACATAAGATAACAGTACAAGGCAAATTAATTTTTGTCTTTTTTACTATTTTTCCAATGCTCATCTTCGGTTATTTCCTGTCCCCTTTTAGCAGTTTACTTGTGACACTTGGCGTAGCTTTTTTTATTTGTATAATTGGTTCTTTGTTGGCACCTTTTCTTGTTATTTATAAGAAGTCTTTGTGAACTAATGTACTTAAGTTAATAGTTTTCTTTAGTGAACCAAAGTTTATAAAGTATTCAAAATAAACCTAATAAACGTACCCAAATGAAAGTTAGGTAACAATACCCCATTTAATTGAATATGGGGGGATCGGCTGCTTATAAACAGTATGTCCCGAGATCACTCTTTCGGAAGATGTTCACTTCAACTAACGTGTATTTTAGTGGAATAAGCCAGTGAAATTCATTTAGAAAAATATCTAATAATACCTATTATATAGAAGTAAGGAGAGTAGAAACACATGAATCTAGGCACTCCAATAGCAATTGGAAATACAGCACAAATCTTTCTGTATGAAAATCAGATTGTTAAAGTATTCAAAGATTTTTTACCTGATACGGAATCATCTTATGAAGCGAATAAACAAAAGTTTGCCCATTCGTGTGGACTTTCTGTACCAAAAATATTGGATGTCACGAAAATAGATGGGAAACAAGCCATAATAATGGAGTATGTTAAAGGGAAAACAATAGGGGATCTTTTATCAGATAATATGGACCAAGTAGAATATTACATGAATATTTCTGTAGATATACAACGAAAAATTCATATGATAGAAGCTGATTCACTTGAACCTATGTCTTTAAAGTTACGTCGACAAATTGAATCCACACCCTATTTAAATATAAGATATAAGAGCGCATTACTACAAAAAATGGATACGATTACATATAAAAAAAGGTTATGTCATGGAGATTTTCATTTGTTTAATTTAATTATCTCAGATAATAACAACCAAGTGACAATTATAGATTGGGTGGATTCCAGCGCAGGTGATTTACGTGCAGACGTCTATCGAACGTATCTTTTGTATGAACAGTTCTCAGTAGAATTAGCAGATATATATTTGCGTCTGTATTGTCAGAAAAGTTGTTTATCTAAAGAGGACATATTTCAATGGGCTCCAATCATTGCAGGAGCAAGATTATCTGAAAATGTATCATCAGAAAAAAATGAACGTCTTATAAAGATAGTTAATCATTACTGTTCATTATAATAAAAATATATTTTGTTGGAATTTTTACTTCAACTAAAGTTGCTTTGGTTGAAGTAAAAAGGAATTAAATAATCTTCCCAAACATGAATTGAGTCCCGAATAGTTGGCGATTTTGTATACATTCAAATTCAAAATAACGTTCCCACTTCAAGCTTGGTAACATTTCAAACAGCGACAAACACTGTTAAATAGGTGTTTGTCGCTGTTTTTATTAGAAAATAACGAACTGAGACGCTGCGAAAAATAATTTTAAAGAAGACTGTTCGATTCACTTGTTCTGAATGGCTGTAACATATAAATAGAATCTCAATGAAATGTTACCAAGGACGCTTTGCGAAGGTTTTTACCTCCACTAACTTAGCAAATATCTAAGAATGAAGGAACTTTATAAACTTTTATTGAATTAGTGTATTAGTAATAAAAGTTTTTGTTATTTTTAAAGACTTAAAGTTTCAACAATAAACCTTTTGGGGAATATTCACTTTTATAAAAGGAGTTATCAAAAATGAAAAAATTGTTATCAGGAATTTTACTTGTGATGATTCTAATCATTACATCATCACCTACTTATGCGGCGACGACTCAAATAAAAATTGACGGTGTTACAATTGTATCTGATGTAAATCCCGAAAGTAGGAGTAACCGTACAATGGTTCCATTACGTGTCATTAGTGAAAATTTAGGAGCCAACGTCAAATGGGCGGATTCGCAAATCACGCTTACTAAAAACGATATGAAAGTAATCTTAAAACTTAACAGCAATAAAGTGGTGAAAAACGGTAAAACGGAACAACTTAATGTAAAGCCATACATGAAGAAGAATCGTACTTTTGTTCCGATGCGTTTTATTGCAGAAACATTTGGCAGTAACGTTGATTACAAAAACGGCACAGTGACGGTTGATACAAAGCCATTCGTTATTGATGGTGTAAAAATCAAAGCAATGCAATACGAATATCATATGACAATGGGCGGAGTAATACAGCAAATGAAAGGGAATAGTTATAACGAAGCCATTTATAATACGTTTATAGAAAACAAGGGAAGTAAGGTAGAAGCTCCTTCAGATTACACTTGGTCTTTTAGTACTACCATACCTGGGGGTTATTATAAAAGTGGACAATATGATTTTCTAGACCAAGAAGGGAACAGCGTAGAACGTTTTGATATCTATTCTTTAGTTCGAGGTTTTGATGAAAAGTCGTCCAGTCAACCCAAAATTTTGATTCATGACGCTACAGAAAATCAATGGTATTTGTTTAGTGAAGCCGCAAGTAAATCTATAGGTCAATTATTTGATAGAGCCTCGATGAACGGCTTTGTGACGGTTATTAGTAATACAGTTGTTTAAGGAAGACAAAAGTGTTTTCTTATTGTGTTAACAGGTGCTTTAGTGCAACAAGGATTTATAAAGCATACAAAAATTAACCTAATGACGTTCCCAAATACAAGTTTTGGGACAAAATAAAACACTTAAAACATTGACATATCAATGTGCACTGACCTAAAAAAATGAGACAAATAAAAAACACCTTACGTTTAAATCAGGTATTTAATACCAATAAATTAACG
>NZ_LMBZ01000029.1:401-55623 GCF_001439635.1 Solibacillus cecembensis | reverse complement strand
TTTACTGGAATCACTGGACCTACTGGCGCTACTGGATTTACCGGTAACACTGGACCTACTGGGGCTACCGGATTTACCGGAATCACTGGACCTACTGGGGCTACCGGATTTACTGGGAACACTGGACCTACTGGGGCTACCGGATTTACCGGAATCACTGGGCCTACTGGGGCTACCGGATTTACTGGAATCACTGGGCCTACTGGGGCTACCGGATTTACTGGAATCACTGGGCCTACTGGCGCTACCGGACCTGCTTTTATAGAAGGTTTCTCAGCTTTCAAGCAAACTTTATCCGTTAGTTCATCTACTACAATTAATAACTGGAGTGTTGCATCTCCGTTTTACACTACACCTGCATTCAATGCTGCCACAGGTATATTCACAGTTCCGACAACTGGAAGGTATTGTTTAGAGGCAACCATTAACTACTCTACAACTGTAGCAATCAGCCTTTCCTTAGGGGCAGCAATCAATCCGTCATTCGCTATTCGTAGAAATGTAACGAGCAATTTAATAAGTGGCTTATTTCCATTATTGAATGTTAACATCGTACTCTTATTAACTTTACGGGCGATTTTAGGAAACGGTACGATTACACTAACAGGAGATGTCGAATTAACAGTTGGAGATACAATTGACCTATTTTACGAAGCAAACGGTTTAACTGTGGCACTAACTTTAGGGGGAGCTAACTCTGGCGGGATCGTTTGGTCTATTCATCGAATTCGGTAATGAAAATTCTTTTAATCTTAAAAACGCAACCTTATTAAATACAACCTTAAGTTATTTATTCTTAAGGTTGTATTTTTTCTATTTGCCAAAAATAAGCTACTTGAATTCTATACCGCGCTAAACTTCCTTATAGCATGAAGTAACACCCTATGATACTTTAAATTTATTCACATGGTTCTGTAAATCTTCCGCCATCTTAGATAAAGCAGAAGTAGAAGTCGCAATCTCCTCCATTGACGCCAATTGTTCTTCTGAAGCAGAGGACGTTGCTTCTGCTACTTGTTGAATACCAATTGTCATTTCACTCATTACTTGTGAGCTCTCATTCGCCCCCTGCCCTTGCGCTTCTGCTCCACTTAATATCTTTTGCAAATAGAGATAAAAATAGTAAGTAATAAGAGATGTTATACACTTGTTATTAAAAATAAACACTTTCCTGATATTTCCGTTATTAAAAAGTATTTCAAACTATTAATCAAGTAACTATGACAATCCAGAAAAAAACAAACCCCTTCCAACTCTTAGCTTGTTGGAAGGGATTTGGTTTGTAAAATTTTTAATTGGATGAAAACAACTGCACTGACAATTAGAATGAGAAGCCCCGTCCATTGCCTACGTGAATTAATAAATTGTCCGAAGATTTAAAGTCAATCTGTCTGGACACTCACATTTTTCCATATCATGATACATGGCGATTATTTCGGCGTGACAAATGATACTCTACTAGTTCGTGCAACCTATTCAGAATAGATTCAATCTGTACTCATTTTCATAAAAAATCCATAGTTTACATCGATCCCTAAACAATATTGATTATCCATGTTTATTTTCATAGGGAAAACTTTAGATACCTTATTAGAAAACAGCCATCTCCTACCTGTTCCCGTTAAAATGATAAAGACGCCATTATTACTATCTTGCATGAAACTCAGTGTTGCGTTAGTAATCGGTGCGTTATCACTTTTAATAAGATTGATCTTTTTTAATTGCTCACCAACTACTGGCGCATCATTTACGATTAACCCAATTTCACTAATATTTAAAATACTATCAATTGAAAAAGGCAATTCACTCATTGGATTCACATGATAACGCGCAATCAATTCTACAATATTGCCTGCTGGATCTTCAAAATAGCAAGAATGTGCTGGGAAAAACGGGAAATCCGCTTCATCTTCACCATCTTCTAATAGAAGCGGTTGCTTTCCTTTCAACCAAGTCTTTGCTTCTTGAAATTGATTGGACGGAATATTCAGTGCAAAATGATAATATGGTTTCCCTACTACATTGCTGTTTGTGAATTCTAATACACTTTTCCCTATTTGAATTTGAAAACTAGTTGGACTTTCACCACAAAGCGAAAAACCTAAATCATTCGTATAAAATTCCTTCATACTTTGTAATTTATCCGTTTGTAACGTCAATCGTTTGATTTCCATAATTAAAACTCTCCTTTCATTCCATTATAGTATCCTAATTGTGGAATAAAAATTAGACTTTTGTACGGAAAAATGCGCTACCATTCATACGAGGTAGCGCATTTTATATTTGCCGATAGTTACCACTTTTTAATTACGAATCGTTCCAGCTAAATTTAAAACCCGGTCTCCACAAAATGTACTTCCCCTGTTTCACCATCAATATAGTGAATGTGTCCTTGTGTTGGAGAAGTTGGATAGTCAATTGAATAAATGAATTGATAGCGGTTCGAACCATATCCTTCACGCTCTAACATCAGCTCTACATCAATTAAACTCTTTGCAATCGTATTCGCTTCTTCTAACGAAATTTTTGGCTGTATCGCACGTTTCAATTTTTCATAAGGAATATACGGAACCATGACCGAGCAAATTTGATTCGTTGCTTGATGGACCGAAATAGATACAGCTAAAAAATCGAATGAGCTGTCGTCTATTACATACACAAAGCGATACGTAATAATGTCATCTTCTTCATCCTCCATACCAAGTGCGGCATAAAGGTTCGGTACTGATTCTAAAAAGTAATGCGCGTATTCGTCACCAACAGTCGTTTTTAATACGATACATGCGCGGTCAAATGGATTCCCTTCAACTTTTTGTTCGAAAAGCTCATCATCCACTTCCCAAATCCTCTCGCCATCTCCACGTTCATACTGTTCAATTGAACAAGCTCGTCCCCCTAATATAAATGCTTGTAAATCAGTTGCTCGCTCCACTGTTGGCAATTCTTTAAAAGCGGCATCCTTCATTTCAGGGAGGTCACGCATAAATCGCACGCTACCATCTACTTCAACGCCATCAATTTCATGATTTGGCGCATAGCCAAATTGCCAATCATTCGCAGGTAGGATGCTTTTTTTCATTAATGGCTGCTCGATTAACAGTTGGCGGGCTTGTTCCTTTGAAATGATTATGTCTGGATATGTAATTTCAACTTCATCTTGTAAAAAGAATATTTCCTCCAGCTGTCCGACCTTCGTAATATCCAACCTCATCCCCGTTGAATGAATCGGTAGCTGAAAACGAGTCTCCTGTAAAGTTAGTTCAATATTATAAGAGTCATCCAGATCCCATATGTGATACAGGAAATAATCTTCCTTTTGGAAAACTTGCTGCACTTGCTTAATGATCGCTTGTAATTGCTCCCGAGAAATGAGCTCTGTGTTTAGTTCTTTGTGATAAAAAGTAATTTCACTTATTTTTTGCTCCTCCAAATAAACCCCTGCAAGCAATTTTTCAGCTGTTCCGTAAAAATAAATCATATCCCCATCCTGTACTTCTTTTACAATTTCATTCTTAATAAATGGTTCAATCACTTTTCTCATATAACTTCTAGGCGGTCAATACCACCATCCACCCCCTGTTTTTCGTTAAATACCGTTACATCCATTTAGGTATTATTTTAATATAGAATAACTCCCCCACTAACTCCACAATCGTTTGTGTCACAATCGCAGCCGCGGCTAATGTTGCCCAAGACTCAGGTAAAGCGAGTGCTAATGGAAGAACGACAAGTGAATTTCTTGTGCCTGTGCTAAAAATTAACGCTCGCCCAGCTCCCGAATCTAAACGAAATGCATATGCAATAAAACGTGAAATAAACGGGGTAATAATTAAAAACAAAATGTATATCGGAATAGCAGGCAAAATGAGCTTGAAATCACTATATATCTTTCCAATTTGTGACGCGACCACAACCATTAAAACAATTGCCATAAATGGAACGGGCAACCACGCTGATAAATCTAATGCCTTCTCCCCTAATGCGTTCTTTTTAGCCCAAAATTGTGTCATGACAGCGAAAATTAAAGGTACAACGATTAACAGTAAAAACGCTTCTAAGAAAGGCTTTATATGTACAGTCCCCGCCATTTCTTCCCCAATAAATAGCCATAAATACAATGGAAGCAACAGCATTTGTACGACAAATAAAATGGGTGTGGCGGCTAAAATTAATTTCTCGTTGCCCTTACCAAGTTGCGTAAAGACGATTACGTAGTCTATACATGGCGTAAGTAAAACAAAACAAACACCGATTAAAATAGGTGGGGATAGCGGAAATAACGTAATTAAAAACCATACAATGATTGGAACCGCTATAAAATTCCCTATAAGTAATGCCACCATAAATCGGAAGTTTGAAATAGCCTCACGTAATTTCAAAAATGGAATTTGGGTAAACATGCCATACATGAGCATCGCAATAAGCGGCGAAATCAGCCATTCTAAACTAGTACCTAAACGCTCTTTTGAAATTCCTACTATTCCTCCAATTAGAAGAGCTATAGCAAATAGCCAAATTTGATTCTTTTCTAGTTGATCCCTTGTAAATTTCATGATGTTAATCCTCACTTGCAAATGTTATTTCTTTCAAGGTGCATTTATTGTTCAATTCATAATGTAATCATACACTCGAGGAAAGGTATATACTTTTCGTTAAAGTTTTTATGTCGAAATTTATCGTATTATTCCTATTAAAATAGTTTGAATTGGAAAGAATTATAGTTTATAGTAAATTCAGAAAACTTATTTTGAGGAGGATTTATTCATGGCAGTTGCGACAAACTTAACTTTATGGAATCAATTAAAAGATTTACAGTCACCAAAATACAAGTGGATTGATTTAACGCAAAGCTTTGGTGAAGATACACCGCGCTGGCCGGGCTTTGAACCATTAAAAAACACCGTATTATTTGATTTTCCAGAAGCACCTATGAAGGTAAATCATTATGCATTTCCAGGACAATACGGTACACATGTTGATGCACCGGGACATTTTGTGCCAAATGCACGCTTAGTCGATGAAATTCGTGTGGATGAATTTGCATATCCGTTAGCCGTCATAGATGTGCATGAAAAAGTGGCAAATAATCATGACTATGCCCTATCGATTGAAGATGTTGAAGCATTTGAAGCGGAGTATGGTCAAATTCCAGAAGGTGCTTTTGTCGCAATGCGTTCAGATTGGTCAAAACGTTGGCCAGATCAAGACGCGATGTTAAATAAAGATGAGAACGGTATTTCACGTTATCCTGGCTGGTCAGTGGATGCGTTGAAATTCTTATTTGAAGTGCGTAATGTTGGTGCAGTTGGACACGAGCCATTTGATACAGATCCACCATTATTACAGCAGGAAATCGGCTTTGCTGGTGAGGATTATGTATTACAGCAAGATAAATTCCAAATCGAAGTAATGGCCAACTTAGACCAAGTGCCTCCAGTTGGTGCGATTATTTTTGCAACGTTCCCAAAAGCTAAAAATGCAACAGGTTTTCCGGCACGCTGCTTTGCGATTGCGCCAGTAGGAGGTGAAGACAATGAGTAAATACAATGAACAGCTTTCATACTTACAAAAGCCAAACGAAGAAGAAATTCCACAAGATTTGCAGGAGTTATTCGATGGACATGTCGAGAAGCAGCTAGAGCAAAATGGCTTTATTAATAACTTATTTAAAATACTTCCGCTTAATGCTGCGCAGTACAAAGGCTTTTTAGACTTTAAATATTCATTATTTAATGAAGAAACCTGCTATTTATCAACGGCGGATAAAGAGATGATTGGGCTTGTTGTATCATCCACAAATAATTGTAACTACTGCTTAACGTCACATAGCGATGTTTTGCGTGGGCTAACGAAAAATCCAGGCTGGGTCGATCAGTTAACGTATAATTATCGTTCAGCGGAATTAACACAAAAGCAGCGTGCCTTATGTGATTATGCCTATCGTGTGACGCGTTATCCAAATGAAATCACATCGAAGGAAGTAGAATTACTGCGAGCAGCTGGTTTTAATGATCATGAAGTATTAGAAGCGGCGTATGTTGCAGGCTTCTTCAATTATACGAATCGCTGGGTCAGTACAATTGGCGCGATTGCCAACCCAGGGCATTACGGACATAATCGGTAAAACGTAAAGAAGGAATATCCAGGAAGTAATTCTGTGGATATTCCTTTTTTTCATTGATTGATTAAAAATAACAATGCTATCCTAATGATTGGTGGCTTGAGTATTAAAGTTACGTCGAAAATCGGTTGCCTAGCCAGTACAGGTTATTCCTACCAATAGTAACTACCTAAATATTTGATGCTCCTCTAATATAATCTAGCCGCTTATTTATTTTTTTCCGTAATCTTTTAAACAGAATTTTTTTAATGCATCCATTCGTATTCTGATATTTTTCAAAAAACAAATCCGGGTTATTATAAACCCCTAGTTCATCTGTAATGGAAAAACTTTGGATAAAGGTGCTTTTTCCACGCCAACATACATCCATTTTCTCCTTTTGATCTACTGCAATTCCATAACCAATATAGCCACCATCCAAACGACAAAGCCTCCCCTTTACTTGATGTAAGTATCTATCATCTATAATAACCCCTTCCAAAGCAACCCAGTTTCCTTCAAAATACACTTCTGTCCATGCATGCACAATTTTCTTTGGTGCAAACATATAAGTAATCCCCGTTAATGCCCCCTTCTGCATTTTTTTATCAATGTAAAAGCCATGAATACGACACGGGATATTGACTGCTCGTAATAATGCCATTAGCAACGTGCTCTTTGTATTACATTGACCATAGCCATCTAGCAATACTTGCGAAGCCGGAATATCGTCGCTACTGTTATAGCCGAATGTGATTTCATTTCTGACAAAATTATAAATATCCGCGATTTTGTCATTTTCTGATAACTGGTGCCAACCTTTTTGAATGATTAGCTGCTGAATAGAAGGACTGTGAAAATCTAACATTCTGGTATTTTGTAAATAATTATTCAATTTCATCTCCCCCTTATAAATCAACTATAAAGGGAATGTTTTAATTAAACTTTCAAATAGATGCTATCTTTCCTAATAGCACTCGGGCTCATTCCTAATTTATCTCTGGCACTTCTCGTAAAATGGGACGAACTATAAAAACCCGCTTCGATTGCCGCATCTGTCATTTTCATACCCGTAAATATTAACTTAAATGCTCGTAGTAATTTTTCATGCACTAAAAAACTTATTAAGGAAATTCCCATTTCTGCTTTAAATAAATGAGATAATCTACTCTCTGATAGAAATATGTGTTCACTTAACTGCTTTATTGTCATTTCTTCAAATTGTGCGTTGCCAATAAAATCGATTACTTGCTGAATACGCGAATCAAGAGGCGAATGTACGAATGGTTTATTTAACTGCAATGATGCCATTAATTGTTTTAGAAACTGTTCATATTGTTGGCGATTTTCAATTTTTTTGACATTTGAAAGTATGTCTAAGTCTATGTAATCAAACGAATAAACAGCCTTTCCACTTAATTTTTGACTTAATGCTTCACCAAATTTAGATTCTGGATTGACCAATACAAACAATTGACATCCATTTGTTCCTTTAATTTTATGTGTTTTATTAGAATTAATAATAACCCCTGTTGTCTTAATTACTTCATTTTCAATTTCAATTGTAAAAGAATTTTCAAGTGAGAGCGTTACTTGAATATAATGATGCTGATGATTATCTGCATCTACCTTATTGGTATAAAATGTAATGTGGTCTTCCAAGAAAAACAGGTATAGCTTATGACGCAAATCATGATTATCCATGCTTTGCTGTCAACTCTTTGTCTTGTTTACTATTTTCAAGAATTGCTGTAATTTTCATTGCAAATATCCCCCAATATTATTTCTATTTATCCTTATCACTCTCGCCCAAGTACCTGCTGCATAATTGTTAAACTTTTTATTTTTGGTTAGCATTCAATTAAACACTGTAATAAAAATATTATACAAATTGTACCATATTTTCAATTCTCTCTATAATAAAAAAGACAAACTCCATCAAAATCGTCGAAGTTTGCCTTATTCATATGAACTTGTATTAATGCCTTTTCCATAGGATTAATGGCAAAAGTAAAAATAACCAAAAAATAAGAACGAGCCCAATGAAACCTAAAATATAATATTGCTCGCCAAAATATTGCTCAAGCAGCATCAATGGTGTTCCTTCCGCCGCTTTGTTGAGAAACATAAAATTCGTCCCCCACAATACATTCAAGACGTAAATAATTGGAACGGTCACACATAAAAATAAAATGGGCTGCCATATTTTACTTATCGACAGCTTTAATTCTTTTGATAACAGCATTGTTACAGGGTAGGCAAATAAAAGAAGATGGAAGAAAAAGCTATGAAAATGCAAATAATTAAACGCTGAAACATCCGTCCAATTCGGTGTTATAAGCGACATAAATGCACCTGGCATCGTTAAACAATAAAGCAGCATATCCATGTGATGACCTTTTAGCAAAGCATGTGCCAATACGATAAAAATGCCCAATCCGCAAAGATGCAGTGGCAATGAATCATACGAAAATTCGCCCCGTCCGATTAATAATACATTTTTGATGCTCTCCAATAACAAAATGACAAGCGCCCATCGGATTTTTATCTTTCTTTGCCCTGCTAAATCCGCGCCACGATATATTTTAAACATGATGTAAATAACAAACACCGTCAACATCAGCCAGCTAAGGTGATACCAATCAAATAATTGAAAGCCATTTTCTAGTGATCGAATCTTCTCGCTTAGCACACAAAAACACCTCTTTCCACGTTGAAAAAGATTCATGTTTTCTTTATTCTCTAGTTTATAATTTGCATGAGAATTGTGTGCATACTACAGATTATTTCGTCACCCGCTCCCCTATTTTTCAGGATACTGGCTTTGTAAAAACAAAATCGATTGACGAATCAATTCTTTTAATACGTCTATATCAATATCATCTACTTTATTAATGTAGACACACGCTTTTCCTGTCGTATGTTTGCCCAATTTCTCATGGAGTGCTTCACGTGCCGTATCACCTGGTGCAAAATACAAGCTAATTTTCGCCTTCCGTGGTGAAAAACCAACAAGTGGCGCGTCCCCTTCATGACCAGTTTTATATACGTAATGATATGCGCCAAATCCAATAATGCTTGGCCCCCACATTTTCGCTTCAAAGCCTGTTGTTTCCGTAAATAATTGGATTAATTTATACGCATCTTCCCTTTTCTTAGGACTCTCAACTTTTTCAATAAATTCAACAACACTTTCATCTGTTTCCTTCGTTTTTGGCTCGTACATATGTCCATCCCTCACTTTGTTTGTACTTAATAATAATTTACCTTTTGAAATTACAATGTTACAACAACGGCCATTTCAATTCAAATGCTTCCATTTATCGTTTATTCAACTAAGATAGACAAATTTATTATTGTAACTATCCATTCTTTGAAACTATTTCACACCCAATTTCGTTAAAAGAATGATAAACTCTAATCACGAACATTTTATTACAATAAAAAGGAGGAAGATGTTGTCAACTTTCAACATCTGTAATTTGCATGGCATTTATACGAAAGATTGTATTAGCTACCCTAATTTTAGGGGCTGTTATTGGCCTATTGATTTTCGGACTCATCCATTTTTTGTCGACACCAATGAACTCGGCTACACCGCAATATATCGAAGAAACTCCTGCTGTTGAACAATTCATAGGAGAAATTGCAGAATCAGCCCGCAAACTTGGTGCTGACCATGATTTATATGCGTCCGTTATGATTGCGCAAGCCATTCTTGAAAGCAACAGCGGACAAAGTGGCCTTGCTACATCCCCAAACTATAATTTATTTGGAATAAAAGGACAGCATCAAAATAACTCCGTATTGCTTGAAACGTTAGAAGATGATGGTGAGGGCAATATGACAACGATTCAGGCAGAGTTCCGCAAGTATGCTTCCTATGAAGAGTCTTTAAAGGATTATGTGAATTTGCTTCGTAATGGGGTGTCCTGGAATAAACATTATTATACGAGCGTTTTCAAAAGCAATGCAGCTTCCTATAAAGATGCGACCCAGTTTTTAACGGGCTCCTACGCCACCGATTCCAAATATAATGAAAAACTGAATTCGTTGATTGCCCAATATGACTTAGCGCAATACGACAATCCAATCCAAAGTAAAAAAACAATTCAAGTAGAAGATGGCGATTCACTGCCGTTAATTGCGGAAGCGAATAAAGTTTCCGTTACTTCTATCATGCAATGGAATCAACTAAACTCCAATTTTGTTGAAGCAGGACAAACATTAACGATTATTTATTAGAAACAGGATTTGAGTGTAGGTGCTCAAATCCTTTTGTTTATTATGTAGGTGTTATTTGAATAGTTCTGAATCGAAAAACTCTTTATGCGTTTTTATCGTAACCAAGTGAAAGATAGGCTAGATTTCTAATGTGCTAAAAATTGCATCAAAACGATTAGAACTTACTATTAATATAATTCATAAATATCAAATAGGCACATTAGTTTTACAATAATCATAAGGCCTTTATCCCTACTGTGGAATTTTCTGCGATTTTTTAGTCGCTACCATTTTACCGAATGTGGGGAGATGCCTGTTTATTATTGTCTTGAAATCCTCGATACAGAGTAGACTTAAATTATGAAATTAACTCATCAAATTATGAAATAGAAACTTTCATTGAGGGAAACAGGGCATCTAGAAGCTGAACTATCAGCTTTTAGATGCCCTGTTATATATTTTCTATTATTTTAATTGTTCCAATATCTTTGCAGTGTTCACAAGTATTTTCGCTGCCTCTGCACGTGTGATTGGCTTGCTTGGCATGAAGTTTCCTTCCAAGCCTTCAGCAATGCCAAGCTCATACAACATTGAAATGGCATTTTTCGTTTCTTCGTCGTACTTGTCGATGTCTTCAAATGGCGCAATTTGTGTTGGCATGTACGGCTCGCCCATAAGCATTTCATATGTGCGGTACAAAATTAACGCAAAATGTGCACGTGTAATTGGGTTTGTCGGATTAAATTTACCGTTTTGCCCCTGCACAAGTCCAAATTGGAAGGCTGCGTTAATTTCAGCTTGTGTGTCTTTGGCGTAGCCTTGGATGTCTGTGAAGCTTGATGTATTACTTGGCTCTAATCCAAGCATCCGCACAATAATTGATACTGACTGGGCACGTGTTAAGTTGTCATTTGGACCAAAGCGACCGTCATCGTACCCTTTAAAGATACCCATTGCTGTAGCTTGAGAAATAAAGTCTACCGCCCAGTGATCTGCAATATCAGTAAAATGAATCGGATTCGGTTTTGGTTCTGGGTTTGGTTCTGGGTTTGGTTCTGGTTCTGGTTCTGGTTCTGGTTCTGGTTCTGGTTCCGGTTTTGGTTCAGGGTTTGGTTCTGGTTCTGGTTCTGGTTCTGGTTCCGGTTTTGGTTCTGGGTTTGGTTCTGGTTCTGGGTTTGGGTTTGGTTCTGGTTCCGGTTTTGGTTCTGGGTTTGTTCCGCCATCCAGATTGGTCATTTCTTTTAGCGGCTTACTCATTGCAGATACTCTCTCAATACGAGTGCCATCTTTCTCAACAGCAATAATTTCAAAAGTATTCTCGCTGTTAGGAGTAAGATTTATTACATCAAATCTCGTCGCTGTTGCATAGCCTTGCCATACCTTATTGGCAAATACATCATAACCGGTAGCCCCTGCAACTTCATTCCATCCCACAGTTATCATAGTGTTTGTTTTACTAATAGAAACTATATTTTGTGGAGCTGCAAGTGCATTCGTATTAACAACTCCATTAATGGGAAGGTCATTCGCAAGCTGTGTGGATAATGTTCCGTTACGATCCCCAGTAATATCCCAGCTCATCACACCTGCAAGATCAAGCATTTTTACTAGCGATGTTTTATACATCATGGACTCGGTATCGTCATAGGAAATAAAAGTGCCCGTGTTTTGGTCATACAAATAAGGTACTTTAGCTGATTCGTTCCAGTAACGAACATAATCCGGGTTCGTAAGATAATTATCCTCTACATCATAAAAATCAAATTTTCCACTTTCCCAAGTGCCGAATTGAGCAAACTCTGTACATGGAACGTATTCCCCATTCGCCTCGCAGCCTGTCCATCCGTTGCCGTAGAAGGGTACTCCCAATACTAATTTATAATTAGGAACGCCACCATTCATATGTCCTGCAACTGAACTATTGACATTATTACGCTTCGCACCAGCCGAAGGACTAGCTGGATCATAAAATAACGGTGCGTTATGATAACCAAATGTATTCCAATTACCGCTATAGTCATAAGTCATTATATTAATGAAATCGATATACTGCGAAGAATTAGCCAAGTCTGCATTTTCTACGAAAGATTCCCCTTGATAAGATGCAATCGTCAGCAAATAATACTTACCATCCTCCGAGCCTGCTGCATCTAGTGCCTCACGCATTGTCTTCATTAACAATGTATAGTTCTGTTTGTCTTCGGGTCTTCTCGAATTGTCGATATCCCCACCTGCTACAGGATATTCCCAATCGATATCAAGACCATCAAATCCATACTCACGCAGAAATTCAACGGCTGAGTTGGCAAATAGACGTCTATTTACTTCCGTATTCGCCATATTAGAAAAGTTCTTCGACCAATTCCGTCCCCCAACAGAAATCATTATATTCAGTTGGGGATTAGCAGCTTTAAGCGTTTTAAGTTCAAGAATATTAATTACATCATTAATGGGGTCACCAATTACCATTTCCCCATCAAATACATACCTATCTTGCAAAGGAATATCCGGATTCTCACAACTCCTACCTCTTGATCCTGCTCCCTTCCAGCACAGGTCTGCGAAAGCATAGTTGATGTGTGTAAGCTTGTCTGCGCCGATGTCATTTGCAACATCCACCACTGAATAATTTCTTTCACTCGGATTTCTAGCCCATGAGGTGTAGTAAGTAACAATATTATAATTACTTCCTGGCACAGCTGTGATTACATCACTTGCAGGGGATTTCCATAGCTTGTTCTTAGCGACTATCTTGAAGTCATATGACACGCCTTCCGTAAGTGCTGTCGCAACATATCGATTAGAATACGTTGAAGCGATTACCGTATCACCTTGATATATATCATATTCGGTTGCTCCCGGTGTAGGTGCCCATCCTAATGCCACCGATGATCTTGTTGCACTCACGACCTTCAAATCTGCGGGCTTGGATAATTCGCCCCATTTAATCGTCACTTTATTACTTCTAGCCGATACATTCGATGGTGTAATCTGTGCTGCAACCTCGAAATAGACAGAACCAGTAACCGACTTTGGAACGGGATAAGTATATGTATTCGATCCGTTCCAAATGCCCGCAGACCATCTATTATTCACATACATATCATAACCAGCTGCTCCAGGGCTTCCTGTCCAGCTTAGTTTCACCTCTGTTTCTGTAATATCACTAATGACAAGATTATGTGGAGGTGATAATGGGGGCTCAGGATACACATTTATCACATCATCCGTTGTTGCTGTTACAACAATACTTCTATCATTTGCAGCAGTAATCGCCGTTACATAGAACGAGTAGGACTTATTCGGATTGAGACCTGCAATGGTTACTGTAGGATCACCTGTCCAAGCAGCCCAACCTCCGTTGGCATACCACACCTGATATCCACTATTCGCGTCAACGCCATCTACCGCATCCCACACCAAGGTTATTGACTTATCTGTAACAGCAGTTACTTTTACATTCTGTGGAGCTGGCAATGGGTCAGCTAGCAATGGGTCAGCTGGCAATGGGTCAGCTGGCAATGGGTCAGCTGGCAATAGGTCAGCTGGCAATAGGTCAGCTGGCAATAGGTCAGCTGGCAATANGGTCAGCTGGCAATGGGTCAGCTGGCAATGGGTCAGCTGGCAATGGGTCAGCTGGCAATGGGTCAGCTGGCAATAGGTCAGCTGGCAATGGGTCAGCTGGCAATGGGTCAGCTGGCAATGGGTCAGTTGACGATGCTAACGGAGCTAACGAAAAGCTAAATGAGCTGAATATAATAGCTAAGCTAAGCATCACAGCTAACATTTTGGCATATTTATTCTTAATCTTATTGTACATTTTTTCACCTCTACCTCATATTTTCATTTCCATTTGTCGACTGTGATTTTTGCTTTCTATCAGTATTGTAAAAATCACTTACTCCTTTTTCAATTTATTTAATACCTATTTTTCAATATAAATACGAAAGGTTAAAAATAGGTTAAAAAAACTATTTATTATAAAAATATGTAATAGGACCTATTCTTTAATTCCCTAAATTTCATAAATAAATGGTTCAAATCATATATGATTTGAACCAAAATTTGATCTTTAATAAAATTTCCATCCTCTTAATCCGAACCTGTT
Organism: Solibacillus cecembensis; assembly: GCF_001439635.1. Taxonomy (GTDB): domain Bacteria; phylum Bacillota; class Bacilli; order Bacillales_A; family Planococcaceae; genus Solibacillus; species Solibacillus cecembensis. The sequence continues at coordinate 41,191 of NZ_LMBZ01000029.1, read as the reverse complement.
ACCTTTTTGGTATGCGCTTTGTTCACGGTGTTGCATAAATACATACTACATACATGACTATTATCTAAAACCAACTCTTGCATTTTAATTATTTTATACACCCAGTGGACAATATGTTACACCGTTGCTTTCACTTCAACTCGTTGTGGCTGAATTTGTGCGACAATAATACTGTTGATGACATTAATATAGGCTAGTGCAGAGGCTTTTAAAATATCCGTGTCCGCTGCTTTTGCGATATACTTTTCGCCCTCATGCTCAACGATGATTTTTACTTTACCGAGCGCTTCTTGACCACGAGAAACCGAGCTAATATTATATTCAATCAGCTTTACTTCAATGCCAGTAACATCAGCAATGGCCGAATATAATGCATCAATCGGGCCCGAACCGACCGCGCTTGCTTTATGAATTTCCTCACCGCGACGGATTTTCACACTCGCCGATGGGAACGTTGCATTCGAGATAACTTGTAAATCTTCTAGGTCAAAAAATTGATCCGAATAGTTTTCCTTATTTGGATTGTTTTTCTCTGCTTTTTCATAATAGTTTTCCACGATGACGTATAAATCGTGATTGTACACTTCTTTTTTCGAGTCGGCTAGCTTTAAGAAGCCTTCAAAAATGCCCTCAAATTCTTCATCTGCAAAATCCTTAAAGCCAAGTTTCGATAATGCATTTTTCACTGCATGACGACCTGAACGCGCCGTTAGCACAAGTTCCATATCATCTAAACCAACATCTTCTGGGTGCACAATTTCATATGCATCACGCGATTTTAAAAGACCATCTTGGTGAATACCAGAAGAATGGGCAAACGCATTGTCTCCTGTTATCGCCTTATTGACTTGCACATCTAGCCCCATGAAGCTTGACACTAAACGAGAAGTGTTCATAATTTCCTTCGTATTAATATCCGTAAAGACATCGTAAATATCCCCACGTGTTTTCAGTGCCATCACGACTTCTTCTAACGCCGCATTTCCTGCACGTTCGCCGATCCCGTTAATTGTACATTCCACTTTGTCCGCACCATTTTTAATCGCTGCCAGTGTATTCGCTGTCGCCATTCCTAAGTCATTGTGGCAGTGTACCGATAGTAAAACCGAATCATCTAAGTTTTTCATGCGGTCATTCAGCTTGTAAATCAGCTCGCCCCATTGCTCAGGCTCTGCATAACCTACCGTGTCAGGCACGTTAATCATTGTCGCACCGGCTTTCATGACGGCTTCAATTGTTTTCCATAGGTATTCAAAATCGGAGCGAGATGCATCCTCTGTTGAATATTGCACTTGTGGCAGTAGCGTTTTCGCATATTTCACGGCATCTACACCTATTTGCAAAATTTGATCTTTGGATTTGCTAAATTTCTTTTCAACGTGAATATCTGAAGTGCCTAGCACCATATGAATCATTGGATTTTCAGCATATTTGACTGCGTTATATACCGAATCAATATCCGACTTCACCGCGCGTGCTAAAGCCGTAATCATAATGTCCGATGTATTGCCGACCTTTTGTGCTACTGCTTTTACCGCATCAAAATCACCTTGTGAAGAAGCAGGGAATCCAGCCTCGATAATATCGACACCAAGCTTTTTGAGTTGTTGAGCGATTTCTACTTTTTCATATAAATTTAATTTCGCCCCTGGCACTTGCTCGCCATCACGTAACGTTGTATCAAACACCCAAATTTTTCTACTCATTTTCCAAAACCCCTTTTCCTGTTCATTTTGATTTGTTTACGCCATTTACAAGCAATAAAAATATAAAAACCTCGTCTCTAAAGGATTATTTAATCCAATAGAGACGAGGTTTGCTCGCGTTACCACTCTAAATTGAACGGCCATTGCTGAAATCCGTTCCCCTTAATGACAGCGTACACTGTCTTGCCCTTTAACGGTGGCTTCCGACTTCCCTACTTAAGTTCAGGTTGTAGCTCATGGACGAGTTCGAAATTGTATGTACCAGTTCACACCACCCACTGGCTCTCTAAAAGCATACGGCATTTCTACTATTTCCAATCAAGGCTTATTTTGTTATCTTGAAAGCAAGTTTATAGTGTTCGAGAAAAGAAGTCAATAGTTTTCTGAAAATTAAATTTTTTAAATTTCATAATGCTTGTCAGCTCATTTCATCATACAATAGAGTTACATAGAGGGGGAATGCACACATGGATGGTAAACTACTGACATCTTCTTTAGTCCATTTAAAAGGACAAGAGTTACGGATGATTTATTCACTGCTCTTTAAAACAAACATCGTCAGCTTAATTAGTGCGAAAACAAAAGATTTATTCAATAAAAATGTCGATCATTTTAATGCTTCACTCGAAAAAGAAATCGAAAAGCTCGACCATATTTCAGATGAAGCATTGCAAATTGATTTATTTTTAAAGCTCACTGAAATCTATGAATTAAAAGGTAGCCATTATGATTCAGCGCTAGAAATTGAACAAAAATGTGCAGAAATTATTCAAAGTGCCCATGAGGAAATGCTCAAGGATGAAAAGGAATATAAGGAATTTGTACATAGTGCCGATGATAAATCTGCACTGCAATTCATGATTCATTATCAAATGCAAAAGGTATTTTCAACATTTGATGGGAAGTTCAAAGAGTTCAATGATAAAGAACGTAATGATTTCACTGAGAAAATCCATCAATTTTTAATGGATTTACCTGCTGAAAAACAGGCACAACTGAAAGAAAAACTGCAAATTGATGAGTTAACAAATGACACAGTCCGACAAATAATGGTGACACAAGGTTCCGTTATCGTTCTATCTATCATCGTTGAGGTCGCTGGTTTTGCTGCGTATACAACATTAACGACTGCGATTGCAACGTCGATGGCTATCGTTGGTGTGACACTTCCATTTGGCGTGTATACATTTGCAACAACACTTTTATCCTTAATCATTAATCCATTTGTCCTCATCCCACTTGCATTAGGTGGTGGTGGCTGGTTATTAACCCGTCAAAATAAACATTTGCGCAAAAAATTAGTACCGGTTGTCCTATTGCAAATGACTTTGCCATTAATTGTTGGAGTTGGTCATGAAGAAGAGGAACAGCAAAATCTTCAAGCATTTATTTCTCGCTGGCAGCATCAACGCGAGAAACAAATTGAACTAAATACACTGCAGCACCGATTATTAAAAGAAATTGCATATAATGAAAAGAATGCTCGAGCATTAGAGAAAAAATCGAGTGAAATTTCTAAAAATATCGCCAATTTAATTGAAGAAATGGAGCATCTACACCGCTCGTTCAAGCAAATGATTTATAGCATTCAGCCTGATGCACAATCCGCGCTTTATACAAGCTTACTAGAAATTTCGGCGAATAAAAAGGAGCAAATTGCATCAATAGAAGTCCAAATGATGAGCAATTCAAAGCAATCAGGCTTTTGGAATACGTTAACTTCGGCATTTGATAAAAACTCTTTAAAAAACGAAATTCGTGCGCTTGAAAAAGAGGTCGAACAAACGGAAAATCAACTCGTTACCGAATTTCTTGCAATGGATTGCGCGATTTTACACCAAGAGCAACAACGCTACGCATCCATTCAAAACAGCATGAGCGAACTCAATAACGAGCGCTCAGAATATTCGAAATCAAGTGTTACGATGCGCCAAGATATAGCCAAACTTGAGGCAGAATTGCACGACGTGAAAAAAGAATTAAAGGAACATCAAAAACGCTTTTACGGCTTGAAAGATATCGTGTAGAAGCGAAATAAATCGGCACAAATAACCCCACCACATTGACCAAAAGTTAACGTGGTGGGGTTTTGCAGTTATCCGCCAAAGCTAAAATTGGCAAAAACTTTTAGACTATAGTATTATTACAAAATACATAAATTCATAAAAGTGAGGTACGCTATGGAAACGAAAAGACTATCGCTACACCGCGCACTATCTGAGTTAAAAATGCTAAACGAGCGCATTGACGCTGCTACTAAAAATGTTGTACTCGTCCGCTCTAACCGTAAAAGCAACGAAAAAATTGACGGGATGCCAATTGAAGAGTTTAAAAAGGATATGCAAGGCTCATATGACAAAGTAATTAGCCTTATCGCGTATCGTAACCGCTTAAAGGCGCTTGTTGTTGCATCGAATGCGCAAACAAGTGTACAAGTTGGCGCAGTAACAATGACAGTAGCTGAGGCAATCGAGCGCAAGCAGTCCATTCAGTTTGAAAAGGAAGTTGTCGAGAAATTACGTAGACAATACCAACGTGCTATTACACACGTAACGGAAGCGAACGAAGCACTGCCTGAAAAACTTGAAACGTATTTAGTCAACATCCTTGGCAATAAGGACAAACAATCTCCCGACGAGGTCCAATTACATACCGAAACATTTATGAAGCGCAATGAGTACGAACTTATTGATCCAATGAATGTCAAAAAAACTATTGATATGTTAACTGCACAAATTGAAGAATTTGAGTCTGAGGTAGATGCAGTATTATCCGAATCAAATGCGACAACGTTTATTGAACTATAATTTATTTGCATAGCCTAGCGAAAACAGCAAACGTAACGTCGCTCGTGTTTCGTGGCTTTCCCGCGAGTTAAAACATTCAAACAAGCCACAAACCTACAAAACTAAACTATTATAAGTTGTAAATTGCTTACAACTTTTGCAAACAGATTGGAAAGTTCAACGATCAATGCTTACAGTTAAACGTTCAACTATCAAAGCTCTTCTTCCAGTTAAAGTACAACGTTTAAACTTTAACGCTCTTTCAAATCCTAGAGTCTGGTTCAGGTAGGACATTACATGACCGGTTGTGGCCCCACTAGGCAGCTCGTGCTGTGCAAAACAATATGAAAAAGATGCCCTCGATTTAGTTTTGGGCATCTTTTTACATTCTATATTCTAAAATAGCGTAATAATACTCCTCCCACCACTCTTTTCAGATTGGAATCCATATTGTAAAACCACTTTTGTTGCTTCAGTAACATATGCTTTATTATAATATTTCGGATTGAAGGCCCATCCAATCTCGTATACATCTTTTTAGAAAGAAAACTAGTGCATGCTTTATATGAATTCTTACAATTAAGGAATAGAATTTTTTCTTGAACTTATATAACATATCTTTTAAAAGGGAAAATCATTACCGTTCTTGTCTTGGACAATTAGCTCATATTTTTGATTCTCTGTCCTTATTTTTACTTCTTCACTATCCAGGAACTCAGTAATTCTTTTTCGGACTTTGGTTACCGTCTCATTAGACTTTACATCCGTCGATTTCATGTTTGTCCTAATGGTAATAGTCACTTTTTCAAGCTTGTAGGAATATTTAATGTCAGCTACCCTGTACTCTTTTTTAAGGAAAAACTCTTCTTCAATGCTCAACATGAGAGGCTTCCACATTATTTCAATTTCTTCCTCCGAAACGTTTCGAGTTATAACCTGCACCTGTTTTGGTGTATCGTTTGCTTCCAAAAGTTCAATCGCGACCTTGTAGATTTCTACTTTCTTATCTTCATCGGCTATCGGGATGTACACTTCAACTACAGGGCTATATGCATTAACATTCATAATTGTATAGCCTGCAACTTGTAAATCCCGCATTAGCTTGTCTCCTAGTCTCTCCCTTTGTTTCATTATCTCAGTTAGCACAGGAGATACCTCTTTCACGTAAGAAACCTTTAACTCGTAGTTATCATACCCCTTTTTGTCCAAGGTTTCAGTCAAAATAGTTAAAACTTTTTCCCTTTCTTGACTGACGTATTCTTCCGTCCCTAGTAGCTGTATGTCAAACTGTGGCTTCCCTTCCCATATGCCCATACCGATTCCTGCTGTTTTATACCCTTCATTTTCCAACACTTCCCAAATTACTTCAGGTATAGGTTTTTGGAATATTTGTCCTAAATATGGGATTTTTGATACTACTTCAGCCATTGTTGGATTCAGGAATGCGGAACCCGTTAGAACGCCAAGACTAATAACAGCTGCAACTGCAAACTGGGATTTTCTCCAACCTCTTTTTCTTACTGTGGATTTTTTAATATCCGTTCTTTTTTCAGACTCTTCCTTAATATTTTTAGCAAATTCGTACATTGAAGATGGTACCTGGATTTTTTCCATCTCTTCATTGATTTCTTTCTTCAACGATTCATCAATTTTCATTGTGGATTCACCCCTATAAATTGATTTTCGATCAACCTTTTTTTCAAAGCGTTCCTCGCTCTGCGAAGGTGGGATTTGACCGTCGAACTTTTCAGCCCCAACAAATCTGAGATTTCCTGAATGTCTAAATCTTGGTAATAGTAGAGTATGAGGACGTTCCTATAGTCGCTGTTATCAAGGGATGAAATGCCATTTTTTATCTCAATTTCGGTTTCCTCTTTTAGCACACTTTCCATCATGCCATAATTGTCTGTCACCACATCGATTTCAAGCGGTAATTCCTTCTCGCGGCTCTTCTTTCTCCATACATCAATTGAACGGTGCGAGACCAATTTATAAAACCAGGTGCTAAAATAAATGATATCTTTTCCACTCATAATGTCCCGATATACCTCAATTAGCGCAGTTTGGACAACCTCCTCTGCCATTTCCTTCGAATTGAGAATACCAAAACTGGTTCTGTACCCCTTTTCAATCAATGGATTGACTAGTTGAGCAAAAGCTTCGTCCTCACCGTTCCGAATCCGTGTCATTAGTGCTTCTTGATCCATGAGGAAAACCTCCTTTACTGTTTTCTACCTTTTAGGCGACGAAAAGACTACTTAGGATGCACAATTAAAAAATAAAATGAAAAAAGAGTTGAATAGATCACCAACTCTTGTGAAGTTTAATAAAAAGCAGTTTTTTAATTTCATTTGCTATTCCCAAATTCAGGTCCACTATTAATGAATTCTATTTTGAAATAAATATATAGATAACCCAATTCAGCGAACACGGTTATCGCCTTGTATTTTTTTGCAACCTAAGTAAATATTAACATGAATATCCAACAGAAAAACCACCTCACTTCTATAAAAACAATCGAAGTGAGATGGTTATAATTAGTCTTTTTTAGATTGGATTGTTTACATTATTTCCTCAAGGCAGCAGCAAGCTCGGTGTTAATCAATTTATTGCTTGCGAAAATATTAATGATCGTTATTTTGACACTAAAATTTGTAACTATAAAACGAAATCAAGGATTGCTTTCTGATTTTCCCCGCAAAAATTAAGTTAACTTAATAATTTATTTTACTTCCCGTTTGTGGATCAAACTGATAGTACATAGAATGTGTTTCCGCGACTTCCTCTAGGATGAGTTTGTCTCCCTTCCAGAATACCGAATGGACGTTAGTAAAGTCTGTTCGCTTTCCTTTTTCTAAATCAAAGATGACCAATTTAGAATCAAAAGCGTCGGTAGAATAGTCGGTAGTTACATAGCGTCCAGTAGCATCAAGTGCAACTTTCTCCATAATGCCACCTTCAAGTTTAGCTAACAAGTTGAAGGCTTTTGTTTCACAATTGAAAGAAAGCAAAGTTACGTCACTCGGTTCATCCATTCCCTGTAAACTAAAAATAACGTTTTTCTCATCATGTGTACGGAGCAAGGAACTGAAACGAATATTGTCAGTTTGAATGAAAGACTGAGGAATGTCTTGTAAAGAAAAAAGTACTTCCCCCTTGCCATCCTTCACCCATTCAATTTCGTTTCGTTCATTTGACAAAAGTTCTATGGCAGATAGCTCTTTCACCGTTTCAATCACATATCGCTCATTTTCCTTCATAAGAGTAAAGTCATACGTGGACACTTTATAATAAGGAAGAGCTGTATCTGTCCAATACACTTCCGCTTTTACTGAAGTAGACTGTTCATTTTTTGTCGTCTCAAATATTTGAAAACCAATTTGTTTAGGATTCGAATACGTTAAAAATTCCGGAGGGTCTTTTAGTAAACTTTTTGCAAAGTCATCATCTCGCACCATCAAAGCTTGTAAATAACTTTGCACCGTCTCAATCTCCGTACTCGATTGTTCACTCAATTCGATTTTCATAATATTAGCAGTTCCGTTGTCAACATCGTTTCTCTTTTTCATAACATACAATGTACGTTCGTCATTACCCCAAATGGGAAATTGATAATGATACATCCCTTCATCCGAAAGCTCATTTCGTAAGGACGGATTTGTTGTGACCTTATTTTTTGTTTCCAAATCCATATCCGAAATCCATACATCTTCAAACCCCGAGCGCTCTTTCACATACGAAATGTAATTGCCATCGTTTGTAACAGATGGGTTCTTACCACGGTCCACAACGGTTTCTTTTCCACTCTTTATGTTGTAAATTATAATATCTCCATGGCGTTCAAAGATCAATTTTTGTTCTTTCTCCACAAAAGAGGCCATTTCTCCACTTACAATGAAGGTCTCTTCCTTTGTTTGCACATTCACTTCTACAATTTGTTTTTCCTTCTCCGTTACTTTTGTTACATAGATATGGTTCTGATCCTTCCATTCTGGATAAATATAATTAGAATCTGGAGTTCCATCTAGCACTTTTTCCGATTTCGTAGTTTTCATATCAAATAAAAACACATCTCCATTATACGTAAAAAGTAGCTTCTCCCCTTTAGATGAACGACTAAAACTATCCGCGGTATCATCTAAAATTTGTTTCAATTCATTCTCATAAACAAAAATCCCTTTGCCTTCTAATGAGATATACAATCGTCCATCTTGATATGTATAGGCGGTTATCTCCCCACTTCCAATATCGAGAAACGAAATGGCATTCGTAATTTTTAACGAACTTGCCTTCACATGTGGCATTTGTTCATTCGACAATAAAAAGGCTAAAAACAAGCTAGCCGCCACAAGTAAAGGAATCCAAGCATTTTTCCATTTCCTCGCCCTACTTTTCTTCACAAATGTTTTACGCAATTGTTTTTTTAAATCCGTGTCAACTTCAATCTCATTTCTTAACTCGTAAAGTGTCTTCTCTATTTTTTCGTTCTCCATCATTATCCCCCTAAACACTTCTTTACTAAAACACCTAACTTTTTCGTAATACGATTTGATTTCACACGAAGAGAACCTTCCTCTTTTTTCAAAATGATTGCCATCTCTTTAAATTTCAAATCCGCAAAATACCGTAACTCCGTAATTTCTAAATCTCCGTCTGATAAATGCTTTAAGCTTCTCTGTAAACATTCCTTCTCCGTTTTGCCATCAAACGGATCTTCAAATGGAAGCGGGCTCAAATACTGTTCGAAATTATCTCCCACTAGCACACTTTTATTTTTCCGATAGTAATCAATGACCGTATTCCTCGCGATCGTAAACAGCCATGCCTTATCATTCTGATGCCCTTCCAACAAAGAAAAATTTTCAAACGCCTTCCGAAACACCTCACTCACCAAATCTTCTGTTTCCCATTTATTACTCGTCTTCACATACACATACCGATAAATATCATCAAAATAAGCATCATACAAGTCTACAAACTTCACATCCAATTCACTTCCCCCATTTAATCTATCCAGTTGTATAAACGATTCATTTCTTAAAACGTAACATTCTAGTAATAGTTTTTTAAAATATATTTTTCTGCTATAATTACTTAGTAATTTTACAATATAAATTGGAGGATAAAAATTGAAAAAAGGAATTGCTATGTTCTCTTTATTTTTAGTAATGATCTTAAGTGCATGTAGTTCGCTTTCAAACGATCAATTAATAAATGATTATGTAAAAGATACACATGGAATTGATATTGTAATTAAAGATTCATATAAAAATGAGTTAGAATTAGGTGAGGATTCATACATTGTCTCTCCTGTTGACCATCAAGAAATGGAGTTTTCGGTTGTAGTAAAGTCGTTTATAGCTGAAGATGAACCTAAACTTAATTACAAAGGTAAGCATTTCATCAGAGACAATTATTTAACTGCATTGGCAGCGGATACGGAACTGCATAAATTAGATAAAGTTATTCCAGACATCAAAAAACTTGGATTTATCGAATCATTCAATAATGAAAATAGAGTGTTTTTTGGGGAGGAAGGAAAAGAAATTTGGGGTCTTTTATATTCCACCCCTCCTATGGAAATAAAAAGTTTTGAAGAAAAAGATTTAGACCGCTTATTCGAATTATATAAATTAATAAAACAAAGCGGGGCGTTATTTGACATGGTTACTATCTCAGATATGAGACCAAATCATGAAAGTGGATCCTTTGTATTCGAAATGAAGGCATTGAAGGATATAAATACAAAAGAAGAATTTTTGCTGGAAATGAAAAAAACAAACTCAAATATAGCTAGTTTTTATGAAAATAAAAAATGGGCATCTGAAAAGGAGAAAATTGAAAACGATCGATTCACTTTTGATACCGAATATAGCGATTATTGGTTTAATTGTAGGGAAGTTAACGCAAATGGGGCGTGTACCAATATTTTTGTAACGGTATATTTCAAAGACAACAGCCTAACTAAAACGAATATCAATCTAGAAAAAGATTTGAACTCTATTTTCAATTTATTCGAAAAGAGGATTACACCAAAAGCATTGATCGAATACAATTTTATAGAAGTGAGTTCAGATGATGGAATCGGATTACAAGAACATGAAATTAAAAAATACTCATCCACTTTAGATTTTATTAACAACAATTTCAAATAAAAGAAGCATTCAGCACGATTATGAACTGAACCCTAAATAGTTCCACTTTTTTAAAGTGTCCACTATTCAGGGTTCAGTTCAATATACTTGTCCCACTAAATGGCCCATTTCAGTCATTACTTTTTCAATTCCATCAATTGATCGTACATGATTTCTTTATAATATTGCTCATAACCTACCATTCCTAGTTCCCTTGCAGCCACAAGTTCTGACTCTCTATCGTAAGGAACACGTACAAAGTTAATTGAATTTGTTCCATACGCGCCATCAACAATAACATAAGTAGCATCAACTAAATCTAAACCCACACTTCCTACATTGCAAAGAATACCGATTTCATAACTTCTTAATAAAGTCATATGAATATCTCCATAAAACACAATATCTGGAGTACGTTTCGAGTGATGAGATTCGGTTTCTTCACTATTCTGAAAAAGAGACAAACACTTTTCTAATGGATGATACTCAGGTGCAATTCGCTCAAAAACACTCCTCGGTGATGCATGAAAACAACGAATCAGCTTCCTATTTAACTCAAATTCAATATGAAAAGGTAAGGAGGCTAAGTAGTTAAAATCCTCAACTGTTAGCTGGCTTTGAGACCACTTAATCATTTCATTATCTGTCTCATCCCGGATAAACACATCCCAATTCCCACGAATGACTTTATCACAATGATTTCTAATGAGTTCAATACATTGCGAACCACGCGGACCCTCCCCAACCAAATCTCCCAAACAAAATATCTGGTCCACGCCACGTTTATCAATATCCTTTAGCACCGATTCTAATGCTGTTAAATTACCATGAATATCTGAAATGATTGCTATTCTTGACAAACTAATTTCCCCATTAAGTAAATATTTTGCCTAAGTTTACAACTGATTCAACCATTTTTTGAAGCATTCTTTTCGATTCGGACATATGTAAAAGAAAAACGTGGCAAACAGCAATATCATACTTACGCTCAATTTCTATCGCATTAAATAAAAGTTTTTAATTTTCATTGGAGATTAACAAGGTATGGCTAAACTATTTTTCTTCTTTATCATATATTCACTTAAATATCGGGCGCATAAAACTTCTTTCATAACTTAAAATACATTTAGTATCTTCCGCAAATTTAAATGCTGCTTGACATTCTTCATCCAATGCCATTTTCATTCGGTATTCTTCATATGCTGTTAAACTCGGGAAAGTGAATAAGGCATAAGCAATATTATTAGCTCCCTCATGTGGAAGAAAATAGCCATGATGTGTCCCACCTAATTTATTTACAAGTGGAATCCACATCTTACCGTATTCTTCAAATTCTTTTACTTTATAAGGGTCAATTACGTACTTTAAATAGCATGTTACCATTTTATTCCTCCTAAATTCTTTTTTCCATCATAACATAGACTTCTATCAAATTTACGCTGCATAATTAAGGTAGCGCAATTTATAGGTTTCAAATCTTTAACAGTTAATTCCCCCGTTTGTGATAAATCTATTAATAAGCTCCTTAATCTTGTCTGTAATATTCTTCTGGGTTCGTTATTTCATTTTCAATAAAAAATCGCGCTGAACTTTGAACCATTTCTATATATTCACCATCATCCAATTTAATCTTATTTCTTAACAAACGATTTAATTTTATTGTTTCTATACTGCCCTTTACTTTTGTTTCTTCGGTTAAGACATTATATTGAATACGCATATATTTCTTTCCTTTATAGGTAATATCGGCAGTGACTTCACCATTTTCCTGATTAATGAGAGGGTAATCCATTTTTATGCCCGTAGAAATAAAGAGCGTTTTACCAGATGTCCCCTTTCGAATATAAACAAGTGAAAAAATTGCCACTGCAATACCAATTATCTTAGTTAAATTACGCGACGAACACTTCATTGCTTTCTCCCCCAATTATTGATTTACTCTTTTTGCAGAAACCTACTTCGTGAGTAAACCATTATTATTTTTATATTTCGATAGAATTGAAAATAATCCCTTTATTAATCATTTTTCATAAGTAAGAACATGAATAAATATCCAAAAGAAAAACCATCTCCCTACTATAAAATCAATAGAGGCGAGATGGTTTTTATTAATCTTTTTAAATATACAATCAAATTAACTGGATTTAACGTTATGGTCGTATCCGCTTTACTTTCTTAATGCCACAGCAGGTTCAGTATTAATCAGTTTATAACTTGCGATAATACTAATGATGACAACTACAATTCCTGTCACCGCTATTGACACGAACATTTGCAACGGTGAAATACTAATTGCTACTTCAAAAATCTTACCAATGAAATACGCCCCTCCGAAAAGTACAGCATTGAAAACGGCCGCCATTGCAGATAAAAGAACATTTTCACTCATAATCATTTTTTGTATCGTGCTTTTGTTAAAGCCTAATGCAGCTAATAGCCCTAACTCTTTATATCTTGAATTTTGTAGTTTCACTAGCAATACGCTACTGATAAATAAACCAATTGCTAAAATCAAAATTGAAATCGTCAGGAATAAGCGACTTAAACTTTTGAATGTGTCTTGCAATGCGCCTACTTCATTCGATGCGTTTTTACTGTCCATTTTATTTTCTTGAAGCATTTCACTGACAGATACAATATCTTCAAAATCCTTTACATCATAGCTGATAGAATAGACTGGCTCATCCTCACCGGCATAAAACGCCTGTTCAACATCAGAGCTAACAAAAAAATCATCATAGCCCGCATTATAAATGCCGCTTACTGTTAGCTTATAAGTTTGATTGTCATAAGTAAGTGTTATTTCCTTCCCTACTAAATCACTAATTGAACTTGCAAACTTTTTGGCCAAACTTGGACTTAGAGCAATTTCGTTTGCCTCTTTTTTTGGCATTGTGCCGTATGACATACTTTCCGTTGCTTTTGGCATCGGATATTTTTCAGTCATTGTTTCGTTGTTGTCACCCATCGTTAATTGAACATCGGTAATTTTAAGTTGGACGTAAACATTTTCGAGTCGCTCATCGGATTCCAGTAAATCTAAAACCTTTTCTTCATCTTCAGTTTTGATATAGCCATTGTTATAAGCTGTATTTTTCCCCTTGAAATCCTCAATTGATTGCTGCAACATATTGCCCGATGACAAGCTCAGCATAAAGCAAAAGATCCCAATAGATATCGCTAAACTGACCGCCATATAACGTTTAAAATGCACTTTGAAATTTTTTACGCCCCTTTTGAAAGAGGCTACTTTTACAGCTCCGTTCATTTTGAGGCTTTGTACGCCTGCTTGCTCTTTTTGCAAGATGGCATCTTTTCCGACAATTTTCGCATGTACAATCGAAATCACATCATCTGCGAATTCACATATTTTTTTATCGTGCGTAATGACAATGACTAATCGATCCTTTGCAATCTCTTTTAGTAAAGTCATCATTTCAGTAGAATTGCGACGGTCAAGCGCACCTGTTGGCTCATCCGCTAAAATAATACTTGGATTGCTAATTAAAGCTCTTGCAATCGCAACCCTTTGCTTTTGACCGCCTGATAAATTTTCGATTTTCTCATGAGCTTTTTCCGATAGTCCAAGTCGGTTTAATAATTCCATGGCATTCTCGACATTGTTTTGTTCATCTAAACTATTTAGTTCACAATGAAGCATAATATTTTCAAGCACCGTATAGCCGCTTAACAGATGGTAGTTTTGAAAAATAAAGCCTACGTTATCTCTGCGGTAAGTACACAGCTCGTCCGCATTCATTTTACTAATAGATGTGCCACTAACAGAAATATCACCGCTGTAATCACTATCAAAGCCCGCAAGCATATTGAGCAATGTGCTTTTACCACTGCCCGATGCACCTAGTAAACACACTAACCCACTGTTTGGAAATGTAAAGCTTGTGTCATCAAATATTTGCGCGTTACCATACGTTTTTGTAAGATTGTTAATTTGTATCATTATCGGTCACCCTGTTTTAAAGCTGTTGTAATATTAGTTTTTACATACGTTAATAGTGTAATAACATAAGCGATAACGGCAACACCTAGAATGAGAAGCACACCTTTAATTAGCATTTTCGCATTCAAAATATTGACAGAAAACATAGCTTCGGTTGCTGTATTAATTAGTGAAGATGTTACGAGCATGAGTACAATACCAGTAACCGTTACGAAAATCATTTCTGCAAAATTCAATAAATTTAAATGATTGTTGTTGAATCCGCTCACTTTATAAATTGCATATTCTCTTTTTCTCATAACGCCCGTAATTAGAAAAATTGCTGTAACCATCACAATAGCTAAAAATCCGATAATCGAACTTGCAGCACCTGTTTGCTCCGTAGTTTGGTCATTTAATCGAATAATGTCTTCCACTAGCTCAAATCTACCTAGAGGAACGATACCATTTTCGTTTAGTTCATCCTTAATGGCAATCATATCGGCTGGTGTTTTTGCTCGAATAACAAAATTGGATTCATTATCTGTTATATCCGCTTGATTTCTCAATTGTTCCAGTGCTGTTTTGCTGAAAAAGAAGGCATCATCCACGCTGTAATCCATCGTTTGTCCTTCATAATCATAGAAAACGGTCGTATCCGATACACCAACAATTTCCGCGCTGATATTGGCTTCTTTTAGCACTGGGCTTCCTGTTTCCCAATTATAAATAGCCGTACTGAAATCAATTGTTTTACCAATCGCTTGTTCATTATTAATTCCTAAAGATTTTACAAAACTTTCTGGGACAACGACCTCATCATCCGCGCCTAAAGGCATTTTTCCCGTTACAAGTTTATTAATTACAGGCGCGCTACCCGTGCTTGCCACATCGTAATTTACTCCATCAACTGTAATCGAAATTTCATTGAATGCTTGTAAAGAAGCAATAAAATCAACTCGCTTATCTTTTGCATATAGTTCATACAAACCGTCAATATTTTGTGTGACATCAGCATTTGGTTGGTCATCCTCGCTACCATCTGTACCGCCAGCACTCATAAAGCTCCCGACAATACTAACGTCTAAAACTCCTTCACCATACGTATCGAATAATTCATTGAACGCTTCTTGACTACTGTTGTTAATTGCGCCGCCAAGTGTTGTCAGCAATAAAAGTGCTGCTAACATAATTGATAGTGTAGCTACTGTAAAACGACCAAATTTCCTTTTTACCCCTGTTCGCGCCATCGTAAAAGCATTTTTAATGGATAGGCTATGTGTATTGTACAGGCTCGGTTCATCAGTTTTGACAAGATGATTGCCAACCTCCGAAACAAGCTCCCCCTTATCCAGCTCAAAAACATTGTCTTGATTGCCAATAAGAGATGTATCATGCGTCACAATAATTACGGTTCTACTTTTCGAAATTTCTCTTAAAATACTCATCGTCATTTTGGCACTTTTTTCATCTAATGCACTCGTTGGCTCATCTGCAATAATCACTTGTGGATTTTTCATTAGCTCTCGTGCAATAGCCACCCGCTGTTTCTGTCCGCCCGAAAGATTTTTCACTTTTTGATTGGCTAACTCAAAAATTTTAAGTTCTTTCAGTATTTTCTCAGCATGTTTTGTATTTTGCTCATCTTTTAAGTACTGTGGTAGCACGACATTTTCAAGCACTGTTAAATCCTCTAGTAAATTAAAATCCTGCCAAACGAAACCAAACACATTATTGTAAAAATAGCTTTTTTCCTGGGTAGATAATGCTTTCATGTCCTTTCCAGCATAGGAAACATCGCCATCAAATTCCTTATCCAAGCCACTTAATATTTTCAGCAAAGTCGTTTTTCCGCTACCAGAAGCCCCTACAATAAAATTGAGTCCTTTTCCTATCTCAACCGAAATATCATTCAAAATGAACTCACTGTTATATTTTTTGGTTACATTTCTTAGTTCAAACATTTATTTCTCCCACCTGTTCTTCATTACATTTATTAAATTTCACAATATTTCTTAACGTCTTCAGTATATAACAAGACATGTTAAATCCTTGTTAAGGACGGAAATTGTCCCAGCATTCGAAAAAAAGACTTTAAATAAACGGTAACGACCGCTATTCAAAGTCTTATACATGTTTTATTTTTTGCTTGGTGTTGCAGGCGCTGATTCTGTTAATTCTACAGCGGGTGTCGCCTTACTTTCTTTTTCAAGCTGTTCAATTAGTTTCTCTACTGTGATTCCTTTTTCTTTTGCCATTTCTTCTAAGTTAACTGGCTCACTTGAATTTACAAGTCCTGCTGGTGTCAACTTACCTTCTTTCTCAAGTTGAGCAATTAATTTTTCTACTGTAATTCCTTTGTCTTTCGCCATTTTTTCTAAGTCAATCGGTTCACTCGATTTTACGGCTTCTGTTAAGTCTGCAGCTTTTGTCAATTTACCTTCTTTTTCAAGTTGCTTAATTAGTTTTTCTACCGTGATTCCTTTTTCTTTCGCCATTTTTTCTAAGTCGATTGGTTCACTCGATTTTATCGTCATTGGTGTCACTTTACCGCTATCAGCTTTTACGGCTTCCGTAGACTTAATCGTTTTTGTCATCTTGCCTTCTTTTTCAAGCTGTTCAAATAATGCCTCTACTGTAATACCTTTGTCTTTTGCCATTTGCGCGTAGTCTGTGTAGTCGCCTAATTTAATTGCTTCTTCTTTACTAATTGTTGCAGATGAACTTGTAAAATTCGATTTATACACTTCCAACATATCGGTATTGCTCGCCGCATAAGCCGATCCAGCAACCACGCTTAGTCCTAGAATCACTGATGTAATTGTTAATTTTCTTTTCATAATAAATTCCTCCTAAAATGTTTTATCCAATGATGTTTACATACAATACTGCATCGCCTTATTGGATGACTCCAGTTTATAACAAGCGATGTTAAATCCATGTTAAGGGGAATACTTTTTGATAATTTACATGAAAAATCTTTGAATCAACGCTTTCAGCTCTTGCTATGAAATAAAGTTTGCTCAAAATCAACTCGGAAACCCATAGTTCAGGATAAATAAAAAGAATCCGTTTTGAAAAAATAATCAAAATGGATTCTAATCTAGTGATTTCAGTTTTAGTTTTATTAAAAAGCTTACTCATTTTATATTTGTGTTGCCCTACAATCGAACTGGATAGTTTAAGGAAACGATAACATGCTATCTTGGTGACACTGTAGTTAAATTCCACATAGCTAATAAATTCAACATAATTACAGTTATAACTAAAAATAAAACGCTTCATATTAACTTCCCCTATCTTATCCATGTTCCACTAGACGGCCCATTTCCGTTATTACTTTTTCATTTCCACAAATTAATCGTACATAATCTCTTTATAATATTACTTATACCCTACCATTGCTAGTTCCCTTGCAGCGCTAAGCTCAGCTTCTCTATCATATGGAACACGTATAAAATTAATCGAATTAGTTCCATACGAACCATCAACAATAACATATGTAGCATCAATTACATCTAAACCAACACTACCCACATTGCAGAGGATACCGATTTCATATGTTCTTAAAAAAGTTAAGTGAAGAGATTTGGTCTCTTCACTATTTTCAAAAAGAGACAAACACTTTTCTATTGGATGATACTCAGGTGCAATTCACTCGAAAACACTCCTCGGTGATGCATGAAAACAACGAATTAGTTTCCCGTTTGACTCAAATTCAATATGAAAAGGTAAGGAAGCCAAGTAGTTAAAAGCCTCTTCTTTTGCTTACTTTCCGCCTTTCAAAAACTCTTCTTTTTTCCTCGCCCAGTTCATAATTGCCTTGAAAACATCTATAAACTCATAACCTGGGGGTGTCAGTTCGTACTCCACTTTTTTCGGCGCTTCTGCAATGATATTCTTTTTTAGCAAGCCTTCTAATTCCAATTCTTTCAATCGCTCCGACAACAGCCTGTCCGATATTCCGTCAATCGCATTAAGCAATTCGTAATAACGTTTCGGACCTTCGAATAATTGATAAATGATGATCCCCGTCCAGCGTTTTCCAATAAATTCAATTGCGAGCCGATACATGTGGCACGATGAATCAATACTTGGCTCCCGCTCAATTCCATTACCGTTCAATAGTCAAAACCTCTTTTTGTATTTTTCTACATCATACCATATTACGAAATACTTGACAGTTCGGACTTACTAAAAGTATGCTGTAATTGTACTTACTTAAAATTAGTTCGAATAATAGGAGGAATTCAATTGTCTAAAAAGATTTCTACATTAATTCAAGAACGCCGTTCGGTAAGAAAATACGATCCAAACTTTAAAATTGAAAACGAAGAGATTTTAGAGATGTTAAAGGAAGCAACATTAGCACCTTCTATAAGCAATTTGCAACCTTGGGAATTTATTGTTTTTATAAATCCCGAAGCAAAAAAAGACTTGCGAGCAATCGCGTACAATCAGGTGCAAATTGAAACGGCTTCAGCAGTCATCGCAGTTTTAGGAGATAAAGAATTTTATAAAAATATAGATTCCGTCTATGACAGCATGTATGAGGCAGGGTATATTGATGACGCCAGCAAAGAAGTACTAGTCGGCAATGCAAAAAAAGCCTATCCATATGCACCAGAAGAGGACCGCAAGAACTCAGCAACATTCAGTGCCGGACTGGCTGCAATGCAATTTATGTTAGTTGCAAAAGAACGTGGTTATGCTACGGGACCAATGGGGGGCTTCGATAAAGTTAAGTTTTCGGAGACCTTCAATGTACCTGACCGTTATTACCCTATTGTACTGATTACGCTTGGCAAAGAAAACGCACCCGCTTATCAGACAACACGCTTCTCAATTGAGGAGAAGGTAAAGTTCATATAAGACTTCTATGAGTGCCATGTTCTTATCGAATGTCGAATTGTTTAGAACCTGTCACCTTTCAAATATTCAACTATCCGTTCCTAAAATAGATAATTGGTGCTAATCCCAGTTCTACTACACAAGCTGCTTCAATAGTTGCTTTTAATGCCAACAAATTTGTTTGTAACGAAATATTCTACATGATTTTTAGATACTACAGCGTTAAGCAAATTATAATATTAAAAAATCCAATTTCTCAATATAAAAATTGAGAAATTGGATTTTATCGTTACTCCAGAAAAGTGCCCGTTAGTCGAATAAAGGATTATTGATTTCTAAAATCAAATTTGTCTTTTGGTACGTTCAGTATTTTTAAACCTTTTTAATTTCTTATTTTGTCTTACAAAATGTAAGTTCGAAACGAGTTCCACCGTTTTCATTATCCGTCACAGTGATCATTCCGTTATGTTTTTTTAGGATGCTTTGCACAATGGATAATCCCAATCCTACACCACCGGTTTCACGAGAACGTGATATATCTACTCGGTAAAACGGCTCAAATATCGTCTTTTTCAATTCATTAGGGATACCAATACCGGAATCTTTAATGGCAATTACGATTTGCTTGTCATTCGATTTCACTTCGATCTTTACGTTACCACCAGCAACATTGTATTTAATGCCATTTTCAACAAGGTTATAAAAGGTACGATATAGTAAGTTTGGATTGCCGTAAACAACACTATCATCACAGTCCAAATATAATTGAACCCCTTTTTCATCGGCAATTGGAGAAAGTTCGGCAACCATTTCTAGTAAAACGGCCTTCAAGTAAATCGGTTCATGCTCAACTTCATCATTCATATTCGTCATCTCTAAAAGGGCAATAACAAGCTCGGATAAACGTTGTATTTGCTTTTCAAAAACGGTAATGA
The DNA here is from genome assembly GCF_001439635.1 of Solibacillus cecembensis. Taxonomy (GTDB): domain Bacteria; phylum Bacillota; class Bacilli; order Bacillales_A; family Planococcaceae; genus Solibacillus; species Solibacillus cecembensis. The sequence goes on along the minus strand of NZ_LMBZ01000029.1, from coordinate 20,839 downwards.
GTGCATCATATTCATCGGTTGAATGGACGTTTTTCTTTTTAAATACATCCACCTTAGTTTTTAAAACGGCAAGTGGCGTTCGGAGTTCATGAGCTGCATTGGCAGTAAAGCGGCTTTGCATCATAAAAGCATCGTTTAGCTTATCCGTCATTTCATTAAAAGAATACGTGAGCTCAGCGATTTCATCATTCGTAGGAGGAATGTCCATCGTTTCCGCTAAATTATGCACCGTCCGATTTTTAATTTGATTATTTAATGTATCCAGTGGTTTTAGCACTTTGCCTGATACATAGTATGTCAATAACCCACCAGAGACAATGATTAAAAGTAAATAAACGATACTTTCTAATCGAAATTCTGTTCTAGCTTGCTGTGCCTCAACTGATTGTGTAGTCATCATAGAGGGACTTAACGGCGTTTCTATATTATCAAAAATAGTGTGATTATTATCCGTACTTATTGCAGGGGATAAAGCAACAGCATCAATTTTCGTTGCCATAATACCAGCAGATAAGTTTAATATGATAGTAAGCCCTACACAACAAACGATTAATAATAGGACCATCATCGCAGTAAGTCTCAGCCGAATGGGCATTTTTTTAAACATTACTTGTCCCCTTCATTGTTCGTAATATAATAGCCCTCACCAATTTTTGTGCGGATCGGATCAGTAGTTAAAAGTGCCTTTAGTTTTTTTCGCAATGATGCAATGTGAACACGTATAACACCACTAAAACTATCGGCATTTTGATCCCATACATGCGCCATCAATTCTTCTTGGCTAACTACTTTTTCTTGGTGAAGCAGAAAGCATTCTAGCAATGCAAATTCTTTTTTGGTAAGAAGCAATTCCTGCTCCTCTACAAATGAGATACGTTTCGTTAAATCCATACTGATTCTCCCGCAAGTTAATAGGCTATCTTCCTGCACAAACTTTCGCCGTATTAAATTTCTTATTCTCGCTTCCAATTCTGCAAAATCGAATGGCTTCGTTAAATAATCATTCGCACCCATATCTAAACCTTTTACTTTATCATTAACACTACTTCTTGCACTAAGCACTAAAACTTTTACTTCTTTATTTTCTTCTCTTATCTTTTCTAATACGTGTAATCCGTCCATTTTCGGAAGATTTAAGTCTAGTATAATTAAGTCATATTTTTCGACCAATGCCAGTTCATAGGCATCTTCCCCATCACCGCAAGTATCTACTGCATAACCTTCCATTCGAAGTCCCTCTGCGATAGCTTCCTGCAAATCTATCTCATCTTCAGCAACTAGTATTCTCATTTTAAAGATCACCTCATTGTACTTAGTTTAAATCCATGGATGTTAAATCTGTGTTAAGTGGTTAGGCACTATCCTTTGTTCATCCAATTTAATCACTTTTAATATTTTGTACGTCAAGTATAAAATCCATTCAAACTAACGTTCTTAACTCTTCTATTTCTTCCTATCACTCTCTATGAGCATAGTCAATTTAAACGGAAAAAACAATGCACGCGCTATACTGGAAGATGTAATTATCAGTAACACTGTAAGTAATGCCAAAATCAATTTTAAGAAATAAGGATTTTTTAAGGAGATATTCAATTTTAGTTTAAAGCTTCATCCCGAGGGGACAATATCTTTGAATGCAAAAAAATTTGGAGGTGAGTCCATGAATTAAAAATACAAAGATCGCCTAAAATGCATGTTTAGAATATATAGAAGCATGCTTGCGTGAAAATGATGGCAGAGTGCATTCGCTGAACAAGCGATAATGCGGAATAGTCCCTATACTATTAAAAATTATGAAATCAGAGGTGTGTTATTTTAATGAAAAAACATCTATTCTTTTTAGGTCTGGCTATGATGATTGGTTTAACTGGGTGTGGAAATAAAACGAACACTGAGAAAAGTCCAAACGTCGATAATGAGCCCAAACAGGAAAATATGGAACACGAAAACATGGAAATGGAGAAGAACCATTCCGGATCAGGTGAAGTCCCTGCCAACTTAAAAGTAGCAAAAAATCCAACCTTCAAAGTCGGAAGTGAAGTAATTATTAAAACAGGCCACATGCCAGGGATGGAGGGTGCGGTGGCAACAATTGTCGGTGCTTATGATACAACTGTTTACGCTATCTCCTATACCCCGGTAACTGGCGGTGAAAGAGTGGAAAATCACAAATGGGTTATCCAAGAAGAGATTAAAGATGCTAATAATAACACGTTGGAACCCGGTACTGAGATTACTGTGGAGGCAGACCATATGAAAGGAATGGAAGGAGCAATATCTAAAGTTGATTCAGCCGAAAAAACTACCGTATATATGATCGATTATACTTCAACTACTGGCGGTGAAGTAGTTAAAAATCATAAGTGGGTAACGGAAAGCGAACTTTCGGCTAAATAATAATTGAATAAAAACACATTTATTATCGGGACATGCGACTTCAAATTACTTGCCATATAAGGAATAGACCCATTTGACATGTTAAATTCATAACAATATAAAAGAAAAAATGATATTTCACTTACAGTTAATCCAAAAGTGAAGCAGGCACTTCTGATGACTGATTAGACATGCGTTCGGTATAGTACCGGGCTCATGCTTTTTGGGGTTCATCTCCATACTCACTAACAAGTATACAGCGTTATTTCAATCCCATTAGATTTATTACACTCTCTAAAATTAGAAGGTGTTGTAGACATAGCCGATTCACCTTATTCAGCCATAGTTCCCTGCAAATAGTTGTCTACTTCAGCAAGTACTTCTCCAGCCGTGCCCTGTATAAGCAAATCGAAATGATGGCTATTGCCCGCTACATCCAGGTTTATATACACAAGCCTTCCTTTACTCATCGCAGGCAATTGATTGACCGGGTACACTTCCAAACTCGTTCCAATGACAATGACTAAATCTGCTCCTTGAATTTCCCTTAACGAACGATTCCACGCCTCTTGCGGCAACGTTTCACCAAAAAGCACAACGTTTGGTCGAAGCTTGCCCTTGCAGTACGTACATACGGCATTATCCATAAAGTGCCCAAGTGGCAGCGGTTTCCCACAGGACTGACAACGAATCGTGACAATATTACCGTGCAGCTCAGCTACTGCCTCATTCCCTGTTTGCTGGTGAAATCGATCCACATTTTGAGTCGCGATGAGCGTTAAGAGTCCCCGCGCTTCCCAACTTGCTAAAATTTCATGTCCATGATGCGGCTGACAATCCGTTAAACTTTGTATCCGCATTTGATAAAATTCACGAAACAACTCGTAATTTTGCTGCAAACTTTCCACAGATGCAACAGTTCGCGGATCAATATTTTTCCACCAACCTGTGCGTGAGCGGAAATCCGGAATGCCTGATTCAGTCGACATACCGGCTCCTGTTAAAATGACCGTTGAATTGGACTGCAACATCCACTGTGCTAAAGTCGAAGCTGTCATGTTAATCCCCCTTTTGAAAACGCGTGAAACCCTTAAGTTAAATCGTGACGGGTTGCTATTAACGTTATTTTATCAAAACGGGAAATCTGATTCCATTAACTTGTTAAGCAATGTGTTAAGGTACCCCCTTATTACATCCACTAATTCTCTTTGTTCAATCGAACGAATAATTAAAATTCCTATTTCAAGAAAATAAGATGCTTCTTATTAAAAGAAACACCTCTTCATACCAATTTAATAAATTTTATTAATCTCATAGCCTTTATAATAACAATTAATGCAGCTCCAGTATCGCTTAATACGGCCATCCAAATTATGAACCGCCCAATAGTTGAAGAAGCCACTTTTTCACATCTACAAGTCGATTATATTCAGGGAATTCATTCGTTCCAGTAATAATTATCGGAACAATGGAATCTACTTTATGAAGAGAACCATGCGCTCCGCCACCTGCATGGTTGTAACTATGCTCTTCTATAAACTCATAAGATGGCTTGGCATCCACGATAATGACACGCCCTTCATGTGAATGAAGCGCTCCGTGTAGCCTTGCAAGTGCATCTGGATAATCTTGATACTGAATGTGTCTTCCAGTAGTTACCTTCAAATCTAAGACTGATTCATTCCCAGCAATTCGCCACGATTGTTCATAATCATCAACATACGTACCATTTGGTGAAAATGTTAATCCCTTATCACTTAGTGGGCTTACCACGTAGTTTGTATGTTCATCTTTCCATGCGATAAAACCAATACGATCGTCCTCTTTTAAAGTGTTCACAATTTCAGATAATTCAACGTTTGGATCGTTGACGTAAATGTATGCCATTCGCTCATTAATCGCGATAGCCAGTTGGGCATTCTTTTTTTTTCTTTTCCAAAACGTATAACTCTTCAATGAATTATTTAAATCAATTAAAGAAGTTTCTTTATCTTTATTTATGAGTGATTGGCCGCTATCTCCTAGTACAATCAACGTAACCTCTTGAATTGATTCTTCCCAAGATGAAAAGCTATTTAATATGTTTTGAAGCGCCTGATCTGTTTTTTCAATACCCTTTAAATCTTCCGGGCCATGTAAGTGTACGGAAGCATCTGCATCTGGTAAATAGGCCAGTGTAAAGGAAGGCAACTTATTTTGATCGATTAAGTATTTCAACTCATTTCGAGTGAATTTATTATTGACCCCCATACGGTTCCATATAAATTTATAACGATTATTCTCTGGACTATATTTGGATAACGTACCAAGTGAAAACAGTGTTGGTCCATTTATTTCAATTTCTTTCGGCAAAATATTGGTCATTGAAACAAGTTTTGGGACTTTTAGTTGATGTTCAAAACTTCCACGGTATAAAAGGCCATTAATCGAAGCAGATGAAAGTTGACGTTGCGCAAGCTCTTCATGAATAGTTTGAACATCTTTACTTAAATGGTTTTTATTGAAATGTACAACACTGTCCAGTGCAACATTTCTCACCCCATTATTCCATATTTCACTGATCCCACTTCCATAACTAATCATTCGATATTCATCTTCTTTAAACCAAATCAAACCTGGAACTTTATGTTGATCTGGATACGTACCGGTTAGTAACGTACTATCAATGGTGACAGACATCGTCGGGTAAGAGCTAATCATTTCCTCATTAAGATGTCCATTGTTTATCAAAAATGCAAAGGCTGGTGCTTTTCCTTCTTTTACTGCTTTTTGTAATGGTTCACTCATTAATGAATCTACAATTATTAGTATAATGGGTTTCTTTGTTGAATTTATTATGATCTCTTCCACCTCTTTTATTGGAGATATAGAAATTGCTAATACAGGACCAATACAGATGACAATAAAGATAATAAGCACGATTACTATTTTTCGTTTCATGACCTCACTTTCAAATCAATTATATAGGTTAGTATGAGTTGAATATCATTAATTCATGTAGTTGAGGGATTTGGCAAAAATTCAGCTCTTAGTTTGCGGTGTTTTGTTGTAGGTTTCCATCGCATCGCAAGCTTAGAGCTGCAGAACAAACAATTTGGCAGCTCGTTTTCTTTATTGAAGTAAAGTCGGAGTTTAAGAATGGCGTTTTATTTCCAATAGCGTATTCGATATTAAATTTTTTGAATCTTTACTTCTGTTTTATCGTACATTAAAGTAGGAAAGGAAATGGAGGATTATAGAAATGGAGAAAACGAAGAAATTGATGGTTGGTATATCAGCAACAGCATTAACGTTTAGCTTAGCTGGCTGTAACTCAACAGCAAATAGCTTACCACCACAGCCAACAGATGTAAGCTGTAACGATTGGGATTGGTCAGAGGAAAATGGTGTATGGCAATGTGATGAAAGTCGTTCAGGGCATTACAGATCCTACTATTACGGCGGGGGCTATTATAACAATAAGTCAGCATTACATAGTAACAATGACTACCAAAATTATAAAAGTAGTGCCAGCTTTAAAACCGGACAATCCAGTTCTGGGTTTGGCAGTGGCTCAAAAAGTTTTGGTGGATAAGGGAGGCAGAAAAATATGAATGTGTATTTAAATTTTTTATCATATCTAGGTGTATCAATGAGTTTATTAGTATTTGGTATGTTGCTATTTACGTTAAGTACACCAAAAATTAAAGAGTTCCAATTAATCGCACAAAAAAATGTGGCAGCTGCTATGTTATTAGGTGGTAAAGTTATGGGACTAGCGATCGTATTAGGCGCTGCTGCCGAGTATTCGATTTCATTAGTAGATATGGCAATTTGGGGTGCAATCGGAATTGTAGCGCAAGTCGTTGTATTTTTCATAGCAGAACTAATAACGATTCGTTTTAGCATTCAAAAAGCGATTGAAGAAGATAATCGCGCAGTCGGAACGATTTTATTATCGCTATCATTAGCAGTTGGCTGGATTGTTGCGAAATGTTTATCTTATTAGTTTGAGGAGGGAGTAGCTCTGAAGCAGTTAATTTATTATATTGATAAAGGAAATGGACATTTTGAGCCGTTTTATGAATATATGGAAACTAATGTTGGCATAGATGAATTTTATGCGCGACAACTTTGTACCTATTTTATCATGCGAGGTACTCAATATGAGCTAATATCGAATGAGATGGATGGGAATATGGAAGTGCTCGTACTAAAAGAGATCGGGCGTAATTTATCCGGTGAGGACGAGCGAAACTTTCGTGAACAAGGCATTCATATCGAATTTAGAAGTCCAAATGAACGTGAAAATTTTCGATTGCTCTCACGTATTCCTTGTGAGACGCATATTGAAGTTATCCGCTATTTATTAAAGAATGTTGTAGATATTCCTAAAATCGGTCAGTCGCTTGTTACTTCTACTGAAATTGATGAAGACCGCGGCGTTTATGTAATTTATGTAACTGATTTGAAAGAGAGCTGAATGTTTACATGTATAAAAGCGAGCGCCAACAGTTTTACGCGCAAATAGATCAGTTCTGGGCAGATTTATATGACGAGGAATATGCACTTTATGATATATATGAAGTAACAGAGGAAGAAGTTGAAAAGATTCGATTGGCGACGGAACGCACGGGCAAAATTTATTTTAAAACGGCTCAATTATTACGCAACGTATCGAATGAAACATTACTTGAAATGGGTTATCCTGAAGAAACGCTCCGTTTTCTTCGTTTAAAAACGTTAGAGACTGAAAGTGTAATAGCGCGCTTTGACTTTATTCCACATAACGGCAGCTATAAATGTATTGAAATGAATGCAGATACACCGACGTTTATTAAGGAATTATTTTTTGTCAATGAGCGCATTTGCCATGCTTTCGCAATGGAAAATCCGAATGCTAAAGCGGAGCAAGTTTTAAAAGATCTGGTTCAAGAAAGCATTACACATAGTAAATTTTCTCAAAAAACACATATCGTCTTTACTGCGCATGAACAAAATATAGAAGACTACTATACAACGCTTTACTTAATGCAATTTGTACCTGGAGCAAAATTTACTCCGTTACATCTATTACATATTCAAAGAGGTGTCGGGCTGTTTGATGAGGATGGGAAGAAAATTGATGTCCTGTATCGTCAAACTTTCCCGATTGAAAATTTAATTCAAGACGAAGACGAAGCACAAAATAAAATCGGCTTATGGGTATTAGAGCTCGTTGAACAAAATTTATTAACGATTATTAACCCCCCTTCTGCTTTTTTACTACAAAATAAAGCGGTACAGGCTGTCATTTGGGGTTTACACGAGGAAGGAAATGCATTTTTTACAGCGGAAGAGCATGAATGGATTGCCGAGTATTTGTTACCGACCTATTTAGAAGAACACCCGTTTATCAAAAAAGGGCTGCGCTATGTAAAAAAACCTGTATTCGGTCGTGAAGGCGATACAATTGAGATTTATGAAGCAGATGGACATTTGCTAAAGGAAGATGTACAAAAATCGTATCAGCAGTATACAAAGGTGTATCAACAATATATCGAACAACCAAAAACAACATTCCATAGTGAAAAAGGCAAACAAATAGGAGAAATGTTGGTTGGCAGCTTTTTAATTAGCGGAAAGCCAGGTGCTATTGGTATACGTATTGGTGGGATGATTACAAACAATTTATCGTATTACTTGCCGATTGGAATAAAAAAGGATAACGTTTGAATCTGACCTATTTATGAAATTGTGAGTGATTGCTCATTCGTGCTTGCTGATACAGTAAAAATTGTAACATCGCGTGGAGAGTAATCATCTTATCTCCCGATGCACCCCCTTAATGTGAAAGCCAAAAACAATCCCATTAATAATTTCTAAAATCTATACATTTCGTATTCTTTTGGCACATGAAACTGGACATTTTTTAAAGAAATCCCGTTACAACAATAAAATATGTCTTCTATTTTGAATACTTCTTTTTAACTTTAGTAATGAAAATAAACCGATAGTATGCAACTCTGTATAAAAAGTTGCATACTATCAGCTCTAAGGTTTTTATATGTTATATACGATTAGCTCCTCATTACGTTTACAATACCTTTCGTATTAATAAATTATGGGAAAAGTAAATATTACGAACGCTGCCCAAAGTCCGTATACCGGCAAATATTTAGTAACTGCATCTTGGATCGTTGAAGGTCCAGATTTGTTTTGTAGAAAACGCATATAGGAAAGCATAATCCAAATGAGATTTGCCCAGATTAGTATGTTTACTCCTAAAACAGCAAGTCTATTAGGCGTAATTCCATAAGAAGAAAGTCTGAACACGATGGCTGACAAAGCCACACTGTCAATGATAAGCGCAAGAACAATTAAGGCAAAATTTATATAATCTGAAATGTTCTTTTTCTTGTCTGAGTCGCTTTCGGTAATGGAAAATATGGTTACGGCCAATACACCAAGGAGTATTCCGTTGAAGGCTATCAAGAAATTGCGGTCCAAGAATGGATTTTTACCGACCCATATAACCGTTATAAGATAGACCAACAATGTGATTAGAACAAGAGGACTAAAAATTTTAGCTATATATGGTGTAATATTTTTAGCAAGTTTAAGGTTCATTGATACCAGGTAGGCAGCCACAATAGCGAGGGCGGCAGCACCAAATAAAACGACATTACTAAAATAGAATTCTTCTATATCCAGGCCAACAAAGCTAAATAACTGCATAGTTAATGCTGCGAGTACCATTCCGCTAACTGCCATGCTGGCGTAGAGAATACCATATTCCAAATTAAATTTAATATAGGCTAATCTTGTACTGCCCTTTGAATAGTCATTCCCTGCAAATGCAAGCCCTACCAATACCCATAAGAAAATGGGAAGGTGTAAATAAGCAAGAATAATACTGTCTTTATAATTAAATGGCAGCATATTAAGATAAATCCCGGAAATTAGGAACAATGCTGCAATGGAATAAATAACACTTTTTTTCGGCCTATTAGTGTAAACAAAATAAGCAGTAATAAAAGGAATTACACCAAAAGCCAGGTTAATTGGAGCAATTGCTTCCTGTTCGACAAAATAGAAAATGATCCTAGTGCTTACCCCGGCCAAAATGGCTAAAATGCCCATGAATAAGAATCCTTTTTGAAGTAAAGAAGATTTTTCTGTATTTGCCGTATCCTCGCAATGCAATCTTTCATACCAAACACGAAGAACCTGAGAATCAGGACTTTGTTCCCATGCGTGTGAGAATGAATTTTTAAAAGCTTTCGGGTCTTTTCTATACATTCTCTCCAGCTCATGAGGGTTATCAATATTTTCAATAATCAAATTGTTAATGTCCATAGTTATACCTCCCTTAATAATTGTTATATTAAGTTTCCTCCAAAATGTTTAACTGTCCTCGTCACTTTTGTATTCTAAAATATCTCCAGGCTGACATTCTAAAGCCTTACAAATTGCCTCTAAAGTGGAGAATCGAATCGCTTTTGCCTTTCCATTTTTCAATATAGAAAGGTTCGCCATTGTTATTCCAACCTTCTCTGTAAGTTCTGTTACGCTCATTTTCCTTTTTGCTAACATCACATCAATATTGATTATAATTGCCATTGTTATTCACCTCAGACCGTTAAATCATTTTCAGATTTGATAGTAATTGCTTCTTGTAAAAGTTTTTGGAGAACAGCCGCAAAGACTGCGATAACCATCGAAGCAAAAGGAACAACCAATCCGACTAATATAACTCCTGGTGCGTCGTCTACTTCCGCAAAGATATAGTAGAGCGGCCAAACTAGCACATGCAAAGTACTGATAGTGATGGCACAGTATTTGATTTTCTTTAAAGCTTTTACAGATAAATCGGAGAAAGCTTCATTTTTGTCAATATAGCGTAAGAGTTTGAAAGCCTGATACAAAGCAAAGTAAAATGGGATCGCCGATGCATCAAAAACGATGAAAACGAGATATTTTATAAAAGCAAACTCTGGAACCAATTCTTCTGCAAGATTCGCTATCTCCGGTACCAAAAAGATGCACAGAGCAAGAACTGGGACTCCTAAAAGAATGACAGCTATTTTTAAAAACAACGTTGTTACTTTTTCCATAAAAAACACCTCACTTATTTAATCTTATTTTGATTTTAATACACATTTTATCGAATATCAATAAATTTTTGTTAATAAATAAGAAATTTTTATTGATAATTTATATTTTAAGCGAAAAATAAAAAGCATTCCTCATTCAAAAAAATGCTCTATAACTTTAAACTATTGAATTTAAAACTTGTAAAGCTAACCTACATCGTTAGATTAAGTTGAACATTTCACAATAGATCATTAATGTTTTGGACGTAAAAATAGACCATCGAAATGATGGACTTGTTAAACTAAAGCCCCCGTTAGTTTAATAAGAGTTGTATATTGAGTATTCTTTTATCATACTTGTTACGTAAAAAAAGAACCTCTAAGCATACTAGACTTGAATAATATTTTTGTATATGAAAGATTAGTTCTTTTGAAAAGTTTTTTTAATGTATCATCATATTGTGTAGTGTAGAATGAAAAGAAACCTTATCTAAGGAGAACAAAATGAAAATAGAACGTATGTTAACCATTATTGTGATGTTACTTAATAGAAATCGTGTAACAGCCAATGAATTGGCTCAAAAATTTGAAGTGTCGGTTCGGACTATTTACCGAGATATTGAAACAATCAATCTAGCCGGAATTCCTATCATTTCCCACTCTGGAAACAATGGTGGATTCAGCATTTATGAAAATTATAAATTAAATCATCAAGTACTGACTCTTAATAATCTGTCCTCCCTTCTTTCTGTTCTCAAAGATATTAATTCCACGGTTGACGACATTGAGCTAGAATCATCCATAGAAAAGTTAGAAAATATCATTCCTAAAAACAAGGCAGATGAACTAAAGCTGCATATGGAACAAATCATCATTGATTTACATCCTTTTGAAGAATCTCTAGAACAAAAGTCATTAGTTAAAACGCTAAGAAAATCTATTACACAGACTGATATACTGATGATTGACTACAGAAATTATAATAATATTGTCAGCAAAAGACGAGTTGAACCTATGTCACTCATATTTAAAAATTATACTTGGTACTTATTTGCTTATTGTCTTTCAAAAGAAGATTTCAGAATATTTAAAGTTTCCCGTATAAGTGATTGTTACATCGAAAATCAATCATTTGAACGTCGAGAAAAATCGTATCATGAGATTAGGACATTATTAAATGAGCAAACAATAATGACAACAATTGTCTTAAAGATTTCCTCTATAATGCAGTCTCGTGTGGAGGATATTTTTAATAAAGAAGATATTTCGGTGTTAGAAACAGGTGAACTTCTTGTTAAATCTACACTCCCCGAAAAAGAATGGTTGTTCTCTCTCATATTTAGTTTTGGAGAGCATGTAGAGGTCTTAGCTCCAAAAGAAATGCGTGAAGCAATTGCTTCAAAACTCAGATTGATGGCTGAAAAATATCGTTAATTGCGTTTCTCAAAGTTGACAGACTGTTGTCAAATCACCGTGATAATATTGTTGTTGTAAGACACATTTATTTTAATTAGGAGGAACGTTAAATGACAAACAATTATGAATTTCCAACACCAACACTTATCTCAGTTAACGGTGTGAAACTAGAAGTTTTTGAAGCTGGACAAAAAAATTGGGGGCGACCTATCGTTCTCTGCCACGGATGGCCAGAACATGCCTATTCTTGGAGACATCAAGTGACTCCTCTTGTAGAAGCAGGTTATCACGTTATTATTCCCAATCAACGGGGATATGGAGAATCTTCTTGTCCCAAAGAAGTTACAAAATATGATATTAAACATTTAACCGGTGATCTTGTTGCTCTATTGGATCACTATCAGTACAAAGATGCCATTTTTATGGGGCATGATTGGGGTGCAAGTGTTGTTTGGAGCATGGCTTTGCTGCACCCAGAACGTGTTCGTAAAATGATTAACTTATGCTTGCCCTATCAAGTTCGTGGAGAGAAACCTTGGATTGATTTTATGGAAGAAGTTTTTGGAGACGATTACTATTTTGTTCACTTTAACAAACAACCAGGTGTTGCAGATGCTATACTAGATGAAAATTCATCACAATTTCTTAATAACTTATATCGAAAGAATGCTCCATCACAAGTTCCTGGTAAAGGAATGGAAATGATTAATCTAGCTAAAGCAACCAAGCCATTAGGTGAACCTGTTATGAGTGATGAAGATCTTTCTGTTTATATCTCAGGGTTCAATAAGACAGGTTTCACTCCAAGCATCAATTGGTACAGAAATCTAAATCGTAATTGGCATTTATTAGGTGACGTCTCTCCTATTATTCATCAGCCAACATTGATGGTATATGGCGAGAAAGATATTATTCCGCCACTTCAAAATATAAAAGATTTTGTACCTAATATAGACGTTAAAAGTTTGGACACTGGTCATTGGATTCAAGAAGAAAGACCTGAAGAGCTTAATCAAATGATTTTAAAATGGCTGATAAAATGAGTGAAGCCTTATTTTTTATTAATCAAACAGAATTTATTGATTGGTTAGATATTCATCACAAAACAGCTAGTGAGATTTGGGTAATTTTTTCAAAAAAAAAGACCAATAAAGCTAGTCTTACTTGGTCAGAATCAGTAGATTGTGCACTGTCGTTTGGTTGGATTGATGGGATACGAAAAACAGTTGATGAAGATAGCTATAAAATCCGCTTTACTCCACGTAAGTCTAATAGCCTCTGGAGTAAAGTTAACGTGCAAAAGGTGCATAAATTAATAGAACTTAATAAAATGAAGCCTGAAGGATTGACTATTTTTAATCAAAGAAATGATCAAACAGGTTATTCTTCCGCTAATAGGAACGTTACTTTAATAAAAGAATATGAGGATGAAATTAAAAAAAATCAAAATTCTTGGAAATTATTCAATTGCCTTCCGGATTCTTACAAAAGAGATTCTATTTGGTGGGTAATGAGTGCCAAAAAAGAAGAAACTAGGCTAAGAAGATTGAATCGATTAATCGATTCATGGAAAGAGGGAGACATGTTAAGACCGTAGTTTTATCAATCAACAGCATTAATTTATATATACCTGGATTGTTTAGAGAGAAGAATATGTAGCTTTTGAATAAAGTTCGATTAAAAGTAAGTTGCAAACGCTTATTTTATACAGAAAGAAACCAATTGTTTTGAAACAAAGTTTGATCAAAACAGTTGGTTCTTTATTTATCTAGTTTGTTTTTTATAATAAAGATTGATTATTTCTGGTTGCGAATCTTCAATTAAAGCCCCCGTTAGTTGAAGAAGGATTGTTCTTTGTTAGGTTTGATGTATAAATCAATTCTTTCTTTAGCACTTTCACTCTTACTCCACCATTCAACAATCATGTAAATATTATTTATTTCGTTTAATGTAATAGGGGTTCCATCTTCGTTCAGATATGTCCCACCTTCAATTGCGCCAGTTGACTCCTCTGCAATATCAATTCCAGCACCAGTTACCGCACCAGTATGCAATACTACATCATTATCGTTAATAACTACGTGTGTTTCGAAATAAAAAGAGTCGACAATAGATTTATTTCCATTTTTCATATGTAAAGTTCCATTACCTGCTTTAAAACTTTCGGGTGTTATCACAACTTCGTATCCAGTTAAGTTCCAATTCTGACTTTCTCCCACTAATGATAAATAGTATTTACTAACTGCCTTCTCATTACCATTACATCCCGAAAGTAAAACAACAAGTAATAAAAAAAGCATATAAAAAATTCTTTTACTGTTCAGTATCATAATGACCACCTTTTTTATACTGTAATTGATTTCATCTTGCACTAAACTGCCCCGTTAGTTTAATAAAGAAAAAAGAGCTGCATTATGCAGCTCAATGATCTTCAAGTAAAGCCCCCGTTAGTTGAACAAGAAAGAAGCACGTTCCGAATTACCAACAGGACTATTATATTATATCCCCTTTGATGATTCGGATTTCTCCAGCCAATAATTAGCTTTCGAAGTATCTTTAGCTATCCCAATACCCATCTCATATTTCTTGCCTACGTTAAACATCCCACTTGAATCTCCACTATTAGCAGCCTTTAAATTCAATTCAAATGCTTTTGTTAAATCTTTTTCTACACCTATTCCATTTCCATAAAGATAACCTAAGTTGACCATAGCTGTTGTATTTCCATTATTAACACTTTCTAAATACCATTTTAAACTTTCTTCATAATTAATATTTACATTTATTCCTTCTTGATAATAGTAGGCTAACATTCCTTGTGCTTCTGCGTCTTCTTTTTGTGCCAAATCGTGTAACTCTTCAAATGAAAGCTTGCTATAATCCTTTTCCAAATCTAATAGAAGATACAAACCAACAACAGAAATTAAAGTTACAAAAATAAAGATGAAATTTCTCTTTTTCATAAAATTCTCCCCTATTCTATCTTTTTCACTTCACGCCACCCTATTGTATCTGAAAATCCAAATATTAACAATTATAATTATGTTATTCCTTCCAAAGTAATGAACAGTATTTTCCAGATGTTCCATAACAAATCCTTATTCAACTAAACTGCCCCGTTAGTTCAATAAGAAAAAAGAGCTGCATAAGCAACTCAATGATCTTCAAGTAAAGCCCCCGTTAGTTGAATAACACAATCCCTTATTTCGCTTCCACAACAAAACTTGTATAAGGCTTTTCATCAATAGTTACATCAATTTTCCATAACCCTAATTTGTCAAATCCGAATTTCGCTCCATTCTGTTCCTTTTCAATATTTTTTTCATGAAGTTTGACAGATTCACCAGTTTCTTTATGTGTAGCCGTCATTTTATATTTTTTTCCATTTAGTTCTTCAAGACTATCCAAGAAATAAACTGCATAAAGTCTTCCTTGTTTTACTGGAAACTCAGGTTCATTGCTTTCTCCATTTACTTTAATAACACCAAATTTCCCTTCAGTTCCATGCAAAGTTAGATTATCGACATTGAATGTTGGACTTAGATTCCAATCTCCATCATTAGCCTTTTCTTCTGTACATCCTAAAAGTAATAAAACTAAAACAAGCAACAGAAAACTTATTCTCTTCAATCGAATAATCGAAATGTCATTTCCTCCTTTGTTTCATCTGTTTATTCTTTAAACAGATGAAAAAAATGCACATAGAAATATTCTTCAATTCAATCTAATCCCCTTATGTTACCTATTTCGGCGTCCTTCCAAATATACCTGCTTATTGAACTAAACTGCTGCGTTAGTTTAATAAAGAAAAAAAGAGCTGCATTATGCAACTCAATGATCTTCAAGTAAAGCCCCCGTTAGTTTAAGTACAACACTTCACAAACTAACCTTCCAGGAGATGCATATACCCGTTACTTTAAGTACATCTTTTCATAATCTTTCGGGTATTTAAAAAGAAGAACCCAGAAAATAGGGTTCTTTTAATACATCTCTATTTTAAACCTTTTATTTTTACCAATTCTTCTTCTATCCCACTCATTATATTAAACGCACCATCCGACTTATTAGAACAAACAACTACATTAATGGATAGGTCAGGATAATGAGCAGAATTAAAGTTAACTCCTGGATCATAACCCATTATGTGGTATTTTAGAATATTGTTTTCTGTGGTTTTCTTAATCCAAATACCATAACCATAATAGCCACTCTCATTGACTTGTGCATGAGTGAATAAAAGCTTATTTGTGTACGTTTCATTTAAAAGTTGATAATTCATAAGTGCTGTCCACAGCTTAGCCATATCATTTGCAGTTACAAAGGCACCACCATCTGAACCACCTTTTACAGGTAAAGAATAGATGTTTGTTTTCCAAGTTCCATCAGTTTCATCGATATAGCCTAATGCTGTATTTGGTGGTAGAGAATCAAATGCAAAATACCCAGAATTCGTCATATTAGCCTTATTGAAGATGTGCGCTTGAATATAGTCAGAGAATTCAAGTCCACTTGTCTGTTCAACAATTAATCCTAATAAAATGTAACCCGCATTATTATAGTGAAATGATTCTCCTACTTTTGCTTTCATCGATTCATCTTGAAACAATGGTAAGAAATCTTTTAACTTTCTTATGTGATACATAGGGTTTGCAACCCAAAGTTCCTCAAAGACATCCATTACATCTTCATCGAAATAATCTGGTATTCCCGAAGTATGTGTCAGTAAATGATGGACAGTCACTTTTTCATCAAAGTGTTTTAATTCAATATCAAGACAATCGGTCAATTTAGAATCAAAAGAAATTTCCCCCTTTTCAACTAGTTGACAGACCGCTATTGCAGTAAACAATTTACATCCAGATGCTATTCCAAAACGGGTCGCAGAGTTATTTTCTATTTGATCAGAACGATTTGCATAACCAAAGTTTTGTTCTGCTAACACCTTATTTTTTTCTTCAACAAATACTGAACCTGAAAAATCAACCTTATTTTGAATATCCTTAATCTTCTCTTGTAAATTTTTGTTCATAGCTATTCCTCCCGATAATTCTCTATTATTTATTTTGTTTAAGAAATAGGAATTCGCTTGAACAAATAGATTCTGTCTAACTTTATTCCTATTTATTTTTGTTCGATTATCATCATTGGTAGAACCTCCATTTCAAAGCAATCTTCTTGATTATAACAGAATATAAAAACTTTTCTGAACTAAACTGCTAATTGTTATTTTCCAGTTGCTTTTCGATGATTATTTCGAAAAACGAATATTCAACTAAACTGCTCCGTTAGTTCAATAAGGAAAAAAAGAGCTGCAAATGCAACTCAATGATCTTCAAGAAAAGGCTACCCTAAAGGCATCCTTTTCCTGCTAAATCGCCATTTAACTTGATAACCATTTATTTCTAATTTATATATATTAAAGACATACCTAAAAAAAAGATGATGTTTTGGAATAAAGTTTGATTAAAAAGTGCTATTCAATCCTTATTTAACAGCAAATGCAAAAACTCCATTTTGAAAAAAGATTGATCGAAATGGAGTTTTCTTTAAATTGCAAGAGACAAGTTCGCTTGTTTGAGTTACATATATAATATTAGCTGTCGTACCGCCAATTTTAATATCAAAATCGACTCTAGATCTTCCATCTCGTGTTTTAAGTGCATTTGCTCAAACCTTAGAAAGTTGCTCTATTTTTTATATACCTCATCCGACTACTATTCTCCTGCTGTTGTCCCCAATCCTATAAATTCTCTGAACCTACTAGTTGCAGATTCTATTTGAATAGTTTTATTTTTAGCATTCCAACTAACAGTTGCACCTAATTGTTCAAAAAGTTTAACAGGAACCATTATAATTCCATCAATTCTCTGAGGATAAGCAGAATAATATCTTTGAATTCTATGGCCATTATCTTGATCAGTCACCATATTTCCATTTCCTAGTTGAGCCCAAATATAAGTATCTACTTTTTTAGCAGTTAGCGTCTTATCTTTTCCATTCCAAGTAACCTTCGCACCTAATAATTCAAACGCTTCTCGGAACGGTATGAGTGTCTCTCCCTCTTTGATGACAAGGGAATGAGGATATTCTTGGAGGTCTCCATCGATTACAACTGATATATTTTTTGCCGCTGAAACTTGATTTTCTGCTGAAAGACCAAAGACAAGTGGCACAAGCAATATTAGTCCCATTAAATAATTCATTTTGTTCTTCATAATAATCCCACCTCTACTAATTTAAAAAAATATACCATGGATATATAATAATATAAATAATTTTCAGAAAATAAAAAGATATTGAATAATTTATTTGATAAATCTTCAAATCACAAATTGAGTGTTATTCAAGAAAATGGCCCTTTAATGGTATAACTTTATTATTATTTAATAGGTTCTTATTCCACAAGAAAAACCGAAACCCCTTCTTTATAGAGGTGGTAAATTCTGGTTCATCTTTTTATTAACGTCATGACTTTTTTATAAACAGTTCAACTTTATAACCACTATTATTTTGTGAAATCCATTCAAGGCTCTGCCTCCTTAACTACATTAAATATCTCATTTTGAAACCCTTTTTTCCAATTGATTCTTCATACACTAAACTGCTGGGTTAGTTCAATAAAAGTGCCACCTCCGACTTGAAGTAAAGCACCCTTTTGTTCAACAATTTACATATATTAACTTATTCAACATAATCGCAAAAAAACCTTCTTCTTCAACTAAACTGCTCCGTTAGTCGATTATCTCTTGGTAATAATTGGTCTTATATTCAGTAACCCAACATCAACTGATGTCTCTATATAACCGATTATCTGATTAAACGTAAAAACATTAAGTTGTTCATTTAAAACTTCCTTATCGTACTTCATATCGCCTAATACATAAGGAACAAATTTTTCAACATCCTTGGACTTAACCTCTTCCAAATCTAAAATAGTAGGAAAATAACTAAACGTTTTTCTCAATTCATCTGTAAAACCATAGTGTTCTAATAACTTTCCATTTAGTAATCGGAAATCATTATGGTATAACTTATATAATCCTTCATCAGCATCCATTCTGTTCCTTAACCAAGAAAGATTAAAACCTCTTAACCATATATCATCAGCAATTAAATGTGCATAATACCCCAATATATAAGGATTTTCTATTTGCGAACCATATTTATGTAAAAATCCTTTATAATCAACACTTCTTGAATAATCTTGTACTTCACCTATAAAGAAATGTGATAAGTTTTTTTCTTCGTGTGAAAAAACAGCGTCTGGAGCAACACTTCCAAGCAAAAATGATGTTTTGTCTTCGATTGAAAAAGCTTCTGCAATTTTTTCACCAATAATCGAGTGCATTATTCTTGAACCCAATATACTCTCCCCTTTTTAATTATCATATATATTAGTTTAAGAAAGATATTAAAAATTCCTTTGTTTTCCAACTCCTTGTTCAACTAACCTGCCTCGTTAGTTCAAAAAGAATAGACTACCCTTAAGGCAGCCTTGTTCTGCTAAAGCCCCCGTTAGCTTAATAAATCAAAATGGGATGTATCATTAAATTTGTTAACAACATTTTGCTGAAAACTATTTTGACTTAGAAATGTAATCCCACCTACTGACGATGAAAAGTATGCATTAACTATCATTTCTGGCTCAAATTTCAACCACCATGCAAGTATGTAACCCAAAGTTCCTCCGTGTGTGACAATCAACAGGTTTTTATGCTTTTCTGATTCATATATCCTATCCATACAACAGCAAACCCGACTATAAAATTCTCTCCAGCTCTCACCATCTTGAAATTCCTGATAATCTAAATCAAATTCACTTCTTATTCGGGGTTTTCTATTTGCTCTTGCCCAATCCTTTGTTTTTCCTGCGGCAACACCAGTATTTATTTCACGTAGTCCTTTATCTTGCATGACATCTAAATATAAATGGGTTCCAACTATCTCTGCTGTTTGTTTAGCTCTAAGTAAATCCGAAGAATATAAAACAAAATCATCTTTATTTACTTTTTCTTTCAAGCACTTTCCGACAATTTCAGCTTGAGTTTTTCCTAAATCAGTTAATGGAGTATCTGTCCAACCACCAGACATATTATTTATGTGATGTTCGGATTGACAATGTTGAACCAGAATAATTTTATTCATTTCCATTCTCCTTATTTAATTGATTTTTTCTATTTCAATTATGTATTCTATTATTTTCAACTGTAATCCTTTTTGCACTAAACTGCTGCGTTAGTTCAATATGGAAAAAGAGCTGCATAAGCAACTCAACGATTTTCAAGTAAATCACCCCGTTAGTTGAATAAGACACTCGAGTGATTTTTTTATAAAAAGGATTCTCACTAACATGTGTAGAATATTTACAGTAATACTAAAAATAGGTGGGATGAAATAGTGAATCAAGTTTGTGTTATAAGTATTTACGTGCCAAATTTAAACAAAGCAATTGAATTTTATACCAATACTTTAGGTTTTGAATTAGACAAGCAGTATGGACCTAACATTGCATCACTTGTACACGGAGAGTTACCAATTATTTTAGAAGAGAACAATAATACAACCTTTAATCAAGATAATAAAATTATAGGG
>NZ_LMBZ01000029.1:0-290 GCF_001439635.1 Solibacillus cecembensis | reverse complement strand
TTGAAAATATGTAACAAGCTTTAAAAGTTCAACATAATTGTTGAACTTTTTTTAATCTCCTTCTTCAACTAATCTGCTCCGTTAGTTGAACAAGAAATGCTCCCCAAACGAGATTTGTGGACATACTAATCATAAGTAGCCAAAAGAACCCCCACTCAATTGAATAGGGGGGATTCCCTAACTTGTATTTGGGAACGTTATTTAGGTTAATTTTTGTATGCTTTATAAATCCTTTTTTCACTAAAGCCCCGTAAGTTGAAGAAGAAAAGTGAAGCGTATGCAACAATCGC
>NZ_LMBZ01000024.1:72347-72546 GCF_001439635.1 Solibacillus cecembensis | reverse complement strand
ATCAGCGTCAGCAGTAGAGTCAGCGTCGGCAGTAGCGTCCGCATCAGCAGTAGCATCAGCGTCGGCAGTAGCATCAGAATCAGCAGTAGAGTCAGCGTCGGCAGTAGCGTCGGCATCAGCAGTAGAGTCAGCGTCAGCAGTAGAGTCAGCGTCGGCAGTAGAGTCAGCGTCAGCAGTAGCATCGGCATCAGCAGTAGCA
>NZ_LMBZ01000024.1:72216-72335 GCF_001439635.1 Solibacillus cecembensis | reverse complement strand
GTAGAGTCAGCGTCGGCAGTAGCGTCCGCATCAGCAGTAGCATCAGCGTCGGCAGTAGCATCAGCGTCGGCAGTAGCATCAGCGTCAGCAGTAGCATCAGCGTCAGCAGTAGCATCAGC
>NZ_LMBZ01000024.1:71176-72193 GCF_001439635.1 Solibacillus cecembensis | reverse complement strand
GTAGAGTCAGCGTCGGCAGTAGCGTCCGCATCAGCAGTAGCATCAGCGTCGGCAGTAGCATCAGCGTCGGCAGTAGCGTCCGCATCAGCAGTAGCATCAGCGTCAGCAGTAGCATCAGCGTCAGCAGTAGCATCGGCATCAGCAGTAGAGTCAGCGTCGGCAGTAGCATCAGCGTCGGCAGTAGCATCCGCGTCGGCAGTAGCATCAGCGTCAGCAGTAGAGTCAGCATCAGCAGTAGCATCAGCGTCGGCAGTAGCGTCGGCATCAGCAGTAGAGTCAGCGTCGGCAGTAGCGGTAGCATCCGCGTCTACGTTAGAGTCAACGTCAGCAGTAGAGTTGGAATCAGCAGTAGAGTCAGCGTCGGCAGTAGAATCCGCGTCGGCAGTAGAATCCGCGTCAGCAGTAGCATCGGCGTCGGCAGTAGAATCCGCGTCAGCAGTAGCATCGGCGTCGGCAGTAGCATCCGCGTCGGCAGTAGAGTCAGCGTCAGCAGTAGAGTCGGCATCGGCAGTAGCATCAGCGTCGGCAGTAGCATCGGCATCAGCAGTAGCATCGGCATCGGCAGTAGAATCCGCGTCAGCAGTAGAGTTGGAATCAGCAGTAGAGTCAGCGTCAGCAGTAGCATCGGCATCAGCAGTAGAGTCCGCATCGGCAGTAGCATCAGCGTCGGCAGTAGCGTCCGCATCAGCAGTAGCGGTAGCATCCGCGTCTACGTTAGAGTCAACGTCAGCAGTAGAGTTGGAATCAGCAGTAGAGTCAGCGTCGGCAGTAGCATCCGCATCGGCAGTAGAGTCAGCGTCGGCAGTAGCATCCGCATCGGCAGTAGCATCAGCGTCGGCAGTAGCATCGGCATCAGCAGTAGAGTCAGCATCAGCAGTAGCATCAGCGTCGGCAGTAGAGTCCGCATCAGCAGTAGAGTCAGCGTCGGCAGTAGCGTCCGCATCAGCAGTAGAGTCAGCGTCGGCAGTAGCATCCGCATCGGCAGTAGCATCCGCGTCGGCAGTAGCATCCGCATCG
>NZ_LMBZ01000024.1:71070-71164 GCF_001439635.1 Solibacillus cecembensis | reverse complement strand
GGTAGCATCCGCGTCTACGTTAGAGTCAACGTCAGCAGTAGAGTCAGCGTCAGCAGTAGCATCGGCATCAGCAGTAGCATCAGCATCAGCAGTA
>NZ_LMBZ01000024.1:70233-71003 GCF_001439635.1 Solibacillus cecembensis | reverse complement strand
GGTAGCATCCGCGTCTACGTTAGAGTCAACGTCAGCAGTAGAGTCAGCGTCAGCAGTAGCATCGGCATCAGCAGTAGAATCCGCGTCANNGCAGTAGAGTCAGCGTCGGCAGTAGCGTCGGCATCAGCAGTAGCGTCCGCGTCAGCAGTAGAGTCCGCATCAGCAGTAGCATCCGCGTCTACGTTAGAGTCAACGTCAGCAGTAGAGTTGGAATCAGCAGTAGAGTCCGCGTCGGCAGTAGCATCCGCGTCGGCAGTAGCGTCCGCATCAGCAGTAGCGTCCGCGTCAGCAGTAGCATCAGCGTCAGCAGTAGAGTCAGCATCAGCAGTAGCATCCGCGTCAGCAGTAGAGTCAGCGTCGGCAGTAGCGTCCGCATCAGCAGTAGAGTCAGCGTCAGCAGTAGCATCCGCGTCAGCAGTAGAGTCAGCATCAGCAGTAGCATCCGCGTCAGCAGTAGAGTCCGCGTCGGCAGTAGAGTCCGCATCAGCAGTAGAGTCAGCGTCGGCAGTAGAGTCAGCGTCGGCAGTAGCATCGGCATCAGCAGTAGAATCCGCGTCGGCAGTAGCATCCGCGTCAGCAGTAGCATCAGCATCGGCAGTAGAGTCAGCGTCAGCAGTAGCGTCCGCATCAGCAGTAGAGTCGGCATCGNNGCATCCGCGTCTACGTTAGAGTCAACGTCAGCAGTAGAGTTGGAATCAGCAGTAGAATCCGCGTCAGCAGTAGCATCGGCATCAGCAGTAGAGTCAGCGTCGGCAGTAGCGTCCGCATCA
>NZ_LMBZ01000024.1:0-70222 GCF_001439635.1 Solibacillus cecembensis | reverse complement strand
GCATCCGCGTCTACGTTAGAGTCAACGTCAGCAGTAGAGTTGGAATCAGCAGTAGAATCCGCGTCAGCAGTAGCATCAGCATCGGCAGTAGAGTCAGCGTCGGCAGTAGAGTCCGCATCAGCAGTAGAGTCAGCTTCGGCAGTAGCGTCCGCATCAGCAGTAGAGTCAGCGTCAGCAGTAGCGACCGCATCAGCAGTAGAGTCAGCGTCGGCAGTAGCGTCCGCATCAGCAGTAGAGTCCGCATCAGCAGTAGAGTCAGCGTCAGCAGTAGCATCGGCATCAGCAGTAGAATCCGCGTCAGCAGTAGCATCCGCGTCTACGTTAGAGTCAACGTCAGCAGTAGAGTTGGAATCAGCAGTAGAATCCGCGTCAGCAGTAGAGTCCGCATCAGCAGTAGAGTCAGCGTCGGCAGTAGCATCAGCATCGGCAGTAGAGTCCGCGTCAGCAGTAGCGTCCGCGTCAGCAGTAGAATCCGCGTCGGCAGTAGCATCAGCATCGGCAGTAGAGTCAGCGTCAGCAGTAGCGTCCGCGTCAGCAGTAGCATCGGCATCAGCAGTAGAATCCGCGTCAGCAGTAGCATCAGCATCAGCAGTAGCGGTAGCATCCGCGTCAGCAGTAGCAGTAGCATCAGATGATAAGCCCCGGTTTAAATCTTCCTCATTTCTCCAGGGGTTCCAAGCGTTACATCGCTTGCAACTTCTACTATTTTCATTACACTCGTAATTACAATGTTTACATTTCTTACTTTCCATCTAGTAGTTTCTCCTTTCTAAAATAATTGTCAAGCTGATAAAATATTACTTGACTGTATAGAGTATGATTTTCGAAATTATTGTTCTAGTTTATTTGACTATACTATACTAATAAATAATTCGTTTAGAGTTTAAATGCCCGTTACCATCTCCTTTAAAACAGTAGGGGTGACGTATGGCCAATAGCTATTCCTAATCAATTAACCTGCCTGTTAGTTGAACAAGAAAATAGATTCTCCCTCAGAGATATCAATCTTACAATTGGCATAGTCTTCACCTCTACAGAAATTACTATAATCACCTAAATTTCCTGAGTAATTGTGATAAAACCTCCTTTCTCCAATCTATACTATGAATAGTTTTGTATTGGAGAGGTGTTATTTATCCAATTAAGTAGTATTTTTTGTTTAGAAATTATAAAAATATATTAATCTAAATTTGCATAGTGAATTGATGTAAAAACCTTTAAAATATAAGAAAGTTGAAAAAAGGGAACCAATAAAAACATAAAGGTAAGTATTACAAAAGTACAAATGGTTGAAGAATTATCGAAAGCTTGGGTAACAAATAGTTTAATTTGAACACCATTTTCATAAGAATGAGGGTGAATTAACAAGTTTAGGGGATATATTACTTGGGAATATAAAGGTATGTACTTGGTGTTATTATTACTCTTGAATTTCTTGAAGAATTTTAAAATACGATAAGATAATTGGTAAAACTCTCAAATTTCCTCTTGTTAAACGTGGTGGCATTAACTCACTCAGCCTAAGCTTGAAACGTTAGATGGCGAAAAAAGAGAGATTCCATATAAAAGGTAAGTTACCACACCAACATTTACAGGAGGAATCTCACTGGGTAAAAAATACCGCGGTTTTCACACGACATTAAAACATTATTTCTCAGGAAGAAATTGATGAGATCCTAGCTGGGCTTCAGTTTGAAGATAATGTTCGTAAATGTGATATATCCACTTTCTTAAAGTACTTTGTTGGTGTTGCTACATTTGAATGGAAAAGTTTACACTACGCTGCTGATGTTGCACAAGTGGAAGGCTTGAAGTTTGTAGGTTATTCCACGCTTTCGAATCGTTGAAACGACTGGACTTAGCCAGGATGGTCCAATAGGTGTGTGATAATTATATGGAAAATTTATGCTGTGCCAAAATGATATCATTTTGGCACAGCATTTTTTTGATTTGTCATTCTACCAAAATAATTTACTAAGCAAAGAATTATATCAATATAAAATATAGGACTAGGAGTTAAAGGTACCAGTTTAGGGTAAGTAAACACTATGAGTGAAGTGTTTACTAGCTTATACGAGGAATGGATTCTCATAAAATATCAGTCTAAAGTATGAAATAATCAAACTTTCGAGATTTCCAAATAATATTATTGTTAGTCTATGGGTGTATAGGTATAATATGTTAGTGAATTAAGTGTTAGAAAATTTAGAATAAAATAGGAGGGTTCAATATGAAAAAGAAAACATCAATCTTAGCGTCATTATTTGCAGCTACTATGATTTTAACGGCTTGTAGCGATGATACTGATACAGCTGAGAAAACAGAGGTAAACGCGGTACCACAAGAAAAAGAAGCAGGTGCACTTGTTATTACAGGCGACACAGTAACAGAGCAAGGGGGCTGTGTATTAGCAAGCCGCTTCTCAGCGGGTGACAAAATCGTATTTCGAAATAATGTTATTGACGGCATTACAAATGAGCAAGTAACAGAAGCGAAAGTACAAGTGCATTTATCTACTGGCGAAGTTCTTGATATGACATATGGTAAGCACGGAGATGATAATTTCTGGGTAGTGGCATATCCTGTTACAGCCGATACACCAACAGGTACACTTGGTTACACAGTAAAGGCGGAATACAATGATCAAACAGGTGAATTCAAGCCGTTCAACGTAGCGCCATCACTATTAACAATTGTTTCTGATGAAGTGTTACAAACAAGTGCAGAACCGGAACCAGAAAAAGAAAAAGTGGATTTAACAAAAGTAGAAACGAATCAAAAAGTGGACATTATTGGGAAAAACTTTGAATTTAACGGCCCAGCTGGCGAAAAAGAGTTTTATGTAAAAGCTGGTGAAGAAGTAACGCTTTCTATGAAAACTGAAGACGGTACGCATGGTCTGTTTGTGGAAGGGTTAGATGTAAAGTTAGACAAAGATGGCTCTGTTAAATTCACTCCAGAAAAAGCAGGGGAATATAAAATCGTTTGTAGTATTTTCTGTGGCGCAGGTCATGGCGATATGACAGCAAATTTAGTAGTGGTTGAGTAAGAGGGGGATATTTGAATGAAGGTTCCAATGAAAAAAACATGGCTACTTTTGCTTGCTTTAACTAGTAGTATTGCTTTAGCTGCTTGTTCAGACACAGAGGACAATACAAAAGTGGATATAGATAAAGAAGTAACAGACGTTTCCGCAAAAAAAGAAAAAGCCGTTGAAGAAAAGCTATTAAATAATATTACATTATCGAAACCACGTGGCTTTGTACGCGATGAAGTTGAATTTAATGTGACGGATTTAGCAGCCGATAAACCGGTTGAATTAGTGTGGAATTCTATTGATGGTAAGTATATTGTAGAAGATTTATATGCCGTAATTGGTCCGGAGTTTACAGAAAAAGAAATTACTATACTTGAAGGTACAGCAGATGCAGCCGGTAAATGGGCTGGGAAATTTAACGTTCCAGAAGGCTTTGGAGGTGACTTTACACTTTGGGTAAAACAAGATGGTAAAAAAATCGGGCAAGTTGGCTACACAGTTGACCCGTCGTTTGTAATGGAACCAGAATCAGGTCCTGTTGGTACGGAAATCTCCATTAAAATGGAAGGTCTAGGCTGGAGTACGTATATGCGTAACTGGCAATTAACGTACGACAATAAATATACAGGGTTAGTGACGGGTATATCTACAAATGGTACTACCGTAGCAAAAATTCGTGCTGCAGGTTCAGTTGGTGATCATGCAATCCGTTTACGTACAGGCTATTTAGGTATGCAGTACATTAACTACCAGCAATCGCCTTATCCGGATAAACCAGCACCAGACTTCATGTTTAAAATTACAGAAGGTGTAGCACCAACAATTGCCAACCATGTAGAACCAGCACCAGTTGCAGCAGATGGTGGTGTCGAAATGCCAACACTTAAGCAAAAGAAAGATGTAAAGGTTGCACTGAGTGTTGAAGAGGGAATTGTTGGAGACCCTGTAAAATTAACATCTAGCGGCTTACCAAAAGACACTGAAATCGAGCTTGTATGGAACACGATGAAAGGTAGTCGTGTGAGTGGTAAAGGTTTTGGTGAAGAGGTAATGACCTTAGATAAAATTAAAACAGATGCTTCGGGTAATTTAAGTTATGATTTCCCAGTTCCAGATGACTTAGGAGGAATTCCTCACCGTCTTGATTTAGTTGCAGACGGCGAAGTATATGGCCAAGCGTACTTACGTATTTTGCCATCGATTGTTGATTTCTCACCAAAATCAGGACCAGTAGGCACAAAAATTTCGATTACGATTAAAGGTGGCGGTTGGACTGAGTTCGACAATGCTTACTATTTAACGTATGACAATGCATATACAGGCTATTTATGTGCCTTTAACAGCCAAGGTAATTTAACATTCGACGTTATTGCCACGGGTGATGTGGGGCACCATTTAATTGACCTTTACCCAGGAATTTACAAACAGCAAGAATTATCTACGGATATGACATTAATTCCACAATTAACGTATTCAACGGATCACCCTGGTTCTTCAATGCCAGCAATTCGTTTAGGATTTGAAGTAACGGAATAAGTTGAAAAGGGCATGACCTGAACGGAGAACAAGTGCGTGGATTTAACATGTATTTTAGCTCCTTCATGAAATAATATAAAAAGCCGATTTGTCTTATAAAAGTGACAAATTGGCCTTTTTAATTGGAAACTTGTATTCAATCCTACAACGTAATCGTGTTAAATATAAACTATCATAGCTTTTCAATAATCATAGCAGTACCGACACCACCACCACCGCTTAAAACAACAAGTCCATATTTCCCATTTTTCCGCGTTAGCTCATCTAATAATGTACATATCATCATTGCTCCAGTAGCCCCTAATGCATGACCCATGGCAATTACACCACCGTTTGGATTGAATTTTTCAGGATCCACTTGCCAATCATTCATAGCTTTTAAAGTAGTAGATGCATAGGCTTCATAAAATTCAATAACATCCATATCGTCTATTGTAAAATTATTTTTTGCTAATAACTTTTCAGCCGCCTTTTGTCCACCTATAAGTAACATCGGATGATCACTCGCACTCGTACTAGCAATGATACGTGCTTTTGGTGAAATGCCTAGTTGTGTTTGTATCGTTTCTGAACCGACGACAATTAACGAAGCACCATCCGCTAATGACGGGGAATTTCCTACGTGATGTAAATGCTTAATAGTAGAAAGTTCCTCAAATTCTTCTTCAACAATTTCACGTTGTTTAGGAGTGAAGAACTTTCCGAAGCTCGGTTCTAAGCCAGCAAGTGATTCAACAGTCGTTTCAGTTCGTATTAATTCATCTTGAGCGAGTATTACACTGCCATCTGAATTTTTGACGGGAATAAGCGAATCATTAAAAATACCATCCCTTGTTGCGATGGAAGCGCGTTGATGGGATTTTACAGCGTAAGCATCTAAATCTTCTCTTTGCTGATTTTCAATTGTACCGATTAAATCCGCAGAGATGCCCATATGAATAAACTTTGTCGCTTCACTTATATGAGGATTAGAAAACCATGCACCTTCATCTGCGAACATTGGTACTTTGGATACGGATTCAACACCACCCGCAATAATTAAATCGTCTGAGCCACTCTGTACTTTATTTGCTGCAATAGCCACTGCGTCTAGTCCAGATGTACATAATCGAGTAACGGTAATACCGGGTACAGTATAAGGCAAGCCAGCATATAATGCAGCTGTTTTCGCAATATTTGAACCTTGATCTTTTATTTGGGTTACGCAGCCTAATACAACGTCCTCTGCTTGTTCAAGTAGACCGTGATTTCTCGTTTCTAATGCTTCGAATAGTTGAGCGACTAACTCGACAGGCTCTATTTCTTTGAGAGAACCATTTTTCCTAGTTGAGCCCCTCGGTGTTCGCACTGCGTCATATATATATACGTTCATGAAACATTCCTCCTTAGAAAAAGGGATTTCCTTTTATGCTTTTACTTCATTTTTTACGAGTTCACTTAAATGAGCCTTCATAATTTTCCCTACTGAATTACGAGGTAGCTCCTGTATGATGACCATTTTTTCAGGTAGTTTAAAGGATGCAATATTATGATTTCGTAAATAATCATTTAATTCTTCATGTGTAATGACTTGTTCTTTACTCGGTACAATACAGGCACATGAAATTTCTCCATGAATGCGGTCAGGGAAGGGGACTATCGCAACCTCTTCAACAGCTGGATGTGTTAATATAATATCTTCAATTTCTTGAGAAGATATTTTCATGCCAGAGCGGACGATAATATCTTTTAAACGTCCCACTACACGGTAGTAACGATCTTCACCATTCTCCTCAATAATTTCAAATAGATCACCTGTGCTGAAATATCCTTCTTCATCAAATATTTTTGCATTTATTTCATCTGCTTTCCAATAGCCAGAAAAAACACCGGCGCCCCGAATTTTTAACTCGCCAGGTTGATTAGGCAATAAAATTTCTTCGCCTGTATCTAAATCAATAATTTTACTTTCGAACTTTTCTGCGACTTTGTTATTCCAAGTGAAACCTTTTCTACCGAATCGAGGCAAGTAAAGCGAACGCAATTTTGGGTCTGGCACATCATACAGATCACTTAAAAATGTTGCGCCTTCGTTGGAACCAAAATAATTGAGTAAGTCTACGCCATGGTCATCTTTCCAACTCGTAATTAACCAAGATGAGATAGGGGCAGAACCAGTACCAATTGCACGTAATGAACTAATATTTTTACCGCCTAAAATGGCAGGCTTTTTAATCATTGCCGTTAGTAAACTTGGCGGCACAAGCGTATAGGTGATTTTTTCAGCATCGATTTGATGGAGAAACGTTGGGAAGTCAAATGGGTGATGTAAAACAAGTGTCCCACCCGTTAAAATCCAAGGTACTAATACACCACCAATGCCAGCCATATTAACTAATGGGAAAGTTAATAAAATTTTATCTTCAGCACTTAATTGAGCACCATCAACGCTAGCAGAAGCGCTAATTAACCATTCATTATGACTACGAGGTACTCCTTTTGGCTTTCCTTCTGTTCCTGAAGTCCAACAAATTGTGAAAGTATCATTTGCCGACACATCGAGATTTTCTCTATATTTATTTAATTCTTCAAAAATCGTAGTAGATTTGTCGAGATTTAATGTAAATACACCTTCTAAATCACTTTCATCATACGTAAAGATAGTTTGAAGTGAAGGTACGTCTTTTTGTATTTCCTTAAACATTTTTGCGTATTCACGATCATTCATTTGATCCATTGTAATGACTGCTTTTGCCTCTAAAGACTGCAACATCTGTGTACATTCGAATTCACGGAATTGAACAGGGAAGGGACTTGAAATGGCACCCACTCTTAAAACTGCAAAATACGTAATAACTAATTCCACAATATTAGGGAGTTGAATTGCGACAATATCATCTTTTCCAATACCAGATGTTAAAAGTTGTTCAGCTACACTATTTATTTTTTCATCTAATTGTTCATAGGTGAATCTTAAAAGTTCTTTATTGCATAAAGCGGTTTTATTTCCTGGGTCAACAACAGCTAATTTATTGGGTGTATTTTTGACTAAATCATTTAAATAATCGTCAATCGTTTTTACTCCCCACCAACCTATAGATGTAAAATGTTCAATCTTTTTTTTCGTTGTTAAAATCATCGCCATTACCCCTCGCTTATTTATTTTTCATCGTATAGTTTTTCTCCATGTACCCATGTTGCATGGAATCCCATTGGAATACGTTGCGGAATTTCTAAGCGTGCAATTGGTCCTAAATCAAAGTTTTTCGCATCTAAAATGAGTAACTCTGATTTATCTTCATTTTGATCATAAACATACGTGATTAAGTAGCCGTCATCTTCACTTTTTGCGTTTGGACGTGGGGCATAAGCGCCTTCCGTACCAAATCGACCTGGACCAAACTCATATCGGATTGAATTACCTGTCCATGTATCATATTTCGCAACAGCTTCAAATTCTAATGTACGACCATTTGAAATACAGACATTGTAAGAAAAACGGGATTTCACACCTGTATAATCTAAATTGATGACAGGGAATTCTGTATTGTTATCACATAATTCATATTCTTTTGTGGCACCCGTTTTCAGGTTGAACCGCCAACAATGCATTTGTGCATCGAGACGTAAAAAGGCTAGCATACGCTCTAATGGGCCGTCATCTTTTGATTCAGGTGGTTGAGGTTCTTTTACCCGACAGCAAACCATCACAATTTCATCGCCTTCTTCCCACGCATTTACTACATGGTAAATATAGCAAGGGGATGATTCGAACCATTTAATTTCATTTGCACCACCATAACGTGGGATAATGCCGAATCGACTTGGTAACTCTCGGAAAAACTTCGATTTATAAAACCCTAATTTTGCAGCCTCAGGATCATTAAATAATGGTAAGTCCATTAAAATTGAGTAATTTGTAGTAATGGCCATATCATGAGGTAACCGTGGTCCTGGTAATTCAATCGGCACACAATGAACAAGTTCACCCGTGGCAGATGCAACCCCATACATCATATATGGATACGTATTGCCATAATCAAAAAATAGAAATTCGCCTGTTTTTTCATCGACCTTAGAGTGAGCTGAAACGTTGCCTGTCAATTTACCGCCAAAATCTTCAACACCTATTGTTTCTAAAGTAAGA
This sequence comes from Solibacillus cecembensis, assembly GCF_001439635.1. Lineage (GTDB taxonomy): Bacteria > Bacillota > Bacilli > Bacillales_A > Planococcaceae > Solibacillus > Solibacillus cecembensis. The sequence continues at coordinate 61,523 of NZ_LMBZ01000024.1, read as the reverse complement.
GCATCGACTTTATAAGGTTGGCCAGCACGGTACCACAAACTTAGTAAATTACCATTATGGAATACAACATCTGTATTTGAAGTGTTTTTCTCTTTTTCAAAAAATGGATTTTCTTTTTTACTTTCCATTAATCCTGTCCAAAGAGCTCGACCTTCTATTGCTTCGTGTTGGAACGATTTCGTATTCACATAACGATTGCGATAACTTACTTTACCATCATTAAAATAAACACCGTGCAGCATACCGTCACCGTCAAACCAATGATAACGTCCTTTTGGTTCATGTTTTGGATTAGGACCGTTACGGATGTATGCCCCGTAAATATCTATTGGTACTTCACCTTCAATCACTTTCAGATTATCAATAAACATTTCATCTTTAGCAGGTCCATAAAGGTTTTCTTCAAAATATGGATTGTAAAATTTCGTTTCTACACTGTTTGTCATAGAAGTTCCTCCTGCAATTTTTTATTACCTATTAAAGCATCTCTTGCTTCATCATACTCCGTTTTTAATGTTTGAATTATAGCCGCCATTGGTTGGATTTCTTTAATATGGCCAACACCATGACCAGCAGACCAAATATTTTTCCATGCTTTTGATGCATTAAGAGGTTGTTCAAAGTCAATTTTTTCTTTTTTCTTTAATTTACTGACTTCGTATCCAGCCTTTTCAATACTTTCGCGAATCATATTGGCAGGTACGCCGGTAAATGCATCCGTTAAAATAATGTCCTCGCTATTTGTTCGTAATAACATTTCCTTATATTCTTGGCTGGCATTGCTTTCTTCAGCAACGATAAATTTCGTGCCCATATAAGCTAAATCAGCACCTAAAGCCTCTGTTGCAAAAATACTTTGCCCAGTAGACATGCCTCCAGCTAAAACAATATATCCGTTCCAAAATTCTTGAACAGCCTCAATAAAGGCAAAATTATTCACCATCCCTGTATGTCCACCAGCACCAGAAGTCACTAAAATTAAACCATCAACTCCGGTAGCTGCAGCTTTCTTTGCAAATGGAATAGAGTTTACATCCGCAAACACTAAGCCACCGTAACTATGGACAGCTTCTATTACCCGACCTGGATTTCCTAAAGCTGTAATGACAATAGGAGGCTGATATTTTTTGACTAGCTCAAGCTCTTGGTCCATTCGATCATAAGACCGGTGCACAACGAGATTAGCTGCCCAAGGAGCGATTTTCTTTGTTGGATTGTCAGCCTTTAATTGACTAAGAGTAGTTGTCAGTTGTTTTAGCCAATCCTCTAATACTTCGATAGTTCTTGCATTTTGTAATGGAAAAGAGCCAATGATACCGTTTTCACAGCTAGCTATGACGAGTTCAGGACCTGAAACTAAAAACATTGGTGCGGCTATAACTGGTAACTCTAAGTTGTTAGTGATGGAATTTGGTAGTGTTCTTTTCATTTTATTCACCTTTCCTTTATGAAGATTAATGTAAAGAAATAATAAGAAACATATTCGATTGAAATTATCGTTCAGTACAACTTTGCTTATTACAATTTGCACAACTTCGATTAACAGAATATTCGACTGAAGAAAGAGGTGACTTTGAACTTGCCGTATAATCAACACTTCTTGAATCCTCTTGAATAACGGTATGTTCCATTGAGGAAAGAGATAACTTTATATTTTGGGAAAAATTCAACAGTGGATTCATATTTATCACCTCCATTCTTTTTGTCCTTAATTATTAATGAGCAATAAACGTGCCAAGTGAAAAAGTTTATATTTACTTTAAAATTGGAGGATTTTCTACTTTGTGTGATGAATTAAGTAATCAAGTGATGAAAAGTTTCATCGTAGAAGGAGTGTTTTTGTGAATCCTATTGAAAAGATAATTGTTGAACATAGTTTTGATGGTCTTTGTTTAATTGATAAAAATGGGGATTGTCTCTATATGAATCAAAACGCTTCTAAAATTTGTAGTTTTCCAATTCACGAATTTGTTGGTGGGAATGTAAAAAATGCTTTAAAAGATGGAGAGATTAATGATTCGATCGCATTAAAAGTACTTCGTCATAAACGTCCGGTTTCAGGCGTTGTTACGATTCGTGGTGTAGATGTTTTAATTACTGGAAGTCCTGTATTTGATGCGAATAAACAGGTTGATAAAGTTGTATTAAATATTAGGGATATCAATGAGTTGAATAATTTAAGAATAGACCAAATCCTTTCTCTTGCTTTAAAAAACAAACCTATACATGATGATTTTTCTGTTGAAGAATTACCTGAAATTCCTGGTGTCGTTGCAAAAAGTAAAGCTTTTCGAAAGGTATTAAAAATGGTTTACCGAATTGCGAAGGTAGATTCTTCGGTTTATTTACAAGGGGAATCAGGAGTTGGGAAAGAAGTAATTGTAAATTTGTTGCATAGAGAAAGCACCCGCTCTGGTAAACCTTTAATAAAAGTAAATTGCTCCGCCATACCTGCACAATTACTCGAATCCGAACTGTTTGGCTATGAGAAAGGGGCGTTTACGGGTGCGGATCAACGTGGTAAACCGGGACTTTTTGAACAAGCGAATGGAGGCATAATCTTTCTAGATGAAATTGGAGATATGCCATTAGATTTACAAGCGAAAATTTTGCGCGTTCTTCAAGAATATGAAATTATGCGAATAGGTGGACGGAAAAATATTCAATTAAATGTCCGTGTTGTTTCAGCCACAAATAAAGACTTAGAAGCATTGGTGAAGGAAGGGAAATTTAGGCTTGATTTATTTTATCGTTTAAATATTGTCCCTATTTTTATACCGCCTTTACGGGATAGACCAGAAGATACGGCACCTCTCGCTCATTATTTTTTACAGCAAAAAAATAAAAAGTATGGACTCAAGGTCAAATTTGCGCCTGGAAGCATTCAACTTTTCAATGAATATGATTGGCCAGGTAATGTAAGAGAAATGGAAAATATGATAGAACGTCTTGTGGTGACATCTGAAAATAATGAAATTTCATGGAGTGATTTGCCATTTATTAAACAAAGTCATTATTCACCATTACAGCAACCTTTAAAGTCCATTTTACTTGAAATCGAAAAGAAAATAATTTATCAAAAGCTTGAACTGTATAAAACGACTAGGAAAACTGCTGAAGCTTTAGGGATTAGTCAATCTGCTCTTGTGAAAAAAATGAAGCGATTCCAATTAAACGAATAGTTGGCATGAATATTGCTAGTTATGGAGAGTAGGAGGGATGTTCTATGAAAAGAGAAAATGTAAAATTTTTAAGTGAAGGACTTCAATGCGCGGGATGGCTTTATATGCCGCAAAATGCTAGTGAGGAATGTAAAGTGCCTGCTATTGTAATGGCGCATGGTTTTAGTTTAGTGAAAGAGGCATTTTTGGACCGGTATGCAGAAGTGTTTTGTAAAGGTGGGTTTGCAGTTTTAGTTTTTGATTATCGAAATTTTGGGGAAAGTGAAAGTTATTTACCACAGCATTTAGAGCCGAATGAACAAATTAAAGATTATCGAAATGCCATTAGTTGGATTTGTACATTACCCGAAATAGATGTAGAAAAGATTGGGGTATGGGGGACGTCTTACAGTGGTGGTCATGTCCTGCATATTGGAGCCGTAGATAAACGTGTAAAAGCGGTAGTTGCACAAGTACCTACGATTAATGGTCGAAAAGGTGCTCAACGAAAAATGGTTTCTGAAAAGTTTAATGATTTTATGCGAAACTTAACAAATTATCGTACGGAACGTTATGTTAATGGAGAGCGAAAGATGTATCCTGTCGTTTCTTTAAATGGGATCGCAGCTCAGCCACATCCCGATGCATATAAATGGTTTACAGAAACGGCTGAGAAAGTGGCTCCTACATGGAAAAATGAAATTACATTAGAATCTATGGAGCATTATGTTGAATACAATCCAGCGGGCCTTATTGATTTTATATCGCCTACACCTTTAATGATTATTGCGGCGATGGAGGATGGGATTACACCACCTGACTTAATTATTGAGGCATTTGAAGAACAAGCAAAGGAACCCAAAAAATTATTAGAACTACCAGGAGGCCATTTCGATGTATACAATGGTCCAACATTTGACCAGGCAAGTCAAGAATCATTAAAGTGGTTTCAGCAGTATTTGCTTACCAAAAAAACTTCAACAACCAACAAATAAGATGAGCCGTGCAGATTTGTGACAACGCAGAAATACATGGGTAATAAAAGCTCAGCGAAAAGAATTTAGTTTTACAAAAGGGAGGAAGAATGGTGGCTAGAGCTACATATATAGCACCCACTTTAAATGAGTGGCTTCAAAAGTTTAATTTTAAGATTGAAAGTAAAGTCCGCTATAGCGAAACGGATATGTCTGGTCATGTTAATAATACGAGTTACTTTGTCTATTTTGAACAGGCTCGTGTCGAATACCTAGACAGTTTAGGTTTTTTTAATAGCACAGTAAATGCTGTTACCGCAGATTTAAGTTGTCATTACCATAATGAAGCCTTTTTTCCTGATACACTTCAAATGGGGGTAAGAGTTGCAAAAATTGGAAACAAATCATTTGATTTAGAATATTATATTCTTTCATCACATGACGAAAAGCTGATTGCAACAGGGCAAGGTACTTTAGTTGTAATCGACTTAGAAACGAAGCAAAGTACAACAATCCCGAAAGATATTCGCGATGCTATTATTGCTAAGGAAGGATTAGAGTTGATTAATTAATTAGTCCGCTGCAAAATAAACACCCGAGTGAACGAAACACGATGTTCACTCGGGCTGTTTTCAGTTAAACGTGTCGTTCACCCAATCTTTAAATAGCCCAAAGTCAGAGTAGACAAGTTCTTTATAGTGCATCGCTTGTAAAGTGACGCTTTCGATAAAGTAATCTTGATGTTTGCCGATTGCGTTTAAAATTTCATCCTCACTATGGTAGGTGAACACATCAGAATAATCGATATCTGCGCGGGCATGAATTTTAGCCGCAATTCGCCCCATAATCGAAGTGGTCACATAATAATCGTCTACATCTGTATAGTTTTTAGGCTTTACTTTTTTCTTATAGGGAGAACGCTCGCGAATATAGTATTCCTGATCATCCATTGTCACATAGGCTAAATGGGGATCTTCTAAATGATGCATAGACTTTTGTGTCCCGACAACACGCGCGCCCTGATGCTCATAATGTGCCCAAAATGTTTTATGATACGGTAAGAAATACGCAGGAATAGCTGTACGTACTTCTTTCATCTCTAATACTAAATCCTCTACGCCACGTGCGTCAGTCTCACCATCTACTAAAATATAATAGCGTTTCAAACCAATGGATGCCGTACCAGAGCCATATTTAATGGCGATATCTTTAATAGAATAGTCTGGTAATGCTGTAGTAATAGCTTCAAATTCTTCAGTCGATACAGGTTGAACTTCCTCATTCCATAAGAAAACTCGATTACCTTCTTCATTGATCTGCGTAATATCTTGTAAAAAATGTGAATGCTGGCGTTTCTCAAGCTTTTTCAACACTTTTTTTATCGGACCTTTTGTATTTTTTTTCGTAAACGTTAATGTAAGCGGGTCATCCTGTTTACGGTGGAATCGTGATAACTGATTAATATAGCTACGCAGGAAATGCTGGATGGCCACTTCTTGAGCGTCTTTATGTAAACCTTGTTCTTCGATATAGAGCGCGATACTAATACTCATACGGATGACATCGTATAAATATGAACCGACATAGCCTTCGTCAAAATCATTGACATCATAAACAATGTCACCTTTTTCATTTTGAAATGCACCAAAGTTATCCATATGCATATCTCCCTGAATCCAGGTAGGCTTGGCATCGGCTGTATGGAAAATCGACGGCGTTTTTGTCATGTCGTAATAAAATAAATACGCACTGCCACGGAAAAAGCGGAAAGGACTGTCGAGCATTGTGCGATATTTCTCTAAACGCTGCTCCTCACTTAAAGCCATACATTGTGCATCAAATTCTTCGAAAATTGTTTTAAGCTGATCGTGTCTTAAAAACTGACGTGTGTGTTTAACCTGTTCTAATAACATGCTTCCCATTATTCAACATCCTTTCTGATATTTAATTTTCTCAATCGACATTCCCGGTGAAGAAAGTGACGACATGAGTAAATTGCACTTAATAAACGAAATTATTTCAATCCACACTCCCAATGAAGTAAGTGACAGTGAAAAAGAGCGTAAAAATACGACTTTTCACAAAAAACATTAAAATAATTCATTGGAAATTAATTTAGAACTATTTCCCGTAGTTAATCAGTGAAATAATGAGGATGATTTAGGTGCGAATCTCCCAGCAATTTCATGTGCACTTACGATTCGCACCTAGATTGAAAGTAAATGTATTAAGCTACGTAGCATCCTGTTTCAAATAAATATAAATCCGCGAAAAGAAACTTCAAGTCAGTGATTAAATATATATGGATGATACCGCATATAGTTTTACTAGTAGTAAATTCAAAAAATAGAACGAATAAACGATAATCAACTAACTAAATTGTATATTAAATCAAAATTTCTGTCAGTATTATTTTTTGAATAATCTATTAACGCGGATGCTATATTCGATGATGTACTTTACTGAAATTTACTATATTAAAAGGGGGGTATTTTAATGGAGTATGAAGTAGCAGTTGCATATGGGAGTGAAGGGTTAATTACAGACAATGTAGATGGTGTGGATGAAGTTACGGTAGAGGACGGGGCCTATTTCTTTTACGATTCAGACGAGGAAATGATTTATAGCGCACCATTGGTAAGTGTAGTATACATTAAGCGAATTTAGGGGTGAAATTGGCTCTTCAAAAATAAATTACTAATGTTTATCTTCAACTAAACGAGGGGTGTATTGATGAAAATGATGAAAGCAATCGGAATTCTGCATGAAGCACAGTCGAATGACTTGACGCTTATGGACATTGCCATCCCTACTATTAATAAGAATGAAGTCCTTGTCCACATGCAAGCGATTGGTGTAGGGAGTCATGATCGGTGGTTTAGACCATCAAATGCGAAATACCCTTATCCAATTGGAATCGAAGGAGCAGGTACGATTGTCGAAATCGGAGAAAATGTAAAGAACTATATCATTGGGGATCAAGTTTTATTTATTAACAATATGCAGCCAAAAGGTGGAACTTGGGCAAACTTCTCGGCCATTTCTGAAGACGCGCTGATAAGCATGCCAAATGGTCTTAGTTTTATTGATGCGGCGGCGCTTCCTGTTGCAGGTAAAGCAGCGTTGGAAGGGATAAAAGCACTTGGACTTCAAGCTGGAGATACAGTATTTATTGCTGGGGCTTCTGGCGCAATCGGTACATTGGCCATTCAATTAGCAGTCGCCGATGGTTACCGCGTAGCAAGTTCTGCATCTGAAAAAAATCATGCTTATATGTTGTCTCTTGGTGCTGAGAAAGTAGTCGATTATGTAGACGAAACATGGGCTGAACAGGTGCGACTTTGGATGCCGGATGGAGTTGATGCTGCACTGGCAATTCAACCGGGTACGGGCGTAACAAGTATGAAAATCGTAAAGGATGGTGGTAAAGTCATCACGATCTCAGGTGATCAATTTGAGACAGAGCGACAGATTACCGCTGAGCAAATTACGCATCATCCAGAAATACAGAGGAAGTTAATTACATTAGCAACCGAAGTAGCTGATGGGCATATCCGCATCATCGTTGAACAGGTTTATCCATTCGAGCAAGGACTTGAAGCGCTGAAGAAAGTTGAAGCTAGGCATGCGCAGGGTAAAATTGTTTTGAAAATGGAATGAAATGAATGCACGAAAATGTTATCTTTCTTCCAATGTCAGCATCATTAATCTGTAAATAACAAATGTCCCGAGGTAAGCGCCAGTCACCAAGAAAACGGGATTTAAGAAGAGCCCGTGAATGGTAGTCATAAACACAGCATCATCAATAATGACTTGGTAAATGGACGTTGAAGCAAGACTACCAAAAATGATGATGGAAATAATCGCTACAATGTTAAAAATCGTTCTAAACGAATCGCTTTTATGTTGTAGATAAAGCATCACAACAGGCACAACGATACTTGAGATAACTAATAAGAACTTCAAAATATCACTCCCTTTTTTAAGTTTATTATGCCCAGGATCATTTGTAGATAAACAAAAAGCCGCAGCGAAATCATACGCTGTGGCTACTGTTTTTACCTTTACTTTTTAATGACCGGAATATAAATATCACAAATTTTCCCCTCATCACCCATGCATCGGTCATCATATAGTTCAAAGTCTACACAATTTGGTGCATACTCGTAACCCGACTTCGGAAACCATTCATTGAAAATGTAGTGCCATGTGCCTTGAATATTTTGGGCAAATTCTTCAGCAGAGCAAGGTGGTGTTGAAAATACGGCATAAGTTGCGGGCGGCACTTCACAAACATGATAATCATTTGGAATTTCTGCACCGTCAATCGGCTCAACACCAATCACATACTCAAATTCGCCGGTTTCCATATCTACTTGAAAACATACCCCATACTCATCATGTTTTTTAATGAAGTTTTCGGCGTGAAGTTTATCCATCTTTCCACCACTCATATAGTCGTCCCAAAAAGCGGGGATTGCTTTTGAGTTTTCACCATCTGTTGCAGTTGTTTTGATAGCAAACCCAGCAAGTTTTATAGCTGGAAGTGTAACAAATTTCGGTTCCATAATAATTCCTCCAATCAAATATTTGCTTGTGAGGGGGAGGTTTGGTGGTAACGGTCGATTACAATGCGTATGTAAGCGATAAGTTCCCGGTGAACAGCCGAAATGACGACGAAAAGCCTTACTAAAACCTGAGTGCGTTTCGAAGCCGTATTCCAGTGAAATATCTAGAATTTTCCGACCAGAAGATAATTCATATGCGGCAAACGCCAGACGACGGTTCCTTACATAAGTCATTAAAGAATATCCAACACCCCATTGAAATACTTTGCAGAAATGCCATGTTGAATATCCGGCTCGTGCAGCTAAAATATCTGGACTAATGTCGTCTTTAATATGCTCGTCGATATAGTCCAAAATATTTTGCAAAGTTGTTAAAGCATCCATATAATTTCCCCCTGCTATACAATAAATTAAGTATAGCAAAAAATCAGAAAGATGCTGTTCCAAAATTGTTATTTTTCTGAAGATGGAAAAATGTACAGGGGAGTACAAGAAAAATTGGACCTTTAGTTAAAAATGGTTTAATCCCTCCTAAAAAGTTAATAATGACAATAGTTCTTTTTTGAAGGGGGCGTGAATGAGTGAATATCTTTTATTTAACTATGGAACTAATCGTTGCTTTTTTTCTATTATTTATCCTTATAAAAATATTAGGAAAGAAAATCATAAATCAAATAACCCCCTTTACATTCATAGCTGCGATTGTACTTGGGGAACTGCTAGGCAACGCACTTTATGATGAAAAGGCAGGAGTATTCTATTTGATTTACTCTATGGTGTTATGGTCTTTACTTTTGTTAATTGCTGAGTATTTGGGGCAGAAATCACTTAAATTACGTTTGCTTTTTGAAGGTAAACCATCCGTGTTAATCCGAAATGGGATTGTAAATAGGGACCAATTAAAGAAAAATCGGATGAATATTAATCAACTCCAAAGTCTGTTGAGGCAATCAGAAACTTTTTCGATACGCGAAGTAGCTTATTGCTATTTAGAAGCGAACGGATCCATTAGTATTATGAAAAAATCACCTTACCAAAAGACGACCCAAGAAGATTTTCATAAAGCTCCAAAACAAGTGCATATCCCCGTTACATTAATTCGAGATGGGGAATTGTTAAGTGATGAATTGAGTGATCTAGGTAGGGACGAGGACTGGTTAATGGTTCAACTTAAAATCCAAAACGTAACAGATGTCCGTAATGTATTTATTGCGGAGTGGTTAGAGAATGAAGGAATGTTTGTGCAAACTTTTGATGAAGTTTAATGAAGATAGCGATAATCAAAAATATCCCTCTACAATAGAGGGATACCCGCATTAATATAGTGGTCGCTGGTTCTGACAAGGTGGAAATCCATGAATATCCTGAATCATATAAAAGTCGTATTGTTTTAACGCAAATTGTGCTTGATATAAGTATTCAATAACTTGAAGTTTGCCATTAGAAGTACCGCATAAAATACCAGAAGTCCCTTGCCCGTTTGTTAACGAAATTCCAATAGGTTGCCCAGTTAAATGACGGACTTTTTGAAGCCACTGCATCGTTATCACTCCTCTAAATACATCATATTAAAGTTTTATTTAGCAAGTGCCTGTCTGCGAGTGAATGTAAGAAATAGATGTGTTAAAAAACACACAATGTTCGCGATGGGGAAAAAATCCATGTTATTCTGTTTTCCATTATAAAATGCATATGATGATAGGAAGGCTTTTTGCTTTTTATCAAAAAATGGGGGAGATGACCATGGATAACAATAAAAAAAATTGTAATCAATCAACTGAATCCCAGGAACTTTTCATTGCGCAACTTACTTATATCGGTGCAGCAATTTCTACGTTAGGGGATGGTATACAAACGATAGCTGCTGCACTTGCATTGGACGCGTTAAAAAACGAAAAAAATCAAAGTTCTGAAAGCTCGACCGATCAATCCCAAAAAACAGAAAGCATGCAAGAGCAGATTGATTATATAATTGCTGAATTAAAACAAATGAAAGAATTTTTGAAATGAGATGTTCGATAAATGGATTGAAAAAAATCAGTGTTTAGATTTGGACGAATCTAAACACTGTAGAAGGGGATATTATGATGGATTCATTGTATTTAATCGATTGTCATGTCCAGTATGATTTCCAGATGAAGAGGGGTCATAGGCAATCAACGTCACTTCTAATTTTTCTTCGAGGGATTTTAACTCGTTAAGTTGTTCAGGCCTTAGATTGGCAATTTTGTTGTTTTCCAAATCAATCACTTCCTTATACCGTAATGAAAAATAGTATGTGGAATTATTCTGTAATTATTCTTAAGCTAAATGATGAGTTTGAAAAAATCACTAAAATCCCTGTTTACTTTATCACTCTGGCTGATGCTTTTTTAGCATCTGCTGTAAATAGGAATCTGACTGGCCTATTGGGATACTTAAGCTTTCCCAATTCTCACTTTTAATTTGTTTTCCAATGTAAACAATTTGCCCAATATGATAAGCATAATGGGCTAATTGTCTTTCAATTGCTTCGATGACCGAATGGTTTTCTCCCCGAATCAAAACAGCCTTTAATAAATCTTTTTCTTCTAAGTTATTTAATGCTTCAAAAAGAGTATTCCACCCGATTTCTGAAGTCGCTATCAATTCAGCTTTTGATGAGATGTCGTCAACAAATTCCTGTTCACGATTTCTATAGGGTTTCTCCCCATCAGAGTTTAGGAAATCTGTCCATCTTGACACCATATTCCCGCTTAAATGCGATATGATAATGGCAACACTATTCGATTCCGCATTTAATGCCCAATGAATATCTTCTTCTACAAGTTGTTCAATTGCCTTATCTCCCAGGCTTTTAACACTCTTGAACCTTTCTTTTATGACCCTCAAATATTCCTTTTCAATGCTCATTTGTATAGCCCTCCCCAATGAAGTATTACGAATCACACTAAATAGATATGGTACTGACCCTAAATTTACCACAATTTCAACTAATATTGTGCTTTGATGATTCTGATTCATCAAAGGTTATTAAGGGTCATATGAATGGAGGAGTTGCCGTAGTAAATAGGCTAAAAGCATCTTTCTTATAAACCTTGTGATTGGGTAGATTGTTAACCCGAAATCGTTGTAAATCCCAATGATTCGATTACGATTGGAGTTCTAGCAAAAATCGTTCCTATAGTTGGGAAAAATGTTAAAGAATTTGGAGAAACGGCATAAATACCGCCTTCTTGCATTAGCGCATTAATGTAAAGATTAACATATCCGTTAGGGTTGAAAATTTTGAACTCTGTTACTGGATTGCCTTGGTCATCAGTAAATAAACTCGCAGGTATAGTTGCCCCATTTACAAGGTTTATATTTGCTGTAGCAATATAAAAATATCTATTTATCGTTGGAATAATTACATTCGGGACAACGACTTCGGGAGAGGAAATAAGGAAATTATCAATGGCTTTAATTGTGGGCAAATAATATTTATTCTTGTCAAAACAATCGTCATAGTTAAATTTGGGGGAATTTACTTCACTCATTTTTTTGTCACCTCACATTTATAATAAATTTTAAGCTCATACATAAACAATACGGGTGTCTTTTAAATTGTCTAATATAGTATCAAAATATAGTACTACACATATATTTATGATTGGAATTTGGAAGTTTCTTGGTATTCGACTACTTCCTAAAAAAATAGATATTATAGAAAATATTCAATGAAATAAATGCAATAAAGGTAGAGTTTCGACCAAGTGCGCGGAATTAGACCTTGAACTTCTTACTGAACAAACTGTCACACTAAATGAGCTATTAGGAAGACCACGTTTGTACCTCAACCCCAACAGCAGCTTAGCGAAACAAGTAATTTCATTTTTTTATATTTAAAATGTTGCACATAACATATTTAAAACCTCACAAAATAAAGAAAAAGGGGAGGTTAAATTTTGAAGTGATGCGAAACCTAACCATAAGAAATCCAATGTCCTTTTTTATTCGCTTATGCTTGTTTGGGTGAAATAAAAAAGGGACCACTTGGGATAAAAGTGGTCCTAAGCACTAAAATAGAAGATAGACTAAAAGCTACCTTCTAGTAGAACTTGTAATTTGGTAATGTTTTTTTATATGGTATTAGCTAAAAATTATCGTTTAGTAAGTTTAACGAAAAATAAAAAATTAACATTAAGTAAGTGTAACTACTTCTACCGCTTCTACTACTAATGGATCTCCGGGTGCGAGTATACCCTCTACTTCGTTAAAAGTTAACTGTGTTGCAGAGATTATATAAGAACCGCCCTCTTGTAATACACCGTTTACCTCAAGCAGCCTATTCATTTTATTTTAGTATAGAAGTTAAAAATTATAAAGCACTCTTACCTTAACTTATGTTGAAGTAAGAATGCTTATTTTGACTTATCATGCATTATCTACCGAAAATTTTAACTAGAACTCCATTACTCTATAATATATTAATCATTGGGAATGCTTGTCATTTTCTCTGCGACTTCTTCGGTAATCGCAAGAAAACGTTTGGAAATCGACGTCATGTAACGATCCCTAAGTGTAATTATATTAAGTTTTGTTTGTAACACTGGATTTGCTATTGACCTAAGTATCGGTAAATCAGGTGAATTCAGTAGCTTAAAACAGCTAGGTACAAAACAAATTCCTGCTCCTTTCATTACCATCATAAGTGTTGGTAATGTTTCAGTCCCCCGGTAAATGACATTAGGAGTAAACCCACTCTTTTGACATGCCTCGATCACATCATCAGCAACGCCTAATCCATAGGATGTTGTATTTAAAAGAAATCGTTCGTTTTTCAAGTCTGCAATCTCAATAGAATCTTTTTCACATAGATGATGGTTGGGTGGAAGGGCTAAAAGTAAAGGTTCTGTTAGGAGTGTTGAAGTATGGATGTCCTCCGCTCTCACTGAAGTTCGAACAATGCCAAGATCTATTTTATGACTTCTTAGAGCTTCTAAAATATAGGATGTATTACCTTCGCGAACATGTGTAACAATGTGAGGCGTTTCCTTTTGCATTTTTTTTAATACACTTGGCAAAATAAATAGATTTGCGGAAGTAGTACAACCCAATTTTACAGTACCTCTAATACCTTCATGAAACTCGACTAATTTCTTCTCCATATTCTCAGATAGATCAAGTAACTCTTTTCCTTGTTCATATAAAAATACGCCACTTGGTGTTAATTCAAGAGATCTACCCGAACGATTAAACAAAGTGACATTTAATTCCTGTTCAAATTTCTTAATTAAAATACTTAAGGGGGGTTGGGTCATTTGCAGTACAGTAGCAGCTTTTGTAATGCTACCTTCCTCAACTACGGTAATAAAACAATGTAAACGATGGAGGTTCATTTTGATAACTCCTTCTTTAATTAGTATTCATAAAATATATGGAAGTCATATATATATTATAATTTACATTATAAAAATGTAAAGATATACTATTCACATAACTAAGAATATTTGGAAAATTGAAGCAAATATTAATTGTAGTTTGAAGTTAATTGATACAAAAGGCAGTCATATTTTTTACAATGCAGTATCGAATAGAATAAAAACGATTTCATATTTGAATAATAATATAATTGGAGGTTTTATCAATGACAACTAAACTTAATAAACAACCAAAAACTGCAGAGTTAACTGAACTGGACAAAAAGCACTTGCTTCATCCAGCTACAAATCCGAAGGCTCTAATTGACAATGGATCGCCTATTATTTTTGCTAAAGGTAAGGGAGTTACAGTTACAAGTACGGATGATGTGGAATACATCGACGGAATGTCAATGCTTTGGAACGTCAACTTAGGACATGGGAACCAAGAACTTGCAGATGCAGGCAATAGTCAATTATCTACTCTTGCGTATGCGTCATCATTTAAAGGATTTTCAAATGAACCATCCATTCTTCTTGCTGAAAAATTAGCTGAGTTAGCACCAGGAGATTTAAATAGTGTATTCTACACTTCAGGTGGATCAGAATCAAATGATACAGCAATTAAATTAGCTCGTTTCTACTGGGAGCTTAAAGGAAAATCAGAAAAAAGAAATATTATTGCGCTAACGAATGCTTACCACGGTGTAACAATAGGAGCGCAAACAGCTACAGGCCTTGCAGCATACCACAAGTTCGCATCATCAAATATAGACGGAGTTGTTCGTGCAACTGCCCACCTACTAAACAGTGAGTTAGGTGATAAGAATGATCCAAAATTTGCAGATTCAATTCTTGGAACAATTGAAAGAGAAGGTGCAGATACGATTGCCGGAATTATTATTGAACCTGTACAAGGTGCGGGCGGAGTTAATATTCCACCAGAAGGTTACTTAGAAGCAGTTCGTAAAATTTGTGACGAGCACAATATCCTTTTCATGGCAGACGAAGTTATTTGTGGATTCGGTCGTACGGGGAAAATGTTTGGTGTAGACAACTGGAATGTTGTGCCTGATATGATGTCAATTGCTAAAGGGATTACGAGTGGTTACTCGCAACTTGGCGGCGTCATGATGAATGATGAAATTAGAGAAACAATTGCTAACTTCGATGCTGTTATACCACATGGTTTCACATATAGTGGCCATCCGACTGCTTGTGCGATTGGTCTGAAAAACATCGAAATACTAGAGCGAGATAATATTATTGCCCACGTGAACGAAATGGAGAAAGAACTTAAAAAAGGTTTAGATTACTTAGCTGAAAAGCATAGCATTGTAACAAATTGCAGAGCAATTGGTCTATTAGCTGCATTTGAACTATATGAAGATCCAACAAGTGGGAAATTATTTGACCCAACTGTTTTCCCAGCAAATGCGATAGTGGATGCATGTTTCGAACGCCAATTAATATTAAGATCGCTTGGAGCCAATAACCAAATTGTAGCAATTGCACCACCGCTTATTATTAACAAAGAAGAAATCGAAAAGATGATTCAAATTATAGACGATTCGATTACTGCTTTTAAAAACACAATCAACTAAACTATTCCGATAAAGTAAGTAGAGTAGTGGTGGATATAATTAAATAGTAGGAGGTTTTCTAATGCTTTATATAAATGGTGAATGGCGAGATACAGGAAATAAATTAGATGTAACCAATCCTGCGACAGGAGAAATAATTGGAACTGTTGCTACAGGTGGAAAAAATGAAACCAAAGAAGCAATCGAAAGTGCGAAGAAAGCATTTGAATTGTGGGGTAAGACAACTGGAAATGAGCGTAGTAACTATTTGTCTAAAGTAGTTCAATTGATGAAAGAAAAAACAAAAGAATTAGCTGAAACAATTACGCTTGAAAATGGTAAACCTTTAGCTGATGCTACTCGTGAAGTAGCAGGTGCAATCGGGTATCTAGAATGGTATGCAGAGGAAGCAAAGAGAATTTATGGGGAAACAATTCCTCCATCCGATGCTAATAAACATTTAATGGTAATTCGCGAACCTGTTGGGGTATGTGCAGCAATTACACCATGGAACTTCCCATTATCGATGATTACAAGAAAAATCGCACCTGCACTTGCTGCAGGTTGTACGATTGTTTTAAAACCATCTGATTTAACTCCTCTTTCGGCGATAAAAGTATTCGAATGCTTCCATGAAGCGGAACTACCAGCTGGAGTTGCAAACCTGGTAATTGGCCCAGCTGAAGAAATTGGAAACGAGATGACGAGTAGCCCAGATGTTCGTAAAATCACCTTCACTGGATCGACGCGGGTGGGGAAAAAACTTATCCGTGATTCGTCTGATACCGTGAAGAAAATATCAATGGAGCTTGGTGGACATGCACCTTATATTGTGTTTGAGGATGCAGATATTGACGCCGCAGTGAATGGTATTTTAGTGTCTAAGTTTATTAACGCAGGTCAAACTTGCATCAGTACAAACCGGATTTACGTAGCAGAAACTATAGCTGATGAATTCTCAGGAAAGTTAGCTGAAAAGGTATCTGAATTAGTTGTAGGAAATGGATTAGAAGAAGGCGTAAATGTCGGTCCATTAATTAATGAAGCAGCTCTTGAAAAAGTGAAAAGTCAAGTAGAAGACGCTGTGAAACATGATGGTAAAGTAATTGCGGGTGGTAATGTATTTACATTAAATAATGGTAGCGGTTACTTCTTTGAGCCCACAGTTATTCAATATGCAAGTGATAATATGAAGATTACGACAGAAGAAACATTTGGACCAGTTGCACCAATTTATACGTTTAAGACGGAAGAAGAAATAGTTGAAAGAGCAAACCATCCTGAATATGGTCTTGCAGCTTATTGTTATACGCAAGACATTGGTCGAGGCTTACGAATGATGCGTGCTTTACAGTTCGGAATTGTTGGTATTAATGATCCAGCTCCAATAGTTGTACAAGCTCCGTTTGGTGGCATGAAGGAAAGTGGAATGGGGAAAGAAGGCGGTTGGTACGGCCTTGAGGAGTACTTGGAGAAGAAGTTTGTATCGATCTATATTAAGTAATTAAAAATGTTACTAATCTATATGAGTTGAATAAAAGAATGCTCATATTTAAGAAAAGTGCGAGGGTGATTTCCGTTCCAGCTATGCGCTTTCCGGGGGCGTCCGATGAGCCGCTTCACTCGCACAGCTTCCACTCCAATCAACAAGTAATCTTGAGTTCAATCTATATAGGTAACTAAATATATTGTAATAGAACTTATGTACATTCTCCAAAAAACGGACTTTCTCCCATACATAGTTAATAAAGGATGTGGATTAAGTCTACACAATTAATAAAGTAATAAACTTTAAGTTAATTTCAATAAAATAAAGGGGAGAATTTATTATGGCTCAAGTAAATTTGAAAAATAATGAACAAGAAATAGTTGTCCGCAATATTTTAAAAGAAGATCTTGCTGAAGTTGCCGCACTTTCTATGAGGTGTTTTGGACCTGATATGGCATTAAAATATGAGCATTTTGAAAGTCAGATTGAGTTGTTTCCAGAAGGTCAAATTTGTCTGGAATATGACGGTAAAATTGTAGGAACCGCTTTAAGTCTAATTGTAAATTTTGAAGATTATGGAGATAGTCACTCGTACTTTGAAATCTGTGATTTAGGATTTATTCGAAATCATAACCCTAATGGTAGACATCTATATGGTATTGAAGTTGGGGTACACGAAGATTTTAGAGGGTTACAATTGGGACGTCATCTGTATGATGGTCGAAAAAAGGTATGTGAAAAACTTAACTTAGAAAGTATCTTAGTTGGTGGTCGTATACCTAATTACTATAAATATGCTGAGCTGATGAGTGCAGAGGAGTATGCACTAGAGGTCATGACAGGAAAAATATATGATCCTGTACTAACATTCCAAATGAAAAATGAATATGTATTAAATAAAGTAATGCCAGGTTATTTACCTGGGGATGTGGAGTCACTAGAAAATGCAACACTTTTGGAATGGAAAAATCCAAATTACAAGCTAACACTAGTATAAGTTTTATGGCAATGCTGTTCGCCTATTTTAATAGGCGAACAACGGATGCCCGTTGTTTATTGAGATATTCGACCTCTCCATCAATGTAAGCGCTTTCTTTTCGTGAAGCAAAGCCAGCTGTTCTTACAATTAAAGACAACAAAAGCCTTTGTAGGTCAAGGTACGTAGAAATTACAGTATGAAAACCAACTCATTATACTAGGAATTCCGTGATGCGTGGCCTTTATAGCTTTAAATCCAGTGTTTAGTATAGATCACCAGTGCTCAATAAAGATCAGATTGATTAGTAGTCGTATTTGGAAAACTTTACTTAGCTCTTCTAATTGAATGGAAATAATTCACTTGGAATTTGCTCATTGTAAGTTAGCTTGATAAAAATATGATAGGGGGATCGATAAATGACAGAGAAAACTACACTCAAAAGGTCATTAGGTGTTTGGGCAATTGTTGCACTGGGATTAGGATATATGACGCCTACTGTGGTCTTTGACACGTTTGGAATTGTATCAAAATTAACAAATGGTGTAGTACCAATGGCGTATCTTGTCGCCTTGTTCGTAATGGTATTGACGGCGATTAGTTATGGAAAGATGGTACAGGTATTTCCAGTTGCCGGTTCAGCATATACGTATACCCGGGAAACAATGGGGCCTCATCTAGGATTCCTTGTAGGATGGACATCATTATTAGATTATTTATTATTGCCTTTAGTGAATGCGTTAATTATTAGGATATATATGGAATCTCTATTTCCGACTGTACCTGTGTGGATTTGGGTTTTGACTTATGTCATTGTAGTTACTGCAATAAATGCTTATAGTATGGAATCAACATCCAAACTAAACTTTATACTCGTTGTGTTCGCGATTTGTTTAATAGTTATTTTCATAATACTTGCTTCTATACAGCTTTATAACGGTATGGGGGCTGGTACGTTGCTCACGATTAATCCACTAACGCATGAAAATGTGAAGTTAATAACCATCTTAACCGGGGCAACGGTAGTAGCGTTCTCGTTTATCGGTTTTGATGCAATAACAATGTACACGGAAGAGGCAAAGGATACATCAACAGTTCCTAGAGCAATTCTTCTAACAGTTTTAATCGGTGGAGCTATTTTCTTTATTGCTTCTTATTTTACACAAGCTTTATTCCCGGATGTTTCTGTTTTTACAAATGCAGATGATACATTGCCAGAAATCGGTTTATATGTGGGAGGGAAGTTCTTCCAACTGCTGTTCCTTGCAGGGGCTTTCGCTGCTACTGTAGCTTCAGGACTCGCATCTCATGCAAGTGCATCTCGTTTACTGTTTGTTATGGGAAGAAATGGTGTACTTCCTAAAAAAACTTTCGGATACTTACACCCTAAACGTAGAACGCCTGTTTTTACGGTTGTTTTGACGGGCATCGTATCATTATTTGCAATAGGACCAAATTTAGAATTAATTGCTTCAGTCATTAATTTTGGGGCATTAATTGCATTCACTTTCGTTAACCTAGCTGTTGTTGTTCATTTCTATATTCGTCAGAAAAGAAGATCCGGCAGCGAAACGTTTAAATACTTAATTATGCCTTCTTTAGGCGCATTAGCTACCGGAGTTCTTTGGTATCATCTGCACGTTGATGCATTTATAGGCGGAATCGTTTGGCTGATAGTCGGAATTATTTACATGCTATTTATAACAAGATTCTTTAAAAAAGAACTTGGAAGCATGGACGCTATTGATGATTTGGAATCATTAGATAAAGAGATTTTTAAAGCAAGTTAAGGTTTTGGAATAACTATTTAGAGGATGAGAATCTATTAGATAATCTTCCTCTTTTTAGTGACACACGAATTAAATAAAGGAGTGAATGCTTTGAAAGAAAAAATCCGACTGTATATAGAAGAAAATAAAGAAGAATTATTTAAAATAATTCAAGATGTCGTCCGTATAAAAAGCGTGGTTGGCAATGAACAAGAGATGCAAGTATACATGAAGAAAAAATATGAAGAACTTAACTTGACTATACATGAGATTGAACCAAAATATGAGAAAGTTTCAGCTCATGAAGCGTTTATTGATTCAGGTATTCCATTTGAAGACCGAAAAAATATTATTGGAATATATAAAGGTGTCTCAAATGGTAAGTCTTTAACTATTCATGGGCATGTGGATGTTGTTTCTCCAGAACCAAATTCAAACTGGACGATGGAACCATGGAGTGGAGATATTATTGGAAATAAGTTATACGGTCGAGGTTCTGCGGATATGAAAGCAGGACTTATTTCAAATTGGTTCGCATTGAAAACATTAATTGATTTAGGTTATCCAATTGCTGGAGATGTTCAACTACATTCAGTAATAGAAGAAGAAGCTGGTGGTGGAGGTGGGGCTCTAGCATGTTTGGAGGAAGGCTTCGTAACGGATGGGTACATTTCTACAGAACCACATAATTTGAATATGACAATAAGTCATGGGGGTATTATGTATTTCCGAGTGTACGTAAAGGGAAGAACAGCACATGCTGGTTTAGCACATGAAGGCATAAATGCTATTTCAAAAATGATGAAAATCCTTAGTGCGCTAGATGAATTAAGTGAATGGCGTGCTAAAAATGTTAAATTTGATTTATTTGAAAAGGGATCTGGACAGTCCGTTCATTTAAACTTAGGTGTACTAAAAGCTGGGGATTGGGTATCGACAGTTCCGGGGGAAGCGATTCTTGAAGGAAGAATTGGTTTTATTCCAGGGGAAACGCGCGAAAAAATTAAGCAACTTGTACAAGACACGATTATGAAATCGGTCTTAGGCGATGAGTGGATGGCTAAAAATCCACCTGTTATAGAGTGGTTTGGATGGTCAACGGAACCATGGTACCAAGATCCTGAGCACCCTTTTGTAAAATTATTCATCGAAAATGCAGAAGATGTTATGGGACATAAAGTAAATACGGTTGGAAGAGCTTCAGGAAATGATGCACGATTTACACAGTATTACGGAAAACAAGGACTGTGCTTTGGGCCAATTGGAGAAAATATGCATGGACCAGATGAATGTGTTCATTTAGATAGTGTAGTAGAAGTAACGAATGTTTTGGCAAATTATATTATTAAGTGGAGCGAGAGTTAATCATCGTTAAATTTTGAAAATCTCCATTTTAAACTAATATAGTGTCTCTCATAATGCTTCCTTGGGTAGCTGATAAAAAGAACTAACTCAAGTTTAATGAATACCCGAAAAGAATTATCCAGTGCGTCTATTGAGGTAGTAGATGCACTGAATTTAATATGAAAATTTTGTTTTATTAATCAATATTGCTCTTAATTTTATTAAGTCTCCATTATTAGGAGGTGTTTTAGGTTAGTTTAAATATCAAATGTACTATAATTTATTTTTATATTTTTTTAATTTATAAATAACTGTAGGTTGACTAATGCCTAAATAGGAAGCCATCTCATAAGTTGTTTTGCATTTATTTAAAGCTTTAAGAATGATTTGGCTCTCGATGTCTTCTAACATTTCCTTTAAGTTATAGGTTTCTTCTAATGACTGTTTCATACTAATGGGAGCAAAATCAATCTCCATTTGTAAGATATCTTTAAAATTGGCTGGTAAATGAGTAGGGTAGATTACAGTATCTTCAATGGTAAGAATAAGACGCTCAATTAAATTTTCTAACTCACGTATATTTCCTGGCCAGCTATAGGCAATTAAGACATCATATGTTGATGGATGAATTCTTTTCTTTACATGGTAAGCATGGTTGAATTTTTGGAGACAATCTTGAATCAAATGAGAAATATCTTCTTTTCGTTCTTTTAATGATGGAATTTGCAATGGAATGACATTTAAACGATAGTATAAATCTAAACGAAATCGTCCTTCCTGCATCATTACTTCTAAATCTTGGTTTGTTGCAGTGACTAGTCGGAAATTGATGGAACGTTCTTTTTTTCCACCTATTCGTTTTATTTTTTTTTCTTGTAATACTTTTAAAAGTTTGGCCTGCATAGATAATGGAAGTTCCCCAATTTCATCTAAAAACAATGTACCGCCATCCGCTTGTTCAATTAATCCCTCACTTCCTTGTTTATTAGCTCCGGTAAAAGCTCCAGCTTCATACCCGAAAATTTCAGATTCAAATAGCCCTTCTGGAATCGTACTACAGTTCACCTCAATAAATGGCTCCTTTTGACGATTACTATGGCTATGTAATAGCCGTGCAAATGTACTTTTCCCAACACCGGAAGGACCTAAGAGAAGCACTGTAGCATCAGTTTTTGAAATGTTATAAATTGTTTTTAGAATTTGTTGTGAAGCACTACTCCTAGCAATAATACCATTTTGTTCAAATCCCTTTTCCCGCAAGTCTTCAACTTCTGTTTGATAGCCTTTCACTTTTCTCTCTAATAGCTCATATTGTTGCTGCAATTCAAGTATTTCGGTTTGATCTTGACTGTAACTTACGACGAATAGTAATTCTTCATGTTCATCAAATACGGGGTAACCTGTAGACATGATAACTCGGCCCGTTTTGGTATATTGCATAACGGTTTTTTTAATTTTTTCTTTTAAGATAATAGCGCCTATAGATGGAACTAATAAACCTTTACTTTCAAGGTCATAGATGGAAATCCCTTTATAAGTACCAGGTGACATACCATAGTTCGCCCAATGCTCAGAATTAGAGTGGATAATAATCCCTTCACTATCAATAATCGTAATATTATTATTGGATGTTTCAATAATTTTATTTAAAATTAATTCTTTTATTTGGATCATCTCCCACCAATATTATTAATCTTAATTAATATCTTAATTAAGATTAATAATTAAATCAACCAAATGGAATGAATATTCAAAATTGATTAAAAATTAAATCGATTAACCTCCGAGATGTTAGTAAAACACATTTTAGCAGTTGGCACGTTTATTGCTTATTAATAAGTGTATGGTTTAAAAACATTTAAAAGAGAGGATGTATGTTTATGACAAGAAATTATTCTATTGAAGAACTTAAAGTGTTTGACCAAAAGCATTTTTTACACCCTACTTCACCAGTAAAGACAGAAAATGGACCGGCATTTATTTTTACAGAAGGAAAAGGTGTCTATCTGTATGATATTACAGGTAAAAAAGTGATTGATGGTATGTCTTCACTTTGGAATGTGAATATCGGCCATGGTAGAACAGAGCTTGGTGACGTAGCGAAGGAACAAATGGATACATTAGCCTTCAGTTCTTGTTTTGCAACGTTTAGTAATGAGCCTGCTATTCTATTAGCAAAAAAGTTAGCAGAATTAGCACCTGGTGATTTAAATACTACATTTTTTACGTCTGGTGGTTCCGAATCCAATGATAGCGCCTATAAATTGGCTCGCCATTATTGGATATTAAAAGGGGAAATTTCTCGGAAGAAAATTATCTCAAGAGCGAAATCTTATCACGGGGTGGCAGTCGGTGCTACAAGTGCGACGGGGTTAAAAGCATTTCGTGATTTTACAAATTCGAATGCACCGGATTTTTTATTCGTAGATCATTTCTCGATACAGGCTTTACGTGATTTGATTGAAACGGAAGGTCCCGAAACAATAGCTGCTTTCATCACTGAGCCAGTACAAGGTGCGGGGGGAGTGCATGTTGCACCGGATAATTATTTCAAAGAAATTCGTGAAATTTGCGATGAGTACGGTATTTTGATGATAACTGATGAAGTTATTACGGGGTTTGGTAGAACGGGGAAGTTTTTTGCGATGGAACATTTTAATGTAGTACCCGATATGATGTGCTTTGCAAAAGGCGTTACGAGTGGCTATGCACAATTAGGTGGTGTAATGATCTCAGAGAAAATACACAAAGAGTTTTCTGAGTTATCAGAAGGAACGATATTGCACGGTTACACTTATAGCGGTCATCCAATGGCCTGTGCAGTTGGGTTGAAAAACATTGAAATTATAGAAAAAGATAATTTAGTCGCAAATTCAGAGATTCGTGGTCAAGAGTTATTAGCAGGGTTAAAAGTATTACAAGCGAAGTATCCATTTATTGTAGATGCAAGAGGTTTAGGTTTAATGGCAGGTATAGAAATCGCTAATGAAGGAGGACTACTCGCTCCGCAAATAGTGACAGAGGCAGCAAAACTGGGATTAATATGCCGTTCTGTTGTACTAGATGCTCAAGATATTGTTGTATTTTCACCACCATTATCAATAAGCCAAAAGGAGTTAAGCGATTTATTAGCTATTCTAGAAAAAGCGATTCAAAAAGTAGAGAGTCAGGTGTTGGCAAATGAGTTGTAATACGAAAAGTGAGGTAATGGTGATGAAGAAAAGTTTATTTATCAATGGGGATTGGGTGGAGGCAGCAGAGTATACAGCATTATGCTCCCCCTATAGTGGCGAAGTTATTGCAGAAGTACCGAAGGCAAATGTCGAGGAAGTAGAAGCTGCTTTAGAAGCTGCTGATGCTGCACGTGAAACGATGGCGAATATGCCTTTGTATAAGCGTGCGATTATTCTTGAAAAATTAGCTTCTTTATTAGAAGCACGTGCTGAAGAAGCGGCAGAGCTAATAGCACTAGAAGCTGCTAAGCCTATTTCAACCGCAAAAGTTGAAGTTCAGCGTACAATTCAAACGTATAAATTTGCTGCTGAAGAAGCAAAGCGAATACATGGAGAAACAATTCCTGTAGATGCTGCGCCAGGTGGAGAAGGGCGCATTGCTTATACGGTTCGTGAACCATTAGGCGTCGTGGCAGCTATTACACCTTTTAATTTCCCAATGAATTTGGTAGCGCATAAAGTAGGGCCGGCAATAGCATCTGGTAACACGATTGTCTTAAAACCTGCAAGTCAAACACCATTAACTTCCTATTTTATTGGTGAATTATTAGCAGAGGCAGGATTACCGAAGGGTGCGTTAAATATCGTTACAGGTGCAGGTTCCTTAATCGGTAACAAACTAGTCACGGATAATCGCGTGAAAAAGATTTCTTTCACAGGTAGCCCCGCTGTAGGTATTGGCATACGCAATCAAGCAGGCCTTAAGAAAGTAACGCTTGAATTGGGTTCTAATGCGGCCGTTATTATCGATGAAAATGTGAATATTGATAAATTAATTCCACGTGTCGTATCTGGAGCATTTGCATTCCAAGGGCAGGTATGTATTTCAGTCCAACGAATCTATGTTCACGAAAAAATGTACGATTTGTTTGTAGATAAATTTGTAACAGCTACACAAGAGTTGAAGCTTGGTGATCCACTAGATCCTACAACAGATGTTTCGGCTTTAATTAGTCCACAAGATGTAGAACGAACATTAAGTTGGATTGAAGAAGCTAAAAGGCAAGGGGCAGTTATTGCAACTGGTGGAGAATCTGAAGGGAATATCTTACAACCTACTGTGCTATTAAATGTCAAATCGGAGCAGAAGGTTTCCTGTCAGGAGGTATTCGCACCAATCGTATCTATTATGAAGTTCACATCTATTCAAGAAGCATTTGAGCAAGTAAATGACTCCAAATATGGTTTGCAAGCTGGTATTTATACAGATAATATCCATGTTGCTTTACAGGCAACACAAAAACTCCATGTAGGTGGCGTCATTGTAAATGATATTCCGACATTCCGTTTAGATCATCTACCATATGGTGGCGTAAAGGAAAGTGGTATGGGAAGAGAAGGCTTGAAGTATGCAATTGAGGAAATGACAGAAATGAAACTTGTAGTAATTAATCAAAACTAATAAAAAATAGGTAGGAGGAAAAATAATGATAATTGGTGTACCTAAAGAAATAAAAAATAATGAAAATCGAGTAGGTATTACTCCAGCAGGTGTTGTGGCTTACAAAAATGGTGGTCATGACGTAATAATTGAATCGAGTGCAGGGCTAGGTAGTGGATTTACAGACCAAGATTATTTAGATGTAGGCGCTCAAATTACTAAATCTGCTAAGGTAGCTTGGGACGTTGATATGGTAATTAAAGTGAAGGAGCCTATTCAGGAGGAATACAAATATTTTAAAGAGAATCTAATTCTTTACACATACCTACATTTAGCACCAGAGCCAGAATTAACGAAAGCTTTGCTTGAAAGTAAAGTTACTGGAATTGCTTATGAAACAATTCAATTAGATACAGGTGCATTACCGTTGTTAACGCCAATGAGTGAAGTTGCAGGTCGCATGTCTGTACAAATTGGTGCACAGTTTTTAGAAAATTCCAAAGGAGGCAAAGGCGTTCTCTTAGGCGGTATTCCTGGTGTTGGATCTGGAAATGTAGTAATTGTAGGTGCTGGAGTTGTTGGAACGAATGCAGCCAAAATGGCAGTGGGATTAGGCGCAAACGTAACGATGTTAGACGTTAATATGACACGCTTAAGTCAAATCGATGATATGTTCCAAGGACGTGTTCGTACACTTGCATCAAATGCCTACAATATCGCTGAAGCAGTGAAAACAGCAGATTTGTTAATTGGTGCTGTGCTAATTCCAGGCTCACGCGCACCACAATTAGTTTCAAAAGAAATGATTCAAACGATGCAAGAGGGGTCTGTTGTAGTTGATGTAGCGGTAGATCAAGGGGGTTCTATTGAAACAATTGATCGAATTACTACTCATAGTAATCCAACTTATGAAGTATACGGTGTTGTGCATTACGCAGTTGCGAATATGCCAGGTGCTGTCGCGCGTACCTCAACAATGGGCTTGTCAAATGTAACGGTTCCATACGGTTTGCAAATTGCTAATAAAGGCTATCGCCAAGCTGCTTTAGATAATCCTGTTTTAGCAAAGGGGATTAACGTAGTAAATGGCAAAATAGTATATAAAGCGGTAGCTGATGCACATGGATTACCATATACGGATCTTCAAGTAGAATTAGCAGCATATTCAACGCCGGTGTTAGCAGTTAAATAGAATAAGTGAAAAAATGTTAATTGAAATGAAAACAAGGTGAAAGTTGGTAGGAAAAGTAATCTACCAAGCTTTCACCTTCTTTTTTATCTTCTATACTACCGAACTGGCTAAATACATGAACATGTGGAACTTTTCATCTTTAATATGATAATCAAAAAAAGGTCCAGGGTCTGTACAATAACCGATCTTTTCGTTTTGTGTTATTTGAAATCCATTAACTAATAAATTTTCTTCTAAGTAATGTGGATATAAAATGTGTTGGTGAGAATCTGGATATATGGATGAAATATTTCTCAATGATTTGGACGAACTGTCATAATAAGAGTACCCTCCAACGATGATTGAATCGCTGTGGAAGCGGTTTTTTAGAATTTGTATAGGAAACTGCGGATTGAGTAATGAAAAATCATTTGTTGTAAGACTGTCCACAAAAACATCGATACTATGGGGTTTTAATGGCAGGTTTAAATCGGAATTCAAAATATAAAGTACGTTAAGTAAAGGATTGATATCTTCAATCCTTTTTCTAACCTTCTTGAGCATCTCAAGTGAGTAGCCGCTGAATACATAGGATGCACTCAAGTCAAAATTATCACTGTATTTGGGTAGGGTCACAAAAGCATCAATGTTGGTTTCCACAATTAATTTGTTTTTCAAGTCGATATTTTGCAGTGCTTTTTGCAGCCAAAGGTTACTTTTTTCAAACAAATTTATCATACCGTGATTCATCTCTTTAATTGTTTGTATGTCGTAAAAATAGGACGGATATGGAGAAATCTCATACAAGTTCGCGGTGATGATAATACCATCCTCAATAACTGCTTCGTAACTACAAGTACAAGTTAAACATCCTTTTTGAATGGAATTATTATTAATCGACACATCCCTCATTTCAAGTGGGATGTGACACTTTGGACAATAGAGGATATTTACAAAGGCTAGCGGGACTCCGGTTGAATTTTCCCTTTCGAATGCGGAATAACTGGCATGAACTGATTTTTCAATTAATTGGATTGCCCTGGATAATTCCTTTTTTTTCTGGATTAGTTGATTTTTTTTATCAAGTAGCAAGGTGTTATAGTAGTCGATATCTTCAGGGTCCATGAAATTTGTCACGCGTTGATACGATAGAATTTGTTGTATTTCTTGAAGTGAAAAATGGAGTTTTTTTAGCTTGGAAATAAAAGCCATATCATCGTGGCTCGATTGATTCATTTGATACTGGGTGTTTTTTTTGTCCGGAAGTAACAAACCAAGTTCGATGTAATAACGAACAGTATCGTTTGATACATCGAAAAGCTTTGCAAATGTACCGATTTTCATAGATTTCCCCCCAATAAAAAAAGTGGAGTTACTCCATTTTTTTTTATAAATGTGTCTAAAAAATGAACGAAAGACTATTGACTTCGAGTTAGCTCCGAATATTATGATAGTTCCAACGAGCCTCAATAGTCAGAATAGTTAAAATTAATATAACATATCAGTCAACAAAGGAGAAGAGATACTATATGGATAAAATGGATAGAATGGATACGCTTTCATTGTGGAAAGCGACTGAAAACATCTATAAAAATGAAAAGTCTCTTGAAGAAAATCTAGAGGCAGATGTTGTCATTATAGGTGCAGGATTTACAGGCCTTTCTTCTGCGTATCATTTACAGAAATTAGGGCGAAGCGTTATTGTGCTTGAACAAGAATCGATTGGATATGGTGCAAGCGGTCGTAACGGTGGAATGGTATTACCAGGCTATAAACCAACGATGCAGGAGCTTTCTAAAAAATATGGACCTGTCGAAGCGAAACAACTAAATGATCTTTCATTGCTTAGTGTTGAACTAGTAAAAGAAATTATAGAAGAGCATCAAATTAACTGTGATTTCAGAAAGACGGGTCATATTGTAACAGCTTTCAAGGCGAAACACTTTGAAGGATTGAAAGCTGAAAGCGAATACTTAAATGAAACTTTCGGATATGAATCAACTGTACTTGATAAAAGTCAGCTATATAAAGAGATTGATTCTCCGATTTACCATGGTTGCTTAGTTGACAATTCGAGTTACTCATTCCATCCGTTGAACTATGCAATTGGTTTGGCAGAAGCTGCTAAATCAGTTGGTGCGAAAATCTTTGAGCATTCGAAAGCATTGTCAATTGAATATGGTCAATCAAGCGTGAAGGTAGTAACAGAAAAAGGGGTTGTTACTGCGAGGGATATTATCGTGGCTACAGATGGCTACTCCGGAAAAATCATCAATGAGTTAAACAAAGGTGTACTCCCTGTTTCAGCACGTATAATTGCTACAGAACAGCTGCCGGAATCCCTGTTGAATACCATCATACCTAAAGATCGTATGGTTTTCGATACAAGTAATTTCCTATACTATTTCCGTCGTACACCTGATAATCGAATGATTTTTGGAGGGGGGGATATCCGACCAAACTTAGGAGATAGCGTCTACCAAAGTGTTTATGATGCTATGGTTACAACGATGCCGAAATTGGCTGGAAGCAAGATCGATTACCGGTGGGGTGGATTTATTGGAGTAACTATGGACACTTTTCCAGTGATAGGTAGATCTAAAGAAGGTGCTTATTTCGCAACAGGTTATTCTGGACATGGCGCATCGCTGACCACTTTGTTCGGTAAGTTATTGGCTCAATGGATTGTTACGGGAGATGCAGGAGGATATCGTTTTGAAAAGGAACGCTTAAAAACAATCCCATTTTATAATCAGAAAACGATGTTGGTAAACCTCGCGCATATTGGATTCAAAGTACTAGATAAAATTAGATAAGGGAGAGATACGAATGAGAATTAACATGTTTATTGATGGGGAATGGAGAGATTCGTTAGCAGGTGGAAGAAAAGACATTTTAAATCCAGCAACTGGAGAGGTGATGGCTTCGGCTGTTAGTGGAACAGTAGAAGATACAAAATTAGCAATCAAGGCAGCTCGTGGAGCGTTTGATAGCGGCATCTGGTCAAATTTATCAGTAGATGAAAGAGCGAATTACCTTTATAAGATAGCAGATCGTCTTGAAGAAAAGGCGGCAGAAATAGCACTCTTGGAAACGGAAAATAACGGTAAGGTTATTCGTGCAACGACAAATGTGGATATCCCTGCTACTATTCAAATCTTCCGCTATTATGCAGACCAGATTAAACTTATTAAAGAGAATTCCTATACCCGCGCGGATTCTTCGGAAACGATTATTACGCAGGAACCGATAGGTGTTTGTGGTTTAATTATCCCATGGAACTTTCCACTTATGATAGCTGCTCAGTCTATTGCGCCGGCCCTTGCCGCAGGAAATACAGTTGTACTAAAGCCTGCTGAAGTTACTCCTGTAAGCGTATACAAATTATTTGAAATTTTTGAAGAGGTCGGTCTTCCAGCAGGTGTGGCCAACTTGATTTTAGGACCTGGGTCCAAAATGGGGAACGAGCTTGCTGAGAGTTTTGATGTTGATCAGGTAACCCTTACCGGCGGAACAACAGCGGGACAAAGCATATTGCGTGCTGCTGCTGGCAATATGAAAAATGTCACGCTTGAGCTGGGGGGAAAATCACCATTAATAGTATTTGATGATGTGGATTTTGAAACGGCAGTCGATAATGCAATGTTTGGAATTTTCCACAATGCGGGTCAAGTTTGTACAGCTGCTTCACGTTTACTAGTACATGAGACTATTTACGATCGATTTGTAGAGAGATTGGCAGAACGTGCAAACAAGATTGCAGTTGGTAATGGGGAAAGTGAGGTCATTGAAATGGGGGCACTTACAAGTGAGTCTCATATGAATGAGGTTTTACAATACATTAAAGTTGGAATTGAAGAAGGCGCAAGATTAGTATGCGGTGGTAATCGCATAACGGAAAATGGGCTTGAACAAGGATTTTTTGTCGCTCCAACAATCTTTGCAAATGTAAATTCGAACATGCGTATTGTTAAGGAAGAAATTTTTGGTCCAGTTCTTGTTATAGAGAAATTTAAAGATGAGGAAGAAGCAATCCGAAAAGCGAATGATTCCATTTATGGATTAGCGGCTGCTGTATTTACGGAAGATATGGATCGCGCAAGACGTGTGGTTAGTAAATTACGAGCAGGAATTACCTGGATAAACGCTTATCACTTAGCTTATATTGATAGTCCTTGGGGAGGGTATAAGCAAAGTGGAATTGGCCGAGCATTGGGTACTGCTGGATTGGAACACTTTATGGAATTGAAGCAGATTAATATTCATCAGAAAGCTAATCCTGTAGGTTGGTATGAAAATTAGAGATTAACTTGCTAATAAAATCGAATAAATAGGAGGATATGCCTATGGGAGATAAAGAAAATCGCCATTCTCTAAAGGAAGATCAAGGAGAAGTATTAAATAACTTGGAGAAGGATTCAATACTAGGAACAAAAAGTATTCCTTCACTGTATTTTAGGTTTGCTTTAGCAGGAATTATGGCTAACTTGAGTCTTGGTTTTTTTGCCCTTATTGATGGCCATTTCGTCGGCTATTTTTCGGTTTTAGAAATGGAAGGGATAGGAATTGGTTTTACAGTTATGGTTATTACTCGTATGGTAGGTGTTCTTTTTGGAATAGGAGCTGGAGCAGTTATTTCTCTCCGACTAGGTAAAAGGAAGGTAGAAGAAGCTAGATCAATAATGGGTCAAACCCTGTGGTTCACACTAATTTTTTCTACTTTGATAGCTGTATTAGGATTGATCTATGAAAAAGAATTGATGCTATTATTTGGGGCAAGCAGTGAGTCTCTTCCTTATGCGATAGAATACAGCCGTCTATTATGGATTTCACTGCCTATAACGATATTAGCTGTTGTACTTAGTATTTTAACTAATATCGACGAAAAACCTATATTATCCATGAACAGTTGGATAGTGGCCGCTGTTGTTGCCGTAGTTGTAGAATGGGTAATGGTTACGAAACTTGACATGGGTATGATGGGGTCATCATGGGGTAACACAATTGCTCAATCAATTCCTGCTCTACTAATATTTTATTTTTGGTTTGGTAAAACAAAGTTGAAGCCAAAAATGAAAGATATTAAGATTCAACTCAAAAAAATCGGTGAAGTAGCTTGGACGGGATTTGCCTCTTTTTCAAGTCTACTTATGATGTTTTTTGCCATCATTTTCATGAATAATTTACTTCAAGAACACGGTGGCGGATTGCATGTAGCAGCTTTCACCATTCAAAACGGCTATGTTACAAACCTGCTTTCCTTAGCAGCGCTCGGTGCAATGACAGGACTTCAACCAATCATTAGTTATAACTACGGTGCTGGTAATTATGATCGTGTTAAAGAGGCCATCAAGTTCGGACTCATTTTTACGACAACATTCTTTGTCATTTCTACTGCTATGCTCATC
The DNA here is from genome assembly GCF_001439635.1 of Solibacillus cecembensis. Classification (GTDB taxonomy): domain Bacteria; phylum Bacillota; class Bacilli; order Bacillales_A; family Planococcaceae; genus Solibacillus; species Solibacillus cecembensis. The sequence continues at coordinate 29,085 of NZ_LMBZ01000024.1, read as the reverse complement.
ATTTTTGCGGATCCAATAGTTACGTTTTTTGCTGGCGGAGATCCAGAATTACATCAACTAGGTGTCTGGACAACTATCGTTTTCAATTTATTTTTTACATTTAATGCCATTAGTATGCTTATCTCAGGCTATTACGAAGCACAGGAGAGAAACTGGACAGCAACATTTATTATTGTAAGTAAAATGGTAGTGTTTGCGTTCCCGTTAATGTTTATCTTTCCGAAATTCTGGGGTGTGGAAGGTATCTGGTACTCATTCCCCGTAGCAGAAATTCCTGGTGTTCTCATCGCCCTTTATTTTATTAAAAAGGAATTCAAATATTTAAATGAAAAGAGTACGAATAAGGAGTTCAACTATTTAAATGAAATGACTACGAAGAAGCTAAGTTTATAGAACTCTGCTAATCTATCAAATGAAAGAGAGATGTTAATAATGTTTTTTGCGAGAGAAGTAACAGATGAAGAAGCTAAACAACTAAGTGTTGATGCGTGGGAACCATGGATAGGTGAAACGGATAAAGGAATGTGGCACCTAGAAGACCACGAGATTTTTTATGTAACAGATGGAGAAGTGTTCATTACCGTTGACGGAAAAAAATATCATCTTACGAAGGGATGGGTAGCTTCTTTAGCTAAAGATCTTGTCTGTGAATGGGATTGTCCTGTCCTTGTAAAAAAGAATTTTATATTAAACTCTAAAATCGATTTAAAATTAATATTGGAAGGTTCTCATGGAAGTAACAAATGAAAGAAGAGGCAAGCTAATAACTTTAAAAATCTGAACATTTAAAATTAATAAAAAATTAAAGGTGGGGATTTTAATGAAAGCACTTGTCCTAGAAGAACTCGGCAAGCCATTAGTTGTAAGAAATATGCCAGATCCAACCAATACAGCAAATGGAGTAATTATTCGCGTTGAAGCTAACGGAGTTTGCAGAAGTGATTGGCACACCTGGTTAGGGCATTGGAATTGGCTCGGAGGCGAAACTCCTCTTCCTCATATAATGGGACACGAATTTTGTGGGGTCATAGAAGATGTCGGGAAAGATGTTACAAGGTTCAAGAAAGGTGACAGAGTGACTGTTCCATTTACTCAAGGTGATGGCACATGTCCAATGTGTCAAGCTGGACACCATAATGTTTGCGATAACATTACGTTACCTGGAATCACGATGTGGGGTGGATACGGAAAATTTGTTCATATCCCTAATGCGGATACCAATCTAGTAATTTTACCAGAAAGTATGGACTTTGTAGAGGCAGCAAGTATAGGATGTCGATTTATGACGGCATTTCACGGGGTTGCTGACCAAGCACAAGTAAGACCGGGGGAATGGGTTGCTGTGCATGGTTGTGGGGGAGTTGGCCTATCTGCAATTCAAATAATTACAGCCTTAGGAGCACACGCTATAGCAGTTGATATTAGTGATGAAAAATTAGCGTTTGCAAAGAAATTAGGTGCTGTAGCCACAGTCAATTCAAAAAAAGAAAATGCTGCAGAATTGATTAAAGAATTAACAAAAGGCGGGGCACACGTGTCAGTGGATGCTCTTGGAATAACTGAAACTTGTCAATCATCTATAAATAGTTTAGCTAAAAGAGGACGCCATTTACAAATAGGATTAACGACTAGTAATGAAAAAGGAATGATTCCCGTTCCTATTGATCAAATTGTCGTTAATGAAATACAGATTGTGGGCTCTTATGGTATGCAAGCACCAAAGCTACCTCAAATGTTAAGAATGATTGAAAATGGCATTTTAAGACCTAAAGATTTAGTAACTCAAACAATATCTATAGAAGAAGCTGGAAGTGTAATTGAATCTATGGGGACGTATGCTAATATGGGCGTTACCGTTGTTAATAAGTGGTAAACTTAAAAGCGATTTATCTCAACGTCGATTACCCTTGAGGTAGAAAAAGCTTTACATGAGATATTTTGGACAAGGCGATACAAGCCATCCACCTGGTGATACCTGGTGAAAATTTCACAGAATACTAGCAAAAAGTTCCCAGCACTTTCTTTTATTAGGGCTAGGGAACGCTGAAAAGGAGATTGTTTATTTTCACTATCTAAGCATTTTCCGCTGATACAGAATCTACATTTGCTTTCCCAAGTGACAAGGATTAATATAGCCAAACTATAACCAATACTATCTATTTCAAACATCAAGAAATAGATAGTATTTTTTCTTAATCTACATTTAAGAGGCATCTCTATTTAACATTATGTATATTTCAAATAATGATAAATAATAATAAATTTAGAGTAATTATAAGATGGGGAGGAATATAAATGAATGCTACTGTTGTATTTTTAAATGGGGAAGTCATTACAGTTGATAATAATGACGCGGTGAAACAAGCAATTGCGATTTCGGGGAACAAAATAATAGCAGTTGGTTCTACTGTAGAAATTGAACAGTTAATCGACTCGAACACAAAAGTAATAGACTTAAATGGAAAAACATTAATGCCTGGATTAATAGATGCACATTTACATTTAGTACCATACGGGGTAAATCAACTCAGTATTAGTTGTAAAGATCCTGCTATTCTATCAATTGAAGATTTACTGACAGCCATTTCAGAACGAGTGAAAACAACTTCTAAAGGCAATTGGATTCGCGCTTGGGGTTATAATGAAAAATTTATTAAAGAACAACGCTATCCAACTTTACAAGAGCTAGATGCTATCTCTACAGATCACCCAATAATTATAAATCGTACTTGTGGACACATAGGGATAGCGAATAGCGCTGCATTAAAATTAGCCAAAATTGATGAACACACACCCAATCCTCAAGGTGGCATTATTGAAAAAGATTCTTTGGGAAGATTAACAGGCCGTCTCATGGAAAATTCTTTTATGCGATTTAATGAATTTGCTCGTTATACGCCTGAGGAATTGGAACAAGCGATGCAAATTGCACAGCAACATTTCATTGAAAAAGGGATAACGAGTATTCACGATGCTGGAACGTTCGATCAAGAAAGCTTTCGCTTGATGCAACTTGCTTCTCATCGTAGTGATTTGAAAATTCGAATTTATGCAATGATTGGTACCGTAAATGATTGTAAGCAATTTACGCTAAATATGTTAAAGGCAGGCGTCGTAACCGGAACCGGTAATGACTTCTTTAAAATCGGCCCGGCTAAACTATTCACTGATGGTAGTAGTACCGGCCCTACAATTGCAACGAGAGAAGGGTATACGAGCAATCCAAATGATTGCGGTATTTTATATTATTCTGAAGAAGAATTATATGAAGTACTTGGAGAAGCACATAAACGGGGCTACCAAGTTACCGTACATGCACAGGGCGATAAGGCTATTGAAATGTATTTAAATGTTATTGAACGTGCATTAAAAGAATCACCAAGAGACAATCATAGACACCGTATCGAACATGCGGGCATTTCAACTCCAGATTTACAAGCTCGTATGAAAGAGTTGCAAATGATTCCAATTCCGAACCCGCCTTTCCCATATGAATTTGGGGAAAGCTACCTTCAAGATTATGGAGAGCGAACTAACTTTATGTACCCTGCTAGAGACTTTATTGACCAAGGGGTGATAGCTGCTGCAGGGTCTGATGCACCTGTTACATCATACGATCCTTTTTTAGGAATTCATACATCAGTCAACCGAGAAGTTAAGTCGGGCATCCCGTTCGGACAACAACAACAAATTACACTATTAGAAGCAATTAGGCTATATACGTATAATGCAGCCTATGCAAGTTTTGATGAACAGATAAAAGGTAGCCTAGAAGTAGGTAAGCTAGCGGACTTAATTGTCTTGGACCGTTCAATACTTTCAACGAAATCTTCCAATATTAAAGATATAGGTGTCGAATTAACAATGATTGATGGTGAAGTCGTTTACGAACAGTCATACTCAGTTATTTAGGGAGTCTAAAAGAGTAACCAGTTTCGATAACTTTAAGGTGCAGGTATTAAAAACATTCGAACAAATACCACTTACAAGTGAATATGTTCTATTACCAGAATCTACATTTGCTATCTAAAGTAACAATAATTAATAGCGCAAAACTATAATGAAATACTATCTATTTCAAAAAATAATGTTATAGATAGTATTTTTTTAATAAACTTTTTACACAAAGTATACTGAGTAGGCATATGTATTTAACACTATGTAAATTGTGAATTTTCAGAAATAATAATAAATTTAGAGTAACAAAAATTGAGGAGGAATATAAATGAAGGCTTCTGTTGTGTTTATTAATGGTGAAGTAATAACAGTGGATAATAATGATTCTGTCAAACAAGCAATTGCGATTTCTGGAAACAAAATAATGGCCGTTGGTTCTACTCCAGAAATTGAACATTTAATTGATTCGAATACGAAAATAATTGATTTAGATGGAAAAACACTAATGCCAGGAATCATTGATGCACATTTACATTTAGTGTTATACGGGGTATTTCAACTGAATTTTAGCTGTAAAGATCCTGCAATTCAATCCATTGAAGATGTACTGTCATCCTTGGCAGAGAGAGCGAAAACAACTCCAAAAGGACAATGGATTCGTGCTTGGGGTTATAACGAAACATTAATCAAAGAACAGCGCTATCCAACCCTACAAGAGCTCGATTCCATCTCCACAGACCACCCAGTCGTTATTACCCGTACGTGTGGACACATTGGTTTAGTGAATAGCTACGCATTAAAATTAGCGCAAATTGATGAACACACACCAAATCCCCAAGGAGGCATTATTGAAAAGGATTCTTCAGGACGATTAACAGGGCGTCTTATCGAAGGATCTTATATGCAATTTAATGAGGTTGCTCGCTATACTCCTGAAGAATTGGAACAAGCGATGCAAATTGCTCAGCAACACTTTTTTGAAAACGGGATTACGAGCGTTCACGAGGCTGGAACGTTCGATCAAGAAAGCTTCCGCTTGATGCAACAAGCTTCCAATCGCGGTGATTTAAAAATTCGAATTTACGCCGTTATTGGAGCCATCAATGATTGTAAGGAATTTACTACAAATGTGATGAAGTCGGGCGTCGTCACGGGTACAGGGAATGATTTCTTTAAAGTGGGTCCGGCAAAGCTATTCACGGATGGTAGTAGTACAGGCCCAACTATTGCGACAAGAGAGGGCTATACTAGCGATCCAAATAATAATGGCATTTTGTATTATTCTGAAGAAGAATTATATGAAGTACTTGGGGAAGCACATAAACTGGGCTATCAAGTAACTGTACATGCACAAGGCGACAAGGGCATTGAAATGTATTTAAATGTCATTGAGCGTGCATTAAAAGAGTCACCTAGAGATGATCACAGACATCGTATCGAACATTGTGGGGTAACACCGCCAGATTTACAAGAACGAATCAAGCAATTGCAAATGATTCCGATCCCGAATCCACCTTTCCCATATGAATTTGGAGAAATCTACATTCATAATTATGGTGAACGTACGGATTATATGTACCCAGCACGCGACTTTATTGACCAAGGCATAATATGCGCAGCAGGGTCTGATGCACCTGTGACAACAGTCAACCCATTTATCGGCTTACACACAGCAGTTAACCGAGAAGTGGAAACAGGTACGCCGTTTGGGCAACAACAAAAAACCTCACTTTTAGAAGCGATTAGGCTATATACGTATAATGCAGCCTATGCAAGTTTTGATGAGCAGATAAAAGGTAGCCTAGAAGTAGGTAAGTTAGCAGACTTAATTGTTTTAGACCGTTCAATACTTTCAACAAAATCTTCTAACATTAAAGATATAGGTATCGAATTAACAATGATTGATGGTGAGATCGTTTACGAACAGTCACTTTCAGTTATTTAGGGAGGAATCATAATGGAAGTAACCGTTTCAAGTTGTCAATTTGAAATTAAAAAAGTAAGTAGTTTTGATAATTTTAAAATGCAGGTATTAGCAACATTCGAACAAATACCACTTACAAGTGAATATGTTTTATTACCAGAATTGTTCACTATCGGGCTATTAACTTCACTTCCAGAATACGATTCATATATTGAAAAGGACTTTCAAAACCTCACTAATTTCACACAAAAATATATTGAGCTATTTCAACAACTAGCTCAAGATCGAAAACAAGTTATTATTGCTGGTACTACATTAGAAATGACAAATGAAGGTGTCTATAATACAGCGTATATTTTCGATTCTCACGGAAATGTAAATTCCCATCGCAAAACGCACATTTTCCCGGCTGAGGCTAATTGGAACACTATAGAAGGAAATCACCTTGAAGTATTTAGTATTGGTCCCATAAAGTTTGGAATCGCCATTTGTTACGAAATTGAAATTCCTGAAATTGCACAAATTTATCAACAAAAAGGGGCAGATATTATTTTCTGCCCTTCCTATACATTTTCAAAGTATGGATATTGGCGCGTTAGGCATTGTGCACAGGCAAGGGCTATTGAAAACCAAGTTTACGTCGTACATTGCCCGACTGTTGGACAGGAGGCAGGTATCATACAAGATGGTTATGGCACAACTTCAATTCTATCTCCCTGTGATGAGCCTTGGACTACTAATGGCGTATTAGCTGAATCTAATCAAGAAGGGACAGCTGTTATTACAACTACATTAGATTTACAAGCATTGTATGAAAATCGTCTTACAGGAGCAGCCACAACAGTAAAAGATCGCAATAGACGAAGTAGCTTATATAATATCGCTACAAAACTATAATTCTGAATTGGAGGGTCTTCATGAAACATATTAAATTGTTGCTTTTTATACCCTTTATTGGTATGGCATTCTGCTTGCCCTGGGCGAACAGGGTTGAACCTTATGTGTTTGGCTTACCATTTATCTTGTTTTGGATTACCCTTTGGATGGTTTTATCGTCTCTTATTCTGCTGATTGTCTACAAGTTAGATCCAGATAATCAAGAAGGAGGAGCAGATTCATGAATATTGCCTTGGTTATTATTTTTTTCTTTGCGGCACTTGCTTTATTTTTAGGGATTCGAGCTACAAAAGGGAAAGAAATGAATGTAAATGAATTTGCAGTAGGTAATAAAGGATTTGGCGCTCTATTTATTTTCTTACTAATCGCTGGGGAAGTATATACGACGTTCACCTTTTTAGGAGGCAGTGGTTGGGCTTATTCCAAAGGAGCTGCTGCTTTCTATGTCCCTGGTTATATTACTTTAGCCTACGTTTTATCCTATTGGTTAATTCCAAAAATATGGCGTTATTCTAAAGAGAATAATATCATCTCACAGCCAAGTTATTTCTCTGCTAAGTATAAGAGCCCTCTTCTAGGTGTAATTGTAGCTTTGTTAGGGACAATTGCTACTATTCCTTATATTGTAATTCAGTTAAAAGGTTTAGGTATTATCGTATCTGAAGCTTCTTATGGTGGCATTAGTCCATTAGTTGCGAGTACGATTGGTGCCATTATTGTTACTATTTATGTTGTCATTTCCGGTATTCATGGATCGGCATGGACAGCCGTTGTCAAAGATATTCTAATCTTAGTAGTAATTGCTTTTTTAGGTCTCTACATCCCTTATCACTACTTCGGTGGTATACAAAATATGTTCGAATCCGTTCAAGCTATCAAACCTGAAAGTTTAACTTTACCTAAAGAGGGACTAAGTGTAGTTTGGTTTGCTTCAACGATCATTATAAACGCATTTGGATTCTACTTATTACCTGCATCATTTTCTGTTATTTTATCTGCAGGCAGTGTAAAGGTTTTAAAGAAAAATGCAATCACATTACCTATTTATACATTGCTTTTATTATTTGCCTTTTTCATTGGCTTTGCTGCAATCGTACAAGTTCCTGGCTTACAAGGTGCCGATGGAGACTTATCCCTTTTACGTTTAGCCATGCAAACCTTTGACCCTTGGATAGTTGGTATTGTAGGTGCAGCTGGATTATTAACCGCTTTGGTACCGGCTTCTGTCATGTTGATGTCTTCTTCCGTGGGGTTAATGACAGGAATTTACCGTATAGTAAAACCTAAAGCACCGGATCGCCAACAATTACTAGTATCCAAACTACTTGTGTTTGTAATCATTATTATTGCATATATTTTCACTATCACAGGTGGTGAGGCACTAGCAATACTGAATATTATGTCCTATAGCTTGATTACTCAACTTGTTCCAGCATTATTATTCAGCTTCGTTAACTCTCGCTTTATGAATAAGTATGGGATAATGGCTGGGATTGTTGTAGGAGTGACACTTGTTCTATACAATTCCGTTACAGGAATGAAGTTGGTCAATTTCTTCCCTAATATTCCTAGCTATTTAAATGATATAAATACTGGAATGTTAGCCGTATTTGTTAATTTCATTGTCGCGGTTACCTTTAGCTTAGCAATAAATAGCATAAGAACTGCTAAGAAAAAGTCGACTTCTATGAATGAACCTACTCGATTAATTGAAGATTAAAAATACCGTATTAAAATAATTAGAGACGTCAAAACATTCTTCTTCCGGTCTTCTGAATCAAGTAGACCTTTACTTTCGCCTAGTCAAATGTAAACCTTTACAAAATACAATTCCACTTTTCATTTGCCCTTCTGATTCAAATAAATCTTCACTTCTTAATAAAATGTCACTGAAAACAAAGGGAAATCAAAAAACAAGATCCAAATTAGTATGCAAGCCACAAAAACCGCCCCCTTCCTTCCGACAAACCCCGTAAAAAGGACAGGATTTTACTCGGAAGCACTCTGAGGGGAGGAAAGGGGTCAATTCAGCCCGAATCGCTCCGCTTGTTCGGAATGAATTGACGGCTGATGGCTTTGGTTTGCTCTCACTTTCTTCTAAGTAAAGTCGACCCAATGCAAAAAAAGTAAAACCGGCGTGGCATCACGGAATTCCGCCAACCACTACCCCAAAACGAACCTACTCTCATCGCGAGTTGACACAATTATTATGAGACATTATAAAGGCTAATTTAAAGGTGATATTAAGCACCAATAGACTTTACTCTATTGAGATTGTGAAGGTTTAAACTTAAACTAACGGTGCAGGTTAGTTCAAGAAGGAATTTATTCTAAGTTTGTTGAAATAGTCATACTAAATAAGCTTGTTTAATAGTACACTGCAAAATCCTTACTTTAATAACTCTGATAACCTAAAACTAGTGTTTGGAAAAATAGGAGCAATAGATAAAGATGATGCTTTTATCTTAAATGAATGAAGCTGATCTCAAAAGAGTAAATTTAAAATATGAATAACTGTACTTAAATCAACGAGGTGCTTTTAGTGCCGAAATATCCAATTTTTATCGGGATTTTCGGCACAGTTTGGTGGTTTATATCATTCAAGTTAATTGTGTAAAAGATGTATTTAGATACTGAAAGATTCATATTTAGAATTCGAAATGTAGATGATAATAAAAAGCTTGATTTTGGAGTATTAAAGGAAAATGAAAGTTATGAACGAGTATTTTATGGATTACCAGAAGGGTCATACGTAATTTCTTACTTAGTTGAAGAGGAAGGATTTCCAATGGATATCGCTTTTTCAGAACAGGTTTATATCGGTAAATAAAGGTTATTAAAGCAGGTGGACTGTAGGCTCGAAAATAAAAAAAGGAAATAGACTTAATTGTCTATTTCCTCCTGCAACGCCCGCCAATTTCCTTTGTATTTTGCTTTAGGAATACCGTGATATTGCTCATAGCGACACATCCTACAAGAACAGTGAACCTTTCCTTTGCTTAATGATCCACGGACGGGTAGAAACTCGTTTTCCATTTGAAAAACGTTTTTTAAAATGGCCCATTTTTTTTGAATGATTCGCTCTCGATGATGGCGAGTGTAAGATTTTGAACGGTTTTTCATGTACATCAGCTCCCTTGAGAAACCCGAGCTTGCAAGGAACGTCAAGGGAAGTTACAGCACTCCCTACAAGCTCGGTATTGAGCTGATATACGGAATTAATCGATTCATTGCATAATTCCTTTCATTATTGATTTGATGATAGTATCACACAAAAGTTCCAACAAACAAATGAGTATTTCAATAGAGATTTTTGTATTGAGGGTCCAAAGGTTAGTTGATAGCTAAATATTGAAACATTAATTAACTGAATATTTTAAAAGTATTGCGCGGGAAATAAGCAAAAATATTTGATGTGTTTGAAATGTTATTAAAATTCCTGTTTACTTTATCACTCAGGCTGATGTTTTTTTAGCATCTGCTGTAAATAGGAATCTGACTGGCCTATTGGGATACTTAAGCTTTCCCAATTCTCACTTTTATTTGTTTTCCAATATAAACAATTTGCCCAATATGATAAGCATAATGGGCTAATTGTCTTTCAATTGCTTCGATGATAAAATGACTTTCCCCACGAATCAAAACAGCCTTTAATAAATCTTTTCCTTCTAAGTTATTTAATGCTTCAAAAAGTGTATTCCATCCTAATTCTAAAGTTTCAATCAAATCTGTTTTTGATGTGATGTTATCAACAAACTCCTGTTCCCGATTTCTTTAAGGCTTCTCCCCATCTTGACACCATATTCCCGCTTAAATGCGATACAATAACGGCGACACTATTCGATTCCTCATTTAATGCCCAATGAATATCCTCTTCTGCTAGTTGTTCAATTGCCTTATCCCCAAGACTTTTAACGTCCTTGAACCTTTTTTAATTACCCTCAAATATTCAGTTTCAATGCGCATTTAAATAGTCCCTCCTCAACGAAATAGATGTTATTTTTATCCTTATTTTACCACGAACGATGGATCTTAATCTGCATTCATTGTTATGTAAATGCGATGATAGTGAAATAAAATGCAGTTTGCTATAATTATCCTAAAATACAAAAAAATGAATTATTTCTACTTTCTAAAAACTTTTTTCGAAGTTGTATGTCTAATTAATAGGGACAAATGAAATGGGGTGAAATCTTGAACGAAAAAATATTAGTAAAGAAAGCGATTAAAGGTGAAGAAGAGGCGTTTTTAGCATTAATCCATTCATATGAAGAAGCATTATATCGAACGGCTATTTCGTATTTGAAAAATGAAGGAGATGCACTAGAGGCTATCCAAGAAGTGACATACAGGGCTTATCGAAGTATAAAAACGGTGAAGGAACCAGCCTATTTTAAAACTTGGCTCATCCGAATCATGATGAATTATTGTCACGATGTTATCAAGAAAAGTAATAGGGAAGTGTTGGAGGAAAGTATACTTACCATGCAAGGAATAACGGAAGATTTAACTTTTTTAGAGGTCGAGGAAGCACTTTTGACATTATCCGATTATGAAAGAGAGTTATTGCATTTAAAGTATTTTGAAGATGTCAAAATAAAGGATATTGCCGTTATGTGGAATACCCCTGAAGGTACGATAAAAACACGGCTACATAAAGCATTGCGAGCACTTAGGGCAGGATTTGAAGAGAAAGGAGATGTTAAACGTGTTTGAGGAGGAAAAAAAGAAGTTGGAACAGAGAAAGAAATCAATTGATCAAGTTGATGTATCAAAGGACAAGCTACATGCTGCCATACGAAGTGGATTCGAGAAAGCTAAAAAAGAAAAATTGTTAAAAAGAACTAAGTTAATAAAGCGGAGTTCATGGTCAATAGTAGTTGCCGCAATCCTGCTCATTTCGTTTATCACATCTGTCACTGTATCTCCTGCGTTCGCGAACAAGGTTGCATCTATACCAGGGATAGAACGCATTATTGACCTTATACAACAAGATAGGGGCCTAATCGCTGCAGTTGAAAATGACTTTTATCAACCACTGAATCTATCTCAAGAAAAGAACGGAATTACGGTGACCCTTGATGGTGTAATTGCAGACAGAAATGGGATGGTTATTTTTTACTCTGTCCAATCAAAAAAGAAGAACCTACCTTTAGAAATCGAGTATTTGAAGTTAATTGATGAATATTATGGAAGTTTCCCCCTACATGATACTACATTTTGGGGTTCGGGTTCACCAATAATTGAAAAAAAAGTATTTAGCTCCATGATGACACTTGAAACAGTAGAAGCACTTGAAATTGAAGGGGATCGTAAAGTGTTTAATAGTAAACTTTTATGGGAAATCGGCTTGAAGAATGGTGATAAAGTTGAGCAGTTCCAAATTCCATTTAAGTTTACAAAGACTGACCTAGCGAGTAAAACAATTGATTTAAATAAGGAAGTTACGATTGAAGGGCAACGAATTATAGTTGAAAAAGTAACAATCAACCCAATTCGTGCAGAAGTTAAATTAAAAATGGATCCGAATAACTCAAAAAAGATTTTTTCATTTGATAATTTGAAGTTTACCAATGATATTGGTGATGAATGGATTCTAAATAATACAGGAACTGCTTTTAGAAATTTAGATGGAACGGAATGGACGATTACAATGCAAAGCCCATATTTTAATCAATCTGATAACCTAAAACTAGTGTTTGGAAAAATAGAAGCAATTGATAAAGATGATGCTTTTATCTTAATCGATACTGAATCAAAGAAATTTGTCAAACAACCTGAGAAGTCACTTTTTTCAAATTTAGAAATAGAAAATAACAAGGTTAGCTTTATTATGAATATGGATGGAGACTACAAGCTGCCAGTGTCCTCAAGTTTTTTAGATAGTGAAGGGAAAGAATTTTTTATAAAACATGATTTTACTAATTATCTGCCGGGGAAAAAATATGTACAAGGAACTTTGATGAAAACTGCTGAAAAGGGTTTAAAACTTGAATTTGAACTCCCGTCAGAAACTATTAAAAATCCATTACGATTCGATTTAAATTATTACCCTACATGGATAGAAGAAGACGTGGAGGTAGAGGTTGAATAGCAGAAAGAGGTTAAGGGCAATTTTTACATTTTTGATTTATAACAAAGAACGGATTTTTGAAAATGCCCTGTATTTAAATTAATGAAGCTGATTTAATAAGAGTAAATTTAGAATATGAATAACTGTACTTAAATTAATGAGATAGTTTTAGTGCCGAAATATCCAATTTATATCGCGATGTTCGGCACAGTTTGGGAGGATATCATTCAAGTTATTTGTGCAGAAACAGAAGATGTATTTAGTTAATGAAATGTTGAATTGTAGTTAATTGTCAGAATTGTATTTGCACCGGGTGCAGGTTATTCACGAAGAAGGAATTGTTGTCAAAACAACGAATTAGTAATTGTAAGAATACATCTTTTTTTAATACTTAGGGGGGATATAAATGATTCTGGGATTACATCATGCACAGATAACTATTCCAAAAGGTGCTGAAGAGGACTGTAAGAATTTTTATTGTAATGTATTAGGATTAGAAGAAATTGAAAAGCCAGTTTCACTTCAAGGCAGAGGGGGATTTTGGTTAAAAGTTGGCGATAAAGAGGTGCATGTGGGAACAGAAGATGGCTTTGATAGATTATCAACAAAAGGGCACTTAGCATATCAGGTTGAAGATGTATCGTATTGGAAAAGTGTATTGGTAGAAAATAATATAAAAATATTGGATTCAGTACCAATTCCCAACTTTGAACGTTTTGAGTTTAGAGATCCTTTTGGAAACAGAGTAGAGTTTATTAAAGAAATTTAAGATTCTTAAGTTATTTAAGTAACAGATGGGTTAGTTTAGTCAACAATTTTTGGACTTTAATCGTTTCAAAATGCCTGGGTGACTCGTAAATTAATTATCAAAAATATATCAAAAGGCTGTTATTCGACCGCCGTTATTTTTATGGTAACGAGTAGTGAGAGGTAAATCCTTCCTTTTGTCGAAATAAGTATAATGAAAGGAAGTGAGTTTATGATTATTATCAAATATCTAAGTAGCAATGGAAATGAAATAGGTGAGCATCATTTTAATTCAGATACTATCGAAGAGGCTGTATCGTATGCAGAACTGCAATTAAAAAGTGCTTTTATTTATACCAAATCTAATAATGATACGGAAATTACTAAATTTGAAAGTAAATACGTTGCTGGATATAAATTAATTGTTACAGAAAAAGCGAAAGTAGCAGCAAGCCCGTCTTAATATGAAGCCTTCCACAATCTGTGGAGGGCTATTTTTATTTCTATTATTTATAAAAAAACGCATCCGATGCGTTTTCAAAAACCTCATTTTTTCAAAACCCAAAAAGGTAGCATAAATCCTGAAACAATCCGAAAACTTACGAAAATCCAATCTTTGTACAACCATCAAAAACACTGTTATACTAGGCTTTGTGAATACATATGAAAAAGAAAGAGGTTATGAAAAATGACAAATGCTTACGATGAATATATGAGACAAGTAACACAACCAATGCGTGATGAGCTGGAAAATGCAGGTTTTACACAACTAACAACTGCGGATAGTGTGCATGAATTTATGGCGGAAACGAAGGGGACTTCATTAGTTGTCATCAACTCGGTATGTGGATGTGCAGCGGGCTTAGCTCGTCCGGCAGCTCGTGAAGCAGTTGCTGAAATAAAGCCAGATCATTTAGTAACGGTTTTTGCGGGTCAAGATCCAGAAGCAACAGTTGCGATGCGTGGCTATTTTGATGAAGTGCCAGCAAGCTCACCATCAATGGCTATATTAAAAGATGGCCAATTAGCGTATTTTATTCCTCGTGAACAGATTGAAGGTTTCCCAATGGAACAAATTCGTGAGCATTTAACAGATGTTTTAAAGCAAGTATGTGCGGAGTAACCATTGTCACAACAGCTGGAAGACCGGATGAACTGTCTTTACAGCTTGTTCATGCAGCGAGTGAAGCATTAAATGCAAAAGTCGTTCCACGGAAAAAGCGTTCGGTTGCAAAGTTGATGAATGAATATGCAGCAAATGTAATGATCGCAGGGAAAAATCGGTATGAATATTATGCACAAGGTGCTGATTCTCCATTTTTTTTCCATCCAAACTCTGCCGCTTTTCGTTTGAAACGAGTGGCGCGCGGTGAGGAAGAGCCTCTTTTAAAAGCATGTCAATTGCAAAGCGGCGATTCTTTTTTAGATTGTACGCTTGGCATTGGTTCTGACAGTATGGTTGCGGCTTTTGCTGTGGGGGCAGAGGGACGAGTAACCGGTCTTGAAGCGGATCGAAATATTGCATTCATTGTTCAAAATGGCATGAAAACGTATGATACAACAGAGCTTCCTTTGACGGCATGCATGCGTCAAATTGAAGTTGTCCATACGAAAGCAATGGATTTTTTACAACAGCAACTGGACAATAGCTTTGATGTTGTCTATTTGGATCCGATGTTTGAGGAAGTCATAGAAGAATCAACGAACTTTGAAGCTTTGCGCCATGCGGGGAGTCATATCGCACTGGATGCACAATGGGTTCGTGAGGCTAAACGAGTTGCGAGAAAAAGCGTCGTATTGAAAGCTCATTATAAATCTACCTTTTTTGAACAATATGATTTTGAACGTGATGTTCGGTTAACGGCTAAATTTCATTACGGTGTATGGGAGAAATAAAACGGTACTTGCTCTTGTAGTTGGAGCGAGTATTTTTTTATACATGCAGAATCGCTCGTTTGAAAAAACTTTAAAAGCTAATATTGTATGAAAAAACCAATTTCCCTAAAAACCTCTTAGACAAGCAATAGTAAACATATTAAACTGTTATTATAAGGGGGCGTTTTCAATGGAATGGCAGCAATTACAACAGCAAGCTGGAAATTTCAGACTGCAATTATTGAACGTCGATAAATGGAAGAAGCAGCACACGACGCTTGAACGATTAATACTACATGCAAATAATGAAGTGAAGTATTATGAAACGGAATTAGTAGCGGCGAAGAATGAGCTTCAAAAATTGGAAAAAACGTCGATTCTTAATTTATTCCGTGAATGGTCTGGGAAAAAAGATGAGCTCATTGAACAGCGCCTGGATGTCGTGGCAATCAGTGAATTAAAGTATATTGAAGCGCAGTTAACGCACGAGGATTTACAGGATGATTTGGTCGAACTTTTATATAAAATTAATGCCGTGAATGAGACCTACGTCGAGCAAGAGCTTCAAAAACTAGAACGAAAACGGGAATTTTGGCTTATGCAGCATGCACCACATGTTGCGGGAAAATTAACGAAGCTAATCGAAAATGAACTGCTATTAAAGCAATTATTAATTGAAATACATGAAGCAAATGATGCGGGGAAAAATGCTTTACGTGCTTTAGCGGATGCAGCACATTCATTAAAGAGTGCGAGCTCGTATTCAACTTGGGACACATTTTTCGGTGGTGGGTTCATTGCAACTGCTATGAAACATGACAAGCTGGATGAATCCAATAGCGCGATTCACAAAGCACAAATTGCATTACAGCGCTTCCACAATGAATTATTAGATGTTCAGCAAATGAAACATGACACATTAAGTATTGATACGGATGGCTTTGTGAAATTTGCAGACTATTTCTTTGATGATATATTTTCGGCATGGTCGATTCATTCGAAAATTTCTACATCCATGAATCAAATTTCACGCGTGCAAGACGATGTTAATAATACATTGCAGCAACTTCAAATGAAGCTAGATACTACTTTAGAGAAGCAGCAGGAAATACTTACACAAAAGCAAGCTATTTACGAATCCGATGAACAAGCATTGTTTTTTCAAAAATAGCGGCGTAAAATAAGGCATAGCTTAGTTTAAATAAAGGGGAGTGTTTCGAGATGAATAGTCGTTTAGTCAAGGAATTTTTAGAATTAGTACAAATTGATTCGGAAACAAAACATGAGGAAGTCATTGCACCTGTATTAGTAGAAAAGCTGACTGATATGGGCTTTGACGTTTTCCAAGATGATTCACATACGCGCACAGGTCATGGTGCAGGAAATATTATTGCAACATTGCATGGTGATAAGGCAGTTGATCCGATTTACTTTACAGTACATATGGATACGGTTGTGCCGGGCAAAGGGATTAAGCCTGAAATTCGTGAAGATGGCTATATTTATTCAGATGGCACGACGATTTTAGGGGCAGATGATAAAGCAGGGGTGGCCGCATTATTTGAAATGGCACGTCGTTTAAAGGAACAAAATATAGCACATGGGACGATCCAATTCATTATTACGGCTGGTGAAGAGAGTGGCTTAGTCGGTGCAAAGGAATTGGACCCAACTCTTATTACTGCAAAATATGGTTTCGCAGTTGATAGTGATGGAAAAGTAGGCGGTATCGTTGTAGCGGCTCCATTCCAAGCGAAAGTAATGGCAAAAATAATCGGTAAAACAGCCCATGCAGGCGTTGCACCGGAAAAAGGTATTTCTGCGATTACACTTGCTGCCAAAGCGGTTGCGCAAATGAAATTAGGGCGTTTAGATGAAGAAACGACAGCTAATATTGGACGTTTTGAAGGTGGACAAGCGACAAATATCGTTTGTGATGAAGTGAATATCCTTGCTGAAGCTCGTTCAATTGACGAAGCTAAATTAAACGTGCAAACGGCTCATATGAAAAAAACGTTTGAGCGGGTTGCACTAGAAAATGGTGGGCGTGCAGAGGTTGAAGTAAAATTAATGTACCCAGGCTTCCGCGTGACGGAACAAGATAAAGTCGTTCAAATCGCGATGGCTGCTGTTGAAGCAGTGGATCGTACTCCATTACTAGGTATTTCTGGTGGCGGTAGCGATGCCAATGTAATCGCAGGATTCGGTATTCCAACAGTGAATTTATCGGTAGGCTATGAGGAAATTCACACGACAAATGAAAGAATGCCTATTGAAGAATTAGAAAAATTAGCCGATTTATTAGTGGCAATAGTGAAGCAAACAACAAAATAAGAGGTGGCAATATGAATTTTGAAAAATCGGTTGTTTTCGCTTGTGGAAACGAAGAATATGCGGTTCCTATTGAGCAAGTTGTGTCGATTGAAAAGTTGGAGCGTGTAACACCGATTCCGCATTTACCGAGTTATTTATTAGGCTTCACGAGAAATCGTGGAGAGCTGATTCCAGTTATTGATTTACAAAAAATCTTATACAATCGTTCGACGTCGGGAGATATTGCCCGTGTCATCATTTTAAATACCGAGCTTGTGAATTACGGTTTATACGTTTCAGATGCGAGAGAAATTTTAAACTTTGATCCATCTATTATTAAACAAATGGGTTTAGTAAATTATGAGAAAACGAAATATTTTACAGCCGTTGCGAATTTAGAAGACCGCATGATTTCTTGTATTGATCCAAATATTTTGGTCAATTCACTGGAAGGTATTCGTGAAATTGTTCAATACTTACACAAGATGTTGGAAAATGAAACAGAAGAATCTTCAATATAAAAGGGCTAGGCAAAAAAACACGCATATCGAAAAATGATTTGCGTGTTTTTCGAGTTGAATAATAAACCAAATAATTGGAACTTTATAGCACCTTGACTCGTATACATGGGAAGGGTGGTGTTAATGAATGAATACATATTATCGACCAGTTTTACAAATCGAAAAATCAACTTCAGAACGTGTAGCGAATCTATTTGGGTACATATCACTCGTTGCAATGGTTGTTTTTTTGCTATTGAAATGGTCTTCATTACCAGCGGAAGTACCTGCACATTTCAATGCAGTCGGAGAAGTCGATCGCTGGGGGTCAAAATATGAGCTGCTAATTTTGCCAGTTATCGCTATTCTTCTTACGTTTTTCATGGAGTTAATTGAACGTTATCCACATGTGCATAATTACCCGGAAAGACTATGTGAAGCGAATGTCCACGCCTTTTACTTAAATAGTCGGCAAATGTTAAACTATATGAAAAACATTATAAATGTCTTATTTGCCTTCCTTGTTTATGAAAGCATCGGAATTTCTTTTGGTGATGATTCCTCACTTGGATTTTCATTCGCAATAATACTTATCGCATTGTTTGCCATAATGATATGGAAGATAATTGTTAGTTCAAAAATTAAATAATTAAAATTTAAAAGTTAAAAAAGGGAGTAATTAAAATGAAAGCATATTTAGCAAATGGTTTATTTTCAATTGGAGATCGGTACGTCAATGAAGTGTTGGCAGCGAAAATACGGGAAGCTGTGCCGGCGATTGATTTGTATGTGCCACAAGAAAACGCGGCGATTAATGATAAAAATAGTTATGCCAATAGCTTAGCCATTGCAGAGGCGGATTTAGAGAGTCTACAAGTAAGTGATGTATTAATTGCTGTCATTGATGGCATTGAAATTGACTCGGGTGTAGCAGCGGAAATCGGTGCATTTTCTGCATTAAATCGACCAATTATTGCGCTGTTTTCAGATGTGCGCCAAATGGGACGTACAAATACGAAAAAAATCGATGCATTAATTGAAGACGGTACAGAAAATCAATTTATTTACCGCAATTTATTCGTTGTTGGGCTCATTAAGCGAAACGGCAAAATTGTTGCGACAATGGATGAAGTCGTTGAACAAATAAAGTTACATGTTTAACTTGCTTCAGCGTGCATCTCCCACTTCAATAAGTGGATGATGAATGCACTAAATAGGCAATTCTATTCAGTGGGGTTTCAAACCCCGGCTGAATCAAGTTAAGCCCCGGCGGATGTCACAGATTTTTAAGGGAAACTTTTCGAGCGAGCTCGAAAAAATCTGGACGCAATTACGCTGAGGCGTAATTGATATGAAATTTTGAAAACTAAACGTTAAAGGTGGGGACAAGTAGATGAAAGCCTTAGAAAATGAAGTTGTCAAATTAGTACCAATTAATACTGAGCATATTGACGGAATATATAAAGCCGCGCAGTTTCCTGAAATTTGGGAGCATTTGTCGGTAACATTATTGGACCTGGAAAGTGTCGTTCAATATGTAGAAGAAGGTATAAAAAAACGAGAAGCGCAAACCGATTATCAATTTGTCATTATTGATGCACAAACGAATGATGTGATTGGTTCTACTACTTTTATGGATATTTCAATGGCACATAAACGCCTCGAAATCGGCTCTACTTGGCTCACACCGGCTTATTGGCGTTCAAATATAAATACTAATTGTAAATTTTTATTATTGCAATATGGTTTTGAAGAACTCGGATTAAATCGAATTCAAATTAAAACAGGTCATGAAAATGTCCGTTCGCAAAAAGCGATTGAGCGTATAGGTGCTGTAAAAGAGGGCATTTTACGCAATCATATGATTCGAAAAGAAGGTACAATCCGTCATACCGTGATGTACAGCATTACTAGTGAAGAATGGCCGGAAATGAAAAAACGTTTTATGGCCGAGCTTTTATAAGGGAAATAAAAGTGGAAAAGGGCATACAAACAGCCCTTCTCCATTTTTTTTACCGTATAGGAACTAATATTTCACACAGATGGTTAGCAATCATTTGTGAAGTATATCTTTCAATAATGGGGTGTTCTCTGATGACTAGATTATTTTTTTCAATTTCAGAAAAGATGGTGCCCCAAAATTCGCTGACTGCCTCTTTTGTATGGTCAAGCAAGAAAATAGCGTATTTTCCTCCAGAAAACGTCCCAATTTGAGCGGGTTCTTCCACTTGAAAGTCTTTATCTATTACAACGCTAACATCATAACGACATTCCCCTTTAGGTGTAATCTCTGGGTTATCTTGTGGTATACCTAAAATTGTAGAATTCTCAAATATCCCATTCAACTGTGCCCACCCTTTAAATGCCTCCATTAATTCTTTATTTTGCTTTTCACCGTATTCTCCAACGTTTCGGAAAAAAGCAATCCTTGATTCAGGTAATTTTTCAATAGTTAATTGCATATTTTATTCCTCCCTTCCTAGAAAAGGTAATATGATATAAATTGTTTTTCAAGCTCTTTTTTAAAAGAAATTGATTAGATTCCGATTTATTTTCCTACAGAATTAGATTTAGAGTGAAAATTATTATTCAATAAATCTCTCCCTTAGGAATAAAATTAAATAGAAATATCAGAAAAATGCTATTGAATACACGCATCATAAGGTCTTATTTGAAATTCCCTATTGTAATACAACAAATTAGTTGGTAGAATATGTTATAGTACAATAATAGCGTTGGACGCGAATTATTGGATGGTGGAAATTTTCAACATCTAATAAGCATACAAATGCATAAAGTATCATTGCAATGATCGTTGTGGATAAAACTACAAACGGGAGCAGTTTCTGGAGAGAGCGCATTAATTGCGTCGCCGAAGGGTTCATAATCTCAGGCAAAAGGACAGAGGGGTAATAATAGTAGATGTTTTTTAGTGTTTAAAAAACGTTGTTATTCTTTATTCTCAAGTTATAGAGACTGATTCCATTCTAGGGAGCAGTCTCTTTTTATTTTCAGAAAAATTGATTCACCGCGAACCTCATCGCTATTATTTCAATCCTGACTAAAAAGTTTGGAGCAAAATAATGACATCGGAGGAAAACATCTTGGCACAACAACAGTTAAAACGAGAGCTAAAAAATCGACATGTTCAATTGATCGCAATTGGTGGAACGATTGGGACAGGGTTATTTTTAGGCTCGGGTAAAGCGATTGCATTAGCAGGACCATCTATTATTTTTGCGTATTTAATTGTCGGAATAGCATTATTTTTCGTCATGCGTGCATTAGGAGAATTACTACTATCAAAAGGTGGCTATCAATCCTTTACTGAGTTTGCGACAGAATACATAGGTGATTGGGCAGGTTATGTGACAGGTTGGACGTATTGGTTTTGCTGGATCATGACTGCAATGGCCGATATTATTGCAGTCGGTATGTACACACAGTATTGGTTTGACATCCCGCAATGGGTACCAGCAGTTGCTTGTTTAGTCGTATTACTAGGATTGAATTTATTAACTGTAAAACTTTTCGGAGAGTTAGAGTTTTGGTTTGCGCTCATTAAAATTATTACGATTGTGGCACTAATCGTAATTGGCGTTGTTTTATTAATTATTGGATTTGAAACAAACACAGGGCAAGTAGCTGTATCGAATCTTTGGGAGCATGGTGGCTTATTCCCAAATGGTGCATTTGGCTTCTTAATGGCTTTCCAAATGGTTGTCTTTGCCTTTGTTGGTGTAGAATTAGTCGGTGTATCGGCAGCAGAAACAGCAGATCCACAAAAAAATATTCCTTCTGCGATTAATAAAATTCCGCTGCGTATTTTATTATTTTACGTAGGTGCATTATTCGTTATTTTAACAATTAATCCGTGGAACACATTAAGTGCGGAAAGCTCGCCATTTGTGCAAGTGTTTGCATTAGTCGGTATTCCAGTCGCAGCAGGGTTAATTAACTTTGTTGTGTTGACATCTGCGGCATCTGCTGGGAATAGTGGTTTATTTTCAACGAGCCGTATGTTGTTTAGTCTTGGCTCGAACAATCAAGCATCAAAAAAATTCGGCACTTTAAATAAAAGAAGTGTGCCACAAAACGGTTTAATTTTTTCAGCAGTTGTCGTATCCATTGGAGCATTATTAAGCTATTTCATGCCAGAGGATGCTTTTGGAATTGTGACGACGATTAGTGCGATTTGCTTTATTTGGGTATGGAGTATCATTTTAATTTCGCATATTATTTATAAAAAGCGTCACCCAGAATTACATGAAAGTTCTACATTTAAAGCACCATTAACACCATTTATTAACTATTTAGTATTAGCTTTCTTCGCATTCTTACTAGTAATTATGGCGATTTCAGAAGCGACTCGAACTGCATTAATGCTCACACCACTGTGGTTTATTTCGCTATTTGTGCTTTACCGAATGAAAAGAAAATAATAATGATCCGAACTTCAATGACTGAAGTTCGGATTTTTTTGATTCCAATCATGATTCATATTAAAATAGAAGCAAAGGCGGTGGTAATAGTGGCAGGAAGGGTTATTTTTCATGTGGATATGAATAGTTTTTATGCGTCGGTTGAACAAGCACATGATACGAGCTTAAAAGGAAAACCGATTGCGATTGCGGGGAATGTGAAAGAGCGACGAGGGATTATTGTGACGAGTTCATATGAGGCAAGGGCGCACGGGATTTATACAACAATGACGGTTGGAAAAGCAAAAAGGAAATGCCCACAGCTGCTGTTGTTACCACCCGATTTTGCTAAATATCGAGTCGCAAGTGCTGCCATATTTTCGATTTTACGTAGCTATACAGATCTTGTAGAACCGGTGTCTATTGATGAAGGCTATTTAGATGTGACGGAGCGTTCGATAATACAGCACCCTATGAAGATTGCAGAAGAAATTCAGCAACGCATTATGGAGGAACTGGATTTACCATGTTCGATTGGCATTGCACCGAACAAATTTTTAGCGAAAACCGCATCGGATATGAAAAAGCCACTCGGGATTACGGTGTTAAGGAAGCGAGAAATTCAACAACTGTTATGGCCGCAAAAAGTGATTGAAATGCATGGTATCGGTGAAAGTACTGCTAAAAAATTGGCGACATTTGGGATATTGACAATAGGCGATTTGGCAAATGCGGATGGACGTATGCTTCAAAACAATTTAGGGAAAAATGGAGTGCGTTTAAAAAATAGAGCGAACGGAATTGACGAGCGAACTGTCGATCCCAATTCAATCTATGATACAAAGAGTGTCGGGAATTCCACAACATTACCAAGGGATGAAACGGAGTATTACATTTTAAAAGAGACGTTTGAAAAGTTAAGTCGCAGTGTAGCTGAGCGTTTAAAGGCAAAATATTTAGTCGGTACTACGGTCAGCATTCAAATTCGTAATTTTGAATGGAAAAATCAAACACGGAGTAAATCAGTTCGAAATGCGCTACAAAATGCGGATGCGATTTTTGATATTGCGTGGAAATTATTTATTCAAAGTTGGGATGAAACACCAATACGGCTTATAGGCATTACCGTTTCTAATGTTGTCGACCAAGCAGAAACGACGCAGCAATTGAATTTGTTTAACTTTGAACAACATGCGAAAGAAGAGCCGATTATTGAACTCGTTCAGTCGATTGAAAAGAAGTTCGGTAAAGGGGTTTTGCAACGGGGAGTACGCGCAAAAAAATCAAGTTATGCTTCTAAAACAAGCTTTAGCAAAGATTTTTTGGAAGATCATAAGCAGGATTCGTAATGAGGTGCGAATTTTTCTAAATTTAGACACGAATCGACTATTTATCGGATGAATATTTGTTTCAAATAGGTTTCTTGTCCTACTCCATGCTATAATAGGATGTACGATTTTGCTGTGAGAGGGGGAGTTGGCCATTCATCCGATACGTTTTTTAAGAATAATGGGAGTATTAGACGGTTTATCACTTATTACGCTCTTATTTATCGCGATGCCACTTAAATATTTTGCAAATATGCCAATTTTCGTCACGATTAATGGTAGTTTACACGGTGGGATTTTCGTTTTATATATAATCGCAATTGCTCTTGTTCAAATCCGTATTAGGTGGAATCTTATTTGGTCCATTTCTGCTGTAGCCGTTGCATTTATTCCGTTTGGGAATTTTATATTTGAGTTGAAATTAAAGAAAATGCAACCACAATTGCAGGTTAAGCCAATTCCAAAAAAATGGCTTGTGTATGCCATCATTTTCTTCTCATTTTTTGATTTATTTGTTCAGCTACCTGTAATGAGTACATATGCCTTGTCTGTTGGTGCTACTACATTTATCGCAGGGATTGTTGTCGGCATGTATTCCTTTATGAATACATTTGGTAATATATTGTCAGGCGTTTTCACTGACAAAATTGGTGCATCTAAAATACTTATTTTTGGGTTATGTATGTCCATTTTATCATTACTCGCGTATCAGCTTGTTGATGACACGACGACTTTGTTAATCGTCCGTTGTATACATGGCTTTAGTAGTGGTTTTATAACACCAGCTGCATTTACGTTACTAGCGAACACAACGGAAAAATCAAAGCAGGGGAGCGGAAGTGCGATTGTGGGTTCGTTTGTAGGAATCGCAGCAATCGTTGGGCCTGCTACAAGTGGTATATTAGCAAGTAAAATTTCTGTTCCAAATGTGTTAAGTTTGGTTGCACTTTATGGACTTTTATCATTAATAGGGATGATCATATTTTTACGGATCACGCCGCTATCTAAAAAATCAGCAGCGAATAAAAAAGACGAATTCAAATGGAATAATGGGTTAATGAAAGCTTATGGAGGCGCGTTTTTCCTTATGTTTTCACAAGGTGTGTTAGCCTATTTGTTACCGATGCACGTGGAAGATTTGGGATACAGCTCGCGTATGTCCGGTACATTATTGAGCGTTTTTGGAATTGTTGCAGTATTAATGTTCTTATTGCCAACAAACCGAATTTTTGATTATATCAATTCAAGCTATACATTACTCATTGGTGTTACGGTGTTAGGAATCAGCCAAGTTATTATCGGTCAATCAACAACGACCTTAAGTTTGTACGCCGCGCTAGCGTTTTATGGGGTAGGATTCGCCTTTTTCTTCCCAGCTATTAATACGATGTTGATTGAATCCACGACAAAAGCAACACGCGGTAAAGCATATGGCTATTTTTATGCCTTTTTCTCCATGGGCGTTGTTGCAGGGTCATTCTTACTTGGAACACTCGATTTAACAGGAACATTGGGCTTTTGGTTTACAGGACTTGTTTTATTTTCATTTAGCGCGGTAATTATCGTTTCAACAATTCGCTCAAAGCAAGATTCCATTGCTTGGCGAAAAAAAGTAAATGATTGACGAACAATTTTTAATTAGTAGGAGACATAAAACGTATGTGTCCATTGGAAGTAAGAGAGGAAGATAACGATGATTTTAAATTTAGAAGTAGTAGAACGTTGTAGTAAAGAGACAGAAGAAACAATTGCGGTGACAGAAGCAGCATTTACAAATACACCGATTAGCTATTTAAAGGAAAACCAAAGCGAATTTATTTTTGCAGAATGTACACAATTTCAAGATATACGCATAGACGAAATGGCAGTCGAATATGATGATGCCTTTCGTTTATATACAGCACTTTTTGGGCTGAAGGTACAAAAAAAGCATGGGGAAACAATTCGTCACTATTTAAAAGAAAATGTAAAATCTGCATTAGGTAGCAGCAGTGCTTCTTTTTCAATGCAAGAAGGTTTATGGGAGCTGAACGTTGCAGTGGACTGTTTAGCAGGATTTAATGAGCAAATGACAATCCAACAAGTATATGAACTGCTTTATCAATTTGTTGCGCAATTATTAGAAACGATTGAACTATAAGCATGAAATTTATGTATAACTACGCTTGGCGAAAGGATGAGTACGAGCTTTCACGACTGGAAATGCGCACATTTTTTAATTTCCATGTAGAAAGTAATGTCCTTTTAAGTGAGCGAAAAGTAGAGCCAAGTCGCAGTCCGTTTATGCGTTTGCGCTTGGATATTTGGTGTGAGGCGGCAACAGTAGAAGAAATCGTTGCGTTTGCTTCGACAATTGAACTGAAGGAAAAAACGTTTAAAATTAGTTGCTTGAATACTTCAGATGCGGGCATTGAACCGAAAATTGCACGACCAGTCCGCAACAACTATATGAAAGAAATCGGGTTAGCCATTCCGGCAGAACCAAATTTAGATGAGCCAGATGTGGAATTTGGACTTGTCGTATATGAGGATAAATTTTACTTCGGTGAATTAGTGCACGGGGAATCGATTTGGCTAAAGCATATGCAAAAACCAGAAATGTACTCTACTGCACTAAGTACACGTGATGCGCGAGCACTTGTCAATATTGCGGCGCCATATCCAGAAGGGCTCCGTATTATCGATCCATGCTGCGGTATTGGAACGGTATTAGTGGAAGCAATGAGCATGGGCATTCCAATCGAAGGGCGAGATATTAATAAGCGCGTTGTTTGGGGCTCTGAAATCAATTTACGCCATTTCGGCTATGAACCAAATGTACATATTGGTCCCATCGAAGAAGCATCTGGTGGTTATGATGTAGCAATCATTGATATGCCATATAATTTATTTACACATGCATCTAGTGATTTGCAACAGAGTATTATTACACATGCGAGAAGAATTGCGAAAAGAGTAATCATCGTGACGATTGAATCGATGGACGACAAAATCGCAAATGCCGGTTTAACAATTATCGACCGTGCGATTGTACAAAAGGGTAATTTTAAGCGCGAACTTGTTGTTTGCGAATAAATGAATAAGATAACAGCAACTTACACAAATTATTATGTAGGTTGCTGTTTTTTGTTTTAGCGTATTGTAATTGGCTATAAAAGAATTGTAGAAAATTAAATATCTCAATTTCGAAACAAATTTCGGCAAATGTGTTGACAGTCATTTTTATACATGATATATTTATCTCGAATTAAAGATAAATGAATTCGTAACGATAAGGAGGATTGCCGATGAGTGACTATCAAAAGCAGTTAAAAGCTTTTACTGTATTACTTCGTGCAGCAAATACCGTCCAAGAAGTGTCCCGACAAGATATTATAGAAAATGAATTGAACTTAACTGAATTTGCTGTATTGGAGTTACTTTATCATAAAGGTGATCAACCAATTCAAATAATTGGCAAGAAAGTACTCATTGCCAGCAGTAGCATAACGTATGTCGTAGATAAGCTCGAAAAAAGAGGATTTGTCCAAAGAATTGCTTGCCCTAATGATCGACGCGTAACTTTTGCATCACTCACAAATAAGGGGACAGCATTTATCGAAGGTATTTTTCCGAAACATGAAAAAAAAGTCGCACAAGCATTTGATGTACTGACGGAAGAAGAGCTTGAAACGTTTATAGAGTTAACAAAGCGAATCGGCATTCATGCAGAACATCTTTAATTTTTCGAGGTGATATCTCGAATTCAAGATAACGGAGGAGTTAGAATGAAACACATTAAAGGAATTCACCATGTAACAGCAATTACAAGCAATGCAGAAAAAAATTATGATTTTTTCACAAATATTTTAGGCATGCGTTTAGTAAAAAAACAGTTAACCAAGATGACATTCAAACATACCATTTATTTTTCGCTGATGATAAAGGATCTGCTGGTACAGATATGACATTTTTCGATTTCCCAGGTATTCCTAAAGGTGTACATGGCACAAATGAAATTTACAAAACAGCTTTCCGAGTGCCAACGGATGCAGCACTTGATTACTGGGTAAAACGTTTTGATCGTTTAGAAGTAGCTCATGCAGGTATTAAAACGCAATTTGGTAAACAAACACTATCTTTCGTAGACTTTGATGATCAACAATATATGTTTATTTCAGATGAATTAAATAAAGGAATTGAGTCGGGTATACCTTGGCAAAAGGGACCTATTCCACTGGAGTTTGCAATTACAGGCTTAGGACCCGTACACATCCGCATTTCACAGTTTGATTACTTTAAAGAAATGCTTGAAAAAGTGATGGTTATGCGTGAAACAGCTCAAGAAGACGCACTGCATTTATTTGAAGTTGGCGAAGGTGGAAATGGTGCATCGGTAATCGTTGAGCATAACACCGTATTACCACAAGGACGTCAAGGTTTTGGTACAGTCCATCACGCTGCGTTCCGACTAGAAAACACAGATGTTTTACATGAATGGATTGAGCGCTTAGAAGGCTTTGGTTTTGGCACATCAGGTTATGTGGATCGATTCTTCTTTGAGTCACTATACGCACGTGTTGCACAAGGCATTTTATTTGAATGGGCAACAGATGGACCAGGATTTATGGGAGATGAACCTTATGAAACAGTAGGGGAAATTTTATCATTACCACCATTTTTAGAGTCAAAACGTGATCATATTGAAAGTGTTGTTCGACCAATCGATACAGTGCGCTCGACGAAAGTATTTGAAAAAGAATACGAATAAAAATTGAATAAGTAAGGAAGAATGAACAATGGGATTTATTAAGGATTTATTTAAAAAAACAACAAACATTCAGGAGGAAAAACAAATGACTAAATTAAATATTGGTATTATCATTGGATCAACTCGTCAAGGACGTGTTTCACCACAAGTAGCAAACTGGGTAAAAGAAGTTGCAGATAAGCGCGGAGATGCAAACTATACAATTATTGATATTGCAGATTATGACCTACCATTCTTAGGTACAGGAGATGCACCAGGCGCGGCAGGTTGGTCAAAAGCAATCGCAGAACAAGATGGTTTCGTATTCATCGTACAAGAATACAATCACTCAATTACAGGTGCACTGAAAAATGCATTAGA
>NZ_LMBZ01000002.1:3312-260355 GCF_001439635.1 Solibacillus cecembensis | reverse complement strand
GAAAGTTCGCACCGATTTGATGCGATTTTCGCCACTTTCGACGTACAACCAATCTTTCAACTCTTTTCGAAAAAGTCATTGCGTGGGGCTCCACGTGAATGTAACTACGGTGCCATGATTCAATCCCTCATCATTCGCATTGTAGAACGTATTCCTACAATAAAGGATTTAATTAAACGTTTAGTCAATGATCCTTTATTCCATTTGGATTGCGGTTTTCTATTCTCAGATGCCGTTCCATCTGAGGCATCTTATTCACGTATGATTCGCGTGATTAGTGAATCATATGTGATGGATTACATGCAGGATGAACTCATTCAAACAGCCTTTACTGAAGGTTTTTTTGATGATGAGCACCTTGGTTTTGACGCAACACATTTTGAATCTCGTGATGCCTCTAAGCCTTCTGAAAAAAAAGGAAGTCATGCCACCCAAAAAGCTTGGACGTAAATCAAAAGAAGAACACGCTGCCTGGCTCGCCGAACAAGTAGAAATCGAAGCGAAACAAAAGACTTATGAAAAGAAGCTAGAGGCGCAATTAACCATCCCACTCAATACGCTTTGGCAAGACATTCCCATAAAGCCAAACTGGGGCATCAAGAAAAATAGTGATGGTAAAAAAACGTTCTGGTATGGATTTAAGGGTCATCTAGTTGTGTCCACAAAAAGCCAATATATCGTAGCTCGCCTGATGTCTTCAGGCAACTTAAGTGATAGTAAAGCGGCGATTCGGTTACTCAAAAAGGTAGCGCAATTAGTACCGAACCATTTTATAACCGCGATTTTTGATGCAGGTTATGATTACGAACCTATTTATCGCCAAGCACTTGATCAAACCATGCGTGTCATCATTCCTTATAATGTCCGTCGAGAAGGCGAAGTGATCGGTTTTGACCAGCATTTCCGACCAACATGTGTGCGTGAACATAGCTACTGTTACGATAGCTTTGACGAAAAATATCGTACACTCAAATTCACACGTCCAAAGGAATGTGAAACATGTCCATTAAGAAAAGATACGCTCTGTCAAAAGGTATACAAAATCAAGTGCGAAACGGATATTCGCAAGTACACGTATCCAGCAAGAGGTTCAGAATACTGGAAAAATCTCTATAAAGAACGCACTGCCGTTGAAAAAGTAAATGCCTATTTAAAGCAATTCTTTCAATTAAAAAATGTCCGTCACAGAACAGGTAGAAAAGCAAAGTTACATTTCAACCTGGTGACGTTTGTTTATAATGCCTGCAAATTAGCAATCGATCGCATTAATGCACAATTACAAGAGCAACAGGAAGCTGCATAATTTTTTTAAAACGTAAGTTTTACACAGGAGAAGTCTAAGCTCTAAAAAAAGATGATTTATGAAATTGATTCAACTATAAAGATTGTGAAATAATGTACTTAAACTAACGAAGCAAGTTAGTTCAATAATAAATGTTAAAATCAAATTAATTCAAAAAGCTATTCGGGAAAATAGATGTACTTTAGGAGGATAAAATGGACTTTTCAAATTTGATCATCGGCATGGTTAACAAAGGTGTTAGCAAGAAAAAAGTCTGCGAAGTTGAGCTAGAGATAGGATTTTCCTTACCTGAAGTATTTAAGATTCTCCTTCGATATGCAGATGGATTTATTACAGACGAAGGAGTTCATATTTATGGGACACAAGAGATTATTGAACGTAATTTAACTTATGAAGTGTTTGAATACGCACCAGGTTATATCGCTATTGGTGATGATAGTGGTGGTAGGGTTCTACTAATGAGACAAGAACCCAATAAAGTAGAGATTCTAATTGTTGACTCTGGAGATATGAACCCTAAAAATGCTTCATTAATTTCAACAGATATAATTCAATGGATTAAAAGTGGACTAAACATTAATACAAACGAAAAGACAGATGTTAATTGGTCTTATAACTGTAAAGTAGTTGTAGTGAATACTTTTGACGGAGGAATTAAGGATTTAATTAGAATAAAGAGTATTTTTGGACTTAATATTCCCACTTCTGAATTAATTAAAGGTTTAAAGAGTCTTCCTTATGTACTTATAGAAGAATACCCTTATGGTAAAGCAAAAAAACTAATTGAGAAATTGGGAAATCTTAATCTAGAAATTGAGCTCCTTTAGCTTATTCAACCCCTATGAAAGAACGTCATAAACTTTCATTCTCTGTGGTGTGGCGCGGGTTTTCCGCTACATGTATGGCTAACGGAGCAGTTTAATGCAATAAATAATTGGGGTAGTTTTGAAATTTTGGTATAAATAGATTATAGTTGGTATTAAATACCGATATTGATGAGGTGAGCCAATTGAGTAAAAGTAAGTTATTCGTAATCTTTGTATTATTCATTTTTATAGGAGTATTTGCAGCAGGTTTTTATACTCTTAGTGATGTTCTAATTGAAAAAACAGTTAAAATTGACGTACAAAACATTATAGAGAAAGACGGTAAAAACTATCTTTTAATTGATGAACGTGAGTTGTTATTATCAAAGGATTTTTACGATAAAATTGAATTAGAAAAATACAATGAATACAAAATTAAGTATGTTTATAATCGATTGAAAAAAAATGATGGTGAAGTCGTGGTGCTTAAAAGATATGGTGAACAGCCTTGGGGAAAATAACCGAGTGTAAGACTTGAAGTTTAATAAATAAATTGTCTGTCACTTTTCTTATTCAGCTAAAGGTATGCTTTCGTGCAACAAGGATTTATAACGTATACATAAATAAACATAATAACGTTCCCAAATGAAAGCTTGGGAATCGTCCATCAAGCCACAAATGTTGTTAAAAACAACGTTTCGTGACTTTTTGGTTGAACATTGNTTTATACGATATTTTATGCACTTTCTTCAAAAGTCAGTTATAGCAATATCTTAGTGTTATTCGGGACNNNACAGCTGCACGATCGACTTTAATGAATAAAATCATGTATATTTCTTAACATTGTAAATCCGCATAAATCTGACGCTATCCCTATAAATAAAGTAACATAAACAATTGCTTGTTAAACTCAAAAGCATATTTTCCACATGTGTTTTAATTGCTCGGTTAGCGTAACGTATAGTTATATCTTCACCAGCTGTCGCTACTATCACATCACTAAAATGCTCGTCAATTTTAACCCACTTTACAACACGGATTTTATCTTTAGCCAGAAGACGTTTAGCGTTAAGATATTCATTTCGTACGCTTGTTAATAAGTTATCTATAATCGGTAAATAGATTGCTTTCATTTTCATTTGTTCAGTTTGTTCCATCTTATTATAGTCTGTTTGAAGTGATTGAACTGCTAAATCTAATACTAAGTACTCGTGTACTAGTTGGCGTTGTTCGATACTTAACATTAGTTAACAGCCCCTTCTTTATAAACGACCGGAGCAATGTCTAACGCGTTATCGATAATAAAAGTACGTTTAGCTTGTTTCAAGAAACAATATGCTTGAAATTTATCTCCAACCAATTTGATGATCTTAATACGACGTTTTGAAATAGAACTATCTTTAGATATATACATTAAATCGATTAATTGATTTCGTTGCATCACTTTTATTAATTGCTCTTTCATCTTCTGCACCCTCAATAAGAACGTTTGTTTGCGTTTATAATAGAACAAACGTTTCCGTTTTGGCAAGTGTAAAATAAAAAATACCAGCTCGGCTAATTTAGCTTTGCTGGTCATTATCATTTATTCGTCCCTGTTACATTTAAAAACATTGATTCTGTTGTTAACAGTGACATTTATGTTCATAATTGTTGGTATGATACATGCTAATATCAAAAGTAAAGTTGTTAGTTTTTTCATTATTAGCTCCTTATCTAAATAAAAAGTCTTATTCTACTCAACTATTACTTCTTCATAAAGAAACGATTATCCTTTTAATCTACATTATTTTATATAATGATAAAAAAAAACGATGCCTCTAGATCTAGCTTGGTCTTTGTCAATTATTTAGCTGTACGATACACATAAGCAAATGTAAGCAGCTTCAAGTGCTTGTTCACCGAATTCAACAGAACCAATTTCCGCTTCTGTATCAAAAGCATGAATTTTAGAAGCAACAGGAAGATTGCTCTCACCTACTAAATATTCAAATTCAAGTGTGTCGTGCTTCACTTCTGGGAATAGCGTTTCACCTGAGAATGGCGTGATTTTACGCTCCTTTAAATAACTATGAACTGTTTTATGGGCAAATAACTCTAAAATATCTGGCATATTAATTTTCCACCTTTCAATTAACGAAATTTAATTTCTTTTAATGCAGTTTTTGCTTATTCTGTTGGAGCCGTGTGCATACGAGCTTCTAAGATATAAGCCTCTACAATTAGCGCTCCTGGTTGCGGGCCATGTGTTACATCTACATCGTTATGCAAAATACCTTTTGCTGTTGCATCGTTTGCAGGTAACACAGTACCAGCTCGTACAATTTTCTTTCCGTTGGCATCTGTAGCTAGACCAGTATCACTAACTAATGTTGTAAATGATTGCACCTTTGAAGATACTAAAAAGTTAATTCGGTTATAATTTGCTACACCTTTTACATATGGCATGTGTATGCCCTACCTTTAATTAATTTTATTCCCAAGGATTCGGCGCATCTGAACCGACAGCACCTTTTTCGTTGAATTGTTTAGCAAATGCACTTCCTGCATCTAACTCACCACCTGTGCCATTGTCACCACCGGCAGGAATCCACCCTTTAATTTCAAGCTTCTTTTCTTCTTTTTCAGGAACAAACAAAAAGGACTTTGATTCTTGCAATGTTTTACGTTGCTCATCCAGTCCCTTTGTGATATTCCCTTTTTCATCTAGCTCAATTTGTTCTTTGTCGATAAGGCCTAAAACTAAGTCAACATCATGCACTTTACCTGTAAGAGTTAATTTTAAAGCAGTAGATAAGCGCTCGTCTTTTAGCTGTTTGGCATGATCTAATTTCGATTGCGCATTTTCTTGCTGTAGGTTAGTGATTTTCTCTTGAAGTCCTGCAGCATCTACATCCTTTAAACATTCAAGTTGCGTGTCACGGTCCGCGATGGTATCGTTCGCTATTTGGAGCTCATTGACTGTATTGTCAAAATCGCTTTGTAGCAACGTCTGACCGTAACCATCTAATACTGCTTGCGTGTAAGTCCTAGTGCAATTAATTGTTCTTTCGTCATTGTAATAGCCTCCTTAGTGGGATTAATAAAGTTCGTTCTTTAATGTCTACAAACAAAAGACATAATAAAAAGCCACTCTATTTAAATGAGTGACTTTGTATAATTATTTTTCGATAATATCTTTGCTCAATATGCATTTAACCTTGTCTCTTGGTACGGTAAGCAATACATTTCCTTTTTCATCATAAAGGAAGTATGACCCTTCTTTTATTTCAATCAGATTCACCGATTTTACCTTATATGGTTTGAAGTCGTTTAAATGTACAATATAATCCATAATTAGGTTCACCCCCAATAATATATATCACATTCTATGACACGAGCTTTTCTTCCCATTCCGGAAATTTAATATTGCTATCAATATTATAAATCTTGCGGTCTTTTCCACGTGCAGCACGTTGAGATAAATCGAACTCATCATCGAAAAACGGACAAGTAGTGGTACGGCAATAGGGATGAAAAGGATTAGCTGTTATACCCGGTTCAAAATCAGCCAATTTGAAAACCTTTCCATCCATCGACTGACAAATGTCGCTCGTCTTACTGTCCAACGTAGCAATGATTTCGTAGCGTTCAATATCTAATTCATTAAATGCATCCCTGTGGCTTTTATTTTTCTATTAATAATATAGGTACACGGCTATTTCAGTTAACTCTCAAATCATAGTATATAGTGTAAAGTGATTTAACTTTACCAACCTCTTCTTCATTACCTTAAAGGGTCACTTTTAAATAAGTGATCCTTTTAATAATTTCATTAATACTATTACATATATTTCCCCATGATCGCCCAAGCTCGATGGCATGTTTTATCACAACAATACTGGCTAAGTGCTATATCACGCCTAACCAAGATAACTTCCTTCCCCGACACATTTTGATTTCATATGAAGAATATATTGATAATATAAAATTATTAAGGGAGTGGACTCATTGTTAAATGCTATCGATAGTCTATTTAATGTTTTGAAATTTGGCATATATACATTAATTGCGGTTGAAACATATTTCCAGTTTGTACTCGCAGAACATAATACATTAAGTGATGTAATCAATAGCGATATTTTTATTTTTGTCATAATTGCTGCTATTCTTGAGTCATTACATAATCTACATGATCTGTTTTTTAATCGTCTAAAGCGATAATTCCACTAGGGCAAGGTGTCCTCCGATATTGGCTATACAGCCTCCAAATAATGCAGCACATACCCATCTTTACTTTTTACCTCTTGCGCCATCGATTCAAATTCCTTATGTGCAATCGATTTTCTCCCACCCGCATTCGTGCTCTGATAGATTATCAAGCGGGAAATTAGTTAACGCCGTCTGTTTTGCATCAAAAATAATTGATTTGCCGTTATAAATACCTGATTAATCCACCTATGTTGGTTTTTCGAAATGTCCCGTCACTCTATTCCCTGTTGTTTTTAATGGTTTAAATGGTGTAGGAACTTTGCGGATATCTGCAACACCAGCATTACGATATTTATTGTTGGCCATATCGATGACGTTCTCTAGGAACGCACCATTATCCGCTGAGTACGAATAATTGCAGCATATTGTATTTGGATTGATCCCAAATTAAATCGGCGGGAGAACGCTCATTCATCGCTTCCATGATTTCTAACGTTTCTTCCGGTAGGAATTTAGCGAAAAAACCATGTGTGGTAGCGTTCTGATTTTGCTTAGGTGCACCGTGCCCCTCGTTCGTTTAGTAACTTGGTTCTTCCACTTACGAATTTGGGAATCAGATAGATCTAATTGTTCTGCAATATCTTTCAGGAGCATTTGCCCCTTGCTCTCGAGCCATATTTGAAACGCTTCATCACGCTTCGTATTTCTCGGTCTAGCCATACCTCATAAACACCACCTCCAGGCCATTTGTTTGTTTTGTAATCACCTCATTGTGCTAGTTGCTACGCAAAATAAAAAACACCCAGAAGGATGTTTAGTTTGATAATTAATATAAATGCTTTAAAGATTCTAATGGACTTGTAGCTAATATTTTTCTAACCGTTTTGTCAATCGCTTCTTCTTCAGTAAAACCAAAATCAAAACCGAAATGATCTGGGTACTGCAAATAATTCACAGTCGCTCTGTATTTACCGAAAAACAGTTCTTCCTTTATTACTATAACTTCAAAGTCATGACCGTATAGATGCATTTGTTTTTTCATTCAATATCCCCCCACACAATCATAAATCAAATGGGAATCTATTACACTGAAATCATTGAAACTATCCTTGCGTAGACTTTTGGTTGATCTCTTTTTGATGCAAAAGTATTTTCGGTTTTTTCCACAAGTCTCCTAACCACTTTTTTGGTAACATCACCCAATATTTATCACTTCTTAATAATATGTATCGTCTAAATTTAAAAACTAAATCCTTATTCCAATACCTCTCTTT
Organism: Solibacillus cecembensis; assembly: GCF_001439635.1. GTDB lineage: Bacteria > Bacillota > Bacilli > Bacillales_A > Planococcaceae > Solibacillus > Solibacillus cecembensis. The sequence goes on along the minus strand of NZ_LMBZ01000002.1, from coordinate 252,781 downwards.
ACCAAATATAAATATATAATTTCAACTTAATATAGTTAGAAAGATATTTCTATAAAAAAACACTTGCAAACACAATAATTTGGGAATAAAACAATCTACTTGGAAACTAATTTAATCAACCACTCGACACTTATCAGAAGTATTTGATTTAGGTAATTCATACAAGAAACTTAAAAATATTTGCATATAGTATTAATATATTAAAGAAAGGAAGACCAAAATGGAGAAAGATATTAAATATTATAAAAGGTTTAAGTTTAAATCAAACCCAAATTGTCGTTGTCGTTGTCGTTGTTGTTGTAAGTGTGAGTGTGGGTGTGATTGTTGTCTGTGTTTTTGTACAGAGCCATTTTTACCTATACCACCAAATTGTAATTTTCTCGTATATGTTACAGACGCTGGACAGTTAGATACGCCTGATAATAGAGTTTCAGTAATTGATACAGCGACAAATACTATTGTCGCAACCATTCCAGTTGGAACTGGTCCACTAGAAGTAGCGATTTCACCAAATGGAACACTTGGTTATGTTCCAGCTTTCTTATCGAATAATGTAACAGTTTTTAGTACTGCAACTAACACTCCAATCGCTACCATTCCGGTAGGAGTTAATCCTCTTGGTGTTGCGGTTTCACCAAATGGAGTACTTGCTTATGTATCAAATCATGGATCTAACACTATATCAGTCATAAATACTGCAACTAATACCGTATCTGCTACTATTCCAGTAGGCCTCCAACCCCAAGGTATCGCTTTTACTCCGAACGGTGCGTTTGCTTACGTTGCAAACGAAAATTCAGGTACAGTATCAGTCATAAATACAGCAACTAATACCGTGGTTAATACAATCATTGTGGGATTGCGCCCAAGATCAATCGTTTTCACTCCGAGCGGACAATTTGCTTACGTAACAAACGAAAATAGTGGCACAGTATCTGTCATTGATGTAGCAACAAACGCAGTCATTAATACAATCCCTGTTGGAGCAGGACCTGTTGGAACAGCAATTACACCTGATGGAACACGTGTCTACATTGTAAATAAAGGCGGTAATACTGTATCAGTCATAAATACAGGAACAAATACGGTAATCGCTACAATCCCTGTAGGATTATCTCCTGACCAAGTAACTATATTGCCTGATGGAACATTTGCATATGTCACAAATCAAGCTGACAATACTGTGTCTGTCATAAAAATAGCAACCAATATGGTCGTTGCTACAATCCCAGGATTTAACGGTCCTACGGGTATAAAAACAGGTTCAATCTGCCAATAAAAGATTAACTTTAAATATTAAGGAGTTGATTTCTTAATCCAGAGTTCTTGGGGTCAAGGGGTTCAAACAATAAAAAACAGGCACCACCCCAGATTTGGTCTTATTGTATCAAACAATTAACCCAAGCCGAATGAAGTAAACACCTCATAACTAATACATCTGATAATGTCTCATTGGGATAGCATAATAAAAGCCCCTCGATTTCTGATGGGGCTTTACATTCACCTATTGGAAGTCCTCATAATAAAGGGCTATATAGCTAAAAGTGAGTGGTCCACTTCCCTAAATATTTCAGCCAAACTTTTCAAAATTCAAAAATGTAAAAAATACACTTCCGCATCTCATCGATTTTATTACTCCCTATTGTTATGGTTGTTTGTGGAATAATTTACAAAATGGTTTTTGAAAAACTCTTGCCCCAAAAGATATTCAATTTTTTCCTTGGTCCAATTACATTACTAGGTTTCTTTGTATGGGCGATACCTATGAATATGGGATTCTATGAATTTTTCCGTTCGATACTTTAGAGAACTTCAAACATACTTACTATAATTGATCTGTATAGTTATGCTGATCTGGGTGGGAGCTCAGGTCTTTTTTTTGTTCCAATTGCTTGTTATCTATCGTTCACCAACTAAATCGCCAATATTTTTTTACATCGAGAATAAAAAATACTCAACCACTTCAAATTTCACAATAGCCTAATAATTCCGGAATTAAATTAATGAATTATGCGCAAGTTGGTACTTTGATTTTGACTAGCACTAGCACTTAATTAAGCGGTACTATACTTTTTTTAATCGGTTGCAGCTATAGAAGTTCAGATGAAATTGCAAAATAGATTAACCATTATTTTCTGAGTGAACCCAAAGAGTGTACGTTTATTTTTTACGACATTGACTAGCTTCTTCAAATGCTTGTCTTGAATTCGTTTATATCTTCTTTTTTACGAAATAATATATTTCTTTTAATCCTTAAAGTAGTTCAGTAGTCTACTTCTGCGGCTTTGTTGTCCTTTAACTTCTGCATAGTTTATACGAAAAGTTCATTAAATCTAGGCATTTTATTTAAATAGTTATAGTAAATATAGTAAAATATTGGTATGGTATTAGGAAGATTATAGTAATTTAATAAAGGGGTTAATTTATGAGTAAAACACTTGAGAATTTACAAAAGGAAGTCATATTTGAAACCAAGAAAGGATTTCCCATTTTACTGTCTGGAGCTATTATCTTTTTAATTTTCACCCTAATGCCATTAGTTTTTCCAATAGAAGTTGTGCAATTAATATGGATATTTGGCTTAGGTGCTATTTTTCCTTTTGGAATTCTGATTAGTAAAATGCTTGGTGTTAATATTAACGCTACTGGCAATCCATTAGGTACTTTAATCGGGATAGTTGCGGCTCCTCAAGCGTTTTATATACCTGTATTTATTATTGTATATATGAATATACCGGAATACCTACCCTTCACAATCGGTTTACTTGCAGGCTCTCATTTTCTTCCTTACATGTGGATTTATAAAAGTAAAGCTTATTTATTTGTGACTTTGGGAGCCTGTTTTTCTGCTCTAATCTTAGGTGGCTTCTTTGTCGATCATGCATTCACTCTTGTACCTTTAGCTATTTCTATCGTGTATGGACTAGGTGTGCTGTTCATTCAAAGAGAGCTTAAAGTTAATCTTGTTTAAAATCACCTTTTAATAGGTGATTTTTTTTTAGAAGAAACTATATCTACTACACGTTTAGGTCAATTGTAGCAAACTAAATCCCCTCCAAATAATACAGTGTGTGCCCTTCTTTTGGCTTAACTGCAGAACACTCATTCACAAAAGCTTCCCAAGTCTTTTTAGCATTTCAATTGTTTTAAGTATTGGTGTATACTTCATCAATTTTTCAAATTAAAAAATTTTAAGGATAATAAAAAAACTTCTGAACAGACTAAATTCGGGAGGTGAAATACATGCAAAATAATAACAACAACGAATATGTTAAACAAATCAGACAAAAAATCCAGCAAGCAGAAGCGAACAAAAATCAAGCTTCTGGTCGTTTTGCAACTCCGAATGCCATGAACTCAATGAACGAAGAATTCGGCATGGAGACCGATGTTAACCAAGTCAAACAACAACTTCAACAAGCAGAAGCGAATAAAAATCAAGCTTCTGGACAATTTGGAACTTCGAATTCAATGAATGAAGAATTCGGAAGTGAGACGGACGTTAACCAAGTCAAACAACAACTCCAACAAGCAGAAGCAAACAAAAATCAAGCTTCTGGACAGTTTGCAAATAATGCGAACGAAAACGAAACAAATTAAGTTAATCCATCCTAAACCGGCAAACATTTTTTTGCCGGTTTTTTTTACATATCCCCCGCTTACCCACTGCCATAAATAAAAAAGTTGCAATGTGAGACGCATCGAGAATCTACTTTGCGGGTAGTTACCTGTTTCGAATGCGATCACGGTGCACCATAAAAGCCCTCCACGGTTCGTTTGCGGAAGGCATAGAAAAAAGTGTCCATTCGAAAAATCTCATTTTACTCAATAAATTTAGAAATCTCTACGTGGCTAAAAATATCTTTTCTTAATTTTTGTAACTTGTCATTTCCCCGAATCTTGTTTTGTTCTACTTTATCTTTGCCGTCCAAATTAAATTTCCCTTCATGCGCAGATGCAATACTATGCTGTCCCCACTTTTCGGTCCAACCAAGAAACAGTAAATATTTATTCCCTTGTTCCATTTTTGTATAGTCGCCATAAAAGACTTCGTATTTACCAGGTGATAGGCCTTTCTCCATTATATAATAAGGCTCCCTGATATCGATTATCTTTTGGCCGAGTTCATCATTTCCTTTAATGACATGAGAAATTTTTATTTTGCTTACATGGTGACCGTCTGGATAACCGCCTCCATAAGGGGTCAATACATTTTTAGGTTCGTCAACTAACTCTGCAATAACGACTAAATCGCTTCCCTTAAGACGTTCCTCATAATTATCGTATGAAGCCATCATGCCACTATGGAGATTTTTTGTTTCTACTATATATTGATCAGTAACAAAATAAATACTGATGGCAAGTCCTAGCGTTAGAGAAAATCCGATAACCAATCTTTTTTTCAATTTCAATTCCCTCGTTTACATCAGATATAGTTGCTTTGGAAAAATTTCAACAAAAGTAAATAACCTTTACATCTGCCCTAATTGTTTTCCTGCGATTTGATAAACTTCAAGGAAACTTTTTGATTCCATCACTCAAATAATTCCTCATCCGCAATTTCATCTGGATTAATCGCATCATATTGCGCTTTTTCGTCAGCTGTCATCATTTCATTAAGCCCATAGGTAACATCATTTTGACCTGCAGCTAAAATACGAGCTTCAATTGTAATACCTTTAATACCTCTAACTCATTGTATATACGTTCATATTTTTCGTAGCCCATTGATTCGCCACTATTCACTTTAATTCATTATATAACACGGAATAAGTTGCTTAAAACATTCTTAAGCTAAAGTGTTTATTATTTTGTTATTCGCCTTTTTATTTGAAACGCCATTTGCCCTTTTAAGATTTAGCAGTCCTTGGTATATCATTATTTGTGGTATGGCTTTTACGTTGACGTATTTAAAGTACAAGGAAAATTTTAGGGAAACATTGTGACATCAACTTCCTCATACCAATTAAAGTCGCAATTTTCACTATAATATTAGTGAAATTCATAACTTATTGATTATAATGAATGTAATCGAATTCGAGTTTCGAATTATAAAAGGAGTTTGTTAAATGGAAAAATCTAAACTTCAATCTTTTTGTCTCACACTACCTGGAACAACACATGATTACCAAGTAGACTGGCAAGCGGATCGTTATCATGTTGGCGGAAAGATGTTTGCAATGATGGGAGGAGATGTTGACAGGAAGCCTATCATCACTTTAAAATGTGACCCCGCTCGTGCGGAAGAATTACGAGAAACTTATCCAGGTATTATTCCAGGTTATTATATGAATAAGACGCACTGGAACTCTATTTATTTAGATTCAGATTTATCCGATGATATGATAGAAAATCTAATTCTTCATTCGTATCAGCTAGTTTTTGAAAAACTAACAAAGAAAGTTCAAAATCAAATTGATCCTAAATTTTCATAGGCGCTTCCTCAAATAGTAACGTGGCTAAGGGTATTTGCTAATGACCCTATAATTTGTTACTCTTGGTTTTATTAAACGATACAGCTTTGAAGGGACTGAATTATGCGCAGATAGCGATATTTTTAATCTAATCGATCAAAAATATTGGAGGAAAAAGAAATGATAAAAGAACTAAACACTGAAAGAATGTATTTAAGAAGAATGGAAGTTTCACACTCACCTAGCTTGTTTAAAATTTGGTCTGATCCAGATGTAACGAAATTCATGAATATTTCTAGCTTTACACAAGAAGTTCAAGCAAAAGAAATGATTGAACTTTTTGAAGGTTTGGCTCAGACGAATGAAGCAATTCGGTTCAGCATGATTGAACGAAAATCCAACGAAATAATAGGTACGTGTGGGTTCAATTTTATAGACTTTGAGAATGCTAAGGCTGAAATTGGCTATGACCTAGCTAAAGCCTATTGGGGCATGGGGTATGCTCCAGAAGGTATAAGTGCATTGTTTACTTATGCATTCGAAACTTTGAAACTAAATAGAATCGAAGCAAAGGTAGAACCTGCGAATGTAAATTCTATCAGGGTTTTACAAAAACTTAATTTCACATTTGAAGGAACTTTTAGACAGTACGAAATATCTAAAGGGAACTTTATTGACATTAATATGTATTCGTTATTAAGTACAGATTGATATCGAATTACTAGGCTTATATCTTTAGTTTGAGCATACTACCTTTTTTCAAATTACAACCTACAACAATCAACTGCCAATCAATCACCACACAAAAAGCTTATTGGAAGCAGAAACGCCCTGTCCAATAAGCTTTTTGTTAAATTATTCTCACCACTAACTATAGCAATAAAACCCTTGCCCTGTTTTTCGTCCATAATGCCCTGCACGTACGAGCTTTTTCAGCGATTGTGAAATGCGATATTTCGAATCACCGGTTTCATTTAACAGTGTCTCTTGAACATACAGTAACGTATCCAAGCCGATCATATCCGCAAGCTTTAACGGGCCAATTGGTTGATTTGTCCCTAAAACCATCCCTTTATCAATATCTTCAGCGGTTGCTATACCTTCATCTAAGACAAAAATCGCTTCACTAATCATCGGTACGAGTATGCGATTGACAACGAATAATGGTGCATCGGTCACCGTAATACTTTCTTTCCCTATTTGCGTTGCTAATTGTTGAACAAAGGCGATTGTTTCATCTGAAGTGGATTCCCCACGAATCACTTCGACGAGCTTCATGACTGGAACTGGATTAAAGAAATGCATACCGCACACACGATCAGGACGCGTAGTTGCAGCTGCAATTTCTGTAATTGAGTAACTGGAAGTATTGGATGCAAAAATCGTCTTTTGCGCACAAATTTCATCTAACTCTTTGAAAATCGCCTTTTTCATTTCCATATTTTCAATAATCGCTTCTACAATTAAATCCGTATCTGCTAATGCATTCTTTTCGGTAGTAAACTGAATACGTTGGAGAATTTCATTGCCACTTTGCATGCTGTCATGCTTTTTTAACACTCTTTCAATATTTACAGCAATGACTTCACGTGCTCTCGTTATTGCCTCCTCATTAAGGTCACTAAGTATGACATCATATCCTGCCATGGCAAATGTTTGGGCGATGCCATTTCCCATAATACCTGAACCGATAACTCCTATTTTCATGCTCTTTCACCTGCCTTCACTTGACTAGTTTTCTGTATGTTCAATGACCACTGCAATTCCTTGCCCGCCACCGATACAAAGACTTGCGACTGCATATTTTCCATTGCGACGTTTTAGTTCATAGGCCGCTGACAATAATACCCGTGCGCCACTTGCACCTACAGGATGGCCAAGCGCAATTGCTCCACCATGGATATTTGTTTAGGAACGATTTAATCCAAGTTCTTTTTCAACTGCTAAAAATTGCGCGGCGAACGCTTCATTTACTTCAAATACATCAATATCGTCAATTGTCAGGTTCGCTCGTTCCAATGCTTGTTTGATAGCTGGCACAGGACCAATGCCCATAATTGTTGGATCGACGCCAACTACACCCCAAGAAACAATGCGTGCTAAAGGTTTTAATCCGTGATTTTGCACGGCATCTTCACCGGCTATAACAATGGATGCCGCGCCATCATTAATTCCTGAAGCATTACCAGCTGTCACGGTTCCATCTTGTTTAAATGCAGGTCGAAGTTTCGCCATTCCTTCTGCATTTACTTGTGGTTTAATATGTTCATCTTTATCTATGATGATGGTACCTTTTCGTGTTTTTATTTCAACGGGCACAATTTCTTCCGCAAATATTCCGTCTTGCTGTGCTTGTGCGGCACGTTGATTGGATTCAATGGCAAACGCATCTTGTTCTTCACGTGAAATTTCGTACTGCTCTGCTAATTTTTCCGCCGTTAACCCCATACCGCTTCCTGTATATTGATCAGTTAACGTCGATTGCAGCATGTCTTGAAACTTTAATGCGCCTATTTTGGCTCCACCGAATCGTTGCTCAAAGTTCGCATATGGGGATTGCGACATATTTTCAGCTCCACCCGCTAACACAATTTGTGCTTCACCAAGTAAAATATGCTGAGCGCCTGTTACAATGGCTTGCATCCCTGAACCACATAATCGATTCAACGTTAAAGCGGGAACTTCTTGTGGTACGCCTGCATGAAGCCCGATATGACGCGCCAAGTACGATGCATTTTCACTACTATGAATAACATTTCCGTAAATAACATGATCAACTTGATTCGGTTGTAGATTGGCACGCTTCATCGCTTCAAGCGCTGTCGCTGCGCCAAGTTCTGTAGCCCCTACACTTGCGAAAGATCCTCCAAATGCAGTAAATGCTGTTCTTGCTCCGTCGATTATATATACATTAGTCATTGTTTAATGTTCCTCCTTTTTTGAATCAATCACTTTACCTCACACACCAACATCCTCTTTCGGGCCCAATGTATGCTTCAACACTTTCCCAGAAGCATTTCTCGGTAATTCATCCATGAATTCTACTTCCATTGGCACTTTATATTTCGCGATTTGCGTTCCTAGGTAGTCCTTCACTTGTGCTTCAGTTATCGTTTTTCCTTCCTTCAAAACCGCATATGCTTTAGGTACTTCCCCGTACACTGGATGCGGTACACCGACTACTGCCGCTTCTAATAGTTCAGGAATTTGATAGAGTACTTCTTCCACTTCAACGGGGTAAACATTTTCCCCGCCTCGTATAATCATGTCTTTTTTGCGGTCGACAATATACAGAAGCCCATCCTCGTCGAATCGCCCTAAATCACCTGAGTATAGCCAGCCGTCTTTAATCGCGCGTGCTGTTTCTTCTTCATTTTTTAAATAGCCTTTCATGACTTGAGCACCTTTTACGACGATTTCTCCAACTTGTCCAATAGGTAGTGAATTGCCGTACTCATCGACTACCCGTACTTCCGTTTGTGGAAGTGGTTCACCGACTGAGCCGATTTTGCTTAGTGCATAATGGTCTTTTAGAGAAGAAGCAGCAGGTGCATTTTCCGTTTGACCATACAAGTTTTGTACTTTAATATTTGGGAAGGTTTCTTTTAATTTCTTCAAAATTTCGTATGGCATTGGAGCCGCGCCATAACCGAATAAACGCAATGTTGGAAGCTCAATTTCCTTTATATGCGGCAAATTCAACAGGATTGTATACATGGCTGGAACACCGAAAAACATCGTCGGCTCTGCATTTTGTAAAAGTGCTAATGTTTTGTCAGTAGAAAAGGCCTCTTCAATAATAATTGTGCCCCCTTTATACGTGACTGGGACAACGAATACATGCGCTGCTGCACAATGGAATAATGGCGTGGACACAAGCATCCGATCATTTTCCGTAATATCCATTACTTCGGACCAAACTTCCCCAGCCGCAATGATATTTCGATGCGTCAACATAACTCCTTTTGGTTTTCCAGTTGTTCCAGATGTGTACATAATAACGGACGTATCATGCTCCCCTAATGGCACAGGTGAAAAGTGAAGTGATTCATCTTCAAGAATTTTTCCAAGCTGATCATCCCCACCGATTGCCAGCTTTTCATGGAAGACATGCTGCGTTTCGTTAATGATATTTTCAATACGTACATCATAAATAAGTGACTTTGCTTCTGAATGATTGAAAATATATTCCACCTCAGGGGCAGCGAGCTTCGTATTGACGGGCATAACGGAAAATCCACCTAATTGCAGACCGAAATAGCATACTAAAAATATATCTGTGTTTAATGAATAAAGCGCAATAATATCTTCCTTCTCATAGCCTTTTGATTGAAAGTAAGCCGCAACTCTTTTCGCCTTTTCATAAAATGAATCATACGTCCACTCACGTCCGTTATAAGAAGTAAACACCTTGTCCGGTTGATTTTTCGCATAATTTCCGAATAATTCAGGTAGTAACATAGTAATCTCCCCTTTATTTCAATAATTTAATAACATAGTCTGCAAAATGCTGTTTTAGCTCTTCCTTTGCCATTCTCCCAGTCGCGCTATACCATTGTTGAATCCAATTCATCGCGCCAAGTATGATCATTCGGACAATAATCGGATCTTTCACATGAAATTCCCCTACAGCGACACCCTTTTCAATCGCTTGGTCAAACAAACTAGAGTAATGTTTACGTAATTTCAGCACAGGTTCAATTTGTTCGGGATTAAACATTTGTTTTGGCTCGATAATCATGTTGAATGTTTCTTTTTCCTCCACCGCATAGTTGATATGTGTGGCGACCATTTTCCGAAGAATTTCTTCCGCGGTGCCCTCCCCTTGTAACTCTTCCTCAAGCTCCCCAGTTGCTTGCGCGAGCACAAGTTTATGACATTGGTACATTAAATCGCCTTTATTTTTAAAGTAATAATATAATGAGCCCTTCGTCATCAACATTTCTGCCGCAATTTCTTCCATTGTTGCACCGTCATAACCTCTCCGATTAACAATAGTAATGGCGGATAATAAAATTTGTTCTTTTTTCTTTAAGATTTTTTTCTCAGAGAGTTTCATTTTCAACCTCCTAAGACAGTATTTTTTTTGCGATAATGCCTTTCATAATTTCGGTTGTCCCGGCGTAAATAGACGTTACGGAAATATCGCGATACCTACGAGCAATTTCATATTCCTCCATATAGCCATAGCCGCCGTGAAGTTGGAGGCATTCGGCTGCTACTCGTTTCGCCATTTCACTAATCCACCATTTGGCCATCGATACTTCCTTGACGATATCCTCGCCATGTATATGTTTTTCGGTCAGAGTATTCACATAGGTTCTGCCCATGTCAATTTCTGTCGCCATTTCAGCAAGTTTAAATTGTGTATTTTGAAAATCGGCAATGCGGCTACCGAAAGCTTTCCGTTCTTTCACATAATCAATTGTCAGTTTCAGCATTTCTTCTGCCTCTACTTGAACTTGAAGCGCTACGACAAGACGTTCTTGCTGCAGTTTTTCCATTAAGTAATAAAAGCCTTTTCCTTCTTCACCGAGCAAGTTTTCGACAGGTACTTTTACATCTTCAAAAATAAGCTCTGCTGTATCCCCGGAATGCATGCCAATTTTATTTAACTTTTTCCCTCGTTTGAACCCTGCTGTACCATTCTCAACAATGAGCAAACTAATTCCACGGTACGCTGGTTGTACATGGGAATCTGTTTTACAAACAACAACGACGTAATCTGCGTGCATGCCATTTGTAATGAATGTTTTTTCTCCGTTTAAAATATAGTGATTCCCGTCTTTACGTGCATTTGTTTTAATACCTGCTAAATCCGAACCAGCACCAGGCTCTGTCATGGCGATTGCGGATATATATTCACCTGTAACGCTCTTTGGTAGCCACTTTTGTTTTTGTTGCTCCGTGCCATACGCTGAGATGTAAGGGCTTACAATATCGGAATGCAAACAGATTCCACTCGCTAAACCAACCCCTACTCTTTCTAATTCTTCGGTTAAAATCATAGAGTAAGAGAAATCAAGTCCCAAACCACCATACTGTTCGTCCACCCAAGGAAGTAAGAAGCCATTTTCACCTAGCTTTAACCAAAATTCACGTGGGATATCACGTTTTTCTTCCCATTTTTCGTAGTATGGATACGCTTCTTTTTGGAGCATTTTTTGAAGTGCTTCCCGAAACATCTCATGCTCTTTTGTTAGAAAATTTGCTTTCATGTATTATTAATCCTCCTTAACATCTAAAATCTATTTTATGTAAATTCTGAATTATTTTTTATTTTAGCTGTCTATTTTCCAAATTGCAACACTTTTTTAAACGCTGTTCAATTTTTAATCTATGTTCAAACTTTGAATGGTATTCATAATAAAAATTAGATATTTCAGCTCCTCATTAAAATGTGTGCTTGACTATATTGCGCGTCTTGCTATGGGAGACGGCGAATTCTTCAATAGATTTTCCTGTTTTCCTGCAGTAACTAGCCAATTTTAAGCGTTACTCGCCAAAATATATCGTAAACTAGCCGAATTGGGGGAGTAACTAGCCAAACCACGTTTTTTTCGCCAAATTTCTTCATTAACTAGCCCATTTCTCTGCCCTAATAAAGATTCCAATGTAATTCATCCTAATAAAGAGTTAATGAGAAACACAAATAGCCTTGTTAGATTGTTCTAACAAGGCTATTTTAACTTTTCTTGGAACGCTACATCCCTTCTCCAGCGGGATACCGTGAAACTCTAGCTAGTTGCTATTCCGGAAGCGCGTGTCAGTTCCGACGAGCCGTTCGCTCTATGCCATCAGCGATTACTTTGTACAGTTGGTGCGGCAGGTCATGCCCCATTCCCTCAACCAACATGAGCTCGGCGCCGGGGATGGCAGAAGCCGTGTCCTCGCCACACGCTGGGTCGATTAGGGGATCATCCACCCCATGAATGACAAGTACTGGTACTTTTATAGTCGCAAGCCGCGGACGCCGGTCACCGGCGACAGCCATAGCAGCTATTTGTCGTCCGACACTACCAGGAACGTAGGCTCTCTGGGCTTCCTCAAGAATGAGCGTCCGATAAGCATCCTCTTCAAACGGATAACCGGTGCCGGCGATGCGTTTGGCAAAAGAGAGCTTGTGCGCCAAAAATCCTGCTTCATCCTCAAAGGGGTTCGGCGCCGGTTTAGTCATCATCGCCATGATTTCTGGGGACGTTTGCGGAAGTGCGGGATTACCGGTACTGGACATAATGGATGTAAGTGATAAAACCCGTTCAGGATACTCACTAGCTACAATTTGAGCAATCATTCCACCCATCGACCTACCAATAAAGTGAGCTTGGTCAATTGATAGTGCGTCGAGCAGTCCGATAGCATCTTTGGCCATGTCATGGAGAGTATAAGGTATATCAGGTTGCTGACCTGACATAAGAGCAAACGATAGTGAGTTAAAATCCAGTGTCGGATAATGGCTAAAGTGCGACGAGCAACCTACATCACGATTGTCAAAGCGAATGACGCGAAAGCCCCGCGCTACTAATATCTGACAAAATGAATCCGACCATCTAATCATCTGTGTTCCAAGACCGGCAATTAGGAGAATAGCCTTGTCATTTTCGTTACCGAAACTGTCATAGGCCAAATCTACGTCGTTAATTTTTAGGATGTTCATAATTATGTTCTCCATCTTTTATTTTGTTTTTACATATAATGGGCGAATGCTATCGAATATACTGATAAAACAACCCATCTTTCGTATCGTACCATAACATTTGACCAAGTTTTTTCTTCGGTAGTCTTACGTTCAAACCCCATTCAGGGTATTGTTTGATCAATTGAATTTGTTCGCCTGTCGCAAAGGCTACAAACGAAATATAATGTTCCTTTGTCATTGGATGTTCGCTGGAAATGAACCATTCATTGTCAATCATCTCAACGTTTAATTTTTCAGCATCTGTTGCCTTTTTTGCTTCAAGTGGTTCAAGCTTTCTTCCGCAGCATGACACCGTAAAATTCCCTGTTGCAAGCCCAATGTTCGTGCAATTCGGACATACATAATAAAGTGATTTTTTCATATTTCCTCCTACGATTTCATTCATTGTGACTTCCCCATCTAATAAATCTTCAATGGGTACTTCTAGGAGGGCTGATAATTGCGGTAACAACGTAATATCTGGACAACCATACCCGCGCTCCCATTTCGAAATGGTGCGGTCGGAAAGATGCATTTCATCTGCTAGTTGTTTTTGAGTCAGCCCTTTTTCCTTCCGCAATTGATAGATCAGCTTACCAATTTTTTCATTATCCACGTGTAATCCCTCCTACTGCTTCTATCATAATGTAGCTTAAATCGCATGACAACAAACGCTCCGTAGAGTTTTATTCAAAAAAACAGCCTGCGAATAAAAATATTCACAGGCTGCTCATTAACTCTTAGTTATCTTTTACATCTTTACGATTTTTCTTCAACATTTTTGATAATAGTTCATACACAATTGGTACGACAATTAACGTTAATACTGTCGATGATATTAAACCACCGATTACTGTGATTGCTAAATCTTGTGAAATTAAACCACCACCAGCACCGCCAAATGCCATTGGAAGCATAGCCCCAATTGTCGCGATTGCTGTCATTAAAATCGGTCGTAATCGCGTTGCGCCCGCTTCTAAAATCGCATCACGCATGTTCATACCAGCTTGCTCCATATGAATAATGCGGTCGACGAGTACAATCGCATTCGTCACGACAATACCAATTAACATGAGTAGCCCCATTAATACAGAAACCGAAATCGTTTGACCTGATGCCCATAAGCCAACCCATGAACCGATTACCGCGAATGGTAATGAGAACAGAATGGCAAATGGTGCTAAGCCCTCACCGAATGTTACAACTAAAATGAAGTAAACAATAGCAATAGCTGCTACCATAGCTAACGCAAGCTGTGTGAATGTTTCAGCCATATCCGCTGCAACCCCACCAACACCTGTTGTTACGCCTTTTGGTAAATCTAAGTCAGCCATTTTTTTATCGGCAGCCGAAGTGGCTTTTGAAATATCTTTATCTGTAATTGTACCTGTAACCGTCGCAAAGAATTCACCTTTTTGACGTGATAAAGAAGTTAATGTTGTGCCTTCTTCTACTTTTACTAACTCACCAAGAGTCATTGTAGTACCCATTGCTGTTTGGACTGGTGTTTTTAATAATTCATCAATCGAAGCTGCACTTGTTTTTGCATCACGTTGTACAACAACATTAATGTCTTCACCGTTACTTTCTACTGTTGTTAACACTTCTTTTGACGTATCCGCTTGTAATGCCATTAAAATTTGAGCTGTTGTTAAACCATATTGTAAAACGTCTTGTTGATCCACTTTTAACACATGTTCAACATATGGGTTTGAAGCATTTGATTTAATGTCCTCTAAACCTTTAATCCCTTGTAATGCGCCCTCTACTTGCGAAACCGCTGTACGTAATTTATCTAAATCTTCACTGTAAAGCGTGTAGCTTACTTCATTAGAAGACATGCCACCCATTCCGAAGTTTTGCGTTTTCCACTCACCCGATTGACCGATGTTGAAAATATAGTCTTCTACTTCTTTTTTCGCTTTTGTGAATTTTTCAGCTGGCATTTCTGGATCGAAAATTAAGAACATTAATCCGCTACCAGCACTGCCGCCCATCATCATAGCAGATGGATCTGTTGATGCTTCTGTTGTCACAGATAATTGAATAATATCAATATCGTCACGTTTTAATAATTCTTTTTCAACCGTTTCAATATTCGCTAATGTATTATCAATTAGTTCACCTGTGCCTGGCGCATAAGTTAAATACATCGTCTTCTCTTCTTGTGAGCCCATGAAGCTAAAGCCAATTAATGGTGTGAGCATTAATGATCCAACAAGCATTGCCACGGCAACAATTGAAGTAATCCATTTATGATTTAAACATTTTTCTAGGAAGTTACGGTAAGCAATCGCTAATTTCCCAACTTCTTTATGCTGACTTTCTTCTTTTACCCCGTAAATTTTCTTGCGGAATAAGAAGTGCGAAAGTGCTGGTACGATTGTAACTGCAACGATTAATGACGCAAATAATGCAAATGTCATTGTTAAGGCAAATGGCATGAATAATTCACTTACCATACCACCAACAAAAATAAGTGGTGCGAATACAGCTACTGTTACTAATGTTGAAGAAAAGATTGGTTTGAACATTTCAATCGTTGCTTCACGAATTAGTGCGCGCCCTTGGAGTTTTTCATCTTTCAAATGCATACGTCGGTAAATATTTTCGACGACGACGATGGAGTCATCAATAACACGACCAATTGCGACCGTGATGGCACCGAGCGTCATAATATTTAACGTAATATCTAACCAGTTTAGTAATAGTAATGCCATAAATACTGAAACTGGAATCGAAATAATCGAAATAATAGTAGATTTAAAGTCACGTAGGAATAATAAAATAATTAGGATCGCAATTAAGCCACCAAATACTGCTTTCTCAATCATTGTGAAAACAGAATCCTCAATCGGCTTTCCTTGGTCAAGTGAAATATCCACTTGTAAACCTTTGATTAATTTTTCTTCATCTTTAATTAACTCTTTCACAGCATTTACAACCGTCACCGTATTGGCATCTTGCCCTTTTACGATTTGAATCGCAATCGCGTCTTTACCGTTTGTACGTGAAACAGATTGCACTTTACCAACTGTTTTAATGTCAGCAATATCCCCTAATTTCACGAACGGCTCTGGATTTGCTGCAGATGGTGTAACAGGAATAAGCATTTCTTTTAAGTCTTCCATTGTTTTGAACTTACCATCAATTGCAACGGCTTGTTCTCCATCTTTAAATTCATATAAACCTAGTGAAATAGCTAAATCACTTGCTTGAATCATTTGTTTCACGGAATCCTCTGTTAAACCAAGGTCCGCCATTTTCTTTTCATCATATGTGAAGGCAACTTCTTCAATATGTTGACCAGTAATCGATGCAGATGCTACCCCGTCAATTTTATTGATTTTTGGTAGAATAATATCTTCCACTGTCGATGTTAACTCAACAATATTTTCTTCTGTGCTGCTGATTGATAGCGCAACAACAGGCATCATGTTCATACTAATCGCCATAACTGTTGGCTTCTGTACATCTTTAGGTAATGTAATATTATCTAACGCCGATTCTAATTGGCGCTTTTTTTCATCCATATCTACGCCGTACTCATATTCTACTTGAACTTGAGATACGTTTGACGAAGAAGTTGAGTACACACCCTTTACGTCTTCTAAACTTTCAATTGCTTTTTCAAATGGTACGGAAACATCATCCATTACCTGTTCTGGTGTTGCACCAGGATAAACGCCCATTACGATTAAGAATGGGATTGAAATATCTGGAATGGATTCCATTTTCATACGCGTTGCAGAATAAATTCCTGAAAACGTGATGATTAACGTCAATAACCATACCGCCAATTTATTCTTTATGACAAAATTCACTAAACCGTTCACTGTTCCACCTTACCTTTCTTGACTTACTAACATTACCATTTTATAATAATGACTAATCGGTCAACTGTCAATTCAAAGGGGTATATAAATATTATGACAAAAAAACAAATTATTATTGATGCTGCGATTGAATTATTTGCGGCCAAAGGAATTGAAGCAACATCTGTTCAGCAAATTACAGAGCATTGTGGTATTTCAAAAGGCGCATTTTATTTATCCTTTAAATCAAAAGACGAACTAATCATTGCCATCATTGAATACTTTATGAGCAATATTATTATGGATGTTGACCATGCAGTCAGTGAAACGGCAAATCGAACGGATAAATTATACGTTTATTTTGTAAAAACCTTTACAATTCTATCCCAATACACAGGATTTGCTGAGATTCTCATGCGTGAACGATCCACGACAATCAGTGAAAAATTGATTGAAAAGGTTCATTTTTTTGTCGAAATGGCGAATGGTAATTTAACAAAGTTACTATTTGATGTTTTTGGAAATCAAATTGAAGAAAAGCAATATGATTTGGTTGTGGTCGTAAATGGTATGGTCCATTCCTATGCGCAAATGCTATTTGAAAGCAAACAGCATATCGATATTCAAAAACTTGCCGAAACATTAGTGGAGAAAACGACCATTTTAGCGATGAATAGTGAACTCGTGTTTTTGAAAAAGCCAATTTCCCTACCGCATGCAAGTGAGTCCATTCCTCCTGTTGTAGAAATTATCCAAGGGCTTCAGCAAGCATGTACTTATTCCTCTAATAAGCTTGAAAAAGAATCCGCTCAGTTATTAATTGAGGAGCTTCAAAGTGACACGACGCGTGCAGCCATTGTTCTAGGCTTAGTGTCTAATCTTGAGAAGAATGATAAGTTTGAATGGTATTGTTACTTATTAAGAAAGCAGTTTCAATGATTGGAGCAATAAATGAGGGGGGAATTCGGATATCCGCTTCCCCTTCGTTTTACAAAAACTCACGGATGGCTTGAATGACAGCTTTCGAGTCTTCAAGCATACCTAGGTGACCCGTATTCGTCGTTACTTTTTGAACGTGACGATTATACGTTTCAATCGGCTTTACCGCTTGATCCTGCTCACCCTCGATAATGAGTAATGGAATCTCAATATTAGCAACGAGTTCACGCTGGTCCGTGCGCGTCATCATCGCTCCTAGCGCGGCAATTAACCCGTCAGAAGTTGCTTCATACGCTATTTCCTTCGCGAACAATATATCATCTGTTTTCGCATCAGGTGCTAAAAAATTTTCAATAATGCCATCTACAAATGAACCAACACCAGATTCATGGATTTCATACTGTTGCTTCGTTCTTTTTTCAATGGCTTCTTGTGTATCAGCTGAATCAGAAGAATAAAGTAAAATGGCTTTATCAATCGGAAAGAGCTTCTTTTCTAATACTGCTAAAGTAATATAACCACCCATAGAGTGACCTAACCAATATGCACTTTCCACATTTTCTTTTAGAAGTACTTCGACAATCTCCTCTGCATAGCGCTGAATCGTGTAATCCTTGTCCTCCCCTAGCTCACTTTGTCCATGTCCAGGTAAATCAACAGCGATCACATCAAATTTTTGTGTTAACGGCTCGATGATTTTATCGAAAATGGCAATGCCACCAAGAAAACCATGGATTAATACAAGCACCTTTCCAGAACCTTTGCGTGTGTAATGTAACAAAAAATCACTCCCCTGTTTGAGTTTATATTGTAACGATAGCCTAGAAATTTCAATCGTAAACCTACTGACTTATTTTTGTCATTACAAACAAAAAACATCGCCTATGAAAAGCGATGTACTTTTGGTGATTTATTTATTTCGACAGAATTTACACACTTGAACGGTTATAGTGGGTTCTAATTTATGGGGATACAATAACTTCACTCTTTTCCGAGTACATAAAGGACAATCGCCTCGCCCATTCGATGGCAGTCGATTTAATACTTTTCCACGTTTACTTTTCGCCACAACCATTCACTCCTACTAAAAGATTGTTTGTTCATTGTAGTAGATGTTGAGATTTTGAAAAGGTTGACGATATAATGAAGTCAAATTAAAAAAAGAAAAGGTGATTGCTTATGATAGTAGAAGTTCGACAAGCCAAACTTTGCCCACTCTGTCAGAAAGATAACCATTGCGGGATGACTGACAACCCCTCAACAGAAACATGTTGGTGTTTTCATGTAGGCTTCCCAAAAGCGATTTTCGACCAGTTACCGTCTGATCGTGAAAAGGCTTGTATTTGTGAAAATTGTTTGGTGGAATTTAAGGATTAGTTAGAGCTCACTTTGAATCAATTTATCTTTTAGCATGATCAATCAATTGAAATATTTGAAACTTTCTCCTAATTTAACTCGTATTTACATTAGGAGGATGATTTTTTTGATACATATTGCGATTCAATCTGGTGGTTATGAAAGTAATCAAAACATTTTACACGATATTCATTTTGATCTTATACCAGGACAATTAGTTGGATTAATTGGTTCGAATGGTGCCGGGAAAAGCACGACCATTCAGGCAATGATGGGTACGTTACCTTATATGGAAGGATCCGTACAATTGCCCGCATATGGTTATGTGCCGGAAAGGCCGATTTTGTATGAATATTTTACGTTACAGGAACATATTGATTTTTTGATTCGCTCGGTTGGACAAGATGATTCGGTGCTACAACAACGTGCAAATAAGCTATGCGAAACATTTCAGCTAACGACGAAATTATCAGAATACCCAACGAAATTTTCAAAAGGGATGCAGCAGAAGGTCATGCTTATTTTAGCCTTTACTCCCCGTTATTCTTTCTACATAGTGGATGAACCATTTATGGGGCTAGACCCGCAGGCAATGCGTCGTTTAATTCAGTTATTAAATGAACTGAAGCAACAAGGGGCGAGTATATTAATGTCTACCCATGCACTGGATACGGCGGAAAAAATTTGCGATCGTTTTGTACTCATACATGAAGGAACGATTTTGAAAAAAGGTACTTTAGCTGAAATAAAAGATGGTGTAAATGTTGAAGACAATTCACTACTTGCTGCTTTCGATGCATTGCTCGAGGTGAAAAAATAATGAAACTCTTTAGAAAAAGGTTGAGTAGACAATGGCAATTTAACCTCACCATATTTAAAAGCATCGCGGATTGGACGGTATGGGTTTACCTTTGTATTCCAGCAGCACTGTTTTCCTATTTTCTCTATCGCGAAACAATTATGCAAAAACAATTTGGTTTGTTGGAATGGGTCCCATTTGAAGTGTTCCTATTTGTTCTTTTTTATTTTTTGCAAATGGGGATTATTCGAAGTTTTCTAGAGCCTGCTGACCAATTGTTTCTCATTCAGCAAAAGGCACATTGGCGAAAGCTATTAGTTAGCGGACTTATTTATTCATTATCCTTACAGATTTTATTTAATGTACTCGTTCTAGGGATGCTATTTTTGGTCTTTATTCATTTATATCATCTTACAGTGCTCGAAATCATGTTAATCTTTTGTTTGAGTGTAACCACCTATTTATGGAAACAATTCATCGTTCGAACGGACTTTAGAGAATGGTTTCAAACTATTTTACAACTCCTGCTTCCGTTGATTATGACCGCGCTTTTTTTAGTTGTACCAACGTTTTTAGGTATGTTTATTAGTTGCGCTATCATTGCCCTACTTCTCGCGCTGTATATTCAACGCTATGTGTTTCGGCATCATTCGTTTGATAAGCTGTTACGTGCGGATCGTGCGCAATATTACCTTTTAGTTGGAACTGTTTTTTCGTTAAGTAAGGAATTGCAAAGTATGAAAGCACCGAAAAAAACGGGCAAAAAACCACGTTACTTTACGAAGCGAATCATTCAAGATGAAGTTGTCGAACTGATTGTCAAAACATTCATTCGAAATAAAACATACAAATGGGCTTATTTACGACTCATTGGCATTACATTATTCCTTTACTTCGTGCTACCTTTTTGGGCACAAATCCTTTTAGTCATTGCGACTCACTTTATGCTCAAAGGGTATACAAATTCCGTTATTACTGAAATGAGAGAACATCCTATCCATGTTATATTTCAAATTTCTGCTGAGCGATGGAATGCCGCGCAATTAACGGTGAAAAGTAAATTGATTCGGTCTATTATGGTGTTTGTCATTGTTTATTTTATTGGTGTTAACTTATTTTTTTAAATGTAAGGATGTAAATTAAAGGAGGACACAAAAATGGGAATTGAATTGGGGATCGGCATGGCTGTCGGTGCATTTTTCATTTGTATGGGCTATATGGTCCGGACAAAAAAGGATTTCTCCTTACTTGCAGGTTTCAGGGTAATGTGGGAACCGATTAATAAAGAAAGACTGGGAAACAGAATTGGTATTCTCTTAATCCTTATAGGTATTATAGCTATCTTGACATCTATTTTTACCATCTGGTTTGGGGCTGCAGCCGGTGAAATTTCTGGAATATTGGTTATTATTGATGTAATTCTAATTATGATTGCAATCGGATTAGACCAAATGGGTTATTGAAGAGGATCTTTCGAGTAAGCCAAAGCCCCCATTCAATTGAATGGGGGCTTTGGCTTACAATTTTTCAAGACCTATTAGAAACTTATTTAATGATTAAGCTCTTAACCGTTACATTTAATCGCATAACATAACCCATTATTATAGATTTAACCGTAATGCTCCCCCCTATTTGTTGATCAGGCTACATAATAATATGAGCTGGAATTGTTGGTTTTGCTCCAGTTTGGGATATGTATTGTTTGTCATCTTTTTACTTAATACTCCATCCGCTGGCAACTTTCCATAGTTTTATATGTAAGTCAGTGTAAAAGTTACTGAAGTATTTATTTTTTATTAATTAAAATTTGTGTAGTTTCTAGTCCCAATCGTTTTTTTAATTCTTCAGTAATAGTAAATGAAATAGTTGAACCTTTTTCTACATCTACAAATTTATGATGTATTCCCGTAACAACTGTACCATCCGTGACATATGTTTCAGAAGGATTTGAGTTCACTTTTAAATGGTCTATATAATCCCCACTTATTTTCCCTTGTATAAAAATTTCAGTTGGTAAAATAGGATAGTCTGATTGCCTTTGTATCAATGATATTTCAATCGCGTTTTCTTGTATTTCAACTATCCCGTTTGCCGGAACAGTTATCCCGTTAATTTCTAATTCATAATCCCATAACTTTATTGCTAAATCTTTTAATTGGGCGTCACTATAACCTTTAATAAGGTCATTAATCAACTGTTGATAATACTCTACCTGTTCTTTTTTGTAGTTATAATCAGTTTGAATGTTATTCAAAGTAGCTTGCAATTCCTCGTTTTGTACGTCTAATTTGTTGATTTTAAGCGTTTTATTTTCTGAAATTTGGGTTGAAGCGTTTTTGTCACTGTTGGTAGTGTTATCCTCAAACTTATTAGAGCAAGCAACGAGAATAAACGTAAGACCTATGCATACTAAAATTCTTTTCATTTAATCTCCCCCCAAACAACTTTTTACTATATTTACAAAGAAGTTATATTATAGAAAGCATAGTTCCCAAATTTGCTTTTTATTTAAATTTTTCTGGTAAAAATAAGTATTAACCCAAGCAAATAATAAATGATGCTTGCACATATTACACTGTAGAATAACATTGAGATTGAAGTCGGGCCCCACACTTCAATGAATTCCCAGTTTAATCCACCCAATAAAATTGTTGGTGTCATCAGTGTGAGTGTCACAATGGTTGCTACCAACAATGAATGAATCGTTATTACAAAAGTCCTCTTTACGTTTAACGCTACACGAATTCTTTGTTTTCTAACAAGCTTCCAAGTAATTCTTAGTAATATAAGAATGAAAATTGCACCGAGACAGCTGACGATAATGCATAGAATTGTCGCGATTTCATCTAGTATTTGAAAGCCATCAGAAAGATTATTGTTAACGCTATTTCCTTCCCACAAATCCATTATGTTTTGACTTATGGCTGTTGTAAAAGTCGAATTCATATTGGATAGAACTGCTACTCCTATTTGTTGATCAGGCTGCATAATAATATGAGCGGAAAATGTTGGGTTTGCTCCAGCATGAGATATGTATTGTTTGTCGTCTTTTTTCGTAATACTCCATCCGCCAGCATAGTAGGTATCCTTTTCAAAAGGTTCAACAGACTGATCCGGCATATGCGATTCTTGAATAATTTGTGCATCAATCGTACTACTTTGTTTGTTTCCTAGCTGAAGTTTCATCCATTTTGCTATATCATTCGTGTTACTGATCACATATCCAGCTGGTATATTTCCACGATAAATCGGCGGTATGTATATCTGTTCTTTCTTAAACCCAATTTTATAACCTGTTGCTAATTCAGTAGAATTCACTTGATGCAAGCCAACAAACGATTCGTTCATATCTGCTGGTGCTAATATGTGCAGTTTTATATACAAATCATACGGTTGTTTTGATACATTCTCAATTACAAGTCCTAATACATCGTAATTGATTGTTGCGTATTCAAATGAGCTGCCCGGTTTACGATTTAACGGCTGATTAAGCAATGTTCTTACAGTCATTTCAAGTGCGTGATCGTCATTACTTTCGGGAATATGTACTATCGTAGCAGAATTTATCCCGCTAGTATGATGAAGTAGCTGGTCTATTGTAATCTTCTGTGGTTTCCCATTATATTTTAGCTCCAGCCATGGGATATACTTTCGGACATCTTCAGAGCGTTTTAACATCCCTTCTTTTTCTAATTGCAAAATAGCTAGGCCTGTAAACGCCTTCGTCGTGGATCCAATTTCAAATAATGTATTATTAGTTACGGGAATTTCCGCCTCTACATTAGCGTATCCAAAGCCCTTTTGGTAAACCGTTTGTCCCTTCTCTACTATAACTACTGACATTCCGGGGATTTTACTCTTTTTTCTTTGCTCTTCAACAAACTGTTCAATTTTTTGAATCTTTTCATTAGAGTCTGCTTGAACTATTTTTGGTATTAAAACATTAAGAGCGAGAATTGTAGTAATCATTAGCACATACATTTTTACTGGTAGTTTCATTCCTGACTCTCCCTCAGATTAATTTTTGTTGTATAGGTATATTTACTATTGTATAACTGACCAACCTATAATTACCCTTAATTTATATATAAAGGAATTTTTATTATATCATGCCGTAGATTATCATAGTATCAAATGTAAGAAGACACTATGTTTTATTTAAGGTGAAGTTTAGAAAAAACCACATCGCTCCACTTGATGTAAGGTTAGGAGATTAATAATGAAGATGAATAAAAGCTATTTAATTTATCTTTTGCAGGAATACGCGGCTATAAATATTCATGAAATATTACAGTATGTTAAAAATGAGATGAAGTCCTGTATGCATTCACAGTATATTTAATCTCTGATGATACGTGGGAAGTCTATTATAGTGATGGTATATTTATGGGCAACTACGCTCGACAAAAGGAAATATTGAGGAAGTAACCTATTTTCTATTTACAATAAATACAAAAGTTGAAGAAGAATTAGAAAGCTATTTTACTTCAATATGTGATGATTGGATAGATCGCTAAAGTAAATAATCTGTATTGGATTCTGCCCTCTTGCTACACATTAAAAATCGATAAAAAAATCTTCGCTATGTGTTTTGAACAAGATAAAATGGAAGTTAATTCATTGAAAAATATAGTCGTACCATTTAAATAACAACTAAAAAACCTGCTCATTTTTATCCAAGCAGGCTTCCTCTTATAAACAAAATAAATCATATTCCTTAGACAACTTTTCCAAAAAATCAATGCCAGCAACACTATTTCCAACATCATCAATTGCGGGTCCATAAACGCCAATTCCAATAGGCCCTTTTAAATGATCGATTTCCCCGTCTTTTACAACGGCAATAATGGCACCGGATACACCACTTTTCGCTGGCAGGCCTACGAATGCAGCGAATTTCCCTGAAAAATTGTACATACCACATGTCATCATTAACGCTTTAGCGGTGTTGATAATTTTATTGCTACATTTAACTTCACAATTTTGGCCATTTGTCGCTAAATACAGCGCGATTTTTGCTAAATCGGAAGTATTCACTGAAATCGAACAAAGTTGTAAATATACTTGTAGAGCTTCCTCTACATCTGATTTTAAGAAGCCATTTGCCTGTAAAATGTATGCAATGGCACGATTATAATCAGCTGAATGATATTCTGACATATACACTTCATTATTGATCGATACTTGTTTATTTAAAATTTTCTCAAGAAAGGATGTTACAGATTTTACCTTATCAAACATTGTTTGTCCGGGTAATAACGATGCAATGGTAATGGCGCCTGCATTTATCATCGGATTGAAGGGCTTGTTCTTGTTACTTTCTAAGCGCACAATCGAGTTAAACGAATCTCCTGTTGGCTCGACGTCTACATAACGCATAATTTCCTCTATACCGTGATGATGCGTCGCCACCATGAAACTTAGCACTTTAACAACACTTTGAAGCGTAAACGTTTTTGAACAATCTCCCAGTTCAATATTATCATCGAGTGACATCAGGCTTACTGAAAATGCAGCAGAATCCGCTTCAGCTAATGCCGGAATATAAGACGCAACCTTACCCTGAGACGTCATTTTCTGTGCTTGCGTAAAAATTGTTTGGCATTTTTCCATTTGTAACTTGCTAATCAAAATGACTAGCGTTCACCTCACAATACTTGTTCAATATGAATTGTTCTTTTCATTAACTTTACCCATTTTTACGAATTGATATATACTTTCTTATTTTAACTCTGAATGAGCATTTTCAAACACAAATATTACCACCTAAAAAAACTAATAAAGTGAATCCTATGCCACTTGAAGCTTAATTTTGGTTTATTGTTGATGTGTTTATCTTTTCAAAAGAAAGATCCGCTCCTTTGGTGAATGATTGGATCAGATCTTTCATTTTAACCAAAAGAACGGCTTTTGTCTTTTTATCTTGTTTAATGAAGATTACTTGAAGTGCAATTGTTCATTTGAGAAAAAATTATATTTTTTTGGCTCTTATAATTAAAAATGAAGGTCGACGAAATTCTTTACTTAAACTTGGTAAATCACATAATGCTTCTTTAGTTGGTATTGGCTCAATAATTTTTTCGATTTGTAAACCATTTTCAATAAGCGTATTTATAATAGTAGACATCGTACGGTGATACATAATAACATTATCAACCAACCAATTTAGAGTACGCAAGCCTTCATTCTGATAATTGTCTACTGCAAAATGAAGTAGGTTTCCTTCTTCATTTGTAATCCAATTTTCTTTTCCCATATTAGCTGTTTCAATCGGGTGCTCTAGAGAAAATACTAAAATTCCTCCTTCGCATAATGCTGTACTAATTTCCTTTATTAGTAACTGAAAATCTGCTATATAGTGAAAAGCTAAAGAACTACTAATAAAATCGATTGTTCCATTCGACACTTTCATATCTTCAAATGCAACCTGTTCAAAATATAAATCCTCATGAATATGGAGCTTTTTTGCATTTGCAATCATGTTTGAAGAAATATCAATTCCCGTAACGCTTTTCGCATCTTGACTAATACAATATGCAGCAAAATCTCCTATTCCACAGCCTATATCTAATACGATTTTATTTTTAAGTGTTGGAAGAAGTCTAAAAAAGTTTGGCTGCTCAAGTAAGTTATTATAATTATTTTCTCGTGCTCGTATTTCTTGATATTTCGAAAAAAACGTATCGTTATCATATATATTTTGTTTCATCTTCCCCTGTCCCTTCTTTTCATCATAACGTTATGAAGTATTTGCGCAAACTCATTATCACACGTACATACAAAAATAAATAGACTTATAATTCAGTTTTTGTTACGATGTAGATAGAGGCATGTCTACTTTAGTAAAACCATAGAAAAACATATTAAAAGGCAGATTGGGAATTCAAAGAGAAAAAAGTAACCTAAAGACACTAAAAGTTTTAATGTTTTTCTAATTCGACATTCATGTTGCCATTTCTATAGTCTATATATGGATCTTTGCTACTGACTACTAACTTTCCATTATCTAAAAATACTACTTCTTTCAAGCTGAACGATTTGCTATTTATCTCTCCTTCAACCTCGACATGATGCCAAAACGAGTGACCGTCCTCATATTCAACCTCTAAAATTTCGAAATCAGTTAACTCATAATCTTGTTTCTCAACATACTCAATCTTCTCTAAGAAAAATCGTTCGGCTTCATCATTTGATAAATTAGTTCCATCAGATATAGTTTCTGCATCGTCGTACAAAAGCAATTCATTAAAAGCCACTGCAAAATCTTTCTTAATTAAAGCATTGTAATAAGCATTGATGGTCTTCTCTGCTTTATTTTCCTCTAAAGAATTGCAACCTGTCAGAACGAATATCGAAATCGCAAAGCTTACAAAAAATAGAATTTTTTTCATCAGCCCCCCCCTTATATTGAAAATGATTTGCGTAATTATTATTATCCGAATATTGTAAATTAATCCCCACCAATTGTCGTCCCTTGGAAAATTGAACATAACTGCGCTACGCAATCCCCTTACAAAATTGAATAAAAAGGATCAATCATCAACTACCTCAATTAAGTCCGTATGTATCGTAACAAAATATATTTCTAATAACTCTCTCAACGCATCATTAAGCTTGTAATACTCATCGGTCGCTTTTTTAATGACATGATAAAACTCATCTTCATGAATTTCATCATTTTCTAGGGCAATGTACAAGTTCCACATCTTTTTAAAATATTTTTTTCAATCATTGCATAATCGTGAGCACCTATTTCCTCAAGCACTCCGATTAGTTTATTCACGTAATGATCCAATCCCATCTCCTGAATAGCTTGCCCAAACCACCTAAATAAGCTTTCGTGGCCCCCACTTTCAAGTTCACAATAGTATTGATAGACAATCGCTGCTTTATTTAAGGCGTTATCTTTTGATGATAAATTATGCGTAACTAAAACATCTGTAACAGCATTTGTGATATCCATATTGCACATTAAATCTTGTCTTTTCATTTTTGGTTTCATAGCATTTCCACCAATTTTAATAAGCTAATTTCAAGTTAATTTTGATCTTTAAAAGATTTATAATATTCATAGACTAAGATACTAAGAACAACACTAAACATAAACTAATAATTTTCTTCAGTTCATTCACCCTCTAAACTTATCTAGTTAAAAGTAACCTGTACTGGTTGTAGCCCATTCATACGCATCACCATAAGTGGATAGTTTAAAAAAAATATATAACAATTAAAGGTGGTTAATTACTGATTATCAATAGCTTAATCATTTTTGATTTCTAAATTTCCCGACTCGTCATTTAAAGTGTTTTTTCTAGGCAAATATTTTGGTAACCGAACATTTTTCAAACAAATAATCGCGTCATAATGAGCCTTAGGTTTAATTCTTTTTGGTAAATTTCCTCTCATACCGGATTCAAATAACAGCCATTTTTTTGCACCGTATTTACTGTCATTCAACGGTAAAAACAGTGACTTTTCTGAAGATTGATTGCAAATATTTTCAAGATGATGTTTATAATGAAACTTAATTTCTAACTCATTACGGTATAAAGAAGCAACATGACCACTACTCGCATATAACCCAATTGTAAAACTCTGTTCTGGTCTGGATTTCTGTAAGGAATAGCCAACATTTTGAATACGTAAAAGCTTGTTGAACCATGTTTTGCTCTTACAAATATGAAAATTATACGCCCAAATAATTAACTTCTCACCACGATAAAATTTTAGTAGCCATTCCACATTTTTATACATATATTTTGCTCTCGCTGCACCTGAAGATAGTAAACCTTTTAAATTCACGGTTAGCCAATCGATTCGATTTTGCAAAAACTTGTGAAATAAAAGTGGCTGCTGTAGTTCATTAATAAGATGTGCTTTGTCCAATAACTCTTTATAACTGTTAATACATGTAAGTATTTTGGGTTTCAAATGTTTTAATTTTGTGGATAGGAACTGATCATCTAATTCAAAATATTGATTTTCAGCAATTTGCAACAGTTCATATGTAACCTCATCAAGCCCGTTTTTAATCGTTTTTATATAGTATGTTGACGCCTCACGATACATTGGCTGTGGGTCCATACCGGTTAAAATTAAATTTTGGGCCCACGATTCTTTCAACAGTGCGAGCATTTCTTCATTATGATAAATGTCCATAAAATGCTGTTGCAATACCAGTTTAGGCTCTTCCAGCGATATCCGCTCTCTACTTTTTATTGATTCTATAAGTCCATTTTCAAATACAACAACATTAAAACCATGATGTTCATGTAAATATTGAATCATCTTTATTTTCTCAGTATAGTAATCACCAACCCCATGGCTACTTTCGCCTAATAAAACAATACGTTTTTCACGCACATAAGAATTTAAACAAGTATAATCATCCACTTCAATCGCACTTTTCTGTATTTCCTGTAAATATTTTTGGCTCTTCCACATATATGTATATCCCCTATTCTGACGTAATAACTAGAATACGAAATATATGTTCAAAAGTTTCATAAAAATGGAAATCACAAAATTTCGGATACACTTTTTTACTATATTTCAATAGGTATAACTTCAATTTGATCAACAACGAATTCATTCTTGGCCTTATCGTATTTATAAGTGATATTGAATTCACATACATATGCAGTCGTTCCAGGTACTGCTGCTCCTAAGTTTAATTTTATTTTTTGATTTTCCAAATAATAAGTGTATACGCCGCCAAAACCAAGGCGATCCGGTTTTTGATCTGGTGCTGGGTCCCACCCATAATTAAAGTTATATTCTTTTCCATTTGCTTTAACTGTAATTGCTAGCGTACCGTCCTCTTTTTTAGCAACATGCGTTTCAATGTGATTCGCAACAATCTCCTCATAGCTTTGGACTTTTATTTCGTTTAAATCATCGGTGTTTACGACATGAATCTCATAATGGCTTAACCCTGTTCCTCGCCCAGTCTGGATAATCATTACAGTCTCTTCTTTTCCATCGCCTGTAACATCCGTATAAAATACTTGCGGCTCAGTTCCAGTATCACCCGGATAATTCCAAGAAAACTCTTTTTGATTTCCGTTAATATCTAGCTTTACACCGTTTGCTTCTTCATATAATTTCACTTTTTTATCCTCAGAAATACCAATCAATTTTGCATCGATCGTATCCTGTAGTGTTTCTTGCTGTTCACTTGATACTTCATTCGAATCTTGGTTATGTATATTATCTGAACTGCATCCTGAAAGTATAGCTACACTTAATAATAAAATTGCCCCAAATTTTTTTTCAATCTAAATCGCTCCCCTCTTAAATTATAAAAATGCTCTTAAGTTACATTGTTTCAAGCTATAATACTATTAATTATGTATTTTGGAATCCAATATCATCCAATTTAGTGTATCCTAAAAAAGAAATAATTTCTTTTAGACTTATTTCATTCAGGAACACCATCTGATTTATATCTTTAAGAAATATATATGATTTTATACAAAGTGAAGAATAATCCAAACAAGTGAAAAGACTGCTCCATCAACTCTTTGCACTCCTTGTATAAAATATTGTATAAATAATGTTCAGAAGAAAAGCCATGAAACGTTGATGGTAACAACATTTCACGGCTTTTTTTGTTTTCCCAAACTTTGATTTGGGAACGTTATTTTGTATACAAATTAATAATAAAACATTAGATTTAATTTTCTGATGTAACATATCGGCTAATAATTAATATATAGAATGGATATAAAACTATAATGCCATATATCAAAATATTAAAGATTGGAAACATTGTTTCACCAGAACTTAGGGGAAACAAATAGGTAAATATATAATAAAAAAGAATGAAATATGGACACCAGATAAGGGCTAACCAGTAAGCAATTTTTTTATTTAACATCCATCTTTTTGTAAGGTGAATAACTAATAACGTCGACAAGATAAGTCCTATTAAGATAATTACAGGAATAATAACCATAACAACATCCAAATTCCATTTAGTTACCCTGCTAATGCGATATACGTTGATTATAAGTTCAATTGCAATAAATAGTGATAAAGCATATATGATACTAATGAAATTTATTTTTATAATTTTCTTCACATAAACCCTCCTTTTATTCATTGATGAAAAAGACGGAATATATGGAATAACGTTGCATGCTATGCAAACGAAATATGCTATTAATTTTAATTTGCAACATTCCTAAAGCGTCATTTGGGTACTTACTGTTCATAAGCAGCCAAAACACCCCCTATTCAATTGAATGGGGGGTGTTGATTCCCTAACTTACATTCGGGAACGTTTTTATGTTTATAAAATATTGGATAGCTACGAATATTGATAATATAAATACAACTACCAGAAACCAACCCACTATTTTTTTATTTTTTTTGAATTCTATTAGCCCGAACACAAGCATTGTTAACCCTGAAAATATAAANCATATATGCAATGAAATAAAAATTTTTTGTGAATAGAAAACAACCGGCAAAAGCTACAGCAATAATTGAAAATAAAATTTGCAAAATCTTTNAACAAAGTTAACCACCCCTTAAATATAAAAGCTAAAGGAACTATTTCAATAAATGTTGGTATAGTTCCTTTACGAATATTCCCAAAGCGGTGTTTGGGCACATTTTGAAATGTTTGTTGAACTAAAGCACCCTTTAGTTTAATAAGAAATCATTCGTTGAACCTTAGATTTTTACATAACTATTTGATTAGTTATTAATCCTAAAATTACAAACCCAACAATAAAAGCACCTATGTGAATTAAAATCTTATATCTCAACTTAATTTTTAACAAGAAATATAACCTAAAGGTGAAATAAATTATTATCAAATCAATAGGTGTCTTAATCAGTGAAACAGTAAATTTATTATTGATATGGAATTGTTCATAAATAAAGTCCCTAAAAAAAGAATTATTTGCTAAAGCAATCATAGAAAAAACGACTTGATAAACAAAAAACTTAAAAAGGTTCACACAATTCCAACTCCCCTATAATCCAATCTTGATTATATTCTTATTTTACTTCTCCCAAAGTATTGTTTTACTAATTTTATTCAACTATCCTGCACCGTTAGTTGAAGTATAACCTTCCCAAACCGTCGTTTGGTAACATTTCATTGAGATTCTATTTATATGTTATCACCATTCAGAACAAGTGGATTGAAGTCCTTCTTTAAAATTATTTTTTGCAGCGTCTTCGGGTGTCTTTTTCTATAAAAAACAGCGATAAATACTGTTAAACCAGTGTTTGTTACTGTTTAAAATATTACCAAGCTTGTATTTGGTGACGTTATTCACCTTTATTTTGTATACTTTATAAATCTATGTTGCACTATAGCATCTAATAGTTTAAGTATAATATTTCATAAATTGATATATATCCTTAGAATTTAATACAATAAAAAGGCTCTAGAACCAAAGTTTTTTTATTTAATTCACCTTTTAAATCCACCTTCTGAATGAATAATCTGACCTGTAATCCAATCTGCTTCATCGCTCACTAGAAATTTAATAGTTTTTGCAACATCTTTCGGTTTTCCTATTCTACCGAAAGGAAACATCGGTTCTAATTTATTTTTTATTTCTTCTGTCATCCAACCTGTATCAGTTGGACCTGGATTTAATGCATTTACCGTTATACCTAAAGGGGCTAGTTCAGCCGACAACGTAATAGTTAAAGCATCAACTGCTCCTTTTGTTGTTGCATATGCTAATTCGCCAGGCATTGGTCCTTGAAACTGACCTGAAGTAATATTGACTATTCTTCCACCTGATTTCTTATCAAAATTTTGAGCAAATCTACTACTTAATAGTGTCGTTGCACGCACATTTACCATGTAATGTTTATCTAATTCTTCAGCAGTTAAATTAGAAAAATCGTTGTTAGTTGAGTATGCTGCATTATTAATTAAAATATCAGGATTACCAAGTTGTTCAGAAACTTTATTGATAAGTTGTTCAGGTGCATCCTGTTGAGTTAAATCCAACTCCATACATGATACCTTAATCCCTTTTTTTATTAATTCTTCTTTTAATTTCACGGGTTCATCTAATTCAATGCTCCAAGGCATTTTTTTATCATACTCCGTCCAATAAGTAAAAAATATATGATAACCGGATTCGGCTAACTCCCTACAAATAGCAGCTCCAATCGCTCTTAGACGACTTACACCAGTGATAATCGCAATTTTCCCTTTTATTTGATCCATTATCATCCCTCCCATCCCTAATATAATTTTACGACAATTAACCAAATTATTGAAATGCATGTTGTACTAATGCCCTCGTTAGTAAATAAAACTTTACTATAAACGGCTTGATTCGAATTCTTTTTTATGATGTATTTATGTTCAATATCAAATATATAAGTTTGTTACATTACTTTCCCCATTCATAATCTAAAACCCCATATAATAACGAGTCTCTCCAGCCGTTTTTAATTAACAAGTCATCACGAATTTTACCTTCTTTTATCATTCCGACTTTTTCTAAAACATTTGATGATGCAATATTTCTTGGATCGCAAGTTGCGTATATACGATGAAGTTTAAGGTTCTTGAACCCAAAATCAATTAATAAAGTAGCGACTTCTGTTGCTATTCCTTTTCCCCAATAATCTGGATTAACAATATACGCGATTTCACCAGCAAGATTAGCGTAATCTCTTATATTAAACTCCCCAGCACCAATCATTTTTTCCATGTAGATTATTGCAAACACAAACCTTTCTCTTGGTTCTTGCTTTGAATCTTTTAACACTTGAGTTACAAAGTTTTGTGATTCTTCCTCTGTATTGGGTCCCCAAGGCTGATATTGGCAAACCAATTCCTGTGATGCGTATTTATGTAGATCTATCCAATCATTTTCAATAAACTCCCTTAATACTAACCTTTCATTTGACAGCTTCATTATTAACCCACCTTTATTTAGTTTAAGTGCTGTACTAAAAAAATCAACGTTTAATCTGAAGAGAATCCCCAATAGGAATCGTCTTTTCAACAATTTCGCCATCAGTATTTTGCCATGAAATATCTAGCTTATATGCTTCAAAAATCTTTTGTAACTGCTCATCTGAAAAATCTTTCGCATAAAAAATAAAGCGCATCGAATCTTCCATAAAGCTTCCATTATTAAAATTGCTTGATCTACCATTCCCGTTCGTATATTTAGGTCCGGCGTCTAATTTTATTTGATCCATAAATGCACTCCAATCAAAAATCGTGCTCTACGGTTAGATGATTAAACTTTTTCCCATTTCTCACTTTATAATCAAACACAACAACCGCATAATTCTCTTTAATTTCTTGTTTTGTGAAAAGGCTAGATCGATTGATTAAATGCCCTAGTTCTTCCTCGCTGACCGTTTGAATCTCAAATTGAAGTTCATCGTCTAATATTTGCTCCTTTTGTGAGCAGCCTAGGAGTCACAGGACAAATAGGATTACGAATACAATTTTTTTCATAAAATCTCCTCTCACCTTGTTTTAACTTATACAAATATCAACATCCAAATTTATAGGTATTACATTTCTAAAGTAATCTCTAGTAAAAAGTAGAGTTAATATTTCCTTTTCAATAAATTTATCAAGTAGAACATAAGTGAAATCAAAAATGATAGAAATATAATAATTATTGTACCGAATGTATAAGTCGCCGTTTCTGCATAATGACCACCGTCATCGAACACATTCGCAAATAGAAAAAAGAGAATTACACTAATCATTAAAGTTAAGAAAAAAATACTAACACACTTCGACACATTACCCATCCACAATCCAATTTTACTATAATATCACAATACCTTACTCGACTATTTATCTTGGTTAGCTAAAATTAAAAAGCTACTCAAAGTGTTGTAAGAGGCATACAATTCATGCATAAAAACATGCATAGATAATGTTCATATAAAAAGCCACGGAACGTTGATTTAACAACATTCGTGACTTAATGATATATCCCAAAAGTTTCATTCGGGAATGTTAATAGGTTAATTTTTGTATGTTTCATAAATCATTGCTACACTAGAAAAATTGTGTAAGTCACAAAGTCCTTTACCACCCTTGACGATTGCACAAAGAAGTAATATGAGCAAGATGATGCTTACCATGCCAAGCATAGATTCCTATATTTTTACCTACTGAAACTTCACCTGAATCTGGATGAATAAATGTCTTTTTCATATCAGCAGGAGTTAGACTGCGTAAAAGGTAGGTCCAGCGTTTGTGCAATGTTTCGAAAAGTAAAAGTGAATCATCAATTGGCAATTTATAATCAGATAGTTCCGCCCATTTCGTTTCGTCATATGGTTTGATTACTGGATTTTTTTCAGTTAGAGCCAATTTAAAACGAACGTAGGCATTCATATGACTATCTGCAAGATGGTGTATTACTTGTCGAACAGTCCATCCTCCAGAACGATAAGCCGTATCAAGCTGTTCATTGTCTAAATTTTCCACAGCATCTCGTAATAAACTCGGTAAAACCTCAATCTCATTGATCCAAACACTTATAACACTTCTCGTAATTTCATCATCAAATTGAAAAGTACCAATTGGATATTTCATTTTCATCAACGTATTCCCCTTGTGTAAAATTTATATATTTCGAGTAAAAATAGGATTAATTTTTATTGCTTTCTGCTCAAAGTAAAATAGTTTTGATTTTCATATTCCGCAATGATAGATGTAATGCTTGCCAGCGGATAATTGCTTAGATATTGAAGTCTAGATTTTTAATCGCCAACATCGAATGATCCTGAATGATTCCTGTCTCTACAAAACCAAATGAAGCGTATAAGGCTTTAGCTACGACATTACTTGTATGATAAAAGAGGGCTACATATTTTGCTTCCCCATGTGGCCGAGTTTCAATATCCATCAACATTTTTTCAAAAGCAAGTTTGCCATATCCTTTACCCTGATAACTTTCCCCAATCATAATGTGCCAAACAAAATAGCACTTTTCTCCATAAAAAACTTCATTTTCAAATGATTCATGGTCCAGCGTATCGTAAATATACATCAAAAATCCAACCACAACTTCATCGGCATAAATGGCAATGGGAGTCGCTGGAATTCCATCTGCGTTCAACATATGAGCGTCTGCAAAGCTTCGGAGGTTAGTAGTTTCTATGAAGTCTTTCTGATTTCCCTCAACTTCAAGTGCTATTACTTCATCTATGTTATCCCCGGTTATTTTTCGTAATTCAATCATTTTTGTCTTCATATTGCGCCCCCGTTTCAACTAGTCATTCTCGCGCTTAACTACCGCACGATTTTTATTAAGTTTCAGGCTACGTGGTAGAAATACGTATTACCACATATCCGAATCACCTATTTAGAAATCAGCAGTAATCAATTTAATTTCAATAAAATTTTCCCATGATGTTGACGTTTTTCGAAATACTTATGCGCTTCTATTATGTTTACTAAATTAAATATTCGATCTATATGAAGTTGTAGTGTTTGATTGGCAAATTGATCAATCATATTTTCGGCAAAAGGACGGATAAATTCAGGCTTCAGTTTACGTGTCGTTCCTAAGCTAAACCCTTTAATGGACCGACAACTACTATGCACATCATTCGTAGAAAAATCTCCTTTTTCTCCACTACTATTGCCAAACTGTACGAGCGTGCCAAAAGGTGCTAAACACCGTAAACTATCCGCAGTAATATTGCCAGCAACCGAGTCAAAAATAACTGTTGCGCCAAATGAGTTTGTAGCCTCTAGTGTTACTTCTACAAAATCCTCATATGTACATACAACATCTGCTCCTAATGTTTTCACATAATTTATTTTGTTACGTGAACCTACTGTAGCGATTATTTTTTGACATTGTAGCTGTTTGCAAAGTTTGACCAGCATCGAACCTACACCGCCCGCTGCACTATGAATAATCACCGTATCCTCTTTACTTACATTCCCAATAGCATTCAATAAGATTTCGGCTAAAAAGCTAACAGTAGGCATAGTAGCAGCTTGTTCAAATGAAAGAGTAGCAGGAATTTTATAGACCAAGCTTTCATGTGCCACAGCCATTTCCGAATAACTACCGTTTTTAGGGAATGCAATCACTCGATCTCCAACCTCAAAGTGACTTGAGCAACTTTCAATTACTGTACCGGCTAAATCAAGACCTAGCGTTATTGGAAATGCACCTTTTGCCTTAGCACCTGTTCGATTTTTAATGTCTGCAAAATTAATACTCGTATAA
The DNA here is from genome assembly GCF_001439635.1 of Solibacillus cecembensis. Classification (GTDB taxonomy): domain Bacteria; phylum Bacillota; class Bacilli; order Bacillales_A; family Planococcaceae; genus Solibacillus; species Solibacillus cecembensis. The sequence goes on along the minus strand of NZ_LMBZ01000002.1, from coordinate 215,570 downwards.
GCACCTTCAATTAACACTTCTCCATCTGTTAAGCTTGGTACGTGAATTTGCTGTACTTGTAAAACATCAGCTGAACCAAATTCAAATTGTTGAATAATTTTCATTTTATTCCCCCTGCTAAAAGATTGTTTGTAGTATTCATAATATACCAAAAATAAGCAATTAGAGTAAACATCACAATACATATTTCCTGTTGCTATAAATTACTTTAATCGATCGTGCATAAAAATTTTCTGAATGATTTTCAAACAAAAAGCCATGGAAAGTTGATTATTAAACAACATTCATGGCTTTTTGGTTAGTTTTATAAGATTTATTACTAGTGTGTTTCGGCCTTTTTTATCAAATAAAGATCATGCATAAATATCCCTCTTGTTCCTTTTTTGAGTAAAAAACAACTTGTTGAATTAAAACTCGTTACTAAACAACGCCTGTATCAATCACCCGCTATTTTCATAACGATTACTCTACTTCTAAACTAAATGAATAAAATGCGTCTCCATTCGATACATTTTCACTCTCAGCATCCATCCACCTAACGCCAAAAGAATAATAATATACACCTTTATTAGTAGGTGCTAAAAAGCTATTATTTTCAATTGAGATTTCATTCTCATTTTCTTCACTAATTTGTAGCAGATGAAATTCAGTAGGTTTAGGTTGAAAATCCATTGAAAAAGTGATTTTGGCATCTGGCTTTACCTTAATCGGCTCTGTTCCTTCTAAAAGTTCCACAGGTCCAGCAGTATCTACACATCCATTTTTCCAACAATACGTTCCTAGCTTTGTTTCGTGAGTTTCATTAGCGAGTTTGACAGTTACGGTTGGTGGCTTTTCACCTGATAGCTCATCGTTTGAACAACCAACTAAGGTAAAAATGATTAAAGTTAAGAATAGAAACAACTGTTTTTTCATAAATTTCACTCCTTTTAGAGTGATAGACGTGTTGAACTCTCCAAACGTTACAAAGAAATTGGTCTTGAGTGCCAAGGGTTACACTAGGTTTGTTTATTTACGTAGAAAATCTCCGTTTCAACTTCCGCCCAATTAATACTAACATTAGCAAATAAGTGCCAACTAAAAGCATCGTACTCCATTGATTATCTTCAAATTGCTGCCCGGCCATTGTAAAAGCGACCATTGTAGGGAGTTTGCCAATGACTGTCGCAAAAATAAATGCCAAAACAGGCATAGACGTGACGCCAGCAATGGCATTCAAAGCTGCTGAAGGCATTATTGGAATTAAGCGACCGATTAAAATGGCTAAAAAAGCATTACGATCCAACATCGTAAAAAAGCCGTCCAACCGCGCATATGCCGCGACCTTTTTTCTTGCCCAGCGCGCCAAAATAGTACGACTTAAATAGAACATGCCGATACAGCCAACTGTTGTTCCACCAAGGCTTATTAATAGTGCGAGCCAAAACGGTTGATTGGTTGCAATGTAGCCGACAATTAACGGAATGGGCATGGCTGGGACAAACGCTAACCCCACCATAATTAAAAAACTGCCCCAAACACTCGCACTACTCTTCTCAATCCAATCCATGTTGTATGTCACTCCTCTCTATACCATCCTTTTTAATCTGCACAATTTCCTTTCATATATAACGAATAAAGGCGAAAACCCTGTCTATGTGGGTTTTCGCCTTTTATTATTTCACTGTATCCACAATGTTTTTCGCGTGATCGCCAATTCGTTCAAGATTGCTGATGATGTCCGCAAAAACAATGCCTGCTGAACCATTGCAAATACCTTCGTTCAGACGATAAATATGCATTTTTCGCAATTTACGTTCCATCACATCAATTTCATTTTCTCTTGCATACACTTCTTTTGCAATTGATGGATCATTTTTTTCAAGTGCTTGTAAAGCAAGGCGCACCGTTTCCATTGTAAATTCATACATTTCGACTAACTCTGCCTGCGCTTCATCACTTAGTTTTGCTTTATTTGCATCGCGGTATTGTAAAAACTCTACAATATTTTCTACATGGTCACCGATTCGCTCGATATCACGAATGTTATCAAATAAATTATGATGTAGCGTCGATTCGGTTTTTGATAAAGCTTGTTTCGAAAGCTTAACTAAATAGTCCGTTGATTTACGATCTAAATTGTTGATCGCTTCTTCTAACTGCTCAACATTGCCAATCGCTTTTGTATCACCTGTTTGTAAATAATTTAAAGCTTCTTCCATGCCTTGTACACTATATGCACCCATATGCAATACTTCCATTTTCGCTTGACCTAAAGCGACAGATGGTGATTGCGCAATTAAACTTTCATCTAAATATTTTGGCTTATGTGCGATGACATTATCCTCACCTGGGATGAGTTTCGTCACAATCCATGCAAGTGCACCGATAAATGGTAATTGGATTAATGTGTTCGCCACATTAAATGTACCGTGCGCAAACGCAATTTGCATTTTGTTTTCTAAATTTAAAACGCCAGTAATCCATTCCACATAGGCAGTGAACGGCACTAATAAAAGCATGAAAATTATCGAACCAATTATGTTAAATAACACATGCGTTGCTGCGGCACGGCGAGCGGCAACCGAAGCACCTAATGAAGCTAAAATCGCAGTAATCGTTGTTCCGATATTATCACCGAATAAAACAGGTAGCGCCCCTTGTAAAGGAATTAACCCTTCTGCATAAAGCCCTTGTAAAATTCCGACTGTCGCAGATGATGATTGTACAATTAGTGTAAAGATTGTCCCGACAACAAGACCTAATACTGGAATATCACTCATTTGTACAGTTAATTCTAAAAATGGTTGCCAGTCACGTAATGGCTTCATGCCGCTACTCATCATTTCTAAACCTATGAATAGTCCCGCGAAACCGAATAATATTTGTCCAATATTTTGGATTGTACTTTTCTTAAAGAAGAATAAGAAGATAGCACCTAACGCCATAATTGGGTAAGCATATTCCCCAACATCAATCCCGATAATAAATGCGGTTACCGTCGTTCCGATATTGGCACCCATAATGACACCAATGGCTTGTCTTAATGTCATAAAGCCAGCACTTACAAGACCAACTGTAATAACCGTCGTCCCTGAGCTTGATTGAATTAAAACCGTTACCATCAACCCGACAAGTACACCCATAAATGGATTTGTTGTGAACTTATCTAATATATCTCTAAGTCGATCACCGGCCGCCTTTTGTAAGCCATCTCCCATATACTTAATGGCGAACAAGAAGAGTCCTAAACCGCCTAAAAATTGAAATATCATCTCTTGAAAATTAATATCCATATTCAACTACCTTTCAACGTTATGTGCCTTATTATCAATTGCTTCGGTACAAATGTAAACCGCATTTACAATCTCTTAACATTTAATTAATAATATTTTCAATAACCGTATAAAATCCGACATATTTGCGGAAATTTATGACAAAAATAACCCCCGCAAATGTTAATTGGATAGATAACCTTTACGGGGGATTCGACATTTACTATTCACTTATCTGAAATGGGTTATCTTTATTTTACAACAGGTGCAGGATAGTCAAAGCCTTTTGTATCGACTTCCACCTTTTTCATTTGCTGATCTTGTAATGGTTTATCCGCTGCATCTCGCTCGGCGTTTACAATGCTATCCACCGTTTCAAGGCCTTCGATTACTTTACCAAAAGCAGCGTATTCCCCATCTAAATGAGGTGATTTTTCCGTCATGATGAAAAATTGTGAGCCAGCAGAATCTGGATCCCCCGAACGTGCCATTGAAAGAACACCGCGCTCGTGACTTAAATTATTTTCAAAATCATTGTTTGTAAATTCACCTGCAATGCTATAATCTGGACCGCCAGTACCATTGCCTAGTGGGTCTCCACCTTGAACCATAAAGCCAGGAATCACGCGATGGAAAATAAGTCCATCATAAAAACCGTCTTCCACTAAAGAAATGAAATTTGCTACTGTATTCGGTGCAATCTTAGGCTCTAATTCCACAACGATTTTCTCATCATTCGCCATTGTAATTGTCACAATCGGATTTTCTTTGACATTAGCTGCATAATCCGTTTGTTCAGTTGGCTCTTTTGCCGTGTCTTCTACTTCCTCTTTTTCTTTTTTATCGCCACAAGCAGATAAAATGAATAACACTGCCATTAAACTAAGTACAAGCATTCCTCTTTTTCGACTAAACATTCCGTTCCAACTCCTCTATGTAATTTCTTTACTCACCTATAGTATCAGATTCGACAAAGGTTTTCGCTGCTAAACGTCCAAAATAATAAAAAACACGATTATGTACGACGTCCTTTTTTCTCAAAAGCATCAATGACAAAATACAAAAGAGCTGTGATAATCGCATAAATAACCGCCCCCATTACCGGAATAGCGATCGATTCCATCACATTCACCGCAATGAGCATCAAAGTTATCGAAATGAGCAAATGCCCCCAAAACTTGTGGAAAGCGTGATTTGTCTGTATTTTTGCTTGAACAAGCCCCTGCATGGCACTCGATAAAATAAACTCCACAATCCCAAACACAATAATAAAAATCGCAAAGGATTGCCAGCTATCGTATGTAAATCCTAATAAAATTAACGCAAAAACTTCCGCGGCAATGACAACGCCGATAATCGTTATGAAAACGAGTAGTGCGAAGAGAATGCCGAATATATTTGTTAGTTTGTTCATGTAACTGTATTAATCCTTCCTTTATCCATAACGGATGTATTGACGTTGCCATTAAATAGTAAGTGATTATACTATAAAAGACAAATCGGTTTAGGAGTTAAACTTCTTTTTTTTTCGATTGTTGCTTCACTAATATATCATCGAACTTGACTTGACTTGACTTGACTTGACTTAACTAAACATTAAATAAAGCCCTTGTACACGCTAATCTTGCGTATACAAGGGCTTCTCCTTTACTCGCTATGATTTACCCGCATTCTCTTGTTGCACCTTACTTTTTTGTTGTACCTGAAGCAAGTCTGAAATGGTCACAAATTTATATCCTTCTTTTTGAAGTACTGGTAAAATTTGAGCGAGTGCTTCTACCGTCTGCTTCCTATTCCCTCCACCGTCATGGAAAAGCACGACATTTCCTTTCCTTGAACCTTTCAGAACGATATCAACGATTCTTTTCACACCGGGATCTTTCCAATCTTCCGTATCTAGATGCCAAGACCACATCACCACTTTATAACCATCCTTTACAACCTCTTCAATTAACGCATCTGTATATAGCCCTTCCACTGGTCGAAATAACTTAGGGGCGTATCCGGTTATACTAAAAATGGCGTCATTTGTTTGTTCAATTTCCTCCATGAGTTGCGGTACAGTGGATTTGAATGGATGAGAATAAGTATGATTGGCTAATTCGTGCCCTTCTTCATACATGCGTAAAATTACTTCCGGATTTTTTTCAACTTGTTCCCCGACTACAAAAAACGTACCCTTTGCGTCATATTTGTTCAATAAATCCAGCACTTCATTCGTATATTTTTTGTGTGGTCCATCATCAAATGTCAGCGCAATAATCTTTTCTTCTGTTTTAATATCCCATACAATTTTTCCAGCGTTTTCGTAATACGGTCTTCCCCGATCTGCTGCCATCGTGACCACAACGTAAAATATGGAAACAAGGACGACTAAAATAGCCAATACAATAACAATTTTCGTCACTTTGCGTTTCAATTACACACCGCCTTTCGTTTGCCGCTCCCATAACAGGAGTGATGGATAAGGGTCAAATGCCCACTCTGTTCGACCGTTAAATTTATACATACCGTAATGCAAATGTGGAGCGAACTTACCAGATGTTCCCTCTTTCCCGTAACCGCTACTTCCAACATAGCCAATGAGCGTCCCTGGTTCGACAATGTCTCCTAGCGCTATACCTTTTTCAAAACTGTTTAAATGGGCAAAATAGTGATACGTATTGTTGTGATCGCGAATGCCAATACGCCAGCCACCAAAATCATTCCAACCAATGATCTCAATGATGCCATAAGTAGTGGCATAAACTTGTGTACCATACCCTGCAAACAGGTCTGTCCCTTCATGCATCCTGCGCCCTCCCCAGCCACGTTTCGCTCCCCATGTCCCGCGGTAGCTGTAATCATACTTTACGGGTAGTGGAAAATGATGCTTTGCAAGAGCAATTGTTTTAAAGTGTGCAAAAAGTTGCATATTGGTCATGATTTGTTTGACGGCTTCTTCCTTTTTGTAATAAGTCATTAAAGCCAATTCGAAATCTTTTTCGGTAGTGCCGAAACCGCTTAAATAGCTTGTCAGGGATTTGATCACATCTTCATCATGATTCGGATTTGCCATACCATCGCCGTTACCATCCAAGCCGAAACCACCGAAATAACCGATAGTCCCTGGTGAAGTATCATCCGGATATGGATTGATGTCACCCGCCCAATATTCTTTTGAAAATTGGATAGCAGTAATCCCTTCTCGCTTCGGAATATCTGAACGGACCGACTGAATGTTTCGTTCATAATGGTCCACCGCAGCAAGTTGGTACCAAGGAACGGTTGCTTGCTCAAATTGCTTATAAAAGGCCATGCGTTGTTCATAAATATCTTCTTTTGAAGGTGATGACTCTTGTGCAAATGCCTCATTCGCAAAAACAGTACTCCATAGCATCAAAATCGAAAAAATGGCCATGCGACGAACGAACAATAAGTAAACCTCCTTTCCTTCTTTCTTAGTGTGAGTTCAAATTTAGTTTTCATGAGTTCAAATTTTTTTGAAGCTTAAGTTAAAATTATTTATAGTATGAGCTGACAAATAAAATAGATGTAAATTTTTGATTGCCATTTTTCAAACAAAAAGGCATCCGAATCGACATTCGAATGCTTTTTTGCATTATAAATAATTCGTCATATATGAGAAAAGTTCGGAATCCTTTTTTAATATGAATTGCTTCATTTTACCTCTATCTTGTTGAATACCAATAATATTTCGTGCAAAATCAAGTGAGATTGATATTTTTATATCGGTATTTGAAAAATCAAATGCGATGGCTATGTCACGATTAAATTTTTGTATATTTGGAATCCATTTCTTTTTATATGTCTCATTTTCAAGTATTTCTAGTAAATGTTTTATTTCTTCATTATTTAGCTGAACAATTGTTGTCCTTGGATTCAGCACAGAAGCACGTTGAATTGTGTAATCATTTAATTCAGGTAATGCTTCTTGATTCGTTACTGTAGGTTTGTTATAGACGAAGAAGAAAATAAGCGATACTACCGAACAGATAAGAAAAAGACGTTTTCTTTTTTTCATAAGCACCTCCATCTAGACCTCCCTTTATTTTACAGTAAAATAGATATGATTTCACGTACAAAATGATGTATCGGTTGTCATTTTCGGAATTTTAAACTACAATAATTAGAACGTACATTCTGTTTTATAGGAGGAGAAATTATGAAAAATCAAAGAAAATTAATGCTGTTTATTGCTACGAGCTTAGATGGTTATATTGCAACAAAAAATGATACGCTAGAATGGTTGTTTAAAGTAGAAGGTGAAGGTGACAATGGGTATTCTGCGTTTTATGATACCGTGGACACCGTTGTGATGGGAAATAGAACATATGATTGGATTAAGGGAAATATGGAGGGTGTCTTCCCATATTTAGATAAAAAATGCTATGTATTTTCAAGATCGGCTCACGGTGAAAATGAAGAAGTCACGTTTGTTCAGGATGACATCGTGAATTTTACGAATGAATTAAAAAAACAAGACGGCAAAAACATTTGGCTTGTCGGTGGTGGTGATTTATTGCATTCCTTTATAAAGGGAAAACTCGTTGATGAATTCATCATCACCACTGCGCCTGTTTTAATTGGTAACGGCATCCCATTATTTAAAGAACATGATTTCAATTTGGAGCTTTCTCTAAAAGGGGTTCAGCAATTCAATCAATTTGTGGAACTCCATTATGAAGTACGAAAATGAATAAATAGAGCCCATTCGCACACTATAATTCAGTGTGCGAATGGGCTCTATATGGTGTGATTCATTACTGTTCCAAATGTAATCACTTCTAAAGCTATGTGTAAGGACTAAAAAAGTTGTTTAATTCTTATTAGGCTAACATTCCTATATATTTTAAAATGTTAATTCTTCCATTATTCAGTGGGTGACTGGCATTCATATGAGTATGCAAGACAACAAAAACCACACTTTTCTAGGATTGGTCTACTCATCGGACTGGCGTCAACAGTAAGGAAAGGATGCCCCTTTTCATATGCCTTTTGTGCACGAGCAGTTAATAGTTTTGTGTAATAACCATTTCCTCGAAATAATGGTAGCGTAGAACCTCCCCAAAGACTAGCAAAAGACGAGTTTGGTTCTAAGTACATCCAAGCAGCACATACTAGCTGCACATCTTCATAAATTCCATAAAGGAATAATGAGTCAGGATTATTCTGTTTGTCTCTCCAAAGTTTCACTCCTAGCTCCGCATGAGATTCGTTCCAGATGGTATCTTCTAGAACAACAATATCTTGAATGCCCTGTTCATCCGTTATTTCCTTTACGCCGAGGAGCTGGCTATTAGTAAGTAAAGGGTGTTGATCATCTAATTCCATGACCATGAGGGCTTCAGGATTACCAATTTTAAATCCTTCTTGGTCAAGAATATCTTTCAAATTATCAGGCTTATCGTAGCTATAAACCTTCCACTCAAAATCCTGCTTACGGTTACTAAAATAGTTTAACTCATGTCTAATAATTGCTCTTGCATTACCTTCGTTTACATTAGAAGAGATAATAAACCCATTTTCATCATACTTTGAAATGTGACGCACAACATACTCTGTTTCTTCTCTAATGTAACCTTGTGTTTGAGCTTCATGTCGAAGTTCTTTATGGAATCGTGAAATTAATTCATTTTTATCCATTTTCAATCTCCCTTTGGCTTTAACTAAAATAAAGTATCTTCTAGAATAGCGTTGGATTTCTCACTCGTATGTGTAGACTTCCGCAAAACCACTTACTTATTATACCATTTAGTTATACCAATATGGGGGTATTTATAACTTTATTCTACTTACCATTCCGATAGTTTCATAAGCTCTAAATTTTTAGTGTTTTATTATTTGATAAACAACTTTATTGTCTACCAACACAATGCACAGCCATCATCAAATTTTTTCAAAGTCTTTCCAGTCCATTAATCGTGGATATGTGACATGTTGATTGTATGGCTGATTCTTTACGATAATCTTTGTTGAAATGGCGGTAAGTGTGTCCAGTACAGCTGGTTTATCGTCCACGTAGTAATCAAGTTCAAGTGCCTTAATGGTAGCGATTTTTTCGTCATCCTCCATGCCACAGAAGAAATGCCCTTCAGCTACTGGAAAGCCTTGCGCAATCATCCAATCTTTTGTCCGTCCGCAAAATTGCTTCGGACGTGACGTAATGTAGTACACTTCATGACCTTCTGCAACGAGTGCTTGCAAAGTTTCAAGTGCACCTTCATACACCGGGCAGCTTGTGAAATAAATCGTTTCCATTGAACGCTGCCACATCGCGCGCCCTTCTTGATTTGTTAATCCAAAGGGGGCATGAATTTCTACTGTAGGAATGCCTTGAAAGACATCCATTCCAAAATTCTGACCAAATTCCTTGTTGTATAATTCAAATGCATAGCCGCGCAAATGAATTAAAGTATCATCTATATCAAAACCAAATCTCATATTTTCCACCTAATCCATTACGATGAAATTTTGCGCGAAGCTCTGTTCCTTTTCAACTTGCATTTCGCGTAATTTCGCCGTTTGTTGTTTTCTCATTGTTGCACATTCTTTAAAGTTGGGCTGCAAAATGGTGTTCGGATCAAGTAAACTCGCGAACACGTCTGCATCCTCCATCGCAGCATTCAGACCAAATGCCCCAGTTGGTGTCATTGTATGCACTGCATCACCGATTAATATGACACCATCTGTTCCCCAGTTTTCACTAGTCGAGCTAAATACATCGAGCAATACAAAATCCTGCCAAGATTGTATATGGGTGCTTACACTTTCTGTTAGTGGCGGGAACGCTTGGACGAGCTTGTCAATAAATGGATCAAATGGCTGCTTTCTTAACTGTGGATAACTACCTTTTTCAATATTCCATCCTATTTGGACATAGCCTTTAGCTTGCGTGAACAATGAAATTTGCATGTCATCAACAAGGGCCATTTTTATTGCTGGCGCCCAATTAGCAGGTGTGGGGATACGTGCCCATAGTAAATCATAGCCATGACTATATATTTGCGTATCAAGCCCTGCTTTTTTGCGGATTGTTGAGTGACGTCCATCTGCGCCAACAATAAGTGCTGCGTCAATCGTGAGCTCTTCCCCGTCATGTAATGCTGTAACTTGCGTGTAGTGACCATTTTCGTCTTGTACTAAACTTTTGACCGTCGTATTGAGGAGTAAGTGAAAATTCGGGCATTGTTCCGCTTCTTCTATAATAGCTTGTAGCAAATGGGCTTGTGGAACATGAATCCCTAGATGACCAACAGCTGGGTCAGCTTGAATCATTTTAACTGTTTGACCGTTATGGCAATATTCGAGCGTTTCCATGCGCAACAGACCAAGCTTTTCCACTCGTTCAAAGAGGCCGTGTTTTTTCAAGATAGCTTCGCCCGTTTCATTTAAATGCTCGCCTCGGAATGCCTTTGCTAAAGAGTTCGTTCGTTCCACTAACAGCACAGAGAAGCCCTTTTTCACGAGCAACAAGCTAAGGAGCGCGCCACCTGGACCTGCTCCGACGATACAAATATCGACTTCTTTATGCACGTTCAGCCCTCTTTTGAGGATAGGCTACGACACAAAGATCGTCCCCAACCTTTTGCATCGTTGTAAAATCAAGTTGCATTGCCGCATCCATCGAAGACACATCTTCCCCGCGGAACGGATTAATCGAATGTTCGCCACCTAATACTTTTGGTGCAATATAGACGATGAATTTATCAATAAAGCCTGCACGAAGGAATGAGGCATTCACTGCGCCGCCACCTTCCACTAATATGTCTGTAATACCAAGGTCATAAAGCTGTGTCAGCATTTCTTCTATATTTAACCCACGCTCATTTTTCTCTACGCGTAAAACTTCCACACCTTGTGTGATTAAATTTTGCGCCTTTTCTTCTGGCGCTTCCAGTGATGTAACGATAATTGTTTTTGCGTCAGTCGTATTTGCTACATGGCTTGTAAGCGGTGTTTGCAAAGCTGAATCTAAAATAATACGCACCGGATTTTTACTGTTTCGGTCATCAAGACGTGTTGTTAGCTGTGGATTATCGGCTAACACTGTCCCAACTCCGACTAAAATCGCATCCATTTCATGTCGCAATTCATGTACATGTTTACGCGCCGCTTCTCCAGTAATCCATTTAGAATGACCGTTTGCTGTGGCAATTTTACCGTCAAGCGTCATCGCAAATTTAGACACAACAAATGGACGGTTCGTAAGCATATTATGATTAAATCGTTCATTTAAACGCAGTGCTTGCTCTTCTAACAAACCGACTTCTACTTCAATGCCGGCATCACGAAGCAATTGAATACCGCGTCCTGCAACAGATGGATTCGGGTCTTTCATTGCTATGAGAACACGTGTGACACCTGATTCCTTCACTAAGTTTGCACAAGGTGGTGTTTTGCCAAAATGCGAGCAAGGTTCCAACGTAACATAAAGAGTCGCCCCTTTTGCATGTTCACCAGCCATACGGAAAGCATGAACTTCCGCATGTGGTTCGCCCGACTTCCTATGTAATCCCGTGCCGACAATAACACCGTCTTTTACAATGACTGCGCCGACAAGTGGATTCGGATTCGTATTGCCCCGTGCACTTGCCGCTAAATCTAATGCTAGCTGCATATACGTTTGATCGTTTTGCATGATGAACTTCCCCCTTATCTCGTGATTTTTTGTTGAATATGACCTGATTTTTCTACTTTTGTTTGTAAATAATGGCGGTTCGTATCCGTTTCACCACCCCATAAAGGCACATGCCCGTCTGTCAGTAATCCGTGTTCTTGTAAGGCTGCTAGTTTTTTCGGATTGTTTGTAATGAGTGTCACAGGTTTTGTACGAAGTGAACCAAGTACTTTTATCGCATCTTCATACGAGCGTGTATCATCTTCAAAGCCGAGTGCATGGTTCGCTTCAACTGTATCTAAGCCACCTTCTTGTAATAAGTACGCGAATGTTTTAGAAAATAGCCCAATGCCACGTCCTTCATGATCGGCTAAATAGAAAATGGCACCACAACCATGCTCGACAATCATTTTCATCGATTCATGCAGCTGATAGCCACAGTCACAACGCTGCGAGCCAAAAATATCGCCTGTATGACAAATGCTATGCATTCGGATAAGGGCATTGTCGGAATTAGCAAAATCCCCGTATATTAATACGGAAGACTGTTGACCAAATGCGAGATTCATTTCATTTAAAGATGTAATGACTTCCTCTTTTGAATGCGTTTTGTCAACCGTTTGCCAACTATACCAGTTAAATGTTGCTTCAAGGTCACATTGCTTCACCGGTAAGTTCACTGGACCAACTACTGCTATATTTTGAAAGTCGTTACGCGCGACGAGGTTTGTTTTATCTAGTAAAATCGAAAGTATATTTTTCATGTTGTCCATTCCCACCTTTAAGTTACTTTATGTAAGCTAGTATATTATAATAACTTTCAATCGTCAATTGAAAATGCCTATTTTTATAGAGACTACCTCAATTTTTATTAAGTTTAATAGAGCTATCTTTTTGAAAATGAAAAAGCTGTGCTGAAAGTTTTTCGCTCTCAGCACAGCTTTTGATTATATTTTCATTTCAGGGTAAATACGGTAAATTTAAACTTTGTTATTCACCTTCAATAAATTTTAAAAATCGTTTGTTCCATATACTTTCATAAAAATCAATTGTCTCTTTTGCGGACATAAATGGATTATTCAAAGTTGAGGTTGCTTTTTGTACCATGGAGTTTTCATAGCCCAGTCCATGAGCAAATTTAATCGTAGCATCCATACAGTACTCTGTTTGAGCGCCACAAAATTCAATTCGCTGTATAGCTAATTCATCTAAAATATCCTTTAAGTTCGTTTTGTAAAAAGAATTTGCATGAGTTTTCCTTACAAAAAAATCATGTGCTTGAACATCTAAATCGGAATGAATTGCCCAAAGATCTTCTTCAGGTACTAACTCTTCATCACAATGTTGAACAAAAATGATTGGTTTATGTAATGCTCGGTATAAGGCGATTCTATTGTTTACTTTCGTAAGTAAGTTCGTTAAATCAAAGAGATATTCCCCACCGCTATTACATACGCCATTTTGTAAGTCGATAACGATTAAAACATCTGCACAAGTATCCATTCGTTTTACCTCTTTCATTTCGAAATATAGTAATTATTCTATCATTTTAGAAGCGATGATTCACCTTTATTTTACAATAAACATTAAAAAAATTAGAAGAGTACATCACTGATTATTTGGTATAATGAGGAAAAATGAAATGGAGTTTTAATCTATGATAGAAATCCGAAAAGCAACGAACCGTGATGCTGAAGACATCATTAGTGTGATGAGCAATGCAGAACAATCTGGTTTTATGTTATTTGCACCTGGGGAAAGAAAGATGGCGCCTGAAAGTTTAGGGAAGTATATAGAAACAATCAATAGTCAATCAAAATCAGGGATATTTATTGCAACTGAAGATAACCGCACATTAGGTTATATGATTGTCCAAAATGAAAAGTCTCAACGCGTTACACATCGAGCCTATATTGTTATTGGCGTACATAGTGATAGTCGAGGAAAAGGAGTCGGAAAAGCTCTTTTCACTTCTGTTATTTCATGGGCAAAACAAGTGGAGCTTCGTCGCCTAGAGTTAACGGTTATCGCAACGAACGAAATTGCGGTTCATTTGTATAAAAAAATGGGCTTTAAAATTGAAGGCGTTAAAAAGGATTCCTTGTTCATCGATGGTCAATATGTCGATGAATATTATATGTCTCGATTGTTATAAGACGAAGAAAAGCACAATCCATTGTTCAAATGAATTGTGCTTATTAAGTGTCTTCACTCCATCAATAAGTTCAACAACTGTGTACGTGCTTGGAAAAATTCTTCTGTTTCAAGCAGTTCTTTTGTGCGTTCTTTTGGAAATGGCACTTGGATCTCTGCTTTAATAATAGCAGGACGATCTGAAAGCACATAAATCCGGTTTGCCAAAAACAGTGCTTCATCAATTTGATGGGTAATAAACAAAATCGACTTTTGGCGCTTTTTCCACATGTCTAATAGCCAAATGTGCATTTTATGGCGCGTAATTTCATCGAGTGCTGAGAATGGTTCATCCAGACATAGCAAGCTTTGTGGACTTAATAAAGCCCGTAAAAAGGAAATCCGCTGCTTCATCCCCCCCGAAATTTCGTGTGGATAGGCATGTAAATAATCTCCTAACCCAATGCGTTCAATCCATTCCGCCGCTTCTTCTTTATTAATTGTTCCTGATAATTCTTGGGCAAGCAATACATTCTGTAACACCGTGCGCCAAGGCAATAGGCAGTGGTGCTGCGGCATGTAGCTGATATGTCCGCTTTCCCCATTAATCAACGTATCATCAATGAAAATTTGACCAGAAGTTGGTGGCAATATCCCGCCAACACATTGCAACAACGTACTTTTACCGCTACCAGAAGGACCAAGCAATGCTACGATTTCGCCGTCCTGTACATGTAAATCAATCCCTTGCAAAACTTCTTGCTGTTGAAATTGCTTATGGAGTGCTTGAATTGTTAGCATGCTGTGGTTCCTCCTTTTTATAGCTATGTACAAAGCGCTCTTCTATTAAACGAATGATGCCAAAAACGCATAAGCTTAGTACGACAATGAGTGTAATCGCAACAAACACGCGATCCGTGCGAAAGGCTGATTGCGCAAATGTCATATACACGCCCAAGCCTTGTTTCGCACCTAACCATTCCGTAATAACCGCACCCATTACACTATACGTTGCCGCAATTTTTAACCCTGAAAATAATGCGGGCATAGCAAACGGTAACTCAAGCTTCCAAAATTGCTGCCATTTTGTCGCACCAGCCATTTGAAAATATTGTCGTAGTTCAGG
The DNA here is from genome assembly GCF_001439635.1 of Solibacillus cecembensis. Classification (GTDB taxonomy): domain Bacteria; phylum Bacillota; class Bacilli; order Bacillales_A; family Planococcaceae; genus Solibacillus; species Solibacillus cecembensis. The sequence goes on along the minus strand of NZ_LMBZ01000002.1, from coordinate 200,437 downwards.
TGTCGTTTGACGTAACCCATCCAACAGTGCAATCGCAATTGGGAAGAAACACACTAACCCAATAATGACGACTTTTGGCATAAGCCCAAAGCCAAACCAAATGATCAACAGTGGTGCTAGCACAATCGTCGGGATATTTTGCGATATTAGGATTAATGGATAGCCAATTTTATGGACAATCGGCAGTAAATGCAATAAAATCCCTACGATAAAACCGAGTAAACTTCCGGCGATTAACCCGATGAACGTTAGCTTAACCGTTGCTAAGATATGTGGTAATAGTTCATCAAACGTTTGAAAAAGCTCCGATATGACGACTGATGGTGATGGGAAAAGCCATATCGGTAAATCCAGTACGCGCACAGCAATTTCTACGATGATGAGTAAAGCAATTAAAAAGCCAATTGTTATGCGATACTTTTTCAAAATGTTCATCTAATCATATTTCCCTGTTAATGTTTCAATCGCTGCACCTTGTGGATTATAAAAAATCTTCACTTGTGAAATGACGCTAATGGCACCCATTTCCACCATTTTTTCATTCATTTTTTCAATCAGTTGTAAAAGCTGTGTTAGCTCGCCTTCCATCGTTGTTTCTAAAGGTCCTACGCGGTAAACTACTCCTGACGCATCGATCATCGCAATCGCTGCATCAACATAAGGAATCACATCTTCATATCTCTCTGTTTTCGGGATAATTTGAATACTTACTAAACTGTTGGCCATTTGTTATTCCTCCGGTAAAAATTGATTTGTAAATGCCTTTTCAGCATCAAGTTCTTTTTCGATTAACTTATTTTCGAACATCCAATTCGCATAATTTTTCCAAACATCTAATGATTGAATGCCCCACTGTTTTGCATCTGCTTGGTATTGCTCTGCCAACCAAATCGCACTGTTCACAACTAGTTCTTCATCTAATTCTGGTACAGCTTTTAATAGCATGCTTGCCGCTTCTTCTGGCTCATTAATCGCCAGTTCATACCCTTTACTTACCGCTTGCATAAATGCGCGAACCGTTTCTTCTTCCTTGGCAATGTATTTTTCATTCGTAATAATTACCGGTGTATAATAATCCAATTCTTTCGCATAATCCGTTAAGTAAAGCATATCGATAGCTTGCCCTCGTAACTCTGCTTCAATGCCTGTCCAGCCGTAGTACATCCACGCAAAATCAATGTTTTGTTTCATCATATTAAAAAAATCTGCATTTCCAGCATTAATAATGTCTACTTTCTCAACATCTCCATCTGCCATGCCCATTACTGTTTTGATAATAGCTTGTTCAACTGGTGAACCCCATCCGCCATACGTTTTTCCTTCAAAATCTTTCGGTGTTTGTATGCCTGTTTCCTTTAATGATGCAAAGCCCGATGTGTTGTGCTGAATGATTGCTGCAATCGAAACGAGTGGGACGCCTTGTAAGCGTGCTTGTGTAACGGATTCCTGTGCACTAATACCAAACTGTGCTTTCCCTGTAGCAACAAGCTGATCTGCACCCGCATCGCCCGGTTGAATAATTTCAACGTCTAAGCCTGCTTCTTCAAAATATCCTTTTTCCTGAGCAACATATAAGCCTGTATGATTCGTATTTGGTGTCCAATCGAGCACCACTTGAACTTTCGTCAAATCTGAATCTCCTGTTTTAGCATCTTGCTGACAGCCTACTAATAGCAATGTCATCCCAATAATACTTAACCATTTCCACATGTAAAAATCCTCCCTTTAGTTGCATGAATATGTACAAGTTTTACTACTTTTTTGAAAAGGACGAATAGAAAAATGTAAAAAACGCCCGGTACGTTGTGTACCAGGCGTCGGACAAGAAACAGATCGTTACTAAAATAAATTACACAACAATCTATGTATCAATGTTTCCTCCGCCGGTATTAACCAGTTCAGGTTCAAAGGGTAAGCAACTTAACGGATCGCTTTCTCAGCTAGCAACACTAGCACCCCCACATTTTTGGGTCTATGAACTTTTCAATGCCTATCGTAACGATATCCGCTCAATAGGTCAAGTATAATTTATCCAGTTTTCCGATAGTTCACACTAAAGGACTAGGTTTCGCAATGTTAAACAAACGATTTTTTTCTTCTAAAAGTGGGCTTGACCTCAGCGAATAAGATCGCGATAAAAATTAACACACAGCCCATTAGCATGCGGCCCGTTAATATTTCGCTAAGTAACCATACCGAGAACATCGTGCCAAACAAAGCTTCGGTTGATAGGATAATCGCAGACTTTGTTGGATTGGCATATTGCATTCCAAGATTTTGGCACACATACGCAACAGCCGTACAAAATACCGCTAAGTAAAGAATGACATAAATCCCTTCCGCAGAATATGTAGTCGGTACTTCACCAAGTGCAAGTACTGAAGCAATACTTAATATTGTTGCCGTATAAAATTGAACGATTGTTAAGGCAAGTGCATCTTCAGTTTTGACAAAAACATTTGTATAGAAAATATCAAATGCAAAGCCAAATGCGCATAAAATAGACAGGAAATCGCCAAAGTTAATTGTAAGCGAGTCTTGTAATGATAAAAAGCCAATGCCGACAATCGCCATTCCAGCAGCAATAAATTCGAAGCGATCAATGCGACGTTTATAAATGACATACGCAATAATTGGCACAATAATTACATTTAATGCGGTTAAAAAAGCATTTTTTGATGGTGTTGTATACTCCAGCCCCATTGTTTGCAATGCAAATGCGGCAAATAAAATGGCACCAAGTACAGCACCTTTCCAAAGAACGCTTTTCGTAATTAATTTTAACTTTTTATAAAAAATAACACTTAAAATAATGGATGCTAATAAAAAGCGACCCGCCATTAATTGAAAGACGGTCCAGTACTCTAGCCCAATAGCCATCCCAACGAAACCGCTCCCCCACATGACGGCCGTTATGAGCATCAAGATTTCGCCTCTGTACTTCTGCATAAATATTCCTTCTCTCTGTTGATTTATACGAATAGTTTAACAATAATCAATATTTGATTAAAATGGAAGTAGATTTTACTAAAATCGAAAATGTATGCGAAAATCAATGAAATTTGTTGTTGGAGTGTGGTGGGGATGGACAATCACAAAGAAGCGCCTCTATTTGTTGTAGGAGCGCTTTCGTTAGTTTAATAATGAAATTACAATTCTGTATCAACTTATGTATGAGGTAGTATTTTTCTACTCATTTTAAATAGTAATGGTATAAGGGATAATAATATAATTCCTATGACTGCAGTAGAAATTATTAGCTCTTTCCATATAATCAAATGATTATCAAACAATTCAATAATAATTAATGAGTTTATTGGAATGTTAAGCAATAAGCCTGTAAGGAGCCCGGGTGCATACGTTTTCGTTAAAATCGTAACAAGAAGATGTGGAAAAATGGCATTAAAAATCATGGAACCTAAAAAACCAATAAAAATCCACTTCGCTATCTCTGATTCTAGAAAATATAAATAACTAAACGCCGATAAATAAGCCAACATTGTTATAATGATGACTGCAAAATGAAATTCACTTGGAGTAACGGCCTTTTGATACTTTGAAGGTTGCAGTGACCATTGAGGGAGCCAAATTGCTTCCTCAATATTATGTAGAGTAATTGCCAAACAAAAAAATATTACGAGATAATCCATCGAAGCTCCACTCCTTCATAAGTACTTTGCGTAATAGTTAATTTTAAAAGCTATTTTTTCTCTATTTCATTTATAAATATATTCAATTTTGTCCCTCTCATTTGCTCCTTTTGCACCAAACGAGAGGAAAAAAAGAATGATAAACACGTGAACGAATGGATCGTATTTGTAAAAGGTAGTAACACTTCAGTTAAAGACGAATAGAGCCGTAACGCTGGCGACTTTCAAATAGAAAGGCAATTATGCTCTCATAATACGGAATAAAAGCTTTTTGTTCCATTAATTTAAAAATTTCCTCTTTCGAAGCCCATTTCACCGCTTGGACTTCCTCATGTTGTAATGTCAGTTCATTCAAATCAATATCCATCTCAATCAAATAATAATCATCAAAGCCTCGTTCAAAATTAATGGTGAATTGTGGTCGCATATTTTCAAAGCTATAATCAATACCTAATTCCTCAAATAGCTCTCTCGAAGCAGCTTGTTGGCTAGTATCACCTGCAGTCGCACTCCCACCACACGTAATATCCCAAAGGTTTGACCACCCTTGTTTAAAAGGCTGGCGTTGCTGAATGAGCATTTCACCTTTTGAATTAAATATACAAACGTGCACAACTAAATGGAACTCATCGGGTGGCAAAGTTTCTCCACGAGTGATTTGTTTCTCGATTTTAATACGGTGTTTGTCATATAAATCCCAAGTTTCCATTGAGACACTCCCCCTATACTTTAAGTTAGTTTGTGAATAAGTCCGATTATTTGTGAAATGCTTGTCGCACCGTAAGCCCCCGTAGTAGAAGGGATTTTAGTTTAACATCTCTTATTTCCAGTTTATTGAATTTTTGAATTAGGTCTTGAATGTAAAAAGTATGTCTTCAGCAAGACCAACTTTTTACCAATATAATAACATTTCAACCTTTTGAAAAATCTCTTTGTAAAGTAAATCTAACTCTTTTTCATCTTTTAAATAGAAATACCAAGCATCTTCTCTAAATGCATCTATGTTATATAAATAAATTGTCGTATGAGAACCGTTATTTAATGATTCCCAATGGGCCGTTTCATAGGTAATCCCTCCTCTAGCAAATGGATAATGCTGTTTTGGTGAATTGAAAAAAATAATGGGCATTTCAGAATGATTATATAGGTCAACATATTTATCATCTGAAGCTTTTTCAAACATCACGGGTGTTATCATAACAGCATCAAAATTTGTTGAAATCCGCAATGTATCTTCGCTAAATTCATCTAATGAAATCGATTCGAAATGAATTTTTTCATTATTTAATTCTGGACTACTACCAATTACAGCAATTTTTAAAGGTGCCCCGTCATATAAGATTTCACTATGTGAGCATGCAGCTACTAATAATAAACTTAAAAAGAATACAATTTTTTTCAAATGTTTCGCTCCCTTCTTTTATATCGAAAAGACTTGCATTTCTAGCTCTTAAAAAAGATAATTTTAAAAATTTATCGTGAAGGAGATGTGAGGATTATTTGTTTTGGGGCGAATAGATAAAAATTATTTTTCATATATTGTGTCGTATAATATGTGGAACTTCCTATCCCAAATACCGAATTTACTATGTCAAATCGCATAATTTCATTGAATTTCTGTTCTTTTATACTGAAATGATGGATATTTAATGCGATTTCATGTAAAATATAATTTTATAATATATTAGGGACGTGAACTGTTTGATTACTATTGAAATGCCAAAACCAACTCTTGTGATCCGTCAACGTGAACAAGTTGCAAAACCAGGCGAAGTTGAAATTACACCTTACTTCGGTTTTATTGATTTCCACAAAATTACGCGTGATAACGGTGGAATTTTCTTCTTCTACAATGAACAAAACGAACTTTTATTTGTCGGTAAAGCACGTAAAATTCGCCAACGCATTAAAAAACACTTCGAAGATACTGTATCACCGATGAAAAATCACCGTACAGAAGTGCATAAAATCGAAGTGTACGAAATTGAAGATCCAATGGAACGTGAAATTTACGAAACTTATGCGATCAACCAATTCAAATCAAAATACAACATCGACAAAGTATTTTTCGAGCGTGTATAATCGAAAGGACCGCCCAGTTCATCGGGGGGTCCTTTTTTGTAATGAATTTTTCCCCATGCGCACGCCAAGCGGAGTTTTTCCCATTTAGCGGACATTTTACTTTATCTGTTATGCGTATAGTCCAACATTTCATTGATTTTTTTCAAATCACCTAAAATATTGTTTTTTTGCCCTGCAATTCCTTCGTACCATTTATCAATTTGCTGCATCATCGCTTCTTCTACTTCTTTTCCGTCCGCCAGCAACTGCACCATTATATCAACTACCTTTGTACGGTCCTCATAAAATTTCGTTCGCGCTGCAAAATCTTTTCCCACTTCTTGCTGAAACACTTGTCCTAGTCGGATAATGCCATTATTCATCATTTGCTCGGCATATAATGTCGAGCCAACAACAGCTAAACGCTCTGTGAAAGAAGGCTCCTCTTTAATATAACTTTGCATCAGGAGTGTCACTTGCTCTGAAAATGATTTTAATTTATTTTTTTGACCATCTAATAAGCTCTTCGTTTCTTCAAATAACTTGAGCATCGCATGTGTATGGTCTAATGAGTCCTTTACTTTTTTAAACTTGTCATCACTCGCATTATGTAAGCGTAATTGCACCGTTTCATAAACATATTGGCGCTGCAAATAAGCTGTTAATAAAATGATTCCATTATAATGTATACTTGCTTCATATTGATTTGTCATACTTATCCCCCGCTGTATAATTTATTCATTTTTCTTACAATACCATACCTATTTCTAAAAGTGGAATTCTTCTAGTTTTTTTACTTTATGAGTCGTTAAGCTTACGATTATAAATGTAAAGAATGACACAGCAATCGGAAGTGTCACGGTGTGCATGCCGAATATATGCGGTGCTAATCGATCAATGGCTATGTACAGCGTTAAGCCGACGAGCATTGAACTAATGGCCCCATATTTATTCGCCTTTTTCCAATAAAGACCGAACACAACACTCCATAAAAATGCCGATTCTAATCCACCAAATGCAAATAAATTTAACCAAATTAACAATTCAGGTGGATTCAGTGCAAAAATGACTACAGCCAGTCCAATAATCGACGTTACCCAGTAGCTTTTTTTCTTAATCTGCTGTTCTGTCGCCTTTGGATTCATAAAGTTTAAATAAATATCCTTCACAACCGTCGAACTCACTAAAATAAGTAATGCGTTGACCGTCGACATAATGGCTGCCATCGGAGCTGCTAAAACGATGCCTGCTAATAATGGTGGCAACACTTCAAGCGTCACGATTGGCATTACTTTATCACCAATAACAATACCTGGTACTACCGAACGAGCAAATACACCAATTAAATGCATACCAAACATAATTGTACCTATGCCGATTGTGCCAATTAAAATCGCACGGTGTAGGCTTTTCGCATCTTTATAACTCATGGCACGAACAGCAATTTGCGGTAAACCTATGACACCAAGTCCAATTAAAATCCAAAATGTCGAAACATATAAAGGAGTTAAATTTCCGTCTGCGCCAAATGGAGAAACTAAATTTGGATTTTCTGCCACGAGGTTTTGCATAATATTTTCAACACCACCACCGGCAATAACTGTACCGATGAGTAAAATGACTGTACCTATAATCATAATGGTACCTTGGACTGCATCCGTTAACGCAACAGCACGGAAGCCTCCGATAATAACATAAACTAATACCGAAGCTGCAAATATTAATAATGCGCTCGTATAATTTAGTCCTGTTAATGTTTCAATTAATCGTGCCCCCCCAACCCATTGCGCGGTCATCGAGGCAAATAAAAACACAATAATACTAAATGCGGACAAGAGGATAATAATATTGCTGTCATAGCGCTTCTTTAAAAAATCAATTAAGGTAATCGCTTCAATACGACGTGACACAATCGCGAATTTTTTCCCAAGCACCATTAAGGCAAAATACCCCGCCGGAAGCTGTGCCATTGCGAGTAGCACCCAGCCAAGCCCTGTATTATAGGCAACTCCTGGTCCCCCGATAAAACTTGAAGCACTCCCATACGTCGCCATCATCGTCATGGCAAGTATGAAGCCACCCATTTCCCGTCCTCCTAAAAAATACTCTTGCATAAAGGAGTTCGATGTACGCACTTGCTTATTCGCCCATATGCCGATACCGAATATGACTATCAAAAAAAGTAAGAGTGGAATAATCACTTGCCAATGGATCATTTCTGTTCATCCTCCTCTTCAAGTGAAATGTCTTGGAAGAACAGTTTCATTGCTAGCCAAATACATACAATCATGAAAACGGTGCCTGCCATACAGCTATAAAAAAACCATGCAGGGAAACCGAACACATAGCGATATTCAAGCGGGTCCCCAGAGCCGAGTCCATAGGCAAACCCAAACCAAACCGCAAAATTTATGACAACAAGGCCAACACCGATCAGCGCTTCCTTGTGGGCTACTTTAAAACGCTTATCTTGCATATGGATCATCCTTTCTTAATTCTTATATACACTTCTCTATCATACTTTTGAATTCGAAAGTTGAAAAGACTTTAATATAAGATAAACGATAAAAAAACGACATCGCATGACACGATGTCGTTCTATTTAAAATGATTATAGTAATTCTTTACGTAATTCAGCTGGTGTTTTTGGTGAAAGTAGCCCGTACGGAATATCAAACACCGTCTTCGCTCCCTTATCCCCTTTGGCACGTAATTTATGTGCAGCGCGCGCATAGGCAACAAGTACGCTTGAAGTAAACATTGGATTGGATTGTAATTTTAATGAGAACTCCATAATTTGTTTATCCCCTTCGCCAGACTCTCCTGAACGAATGACAAATCCGCCGTGTGGCATTCCCGCATGATTTTGTTGCAACTCTTCCTCAGAAATAAAGTTGACTGTTGTATCATAGTCTGAAAAATAGTTTGGCATTTCAATAATTTCTTTTTCAATTTTTGCTTTATCTGCGCCTTCTTCTACAACAACAAAACACTCACGCGCATGCTTTTCACGTGTCGATAACTCTGGGTTTTCCCCGCTACGCACGCGATCAACTGCTTCTTTAATCGGCAATGTATATTGTACCCCGCCTTTTACCCCTTCGATTCGACGGACTGCATCGGAATGACCTTGACTCAAGCCATCTCCCCAGAAAGTATATGTCGTGCCTACTGGTAAAACCACTTCACCTAGTAAACGATTTAATGAAAATAAACCTGGATCCCAGCCAACTGAAATAATGGATACTGTGCCATTTTGCTCAGCAACCGTATCTACACTATCAAAGAATTCTGGAATTTTAGCATGTGTGTCAAAACTATCGATTGTATTGAACCATTGTGCAAAATGTGGCACTTGTTCTGGTAAGTCTGTTGCTGAACCACCACATAAAATCATGACATCAATTTGATCTTTATAATTTTTTGCGTCTTCTACTAAGTAAACAGGGACATTTTCTGTTTTAATTTTCACTGTTGATGGGTCGCGTCGTGAAAATACAGCAACCAATTCCATGTCTTCATTTTGACGAATAGCCGCTTCCACACCTCGCCCTAAATTACCATAGCCTACAATACCAATACGAATTTTAGCCATTTTTGTCCCTCCTATTTTAAGCACACTATTCTAATAAACTTTCGCTTTAATTTCAGAATAGCGTTTAAATTCATTATTTATCATACATTTTCAGACGAATATACACAATCAATTTTTGGGGTTTTTATGAATTTTTTTCCCTAAATGAATCCTATTCAGGCTTATTATTTTCTATCCTTGTCGCTTTTTGGTATACTAAAAAAGTATAAGAATCGACAAATTGGGGGAACAACATGAAGAAATTATCAGCAGTTATGTTAGCATTTGCACTTGTCTTTTCAAGTGTCGGATCAACATTATTATTTGCTAACGACGCACAAACAGTAGAAGCTAAATCGTACAAATCAGGGAAAAAGGGTTTTAATAACTCAAATAACAATTCTAACATCCAAAAAAAGGATGACGCAACAAGTCCAACAACAGCAAAACAAAATAATGGTACAACAACGAAACAAGATACAGCGAAAAAATCTTCAGGCGGCTTAATGAAAGGCTTAATGCTTGGTGGTTTAGCTGGTTTATTATTCGGTAGTCTATTTGGCGGTATGGGTATGCTTGGCTCGATTTTAGGATTCATGATCAATATGCTTGCTATCGGAGCAGTTGTATTCTTCCTAGTGAAAATTTATCAATTAATTAAGCGTAAAAAAGAAAAAGAGGTTGCACAATCTTGGAAAAACTAACTCTATTAGAACAAGATTTAATTAATTCAGTTTGCCACTTTCACGCAAAGTTTAAAAACGTGGCACCACAAGATATCGAAGTTGAGTTAATGTATGACGATTTGGCAGGCTACTCTGCTGAAGCATTTTACAATGGCCAATTAGATGTGTACAACTCAGTTAATTTTATTACAGCTATCCGTCTTTATATTGATGAGCAGCTTGGTCGTGACTCGATGTCAGCACGCATTACGCTGGACATTCACGATGAAGAAGGCATGGTCGCATATATCGAATTTTAACTATGTAAAAGGCGAGTCCAACACTTGGGCTCGCCTTTTTGCTATTTATAAAGTTGGTTGCGTATCGGATATGCGCTTCGTCGTTAACGATCGATAGCTAATGACAAATGCAATCAATGCAAGCACAGACGATGCAATTAAATAGATGACAAGTACACCACTATTTGTTGCTAAAAACGAACCATCTCCTAATGAAATAGCGGATTTAAAACCTGCATTCGAATATGTTAATGGTAAAAGGGAGCTCATTTGACGTAAATTTTCAGGAAGCATTGGGATTGGTAAATTGGACCCTGTAATCGATAGTTGTGCAATGATCACGACAAGACCGATAAAACGACCGACATTGCCAGCTGCGGATACAAGGAAAAATACAATCGACATAAATGTGATGCTTACTAAAATGGCAAATAAAATAAACAACAATACATTTTGTACATCTAACTGTAAAACGACCAATGTAAATACCGCTACTAGAACTGCTTGCAATGTAGCAAATAATACGAGCTGCAGCCATTTACTTACAAACCAACTAATTGCTGAACTCGGTAATTCAGCTGGTTTTTTGAAATCGACAAAGAATGACAGTATAAGCATCCCAACAAATAGCGCTAAAGATAAAATGTAAGGTGCTGTTGAATCTCGGTAATACGAATAGCTATTTACTTTTTCACCTGCAAGCGTTACAGGTGATGAGAACATTGCAATATTGTCATCCGTTATTTTGATGGAAGCGACTTGCTGTGCACCCGCTTCTAGTCCAGTTGCGAGTTCAGAGCTGCCTGTTTGTAGCTTATTAGCCCCATCATTTAACGATGTGACACCTTCAGTCATCGTTTCCCATCCTGTTGCAACGGTTTGATTGCCATCGCTAATTTGTGACAAGCCTTCTTTTAAGCTGGAAACCCCCGTACCGAGCTGTGTCCAGGAATTCGTTAAGGAATGATTGCCGGCCGCAACTTGCGAAGCACCGCCTGCAAGTGTGGATGCACCTTGCACTAATTTTGATTGCCCTTCAACGAGTTGATCCACCCCTGCAACTGCTGAGGTTTGTCCTGCTACAAGTTGCGCTAAGCCAGAATCAAGCTGTGTTTGCCCAACTTTTAATTGCCCGACTCCTGCGACTGCCGTTTTTTGCCCATCAACCAATTGACCTAACCCTGTAACCGCCTGTGTTTGTCCATCGACTAATTGTCCGACTCCTGCGACCGCTGCTTTTTGTCCGTCAACTAATTGTCCGACTCCTGAAACCGCTGTTTTTTGTCCGTCGACTAATTGTCCGACTCCTGCAACCGCCGTTTTTTGTCAGTCAACTAATTGTCCGACTCCTGCGACCGCCGTTCTTTGCCCATCAACTAATTGATCTAATCCGGATGATAATGATGTTTGTCCCGCTACAAGCGCATGAATCCCCCCTACTGCCTGTGCTTGGCCCGTCACTAAATCATTTACGCCATTCACAATTGTCGTTTGCCCAGTAATGGCGTTTGATAAGCCCGTCGTTAAGGATGGCAAACCTTGTGCAATTTGATCTGCACCATTGCTTAAAGCAGAAGCACTAGCTACGGCTACAGGATAAATAGTACCTAAATCAGCTAAGCCATCTCGTAACGCTTGTAAATGTGCATGATATGGTGCTAAATCTGGAATCCCCATTAATCCGTCTAATAAAGCTACTCCACCTACAAGCTGATCAATATCGCCTTGTTTACTTGAAAGAACGCCCGATAATTGCGCTAATCCATTTGCTAACCCTGGATTTGTAGGCGTGCCATCTCCAAGTGCAATACCCGTATATAATTCATTCGCGCCATTTGAAAGTTGCTGTAATCCTGCTAACAAATCTTGTGACCCCGGTTGTAATGTTAATAGTCCATTATAAATTTGATTAGAACCTGTTTGTAACGTATGAAGGCCCGTTTCCAATTCCTTAGAACCGGAATTTGCAGAATGTAACCCTGTTAAAACTTGGCTAGAACCACCTTCTAAACTTGTTAAACCGTCGAGCACTTGACCTGCCCCGCCTTGTAAGCTCGTCAAACCGTCGAGTACTTGACCTGCCCCACCATTTAAACTTGTTAAACCATCTAGCACTTGATTAGATCCGCCTTCAAGCGATGTTAAGCCGTTTAAAAGCTCACCTGAACCCGATTGAACTTGCGTTAAACCACCTAATACCTCATTTGAACCACCTTCTAATGAAGTTAGTCCATCGAGCACCTGACTCGATCCATCTTTTGCCGTTTGTAAGCCTGTTAATACTTGATTAGATCCACCTTTTAAACCTGTTAATCCAGTAAGCACTTCCTTTGAACCTGCTTGTAATGCTCCAGCCCCTGATGCGACTTGGCTCGAACCGTCTGCCAATTTCGTAATGTCACCAGAGCCTCCCGTAATTGCCGATAAAAGTTCACCCGCCCCTTCATCGGCCGATTTTGCACCCGCTGCTAATTGATTAATGTCTTCAGATTTTTCTGTAAGAGAAGTTAATAAAGTATTTGTACCTTCTGCTAATTGAGTTGTCCCATCATGTATTTGCTTGGAGCCATCTGCACCTGAAGAAAAGCCTGTTTCAATATTCGTAAACTGAGAAAATACAGTACGTGCATAAGTCGCCGTAATTTTATCTCCAAGTTGTTCGCGTAATTTTTCAACCGCACTATTCGTTACTTGGGATGCCATAAAGTTTAAGCCTTCATTTTGAATATAACGTAATTCAGGTACTTGCGGATTTGGATCGAGCACGGTAGTCACTTTTTGAGAAAAGTCTTCTGGAATTTCAACGACCATATAATACTTTTGAGATTCCAACCCTTTTAATGCCTCTTTTTCTGTGACAAAATGCCAACCTAATGTTTTACTTTCTTTTAATGTTTCCATTAAATCATTACCGACATTCATTGGCTGACCGCTTGAAACACCTCCTTCGTCTTTATTGACAAAGGCTACTGGTAAATTGTCTAAATGGTCATAAGGTCCCCATGTAGCAGATAATAAGACGGCTACATAAACAATTGGAATAAGCAATACGCCAATTAATGTGAAGAGTAGTCCTTTTCGATTCTTGAGCGATTTAAGTTCGATTCCAAACAACTGAAAAAATCCCATATAAAACCCCCCTATACTCATTCTATTAATATATAAATGAATGGCCGCTCACTCATATATTAATACTATATATTCAAGGTCATGACACTTTTATACTAATAAATTGGAATTATTCCCTTCAATGTATGTGAATTTTGTTCATAAAGATATATACTTACTATTTTTAATCGAATATTATATAGTAATTTTTTCTGATTTCTCTTGTTGCTTCCCTATTTATTGTTATATAACAATAAAACTATTTTTATTCAAATTATAACAATTCATACGGAAAAAAATTTTTTCAATTCCCCTTGTATCTCGATTTTTATTACGTCTGCATAAAACAATCCCTTTAAAAAAATCTGTGAAATCGACCAGGGTCTGTATCTTCATTTATTGGGTATTTGAACACCTACTCGAATGAAGATAAAAAAAATCACCGAACAGGTTGATCCATTCGGTGATTTCCAAATTATTTTGTTTCTTTTTTTGCTTCTTCAACCGGTGCAGCTACGTCCGTAATACGACCTTCTGTAGTCGTTTTTACTTCTTTTAATGAAGATAAATGCTCTACAAAGTTTTCCCAGTCAGATAAACCTAAATCTTGAACTTTTCCTGCGTCATATACTTTTCTTAGCATTTTATATCCATCGCCACCACCTGCTGTGAATGCATTTGCCGCGACTGTATATGTTTGGTCTGCTTTAATATCAACATATGCTTTTGTTTTTTCGTCATAGTATTTTAACGATACAACACGTGAGCCCGCTTCTTTTGATGAATCATAAACAAGCTGTGCACCCGCAATATGCAGGAAGCCGCCATTTTCTTCTGGTGCTTGACGAACAGAGAACTCAAACGCTTCAAGTAAATCAGCGCCCGAAATGTCCATTACTGCAAGTGTGTTTGTAAATGGTAATACTGTTATCGCCTGTCCTAATGTTACATTACCAGCTGGAATCCCATCGCGAATCCCACCACCGTTTTGTAATGCCATCACAACATTTTTACCCGTAAATGATTTGGCTTTTGCTAACATACCATCTGCAATAATATTCCCTAGAGCCGTCTCACTATTACGAACACTTACTGTATCAGCAGTAGTATTTGTACGAGGGTTTGTAAGCGGCTCCGTTAATGTAACACCGATTTCATTGCTTGCAAATACATCGACTTTTTCTTTATATTGTGCGAGCATTTTAGTACCTTTTGGATTTGCTGCTAATTTTGCAACATCAATTAATTGACCTTCGTGAGCGACAACAACCCCTTGCTCATCAAATTCAATATCTAATGTGCCTAAGTAGTTCGCCTGCTCTCCTGCTTGAACAATAATTGTCGCATCTTTCTTTTCACCTACCGTATTTGTGTCAACGATAAATGGTTCTTCTATTTTTGTATGTGAGTGCGCACCTACGATCACATCAATACCCGGTACTGCTTTTGCTAAAATTTGATCATTATCATAATCAGCTGAATCGTCAAATCCGATATGTGTTAGCGCAATAATTTTATTAATGCCCATACCTTCAAATGCTTTTACCGCTTTTTCTGCCTCTTTAATATAATTTTCAAACGTTACTTTATTAGGTGATGAAGTCACTTTTGTTTCTTCAGTCGTTAAACCGAAAATCCCAACTTTTTCACCGTTGATTTCTTTTACCATACCTGCATAAATTTGACCATTTTCAGGTTCACTAGAAATTAAATCCGTGAATAATCCATCAAAAATTGGATCTTTTGAAAAATCAGTATTTGCTGTTACGACTGGGAAGTTTGCTGCTTGCACAAAATCAACCAATGCCTGATGTCCTTCAGGTGAAGACCCTAAATCGAAATCATGGTTTCCGAGTGTCATTGCATCAAAGCCAAGTTCATTGAAAAATTGAATATCTGCTTGTCCTTTAAATTCAGAGAAATACAATGTTCCTGTAAATGAATCGCCTGAATGGAGTAAAAGTGATTCCGATGATGTCGCACGGAAGTCATTAACAGCCGTCATCAGTTTTGGGAAGTTTTCAACACGTGCATGTGTATCATTCACATGCATAACAGATAGCTTGAAGTTTTCTGATGCTTCAGGTGTTTCTGGCAATTCAGGTGTTGTAGCCCCTGCTAAAACCGTTGCTAAAACGCTCGCTAATTCACCACGTGTTAATTCACTTGTTAGATTGAATGATACATTTGCCGCTTTTAGAACCATTTGCGTATCAATTGGATAAATAGCTGAAACATTTGTTAAAATCGCAGCAAATTGACCGTGTGTAATTTCTTCCGAGCTGCGGAATGTGTTATCCTCATAGCCTGTGATAAAGCCTGTCGCCACTAATGCAGAAATTGCACCGTAATAGTGATTCGATTGTGCGATATCGCTAAATTTAGGATCTATTACTTTCGTTGTATCTAATTTTAGTGCGCCTGCAATCATTTTTGCAGCTTGTCCGCGTGTAACCGTAGCATCTGGTTTGAAAGTTCCATCACCATAGCCTGTTACAATTCCTGCTGCTGTTAGTACTTGAATTGCTTCAGAGTATTTGTGCGAATCGCTGACATCTGAGTACATCGATTGTTCAGCTACTACGCCTGTAGCCCCTACCACTACTGCTGTCATTGTCGTAAGTGCTGCGGCAGTATATTGCTTACGTTTCTTCGTCATGTAAATACCCCTTTTCAATCTATTATAATACTACTCTACCATTTTATATAAATTGAACCAACTATTCCATATGTATTGTGAGAATTTAATAAATATTTTACATTATTCTATTTTTAGCTGTTCCATTCCATGAAAAAAGGTAAAGTCAATTAAGACTTTACCTTTTCTTTCATTAATAAAATGGCTTATTTTTGTGCAGCTTTAGCACGTAATACCATTTGTAGGATACCGCCGTGACGGTAGTAATCTACTTCTACTTCAGAGTCAAAACGAGCTAACGCTTTGAATTCAGTAACTTTACCTTCTGGAGAAGTAGCCGTTACAGTAAGGATATCACGTGGTTTCACATCGTCTGTTAAGTTAACAGCGAATGTTTCGTCACCTTTTAAGCCTAATGAATCAGCATTGTCGCCAGCCATGTATTGAAGTGGTAAAACACCCATCATTACAAGGTTTGAACGGTGAATACGCTCATAAGATTGTGCGATTACAGTTTTAACGCCTAGTAAGAATGTACCTTTAGCAGCCCAGTCACGAGATGAACCCATACCGTAATCGTTACCAGCTAATACTACTAAGCCAGTGCCTGCTTCTTGGTACTTCATGCAAGCGTCATAAATGTACTCAACTTCACCTGTTGGCCAGTAAGTAGTGAATCCACCCTCTGTACCTGGTGCAACTTGGTTACGGATACGAATGTTCGCGAATGTACCGCGCATCATTACTTCGTGGTTACCACGACGTGAACCGTATGAGTTGAAGTCGCGAATTGCAACGCCATTTTCGATTAAATATTTACCAGCTGGTGTATCTTTACCGATTGCACCTGCAGGAGAAATATGGTCAGTTGTAATAGAATCACCGAATTTAGCCATTACACGCATGCCAGCTAAAGTTTTGATTGCTTCAGGCTCTTTAGAAAGACCCGTGAAGAATGGTGGGTTTTGGATATAAGTTGATTTGTCATCGAATGTGTAAAGAGATTCAGTTGAAGTCTCGATTGCATTCCATTTTTCGTTAGCAGTAAATACTGTTTTATATTCTTTTTGGAATAGTTCACGAGTAACTACTTTGTTTAATACTGCATTAACTTCTTCAGTTGAAGGCCAGATGTCAGCGAAGAATACATCGTTACCATCTTTGTCTACTGAAATTGCATCATTTTGTAAGTCGATATCTACAGTACCCGCTAAAGCGTAAGCAACAACAAGAGGTGGAGATGCTAAGTAGTTGGCTTTCACTAATGGGCTAATACGACCTTCGAAGTTACGGTTACCAGAAAGTACAGACGTTACGAATAAGTCTTTGTCTTTAATCGCTTCTTCGATTTCAGGAAGTAATGGACCTGAGTTACCGATACATGTTGTACAACCGTAACCAACTGTGTTGAATCCGATTGCATCAAAGTATTGTTGTAAATCTGCATCTTCTAAGTAACCAGTTACAACTTTTGAACCTGGTGCTAAAGAAGTTTTAACCCATTTAGGTGGTGTAATACCTTTTTCAACCGCTTTTTTCGCAACTAAACCAGCAGCGATTAAAACGTATGGGTTTGATGTATTTGTACAAGATGTAATAGCAGCGATTGCGATTGCACCTGTTGGGATTTCTAAGTCACCTTCTGCAAATTTAGCAGCAGATGTTTTAGCGAATTCATCTTCACCTAAACCGAAACCTTGTGTACCTTGAGGCGCAACTACTGCTTCATGGAAACGCGTTTTCATATCAGAAAGAGGAATTAAATCTTGTGGACGTTTAGGACCAGAAAGGTTTGCTTCGATATCAGCAAGGTTGATTTCTAATACGTCAGTGTAAACTGGCTCTAATGCAGCATCAAAGAACATGTCATTGGCTTTTAAGTAAGCTTCAACAACAGCAATATGCTCTTCATCACGGCCTGTTAAGTGCATGTATTTTAATGATTCTTCATCAACTGCGAAGAAACCACATGTAGCACCGTATTCTGGAGCCATGTTTGAGATTGTAGCACGGTCAGCTAATGGTAATGCAGGTACGCCTGGTCCGAAGAACTCAACGAATTTACCTACTACACCTTTAGCACGTAGTACTTGTGTTACTTTTAAAGCTAAGTCAGTAGCTGTCGTACCGTTTGGTAATTCGCCTACTAATTTAACACCGATAACGTCTGGAATTGGGAAGTAAGATGGTTGGCCAAGCATACCTGCTTCAGCTTCAATACCACCAACACCCCATCCAAGAACGCCGATACCGTTGATCATTGTTGTATGTGAGTCAGTACCTACTACTGAGTCTGGGAATGTTTCGAATGTACCGTCTGTATTTTCTTGAACGTGTACGATTGGTGCTAAGTACTCTAAGTTAACTTGGTGTACGATACCAGTTGCTGGTGGTACAGCGCGGAAGTTATCATAAGAAGTTTGAGCCCATTTTAAGAAGTTATAACGCTCAGCATTACGCTCAAACTCAAGGTCCATGTTTGCATTTAATGCAGCTGCGTTACCATATTTGTCAACTTGTACTGAGTGGTCAATTACAAGGTCAACTGGGATAGCTGGGTTGATTTTAGCTGGGTCTCCACCCATTTCTTTCATTGCTGAACGTAATGAAGCTAAGTCAACTACTACTGGTACACCCGTGAAATCTTGTAAAACTACGCGTGAAGGTTTGAATGGTACTTCAGCTTCTGCGTTAGCGCCTGCACCGAATTTTGCTAATTCGTTTACGTGCTCTTCTTTAATTACATAGTTGTCATATTGACGTAATACTGATTCTAATAATACTTTAATTGAGTAAGGAAGGCGTGATACGTTTGCGATACCTGCTTCTTGAAGTGCA
Source organism: Solibacillus cecembensis (assembly GCF_001439635.1). Classification (GTDB taxonomy): domain Bacteria; phylum Bacillota; class Bacilli; order Bacillales_A; family Planococcaceae; genus Solibacillus; species Solibacillus cecembensis. Next base: position 181,604 of record NZ_LMBZ01000002.1, on the reverse strand, counting down.
GCTAAACGGAAGTAGTTATAAGTCTTACCGTTTACTTCAAATGAAGCGCGGCTGTTGTGTAAGTTTTGTGCCATGTTGATGTTCCCCCTAAAGTTTCATAATCGAAAAGGTTAATAAGTTCTTTTCTCCAAAGCCTATGATAGCGCATTCTTCGACATAAGTAAATTGCATTATTATTATCTTTTGCGATAAGTTTTAATTATGACCTATCGTAAAAACAATATTATTCTACAATAACATCATTTATTATCAATTGACTGATTTCATTTTACGATTCTTTATTATTTTCATTGATTTTTATGAGAGTCTTAGCCATTGTTGTATAAAGTTTGATACCGTTTCTCGTAGCTTGTCCGATTGCTTCGAAAACTTCAAATAGAAGTAAAGTGTTTTCATCATATTTAACAGGTTTGTCCTCGCTTTGAACCAAGTCGCATCATAACCGCGCTCATAGGCAACCATTTCTAAACGGTCAAATAGCTGCGTGGTCCATTCATTAAAGAGTGCATCTTCAATCCCTTTTGCCATAAGTGCCATAACAATTTTCGTAAATCGCTCCTCTTCATCATCTTGAAATACATAGCCCTTCCACAAGTTTGTACGAATGGCTTGTAAAATATGTGATGTAAAACGAATAGAAAAATGTGGATGTTGGATAATCGCACAAATAAGATCTGCCGTGTGCGCGATACTATGCGCCCAACCCGTCGTTTCATCTATATAACTTCGAAAATCCTGTTCTTTCGAAAACAGCGTAATCGCAGCCGTTGTTAATTGTTCCACTTCTTCTGCCGTTAAAATGCCAAGCTGACGATCCGAATGAACAATCGCAGTTAAAAATAATGCGGAATAGGAGCGCTGGATGACTGCCGATGGATCAGCGGTAGTCATTTCAAACAGTAACCCTTTGTCTGCACTCAAATAATCGACATAATGATGTAAGATTGGTGCTGGAATTGTATTTTCAGATAATAATTGAATAAACAGTTGGTAATTTTGCTGGTCCCGAATAGCTGATTCCATATGACCTACATTTATCAAAATCGTATCAAAAATCGCCTCCTGTTCTTTTACGAACTGTGCCCGCTGTTCAGGTAAAGCCTCTAATAATGTCGAATAATCTGTAAACAAAAAAATTCCTCCTCAAACAATTGCTCATGCTTATTGTAAGAGACATTTGATTATTTGACTAGATTGAAAGCGTAAAGTTAAAAAACAAACGCATCACCCGCTTCAAATAGCTCATTCACCTCGATTATCCGATCTGAAAAGCTTCCGACTACCGTTACATCTACAGCATTGAATAAATTCGTTAACACAATAGCCGAGCATTCAAATTGTTTTTTCTTTTTTATATCATTAAATTCATCAATAAAGCGCCTTGGTAAAAAACTTGAGCCATCTGTGACGAATAAAATATCTGCCTTATTAAATGCACTTGTCAATAAAATGTTCAATGATTCTCGTAAAGGCCGTTCATAGTTTGTGCCACCACCTAAAAATTGCGCACTATAATCCATTATTTGTTTCGTTGTAACTTGCCCTTTTTTAAATAGATGCACTTCCCCAACGACACTTGCAAATGGAATAATGGCGAAATCTCTTTTTTGTTGCCGTGCAATCATGAGTAATGCGATACAAAAGGCCTTACTTTGCTCTTTTATGGAGGTCATGGAGCTGCTTTCATCCATGCAAATAATGATGGGCCCTTTTCCTTTTCTATCTTTCCCTTTCGTATCAAAGATAAACGTTTGTTTTTCCCCGTAGCGGCGTAGAAAATCGAGCTTACTTGGTGGTAAAACAAAGTTTGCAAGCTCTGATGGTAACAATCTCGAAACTTCCTGACCAATTGAAATATTTTGCCGTGCCATCGTTTGTTTATCCTTCAACTTTTGCTTTTTTTGTGCGATTTTTTTAAAACGTCCGACCATTTCCGCGATGTTGAGTAAGCTTTTGTGCTCACGTATTCTCTCAACTAATTCAAATTGCTCCGTTAAAGGCAATTGTTCGTTTTTTTTGCCGTCCATCGTTCCAACAGCGACAATGGCATTTTTCGTATGCCGAATTTTGCTTTTATTACTTGTAATGAGCGTGCTGATGGAGGCGTCATCGAACTGATTGATTTGCTGTCGTAGCTCCTGATGGGCCTGCCTAATTGTTTTGTTTTCTTGCTCGATTTTATTTTGAAGGGTTTGCTGCTCGTATTTCGCTTGGTCTGAAAACGTCGTAGTCGATTGGTTGTTCCGTATCTGATGGAGTTGATTTTGGAGCAATTCTTTTCTATGCTCAGCTGCCCTTTGCTGTTGCATGACTTGTGAATGTTGGAAGGTCGCTTTCATTTGCTCTGCCACGCCAACAGCTGTTAACACACTAAGTAATTCATCGCCTTTTGTTAAAGTGTGCCAACGCTTGTACTCTTCATTTTCCAATAAATTGAGGATGAACTCATGCTGTAAGGCATTACTTCCCGTAGCAACAGCTTTTACTTGAGGTTTTAGCGCAAAAAAGGCAATCCAACAATCCCCTACTAAATTTGTAAAGCCACGAATGATTTTTTCCCCTTCCAAGCAGCATTCCCGTAGCATTGTCGCCTTTTTTAGCAAATCATTAAATCGCATTTGCTGTTCCGTTGAAATATCAAAAATCGACTGACTATACAGCACCGCGCTCCCCCCTTATCTACTTAAAAACCAATAACTTCTGTTGTCATTTGGAGTAGTCGTTTATGCATATCATTTTTTAATGTTTGCAATTCCGGGCGATTTGGTACTTGGCGATTCATATTTTGAACTTCTAAAAATAGAGTTTTCCCTTGCATAAGCAGTTCACTTAATGCTGTACGCGCGAATGGTGGCTTGCTCAGCATCGTACTTTGCGCGTTCATTAAAATCCCTTCAAATTCATATTGTGCACGGTGAATAAACGTTTCGACTGTATCAAATGCCAAGTCATGAATAATTTCTTCGGTCCTTACTTTTTGATCAATCGTCTCCCATAATACATGTGTCAAAACGAGTAAATCTTCCTGATGTACTTCCATTCGACTTGCCATGTAAGCCTTTGCTTTTAAGATGGCTAATGATTGTTTAAAACGGCGATCTGACGGGCGTATCCCTTCGTCATAAAGACCTTTACGTATTTTCGCAATCGTTTTGTAAATTGTATCTGGAATGTAAATACGCGAAACATGCGCTTGATGATTTGATAGCTCCTGTAGTGTCATTTTCGGAATCCGAATAGGCTGCTCATCTTTTAACATCGCAACAAAAGCAGCATCTTCACGAATATAATTCACCTCATAGCGCAATAAAAACCGGTCAAAAAGCGCCTCTAACCCTTCTCCGTCCTCGATAAATTCATTCGAGGAACCGACTAATGTCATTAAAGGAGAGGCAATCGGAACGCCGTTATTATAGTAAACACGCTCATTTATTAATGTTAATAAAGAATTTAAAATGGCCGAATTTGCTTTAAATATTTCATCAATAAAAGCAAAATGGGCTTCTGGCAACATCTCACTTACATTCCGCTTGTAAATGCCTTGCTCTAAATCTTTCAATGACAACACTCCGAAAAGTTCTTCTGGTGTACTAAATGGCGTCAATAAATGTTGGAAATAATGGCTCCCTTCCACCATTTCACCGAGCATCGCGGACAACGCACTTTTCCCTGTCCCCGCAGGACCAATAAACAAAATATGTTGTTTTGAAAGAAGAGCAGTCAATAACGCCTCTATTTCAATTTCACGATCAAAAAACTTTTCATTTAAATGTTGTTGAATTACAAGTAATTGTTTATTTAACATACGAAACTCCCCTTTCCTTCAAAACTGCATGTCAAAGTGAATAACTGGACTGTTTTAATAAATTTTCACTACTCTAGCACTTTTTAAACATGTATATGATTATTTATGTCCATTCATTATGGAATCTCCTCATTTCCCTCGCTATTTTTTAATAAATGGACCCGCTCACACATATAAAAGTAACACTGTAGTTGATTCGTAATCATTGCGACTTAACTTTATTCAGCGTTCATACCCCGCTGAATAAAGTTAAGCCCCGGCGGATGTCATATAAATTTTCATCGCCATGATTAATTTCAGCAAATTGAGTGAATATAAATGGTAGAGCATGACGAGTAGGAGGTTTTTTATGACAATCATTAAAGTATCTACTTCTATTTTTTCCAAAATAAAAACGGTGAAACGTGCATTGGAAAAAGCACAGCGAGGCGATCAAATTTATCTTGCTGGTGGAAAATATAAGGAATCCATCACAATCCATGAGCATGTTACGATAAGCGGTCATATGACGAATCCAGTATTAGTTGAAGGGGTCATTATCATTGCGAAATCAGGCCATGCCACACTTGAAAATATGGCGATTTATCCAACAATGCAAATCTTAGTAGAAGGCGAACTTACCGTCAAAAACTGTACCTTCAACGGCTTATTATCCAATGCCATCCTCTCATTCAACAGCGGAAAGGCAACGTTTGAAGACTGCACCTTCTCCAATGCTAAAGACGTCGCAATTGCCTTTGTCAACCAAAGTCATGCTTCATTTGCACACTGTGCATTTGATAATAATGAAAAAGCGCACCTATTAGTAGAAAATTCGACCGTTGAAATTAAACATAGTGAATTTTCAAATGCACGTCATGCGATTTGGGCAAAATCGCATGCACATATTTCAACAGAAAATGTCAAAATTCATCACCATTCTGGCACACAAATCATTATTCAAAACGAGTCTACTTTAACCGATTGTGGAAGTACAATTGAAAATGGGGATGGCAATGGGATTTATGCAACGGAGCATACATCGGTCACGCTTACCGAAACGACATTGCAACACCATCATTTACCGCAGTTATGGATTCAAAAGAGTAAATTCCAACTCGACCATTGCTTCATTCAACACGGACAAGAATCTGGATTAATGCTAAGGGAGTTCGCTGAAGGAACCATTTCGAATACGCTTTTTTCCTCCCACAAAATCGCGAATATTCAGCTGACGATGGAATCCTTGCTTCACATGACGAATTGCCAAATTGTGAACTGCCAAGGGGTTGGCGTACAAGTTCGGGAAAAATCGATTCTCAATTTTAGTCAAACAACCTTTGAAGCGAATGTTTTATCGCAGTTATTTGTCACGGAAAAATCGATTTGTTCGTTAAAAGACTCAACGATTAAAGACGGCAAGCAAGTTGGAATCTTCGTTGAAAAAGAAGCTTCAGTATCCGTTGTTACAAGCATCTTAACTAAAAACGATAATTCAGGCGCTACGGTCATTGGGGCGGAGTTAGTGATGATGGAATGTGAATTAATGCATAATAAAGGAAACGGGATTCTCGCTGCCAATCAAGCTACTATGACGATTGATAACTGTCAATTTAAAGACAATTACATGCCACATATTGCTGGCAAAGAACAGGCAAACGTGGTCATTTCGAACAGTGAATTTACGGGTGGAAAAAGTATTTTTATGTTGGAAGACTGTCAGTTGGCTGTACAAGATTCCACATTCCAAAACGCTTTAGGAACACAAATTGAACTCGCTAGCCGAACTAAAGCAACGATTCATCGTTCCACTATTAGCGGGGGTACAGGAAATGCCATTAAAGTGATGAAGGATGCGTCACTCGAAATTTTTGAAAGCCAAATTTCCTCACATCAAATGCCACAGATTGTCATTAATGATAGCTCGCTCATTTTTAAAAATAGCGAGTTGTTGCAAGGCGAGCGTAATGGGCTCATTATCGAAAATAATGCGGAAGCGTTCATTCAAGATTCGTTTATTTCCAACCATAAACTCTCGCAAATTTGGATGGACGCTGATTCCACCGTCGAGCTTTCTGCGACTCAAATTACAGAAGGGCATGAATCCGATTTTTATGTACAAAATCACTCGTCCCTTCATGCGACGGATTGTATCATTCAAAATGAGCGTTTTAACTATAATGTGCAAGCGATCAATCATTCCAAAATTGAACTCGTTCGGACATCCGTTGAAAATTCATTTGGCGAAAAATTTTATAGCGAAAACAATAGCCTGATTTCCCATACATTTGATGAGGTGAGTGATTGAATACTTGAGCTCACTCGCTTATTACCTTAAAAACGCTCGGATTTTCTGAGCGTTTTTATTTGATTTGGAAAATATTCATTCCCTTATCAAATATGTACTAACTTGTATGATACCCCCTTTCTTCTCTCCATCACCCAAGTATAAGTTGCATTTTTCTATCTCATTGTTACTAATTAAAGAAAACCTGCAATCTATTTTACAATAATGTTATAATGCTATATTGGTGCAAACTTTTCGTGTAAGTGAACTGATTTTTTTGTACGAAAGAACTCGTTCCAACAAGCACTATGAGTTCGCTTAGGCTAAACAAAGCGAACGATATATAAAGGAGTTTATTATCATGCCATTAACATTTGCACATCCCGCAGCCGTATTACCCTTCTCTAGAAAAAGCAAATACATCCATTTCCCTGCACTCGTTTTAGGTAGTATGGCTCCTGACTTTGAATATTTTTTAAGAGGGCAACCAATCGGTGTCATTGGGCATACCTTTTCGGGATTTTTGACTTACAATCTCCCGCTCGTTGCATTTTTTTACTTGATTTTTCATTTTTTTATTTATCAAACACTATTTAACCATATACCTGCGTTCCTACAAGATTCTACTAAGAGCCGTTTACATGCGAATTATGCACTCAGAGTCATCATCTTCGTTTACTCGGCATTGCTTGGGATGTTGACACATATCACATGGGATTCTTTTACACATCAAAATGGCTATATGGTTCAGAAATTCCCAACCACTTTAGCGCACACTTTTACAATCTTCCATTTTGACATTCCGTTGTATAAATTTTTACAACATGGGAGTACATTAGTCGGGCTCATGTTAATCATTGGATATATGTATTTCAGGACGTACGCTCAAAAACAAAAAAAGACGGACATTCAAATGAAACAAAAGCTCATTTTTTGGTTCTCTCTTATACTTTTAACGCTAGCCATCGTCGTTTCCTGGTATATAATCGACTATATTTCAATTTTAAGTTACGGAATCGTTGTCGTTCGCATAATCGATTCATTTTTCATTAGTTTATTCATCACCTCATTATTCTATCAATTTGTACTAAAAAGTAACGAATATTAATAGCCTTTCATTTGCAAAGTGCGCATTATATGAGAAAATAGAATGCTAGAAAGGAAGTTTTACATATCATGAACACGTTAAAAGAAATTAGCCCAAGCTATGATCCATGGGAGGCTTATTTAGATATCGAAAAACATGGGCAAATGACCTTGTCGAATATCGAATTTACAACGACGAACCTTTGTAATATGCGCTGTGCACATTGCGCAGTCGGTTACACGCTTCAAACGAAAGACCCAGACGCTTTACCAATCGAACTCATTTTACAGCGCTTAGACGAAATTCCCCATTTACAAACGCTCAGTATTACGGGTGGCGAACCAATGATGAGTAAAAAGTCGATTCAAAATTATGTGTTACCATTGTTAAAATATGCCCATGAACGAGGCGTCCGAACACAGATGAACTCCAATTTAACGATGGAGGGCGCGCGGTATTTAAAAATTGCACCGTATTTAGATGTGCTACATATTTCTCATAACTGGGGAACGATTGAGGAATTTGTGGAAACAGGCTTTGCGATGATGGACCGGAAACCAACTGTTGAGCAAAGAGCGGCACTGTTCCAACGCATGATTGACAATTCAAAAATGCTCGCTGAAAATGGCGTGATGGTATCTGCTGAAACAATGCTTAATAAAAAAACTTTACCTTATTTAGACCATATCCACCGTCAAATCGTGGAAGAAATGAAGTGTGCTAGGCACGAAATTCACCCTATGTATCCTTCAGACTTCGCTTCCGCACTTAGTTCATTATCTCTTGAAGAAACACGTGAAGCCATTCATCAAATATTGGATAATCGCGATGAAAATACGTGGATGTTATTTGGGACACTCCCTTTTTATCCATGTAGTTCAAATGAAGAAGACCAAAAGCTGTTAACCCGTCTACGTGAGGCGAAAAACGTTACATTACGCAATGATCCTGATGGGCGCTCACGTTTAAATATTAATATTTTTTCAGGCGATGTTATCGTCACTGATTTTGGCGATACGCCCGCACTAGGCAATATTCAAACCGATTCTTTGCCCGCCGTGTTTGATAAATGGCTTGCTACTGACCTTGCGAAAAGCTTAAACTGCCACTGTCCAGCTGTAAAGTGCTTAGGACCTAATGTGTTAGTAAAAAATATGTATTATGAAGAGGAAGCCTTTATTAGTGGTTCCGCTAAATAAAAAAACAAAAAAGCCGCCAAGTATGGAAATGATCCTATACTAGCGGCTTTCGTTTTACATCTTTAACTTGCTTCAGCAGAAGTCCTCTATTTCCACTATTCAGGCGGTTATACCAAATATCACCTTTAATCAGTTGGGTTTTAAACCCTGCTGAATAAAGTTATGCTCCCGGCGGATGTCACAGATTTTTAGAGGAATTTTTCGAGCAAGCTCGAAAAAAATCTGGACGCAATTACGCCAAGGCGTAATTGATTTCTTTCGGCGCTTCTGGTAGGTCGGACTTGACATCCGATTCCGTTAAGCTTAGGCCGTTTAATTTGTATTTCGATTCAAATTCAAACTGTGCCATTAAATCATCTGGCTCTGGAATTGTGGAGCGCTTATACAATGCTTGGTGCGTTAAGTCGACCGCGCAAATACAATCAATCGTATTGTAAACATGCTGTTTTTCCTGCTCAGAAAGAGGCAATTGCTCCCCCGCCATATAAGGCAACACCGCATCACGTAAAAAGCCCTGTGATTCCACAATGCAATTAAATTCAGATAGCTTATCCACGTAAGACTTTAGGAAAATCCGTTCATTTTTTCGTTGAATATTTAAATCACTCAACTGTGAAACAATCGATTTTAATCGCTTCGCAGCAAGATCATTTAATCGATTTTGGACCGCATATAAATTTTCACAAACGTAACCTTCATACCTTTGAATCGCTTCTAATTTTTCAATGCATTGTTGCTGCATTTTATTTAGTGTTGCGATGCGCCCTTTTAGAAACTCTTCATTTTCAGGGTCGACGATAGGGAATTCCAAGGACTTTCCAGACAATTTTTTATATTGCTTTTCAAAACGCGTGTATTCCATCGAATATTCCCCGTGCAATTTTCGATAATCTCGCACGAATTGTTGATAGAGCGCCGCATTTTCTTCATATTTTTCAATTTCTGCATCTCGTAAATACAACTCACTCGCTAATGTTTGCAGAAGCTGATACAGCGTTTGTACATTATTAAATATGACACTCACATTTTGATACTCTTCTTCATAAGAAGAAATTAAGGCCCGGTCACGCTGTTGGCGAGTAAATTCAAACTCAGCCTCGGAATTATGGCGCTCCACACTTTCAAATGCTGAAATATATGGCTCGCGCGTCGGAATCATTTCAACCTCTTTTCGAAGTCGCTCCAACCAATGAATAAGCTGCTCCGTCACATGGCGCGTTTTCTTTTGTTTATTACTTACGATACGATGAATTAATTGCGTCAGTTCCGTAATACGCGAATCGATCAATAGCTGCATATCATGCGTCTTGCGTGCTTCTAATGCTTGCAGTGCCGACACTGGAACAATGTCACCAATCGCATGTCCGTAGCGGGATTTTTCCGACTCGATAAATGAGGTGATATCCCCGTCTTCTTGGTCAATTGCATTCACAATAAAATGAGGTGTAATTGCAAATGTTTCCATCTTCTTCAATAAATTGATTTCATCATCCGTTGCAGGCGAACCACTTCGAAGTACCCAAAATACTTCATCCACACGTTGTAACAATGTTTGTGAAAAATAGGCTGTGTTATTTGGTCCGACTTCAAGTGCAACAGAATCGACAATCGTTACTGACTTTAATAAATCATGTTTAATGTACACTTCAATATAATCTAAATGTTCTCGAATGATTTGGGCACTAAACGTATCGGAAACCGTAATTAAATGTAATTTTGAAATATCAAATGTAGCAATGACACCATCTAAGAAGTAGGCTTTAATGCATTCCTGCTCACCAAAACGAATAAATGTATTGATGCTCGTAGGCTGATCTGTACCCCCTGTAAATAATGCACGTCCTAATAAACTATTAATTAATGTTGTTTTGCCTACGCGTTCTTTCCCTAACATAAGCAACATTGGCTGACTTTCTGAATCATCAATAATTCGTTTTAGACGATGTGTTGTATCTTTCACGTAAGAGTTTTGCGATAAAATTACATGTAATGGCTTTAGACGTTCAATCAATTGTTGCAATGGTGGTGGATTTTCTTTTACGAGTGTATCAATAGTTTTTTCTTCAGTCATAAGCCATACTCCCTCTACTACTTCATTAATTCGATTATAAGCCGTATCCCATTTTGGTGAAGGTGAAAATTATGAAAAAAATGAAAATTGAGTCAAGTGACACAGACAAAATATTCAAAATTAGGTATTAGCACTCAATTTGACAGCCCGTATTTCTTGCTATTTTCAATGTACAGCAGGACGTTTGGAGGATATATTACATTTACACCATACTGAATCATAATTTCCGAGAATAGTAAGTAGTTGTGCTAATCCCTGTCTTTTTACGGATATACCCTATTTCCGACAAAGGCAATCCACCGTATGATCGTTCACCATGCCAACTGCTTGCATAAAGGAATAGCAAATTGTACTTCCAACAAATTTGAAGCCGTCTTTTTTTAATTGCTTGCTCATGCGGTCACTAATTTCGGTCGTGATCGGCACTTCCGCAATCGTTTGCCACTGATTGATTATTGGTTTTCCGTCTACAAAGGACCATATATAGTTAGAAAAAGAGCCGTGCTTTTGTTGCATCGCTAAAAAGGCATTGGCATTCGTTACGACGCTTTGAATTTTCAAGCGATTGCGTATGATAGCTGGATTTTCTTTTAATTCGGCTAATTTCTCCGCATCATAATGAATGATTTTTTCTGCATCAAATTGATTAAATGCTTGGCGATATCCTTCTCTCTTTTTTAAAATCGTCAACCAGCTTAATCCAGCTTGTGCACCTTCTAAGCAAATCATTTCAAAAAGATGGCGGTCCTCATAAACAGGCACACCCCACTCTTCATCATGATACGCAACATAAATTGGATCATCTAGTTTTAACCATGCACATCTCTCCATTGTTACACCTCGTTTTTATTTGATTCGAAATAATAATCTCTTTCAAATGTAAATCATTGACCTTGCAATAACAATGGCATTATGTTATTTTTAACTGACGAACGTTAGGAAGGTGATTAAATGACCATTCAAAAAATAAAAGTAGCGGCTTTCAAAAACTTTGCTGAAAACGGTTATAATGGTGGTTCTTTAGCGCAAATTGCAGAAGAAGTCGGCATTAAAAAGCAATCGATTTATACGTATTTTAAAAGTAAAGATGCGCTATATACGACCCTTTCAAAAGAAGCAATGGAATTTGAACTTGCCTTTATTGAACAGTTTTTTGAAGACAATAAAAAAGGAAAGATGGAAAAAATATTATTTCAACTTTTACATGCTTGTGAAAAACGCTTTGCTGAGCAAGTTTTGACGAAATTCTTTTTACGTTCTGCTTTTTTTCCTCCACCGCATTTAGAAAAACAACTAATGGAACATGTTTATTATTATTTAGATAGCCTTGAACAACAGTTTACCCATTATTTTAAGCTGCAATCGATTGCCGTTTCGCCACAAGAGGCTGCCATTAGTTATTTAGCCTTGCTCGATAGCTTATTTGTAGAAATGCTTTACGGGGGGCATGCGCGCTTTGAAAAGAGATTGCAGGCGAGTTGGACTGTATTTTATCGAGGACTAACATATCGAGGTGAAACATCATGACGAAATATTGGCTACTTGTATTATTAGCTGGTCTTATTGAAATTATTTGGGCTATGGGGTTGAAATACGCATCAACCCTTTGGATGTGGGGCGGAGTTGTCGTACTCATTGTCCTATCGTTTTACATTTTAATTATTGCGAATGACAAACTTCCTGTTGCGACGGTTTATGCGGTCTTTACCGGAATTGGAACCGCTGGAACGGTCATTGTAGAAACAGTCCTTTTCAACGAACCATTCAGTCTAGCAAAAATCGGATTTATCTCCCTGCTACTTGTTGGGGTAATCGGACTTAAGCTTGTATCTGATGAACCGAAAGAAACGAGGGATGCATAATGGCTTGGGTATATTTAATTTTTGCAGGATTGTTTGAAGTGAGCGGTGTCATTGGCATGAATAAAGTCGTTCAAAAGCGTTCTATCGGTGCTTTTGCTTTATTATTTGGCTCCTTTGCATGTAGCTTTACATTGCTTGCGCTGGCCATGAAAACATTACCAATGGGACTTTCTTACGCTGTATGGACTGGTATTGGTACTGTAGGCGGGACATTAGTAGGTATGCTGTTTTATAAGGAATCAAAAAACTGGAAACGTATTTTATTTATTTCGTTTATATTGATTGCTGTTGTAGGGCTGAAGTTAACGCAATAAGTTACATTAGTGAAAATGCTGTTCGCTCTGCTTAACATGCAGGTACGAACAGCGTTTTTTCAATTTAGGATTTTAAAGCTTCCTGGATAAAGTAAACAAAAATTATAATAAAAATTGTGTATTTATCAAGATAATATTTTCAAATTAATATTTTGTTGTAAATGGTGCAAAAAAAGAGGTATTATAGAAGCAACCCTTCTGGCGAACATACGTTTCATTACTTACAGTCAGATGATTAGGTCCGCACCATCCATCGCAACTATTAAAGGAGGCAATAACAGTATGAAAATTATTGTTACTAGTTTATTCGTGGAAGATCAAGAAAAGGCACTAAAGTTTTATACAGAAACACTTGGATTTGTTAAAAAGCATGACGTTCCCGCCGGAAAATTTAGGTGGATTGCGCTCGTTTCTTCTGAAAATCAAGGAGGCACCGAGCTTGTACTTGAACCTAATGACAATCCGACTGCCAAAGATTATCAAACGAACTTAGTTGCCGAAGGGATTCCAGCAACAATGTTTGGCGTTGAAGATATTCATAAAGAATACAAACGTTTATCTGAAAGTGGCGTTAAGTTTACTATGGAGCCAACAAACATGGGCGAATTTACAATTGCTGTCTTCGATGATACATGCGGCAATCTTATTCAAATCATACAGAAATAACTAACAGAAAAGGGATGCGGTTCAATTACTCCGCATCCCTTTTCTAATTGTTTAATGAATATAAACGTCACTTACTAGCATTTCTTGTATCAATTCAGTAGGTATTTCAAATTTCACAAGCCCCATATAACCTGGTGCTACTTCATATTTATCAAAGGCAATAACTAATTTCCCCTGCTCCGTAATATAGAAATTTTGTTCGCTTGAAATGGTTTCAAATAGTTCGAATAAATCTTCTTCAACCATACCCGTTCCACCTACCCAATACGTAGATTCCCCATTTGATGCAACCATTTCATCGCGCATTTGTTGCTTAACATATTCGCTAATGACCGGCACATAGCTTGCATCTTTAAATAAGCCTGGCAATGTCAAGGCGATTTGCTTCTCTTTATCAATCGTCGTGTACTGCATAACCGTTGATGACGATGCGACCGTATTGACAACATAGCGCCCCATTGACAGCAATTGATCAGTATCTGTTTCGACGATGTAGCCACTATCAACCCCTAAATGTCCCCCGTCCATGTAGCTTGTTTCCTTTGTAAAATCCTCGTATAATGCTTTTCCTTCCGCCTCAAATTGCGCATTTAAAGCCTGGATTTCGTCAGAATCACCCGTAATTTGCGGCACTTTAATATTGGCTTCATAATTGCCGTCTTTCACTTCGTATTCTGTAAATGTTAACACTTCAACTACAGCAGCAAGCACTGGAATTTGAGCTAAACTTTTTGCCATTGCTGGACTTGCATTAATACCGCCTACAAAAATCACGCTCGCTGCAGCCGCAGAACCAAGCCACCAGCTCACTTTATTACGTTTTTTCGGTTTGCGTTTTAAACTATTTTCAATGACCTCATCCAACTCTTTTGGAATTGGCACATCCTCGTATTTCTTTTTCATGTTTTTTAATTTGTCGTCCATTTTACTTGCACCCTTCCTCACTTAACTCTATTTTTAATAATTTTAATGCCTTATAAAGTCTGGATTTTGCCGTACTTAATGGGATATTTAAAATAATGGCAACATCCTCTAATTTCTGATCCTCAAAAAATCTTAAAATAATCACTTCTTTTAAAGGGTATGGCAGCTGATCCATTGCATTTTCTAAATCCACATCTTCATATGTATCCTGTTGTTGTGGCGATACATAGCTAATTTCTTCTTCATCCATCACTTGTATGCGTTTCATTTTACGTAAAAAATCAATCGACGTCCGTGCAACAATTTGATAAAACCAACTTTTCAATTGCGCTATTTTTTCTATTTTATGAAGGGATTGCCACGCTTTTTGAATACTATCTTGGATAATATCAAGTGCATCCTGTTCATTTTTCACATAGCTATAAGCGAATAAGTAAAGTTGTTTTTTGTTGTCCCGCACGAAATCGATGAACAATTGTTCTAATTTCACATCCATGTCAAAATTCCTCTCTTTTATTTGTCGACACTTATAAGACGGTTGAGTGGTAGGAAAAAGTTTACGAAAAACAAAAATACTATTAATTACTTGAATTAATAGTACTTTTTCTTAGGATTATTTAATTTCCCATACTTTCATTGGGCTTTGTTGTTCGTTATTTAATGGCATTTGTTGAATTGAAACGGTGCGTTCAGCTCGGTCCTTTTTTAATTCATTGTAAATAAATTTGGATTTATCGAGTCCGACTTTTTCGGCTTGCTCTACAGATTCGGCATAATAAATATCCTTTATATTTGCAAAATACATCGCGCTTAAGCACATCGCACACGGTTCACCACTCGCATACATCGTAAATCCAGATAAATCGTTTGTTTGTAATTGCTGTTGGGCGCGGCGTATCGCTAATAATTCAGCATGTCCACTTACATCATGGACAACATGAAGCTCATTTACACCTTCCGCAATAATTTGATCATCCTTTACAAGCACTGCGCCAAACGGTTGACCGCCTTCTTGCACATTTGCGATGGCTAATTGCACCGCGCGTTCCATATATTGTTTCAAACTCGTTGCCCCCTATCTATTCTAGGGCTATCATATCAAATATGGAATTACTAGGAAAGTGACTTGATACCTAAGTAAAATGAGCTAGGACAACTCATTTTTTATAGAAGAATATCTACCCAAATTTTAATCGCTGTTGCGGCTATTAGGAGCGCTAATAAGATTTGCAGCACTTTTGTATTAATCGTTTTCCCCATTTTTGCACCGAGTGGAGCGGCTAAAACACTGGCAATAATCATAATAAATGCTGGCCAATACTCGACTTGCCCTGTCATCAACTTCCCTACACTACTACCAATGGATGAAATAAATGTGACAGCTAAACTTGTGGCAATTGTCATACGCGTTGGAATTTTTAATACAGTGAGCATAATGGGTACAAGTAAAAATCCGCCCGCTGCTCCGACAATTCCGGAACCCATACCTACAATGAGCGCTAAAATTGCTGCGAGTGGTTTATTAAACGTCACTTCATGTAACGGTTGATCATCCAATTGTTTTTTTGGTATAAACATCATGACAGCCGCGATTAAAGCAAGCGTACCATAGACGATATTTACTGCTTCTTCCGATAAAAACCCTGAACCATAACTACCAATGAAACTACCAACTAAAATGGCACCACCCATATAAATGATTAACTGTTTATTTAATAAGCCGCCTTTACGGTAAGCCCATACGCCTGCCATCGATGCGAAAAGCACTTGCACCGCGCTAATTCCTGATACTTCATGGGCAGTAAATGTCGCAAGCCCGAAAAACGGTGGAATGTATAACAGCATCGGGTATTTAATAATGGAACCCCCAACACCTAACATCCCTGATACAAATGAACCAACAAAACCGATGGCGAAAATAACTAATAAATACGTAATGGAGAAATCCATACACTTTCCTTCTTTCTATTAAAAAATAGCGAGTAGATTGAGCTACCCGCTATTCTTTTCTATGCTTTTTGAATGTAGAAGTAAATGACTCCATCTTCTTCTTTTTGTTCTAAAATCGTGTGGTTACCTGCTTTTGACCAGGCAGCAAAGTCATTAATTGCCCCTTTATCCGTTACTAAAACCTCTAAAATTTCACCTGAGTTCAATGTATCGATTGCCTTTTTTGTACGTACGATTGGCATTGGACAAGCAAATCCTTTTGCGTCTAAAGTTTGTGTAATATTCATAGTAAATTCCTCTTTTCGTTTTGTTTGTTTTTGTAAGCGTTTTTCTAAAATTCCGTGTATGACGGTCGCGTGTCTCTTGAGCGTAAGACATGCATAGGTGTAACATTTCAATTTATGATTGGATCAAGTCGTTAACGCACTGCGCAACGATTAGGTCCAATTTCCATCTCTGTTTGCTCTTCATCAGATGGAGTAATTTTACCCATATTGACATGACGAATTTCTTGATACGCATTTGGTTGTGGCGGTAAATTATCCGTAACCATTGAACGGAATTTCGCCTCGTCCTCCACATTTAAACCATGATTTTCTGCAAATAAATCGCCTAAACGTTTCGATACGGTTCCGTCTTCATTTAACTCTTCAATAATCATAAAGTGCGCAGGCAATACAATTAAATCTTCTGCCAATGTACGGTAACGTGTATATAATGTTTCACGTAAATCACCAACCCAGTCCTCTGCTAAGCCCGCTAAGTCTGGACGACCGATTGAATCGATAAATAAAATATCACCTGTTAATAAATACTTGTGATCGACAATAAATGATGTCGAACCAATTGTGTGACCTGGTGAATAAAGTGCACCTACATCAATTTTTGAAGCACCGATCTGTACAGTTAACCCGTCTTCTAATTTTGTATAGTCAAATACGACTTCTTCTGCGTCTTTTTCAGGTAAATAATACGTTGCACCCGTTGCCGCTGCAATGTGACGACCACCAGAAATATGATCAGCGTGTAAATGTGTATCAAATACATGGGTAATTTTCACGTTTTTCTCTTCCGCAAATTTCGTAAATACTTCTGTGAAACGTACTGCGTCGATTAATGCCGCTTCCCCTTTAGAAATAACCATGTAAGAAAGACAGCCTTTCCCTAAGCGTACGAATTGGTATAGTTCCCCTCCGTTGTGGAGATCCCCTACTTTAATCGGCTCCAGGTACATCGACCAAGATTTCATACCACCTGCTAAATACGCCACTTCACGTCCAGCATCGGATAGCATTTCAGCAATCATAATAGAAGAACCTTCCTTCGCACAGACAACTAAAACTTCTTTGTTTGTAGGAATTTTAAGCAAAATTTCTTCTACACCGTCCAATAAATCGAAGTAAGGTACATTTAAATAGTCAAATTGATGTCCATCGATTTTCCAGTCTTCAAATGCATCTGCATTACGCACATCTAAAATGAATAATTCTTTATTGTCGATTACTTTACGCGCTACATCAGCAGCTGTCCATTTATTTACTGTCATAATCAATTACCCCCATAGGTATTATTTTTTAGATTTTTTTGCAGTGAGAAATAATTTACTCACTGCATGTTTTTAAAATGTTAATGTTGGTGTTGCATCTTTCGCAAATTCAAGGAATGTAACTGCGCCGCCCACTTCAATATCCTCAACGAAATCTGCTGATGTTAAGCCCATCACATCCATTGTCATTTGGCATGCGATAAATTTCACACCTAACTCTTGTGCCATTTCAACCAACTGTGGGATTGTTGGAACATTTGCATCCGCAAAACCTTGTGCAAAATGTTCTTTACCCGCTGGCATTTCAAGTGCATGCATTGCTTGTTTATGAATTAAATTTAATCCTTCAAATGTAAAGAAAATTTGTACTTCCTTATCTGTTGCAGCAGCTGCTGTTGCAATATTAAATACTTTATACGCATCGAATAATCCACCGTTTGATGCGATAATTGCTACTTTGTTTGACATAATCATTTCCTCCAATAACAATGTTTTTTTAAATCGATGTTTCTAATTCACCTGTCCAGCCAGTCATGCCTGGTAACACGTTATATACTTTTGTATAGCCTGCATTTGATAATGTTTGTGCGGCCATGTCCGAACGTGTACCTGTACGGCAAATGACATAAATTTCTTGATCCATGTCGAGTTCCTTCATGCGTGCTTCTAGTTCACCCATTGGCATTGAAATAGCACCTGGTACATGACCGAATGCATATTCTGCTGCTTCACGAACATCTAGGACGATGCCGCTTTTCCCAACGATTCTTTCATTTGAAATCGTTTGTGCAAATGTTTTTTCATCCGCTTCAGTCGTTTCAGGATTGCCTTTACGAATGTAGTGGGCTAACACTTCACCATCTTCAGTTGTCCCGATATATTGATGTCCAACCGTTTTCGACCATGCTACTAAGTCTGCTTTAGAACCTTTATCTGTTGCTAACACTTCTAAAACCTGACCTTCTGTTAATTCATTCATCGCCTTTTTCGTGCGAACGATTGGCATCGGACAAGCTAAACCCTTTGCATCTAATTGCACATCTGCTTTAATTGGCATTTTAGTTCCTCCTAAGTACCGCACGGGGTATAAAATTGTTTAAAATTTTCTCCAGATGTACGAAACATCTGGAGATCTTTAGCTAGATAATTAATTCACTTCGCCAGCCCAATCAAGCATACCGCCTGTCATATTCGTCACATCAAAGCCTTGCGCATCTAAAAATTCTGTTGCTTGACCGCTACGCCCACCAGAACGACAAACCATTACATACGCTTTACTTTTATCCAGCTCGTGCATGCGGAATTCTAACAAACCAAGTGGAATATTTACGATACCAGGGATATGCCCTTCTTGAACTTCTCCCACTTCACGAACGTCGATTAAATTAATTTGTTCACCAGCTTCTAAACGTTGCTGTAGTTCTGTTGTTGTAATTGATTTCATCCTAGTTTCCTCCTTAAAAAGAGCTCATGCCACCACGGACATTTGTTACTTTTTCATAGCCTAATTTTTTTAACTGTTTACATGCTTGACTTGAGCGCATGCCGCTTTGACAGATTACAACGATTTCCTTATCTTTTGGCACCTTTGAAAAATCTGAACCTATTGGCATATTTTTAAATTGCTTAATGTTACGACCTTTAAACTCAGCGGGTGTACGCACATCAAGGAAAAATTTATCTTTGTCATTTAAAATGGTTTTCAGCTCGCTCGTAGAAATGGCTTTCGTTCCTTTTGCTGGTTTCATTCTCCAAACGAGAAATGCGACAACTACTGCGATGAGAATGAGTGTTTCCATAGTTTCCTCCCTAAATGAATAAGTTAACCGTGCCTTGTTCAGCATCTGCTAAATACGCGGCAACCCCTGCATATTCGATATTATCAATTAATTCTTCCTCTTGTAGACCAAGTAAATCCATTGTCATCGTACAGGTTACAAGTTTAATGTCTTGCTCCTGTGCCATCTCAACAAGCTGTGTTAATGTGAGCGCATTATGCTTTTTCATCACATGCTTAATCATTTTATGCCCCATGCCCAACATTTGCATTTTAGATAAACCTAATTTCTCCGCACCTTGTGGCATCATTTTGGCAAACATTTTTTCAAGAAACCCTTTTTTCACTGTTACTGGTTCTTGTTTACGCAATGCATTAATTCCCCAAAATGTATGGAAGATTGTAACTTCATGATCGTAAGCTGCTGCACCATTCGCAATGATGTACGCAGCCATCGCTTTATCGTAATCTCCACTAAATAAAACGATTGTTGTTCTTTTCTTCTCCATCTTTACCTCCTGTACCCGTATAGGTATATTAAATTTAAAAAATATATAGCCGAAGTTATCGACTTTTTATTACTAAATTCATCGCTTGTTGGACGACTGTATTCAGCTGCGCCTCGTCACCTTCAGCATTGACGACACAATCCATTAAATTGTTTGTCACGATAACACCGATTGTGCGATCAACTCCGGAACGAACGGCACTAAGCTGTGTAATGACTTCCTTACAATCTTGTTCTTCTTCCATCATACGAAGTACTCCACGAAGCTGTCCTTCAATTCTTTTTAAGCGATGAGAAACTTTTGGATCATATTGCATCGTCCTCATCCTTTCTTAAAAGCGTATCACTCTTGCTTACACGATTTATAATATACCCCGTTAGGTATAATGTCAACAGCAAAGTTTCATTTTATTTTTAACAAGATAAATTTGCTTTTTTAATAAAGACAAATTTAAAGACCTACATCTGGAAATTTACCAAATGTAGGTCTTCTTGTATTCTTCGTCATGATATGAGCAGTAAGATCCGTAACAACTCCAATTCGTAATCTCCTTTGAATGACTCCAAAATGATTTCGTCCTCCGCACGATTCGTATTGTTTAATGGCCATCCTTCCCACAGCAAAGTGCGTGTATTGTTCATGTACCATGCTTTTGTATTCTATAAATAGTCCCATTTTCATTCGACTGTACAGTATAGTTTATATTGAGAATTCTTGTGATATCCTCAATAATCTTTAATCCTAGCCCTTCATGTTTACGGTAAACATCAAAACCAATACCATTATCACTTATAGAAATAACATTATTTTTAATACTCACCTCAAGTTTTGTAGCTTTTGCATGCTTCAATGTATTTTGAAAAATGTTTTCGAATAATCTTTGTATCCAAAGCTCATTACTCGTCCATATCAAACATTTATTTATAGGTTGATATATTAATTCGATATCCTGGATACTATACAAATAACTCCACTTTTTAAGCATGGTTTCTACTAAATTATTTAGTTTAACTTCATCATTTAAAATATATGAACTTTCTAACGTATCTATGTTTTGTATATTAAATTCATTCGTTAAATTAGCAATATATTGAATTTGTTTATTGAGCGAATCTAGTATCGGTTCTGAAAGTGTATATTGGCCTTCTAGATAAAATAATTGTAATTTGATAGCTGTTAACGGCGTATTAATATCGTGCCTTAATTTGTTTAGCAGCTCTTTTTGTATTTCTGCTTGTTGCTTCATTTCCAACTCTTGATACGTTGTTCTTTCGATTAATACATTGACCGACCGGATAAGTTCACCTATTTCATCATTATTTGTAACCTCTAATGTACTTGGAATCTTTTCATCACTCGCTAAATCGCGAATCGTTGTATTCAATATATTAATTTTATTTAGGAGTGCGTTTATCGATTTCGAGAACAACAATGCTAATAATAAAAGCGCTAGAAAAAATACGACTAGCATTGTGGGATAAGCAAAAGATTCATGAAAAGGTATACCCTTGTTCTTGGTTTTAAAAACAACGTCATAAATGATTGACATAAAAACACTAATTGCTAGTAATAACAACGGCACACTAATAATGGCTGAGAGTAATAATAACCGATATTTCTTTTTTAGTTTCATTTCTTCATATAGGTATTTAATCTATACCCTTCTCCATATATATTTTGAATTATTTCACCTGGGTTATCATTGATTTTTGCTCTGATTTTTTTCATATGAACATTCACGATATTTTGATTTCGATCTTCAAGGGGCCATAAATATTCAAAGAAATGATCCTTCGTCAAAATTCTATCCCTATTTTCATATAAATAGAAAAATATCTTTCTTTCAATGGCAGTAAAGGCAACTTCATTATGCAGACTATCGCTAAACACCTTTCTAAGCTCAGCATCAATAGATAAATGTCTAATTTGTGTGAATGTACCATATTGATTTTCGAGCATTTTCTTCATTCTTAAAAGAAGTTCTCTAGGATCGAAAGGCTTACACATATAATCCTCTCCAATTGTCAAACCTTGTAGTTTGCTTTCCATATCATTACGGGCAGATAGGAAAATAATCGGAATATTTAATCCTAGCTTTTTTATTTTCTTGGTCAATTGATAGCCATCATCCCCTGGCAACATTATATCCATAATGACTAAATCCATCTTATGAATGATATCCAGTACTTCTTTTCCATCTGATTTCCAACATACATGGTACCCTTCGCGTTGCAAAATCTTTTGCAATAAATCGCCAATCATAACATCGTCTTCAACAACTAAAATATTATATTCTTTCATCACATAGGCCTTTCATTTTTTTCGATAAATTTGGTAGACAGCTTATAAATCTCTTCTGGCTCGTATAAATAAATGCTGTGCGTACCTTCAATTTTTATAACATCTGCTATATTTAATTGTTCTGCAAATTCTTCATAATCTTTACTGTTTTGCTTTGTATATTTCGAGTTTTTATTTTGTTTAGCAATAGCATCTACAAATAAAATAGGTGTATCTTTTGGTATCGGTAGGTTAACCGATTTTTTACTATTTTCGTAACTCTTTAAAAGTTCTTGCTCCATATCATTATTAAATATTTGCTTAAAGGATAGCGCTTTATAGAGTTCTTTTTCATGATCAGTTAAAAAATCTTGTTTGATCACTTCAGGATTATAAGTAGTAGTAGGAAAGAGTCGATGAACACCGATTTTGGTTAACATATTGATCCCTTTTACTGCAAACGAATCAACTAGGTCCATTTTATGTGTTACATATTGATGAAGTAAACCAATATCTAAAGCAATAATGCTTTTCACTTCTTCTGGGTA
Source organism: Solibacillus cecembensis (assembly GCF_001439635.1). Classification (GTDB taxonomy): domain Bacteria; phylum Bacillota; class Bacilli; order Bacillales_A; family Planococcaceae; genus Solibacillus; species Solibacillus cecembensis. The sequence continues at coordinate 158,800 of NZ_LMBZ01000002.1, read as the reverse complement.
TTTTTGAGCCCAGTAAATTGCTTCCAATCCTGATAACGAGTGTGGCACTAATATATATGGGGGGGTATTTCCACTTTGAATGAGTACTTTTCGAGTTTGCTCTAGTATTTTATCAATGTCTCGACCATCGTTAGAAACATCACTATAGCCATATCCTGCTCTTTCAACAACAGCAATTTTATTTTCTTGTGAAAACTTTCTATATAATCCCTTCATTTCATAAACAGGCGCAGCAATCCCGGAACCCGACATAAATACATACGTTTCCTTACCATTTCCTTCATTATAAACGTTAATGTTTTTTTTATTTACATTAACAAGGGTCCCCTCACTTTTAATAAGTGCTGCTTCCTTGCCTAACTGATAATTATGATAGATAAAAATCGATACGAACCCAAACAAGATAATTACAATAAATAACACAGCTAATTTCTTTAACACGCTCAATACTTTTTTCATAGACTACTCCTTTCAGTTTATAATAAGAAGAATAGAATATAAAAATAAATTTCTAATTAATTTTTATTTCATTACTGAAATTTATAGACTAGAAAAGCATCGATTGTTAAATGTATGAAAAAAAGCCGACATGGTAATGTATGTCGGCTACTTTGATTTAGGTTTCAACAGATTAACTTTTGCTACGCTGTACAATTCATATTTTTTATCTGCGGATAATTGTCACAATACCTTTGCCCTTACGATGTTCGTTAACCCTGTACGGTAAATGACACCCTACATCTCTTTCGGCGCTTTAATCCCCAACAAACGTAAGCTTTCTTCTAAAAGGATTGACACAGCATACGCGATTTTCAAACGATCTTTTTCCTGCAAATCATTCGTTAAAAACTTCGTGTTAGCGTAATATTTATTGAAGTTTCTTGATAAAGTTAAGCAGAACTTCGCAATAACGGCTGGGCTTGCTTGTATGAAGGCTGTTTCAACAACTGTTGGGAACATACCTAAAAGCTTGATAATTTCCCATGCTTCCTCGTCTAAACGCAAAATCGGCTCAGCAACCAGTTCAAAATGACTTTTGCTGAGGAGGGTTTGGATACGCGCATTCGTATATTGAACGTACGGACCTGTTTCCCCTTCAAATGTCACCATTTTATCAATCGAAAATTCGATATCATTCATACGATCATTTTTTAAATCATTAAAAATTACCGCGCCAATACCAACTTCATTCGCGACTTGTTCTTTATTTGGCAACTGTGGATTTTTCTCTTCAATATTATTCATCGCTGCCTCAATCGTTTCGCGTAACACATCCGTAAGCAGTACGACTTTTCCTTTTCGTGTTGACATTTTCTTACCATCTTTTAACATCATGCCAAATGGAATATGCTCATAATTCGCTGCCCATGTGTGACCCATTTTTTGTAACACTGCAAATAGTTGCTTGAAATGTAGCGATTGTTCATTGCCAACAACATAAAATACTTTTGCTGGTTGATACGTGTTGTAACGATAAATTGCCGCAGCTAAATCACGTGTCGCATACAACGTCGCACCATCCTTTTTCATAATTAACGAAGGTGGCATATCCTCCAATTGTACAACCATTGCGCCATTTGATTGTTCGAGCAAACCTTTCTTTGTTAACTCCTCTACGACAGGCTGCATTTTATCATTGTAAAATGCCTCCCCGTTATAAGAATCAAAGTGTACACCAAGCATCGAGTAAATCGCGTTAAATTCACTTAAAGACGCATCGCGGAACCATTTCCATAAGGCTGTTGCTTCTTCATTTCCATCTTCTAACGCCTTGAATGCTTGGCGCGCTTGCTCATTTAGCGCATCATCTTGCTCTGCTTCGTCGTGAAATTTTACATAAATTTTCAGCAATTCAGTAATTGGATTTTGTTCGATTGCATCTTTATTACCCCATAAATTATACGCCACAATCAACTTGCCAAATTGCGTGCCCCAGTCTCCTAAATGGTTCATGCGAATTGCCTCATAGCCTTGCTTTTCCGCAATATTCGCAAGTGCATGACCAATCACAGTTGAACGTAAATGGCCCATTGAGAATGGCTTAGCAATATTCGGTGAGGAGAAATCTAATGCGACCCTTTGACCATTTTTTTCTTTCGTCCCATAATGATTTCGTTGCGTTAGTACTTGTGTAACAACGTCCTGCGCAATTTGTAATTGATTGAAAAACACATTAATATAGGCATTTTCTACACGCACTTCTTGAATGAAAGCCCCTTGGATTTTTCCAGCTAAATTACTAGCAATAATTTGAGGTGATTTTTTATATTTTTTCGCTAAAGTAAAACAAGGGAATGCCACATCACCTAATTGCGCATGCTTCGGTGTTTCGAGTAATGCTTCTACTTCTTCATTCGTCAAGCTGCCTTGTAGTGCAGTCGTGATAACCTGTGCTAATTTCGTTTTCATGTCATTTTCCTCCCCAAAATAAAAAAGCTCCCCGTCTCTAAATAAAAGAGACGAGAAGCTTGGATTCCCGTGGTACCACTCTAGTTGCCACAAAAGTGACCGCTTTCTGTTATTAACGAGGTGACTCCCCCGATTTTCTCTACTACATTTCAAGAAATTTCTCCAAAGTGCGTTTCGTCCATCTTTTCAGTATTAGGCTCACACCAACCCTAACTCGCTTAACATCCCGGATGGATTACTTTTCTTTTTCATCGAATTTATTAGATTAAATTAAAACTCATTTTACACAAGTGAATTTTAAATAGCAAGTAAATTTTTATTGAAGTGGGATAATCTTGCTTCTTACGATGAACACGAAATTAACAGACCCATATTCGAAAATGCGGTTGAAAAAGTAGAGTTCCTACAAAAAGCAAGGTGAAAATTCTTTTTTACTTTTCATTCGCAAAAACACTTTATTAAGATTTTTTTAAATCCAAAACACTCCACCAGGATATAATCGATTTACCTAGGTGGAGTATATTCTTACTACTAATTAAAGCAAAACTTCTTAAAACAATTAATCCCCCAACGGTACCTCAACCCTAATCTCCCCATTTAAGTAATTCGGGAAACTGTCAACTAATATTGTAACCGGGTTTATCATTTCTCCTTCATATGCTTCGAATTGAGCATTGTTTTCGAGCGCATTTTCGGATTCACTATGTCCCCAAAATCTTTTATAAATCTCTTTCCCCGTTACATCGACGCCTTTACTAAAGAAAGTTGCCGACTTATTTTCATCCATCATTGGATAGGAATATACAAGTGTGTTTCTTTCACGAAATTGAATCGGAAAATCAAGTATTTCCGGTTGATACAGCACTTGTTGTTTATCAAAATCGACCGTAATGAAATCCTCACCTTTTGGCAATGCCTCTATTTTAGGTATAACGAGCGTCAACTTTTTAGGCTCACGGAAATAATTACTTAGCATGAAAAGAGTAACCTCTGCGTCCCGAATTGTACCGAAACCAGTTGTTCCATTTTGAATCGTTCCCCAATCCTCGCTCTTTTCATCAATCAACTTCATATCATTAAATTGCAATATTTGCATCGTATTTTTCGGATCCACTGCAATTTTAATTCCAGCACGCAGAGGTGAAATTTCTAAGCTTTTCACTTCGATCGTTTGCCCATCGATTACTACTTTTTCATCCAATACATAATGTTTCGTTTTAACAATGTCATTTTTTAAAGAAAATGGAATACTAAAATTCATTTCCTGCCCTTTATGCAATTTAACATTGAGCTCAAAATCACGATTTGAATAGTCTATTGGCTTTACTGCGTCTACATTAATTGTGTTTTCGATTTCATATACAGGCTCATAATGTGCAGACCAGCCATAGCCAACGCTAGCTTCAATCTGTTTACCACCGTGCATTAATTCCATTTCTATACGACCTAATGTTAGTCCTTGTAAATCATTTGGTGATGTGATTTTATAAGAAAGCAGAATGCCCGTTTCATCTGCAATAACACCAAGTATCGTAAATGTGAGATCATTTTGGGTTTCACTCACTAAAATTTCCTCGTAGTAGTCATTTGCGACAATATCCTCTAACCCTTTGTCATGCGCTATCAATTCAATAATTGGGGACAAACCAGGAATTTTCGCGACTGCATTTGCAAAGGCTGGGGATACACGAATAGATGTAATAAAAATAATGAATATTGCTGCTGCGAGAGCCACCGTTTGCCATGTGCGACGAATTTTCTTTCGATGCCTTTGTTTTTGTCTTTGTGCATGAAGACGTGCTTGCTGCAATGCTTGTTTTGGTACAGCAATTTCATTAAGTTGATCTGTCAGTTGATGCATTTTTTCTTCGTCCCAGTTCGTCATTCCCATTCACTCCTTTCTCCAACCATGCCCCGCAATTTGCGCAATGTTTTATGGAGCCTTGATTTTACTGTCCCTTCTGGAATTTTTTGAACATCCGCGATTTCACTGTTTTTATATTGCTCAAAATATTTCAAATGAATAAGTTGCTGCTCCGCTAGTGGAAGTTTCATAATGATATCGGCTAAATCATTTGTCAGTGTCATTTGTGCCGGTTGCTCAATTTCATTTGTTAATTGAACGCGTGATTGCTTTAATTTCATATCAAGACAAATATTGATCAAAATGCGAATTAACCATGTTTTTAAGTAGTCCGGTTGTTTCAACTTATGTATATTTTTAGGCTGCGGTATGTCATTTCTTGATACGCTTCAACCGCATCATGTTCATTTTTCACATAACTATATGCAATGCGGTATAGTGCATCTTCATAGAGCGAAAGTAGCTGTAAAAATGCCTGTTCATCTCCAGCAATTGCACGTGTTACTAGGTCCCGTTCGTCCATTTTCTCGCCCCCTTTACATATTAGACTGGCGAGTGGGGTAAATCGTTCATTTTATTTTCAACTAATTTTAAGTGAGTAATATGCGAACTTTCCATAAAAAATCATTCTCATCTAATCAAAATTTATTTCTGCATAAAAATTCTCCTTAAGTTATTGCTATTGAAAATGTTCGATAAAAAGCTTGTTACAACTGCTGACTTCACTAAGAAAAAAGCTTTACTTCTTGAAGTAAAGCTCCTGTTCCTTTATGTGTAATTCTTTACAATCTTCCATTTCTAATTAACCTTATTCGATAATAGATTCTCAAAATTGTGAGTGCCAATCCAATGATGAAAACGGTCGCCAAAAAGATCATCGCAGCTGGCCAAATACCGAATGCATCTATTGTGGTTGAACTGTTATTTTTTAATGATGGAACAATAAATAATAACCAGCCGATACTCACAATAGGCACCATTTGCGGTATTAATCGCAGACAGAATCTCCAAGCCGGATACTGTTTACGTTTATCCGTCCATTTTTTACTTCTTCGTATACCTCTGATTCCTAAAATTAAGTAAACCAATGTAATAACACCGAGTAATAAATCAATTATTTTAGGTAGTGGAGATTTTAAATCAGGTTCTTTCCCCTCAGTCAATTGTATAATGCCATTACTAATCTCATATGAATGTTCGAATGTCGTGGTGAAGCTATTGAGTAAAACGGCAACTGCATAGCCACTACTTGGAACGATATCTTGTTGAGATTGAAAAGTAGTTTTTGAACCGCTATGGGAAATGCGAGCTGGCTTAATGTTCGGAGAGCTAATCGACCAGCCAAGTCCATATTTTTTAATTCCAGCTTGAGGTGAATAGGACTCTTTCAGTAACTCTTGTGAAAGTAATTGTTCTCCTTTGTCATTTTTCCCATCGTTCGTATGCATAGATAACCATTTTCCCATATCACTAGCTGTCGTAAAGATACTACCTGAGCCACTTAACATTTGTTCAAGCTCCGTCCATGGCATTGCCATCCCATATAAGGTAACAAATCCTCGAGGTATTTCTAATTTCACCGTAATATCACCAGTGCTAACTATTGAGTAGGAATCGTTCATTCCGAGCGGCAAGAATACATTTTGCATTAAGTATTCATTAAACTCCACCCCACTAATTTGTTCTACTAAATATGCTAATGTCCAATAGTTTGCATTACTATATAAATATTTTACACCAGGACTGGATTGTAGTTTCCAATCATGAAGACGTTCTACCCCTTTTTTTAAGGTATTCGCAGGGGCTACAATGGTAGGATTCGGTAACCCAGATGTATGACTTAACAGTTGACGTACAGTCACCTGTTCCCATCTTTCATCACCCAGCTTTAGTTCAGGAAGGTACTTTACAATTGGGTCATCCAATTTAATATCCCCTTTATCAACCAATTGTAAAACAGCAAATGCAGTAAATGGCTTCGTACCTGAAGCAATACCAATAATAGAATTTGCTGTTAATGGATTGCCTTCAGAATCATGACCAAATCCTTTTTCATATAGTACTTTCCCATCCTTTGTAATTACGATTGCTGCACCCGGCAGTCCGTTTTTTTCGATATAATTCGTAACATACTCATCAACCTTTGTTGTATCAAACGATTCAGCAGCCTGCGCTGAAAAAGGAACAATCGATAAATGCAAGGTGACAATGAACATGAACAGAAAAATAACACGTTTAGTTTTGTACATAACTTTTACTCCTTTCTTCACTCTAATAGTTATTTACTCATCTGTCCTCCATTCACAGACGGTTGATACGCTTGCGATTGTTCACTAATCCTGCTGAGGTCGTTTAAAGCTTCCCTAAACAGCAGCCTTGTTCTGCTAAAGCCACCGTTAATTCAGTAAAAGATCTACTATTTTATTTGTTTGTTTATTATTGATTTTGTAGCTGTCACGCACATCACTAACAAAAAGTGTGCTGTTTGTTCCAAAATTTTTATGGACATATAAAACTTCTGTCTTATCGTCTTTATACTTCAGCTGAATTTTGTAATCATAATTATATGCAAATTCGTAATTTTTCGTAACACGATTTGATCGGTTAAGGATTCCAGTAATGGTCTTTATTTTTTCCTTGTCGGTAGTGATTTTTCCTTTTTCAATTGGTTCATCATATTTTTGTATCGTCATGCTTTGGATTCCTGAAAATCCGTTATAAAAAAATGAAAATCCGAATGCACTCACAAAAATTGCTATAATCGAGTAGATGATGGCTTTTTTCATTATATTCCCCCGTATTTTTTCTTTAGATATTTATTTTGATAAGATCCCCCTTCAGCTCGTCCTCTAATAAACATAATTTACCGATTAAATTAACAATCTTATTGATTTCTTCGGCCTTTTTAGTTTAAAAAGAAACGGTATTACCACTCTTCAACATCGCATAAATAATTAAAGAATTCTTCGTGCAATGCAATCTCTTCTTGTAGTGACTCTTTTTTTCTATCAACTAAAAATTGAGTGAATTATACCTTGAATCGCTTCATTATGAACTTTATGAAAAGCATTTATTTCTTCTTGTTATGTAAGCTATGATTGAAGGTTTTTATACTCATCTTCATGATTAGACCTAATTAAATATGTGTTACGATTTAAACCATAAACAGTATTCCTGTCCAGCAATCCTTAAATGTTGATCTAGTGTCCCCAACTGAATAAGGCTTCTTGCTTTCGGCTTTTAAGTTACTTTAACTCATATGAATGTCTGTTCCATACTGAAGCAATTTTAATTTCCTTGCTACAGATTGGGAAGCGAAATTGTCCCCGAAAGTGCTATATAAAGCAATTCGTCCTTGTTTTTGTAACACTGCTGCCCATGTTTTTGTAACATCTATACCGTATTTCCTATGTTAGTAGCACCAACGAAAATTCTTGGTGCATCCTCGTATGGTGATTCATATACGACTGTTATTCGATTTTCGGTGTTGTGTTTAAATAATACGTTCACATAAAGTTTCAGTAATTCTAAATCAATTAACATTAATATACCTCCGTAATTTTAACGTACCAATCTAACAAACATCCTTCATTACAAACAAAGTACTTTCCCGCACCCCAACTTCAACATAATTATCCAATAAAAAATCATCTATCCGCTACAAAATATTTAGGGTACTGTATACATATATTTTAATGAAGTAAACTAATAACATTTAGATGATTTTTACTTTATTAATTTAACTCTTCGTTAGGAGTTGGATAATTACATTATATAAGGTAGAAAATATTATTAAAAAAGGAGAGATACGATGTTTGATCAAGTTGCGGAATTAATTTTAAAATCCCTGGTAATTCTAACAATTTTGGTTGTTGTGGTTGGATTACCTCTTGGAAATTTACTGTTGAGAAAAAGGTAAGACTGCATCCAATTGGGTGCAGTTTTTTTTACATCTCGCTTCGTCGTTTCAAAATTAAACTTAGAGATTAGCGAACTAAATTGGAGTAATACCCCTCATTAGATTTACCTCTCCTATGAAATAAAAATTACAAAGCTCTAGTATTCCAATCTACATTATTTAATTCAACAAAAAAATCATCTAGCCTCTAAATAATCTTTAGAAGATAGATGATTTTAATAAATCCATATTAATAAGAAATAAACTTTTCCCAAAACTACAGAAATGGTAAACCATTATTATTTTATCTACTTACCTGAAGCTGATTCCTCTGTCTTCAACGTAAAAGTAATCCAAATGAAAATAACATAACTAATCAATAAAATCGTACCGCCAACGATGAAGAAAATTAATGTGAATGTTTCATTGAAGTTAAACGGATTGACATTGTAAAAAAGCATCCCAACCGTTAATCCAATTGTTCCGATAACCGCTGTCCAACCGTGTAAATTTACTAATTTTTTTGATTTCACAGTAAATGTTCTATAAAATAATGCCCAAACCGCAATTGATAACCAGCCGACAACTAAAATATGCGCGTGAACTGGACGCATTGCATAATTACCTGAGCCTGACATGTCTGAGCCAATGACTGCCCCGATTAAACCAAAAATTGCTGCTAAACGAATGAGACGAATACTCCATTTTTTTTCTACCATATAAATACCCTCCATAAACTTGATTTATTAAGAGTATAAAATACGTATCTGAACTGTATCTGAATTAAAACGATTTATTATTTAAGAGGAAACGTCAATGTAAATTTCGTACCGGTGCCCTTTTCACTCTGCACAGCAATCGTCCCATCATGCATTTCAACAACTTGCTTGACGATAACAAGCCCTAAACCGGTACCAGGTGTTGATCTGGATTCATCGGCACGGTAAAATGGCTCAAAAATCCGCGCGATATTTTCCTCACTAATGCCAAGTCCTTCATCTTGCACGATGAGCTCAATTTGCCCGTCCATTATTTTTCCTGTAACGCTAATTTCAGTGCCTGACTCACTATATTTCACCGCATTGCTTACTAAATTATCGATTGCATGGACGATAAATGGCTCACTGCCGTACATAATAAGTCGCTCCATCTCCATCCATACCGAAATATTTTTTTGCTGAATTGAAAATTGCTGTTCATTGACAACTTGCTTGATCACTTCATCCAGCGCAATTTTCTCTTTTTGCTCTGCTAGCTTCGACGCACTTTGCCATAGTAATAGTTGCTTCGTTAAATGCGATAGTCGATCACTTTCACGCGCGATAATTTCACCATACTCCCGCGTGCGTTCATCATCCGCTTTTTGCTGTTGGATGAGGGACGCGTAGCCTGCAATGCTTTGCAATGGTGTTTGGAAATCATGCGATACATTGCGAATAAACTCTTTGCGAATTTCCCGCTGTTTCTTTAATTCTTTCGTCATTAAGTTAAAATTCGTCGCGAGCGTACCGATTTCATCCGCACGATCTACATCAATATGTGCATCGAAATTTTCCGAGGCTACTAATTTTGTCGCTTTCGATAAACGTTGAATCGGTTTCACTAAATACCAAGCAGCTAAAATCATCGCAAGAATACTAACAACAGGGATGAAAATGAAAAACCCTGCAATAATATAATGCATTTCACTAAATAATAGCTTAATATCTAGGCGCATAAACAGTGCATAATTTTCCCCTTTATATTCAAATGGAAGCCCGACTGTATTTTTCAAATCATTGGAAAAGAAACCTGTAATAAATAGCTGCTGCGGGTATTCTCCAACTCCATGATATGTTTCCCCCGCCAAAACACGGTCTATTTCTACCGTTTCTAATTCTGTTAAACGGTATTCATCTCCGTAAAAGGAACGATTCCCCAATTCATCTGCTAAATAAATTTGATAACCAATTTGACCGAGTTGTGCTAAATACGCGTCTAACGATTCTGGTGGATGCTGTTGTATGTAGGTCGTTATATCCGTTGCTAACTGCACATAGTTGGCATCGTTTTTTTCCTTCATTACTTGGTGGTAAAACGCATTCGTTAATAAGAAACTAAAAATGGCACTAATAACAAAGGTCGCTAATGTAAAAACGATAAATTTACTGTACAGAGTTTTCATTGAGGACCTCTATTTGATACCCGACGTTACGAATCGTTTTAATCGTCACATTACTTTTTAACCGTGTTAATTTGTCCCGTAACCGTTTTATATGTGTGTTCAATGTATCATCACTCACAATATAGCCCCAGACAAGTTCCATAATATGGGCGCGTTCATATACACGGTTTCGGCTACATAAAAGCTCGAGCAACTCAAATTCTTTATTTGGCAACACGATTGAAATATGCCCTTTGGATACTTCAAATTGCGCTCGATTTAATGTCAGGTCGCCTATTTCGAGCTTGGCAACGGTTAATTTATCGTAGCGTCGCAAAATCGCCTGGACACGAAACAGCATTTCTTCAGATTCGAATGGTTTGACGATATAATCATCCGCTCCGGCCGAAAATCCTTCACGCTTATCCTCCAATTGCCCACGCGCAGTAAGTAGCAACACGGGGATTTCCCAATCTTCTTTTAATTTCTTCGTTAATTCAAAACCATTTAAGACAGGCATCATTACATCTACTACTGCGATATCCACCGTTTCATCCATCATTTCAAGTGCCTCGATGCCATTGCTCGCCTTGATTGTTTTATAATGCCATTGCTTAAAATACGTCGCTAATAAATTTAAAATCGCTTCATCATCGTCAACTAATAAAATTTTTCTCATTGCCGCCAGCCCCTTTTCGACATTCCTATTGTTTTCGATTTTGACATGAAACCGTACTGGAAGCAAGTTTACATTCCGCTAAGTACCAATTAATAATCGGGACAAAAAAGCCCGATGCGCAAACAAATTTTTCAATCTGTTTACCGCACCAGGCATATTTCATTATTTACTTGCGTTATATGCGTTTAAATGTTCTTTCACTTTCGCACTATCCGCTTCTACTTTTAAGCCTGTATCTACTAATGGAGAAACCGTTGATACAGCTGGTTTTTTCTTCCCTTGGTAGTAGCTGATGATTTCATCTTGATTAATTGAATAAAGCACAGCCTTACGTAAGTCCACTGAATCTGAAACTTCACGGCCTTTTGGATTGAAGATTAAGTAGGCTACACCGTTACTATCAAACGTTTTTAATTTTAAATTTGAATCGCCTTCGACTACATCTACTTTTGTTTCTGGAACAGTTTGTAATACGTGAATTTCACCGTTGCGTAATGCTGATAATGCACTGTCATTATCTGGGATGAAACGAACGCTAATATTATTTACTTTCGGTTCGTTTTTTGTACCTACAAGATATGCTGGATTTTTCACGAATGTTGCTTCATAGTCATTTTTTTGTACTAAAATGTATGGGCCTGATGCAGCTAAATGGTTGGCATATGTTGCACCTTCTGTAATTGTCGCTTGGTCACCGTATGCAACATCTTTATTTGGATCATAGCTTGCTACGTCAAATGTATTCACTGCCGTCACTGCTGCTTCTGAAACAATACCTCCTGATTGATGCGCCAAGTAGTTTAATACTTGTGGGAATGCTGCTGGTGTTGTAATTTTCACTACTTGGTATTTACCTGCTGCATTGTCTACATCTGCTTCATTTGCTACAACTTCTGCAACTGCCGCTGGAAGATCTTTTGATAACGCATCTAACACCGTGCCGCCATCTGCTGTTTTAACAGCTTCTAACGATGTAATGTCCGAAACAATTTCTACCGTTTCAATATTTTCATGAATAGAGTATGTGCGGTGATCTGGTACGGCATTTTGATCTTTTGCACGATTTAATGAAAAGACAACATCCTCAGCTGATACTAAATCACCCGTATCGACCGCTTTTTTGTTTTCCACTTTAGCGAAGTTAATATCATCACGCAATACGAAATAGAATTCTTCATTATTTTCAGACATCGCGTGATTATATGATAACGAACCTTCTGAAACGACTTCATCTGTATCTGTTAAGTTCACTAGACGAACATTCATATTTGTATTTAATGTATTGATTGAGCCGTCATTCCCTCTCACTGGATCGAGTGATGTTAATGATGGCATTGTTTGATGCAAAACTAATGTTTCTGACTTATTTTTTGCTGTATCATTGAATGACATAGTTTCCCATACTTGTGCGCGTGATTTTGGTAAAAGCACCGTATCTGGGTTAACTTCTTTTGCATAAATACCTTGGAATTTTTGAGAAATGTATAATGGTACAATATACGCATTGTCAAATACTAATGTTTGCTCAAATTCCTTATACTTTTCCTTTGCAGCGTCCCCTGTTAAAGTACTTGCTTCGTCAATTAATTCGTCAATTTTTGCATCCGAAATTCGGCTATAATCGCCACCAGTTTTGAACAAGCCACGCACTGCATAATCCGGGTTCCCTGTTACAGTTGTCCAACCTGAGTGCGAAATATCATAGTTACCCGCATCTTCCTGGGCTTTAAATGAACCGTAATCGGGTTGAATATTTAATTTTACATCAAAGCCATTTTTCACTAATTGGTCACGGACGATGTTTAAATCTTGCTCGTTCGCCGCCATCCCTAATAATTCGAGAACCGGTTTTGCACCCGCTGTTTCGTCGACCTTTTTATCCGTTTCTTTGACATCTGATTTTGTTTCCACACAGCCTGTTAATGCTACTGCTGCAACAATTGCCGTAGATGCTAATGTAAAATATTTTTTCTTCATGTTATTACCTCCAAATTAGTTAAATTTATTAGTTTGCTTTCGGGTCTAATGCGTCGCGTAGTCCGTCACCGAAAAAGTTACATGACAGAACGAGCAACATGATACATAGACCAGGGAAAATCGCTAAATATGAATGAGACTCTAAATACGTACTACCTACTTTTAAAATATTGCCCCACTCCGGAATATGTGGCTCAATACCAAGTCCTAGGAAACTTAAACTACTTGTTGAAATAACTGCGCCACCGATTGTCAGTGTCGCTTTAACAATCATCGGAGCGAGTGCATTGGGTACGATATGTTTAAAAATAATCGAGAGATCCGACGCACCTAATGCACGGGCCGATTCAACAAATTCGTAATTTGAAATTTGCAATACATTAGCACGCATCGTACGGGCATAGGTCGGAATAGCGCCAACACTGAGCGCGATAATTAAATTCACCGTATTCGCACCAAATGCTGCAATAATGGCAATCGCCAATAAAATACCAGGAATTGCATACAACACATCTAACAAACGCATAATAATATTATCGGTGTTTTTACCGTAATAACCTGAAATTGCGCCGAGTGCTCCACCAATTAGTGCTGGAATGACCGTTGCACTAAAACCAACAATTAATGAAATCTGTGCGCCGAAAACGATACGAGAAAATAAATCTCGTCCAAAATTATCTGTCCCTAACGGATATTCAAGTGTCGGCATTTGCAAGAGCGCACTATAGTTATTTTGCACAGCAAAGTCATAATCAAACGTCCAATTACTCACAACAGAGAGTGAAAACATAAACGTAATGAAAAATAAGCCAAATACCGCCATCGTATTACGTAAAATTTTATTCCACATTTTTTGCCACTTTTCAATAGCGGATGGATCCGCATTACGCGCTTTCCGTATTATTGTAATTCCTAGTAAAAAGGAGAAAAAATTCCCCGTTAATACTGGTATTAATAAGAGGATACCCGGTATAAGCATCCATTTCGGCGCATCACTTAATGTCACTTTGCGAGCAATTAATATTGCCATCACTAAGTAAACAATCGCTAAAGCAATAAAAGCACCCATCGCTAGTAAAAATGTATCGACAACATACGGCTTAAATATATTCACACCAGAAATCATAATAATAAAGACTTGCGTTTGGAATGCATACACCGCAAATGTATATTCCGCTGTTTTATTTTTAGTTGCAAGCATAAATCCAAACCCTGATGCAAACACATTCCCTAAAAATAATGTTAGTATAAGCGGATACCCAAGTAAACGGGTACGCTTTGTAATTTCACGCACATTCGCTAAGTCTTTTTTAATAAGCTGTGATACTAACCAAACATAAACGGTGGTCACGGCGTAGATCGCAAATAATGCGACAACGTATGGGCGCCACACACCTTCTTCAAAATTAAAACTATAAAGTAAAAACAGTGCTGAAAAAATAGCAGAAAAGGCCAGCGTAAATTGTGCATTGACATATTCTTGTGTTATTTTCAAAAGCAGCTTTACATCCGATATGAATTTCACGTGGGTACCTCCTCTAGAATTCTATATATATTTGCTTATCATTTCTGTTATTTTCATTTGAATTTTTTTAGCTGTTTCTTGATGATCTAGTTCATTCGATAAGCGAAAATATAAACTTCCTAAGAAAAATTTCACATTGGATATTATTTTATATTCTTCATCCCACAGTTCACTTTTATCCCAATCAAAAAAGGTATCCAGCCAGTTCTCCATCACTTCATGTTCAAAATGATTTTCTTTCAATATCGTGACAACAGCTGTTACAAACCTTTCATCTTCCAGATTGGTGAAAACTGTTTCTTTTGTACAAATAATTCTCTTTATAGCATATAAAATTTCTAAGCTAATCGCTGAATTTAGTTTACAATTAGCTAATGCGTTTAAAGCATCTGCCGCATGTGCAGGAGCATGTGCCCATCCTTTATCAGGAACATGTCCTCTATAATCTTTTTCAAAGCTTAAATAGCGCAACATTTTATCTTTAATCAATAAAATTTCTGACTCACTCAAAAAGCTTTGTTTTTTATTAAAAGTTAATAACAGTGGTATAAGTAGGACTGAAAACGAACGTGTGAATACCGAATCAGAATCTTTTTCTCCGATTTTGTTAAAAAGATGTTGGTCGTCCAAAATTGTTGTGAATATAAAACGTAAATTTTGTTCTGTTAGAAATCCACCTATTATTAATTTTGAAAAAGTAGTATAAATCAGATTGTCCCTAAGTTCACTATCTATTACACCAATATTCACAAGCATTTTTTTTATTATTACTTCATAATCTTTGTCCTTAGGGAATTCCTTTAAACTATTCAAAAAAACTAATTCTTCTTTTAAATTCATTTGAAAACCCCTCTTAAGACCTTTTCATTTTAGAACGAATGCGTGGATCAAAGAACGCGTATAAAATATCGATGAGCATATTAACAATTGAAATCGTAATGGCAATATACACAACCCCACCTAAAATCGCTGGAATATCGGGAATGAACTGCTTGTCTACAATATAGCTGCCGATTCCGTTAATATTAAATACTTTCTCAACGACAGAGGCCCCGCCTAACATCCCTCCGAATAATAGACCGATGACCGTAATAATCGGAATCATCGCATTACGAATGGCATGTTTCGTAATTACCTTGCGTTCACTTAATCCTTTTGCTTTTGCTGTAATAATGTAATCTTCATGAATCACTTCCAGCATACTTGAACGCGTCATACGAGCAATGGATGCAGCAAGCGACGTTCCAAGTACGACAATTGGGAGCACAAGTGACATCCAATTGTTCGGATTATAGGTCGCTGGGAACCACTTTAATTCTAATGAGAACGTTAAAATAAAGATAAGTCCTTGCCAAAAACTCGGAATCGATAAACCAATTAAAGCAATAAACATCAACACGTAATCAAATAGTGTATTTGGTCTTACTGCTGAAATAATGCCGACTGGAATCGCAATGGCAACCGCCATCAATAACGAGAATAAAGCAATTTCTAATGTCACAGGAAACTTATTCATAATACTTTGTGTGACATCTTCCTTCCCCGCAAACGAAGTCCCAAGGTCAAACGTAAAGAGTCCCGTTAATGAATTCCAAAGCTGCGCAAGGTACGGCTGATCTAAACCATACAATCGGTTGAAATTGTTAATTTGCTCTTGCGTTGCCTCAACACCTAGTAAATTTCGTGCAGGGTCAAACGGCGAAATATACAAAATCGTAAATACTAATGTCGCCACACCTAAAATAACAAATGCACTTTGAATGAAGCGCTCGAATACGAAACGAACAAACGGATTACTACTTATTAATAGCAACAAGTACATCAGTACACCCGGAATGACACTAATAGCTAAAAACATCGGATTTTTTAACAACTGTCCAAAATAATTTACATATGTATGTTTCTCAATCCCCTTCGCTGCAATTATGTTTTCTACTTCACGTTGCACGCGCTGTGTAGCGAGCATTTTCGCATGATCCGCTATTTTTTGTTCATCTACCGGATGTTTGAAAAAATGTGCTTTCGTAAGTTCTTGTTTGTTATATTCCTTGCACCAAGTTTCAAACTTTCCATCCTTGAAATACTGCTCTTTAAGCAGCGCTACATTTTCTAAATAGGATGTTTTTGAACCTTTCAGTAAATAGAAGAGAAACGTTACAAGATGCACAGGAAAACCGAGAATAAAATACGCAATGAGATAAGCTTTTTTCGATGCGTTTTTTTGATAGCTTTCATGAACTAAGTGAGTCTTTCTAAATTCGTTCGATGTATCCATATATTGTCTCCTTCCCAATGACAAATAGCAAAATAGTTTTAAATATTGCGAATATTATCATTGTATAATCCCTACCTGTAGAGTACAGTATGTAGTAGCAATATCATTTCGTCAATATAATTATTTAAATTTTCTAATAAGGGTGAAAAACAATGGATGAAAAACTTTTAACAGTAAATGATTTGCGCGTTTCATTTATTACGGGTGAAACGGAATTCGAAGCAGTAAAAGGGGTTAGCTTCCATGTGAACAAAGGGGAAACGCTTGGTATCGTTGGGGAATCGGGCAGTGGAAAAAGTGTAACCGCGCGTTCGATTATGCGCCTATTACCCTCTCCCCCTTCCTTTTTAAAATCTGGAACGATTACATTTCAAGCCAAAAATTTAATCACACAATCCGAAAAACAAATGGAAGGGATACGCGGTAAAGATATTAGTATGATTTTCCAAGATCCAATGACTTCAACAAATCCAACCATTCGTATTGGTGAACAAATAGCTGAAGGTTTAATTAAGCATCAAAACTTATCAAAAAAAGAAGCCTATGAAAAAACAATTGAGCTTTTAAAATTAGTAGGCATTAAAAATAGTGAAGAACGCTATCATCAATATCCACATGAGTTAAGTGGCGGGATGCGTCAACGTGTCATGATCGCGATGGCTCTTGCGTGTAACCCTTCCCTACTCATTGCCGATGAACCAACTACGGCACTGGACGTGACGATTCAAGCTCAAATTTTAAGCTTAATGAAGCAAATTCAAGAACGTTTAGGCACATCCATTATTTTAATTACGCATGATTTAGGTGTCGTTGCAGGGATGTGTGACCGCGTGATTGTTATGAAGGAAGGCGAAATCGTTGAGGAAGGCATGACCGAAGAGATTTTCGCGAATCCACAGCATCCGTATACGAAAAATTTATTGAATGCTTTACCGAAATTACATGAAAAGAAAGAACCGAAACAGTTACCGAATGTCGGTCCTGATGTTGATTTAACGGTACCACTCGTCGAAGTGAAAAATTTGTCCAAGCATTTTGCAGCTGCGAAAGGCAATGTTTTAAAAGCCGTCAACGATTTAACATTCAAAATCTATCCTGGGGAAACACTTGGGCTTGTAGGAGAATCTGGTTCAGGAAAATCCACGACTGGCCGCACACTACTTCAATTACATGAGCCGACTGACGGTGAGGTATTGTATAAAGGTGTACCTGTGACGCGCTTAACGAAAAATGAACTGAAAAGCATGCGTCGCCATATGCAAATGATTTTCCAAGATCCGTACTCATCACTCAACCCGCGTAAAAAAATACTCGACATTATCGGGGAGGCGCTAGATGTACATAAGCTCGTCACGTCAAAAGAGCAGCGACGTGAAAGAATAGAAGAACTATTAGAACTGGTCGGTTTAAATAAAGAACATGCGCGCCGTTACCCACACGAATTTAGTGGTGGTCAACGTCAGCGTATCGGCATTGCCCGTGCGTTAGCTGTAGAACCGAATTTTATCGTATGTGATGAGCCGTTATCTGCCCTTGACGTATCCATTCAAAAGCAAGTGGTCGACTTATTAAAGGACTTACAGCAACGCCTTGGCTTAACGTATTTATTTATTGCACATGATTTATCAATGGTGAAGCATATTAGTGACCGTGTCGCCGTTATGTATGGTGGGAAAATTGTGGAGCTAGCAGAAAGCGAAGAATTGTATGCGAATCCACAGCATCCATATACAAAGATGTTACTTAATTCCATTCCGATTCCAGACCCGGTTATCGAAAAGCAGAAAAAGCGTCACGTTATGACCGAAGAAGAGTTAATGAACAACCGTTTTGATGTGGAAAATACAACGCTTGTCGAAGTTTCGAAAGATCATTGGGTAGCGATGTAACGACGACTAAAGCCATTCTCTGTTTGAAACAGGGAATGGCTTTTTTTAGTTCGATTCAATTCCAATCAAAGTATTTCCCATGATTATCAACCGTTTGCAATAATTTTATAACTTTTGTTTGCCCATTACAAACATAGTCGACGTGTACGTAATTATCATCCATATTGTTGTAAACATGATAAATTGGCTGCTTGTAGCTGATCTCACTAAGCATTTGCAACAGTTGTTGTTTCAGCTCGTTTGAAAATTGATTCGCAACATGCGTATGGAAAATGATTAATTGCCTTGTATGATCCTGTTGTTCCATAATCGTTGGTATTAACGTTAGAAAATCGCCTTCAAGCAACGTTTTGCGGACATTACGATTCACCTCTTGCACATTTTCTAATTGCTGTTTTCTCATTTTATGCTCCGGCCAAATCAATGCTTGCATCCAACGAAAGTCTTCATCCTTTTGTAAATCTACTATATTTAAATCAATGCCAATTCGTTGGTCAATGTTTAACGTACTTAATTCCCTTATAGATTCACCATTATTTTTTGCCACAATATGCAGCTTACTTTTTTCATTTCCATAGAACTGTTTCGTAACGGCTTCTTCAATTTCATAACGATATTGATCTAAATTAAGTAACAATCCTGCACTTGTACCAATTTCAATAAGTGATAACAGCTTTTGAGTTTTCGCTTGTATGTAACTAAAAATCGGATACAAATAGGCAGCTCGATTTAGCTCGTTCGTTTGAACAAGTTTCATTTGAAAAATATCCTGTAACGGTCCTCTATGCTGCTGACAAAAATCTTTTAAATGAATAAAACTTTGAGCAAATTCGCTTGATGTAACATTTTTATAATAACATGCTAATTGATGTTGGTTTTCACATGCCAAATATTGCACAGCTGCGAAAAATAAGTTTGGTCTTGGTTGATTTGACGGGATAAATTGAATTAACGTTAATAATTCGATATCCTGCGCAATATTCAAACTCCAATATTCATATAACGGACTACTACCTTTTGCTTCCTGTTCTGCAAAACGTTTAAAAATCATCGCTAATTTCTCCATTTAAAACCCTCCTCCATTTTTTATAATATTATTGTATAATGAAGTGGCATTTAATAAAATTAATGAATTTAAATCATTCTAATTAAAGTTTTTAATTATAGGCTGGAGGTTATCAATGGAAATCAAATGGTTAAAAACATTTATTACGGCAGCAGAAACAGGTAATTTCCGCATTGCTGCTGAAAAATTATTCATTTCACAACCGAGTATAACGGTTCATATTAAGCAATTAGAAGAAAGCCTGAACGTTCAGCTTTTTGAACGACATCATACGATAATAAAACTTACTTCAGCAGGTCGTTTTTATTATCCGTTAGCTTTAAATATTTTAAAAAATATAGATGAAAGTAACCGAGCTGTACAATTGCTTTCACAACTAAATAAAATACAGCTATCGGTTGCCCTTTCGCCACTACTTGCAGAAACAAATTTACCACAAATTATTTATCAATTTTCAATTGATTATCCTCAATACGAGATTGATATTATTGTCGAGGATTCCAAATATATGGATGAACTCATTCTGTCTAATAAAGTGCACCTTGCTATTTGCATTGGGAAAAGTAAAATGAAAAAAATTCATTCTGAAAAAATTAGTTCAAGCCAATTGAAACTAATCTACCCTATTCAATCAGGTGAAGAAACTACGACGGATTACAAGCAACTTCAAGAATTAATTGAGAAGTATCCTTTGTTTACAGGACATTTAGAGGAAACGATGGAAGCTGAAACATTACTAAAAAAAGAGTTTCCTCAATTACGGACAAGAGCGATTAAACAAAGTCATATCATTAAACAATTCGTTAAAGACGGGCTAGGGATGGCGTTTTTACCGAATTCAATTATTGAACAAGATTTGAAAGATAATTTATTTACGAGTTACGATTTTACACTTTTTTATATTCCAACTGTTGATTTGTATATGCGTCATATTCGCGAAGATGGGAATTTATTGCCATTATTACAAGCAATTCGTGAGGCAAATACGAAATAAGCAGAGGTTAGAGTTAACGTTCTACATACACATATCAAAAAAGCTTGTCACAAACGTGTTTAAAACACGTTGTGACAAGCTTTTCTATTAATAAGCGATCCGACTCTTCTCATAAGCTGCAATTTGATCTTCGTACTTAATCGTTAACGAAATTTCATCCCAGCCGTTTAATAGCATTTCTTTGTAATACGGATCAATTGGGAATGCATATGTTTGACCATAGCCTGTTGTTACCGTTTGGGCCTTTAAATTCACTTCGATGGCTTGCGCTTTTGCTAGCCCTTTTTCTAATAGCTCATCGCACTCTGCTTCTGTTAATTTAATAGGAAGAATCCCATTTTTGAAGCAGTTATTGTAGAAAATATCGGCAAAGCTTGGTGCAATGACTACGCGGAATCCATAGTCTAAAATAGCCCATGGTGCATGCTCACGTGATGAACCACAGCCAAAATTATCTTGTGCGACAAGAATTTCTGCCCCGTTATATTGCGGTTTATTTAATACGAAATCCTCTACTGGATTTCCTTCTTTATCAAAACGCCAGTGATAAAACACGAATTGGCCAAAGCCTGTGCGTTCAATGCGCTTTAAAAACTCTTTTGAAATAATTTGATCGGTATCAACATTTTTGCGATCAAGTGGCGCATACACGCTATTAACGATATTAATTGGTTCCATAGTTACTCTCCCCTTACGCTTCTTGCTTTTGTAATTGACGTACGTCTACAAAACGACCATGAATTGCCGCTGCTGCTGCCATTTCTGGTGATACTAAATGTGTTCGCGCACCCGCACCTTGTCGTCCTTCAAAGTTACGATTCGATGTAGAAGCACAGCGTTCACCTGATGGAATGACATCTTCATTCATTCCTAGGCAAGCAGAGCAACCCGATTCGCGCCATTCAAAGCCGGCTTCCAAGAAAATGGTATGTAACCCTTCTTTTTCAGCCTGTGCTTTTGTTGACCATGAACCTGGTACAACAATGCCCGTGACACCAGCTGCAATTGTGTGACCTTCGACAATTTCAGCTGCTGCACGTAAATCGGTAATACGAGAATTTGTACAAGAACCAATGAATACGTGTTGGATTTCAATGTCGGTAATTTTTTGACCTGCTTGTAAATCCATATACTCTAGTGCTTTATCTAAAGCAGATTTGTCCGCTTCATTATCATAATCAGCAGCTGTCGGCACCGTTTTTGATACGCCGACACCCATAGCAGGATTTGTTCCCCATGTAACGATTGGCTCGATGTTTGCTGCATCAATTTCAAGCATCACATCATATGTTGCATCTGTATCTGATGCAAGACTTAGCCAATATTTTGCCGCTTCTTCAAATTGTTCGCCCTGTGGTACATGACGACGACCCCGTAAAAATTCTACTGTCGTTTCGTCTGGAGAAATTAAGCCTGCCTTTGCCCCAGCTTCAATCGACATATTACAAATGGTCATGCGTTCTTCCATTGATAACTTACGGATAGCTTCACCTGTATATTCCACGATATGGCCTGTGCCAATGCCGATTCCCCATTTAGCAATAATCGCTAAAATGATATCTTTTGCGGTTACACCAATGCCTAAATCACCATTTACACGGATTTCCATCGTTGGTGGCTTAATTTGCCATAATGTTTGTGTTGATAAAACATGCTCAACTTCAGATGTACCAATCCCAAAGGCAATGGCACCAAATGCACCATGTGTCGCCGTATGAGAGTCGCCGCACACAATCGTTTTACCTGGCTGTGTTAAACCAAGTTCTGGACCAATGACATGGACAATCCCTTGATCCGGATGACCAATATCAGCAAGTTCAATGCCAAATTCTACGGCATTTTCTGCTAGTGTCATAATTTGCTTTTTCGCAATGGGATCATTAATCGTCGGTAAGTTTTTCGTCGGTACATTATGATCCATCGTTGCAAAACATAAATCTGTACGACGCACTTTTCGTCCTGCAAGGCGCAGCCCCTCAAACGCTTGCGGACTTGTTACTTCATGAATTAAATGGAGGTCGATGTACAGTAAATCTGGCTTTCCTGCTTCACGATGTACGACATGTTGCTCCCATACTTTTTCAATTATATTTTTCCCCATAGTTTTTCACCGATCCTTAATTATATGAAATCATAATGCTATCTGAAACAAAGCTTGCGTCGATTTCGTTGAGTACTTTTTCTGTCCATTCATCTGTTGAAAGAACACGCGATCCTTCTTGTGCAAGGTCTGCAGTATAATGACCATCTTCAAAAACAGCGCTTACGGCACGTTCAATTTCAGCCGCTTCTTCTTTTAAACCAAATGAATATTGCAGCATCATTGCTACAGAAAGAATTGTTGCTGCTGGGTTTGCAATGCCTTGCCCAGCAATTTCAGGTGCTGAACCGTGTACGGGCTCATATAGTCCAAAATTATCACCGCGAATGGATGCAGAAGGAAGTACCCCTAGAGAGCCTGTAATAACAGATGCTTCGTCACTTAAAATATCGCCGAATAAGTTTTCCGTTACAACCACATCATAATGACCTGGATTCGTAATAAGCTTCATCGCGACTGAATCGACTAAATTATGTTCTGTTTCTACATCTGGGTATTGCTTTTTCTTCTCTTCCACAATTTCACGCCATAAACGTGATGTATCTAAAACATTGGCTTTATCTACAGAGCAAAGTTTGCCACGACGTAGTCTTGCTAGCTCAAACGCGTTGTCCACGATGCGCTCGATTTCCATGCGGGAATACACACATGTATCAACAGCACCCATATCTGTTTTATAACGCGGTTCACCGAAGTATAAGCCTCCTGTTAATTCACGAACGATCATTAAGTCTACATTTTCCGCGACTTCACGTTTTAATGGAGAAGAAGCGAGTAAACTTGGGAAAGCTTTTACTGGACGTAAATTAGCAAATAAATCAAAATGCTTGCGAATTTTTAATAAGCCCTTTTCCGGACGCAATTCTGGTGAGTTATTATCCCATTTTGGTCCGCCTACTGCACCTAATAAAATAGCATCACTTGCTTCACATTTTGCAATCGTTTCGTCTGGTAATGGATTTTGATTTTGATCGATTGCTGCGCCTCCAATCAACGCATAATCTAAATGAAATGTATGATTGAATCGCTTCCCAATTACTCTTAATACTTTAACTGCGCTTGCAACAACTTCGGGACCGATGCCGTCACCAGGCAGTACTGTAATTTTCTTTTCCATTTGAAAACACCCTTCTTTCTTCGCTCTATCGCTTGTATACAAACGCCACCAAACCCATTCGCTTGATGGCGCTCATTATTTATTTATTTATTTATTTATTTATTTATTGAACCTGTAATTGTTCTTCTCTTACTTTTTGTTGAATGAGTTGACGGTTAATGGCATTTAAATAAGCTTTTGCTGATGCCTCTAATACGTCTTGTGCTGAGTCACGACCTGTTGAAGTGTAGCCATTGTATTTTAAGTTAACAACCGCTTCTCCTAAGGCATCGCGCCCTTTGCCAACAGATTTTACACGGTAATCTAAAATGTTGACCTTGCCATTAACAAGCAGTTCCAGTGTATTGAAAATAGCTTCCACTGAACCAGAACCCGTTGCAGCAAGTGTTTTAATGTCTCCCTCAGGCGTAACAACAGATGCTGTCGCTGTAGGGATATTTTCTGTACCATACTGCACTTGAACACTTTTCAGTTCAAATAATGCCACATCTTCAATCGAAACTTGCTGTTCTGTTAAGATTGTCGTTAAATCTTCTTCTGTAATTTCCTTTTTGCGATCCGCTAGCTTTTTGAACTCTGCGAATGCTTTATTCAGCTTTTCATCAGATAATTCAAAGCCCATTGTTTGTGCGCGGTCACGGAATGCGGCACGGCCTGAGTGTTTCCCTAAAACTAAAGCGACTTCATCTTCCCCTACTAATGCAGGTGAGATAATTTCATACGTTTCAGGATTTTTTAATACGCCATCTTGGTGAATGCCTGATTCATGCGCGAATGCATTTTTCCCGACAATCGCTTTATTCGGTTGGATGACAACATTCGTTAAACGGCTCACCAATTGTGATGTGCGTTTAATTTCTTTTAATTTTAAGCCTGTTTCGACTTGGTATAAATCTTTACGAATATGCATTGCAACACCGATTTCTTCTAATGCGGCATTTCCTGCACGTTCGCCGATTCCGTTAATCGTACATTCCACTTGATCTGCACCGTTTTGAATAGCTGCAATCGAATTGGCAACTGCCATCCCTAAATCATCATGACAGTGGGCAGAAAATTTTACGTTGTCTGCACCGCGCGCATTTTCACGTAAATATTTGAATAACTCACCATATTCATTTGGTGATGCATAGCCTACTGTATCTGGGATATTCACCGTAGTCGCACCAGCAGAAATGACTTCACCGATAATTTTCACCAAAAATTCGCGATTTGACCGGAAAGCATCCTCTGCTGACCATTGCACAAGTGGGAATAACTTTTTCGCGTATTTTACCGCTTCAACAGCTTGCTCTATAACTTGCTCAGGTGATTTTTTCAGCTTGTATTCCATATGAATCGGGCTCGTTGCCAAGAAAATATGAATATGCGGCTGTTCGGCTACTTTAAGTGCTTCCCATGTCGTATCAATATCTTTTTGGATACAGCGTGCAAGACCCGTTACGATCGAATTTTTTACTGTGCTGGCAATGCGATTGACTGCATCAAAATCACCAGGAGATGAGGCAGGGAATCCCGCCTCGATAATTGTCACACCTAAACGCTCTAGTTGTTTTGCGATTTCGATTTTTTCAGCTGTATTTAAGTTAATACCGGCTGATTGCTCGCCATCGCGCAAAGTTGTATCGAAAATATCAATTTTTCTCATCATTATTGTACAGTAACCTTTTGTTTTCCTTGGTTAATGAATGGCATCATCGCACGTAATTTTGCCCCAACTTCCTCGATTTGGTGGTTAGCGCCCGCCTCTTTGAATTTTGTATATTCTGGACGACCTGTTTCGTTTTCTGCGATCCAACGTTTTGCGAATGTACCGTCTTGAATGTCTGTTAGTACTTCTTTCATGCGTGCTTTAACAGATGCGTCGATAATGCGTGGACCTGAAACATAGTCACCCCACTCAGCTGTATCTGAAATTGAGTAGCGCATTGTTGCCATACCACCTTCAAACATTAGGTCAACGATTAATTTTAATTCGTGTAATGTTTCAAAGTAAGCAAGTTCTGGTTGGTAGCCTGCTTCTACTAATGTTTCGAAACCAGCTTTCACTAGTTCTGTAGTACCACCGCAAAGTACAGCTTGCTCACCGAAAAGGTCTGTTACTGTTTCTTCAGCGAATGTAGTTTCAAGTAAACCACCACGTGCAGAACCAATTCCTTTACCGTATGCAAGTGCGATATCACGTGCTGAACCTGTTGCATCTTGGTGAATTGCGAATAATCCTGGTACGCCTGCACCTTCTGTAAATTGACGACGAACTAAGTGACCTGGGCCTTTTGGAGCTACTAAGAACACGTCTACGTCAGCAGGTGGTTGAATTTGATCAAAGTGAACGTTAAAACCATGGGCAAACATTAGTGCTTTACCTGGTGTTAAATGTGGAGCGATTTCTGCTTCATAAACTGCTTTTTGACGCTCATCAGGAAGTAAAATTTGGATAACATCTGCTGCTGCTGCTGCTTCTGCAACTGTCATTACTTCTACGCCATCTTCTTTTGCTGCATCATATGATTTACCTGGACGGATCCCAACAACTACATCAAAACCTGACTCTTTTAAGTTAAGTGCATGTGCATGACCTTGTGAACCGTACCCAATAATAGCGATTTTTTTACCTTTTAGAATTTGCTCGTTAATTTCGTTTTCATAATACATTTTTGACATTTTTGTTTCCTCCAATTAGTGTAAGTTAGTTTTTTTTAGAAATTAGGGCTTCAGATGACATCCTCCACCCTAAGGAATCTCGCTTGTTATTTTAAAATGGATAATTGCGGACCTTCTACTTTTTGCGTTTCACGAACGGCTGCTGTTGCGCCTGTACGTGTTAATTCTTTAATGCCATAAGGACGAATTAATTCGATAAAGGCATCAATTTTTTCTGGATGTCCGACTACTTCATACGTCACAACATTTTTTGCTGTGTCGACAACTTGCGGGCGGAATGGCTCTACAATAGAATTCATTTCAAGTCGTAAGTTCGGTGGTGATACAACCTTTACTAACGCCAACTCACGCAGAACGATTGCTTTTTCTGTAATGTCATTGACCTTTAACACATCAATTTGTTTTGATAATTGCTTAATTAATTGTTCAATTTTACTTTCATCTTCTACATTTACGACAAACGTCATTTTCGAGAAGTTTGGTTGCTCTGAATGGCCAACAGTAATCGACTCAATATTAAATTGACGTTTCATTAATAAACCTGTAACACGATTCAACACGCCACTTTGATTGATTACAGTTACGTTAATAACACGTTTCATGGCTTTTTCACTCCAATCATTTCATGTAACCCTTTACCTGGTGCAACCATTGGATTGACATTTTCTAATTGCTTCACTCGGCAATCAATCACAACGGGTTCATCTGATAAAATGGCTTCTGCAAAAATGGCTTCTGCTTCTGATAACTTGTCAATGCGATAGCCTTTAACGCCATACGCATCAGCTAACTTCACGAAATCAGGCTGAATTGGCATTAACGATTGTGAATAACGTTCCTCGTAAAATGTTTCCTGCCATTGACGAACCATTCCTAAACAGCTGTTGTTTAAAATGATGACTTTTACTGGTAAGTTAAACTCTTTTAACAGCGCCAGTTCCTGATTAGTCATTTGGAAACCTGCATCGCCGACAATCGAAATAACTTTCTTATCTGGACGAGCAAATTGTGCGCCAATTGCTGCTGGGAAACCGAAGCCCATTGTGCCTAATCCACCTGAAGTTACCCAACCATGATCATTGTTTAAACGGTAATATTGTGCAGTCCACATTTGATGCTGGCCAACGTCCGTTGTAACAATGGCATCACCTTCTGTTAATTTGTGAATGATTTCAAGTGCTTGTTGCGGTAAAATTTCTTCACCTGCTTCTGTGTACCATAATGGATACGCTTTGCGACTTTCATCTAAATACGTCATCCATTCAGATGTATCTGTCATCGTAAAGTCTTTTTTCAATAACGCGTACAATGCTTCCTTCGCATCTCCCACAATTGGGATATCTGTTGGAACATTTTTACCAATTTCCGCTGGATCAATGTCGATATGGATAATCGTTGCATTCGGTGCAAACGTTGCTAAGTTACCAGTTAAGCGGTCATCAAAGCGTGCGCCAATATTCAGTAACAGATCACATTTTGTAATGGCGTCATTGGCCGTTGCGTAACCGTGCATCCCTGCCATGCCGAAAAATTGCTCGTGATCCCCGTGAATGCTTCCTAAACCAAGCAATGTATTCACGACTGGCAAATTATACTTTTCAATGAATTCAGTCAATTGTTCGCGTGCATCCGCAAATAATACACCCGCTCCAGCAAGCACAATCGGTTTTTTCGCTAATGATAATACTTGAATCGCCTTTTGAATTTGTAAGTAATTTGGCTTAGTCGTTGGCTGATAACCTGGTAAATAAATTTCATCCGGTGTTTTAATTTCATCTTCCTGGAAAATCGTTTGAGAAATATTTTTCGGGAAATCTATTAATACCGGACCTTTACGACCTGTATTCGCAATATGAAATGCCTCTTTTATGATTCGTGGAATATCCGCCACATCTTGCACTTGATAATTGTGTTTTGTAATCGGTGTTGTAATACCGATAATATCCGCTTCTTGGAATGCGTCTGTACCAATAACAGAAGTCGCCACTTGCCCTGTGAAAATAACTAATGGAATCGAATCAATCATCGCATCGGCAATTCCTGTTACTAAGTTCGTCGCACCTGGTCCTGACGTCGCAATTACGACACCCGGCTGATTTGTTACACGTGCATAGCCTTCTGCTGCGTGAATTGCCCCTTGCTCATGTCTTGTTAAAATGTGTCGAATCGGATTGCGGTACAGCGCATCATAAATTTGTAATACCGCACCACCTGGGTAACCAAAAATTATATCAACACCTTGATCATGGAGAGACTGTACTAAAATGTCTGCACCATCTCTCGGTTTTTTTACTTGTTGCGCTTCTTCAGTACTTTCGATTTCTTGATTGATTGAAACATTTGCACTCATATATGAATTCCCCTTCCTTTTTCAAGATCAAGACAAAATAAAAAGCCTTTTATCCACACGCAAAAGAAAACCTGTTGCGTAGGGATGAAAAAGACTTTTCATGGTACCACCCTCGTTTGTAGCAGCAATAAACAACATTTCACATTGCGCGTGAAAAGTCATTTATTGACCGTGCTACCTCTTGAATCGTGCGAATACTAGATATTTACTTTAGCTCATGCTAAAAATGCAATAAAATCTAGCGGACGATTCATTAATAACGAGCACTTCGAATGTGCCCGGAGCTATCTAATGGCAAAATGCGTTTAATAGCTCACTCCGAGGGGATGTCGGATACAGTTGTATTGCCGGCTTCCACCACTGCCGGCTCTCTGGTAAATACAATGCTCTGTAACCTTTAACCTCATCAACGTTTTAACTTTATTCATTTTTCATGTTTAGATTTTCATGACGCCGCCTTGAGAAGCATTCGTTACTAATGCTGAGTAACGAGCTAACCAGCCGCGCTTAATTTTTGGTTCAAATACTGGTAATTTTGTACGACGTTCCGCTAATACTTCATCGGAAACTTGTAAGTTGATCGTACGTGCTGGTAAATCAATTTCGATAATATCGCCATTTTCAACTAAAGCGATTGGACCGCCTTCTGCTGCTTCTGGTGAAATATGACCGATAGAAATTCCGCGTGATGCACCACTAAAGCGACCATCTGTAATTAACGCAACCTTTGTACCTAACCCGCGCCCTTGAATTGCTGACGTTGGCGCAAGCATTTCCGGCATTCCCGGACCACCTTTTGGCCCTTCGTAACGAATGACAACAACATGCCCTTCTCGTACTTCACCGTTATCAATGGCTGCTTGAGCATCTTCTTGAGAGCCAAAGACAATGGCTTCACCAGTAAATACTTTAATCGACGGATCCACCGCGCCTACTTTAATTACCGAGCCTTCTGGAGCAATATTGCCGAATAAAACAGACAAACCACCAACAGGACTATATGGATTATCTTTCGTGCGAATGACATTTTCGTTTGTAATATGGTAATCTTTCACAAGCTCACGCATCGATAAGCCCGTAATTGTCGGACGATCTGGATGAATGGCACCTGGAATTTTTGTTAACTCATTTATTATCGCTTGCACGCCACCTGCTTTATTAATATCATCCATCGAAATATCCGATGCTGGCATAATTTTCGCGATATATGGTACGCGCTCTGCTACTTTATTAATCTCTTCAATGTTATAGTCAATTTCTGCTTCTCTAGCGATGGCAAGTGTATGTAGCACTGTATTTGTTGAACCACCCATTGCCATATCTAACGCGAATGCATCATCAATCGCTTCTTTTGTAATAATGTCACGAGGTTTCACGTCCTCTTTAATCATGCGAACTAAATGTTTTGCTGCGTCTTTAATAAGTTGGTGACGCTCTGCACTTGTCGCGACGATTGTTCCGTTACCTGGAAGTGCTACACCGAGCATCTCCATTAAACAGTTCATCGAGTTGGCCGTGAACATTCCTGAACAAGAACCACATGTTGGACACGCATTGTTTTCAATATCTAGTAACTCTTCAGCAGTCATCGTACCTGCTTTATGAGCACCGACTCCTTCAAATACACTCGTCAGTGACAATTGCTTCCCACTTGCCGATGTACCTGCCTCCATCGGGCCTCCTGATACAAACACAGATGGAACGTTCGTGCGTACTGCTGCCATTAACATGCCTGGTGTGATTTTGTCACAGTTTGGAATGTAGAAAACACCGTCAAACCAGTGGGCATTAATAACCGTTTCAGCAGAGTCTGCAATAATTTCACGTGATGGTAAGGAATAACGCATGCCAATATGTCCCATCGCGATTCCATCGTCAACACCGATCGTATTAAACTCAAATGGAATACCGCCTGCTTCAATAATGGCTTCCTTCACAACGTCTGCGAATTCGCGTAAATGAACATGTCCTGGAATAATATCAATATAAGAGTTACAAACACCGATGAATGGCTTCTCTAAATCTTTCGCCTTCACTTTTCCCGTAGCATATAAAAGACTACGGTGTGGAGCTCGGTCAACCCCTAATTTAATCATATCGCTTCTCATTTACTAAACGCCCCTCAACGTATTGCATTTACTTAAAGTTCATGTATATACGAATATATTTATTAGAAATTAAGATGATTACGACTTTCTATCGATCATCTTTTAATAACATCGTTAGTCCTTCTGTCTACCTTGAACTTCTAACGTGCACCCTTTTCAATGATTCTTTCAAGCTGTGAACTTGTAGCGGAATAATTGAAGTGGTGTAGTAAATTGTTGTAATCATAGTACGAATGAATGGTGGTCGTCAACACTATTTTTTGAATTATTTAAACAATTCAAAATTTTTAAACCTTTTGAAATCGCTTTCATCGTGGAAACTGGGCGTTTTTTGCTCGTAAAATACTTTATTACGGAAAATTGAATTATTTGTTTTTTCTCAACAATTAATTTATTCGAGCTGAGTGTATCCTTTTTTCCACTCAAAAAGAGAAGGGCTTCCGATTGCTCGGAATGTTCCCTTCTCTTCATCTCTTACTCTTCTATTTGAAAATATTTCTAAAATACGATGTTAAAAAAATATCATGCGGGTCATACATTCGGCGCTGTTCATTGAACTTTTCCGCATTCGGGTAATAGCTTTCAATATTATCGCGATGATATTTATTCATTTTTCCCCAATGTGGTCGCCCATTGTATTTTCTCATCATGTCATGTACCCAAGCAAAATAGCTCGATTCATCCATCCCTTTATACATATGGAACGCCAGAAATGCACTTTCCACTTCTTGAGTCGGACTTAAATAGCCCGTTTCTCCAGCGGTAGTACGACATTCAATTGGGAAATGAACATCGAATTGCTGACGTGCAAATACTGAATTCACTTCTTCTATACACGCTTCAAACTGATCTACAGGAATCGCATATTCTGTTTCTACAAACTTTACGCTACGCGGAGATGGGTAAACTTCATAGCTAATATCCGTGCGTTGCTCTCGTCCAACCGCAACCGAGCATAATTTACTAATCGGTATACTAAGTGACGGCTTCCACTTACAAATTTCCGATGCAACAAAAAACGCACCGTTCTCAACAACTTGTAGCTTCGTGCGATCCACCATCTTTTGAAATTTTGGTTGGGCAATCGGTTCCACTTGTTTCATCTTTTTCATTTGGATTTGATCGCTTCCTGGGAAGTAAAACCATTCGACATTACGGTTTTCGCGAATCGTTTGCTGAAAATGATTTACCTCTGTTTGGAAATCACTTCTTTCCGATGTATATTGTAAGCTATACATCGGCATGACATGAATTGTAACGGTTACGAGGATACCTATTAGGCCCAGCGACACATGCAATGCCTCTGACAACGCGTCAGGTCCGCGCTCATGCTCGATATACTCCCCCTCACCTGTCACAATACCCCAACGTTTCACCATTGAAGAGAACGAACCGAGCGTAATCCCTGTTCCGTGCGTCCCCGTCGAAATGGCTCCAGCTAATGTTTGATATTGAATATCCCCCATATTAATAAGTGCTAATCCATATTCCGCTAAAATCGGTCCAACTTCATGCAAGTAAGTACCTGCATAAAAAGTCGCGGTTTGTGCCGCTTTGTCCACATGAATGAGCCCTCGTAAATTATGTAATGTCAATGCGGATTGCTCCGGCATGGCAACTGGGCTAAATGAATGCGCAGCACCTGTTACACGAATTGTTCTTTTCGAAAATGTGTGTTCCTGAACAATCGTACAAACTTCTTCAATCGATTGTGGCGCATAAAATTGACTTGGATACGATAAATAATTTCCTGACCAATTCGTCCATTTTGCTCCATTGCGCCATTTTTTTATAGAAAACATTGTCCATCCCCCCGATAGGTTTGAATTTGTCCAAAGTATCTGCCATCTTTTACTGCATGTAGTACTTGAAATCGCTCACATAGCTCCCCAGCTTTTGCATGACGCAAATAGAGCGTATCCCCAATGCTGACCGTGCCTTTTTTGACCACAACGGGTGTTTGCACTTCCCCAGCACCTTCTAGTGGGAGAAATTCAAAACGATCTGCTTCCATAAAGGTTGGCAGACGGTCTTTACCTAACGCGCCTGACGCAATATAGCCTCCACCATGACAAACGACAATATTCGGTGCAAACTGGCGTGTAACACGAAGCGCAAAACCAGCTGCCGGTGCTAATGTTAAGCTATCATAACGTTCAAATAACGCTGGCGCAAAAAATGCAGAACCTACTGTAATTTCCGTCACTTCTTGCTGCTGTGCTGTAAATTGCATACTACCTGAACCACCAGCGTTGACAAATTTTACATCATATAAGCTTTTTACATGGGCTACAGCGAATTGACGAAAGGCCGTTACTTTCTTTTTTGCTTGCTTTTTTAATGTTCGGATGAGTGTTGTTTGTAAGCCTAATAACTGTGAGGATTGATCCGCCACACCCGCAATTTGCGCATCGTAGCCCATAACACCACTAACGATAAGCGATTCATATGCTTGTAATTGATCTGTCAGTTCTTTTAAAGCCTGAAAATTTGCAATGGGTGAACGTTTCGATCCAAAATACAGCACTTGAAAATCTGTTGAGACATTGACATCAATGCAAATTTCAAATACGATTCCTTCTGCTTGTGCAATGGTATTTAATAAAGCAGCTTGCTCCATCGCGTCAACCATGAACGTAATGGACTTACCGTTTTTCACCCATTCGGCAAGACGCGTAATGGACTGTTTTTCGTATACTGGGTAGCCGATTAGAAATTCATCCAAGTCTTGTTCGAGTAAAAATAACGTTTCGCTCGCTGTAAATGTCATAAAACCTGCGAAATGATGGATTCGCTTTGAAATATAGTTCAGCATCGGAGCAGAGCGGATAGATTTGGTCGCGATGCGGATTTTCTTTTGTCCACACTCTTCATTCACAAATGCGATATTTTGCTCTAGCGCATCGAGATCAAGCCATGCAAATGGTCGTTCTATTTCAGTAAAGATTTGCTCAAATTTGTCCAACATCTTTCACTCCTTCGTTTTTTAATTCTACCTTACAAAAAAATTTCCCTGCTAATTCTAAATTTTTGTAGAAATCCCCTTATTTATGTATATCAAAGCCGCATTTCAATCATTTCCAATGCATGTGGAAAAGTAAACTTAAACTTTCTTCAGCATAAATTAGATGACAAAATTCCTTATATAAATTCGCTTAAATTAAAAAAAAGCTATTTTGAACTCAATCAAAATAGCTTTTTAGATTTTTTCATTTTCAAGTTTATTAGTGTAATAGCATTAATTCAAAGGCAAAATTCAATATAACTAAACTATGGATACCAACGAAAATAAGTCCTTGGCGATTCAATTTTTTCATTACAGCTAAGTCCATGTTCATCACCTCTTCTTTTGAATTAATAAAACTATACAACATACAAGGTGAAAAATCAAAAATTTTCGAACAAATTGTGAACTTTTTTCATCCATTATTCTTTGTTACATGTCATAATAGTAGCAATACATTCTTAGGAGGGTTTTTCGATGTCAAAAAAAGCTTTAATCGTGATTGATTACACGTATGATTTTGTTGCTACAGACGGAAATTTAACTTGTGGTGTACCTGGACAAGCGATTGAAGGGACCATTACTTCCCTAATCGAACAGTTTATTAAGCAACAAGAAGTGGTCGTATTTGCGAATGATATCCATTTTGAACAAGATCCATTTCATCCCGAAACGAAGCTGTTCCCACCTCACAATATTATTGGGACGCCAGGGCGCGACTTGTACGGGGCGGTTAAAGATGCCTATGAGAAATATAAAGATCAGGTCATTTCTTTTGATAAAACACGTTATAGCGCATTTGCGGGAACAAATTTAGATATTTTATTGCGTGCTCGAAACATTTCAGAAGTAGTACTCGTAGGCGTTTGTACGGATATTTGTGTATTACATACAGCTGTTGACGCATATAATTTAGGGTATATGATTACCGTTCCAAAAGATGGTGTTGCAAGCTTTAACGCGGTTGGGCATGACTGGGCACTTCAACATTTCCAACACACACTCGGCGCAACAATACTTTAAAAAAATTTTCATTTCAATGTTTAACTGTTTAAACTTTTGGCAATAATTAAGTAGATGCCGTTATCTTTTATTATTCTTGCAAAAGGAGTTGAACAACATGATCAGTTTCATTTGGTTTTTAATCATCGGTGGTTTGTTAGGTTGGTTAGCGGGCGTTGTTTTAGGAAAAGATGTTCCAGGTGGAATTATAGGTAATATTATCGCTGGTATCGTCGGCTCATGGATTGGTAGCATGGTTTTAGGTAACTGGGGTTGGAAAGTATCCGACTTTTATGTATTCCCTGCGCTAATCGGTGCGATTGTTTTAATATTTATCGTGAGCTTTGCCTTAAAATCTATGCGCAAAGCAACGTAATACGTTTAAAGATACACAGTAAAGAGGAAATCACACTCCCTTTACCCTAGATAAAGGCATTCAGAATGAGGTTTCATCTGAATGCCTTTTGTCATGTATAAAATAAAATTATTTTAACATTATTAAATATACTGAACATGCTAGAATTGACAATATTATAGGTGGAATTTCCCTTTATGACAGTAATAATTTACTTTATTCCAAAAAGAATCAAATATAAAAACAATCCTGCAAAAACTAAGTATGCTTATTCTTTAAAATAATGTACGATAGGGATGATGATCGATAGAAAGAGGTTCAACTAATGGAATCAAAGAAACTACAAATCAAACAACCGAAATATCAAACAATTGCTGAAGATATCGCTTCTAAAATTGTAGAAAAAAAATATATCGTTGGTGAAAAAATTTATGCACGCTCATCGCTCGCATCTCAGTACGGTGTTTCAGCAGAAACCGCTCGCCGTGCCATTGCCGTATTGCAAGATTTAGACATTGTAGAAGCAACAAAAGGTAGTGGCGTTATTATTACGTCGTATGAAAATGCCGCCAAATTTGTTCAGCGGCTTGAAGGCGTTCAATCCATTTGGGAATTGCAATCGACACTGCAACAAAGCATCAACAAACAAATCGACGAACTAAATACTTTAAAAGAAACGACAAAAGAATTGATTAATCGAACGAACCG
This sequence comes from Solibacillus cecembensis, assembly GCF_001439635.1. GTDB lineage: Bacteria > Bacillota > Bacilli > Bacillales_A > Planococcaceae > Solibacillus > Solibacillus cecembensis. The sequence goes on along the minus strand of NZ_LMBZ01000002.1, from coordinate 122,672 downwards.
ATTTCGTAATATTAATCCGTTCATCCCTTCCCAAATAGAAATTACGGAAAATTGCCCTTTCCTTCACAAAAATATTGGGGAAATTAATTTTTGGCAAAATACAAGAGCAACAATTGTCGGCATAAGGAAAGGTGACGATTTAATTATATCCCCCGGTCCCTATGCAACGCTCGAAGCAGGCAATGTCATTTACTTTATTGGTGATGATGAATCATTGGCAAATGCACAACATTTTTTACAACTTTAACCAAAAATAACCGCGTTTTTTCATACTTAAAAATACGAAATTAGTATAATGCCTAAAATTTTGCCTCCGCAATTTTAGGCATTTTTTCACATTTTCAGACCTCCACCCCTATTACTAACTCCACTTTTTTCCAAACATCAATAATAAATAATACACCTTTTTAAAAATCAAGGAAACCCATATTTGACGGGCTTTCAACATGTATTTATCTATAAAAACCAACAGCATTAATTCTCACAAAAAGGAAAACCCAATGAAACACCCCAACTATTTTTTCTTCGAATCACTCATTTGACAAAAGTAACAACTTAACGTTAACATTAAGTTGTTACTTTAATTAATAGAAAGTTGATGTGATAGTATGGAAAAATTAAGAGTAGAAAATGTCACCAAAATTTTCGGTAAGCAATCTGCAAATGCAATGAAACTTGTCGAAAAACAAATGAGTAAAACAGAAATCCTGCAAAAAACAGGTGCAACAGTGGGTGTGTATGATGCATCATTCACCGTCAATGAAGGCGAAATTTTTGTCATTATGGGCTTATCAGGAAGCGGAAAGTCTACGCTCATTCGCCTACTAAATCGCCTCATTGATCCGACTGGTGGAGAAATATTCATTGACGGTGAAAAAATAACACGTCTTAAGAAAAGCCAACTACAGCAAATTCGCCGTGAAAAAATGAGTATGGTTTTCCAAAATTTCGGCCTATTCCCTCATCGCACCATTTTAGAAAATACACAATATGGCTTAGAAATCCGTGGTATTGCTAAGGAAGAAAAAAGATTGAAAGCAGAAAAGGCTTTAAATAATGCAGGTTTACTGGCTTATAAAGATCAGTATCCTCATCAATTATCTGGTGGCATGCAGCAGCGCGTTGGTTTAGCGAGAGCACTTGCGAATGATCCAGAAATTTTGCTCATGGATGAAGCTTTTTCTGCACTCGATCCACTAATTCGAAAAGAGATGCAAGACGAATTATTAGAACTTCAAGCAAATGTCCAAAAAACCATTATTTTTATTACCCATGATTTAAATGAGGCACTTCGTATTGGCGATCGCATTGCCATTATGAAGGACGGGAAAATCATTCAAATCGGTACTGGGGAAGAAATTTTAACGAATCCGGCAAATGCGTATATTCGAACGTTTTTAGAGGATGTTGACCGTTCGAAAGTGTTAACCGCTGAACATGTTATGGTTCGAGCAATGACGATTAACGTTGAAAATGACGGTCCTAAAGTAGCCCTACAACGTATGCGTGAGGAAGAAATAAGTGTACTCATTGCAATCGATAAACAACGTCAGTTTAAAGGATATATTACAGCAACTGATGCACTAAACGCGGCACAAGCTGGGGAAAAAACGGTTCGTGAAATCGTTCAAACGGATATGCCAACAGTTGAACCTACAACACTCATCCAAGATGTGTTACCAATTATATCGGATTGTCCAACACCAGTAGCGGTCGTGGATGATGGGAAGCTGCGCGGAATCCTTATTCGTGGGGTTATTATTGAGTCACTTGCCTCTGCAACTCAGGAGGTAGAAGATCATGAGTAATTTCCTAAATCAAATTCCAGTATTACCTGTTGGAGATGTAGTAGAAGACATAATGGATTGGTTCACCGATACATTTTCAAGTGTATTTAAATTTATTCAAACAGACGGAACCGCGTTAATGGATTCTGTTACAAATTTACTCATCTCTATCCCTCCTATTCTATTCATTTTACTCATAGCGATTGTTGCGTTTTTCGCTACTGGGAAGAAATTTGGCTTAGCGATTTTTTCAATACTAGGCTTACTATTCATTTACAATCAGCAGCTTTGGGAGCAATTAATGAACACTTTTACACTCGTATTATTTGCTAGTGTCGTTGCGATTATTATAGGGATTCCTCTAGGTATTTTAATGTCTAAGAGCACACTGGCAGACAATATTATTAAGCCCATTCTTGATTTTATGCAAACAATGCCTGGTTTCGTTTATTTAATTCCTGCTGTTGCGTTTTTTGGAATCGGTGTTGTACCGGGTGTATTTGCATCAGTAATTTTCGCACTCCCCCCTACTGTTCGCTTTACGAATTTAGGGATTCGCCAAGTTTCAAAAGAACTAGTCGAGGCAGCTGATTCATTCGGAAGTACAGGCCTTCAAAAGTTACTAAAAGTAGAGTTGCCAATCGCTAAGTCAACAATTATGGCTGGGATTAACCAAACCGTATTACTTTCTTTATCTATGGTTGTCATCGCTTCGATGATCGGGGCACCTGGATTAGGACGAGAAGTATTATCTGCTTTACAACGTGCACAGGTCGGAAACGGCTTTGTTGCTGGGATTAGCTTAGTTATCTTTGCCATTATCGTCGATCGATTAACGCAAAGTTTTAATAAAAAATCACTGTAAAAAAGGAGAATTTCATAATGAAAAAACGTAAATTTCTTTTAGGTGCTATGACAATTAGTGCGAGTATTTTACTTGCTGCTTGTGGGGGCGGTTCATCTTCAGAAAAAGAGGATTCACTAGGGAAAATTAATCTTGCCTATGTGGAATGGGATACAGAAGTCGCTTCAACGCATGTAGTCGGTCAAGTTTTAGAAGATATCGGCTATGATGTATCACTTACACCACTCGATAACGCAATTATGTGGGAAGCAGTTTCGAAAGATGAAGCCGATGCAATGGTTGCGGGCTGGTTACCGGCTACCCATGCCGCGCAATTAGAAAAGTACGGAGAGAATTTAGTAAATTTAGGTGAAAACTTATCCGGTGCAAAAATTGGATTAGTTGTACCTAGTTATATGGATGTCAATTCGATTGCGGATTTAAAAGCTGAAGCAGGTTCCACGATTACTGGAATTGAACCCGGCGCAGGTATTATGATGGCTACTGAAAAAGCGCTAGAAGGATATCCAAACTTAAATTCATGGTCATTACTTCCTTCTTCATCAGGTGCAATGACGGTTGCTTTAAAACAAGCAATTGCCAATGAAGAAGATATAATCGTTACAGGCTGGTCACCACACTGGAAATTTGCTTCGTATGACTTAAAATATTTAGAAGATCCACAAGGTATTTTTGGTGGTGAAGAGACAATTAATACATTTGTCAGTAAAAAGTTAGAAGAAAAAGCTCCAGAAGCGTATAAAGTACTAGATGCGTTCCACTGGACAGCAGAAGATATGGAAGAAGTCATGTTAGAAATCAATGGTGGGAAAAAGCCAAAAGATGCAGCGGCTGACTGGATTAAAAACAATCAAGAAACTGTTGATAAATGGACGGCAGAAGTGAAATAAAGCTTCCTTTCCTTCTATTATAGAATAGGAAATGCCAAGTAGATGATGAGTAAGTCCATCTACTTGGCATTTTTGATTTCACTCGCTTAACCTATCATTCTTTTAATGCAATTAGTTTCAACTGATCATCGTAATCTTTGTATTGATTGTAGTATTTCAATATATCTTCTACATAGGCATCACTATGATTGTACTGGTAAATTGCTTTTTTGAATTGCCCTTTATTAACACCCGCAATCGCTAAAAAATTCGCCGCGCTATAAACAGCATCCTCAATATCGAATGGATCTGCTATCCCGTCTCCATTCGCATCAATGCCATAGCCGCCATACTTTTTAATAACAGCCGGATTGGTTTTGTCCTTTTCAGGAATTTCCCCCTGACCGAGCCCTTTGCATGATGGATGTTTCCAACCAACAAACGTACACGGCATAAACTGTAAATGACCTTCTGCCCCAACTGGAGACACGAGTTTTTTCATCGACGAAAAACGCGTTTCCACTCGGTGATGAGCCGCAAGTAATGTCCACGGTACATTATATTTTTCTTCAGCTGCGACATAAATCGGTATGTATTCAATCGGAATTGACAAATCAAATTGTTCCTGGATTTGTTGATACACGGACTTTTCGGTAAATTGATCCCCGAATGGAAGTCCTTTAAATTGTTGCCACGTAAAATAAGTAAATACATAAAGCGTCAACGCGACTGGAATTAATAACACGATTAAAAATAGCTTCACTTTCGGTGAGATGAATGGTTTATTCTTTTTCTTAGCTGTCATAATTGCCACCAATCTTATTCTAGTTATGTAATGGATCGTTGTATCAAAAAAATGAATTACTCTATTCTATTATAAGGGTTGTTCCAACTTTTTTCATAGTTGAAAATTATTTCTACAATTGGTATAGTAAATAGTTATAAAGAAATGCATGAGAATATGGAGTGAAACGTATGTGGAAAGATTTTAAAGATTTTGCGATGCGCGGGAATGTGATGGATTTAGCCGTTGCTGTAGTAATTGGTGCTGCATTTGGTAAAATTGTTGATTCCTTAGTAAAAAACATCATTATGCCTCTAGTTGGTATATTAACAGGTGGTATTGACCTTACTGATAAATGGAAATTCGGCAAGGGTGATGCACAAGTAGCCCTTGGCGTATTTATCCAGTCGATTATTGATTTCTTAATTATCGCTTTTGTAATTTTTGTCGTTTTACGAATTATTGCGAAGTTGAATCGTAAAAAAGAAGCGGCTGTTGTGGAAGCTCCAGCACCTGAATTAGACGCAAAAGAAGAACTATTAAAAGAAATTCGCGACTTACTGAAGAAAGAACAAGCTGAGTAATGGTGGAAAAAGCTATTTTGACTAAAATCAAAATAGCTTTTTTGTATGAATATTTTTAGTTTATTTACTTTTGATAATAGCAAGTATAGCCGAAAATTGCTCAACGACAAAATCGGCTGTTTCTAATTCCTGCTGCTGTGCGAAATCAAAACGTACGCCTATCGATTGTAAATGATTATCTTTGGCCGCTTGAAAGTCCGATAAACGGTCTCCGATAACAAAACCGTTTGCGACATTGTTTTCCTCTATGACTTTATGTACAAGCAATGATTTATCGCGGGAAGCAATTTGTTCAATGCTGTAAACCTTTTTAATCCAGCGATCAAGCTCATAATGCGTCACAATCGCTTGTAAATATGCCGGTTGTCCGTTGCTTGCAATATAGATTGGATAGTCTTTTGAAAGCTGCTGAAGCGTTTTTATGACCCCTTCATATAAGCCCCCTCGTCCCTCTTGTATTTGCTGCACTAAAAACTGTTGGAACCATTCATTGCTGCGCTCTCTTATGGTAAATGAATGTTGCGGACAAAGCGTTTCCCAAACAACCTCTAACGGTACACCCATTATTTCCTTATATTTTTCAAGTGGTGTTGGTCCCTCCCACAACAATTCATCTCGCAATTTTTCAAATGTTTGTTCGAGTGCCCCTTCTAAAATAAGGTGCGTTTGAAATAATGTGCCGTCCATATCAAAAATAACTGCGTTTTGCATTGCGTTTACCTCCCCTTTTTTTATATTAGACGATTTTCTTCCATGGGAGTTCCTGGAACATCCAACCTCTCTATCTTTTTGATTATTAAAACACCTTTATTTGCTTTCCATCTATGGATAATATATCCTAGTATGTAAGCATTCTACCAAATCAGAATGTTTTCTTCACAAATATAAACTAGAGGTGAATATAACATGGCAAAAAAAATCAAGAAAAACAAAGTAGAAGAAGTTGTACTAGAGAAGAAAGCAAAGAAAAAAGCAGACAAAAAGAAACTTGAAAAAAAGTTAGAAAAGAAAAAAGCCGAGAAGAAAAAAGTTGTGAAACTAGTAGCGAAGAAAAAAGCTAAAAAGAAAAGCGACAAAAAAGCAGCTTAATAACGGTTAAGCTCCAATCTTATTCATAAAGTGTCGTGTATTTCGTATCCTATCGATTCATTGCATCGAATCACTTTTTGAATATTCCTATGCTTTCCATATGAGTGGACTCTTTTGTAAAAGGTTAATAACCTACATTTTACAAGAGTCCTCTCTTTTTATTTTCAGAAATTAATACAAAGTCTAAAATAATCAACCATTTAGCCCAATTCATTAACTAAATTGGATATTGGTCACTCTGCCATTACCACTAAATTCGACTTTTTTAGCCAGCGTTCTACTATATAAATGGGCGTTTGAACGTCAACTAAATGCATATAAATTTTTAATTTTCTGATTAATGAGGTATTATTAAAGTGGACTTTATAGTTTTCGAAAATTTGGATAAGTTATAAAGAGAACTTTATTTTACACAAGGAGATGAAGAATATGCTGCATATTGAAAAGTTAAAGAAGGTTTATCGTGGTGGAAAAATCGCCGTCGATGATTTAACACTCGACATTCAAAAAGGAGAATTCATCGCCTTTATTGGTACAAGTGGTAGCGGAAAAACAACGGCACTACGCATGTTAAATCGCATGGTTGAACCTACAAGTGGGACTGTGACAATAAACGGGAAAGATATGATGAAGATCAATCCCGTTACACTGAGACGTAGTATTGGCTATGTCATTCAACAAATCGGTTTAATGCCGCATATGACCATCCGAGATAATATCACGCTCGTCCCTCGTTTACTTCAATGGCAAAAGGAGAAATCCGAAGCCACGGCAAGGCACTTAATCTCATTAGTCAACTTGCCAGAATCCTATTTAGATTACTACCCTTCTCAATTATCCGGTGGTCAGCAACAACGGATTGGTGTTATCCGTGCATTAGCCGCCGAACAAGATATCATTTTAATGGATGAACCGTTTGGAGCACTTGACCCCATTACGCGCGATACTTTGCAGGATTTAATTAAAGAGCTGCAAAGAAACTTAAATAAGACGATTATTTTCGTTACGCATGATATGGACGAAGCGATTAAATTAGCGGATAAAATTGCGATTATGCATGAAGGAAAGCTGATTCAATTTGATACGCCAGACAATATTTTGGCCAACCCCATCAATAATTTTGTCAAGGAATTTATCGGCTCTCACCGTCTGATTCAACAAAAGCCAAACTTTAAAACGGTGGATGAAGTAATGATCAAAGCCATTTCGATTACAATTGAACGCAGTTTGGATGAAGCCATTCGATTAATGGTTAAATCCCGTGTTGATACGTTGTTCGTGACAGATGGCGACAATCGCTTGCTCGGTTATTTAAATGTTGAAAGCTTAACAGGTGATGCTCGGTCGAAAAAAAGCGTATCGGAAGTTTATATTAAGGACATTGTTTATATGAAGACCGGGTCCAAATTACAAGATTCAGTTCGCCGTATTTTAAAGCGTAATTTAAACAATATTCCGGTCGTGGATAATCAAAACCGTTTAATTGGACTCATTACACGTGCAAACATTGTCGATATCGTTTATGAGACTATTTGGGGCGATGAGGAACAGGAGCTGAAGGACTCATGATGAGCTTTTTCACTGAAAATACAGCGGAAATTTTGTTAAAGACGTGGGAACATCTTTATATTTCTTTCATTGCCATATTAATCGGTACACTCCTTGCAGTTCCTTTAGGCATCCTATTATCAAAAACAAAAAAAATCACAAAAATCGTGCTTACAATTACAAGTATGCTTCAAACAGTCCCTTCACTCGCACTGCTCGCCATTATGATCCCGTTTTTAGGTGTTGGGAAAACGCCTGCAATTATCGCATTGTGCATTTATTCCCTCCTGCCCATTTTAAACAACACTTTTACTGGGATGCAGTCAGTTAATGAAAACGTCAAGGCTGCTGGGCGAGCGATGGGCATGACACCCGCCCAGTCTCTTCGTATGGTTGAGCTGCCGTTAGCGATGCCGATCATTATGTCCGGTATCCGACTCTCTGCGGTGTATGTCATTTCTTGGGCAACACTCGCCTCTTATATTGGCGCTGGCGGTTTAGGTGACTATATTTTTAATGGATTAAATTTATTTAAAATTGACCTCATAGTTGGCGGTGCGATTGTCGTGACACTATTAGCACTCGTTGTTGACTTTTTATTAAGCCGAGTCGAACGTAGCATGATTCCGAAAGGGCTTCGTATACAAGGAGGTCGGTCATCATGAAAAAATTACTCCCTCTTTTCCTAGTCATCCTGTTGCTCACGGCCTGTAATAAGAATGATGATGACACAATTCGCATCGCTTCTGCCGTTACGACAGAAAGCCAAATTTTAGGATATATCCTTAAAGATATGATTGAACATTATACAAATGAAGAAGTTGTGCTCATTAGCAATCTCGGCTCATCAACCGTACTCCATCAAGCTATGGTAAATGGTGATGCGAATATTTCATCGGTTCGCTACACCGGAACAGATTTAATGGGTGCGCTCAAACAGGAGCCAATAAGCGATCCACAAAAGGCACTCGAAATTGTTCAACGACTTTTCCAAGAAAAATTTAACATGACGTTTTTTGATTCATATGGCTTCAATAATACGTATGCCTTTATGGTCACAAAGGAAACTGCGGACAAATACCAACTTAAAACCGTTAGTGATTTTAAATCGATTGCAGCGGATTTAGAAGTTGGTGTGGATAACTCGTGGATGAATCGTGAAGGCGATGGCTACAAAGCATTTGGTGCCGCATATGGTTTTAATTTCGGACGTGTTTTCCCAATGCAAATTGGACTTGTCTATGATGCAGTTGCACAAGGCGAGCTCGATGCGGTGCTTGGCTACACGACAGATGGACGAATCGCATCGTATGATTTAGTCGTTTTAGAAGATGACCTTCAATTTTTCCCGCCATATGATGCGTCTCCGTTTGCGACCAACCTTATATTAGAGGAAAAGCCAGAAGTGAAAAGAGTATTGCAACTTCTTGTCGGACAAATTTCGAACGCAGAAATGCAGCGTTTAAACTTTTTAGCAGATAATAACTTAATTGAACCTCGTATCGTCGCTAAAAACTTTTTAATGGAACATAATTACTTCGCAGGAGGTGACACGCCATGACTGACATAACGCAACTATCCGTTGTAGAGCAATTTTTCTTCTACATGAACGAAAACGGATCTTATATCTTTTCGCAATTTGTAAGTCATTTTTTGTTATCCATTTATGGTGTTTTACTCGCCTCAGTTGTCGGCATTCCAATTGGTATTTATATTTCAAAATTCCCGCGCTTCACAGGACCGATTACTACTTTAGCGAATATTATTCAAACGATTCCGACGCTCGCATTAATGGCGATGATTATGCTTGTTTTAGGTCTTGGAAAAACAACAGTTATTGTAACAGTCTTTTTCTATTCGTTATTACCGATTATTAAAAATACGCATGTCGGCATTACAACGATTAATCGCAGCTTAACGGATGCTGGACGTGGGATGGGCATGACTAAGTTGCAAGTACTTTATATGATTGAATTACCGCTTAGCATATCGGTCATCATTACGGGCATTCGCATTGCGTTAGTCGTAGCAATTGGGATTGTAGCAATCGGTGCCTTTATCGGTGCTGGTGGTTTAGGCGATATTATTATTCGCGGTACCAATGCAACGAACGGAACAGCCATCATATTAGCAGGTGCGATTCCTACAGCACTTATGGCGATTTTGGCAGACATATTGCTCTTGTGGTTGGAGCGACGTCTCGATCCGACGAAACGGAAAAAGCTTCGTACGGTCTAATTGAATATTTTACATTATGAGGCATCTTTTATTTTATATAGAAGATGTCTCTTTTATCAATTTATCCCCCACTTAAATGCTTATTCCTCCTTTTCTTATCGAAATTCCATCGTTTTTTACATTTCAGCTGTCCCCCCTATTGTCCCGAACACTTTCTCATGTTAAATTGAGGTAATAATCGATTCATTGCAAATGTTTCGTAAATTCAAAAAGGAAGTGTTCTTTTATGTCACAACGTTCAATTGATACAAAATTAGTTCAGCTTGGCAATTTAAGCGATCCGAAAACAGGTGCGGTGAACCCACCGATTTATATGTCGACTGCGTATAAGCATGCAGGAATTGGTGAATCAACAGGTTATGATTATTCACGTACAAAAAATCCAACACGTGAACTGTTGGAACGTGGCATGGCAGATTTAGAAAGTGGCGATGCTGGATTTGCATGTAGCTCTGGGATGGCGGCTGTGCAATTAGTTCTTTCTATTTTCAAACCAAACGATGAAATTATCGTACCGGACGATTTATACGGTGGTACTTACCGATTATTTAAAACATACGCAGAAAACTACAACATCCGTCCTGTTTATAACGCCTTTGTTAATTTAAATGAAGTGGAATCATTAATTACAGAAAATACGAAAGCGTTATTCATTGAAACACCGACAAATCCGTTAATGCAGGAAATTGATTTAGTCGCTTATGCCGAGTTAGCGAAAAAGCATGACCTGTTGTTAATTGTTGATAATACGTTCTATACACCATATTTCCAACGCCCGATTGAATTAGGCGCGGATATTGTATTACATAGTGCAACAAAATATATTGGTGGTCATAATGATGTGCTTGCAGGAATTGTTGTTGCCAAAGGGGCAGAACTTTGTGACAAGCTGGCATTTATGCATAACGGAATGGGCTTAGTGCTATCACCGATGGATTCTTGGCTTTTAATTCGCGGATTAAAAACATTGCATTTACGCTTAAAGCAGCATGATGCAAATGGCAAAAAAATCGCCACTTATTTAGCGACTGAGCCACTTGTAACGGATGTTTTATATACAGGTAAAGGTGGCATGCTGTCATTCCGAGTAAAGGATGCCGCAATGGTCAATCCGTTTTTAAAAGCGATGCAGCTTATTACATTTGCTGAAAGTTTAGGTGGTGTGGAAAGCTTCATCACGTACCCTGCAACGCAAACACATGCGGACATTCCATATGAAGAACGTGTCGCGCGCGGTGTTTGTGACCGACTACTACGCTTTTCGATTGGCGTTGAGGAAGCGGACGATTTAATTGCTGACTTACAGCAAGTCTTTGATACATTGCGAGGTGAATTCGCATGAATAATCGCATCGAAACCGCGTTAATTCATGGTGCTGTTCGTGAAGGCTTCGCGGATAAAAAAGGTGCAGTCAATGTCCCAATGTATTTATCCTCAACATTCCATCAAGAATCAATCGATGAATTTGGCGAATATGACTATGCCCGTTCTGGCAATCCAACAAGAGCAGCCCTTGAAAAAGCGATTGCTGAACTTGAAGGTGGTCACCGCGGATTTGCATTTGCAACTGGGATGGCGGCTGTATCTGCCTGCTTTATGATTTTATCTGCTGGCGACCATATTGTAATTACCGAGGATGTATATGGTGGTACTTATCGCTTTGTGACGAAAGTATTGCCGCGCTTTGGCATTACGCATACATTTGTAGACTTTACAGATATTGAAGCAATCAAAGCAGCAGTAAAACCGGAAACGAAGCTGATTTATCTCGAAACTCCTTCTAATCCAACACTTGGCATTACGGATATTCGAGCAGTTGTTGATATCGCAAAGGCGAACGGTGCAATGACGTTTTTAGATAATACATTTATGACACCGCTTCATCAACGTTCACTCGAAATGGGTGTAGATGTGGTCATTCATTCGGCAACGAAGTTTTTATCAGGTCATTCTGACATCCTTGCGGGACTTGTAGTAGCAAAAGATGAGGCACTTGCTGATCGTATTTATTTCATCCAAAACTCTTTTGGATCTGTTTTAGGTGTGCAAGATTGCTATACTCTCATCCAAAATATGAAAACTACCGCTGTGCGTTTTAATGAGGAATCACGTGTAGCTATGCGCATCGCAGAATTTTTAGAAGCACAGCCACTTGTAGAAAACGTTTATTATCCTGGGTTAAAATCACATCCAGGCTATGAAATTCATGCAAGCCAGAGTACATCTGCTGGTGCAGTGCTATCGTTTACTTTACCGAGCTATACGATAGCAAAAGTTTTCGTTGAAGCCATGAAAATCCCAGTATTCGCAGTGAGCCTTGGCGGAGTTGAATCGATTTTATCGTACCCTGCCAAAATGAGTCACGCGGCAATGGAACCAGGGGAACGTGCGAAACGCGGTATTACAGACGGTCTCCTACGTTTTTCAGTCGGATTAGAAAATGAAGACGATTTACTAGAAGATTTTAAACAAGCATTGGAAAAGGCTCAAGCTGCTCGCTGAATTTTTTTAGTTAAATGCCCTATTACTCCTAATAAAACCAGGTAGCTTCTTGCCTGGTTTTTTCTTATGCGCGATTTTTGCTGTTATTTCCTATAAAATAACTGCGGCTATCCATCATTTTTCATTTTCTATCCACCACATTTTAATTACTATCCGTCACTTTTCCCTTCCAATCCGTCTCCCCTATAAAAAATCACTGAATCTCCCCCTTCTTTAGCTTTTTTGTGTTTAATCTATCCAAAAGAGTGAAATAAATAACAATAATGCTTTATTTAGGGGGAATAGGATGCGCCAGTTTCAAAAATGGATTCCATCAATGAAAAAATACCGTTTGATGCTCATGTTTATTGCCCTACTGCTTGGACTCGCGATTGTTTTACAAGCATATAGCATCATTCAAATTGTGGATTCTGTATTTATTCAAAAATCCGCTTTTACAGCCGTTTTACCATATGTATATGGACTGCTTTTGGCGATTTCACTTCGGGTTACATCTAATTATTTTCTTCATTGGACGGGTAATCAACTTTCCGCACATGTTAAAAAATCGATACGCGCCCAGCTCCTCACTCGCTGGGGTCAAGATTCCATTGAAAATATAAAATTACAGCAAACGGGCTATCAAGTTTCGTTATTCGTCGACACGGTTGATGAGCTCGACGCCTATTTTCGGGAATATATACCGCAAACAATGAAAACGTTCGTTGTGCCATTGTTTTTATTAATTGCCGTATTTTTTGCCCATCCAATGAGCGCGGTCATTTTGCTCATAACGGCACCGTTTATTCCCCTTTCTTATATTATTATCGGTGTACAAACGAAAAGAAAATCGGAACAACAGCTTGAAAATATGAATCGCTTTTCTGGAAAATTTTTAGATGTTTTACAAGGTTTACAGACGCTGAAGCTTTTTTCACAAAGCGCAAAACAACGAAATATTTTACAACATTACAATACACGCTTTATGAAAACGACACTCGATGTGTTAAAAATTGCGTTTGCATCAACGCTGTTTATCGAACTTATCACTACGCTTGGTGTCGGGCTTGTCGCACTTGAAATCGGCTTTCAAATGATTGTATTTGAGACGCTCGGCTTTGCTGCAGCATTTTTCGTTTTAACATTAGCACCTGAATTTTACAGCTCTTTAAAGGAATTAGGTACTGCGTTTCATGCTGGGAAAGGCAGCCTTGGTGCAATGCAGCTCATTCAAACAGAGCTTGAAAAAGAGGTGCCGACAGTCACATGGGGACAACAATCAATCACGCCCGCCCCTGCTCTTGCACTACAGGGTGCCGAGTATCGTTATCCAGATGGGACTACGATTGGACCAATTACTATCGACATTCCAGCAAAGAAAACGGTGGCCATTATCGGACCGACTGGACATGGCAAAACAACCGTCTTAAATATGCTATCAAGCGCAGTGGAACTAACGCACGGCTCTCTCTTCATAAACGGCATCGCTCGCACCGAATGCAGTGAACAAAGCTGGTATGCGCAAATGACGATGATTTCACAACATCCGTACGTATTTGCTGGTACACTGCGAGACAATTTGACGATGGGAAAAACCATTGACGATGAGGCGATTTGGCATGCATTACAAAAAGCGCAATTAGGCAATTGGTTTACTTCCTTACAAGATGGTTTCCATACGAAAATTGGGGAAGCAGGTCGCGGACTATCTGGTGGGGAAAAACAGCGGATTGCCATTGCTCGTGCTTTTATTCATCAGCCTACCGTCGTGTTTTTCGACGAACCTACTGCTGGACTCGATGTGTTAACTGAGCAGCTCATTGCCCATGCGATTCAAACTTTAAAATCTCATGCAACCGTCATTCTCGTAACCCACCGCTTCGAAACATTGCAACATGCCGATCTTATATACATTTTGGAAAATGGCACCATTCATGCGAGCGGTACACCTGAAGCATTGCAACACGAACGGTATTTTGAGGCGATGAAAAAAGGAGGTTTGCCCGATGCAAGAGCTTTATGAAATGATTTGGCATGAGAAAAAAGAGATGCTACTCGCGTTAATTGCGGGTACGATAAGCGGCTTAACAGCGGTTGCCCTGTTTGCACAAAGCGGTTTTCTTATTTCAAAAGCCGCCTTAATGCCACCGTTTTATGTCATATTAATTTTAACTGCCTTTTTGAAAATATTTGGTGTCGCAAAATCGACGAGCAAATATGCAGAGCGTTATATTTCGCATCGCGTGACATTTTCCCTTTTATCCGCCATTCGAATGCGTTTTTTTGACCGGCTAGAGCCCATTGCCAATCAGTTATTTTTGCATTATCAAAGCGGTGAATTGTTAGCGCGCATTACGAATGATGTGACGACGCTTCAAAATTTCTTTTTACGTGTCGTTTATCCACCTCTTGTTGCCTTACTCGTCTTTTTCGGAACGGCCATATTCACAGCCTTTTTTTCGATTTGGATCGCGTTGCTATTAGTACTTGGTTTTTTATTAGTGGCTGTCATTATTCCAACGCTTTTAATCGCAAGGAAAACACAGCCTGTCCCCTATAAACGCGAACTCCTGACCGATACAACGGAATTTTTATACGGCTTTCGCGAATTGAAAAATCATCATTTAGTTGCGCAAAAAAGCAAAGAGCTGCTGCATTTAAGTGATGCGTATACCGATGAATTTAATAAAGAACAGCAAGCACTAGTGCGTATGCAACTGTACAACCAAAGCGCCTCCTTGTTGACGGTATTTCTTATCGTGACAATCGGTGCGTATTTTGTTTCGACGAATCAGCTAGACGGTCTGTATTTGGCGATGCTGTTATTAATTGCGCTCACTATATTTGAAACCGCGATTCCATTAGCTACTGTGCCGCATCATTATAAAGGTGCAACACAAGCGATGATACGTTTGCAAGATGTGACATCACAGCCTACAGCAAATACAAAGCCGTTACCACTTTCAAATGATTTCACAATACAATCAAAAAATGTGCATTTTTCATACGCACAGTTCAATAAGCCAATTTTAAAAGATATTCAATTTACGATACAATCAGGTGAAAAAATTGCGATTGTCGGTCCGAGTGGCTCAGGGAAATCCACTCTTTTTCAATTGCTTATAAAAGGACTAGATCCAACTAGTGGACACCTTTTAATTGGTGGGCAACCTCTTGCTATGATTGAAGCCGATTCGTTATGGTCACAAATGAGTGTGCAACTTCAGCACAATCACTTTTTCTCAGGGACGATTCGTGACAATCTTTTACTTGCCAATGACCAGGCAACCGACGAACTGCTTATCGAAGCGTTAAAGCGTGCTCAGCTACCAAAAAGCTTGGATGACGCCATTTTAGAAAAGGGCGAAAATTTATCCGGTGGTGAACGTCAACGCCTCGCGTTTGCACGTGTGCTTTTGAAAAATGGTGCCATTTGGCTATTAGATGAGCCATTTACAAGCTTAGATACTCAAACAGAACGCGCCCTCTTCCATGAATTGCTCATAAGTCTCGAATCACGGACTGTTGTTTTAATTACACATAAGCTAGACGGATTAGAAAAGATGGATCGAATTTTCGTTATGCAAGATGGACATCTAGTAGAATCCGGCTCCTTTGAACAACTTCTACTAGCGAAAGGTTTATTTTATGAAATGAAGCATATTCATATGTTCGATGATTCAAATTAATGGGATGCTGGAAATACGAGATACGTCCTATCTCGCATTATCCAGCATCCTTTTTAGTCGTTCCATTTTATCTTGCATGAACGCACAATATTACGTCCACTATATAGAAGAAATATTTCCATTTCCGCAATTTAAAATTCGTTCCTAGAAATTTACTTCGAAATCGAGATATTTGTGTTGCGTTTTTATCAATTGAGTAGTAAAGTGATAGTGACGAAAGGATGTGGCGGCATGAAAAACAATACACGCGGCTCGCTCATTTGGTTACGGATTACGCGTTTTACGCACCAAAGTAATTTATTATCCAATGAATTTCTGAAGCCTTTTGGTTTAACAACAGCCCAATTTGATGTGCTTATGCAAATCGACTCCTATGCACCGATTACACAATCCGATTTAGCAGAAAAAGTAACCGTTACACAAGGTGGTATTTCTCGAATGTTGTCACGCCTTGAACAGGATGGTTTGATCGAACGTACACAACAATGGAAAACAAAACACATTTCATTAACAGAAAAAGGAAAACAACAATTAGCGAATGCATTTGATGCACAGCTCGCCTTCCAATCTTCCTTTTTCGATGATTGTTTATCCGTCGAAGAGCAAAAAACATTATATGAATTAATATCTCGAGTACAAAAAAATAGCGAAAACAAAGTAAAATAACAATCACACTTTAGGAGGAAACTTTATGTATAACATTCCAGGTCATCACCATATTTCAATGATTACGAAACATGCAAATGATAATAACCATTTTTATCGTGAAATTTTAGGCTTACGTCGTGTCAAATTAACGGTAAACCAAGACGCACCATCTATGTACCACCTATTCTACGGAGATAAAACGGGTAGCCCAGGGACTGAATTATCGTTTTTTGAAATCCCATTAGTAGGACGTACACATCGCGGTACAAATGCGATTACAAAAATTGGCTTGATCGTTCCTTCAGAGGAAAGCTTGCACTATTGGATGAAACGTTTTGATGACTATGAAGTGCAACATGAAGGTATTTCCACGTATGCGAACCGCCCTGCTCTTCTATTTGAAGATGAAGAAGGCTTACGCATGGCACTTATCGTTGCAAATGGTGAGAAAGTGTCACATTGGGAAACGTATGACGGCTCCCCTGTTCCTCATGAACATCAAATTCAAGGGATGGGCACCGTAGAAATGACCGTGAAAAACTTGTCAAAACTATCTCGTACGTTAACAGAAATTTTTGGCTATCATACGGTATTTGAAAATGAACAAGACGCCCTATTCCAATCAGTAGCTGGTGAAGTATTCGGTGAAATTTATATCATTCAGCAAGATGGACCTTCTGAAAAACCAGGAAAAGGCAGTATCCATCACTTAGCGATTCGTGTGAAAAATGACGAAGAATTACAGCATTGGGATGAGCAAGTAAAAAAACGCGGTTTCCAATCATCTGGCATTATCGACCGCTTCTATTTCAAGAGCTTGTACTTCCGTGAATCAAACGGCATTTTATTTGAAATCGCAACAGATGGACCAGGTTTTTTACGTGATGGCAACGTTGAAACTTTAGGTGAACAACTTGATTTACCCGACTTTTTAGAAGAGCGTCGTGATGAAATCGTAGAAAAATTACACCCAATCGTTTAACTTACAGCGGAAGCAAAATGGATTTTAAAGGAGAATGAAAAATGGAAAAATATCGTATTGATCAATCAAAAGGCATGGAATTTGGACTTTATTCATTAGGAGACCATATGCCAAACCCATTAACAGGGCAAACTATCTCTCCTCAGCAACGCATTCAGGAGCTAATTGAATTAAGTCAGTTAGCTGAGCAAGCGGGCATTGATGTATTTGGTGTAGGTGAAAGTCATCAGCAATATTTCACAACACAAGCACATACTGTCGTGTTAGGTGCAATTGCGCAGGCAACAAAAAAAATCAAAATTACAAGTTCAGCAACTGTGTTAAGTGTATCCGACCCGGTTCGCGTCTATGAGGATTTTGCGACGATTGACTTAATTTCAAACGGTCGTGCAGAAATCGTAGCTGGTCGTGGCTCGCGTGTCGGTGCCTACCATTTACTCGGTGTGGATTTACAAGATTACGAGGAAATTTTTGAGGAAAAACTGGAATTACTGAAAAAAATTAATGATGAAGAGATTATCAATTGGCAAGGTGAATATCGTGCGCCACTTGAAAATGCACGAATTTTACCACAGCCATTGCACGGTTCGTTACCTATTTGGCGCGCGGTTGGTGGTCCTCCTGCAAGTGCGATTAAAGCAGGTTACATGGGTATTCCGATGATGCTTACAACACTTGGTGGTCCGGCAGTAAACTTTAAACCTTCTGTTGACATTTATCGTGAAGCGGCAGAAAGAAGTGGTTTTGATCCTGCAACATTACCGATTGCAACGACGAGCTTATTTTATGTAGCGGATACAACAAAAGAAGCATTGCAAGGCATGTACCCACATCTTAATGGTGGTTTCCAAGCAATTCGCGGCTCGGGCTATCCAAAGCAACAATTTGCCCAATCTACAGATGTGCGTGATGCATTAATGGTCGGCAGTACAGACGAAATCATCGAAAAAATCCTGTACCAGCATGAATTATTCGGCATGCAACGTTTTATGGCGCAAATTGATTTCGGTGGCGTGCCATTCGATAAATTGATGAAAAATATTGAAATCATCGGCAATGACATCATTCCGGCGATTAAAAAACATACAGCGAAATAAGGAGGCAGTACAATGAAAATCGTAGCATTAGTCGGTTCAACAATCGGCTCAAAAACACGTACGGCCATGTCAACAACGGTCGAATTATTACAAAAAAAATACCCTCAAGCAGACGTGACAATGCTTGATTTAGCAAATTATGATGTACGCTTTAGTGATGGGCGTAATTATGCAGAATATGAAGGCGATACATTATTTGTTGCAACAGAAATGATGCAAGCGGATGCCATTATTATCGGAACACCGACATTCCAAGCATCGATCCCGGCGACATTGAAAAATGTTTTTGACCTACTCCCTGTCAATGGTTTACGCGATAAAGTCGTAAGTATCGTTGTGACAGCAGGTACTTCCAAACATTACATGATGGTCGAGCAACAGCTAAAACCGATTTTATCTTACATGAAAGCCCATATTGTGCCAACATATGTATTCGCGGAGGAAAAGGATTTTCACCGTAAGGAAATCGTCAATGATGATGTATTATTCCGTATGGACCGCCTCATTGACGACACGGTAGATTTAGTAGAAGTCCATGCCGCATTACGTGAGAAAAAGGATGAGCATTACGATTTTTGAATGCTCATTATACTAAAAGCATTATGAATGGATTGTTCAAGATCTAGGTTAAAAAGAATAGATTGATTTATAGCGTTAAAGTTTCGGCTGCGTATGCAAGATTTTATTCAACACGTGTGTTTGTGCAGTTTCTTTTGAACCGCATCAAAACCTTGTTAAATATAGGTTCAAACAATTGTGCATCAAAAACTGCATAGGAATAAAATAAAGAAAAACACTAAAAACATTGGTATGACAATGTTTTAGTGTTTTATTTTGTCCCTAAACTTGCATTTGGGAACGTTATTAGGTTTATTTTTGTATGCTTTAAAGATCCTTGATGCACTAAAGCCCCCGTTACTTCAACAAGAAAGTCCTTTAATCGAAAAACTCCCCTGCGGATTGGAACTTTCACCACAGGGAGTTTCGCATGTAATTGTTTATTTCTTTGGCACTGCTTTTCTTCCATAGGTCATATAGCGCCATAGCTTTTCAAATGGTCCCATTTTAAAGAATTTGAACCAGATGACACTAAAGATAATTTGAATGGCAAAAATTAAGATTGCGATAATAACCACATAAGAAGGTGAAACAACTTCAAGCCCCATTAAAGAAATAATAGCTAGGCCAATAAAGCTTTGCGCCAAATAATTTGTGAATGCCATTTGACCAACTCGTCCTATTGGATTAAGAAACTTCACGATGCTTTTATTCTCTAACATGACAAATAGAAAAGTTAAATAAAAATATGTTGTCGGAATTACACCTAAACCCAAAATTAATTGTAGATTTTGATAGTCTCCTTTTGGGGTAAACCCAATCCAAAGTGAGATCCCTACAAAAATGGGAAATGTCACAAATTGAATCCACTTTAGTTGTTTTGAGTATTCACTAATATGATTAATCCAATCTGCTTTTGCTACTAAAAAACCAGTTAAAAACATGATGAAAATAGTAACTGCATCATTTCCTAATATTCCAAATACAGTGGAAAAGGTTCCTTGATTTGGCATAAATAATTGTCCGAGAATGGAAAGTACATGAACAGTAATGATAGCAAATAGCCATTTACTAATCGTTGAAATCTTTGCATTATAGAATGGAATAAGTAAAAAACCAATAATTGCATAGATAGAAAGGATTGAGCCCCAAAAAACAATTATATGGACGATACCAATTAATAATAAAGCTAGTAAACGTCGTGCAAAACGCCATCTTGGCTTATCGCCACGTGCTTCTGCACGTGAAGCAAAAATATAAAAACCTACACCGAAGAGGAATGAAAAAATCGAAAAGAATTTCTTCTCGATAAAAATATCAATGAGCGTTTCAATAGTAACATTAATTCCACTATATTCAGGCAGTTCACCCTCTACCAATACCTTGAAGGCCGCCACGTTTATAAACAAAATGCCAAATAACGCTAGCCCACGAATAATATCTAAGGAAACGATTCTTTCTTTCTGAGTAACAAACGAATTCATTCTTAAAAACTCCTTTTCTTTCGCATTTTATTGCTTTATAGCTATCATAGCCTCCCATCCTTACAGTAACTTTTAGAACAGTTTACAGGAACCTTAAATTTATAGGTGGGTCTCATTATTTAATGCCTTTTTTCACTTATAGTAGTTTTTATCCCCTTCTAAAAAAAGTTCATCTTTAATAGTAACTATTATTTTTTTAAAAAAGGAGAATAAATGATGTATAGACACCGCAAATTTGTTCTGTACTGATATGACTTATAATGTCGCTGCTACTAAAATACTAATACTTAAAATCATTATTAAGCTAATTAGAAATAATCTTTTTCATTCTCCATCTTTAGTCCAGAAAAATTATTCTACAAACACAATTTTCACCATACCAAGTATAATTCATACAGATAGGTAAGCCTTTGAAGTTATCTCTGGCTTTTCCCCCTGTTTACACCGTACGTGCGACTTTCACCGCATACGTCGCTCCAACTAATCCAATTTATTCTTTCTATTTTTTTATACATAAAAATACCATAATTTCAATATTTATATATCAAATCTAAATTGCAAAAGAAAAGAGGATATATGCTCATTTATTAAACATAATATCCTCTTATGAAAGTTTTGAAGTAGGTTAAAAATCGTTTTATTCTTAGCCAAGAGAGATTCCACTTGTAAAAAGGTATATTGTGATGACTACTATTTTACAAGAGAAACTCTCTTTTTCGCTATATTATATTGGTAGAATCTAGATAATCAACAGGTGTGATGTCTACACTTCGTATTTCGGAAAATTTTCATTTATAATCAAATATCATAAGGATTGGAGCGAAACAATATGCCAGAACCAACAATTTTAGTCATAGATGATGAGGCGGATTTAGCTAATCTCCTAAAAATAAGCCTTCAAAAGGAAGGTTTCAAAAATATTCACACAGCCGGTACCATTTCCGAAGCATGGATAAGCTTTCAAAAGGAATCGCCAGACATTATATTACTTGATGTCATGCTTCCAGATGGTGAAGGTTATGATTTATGTCGTCGCATTCGTGAAATTTCACATGTGCCGATACTCTTTATGTCGGCCAAAACAGAAGAAATCGATAAAATTTTAGGTCTTGCAATCGGCGGAGATGATTACATTACCAAACCCTTTAGCCCAAAAGAAGTCGCTTATCGTGTGAAAGCACAGTTACGTAGAGCAGGCTATCATACTCAAGATACTACATCTATACTTGATACACAAAAAGATGTACTAGAAAATGGTCCCTTTTCGATGAATGCTGATGAAACGGAAGTACATAAAGATGGCATATTGCTAGAGCTAACGGCTAAGGAAGTCGGCTTAATGGCTTGCTTTATGCACAATCCAAATCGAATTTTAAGTAAGGAAACATTGTTTGAACGTGTATGGGGCGAAGATTTTTACGGCTCTGATAATACAGTCATGGTGCATATTCGACGTCTACGTGAAAAAGTGGAGAGTGACCCTTCTAATCCGATTTTTATCACTACCGTAAAAGGCTTAGGCTATAAATTTGTTATTGCTAAGTAAGGGGGCTCGTTATTTATGAAATGGAGACTCACTGCACAGTTTTTATTATCTGTGTTATCCATCGCTATCATTGTGATTTTCGTCAATACAGCTATTTTCATTAGCTTGTTCATTTATCAGCAAACAACAAATTTTCAAGCACCAGAATCTACTAACTCCGAGCAATTCACACGGGAATTTGAGCAATACATTCAATATCAAAATGGTGATATTTCCTTTGATGACAAAGGTTTGCAGTTATTGAAGGAACATAATGCGTGGGTACAAGTGCTAAATCAAAACGGAGACATGATTGGCGGGTATAATGTACCGGATAATGCCTTGGTTCATTATTCACCGCTTGAATTAATCCAAACTTATAAATACCGCGAAATCGATCCATCTACAACTGTTTATATTGGAGGAAATAATGAATTTAACTATTTAGTTGGGATTCAAGATAGAAGCGTGTCTCGTGTGGTATGGAACTTTTCACCCTCATCTTTTTTACAGCTTCTTGGAAAGTTCGGCTTAGCTATAGTCATTGCTGATTTACTTGTGACAGCCCTTGTTGGATGGTTTTTTGGTCGTGCACTGACGAAACCACTCTATGCACTAATCGAGCAAATTCAACATTTAAAAAATCGCAAGCACGCACAAGTAAAAACGCCAAAAGGTCTGTATAAACCTGTTATTTCAAATTTAAATGAGGTATCGCGCGAACTTGCTGCACACGAAATCGAACGAAATCGTCTTGAAATAATGCGTGAAGAATGGATTAGTAATGTGTCGCATGATATGAAAACGCCACTCGCTTCCATTCGTGGCTATTCTGAGCTATTAAGCGAAGGTAATTTGTCGGAAAATGAGCAAGCAGAATACGCTCGTATTATCGAAAAACAGTCACTCCACATGCAGGATCTACTGGATGATTTAAATTTAACAATGCGTCTCCGTCATCAGCAATTACCTTTACAACTGAACAACACCAATATCGTGCAGTTTATACGTGAAATTGTAATAGATACACTCAACATGGCACAGTACGAGCATGCAAATATTGAGTTCGACGCCTCTGCAGATACCATTATACAGAGCATTGATGCTCATTTTATGCGACGTGCGGTTGTGAATTTTTTGTATAATGCATTGCTGCACAATCCACGTGATGTTGAGATAAAGGTCCATGTCGAAGCAGACTCTATCACCATTTCTGATAACGGTAAGGGCATTTCTGCAGAAGACCTTGAACATATTTTCGAACGTTATTACCGTGGTACGAATACAGAACATAATTTAGGCACAGGTCTTGGCACTGCCATCGCCCGAGATATTATTGAAGCGCATGGCGGCACTGTTTCCATCATCTCAAAAGTGAATGAAGGTACTACAGTTAGTATTCATTTAACAACACAGTAGGTTGCACTAAAAAATGCCCCGAAATCTCCGGGGCATTTTCATTTATTATTTCAGCTTTTCTTGTGCTTTTGTTGGTATCTCATCGAATTGTACTTCATCATACGATGATACTTCCTTTCCACCTTTAACATACAATTTTAAAAACGCATCTTTACGTAAGTTTTTAGTAGCAGAAAATTTCAATGTTTGCTCTTCTCCACTCTCATCGTAAGACGGTAGCTCATACCAATAAGACTCAGCTATCTCACCTGTATCTAATCTAAATTCTTCTAATTCGCCGTCTATCGTCACTTGTACATAGTACGTATCCTTATTTAAACGATTAAAATCGACAGTCAATAATGCCACCAACGCTGCAATAAATAGGATTAGAGTCGCACCAATTCCAATATATACTTTTTTCATATTATTTTGCTCCTTGTTTTACAATTTTATAAAATGAACGCACTGTAAATACGTAGTAAATTGCGTAAATTGCTGTATATGCAAGCATCCAAATAATGACGGGTTTTGTAATATCCATGTTAAATAGCTGTGAAAGTGCCGTTAAAGCAAATGCACTATGCAGTATTCCGACAAGAAGTGGTGCACCAAAAATTACAGCTACCTGCCCTGCAATTGTTTTAACCATTTGCTTGCCACTAACTCCGATTTTATTTAAAATCGCATATTTTGCTTGATCTTCTTCCGCTTCGGTTAAAATTTTGAAATAAATAATACTACCTGTTGCTGCTAGGAATACAAGCCCTAAGAAGCTACCAACGAACAGTAATGAGCCTACACTAGCCATGCTATCTTCATAGCTTTGAGGCACACTTGAAAACGATTCTTGCTGCTCTGGTGACAACTGATCATAAATGACCTTAGACACTGCTTGCTGTTTTAAATCATTTTTCATGCCAACCACTTGCATGACCAAGTCTTCAGCGGTTGTCTTAGCAAATTCCTGATCATTTACTACAAGTACTGTACCTGCTGGAAAAAAGTTCAGTACACTTTCCATGTACATTTTTTCCACATAGAAAGATTCGTTGTTTGCTAATTTAAATTCTTCTCCTGTGAAATCGTGTGAAAAGCGCTCATCATACATAACATCAAGTAAAATCGCTGAACCATCTACAACATGTAATTCACGCTCTAAACCTTGCAACTTCGCTAAATGATTGTAATCCGATTCTTTCAACAATGTGTATTCAAAAAAGGCAAAGTCACTATCGACTCGTAAATTTTTCACATTTAGTGCCTCGTTATACACGACGTCTTTTTGTGGTAAATTTACTGTGTCTCCTTTCCACATAAATGTATTGGGCGTTGCCAAACGCACAGAACTCTCCGCGTTGTAGTAAATCCCAAATACTCCACCACCTGCTGTAATTGTCGTCGCACTTAAAATGGCAATAATGGATAGCGACTTAGCGTTCCCACGAATGCGATAAAGTAATTGAGACACCCCGATTAAATTAAGCCCTCTCCATGACCATGCCGTCGCCTTTTTCAACGCCGTTAACACGAATACACTTACACTATGGAACAATAAATATGTCCCGAAAATTGTAACCCCAATCACTAATAAGGGCGTTCCAAGTACAGTGAAAAAACGCCAAATTGAGCTAGTAAACATATCTGTAACTGAAGTGTAATAGCCAAATCCGACAAGTATCGTACCTACCATTGCTGCAAAAATGGATGCACGTGGCATTTTTTCACCCTGCTTTTCAGCGTGAAATAAATCGATTAGCTTGAATTGATAGATTACACGATACCCTTGTAATGAGGTGAACAGGAACAATATAGAGAAAATTACTACTGTATTAAGTACAGCTTGTCCTGAAAACGTGAAATTTGCCACGACCTCATAGCCCATCAAGCGCACTAAAACCGTTAGTAAAATTTTTGACATGAAAAATCCAATAACAATGCCTAGTACAAGTGATATAAGCCCAATAACTAGGTTCTCGAAAAATAGCATTAAACCAATCTTTTGCTTACGGACTCCCAATAATGAATAAAGCGCCACTTCTTTTTTTCGCTTCTTCATAAAAAACGAATTGGAATACGCTATAAAAATGACGATGAAAAACAGTAAAATAATAGACGATGCATTCATCAGCCCTTGGACTCTTTGAGATGTGCCTGTTAACGCAGAAATTTCATCATTGTATTTAAGTGTCACAAACGTAAAGTAAATAACAATACTGAATACCATAGAGGCAATATATAAAAAGTAATTCGATAAATTTTGTTGAATATTTTTTTGTGCAAGACTAAATAACGTCATTAACCTCACCTCCGATACCTGCTAACACCTGCAGGATCTCTTGGAAAAATTGCTTACGTGTTTGCGTTCCTCGGTGAATTTCTTTCGATAGCTGTCCGTCTTGGATAAAAAGAATACGCTGACAGAAACTTGCCGCAAATGCATCATGCGTCACCATCATAATTGTTGAAGCTTGTGATTTATTTAAATCACTCAGTCTTTCCAGTAAATCCGTTGCCGATTTTGAATCGAGCGCACCTGTTGGCTCATCCGCGAAAATAAGCTGTGGCTCTGTCACAAGTGCACGAGATGATGCAGTACGCTGCTTTTGCCCACCTGATATTTGATAAGGATATTTGTCTAGTAGGTCGCCAATACCAAATAATCCTGCAATGTGCGCTACACGCGTATTAATTTCTTTCGCTGGCACCTTTGCAATTGCCAGTGGTAACACAATATTTTCACGTACCGTTAACGAATCAAGCAAGTTATAATCTTGAAAAATAAACCCTAAATTATCACGACGGAAATCCGCTAAACCAGCATCTTTCATATGTGCTAAATTTGAGTCACCAATTACGATATCACCTGTTGTCGGTGTATCGATCGTTGCGAGTACGTTCAGTAACGTCGATTTCCCTGCACCCGAAGGTCCCATCACACCTACAAATTCACCCTTTTCTACTTCAAATGATATATTCGAAAGGGCAGTAAATACATTTGCGCCGTTTCCATAAACTTTCCCTACATTTTGTACTTTTAATAATGGAGTCATTTGTCGCTCACCTCTTCTGTGTTATGCATATGACTACAGTATATCCACCCAAACTTACAAGAAAGTTGTGGCAAGCTTACAAGAACCTTAAATCTTTATCGTCATCTACCTTACAAGAAAGCAAAAAGGGTTCATACACAATCAGTGCATGAACCCTTCATTTTCTTAAACTATTACTTTTTGTATTTCACCCTCACGATCAACTAAACATCGTAAAATTCCATTTAACGCCCTTTCCAAGAATGCCTTTTGAATGAGTTGTCACTGTAAGGGGCTTATGAGAAAAATACGTTTGTCTACCCTATACAACTGTATTACTAATAAGCGTCACAAAACCGTTCATCGAGGCTCTATAGAATAGTTGATCTATGGCCTGACTTGAGGTTTGATTAAACAAATACCATTGATTTTCGGTCGCGTCATGAATCAAAACTTGGGGTTGCGCAAAGGAAGTCCCATCTGAAGACTGAGCTAAAGAATAAATATCAAAACGCTTTATACTTTTCCCATCTTGGTCTAAAAAATCATATTGCGCATTTTTATAATAATCTCCAGCTGAAACAAGTTGAAAATACCATGAATAATTTGCAGGCGCTTCAACCTTACTTCCCTTGTTTTCTATAAAAATATTGTAAATGGCTTCGTTATAACTATTTCCTTTCATTTGCTGGATTACTCCGCCCATTGTCATATGAAATTCGTACTGCATTGCTTTAATTTTTACACCATCAATAACGAGTGGTTTTGTATCAACTGTAACAGTACCTTTTTTGTAATCAACATTGCTGCCAAATGTTTCGGCAATAAAACGCATCGGAACAAAAGTACGATTATTTTTCATAAATGGCTTTACATCAAGAAGTTCCGTTTTACCGTTTTTCACCACTTTATTACTATTAAGTTTTAAGATTACTTTCATCTCGTTTTTAGTAAGCGTGACTTGTGAATCCGACCAATGGACTGTAGCGCCCAAATTTTCACTGATTACACGTAACGGTACCATTGTACGATTATTTTTAACTGTTGGATTCGCGTCAGTTGCAATCGTCACACCGTCAATTTTTATTTGAGCGGTTGCTGCATAAGTAGGTGACGATATAATGAATAGAATTAATGTAAGGAAAATCCCTGAGAATACTTTTTTCATCATTTAAACACTCCTTTTTCAAGTAAATTTACACTGTACTATCAATTGCGTCTAGATTTTTTCGAACTTGCTCATTTGGGATCATTCTATTTTAGCTAAACAAATTTTATATTTTTTTTGATTGATATTTCAACCAGAGCAAAGATTAAACCTGCAATAGCAAATAAAATAACGGCGCTAAAAACATTTAAATTATATTCTTCTATAAAACCAAAACGAGAATTGTAGATTATTTTAAAAACAAAAGCGCCTATGATTCCGCCAAATAAAGTAAATATAGCAATTTTGATTTTCGATTTTGTTACACATTTATTTACGATAAATGTTAAAGGTAAAAATGAAATCGGGTATAAAATTACAAATAAGGCTGTTGCAAGGAGCAAATATGTCGGTCCTATATCATCAAGCCCAAAATATTCTGTTGTTCTTATTTTATTCCCTTCTACAATTTCTAATCCAACTGTTGCAAAGGAAAACAACAATATAAACGGTATCCACATGATTAGACTATGATAAAAATTTTTCATCCATTTCCTCTTCCTCTTCCTCTAGGGTCTTAACAAATTTGACGAAACAAGTGGATTAAAGTTACACTTCTTCAACTATCTCGATAATTGAAGTTGATAAGGATTAATTCAAAATCAACCAATTACGTTTACATTACCATAACGAGAAAAACCTTTGTCTATCTCATGGAGCTGTATTACTAATCACCGTTACAAAGCCGTTCTCAGTAGCTCTATTAAACAATTGATAGATAGATTGTTGTGCAGGTTCACTAAACAAATACCATTGATTTTCAGTAGGCTCATGAACTAAGACTTCAAGATGCCCCGATCCACGTAAAGAATAAAGATCAAAACGTTTGATGCTGTTCCCCTCTTGGTCTAAAAAGTCATATTGCGCATTTTTATAATAGTCTCCAGCAGAAACGTTATGAAAATCCCATGTGTAATTAGCAGGAGCTTTGACTTTACTTCCTTTTTTTTCTATAAAAGTATTATAAATGGATTCGTTATAACCATTCCCATTGCTTTGCTCTACTACCCCGCCCATCACTAGATGATATTCGTGCTGCAATGCACTTACTATTACACCATCAATAGTAAATGGCTTTGTACCAATCGACACAGTGCCGTTTTTGTAATCAACGATATTACCAAATGTTTCGGCAATAAAACGCATCGGGACAAGAGTACGATTATTCTTCATGTATGGTTTTACATCAAGAAGTTCCGTTTTACCGTTTTTCACCACTTTATTGCTATTAAGTTTTAAGATTACTTTCATATCGTTTTTAGTAAGCGTGACTTGTGAATTTGACCAATGCACTTGAGCGCCCAAATTTTCACTAATGACGCGTAACGGAACCATTGTACGATTATTTTTAACTTCTGGATGCGCGTCCGTTGCAATCGTCACACCATCCACTTTAATTTGAATAGTTGCTGCATAACTAGGTGAAGAGGTAAGGATTAAAACTAGTACAAGAAAAATGCTTGAGATTATTTTTTTCATTTTTTGATAGCCCCTTTTTAAGAAAATTAATAATTGTTTTACTAAATCATTAAAGGTTTATGATTTTCGTCCCTACAAAAAGCAATTTGCCAATTAAGTAAGTGCACCAATCAAACATTGGATACACAATAAATTAATCAAACAAATAGGGTAATAAGTTATGAGTGATTTGTTCATCGTATTTTGAGGAGTACGGATCCGCGAAGCCATGTGCAGCATCTACAATTTTTACTAATACATTAGGATAAGAAGAAAGTTTCTCTTCTAAATCAATCGGATTAAACGATTTCTCTTGCGTTCCGAATATTAAAATCGTTTCTGCATTCGGAACTACTTTTGTATATTGTCGAATTCGGGAGCCGTAAAAGCTAACTACTTTGTGTACAGAAGGATTATTACTGCAAAGCCAGGCAATTGTAGCGCCAATGCTAAAGCCGACAATACGTATGTGTGAATATTTGCTTGATAATTGGTGAATTAAAGCATTCACTTCATTTTGCGCTTTTTCAAAACCAACGTTTGTCATAAAATTTTGATATGCGAGTTCTTCCTCATCATATGAAAAAGGTGTAGTTTTCTGTAATAAATCCGGGACATATACATCAAACCCTCTTTGATAAAATGCATGAGCATAATGTTTTATATGTTTATTAACCCCATATATTTCATGAAGTAGAATAACACATTGCTTTGAGTTTTGTTTTAATTCCATTCATGTAAATTCCTTTATTTTTTTATTTTTAAAACTACCACTTTATATTATGTTAAAAAAATTAAAGACATAACATAGCTCATATGTTATGCCCTTTTCTTCCCCACTTACACTATCCTTATCCATAACGAGAAGAACACTTTTCTCGTTATGGAACTGTATTAATAATAACCGTTACAAAGCCGCTCACCGAAGCTCTATCAATTAATTGATCAATGGCTTCTCCTGCGAAATCACTAAACAAATACCATTGATTTTCAGTAGGCACATGAATCAAAGTTTCGGGTGGAATAGGCAACTTTTCATCATAACCTCGAACTAAATTATAGATATCAAAACGTTCTACGCTGTTCCCTTCTTGGTCTAGAAAATCATATTGACCACCTTTATAATACCCCCCAGTTGTGATGCTATGAACAGACCATGTGTAATCTGAAGGCGGTTCGACCTTACTTCCTTTGTTTTCTATAAAAATATTATAAATGGCTTCGTTATAACCATTTCCTTTGATTTGCTGTATTACTCCGCCCATTGTCGCATGATATTCGTGCAGCAACGCTTTTACTATTACACCATCTATAACGAATGGCTTTGTATCAACAGCTACTGTGCCGTTTTTGTAATTGACATTACTGCCAAATGTTTCGGCAATAAAACGCATCGGAACAAAAGTACGATTATTCTTCATGTATGGCTTTACATCAAGAAGCTCCGTTTTACCGTTTTTCACCACTTTATTGCTATTAAGTTTTAAGATTACTTTCATATCTTTTTTAGTAAGCGTGACTTGCGAATCCGACCATTTGACGTTGGCTCCTAAATTTTCACTAATGACACGTAATGGAACCATTGTACGGTTACTCTTACTTTCTGGATTCACATCGGATACAATCGTAACACCGTCAACTTTTATTTGAGTAGTCGCCGCATAAGTAGGTGACGAGGTAAGGATTAGAATCAATGCAAGGAACATCCCTAAGAACAATTTTTTCATTTTAAATACCCCCTTTTCAGTAAATATATCACTGTTATAATAATCCAATTTTCACCATATTACAAATATTCAAAAATCAAATCCGCATAAGAAAAGAGGATATTGTGCTCCTATATTGAGCACAATATCCTCTTATTAGTTTAGACTATTTCATTTATATTCAGCAGGATTACTTCCCATCCCTAACGCAATCATTTGTTTCAATCGCACAGGATCATCGGATTTTATCGCAATATAGTTGTAGTGCTTTTCTTTTCCTAAAAATAACGTCGCCTTTTGTGGCTGCTTCATTTTTAAGATGAAATCAGGATACATTTTTTCAAAATCACGTGCGATAAATTCAAGCGTATCTTTTGTGCATTTTTGTTCCAGCACCGCCCTGTCTTCAATGATGCTTTCAATATTATGTAAATCCATTTTCATTCGCTTCATTAAACCTAATGAAATATAAAGTTGACCTTGCTGAATTTGCACCGGATTCATTCGCACTGCTTGTATATCTGCTAATAAAAAAATGACTGAATACACATTGAGAATGAGTAACACAAACGAAACAATTGGCCACTTTGCATGTAAAAAATAGTGAATACCAAGTGTTTCCACGATAATGGCATGAATCAACATCACTTGAAATGCGATGTTACTTGAATTTTTATACAATGTAATTCCGTTTGGAATTGGCTTCTTCCAGCTTAAAAGCGCATAATACACCACAAGCAGCTCAGAGCAAATCATTTGAATAAGGAAGTTGTTTTTTACATATTTTTCTACTGCTGTATTAAATGTATACAATAAAGGTAGCTCATCGTGCTTCACTTCTTGAATAATCTTTGGTAAATAGCGCAGCAGTGTGACAATGAGTAAAAGCTCAAACAGAACGAGTAGCACTTCCATCGCGATACCTGCCAATGTGATCGTCGAAAATGGCGCCAACAAGTCACTTGGAATGAGTAATCGAATGCCAATACAGCTGAATGCAATAAGTGCAATCGCCATTTTCCATGAAAATTGTTTACGGAACAGCATCCATAAGATCGGTGCAATGAGTATTAAATCAAATAACGAACCTAGTACGACAAACTTTGATTCATCTGGCAAAATACTTGTGCCAATCGCGGTTTGATAAAGTGCGAAATTACTCCCTACTACGAGTATTAGTAAAACGAGCCAAATCGGTTTACCTTTTTCAATCCAAATCATTTGAACTCACTCCCTTTTTATCTATTATACAATTTTATCCAATCCATTAAAACACTTTTCATGACATATGATTCCCTCGCCCTACAACTCGCCACGCTGCTGATAAGACGTGATCCCACCTTTTACATTCGTCACGCGGTCATAGCCAAGCTTTTTTAGTTTTTTACACGTTTCAAGTGAACGTAAACCCGAGCGGCACATGACAACAATCTCCTTGTCCTTTGGTAAAGCGGCAATACCTTTCCCATTTGGATCATTCAAAAATGGCGCCACATGCATCTTATTAAAGTCCCCTGCACTCCGAACATCGATAAATATCTTATCTGGATCGCGTAACATTGTTTGTAAATCATCTGTTGTAATCGTTTGAACACCAGCAACCGGACGCATTTTCCATACGACAATTCCCGCGCAAATGGCCAAAACAATAATCAGTTCTACCATACTACTTCCTCCGTACATAACGCTTTATTTTTCTATCTGTTTTGGCATTTTCATCATTTTATATATGCCAAAACCGATACTCACGAGCCCTAGAGTAAGCGTTAATAAAAAACTGGCCGGTGTTATAATGCCTACATTTATGATAAAGACACCTAAAATAATGTATAAAATATACATCTCTTCCCCTCCAAACATATCGTTTTTATTATAACATGTTCATTTCAACATTAGGATTTCACAATTTGGTCGTTAATATGACAAATGTTCGAAGGTTGCAGTGAATTTAGATTCATAAAAAATGAAAAGTTAATACTTTTCCGCTACAATAAACAGTGTCATAACATTTATAAGCAGGGAGATTTATACACATATGAAGAAAATCATTTTATCAGCATTTGCATTATTTTTACTATTTTCACCACAAGCGTTTGCGCATACTTATTTGGATGTGACAACACCAGCAAACGAGGAAGTAGTGACAACGGATATTCAAACTATTGAATTAAACTATTCTGGGCAAATTGAAGAAGGTAGCTTCTTTACACTCGAAGGCAGCGACGGCAATGAAATTCCTGTTAGCTCGTTTGCAGTGAATGGCGGCAAATTAACAGGACATTTAGATGAACCACTTAATAACGACACGTATACGGTAAAGTGGAATAGTATTAGTCAAGACGGGCATCCATTATCAGGTGATTTTTCATTTACAGTAGACAAAGCAGTAGATGAACAAATTGATGAAGTGAAAACTGAGGAACAACCAAACATCCAAAACACTGAACAGGAATCAGAAAATATGACGCCCTCAACGGAAGTTGTAGAAAAGGATGAACAAAATTCATCTACACCATTAATTATCGCCGGTATCATTCTAACTGTTTTAATCGCGATTAGTGCATTCGTTTTATGGAAGCGTAAAAAATAAGCATGATTGTTGTAACGATTTTAAGTCAATTTATTTTATACGTTAGCCTGTCCGTATTGATGGGTTCATTTATTATGCGACTCATTCCCACGTCGTTAAAGCCGGATATTTCACTTTCAACTAAATGGATTTATGCAAGTTTGTGGAGTATTCCCATCGTGACATTTGCGCCCATTTTACAGTTGCTCGCTATTTTAACAAAACAATTTGGGTTGTTTCCGAGTTTACTAAAAATCGTAACGAACTATCAAGTGGGACATTCTTGGCTTGCTACCGTCGTACTAACGTTGATTTTAGCTGCACTGGTTAAAGTGAGTGAAAATCGTACTAGCCACATGTTTACAGTGATCTATCTATTTATTTTAACTGCGATCATCGCTGCGATTGCCTTTGCGAGTCATGCACATGCAATGGGGTCATCAGCAGGATTTTTCATTGATTTTATTCATTTATTCGCCTTTAGTATTTGGGTTGGCATCCTTTTACAAGTGAGCTTTTTTACAACATCTTATGCCAATTGGGAAGCTTTTTTAAAGTGGTTCTCCCCGACTGCAATCGTTGCTTTAACTGCCGTTGCACTGAGTGGCATTTTTTTAACAGAAACGATTGTACCGGATTATATTACGGGCTGGTCTAGTCCTTATGGGCATTGGTTATTTATTAAGCATGTGCTGTTAATGCCACTTATTTTCATCATTTTTGCGAATGGAGTCCTGATAAAATTACAACTTGCTAAACCGAACTTCAATCCTACCATTTGGACGAAACTCGAGGCGGTATTATTACTGTTAATCTTGCTGGTAACGGCTATTTTTAGTGAACATCAGCCACCAATGCCATTCGTTCAAACCGATAATGTATCATTGCTCATCCAGTGGATGCTTTCTATGCCACTTGAAGATGGCATGACAGGACATTTTCAGATGAACGGGATCGGCGTGATCTTCTTTATTTTGACAGCAGTCTTTATCGGGCTGTTTATTGTGAGCTTTATTAAACGAGCACCACTCATTATACCGATTTTATTATGCTTAGCAATGACCATTTGTTTTTATATGGGAATTATGTCGATTACCGTGTTTAACTTTATTGGCTATTGCATCCCACAACATGTACACTAATCTACGAAAACAGCAACAAGAAAGGGCTTATCCCAATCCTGTTGCTGTTTTTATACTTCACTCATCATCTTCATCTATAAACAATTGCTCCAACATGCGCTCACGGTGTTGTAAAAAATAGGACGTCACTTGATAATGCTCAGTATCAGAATAGGCAATCGATTCAATTCCCGATTCATCAAAGTGATAAATTTGCGAATTCGGATAGCCGAGTAAAATGGGCGAGTGCGTGGCGATAATAAACTGAACATTGCCGTCCTTCAGCAAATCATGCATTAATCGCAAAAAAGCAAGCTGCCGATTTGGAGATAATGCCGCTTCAGGCTCGTCCAATAAATAAATTGAATTTCCTTTAAAACGATGTTGGAATAACGAAAAGAAAGACTCCCCATGTGACTGTGCATGCAAAGATTTCCCCCCATAATCGCGGTAGCCGGTCATGTCGACTTCATCAATATGAGAAGCAAACTGATAAAATGTTTCGGCACGTAAAAAGAATCCTTCTGTGACACGTGGCATCCATGAAAGACGTAAATATTCACCAAGCGCCGATTCAGCCGCATGTACATCATATGCTTGGAAGTTTTGCTTGCTACCTCCTGCAGGATTAAAGCCAATTCGATCTGCCATTCCTTCAAGCAAAGTCGATTTACCAGAACCATTTTCCCCAACAAAAAAAGTGACTGCATGATCAAAAGATAGCTCTTTTAACTGCGCCAGTGCGGGTATTGAAAATGGATAAATGGCTGTATTTGGTACGAATCCATCCTTTAACTTGACTGTCTTTAAAAACAACTGTACCCATCCCTTTCGTTTAAATTTTTTGCGCAAAAAAGGAGCATAAACGCATATTGGTTTACACTCTCTTAAATAAATTATTTTCCTAATCGTTCTTCAATTAATGATTCTAAGTCTACTGCGATTGTGTCATATGGTACACCGTCTTCTGTTTGAGAATAGCCTGTGTAATTTTTAACCGCAACGCCTTTTTCATCGACTAAATAAAATGTGTTCGCATGCATCACTTGGTCGTCCCCTTCAATCGCTTTAACTAAAGATTTAAAAGAACCAACCGCTAATTGCTCGATGAATTTTTGGTCATAGCCTGTCACTAAATGCCATTTCGACTCATCTGGGACATTAAAGCGATTTAAATATTCTGACAGCACTTCTGGTGAATCATTGGCTGGGTCCACCGAAAATGCCACAATTTTATAATCTTCAATGCCCTTTTTCACAAGATCCTCTTGAATTAAGCTCATATTGTACGTCATTGGTGAACAAATCGTCGTACAATTTGTAAAGATGAACATCGCCAACCACGGCTCACCTTTCAAGCTTTCAAGCGAAACTTCTTCACCACGATGATCCGTAGTCGTAAAATCAGAAATTTCATAACTTGTTGTTGGTTTGAATTGATAATTGCTACAAGCGCTCATTACGATTGAAACAACGAGCAATAGTGCTAATGCTAACGATTTCTTTTTCATGCTTCTCTCTCCACTCTACACATCATTACATTCATCTTAGCGAACCGGGCGCAATTACACAATACTTTCCCTATGAAATGTTGTGTGGCGATATTGTGAAAACAAACTTCACAATTCATCAAAGGTTAGCCTGAGCTTTTCAATGAAATCAGCGCACTGTGAATTGCATCAAGTTTTGTTTCAATACGATATAACAAATAAAATGAAATAAAGATTGGAAAACTGACTTCTTGAATGATAGCAAACCACTGTTCCATTATATGCCCCCTCCTTCCCTCATGAAGGAATGAAAAGCCGGTAAAGTTTGGCACTTCACCGGCTTTTTTATTATACGTTTATTTCGAAGCTTGTTACATGACGTTCCACTACACGCGCCGATTTTTTTAAGTTAAAAATCGCGCCATCCTTCGCAAAAATACCTTGATCTACAATGATTTGCATCGCCGCATTGATCTCCGTTTCTGATAAATTTGCTTTTGGCTCCGCAATGTTTAATGTCATCGTGTTATTTAACGCATTCGCAAAAGTTAATTGCAATACTTGTGCCATAGAAACCCCCTCCTTTCTTCCGTTTTTGGTGCCTTATCATTACGCACCAATTACATCTTTTTGCGTTTTCACGGATTCAATATAAGGAAAATCCGTTAAACCGATAAGCGTTTGCGCAACAGTTTGAATTTGTTCACCTGTTACAGTATTGATCAAATTACGATACGTTGTGCCTTTCACAGCTGGCTCACCAAGTTCATCTACACTGGCTTGATAAAAAACAGTCATTGTTGCCGATTGGAATACGAATGGGTTCATCTTGTTCACCTCCTTACTCTATACATGTCACGATTTCATGAAAAAAGGGACAAGGGGGTGAAAATATTGTCAAAACCTTCTATAATGGATAAGAGAGTCAATAAAAAGAGGATTTAAAGAGGTGAATATCGTGGACTTAAGTGGTTGGTTTTTATGGTTTATTTTATTTTGGGTAGTTGTTCTTATTTCATTAATGGCAATCGGCGGTTTCTTCATGTTCCGTAAGTTTTTAAAAGCATTGCCAAAGGCAGATGGAAAATCCGATTTGGATTGGCAAAATATGTTTCTCGATAAAACAATTCATTTGTGGGGCGACGAAGAAAAGGCGTTACTGTTAGAGCTTGTTAGCCCAGTTCCGGAGCTATTTCGTCAAGTGGCAAAGGAGAAGATTGCAGGTAAGATTGGCGAGCTTGCATTAGAGGAGAACGCACCAAAAATCAATTTGGATTTAATTGTTCGAGGCTATATTATCGCTTCACCAAAGCGCGACCATAAGTTTTTACTTAAAAAGCTGACGCAAATGCAAATAGATACAGCCCCTTATGATCACCTATTACAGGCTTAAAAACTTCCCCATGAACGAAAAAAATCCTTACAAGGCTTAATAACTTGCCTTGTAAGGATTTTTTTATTCACTCAATTGCATCTTTTGTAATTTTTTATAGCGCATCAGCATCGCTAAACGCCAAGGTAAAATCATTGAGAATGCCAAAATGAAGAACATGCCGCCTAATTCCGCAACATCCAAGCTATTTGAGAAAACAAGCTTTAAAATGATGCGCAGCACAAGCAGTCCAATTAAAATAAATGGGAATGCTTTTGATTGCTTCATATAAATCTGATTTTCTCGCATTTCAAATTTGGATGTGGCAATGAGTACCGTCGAAAATAATAAACCGACGACCACCGCCTCAACAATTTGTAACGGTTCAACGCGGAATTCTGGAAATAAGAACATCAGTGCCCCAGTAGACATTGCAATTGGTGGGATAATGATTTTTTTCGTCGATACTGGTTTTTTTTGAGAACGCAGTCGAATGACCATAACTATCGTACCCATCACTACCGCCATAATCGTCGAACCAATCAATAAAAATTGAGAAGGTATATTGTCAAACATCGTAATCCTCCTCTACTTTGACGAATCTTCTACTAAACCTAAAACATTGTAAAGAACACTTTTTAATTTATCTGGTGTAAAAGGTTTTGTAATAAAATCTTTCACACCCCTTTCAATTGCATCTACCATTATACGCGGTTGCCCTAATGCCGTCACCATAATAATCTTAGCATTTGGATCTTTTGCGATAATTTCATTGACTGCATCTAGCCCATTCATAACAGGCATCGTTAAATCCATTGAGACAATATCGGGTTGTAATTGATCATAAAGCTGCACAGCTTCTTGCCCATTGGCTGCTTCTCCAACAACTTCAAAACCCCATTTTTTTACCATATCCCCTATCGCAACACGCATAAACAGTGTATCATCAACGATTAAAATAGTTGGCATGAAAATCCCCTCACTTCCATATGGCTCGTGGTCCTCTCATTTACCCTAGTTAGAACCCTGTAAAACCACCAAAAATCGGTGATAAAATCGTAATGATGTACGTCAAGCCATCGAAGAATAGGAGTACGCCGACTGCAATCATAATCCATCCCCCGATTTTCACTATTTTTTGACTGTGATTGCGAATCCAACCCATGCGTGAAACAAAGAAGGATAAAACGAAAAATGGAACCGCAAACCCAAGGAAGTATGCGAGCATATACCAAATACCCGATTCTGGATTCGTTCCTGCTAATGCAATAATCGACATTAAAATCGGCCCTGTACATGGTGTCCAACCGGCTGCAAATGCTAAACCAATCAATGTCGAGCCAAAATAACCAGACGGACGATTTTTAAATTGGAACTTTCGATCTTTCATTAAAAAGTCCACTTGTAACAGTCCGACAATCATTAAACCGAATACAACGATTAAAATCGCACCCACTTGGCGTAGTAATTCTTGATATTGTATGAAAAACTCCTTTGCAAATGACGCACTAAATCCAATCGCAATAAAAATGATCGAGAATCCTAGTAAGAAGAATAGCGTATGTAAGATCGCGCGTTTTTGTAGCATTCCCCGTTCATTCTTTAGTTCGTCCAGTGTCATACCTGTAATGTAAGACAAGAATGCTGGGTAAAGTGGTAGCGTACATGGTGAAATAAAGCTTAAAAAACCTGCAGCTAAGGCTAAAAAGATATTGATGTCTGTATTCATAGTGTCTTAGTCTCTCCTTCACAGTAATGCATCAATCGTACCAAATTTCACACAACATTACTGCTTTTTTACATGTGAACTTTTTTTGACGGACATGTGAGGTGGCTGTGAAATAAGAAATGAACTACTTTGCTAGCAAATTTACCTTATCTCATTTGATCTATTATAAAAAGAAGTGAATAAATAATCGCGGTAAATGAAATGACAATAATAAATGTGAAGCTTTGAAAGCGGAAAACCCAGCGCCACATATTTTCATCAGGATGCTCCTTTTTCCATTTCTGTGCTGCTTGAAAATTGATGAACCAACAATGGAGTGTAATGAGGAGCGATGGAATGATAAATAAGGCTACTAGTAGAAATGATTGCAACCAAATAGAAGGCGTATAGTTTCCATAGCTAATAATAAAATAAGGTAACACAAACCAAAAAACGGAGGTAAAAATTAATACGACCGCCATTAGAAAATGAAGCCACAAGTATTCTAAATGCGTTTGCCGAAATAATTTCAATGCCATTCGCAAGATAATCACCTACCCATACATTTTGTCTATTATTCCCTCATTTCATGTCATAATAAACTATGTCCTGTCGATAAATTTCATGCGATGGAATCAAATATTCAAGCTGATTGGTGTTTAAATTTACTTACGTATGGGCTATTCCTTAATAATTTAAGCTCATGACTACTTGATTAGACCGTAAATTCCATTGTGGTTCAAATCGTTTAATGATTGCATTTTTTAATTGGTTCATTTCTTTTTTATCATCGATCGGGCAAATGCCAAAATGGACTTTGGACGTTTGCATTTTTTGCGTAATATTGGCGTTGACATGACAATGCGTTGCTGTACCGTCGCGGAAGCAGCCCTTTGCATAAATACTACCAATATGCTGATTAATTCTTTCCTTAAAGTTACGTGCACAAACACCACAAAAAACAAGCTCATTATCGGCAATAATCATGTACACCCCATTTTTCCGAAGCGCCTCATCATTGCCCTTCACGACAAACCTTGAATACTCCAAATCCCCATAATTATTCAAAAATTGTTTATAAAATGGATGACCATAATCCTTCATTTGCTGGATGGCTTTACCAGCAGGTTGTTCGAGTAAATAAGCAAAGTTTTTTTCTGTGTCGTCTTTTATTTGCTCATATTTTTTTTGTCTGATTAGCTCCCGAAGTGTCATTTTATCAAAATTAGAAAATAAATTTCGAATCCCCTGTTCTAACACAATAATTTCAACCTTTTGAAAATCAAATTGCTCTTCATTAATCATAACAAACACATCTTCATCCCCTTTCAAAAATATCCCCCAATCGATAATATTCGCTAAATTTCGCGCAATCCCTCTAAAAAGTTTAAATTTTCTGATTAAGGTTATTTTCAGTACAATAAAAGACAATAGATTTTTCCAAAACAAAAAAAGCAAACTGTACTAGGACAATTTACTTTAATGAATTTCATTCTGTATTGATTCATCATAACAAGTTAAACAGTTTGGTAACGACGTTTAGCTTCCATAAATTTAGATGCTGAGAAAATAACAATCGCAATCCAAATGCAGCCAAATGTGAAAAATTCCAATGTTGTAAATGGCTCCTTAAATAACACAACCCCTAAAAATAATGTAATCGTTGGGGATAAAAACTGGATAAAGCCCATCAAGTACAATGGAATCCGGTGTGCGCCTTTCGCAAAAAGAACAAGTGGAATAGCTGTGATAATTCCGCCTCCCATCAATAAAAGATCGGTTTTTATATCACCTTGTAAAAAACTCATTTCATTTGAATTCCATATGTACGCATAATAAATGAGCGCAACCGGTAGCATAAAGAGCGTTTCAATCGCTAACCCGCGCGCTGCTTCAAGCTGAATTGTTTTCTTTAGTACACCGTAAATCGAAAAGGAAATCGCCATCGTTAACGCCGTCCAAGGTACCGTTCCTGCTGAAAAAGTCATGACGGTAACCCCAATTCCTGCAATCGACACAGCGATAATTGTGGCCTTCGATAGTTTTTCACGGAAAATAAGCATGCCAAATATCACCGAAATGAGCGGGTTAATATAGTAACCTAAGCTTGACTGTAATACTTGTCCATGTGTGACTGCCCAAATATATGTAAACCAGTTGATTGAGATAACAATGGAAGCCGCGAACAACGACCAAAATTGTTTTTGATTGGCCCATAAAAAACGAATATCTTGCAGCAAATTTTTTCGCTGTCCGATAAGCAAGATAAAAAGCGTCGTAAAGAGAAAGGACCAAATGACACGACTCAATAAAATTTCCATACTTGACACTTGTTCTAATAATATCCAATAGAGCGGAAATACGCCCCAGCATGCATATGCGACAATCGCATTCACCACGCCTTTATTATGTTCACTCATTGCTGCACCTCTACTTTTCTAATTAATGGATAAAACCAATTATAGAGGTCGGATTTTGTAAAGTAAATAAAATTTAAGAGAAGTTTTTCGAGAGAGCATAAAAAAAATTTTGGACAAAAGTTAGCCGAGGAGGAATTTATTTGTTTCGCTTTTTTCATCGAGACAACGTATAATATAAAGAAGCAGAAGAAGAATTCTATTTTTCCTCTAGTTAAAAAAAGAGGTGCAATTATTTGAAATCGTTTGAAAAAGAATTACCAGAAAACTATGATGCATTAAAGAAGAAAGCCAATTATACGTCTAGCTGGCGCGACCGTTTAGACGCAGTTACAACGTTATCCGCTTATCAACATGAAAAAGTAATCGATTTATTAAACAATCGTATCAAAAATGATACGGTTTTCAAAGTGCAAACGGCAGCTTATAAAGCGCTTGTAGCATTTGGTGAAAAAGTAGAAAAACCTACACCTGCTCGTTTTGATGTTATTAAAGGTCCAAATAAAATTTTCCTACGTGTGAAAAAAAGCTTACCAAAGGACCACACAGTGGAAGAATTTGCAGACAAGCTTAAACGTATGCGCTTAGATGTATATGATGCGTTTGAAGGCGACAAAGGTGATCAATTCATGACTTGGTTAGAGGAACGATGGGCTAAGTTGTAATCTAATTTTAGAAGCATTGAAAGTGCCCCCTGAATCAACAATTTATTCAGGGGGTAATGTTTTTGGTATATAATTTTTAAAAATCTGATAAAAATCTATACATAATATAACAGTCATTCCCATTGAAAACATAAGCGATAATGCACTTACCAGAACAATTGAAATAACAAATAGTTGCACCGAAAATACAAAAATCAACCCTTTAAAAATCAGTTCTACTTTCCCCTTCTCTTCACCCACTAGCTTTAGAATGTTTCGTATTATGATAAATACAAAAAACACACTAAAAAAAGCGACATAGCCATAAATTAAAAGTGGTTTGGGCATATCAAAAGCTTCAGCATAAATGAGTCTAATGAAATTTATCATATTAATCATTACGAGAAAGTTAAAAAAATATTTGCGTAATTTTTTACCCATAATCATCTCCCCAGTTTATATCCCTATCCATATATAATTCCCTACAATATGTAAATTTCCTTTAAATCGTGAATTTTTTACGATCTATTCATTTTCATTCTATTCCTAAATCGTACACATATCCTTTACTATCCCTTTTAGGAGGTATTGGCATGTCCTTTATGCAATTTTTCAAAAGGTACCTTTTACCATTCGCGATATTAACAAGTGCGTTGATTATTATTCTTACAAACCCTTTTGCTAACATTGCCAATAAAACCGAAACGACTACGTACAGTAACATACAATTAATGCACTACCATAAAAAATATGCTAGTTTCATGCATTCCATCCATACAAACTTACGGGATCATGGTTACGCATTAACGGTAGATTTCGCTATGTTAAACGATGAAAAAGTTAAAATTCTTATTCAAAGACTTGAAAATAACCAAAAACTTAAACCAAGAGAAAGTGAGAAGATAGAAAAATCCGTAAACCAATTGATAGCTCAACAACATTTTGATCCGGCCACGTTTCAAATTCAACTATCCAATTCCACTCCATCCGCATTAATAACAGCAAATAGAATAAGCTATCATGATTTAATGGAGTCCATTCGTTCCCTATTGTTAAATAATGGTGTGGAAAGCTTCCGTTTAGATTATGAAATTTTGCCCGAATCCA
The DNA here is from genome assembly GCF_001439635.1 of Solibacillus cecembensis. Lineage (GTDB taxonomy): Bacteria > Bacillota > Bacilli > Bacillales_A > Planococcaceae > Solibacillus > Solibacillus cecembensis. Next base: position 79,215 of record NZ_LMBZ01000002.1, on the reverse strand, counting down.
CAGAGGTTATCATAAGTTTTGCTGATCCGATTAGTGAAAAGTTAAAAAAAGAAATACAAAAAATGGGCAAAGACGTTTTGGAGAAAAATAACTTTGATTCTAATATGGTGAAAGTTATTATTACGAATTGATAGTTCATTACTCTAGATGAGCATTTTTCGATATAAAATTTACCATTTTGAAAATCCAATGCCCCTTTCTCACGTATATTATTGCGGCTATCCGTCTGCCACATAAAAAACGCCAACATAAGATTAAGACTTATTGCTTCCCCTTATTTTATTGAAGGCGAAACAATTATGAAGGTGTTACTGAAACAATAAGAGAATTAAACAAATAGTACTAATTCAACCATTTTAAAGGAGATGTTCATATGAAAGCAGCAGTACTTCATAACGAGAATGATTTAAGAATTGAAGAAGTTAACAAACCACAACATGGTCCAGACCAAGTATTAATTGAAGTGGCTTGGGCTGGGATTTGCGGCAGTGATTTGGCGGTTTATCAATACGGATTAGGCGAAAATATTCATCCACTCACAGGAAGAAAAGCACCGTTAACGTTAGGTCATGAGTTTGCAGGTACAATTGTGGCAACTGGTGAGAATGTAGATCATTTTCAAGTGGGCGACCATGTAACCGTTGAACCGTTAATTTTCTGCGGAACATGTCTAGCATGCAACAGTGGTTACTATAACCAATGCCAAATGGTCGGTTTTATTGGATTAAACACGGATGGTGGCTTTGCGCAATATGTGGTGGTCGATGCTAGTAAACTACATAAATTACCTGATAATGTGTCATTAGAAGAAGGGGCATTAGTGGAACCAACAGCTGTATCCTTTTATGCCGTTCGTGAAAGTAAATTAAAAACTGGTGATACCGCGATTATATATGGTGCAGGTCCAATCGGCTTGCTCACATTAATTTGTGTGAAAGCAGCCGGAGCAGCGAAAATTATCGTCGTCGATATTTCAGAAGAACGCTTACAAAAAGCACAGCAATTAGGGGCAACTATGGTTCTTCGTGGTGATCAAGATGACTTAATTCCCACTATTTTAACAGCAACAAATGGTGGTGCCGATGTTGTTTATGATTGCGCTGGTGCTCAGCAAACAATTAACAATGCACTTTATACAACTAAATTAGGTGCGCAAATCATGATTATTGCTACCTTTAAAAAGCCAATCGAAATTGATGTGAATCTTGTGATGTTCAAAGCGTTACACATTACTTCTACGTTAGCATATCGAAATGTTTTCCCAACAGTAATTGATTTAATTGCTGCTGGACAACTCGATGTAAAGCCTGTTATTACACATAAGATTGCCATAGATGATTTAGTTGAAGAAGGTTTTGAAAAGCTATTGCATGACAAATCACAAGCAAAGATTTTAGTGACACCAACTTCAAATCATTAAATTTATCCACCCTTCGTTCATTACTCAAAAAATGACGTCGGTGAATACAGTTTTTTTCTACAACAAAAAGGATGCTCCCCTCACACAAATCGGAGTATCCTTTTTAGTTGAACTAACCCTACTCCTCCGAAAGCAAATTAATTTTTTGAGCCGCATTTTCAATTATGACATCCACCTCCACATTTCCAGAATATCGTATATACATAACCGCTTTACCCTTAGAGGCAATTAATTGTTTTATCTCCCCAGCATCATGAATGATTAATTTATCAAGATTAGGGTGTTTTATTTCAACAAACAGCTCTCTGTCAACTCCAAATGAATGCCGTTTTATTAAATCAGAATTTAATGGCTTCGCTAATGGTTTTAATGTTAAATGATAGAGCTCTGTATATATAGTCGGGGAATAAGTACCTCTTTTATCTAACCATGTCTGATTTTCTATCACACCATTTTCATAGGTCACATATTGCATAGGTGCAAATAAACTCCAATTAAAAGTGTAGAAATTCGAATAATCAATTCCCTCTATATAATGCTCTTCCTGTACGAGCAGTGAATTTTCCTCGATATCACCTAATCGGACAATAGGTAAGTTCGAATCATCCGCTGGTAAAGTTAATGTTTCGCTCTTAAATATTTGTATTAATGGCAGTGTAGAGCCGATTAAGACGGTGATTGTAAGTACAAATGAAAATGCTTTGTTTCTTCGCAAGTGCTTTTCCCATGGCGCGTGATGATTAATTGCCTTTCCTTCTTTTAATTTTCTCCGTAACGCTTGAATGGAAAGCATAGCTCTTGTTGAGTAATATCCTAAATAAAGATAGATTATGCTAAAAGCCATTTGTTGAGTTAATTGTCCTTCTACTAATCCTAATACAGGCGTGTCATTTAAAAACCACATTGCCGCTAACGTACCAATAATTAATAGCACTACGAATGCAGTTGGAATAAAGCTCATAATAAGTTGTTTATTCAATTGATCTAAAGTATAGGATTGCTCCATTGGATCTGTATGTAGCTCAAGTGCATCATTTTCTTCAGGGGATGAAAATACGTGGAAATACTGATAACTTGCCACATAATCCCAACCATTTACCTCATACATACTACTTTGCTCATAGGGCATCTCTTTTGTTTGCGTCACTTCAATTCGGTATTCCATTCTCTTCGGATCACCTTTTTTAAAATGTGCAAAATGTATACCCACTTTATGAAGATGCAAACCTTTTGCAGACATATCTGAAAACCAGCTTTCGTGTTCCCCAATGCGCCAATAGTCAGTCGGTCGTAATTTACGCACAATTTTAGTCATGTCTTTCCTCCAATAGTAATCAAAATACGAAATACTTAGCACTAGTGAATAGGAGTTAAGCGGCTTGATTCCTAAATTTAGATGGTCTTAAGCCACTTAATCGTTTATGATATTGTTCCTCTTTATATAGTAGTGAAAGTAATTAATTTGATAAGTACACCCATTGCAGTATATTTCTACCAAAAGCTACTCTCCCTCAAGTAAATTAACTTTTTGAGCCGCATTTCTAATTAAAACATCCATCTCTGCATATCCATTATATCGGACATACATAACCACTTTTTCCTTGGAAGCAAATAGTTGTTTCATCTCGGCATCTTCATGAATAATTAATTGGTCAAAGTCAGGATGCTGTTTTTCAACAAACGGTTCCATTTCATCCCCATATGAATACCATTTAATTAAGTCATCTATTAATGGCTCTGCTAAAACTTTAAACCTTAAATGATAAACTTCTGCAGATACGCTTGGTGAATAAGTACCACTTTCATCTAACCATTTCCGATTTTCTATCATACCACTTTCGTCGTACTTATATTGCACAGGTGCGAATACACTCCAATTAGTAGTATATCGATTTGCCCAATCTATCTCATCGATATAATATTCATCCCGTACTAGTAGCGAATTTTGCTCGATATCGGCCAACCGGACAATTGGTAAGTTCGAATCATTTTCTGGTAAGGTGAATGTCTCATGCTTAAATAATTGTACGAATGGAAGAATGGCGCTGACTAAAGCAATGGCTATAAATACAATTGAAAATGCTGTGTTTTTATGCAGACTCTTTTCCCATGGCGCATGATGATCAATTGCCTTACCTTCTTGTAAATTTCTCCGTAACGCTTGAATAGATATCATCGCTCTTGTTGAGTAAAATACATTATAAAGAATGATTAAGCTTAAAATTGTTAGTTGAATTGCATGCCCTTCCACTAATCGTAATACTGGTGTGCCATCTAAAAACCAAATGGCTAATAACATACCGATAATTAATAAAAATCCAATTAAAGTTCCAGTAAAATTTAAAATAAGTCTTTCTTTCAATTGATCTAAAGTATAGGATTGCTCCATTGGATCTGTATGTAACTCTGGTGCATGATTTTCTTCAGGGGATGAAAATACGTGAAAAAACTGATAACTTGTTACATAATCCCAACCAATTTCCTCATACATTTCACTTTGTTCATAGGGCATTCCCTTCTTTTTCGTAACCTCAATTCGGTATTCCATTCGCTTCGGATCGCCTATTTTAAAATGTGCAAAATGCAGGCCCATTTTATGAAGATGCAATCCTTTTGCAGACATATCTGAAAACCAGCTTTCATGTTCCCCAATGCGCCAAAAGTCAGTAGGTCGTAATTTGCGCACAATTTTAGTCATGCTTTTCACCCTCCTCCAATAAAGCACTATCTATAATTAAGGATTTTAAACGTTCATACTCTATCCTTAAAGCCCGCTCACCTTCTGAAGTAATCTCATAAGTTTTCCTTCTGCCATCATCTTTTGATAAAACAATCAAATCGTCTTTTTGCATTCGAGAAAGTACCCCGTACAATGTGCCCGGTCCCATTTTTAATCGTCCATTTGAGACTTCTGTAATCAATTGCATCAGTTGATAACCATGATTCGGACGCATTAACGCTAATAAAACGTAATACATTGCCTCTGTCATAGGTCCACCATTATAAGACATCTTTATCACCCCCACTATTATGTTACGCGATATATCGTATAACATAATAATAAAGTTCAATTATCAATTTGTAAATAATTAACTGATAAAATCCCTTACTAATTTTTCAAAACATTCCCTAAGCTACATAGTGCAAAAAGAGATGCTTATTCATTTGCTTCAATCCTCATTAGGCTGTTTACTGTTAATGCTCAATTTTAGGAATCCATCTCACGTTAATTCACATACTTCTTTAAGCATGACAAAGCACATTGCGTCATTTCAGCTTACTTCAACCCAAAAAGGACGCTCCTACTTACACAAGTAGGAGCGCCTTTTCACTTAAAATAATTCGTTACTTTATCGCTTCAGTAGTCTTTAATTGGTAACCTTCATACCCATTTCCAGCGATATCACTGCATATTTGACGATAGCTATTCAACCCACCTAAGTAGATTAAGAAGCCTCGTGTTTTCCCCTCTATATTGGAACCTGTATACCAGGAATCTGTTTTCGTATATAGTGTACTATTGGCAATATCCATACATTGTTTGCTCCATTGTTGTTCTGCCTCTTCGGTTGGCTCAATCGTTTTTATTTGATTCATTTTTAAATATTGCAAGCAGTCCGAAATCCATTCTACATGCTGCTCAATAGATGCTGGCACATTCGTTAATACGGACGGACTTTGTGGACCTGTAATGGTAAAGAAGTTCGGGAATCCAGAAACGCCTAAACCTAAATAAGTTTCAACTTTTGCCCCATCCGCCCATTTTTCTTTTAAAGTTACTCCGTCGCGACCTATAATATTGAGCTTTAATAGTGTACCTGTCATGGCATCATAACCTGTTGCATAAACGATAATATCTAATGAGTATTCCTTTTCCGCCGTTTGAATACCACTTTTTGTTATGCGTACAATAGGTTGTTCTTTTAAATCAATTAACGTGACATGCTCCTTATTATACGTCTCATGATAATTTGTATCGATTATTGGTCGTTTAGTCGTATAATAATAATTCGGCAATAAACTTTCTACGGTTTCTGGATTTTTCACTGTTTCGCGAATTTTACTACGTATAAATTCGGAAACAATGTCATTTGAATTTGGATTTATACCAATATCATTAAAAGTACTTCCGAAACTCAAACCGCCTTTTTCCCATGTAGCTTCCAACATCGCTAGTCGCTCTTCCTCAGGAGTTCCAACAGCTGATTTTGTCGATCGAACATATGGATAACCAGCATAAGAGGCAACGATTCTTTCGCGTATCCCAGCATAATCTGCTTTAAGTTGCGCATTTTCCTCTTCTGTTATTGTCCGATTCCGTGCGGGCGAAGTAAATTGTGGTGTACGTTGGAATACATACAACTCAGCTGCTTCTTGTGCGATCATTGGGATGGATTGTACACCACTAGAGCCTGTCCCAATTACGCCGATTCGTTTCCCTTTTAAATCTACAGGTGTATGCGGCCAAGCACCTGTATGATAACTTTCTCCTGCAAAATTATCGCGACCTTCAAAATTAGGAATATTGGAAGTGGATAAGCAACCTACACCCGAAATTAAGTATGTTGCTGTAAACTCTTCCCCTTCGCTCGTTAGGATTTGCCATTGTGTTTTTTCTTCATCCCACTTTGCAGATGACACTTCCGTATTAAATTGCATTTGTTTTTTTACGTCTAACTCGTCTGCTGCGAAGTTCAAATAGCGTAAAATTTCTTCTTGAGGGGCAAATCGTTTAGACCAAGCCCATTTTCTATATAACTCTTCAGAAAACATAAAATTGTAGCAATGGCTCTCCGAATCACAATGCGCACCAGGATAACGTGCGACATTCCATACGCCCCCAACGCCAGCTGCCTTTTCAAGGGTTTTCACTGTAAAGCCATCTTGGTGTAACTTATACGTCATATAAATTCCCGAAAATCCAGCGCCAATAACTATTGCATCAAAATGATTTGACATTCACATTCCCCTTCCGTTAAGTAGTACAAGATCAATTACGCCTCAGCGTAATTGCGTCCAGATTTTTTTCGAGCTCGATCGAAAAACTCCCCTAAAAAATCTGTGACATCCGCCGGGGCTTAACTTTATTCAGCCAGGGTTTGAACCCCACTGAATAAAATTGCGTATTTGGCATTCACCACCGACTTATAAAAGTAGAGAACTTCTGCTGAATCAAGTTAAATCACTTGTTCAACCTTATTTAAGAACTTCACAATATGCTGCACAGACTGCCTTGTTTCATCTTCAAAGAAAATCATATTACTATAGTAAGCATGAATCACTCCAGGAATCAGTTCGTATTGAACATGAACGCCGTCTTGTTTTAATTTTTCGGCATAAGCGACGCCCTCGTCTTTCAGTACGTCATTTTCCGCGGCAATGATAATAGCTGGCGGTAGCCCTTTTACAGAATCATATTTTAACGGTGAAACATCTGGATTATTGGCTTGATTTTCGTCACTCAGGTAATGCTTGCCAAACCATTTCATTAAATTCCGACTTAGGCCAAATCCTTCTGCAAATTCCTTATATGAATCTGTATTAAATTCTAAATTCGTTACCGGGTATACAAGAATTTGCGATTGAATGGCTGGACCGTTTTGATCCAATGCTTTTTTCGTTATAACCGTAGCTAAATTTCCACCAGCACTATCTCCACCAACTGAAATTTTCTCCGGATCTACATTGATTTCTTCTGCATTTGCAGCGACCCATTCAAGTGCAGCATAGCAATCTTCAATCGGTGTTGGATATGGATGTTCGGGAGCTAAACGGTAATCAACAGATACGACCACAACATTTCCCTCCGTTGCAATCAATCGATTTGCTGCTTCAAACATCTCAACTGAACCGATTACCCAACCACCCCCATGATAATAAACTAATGCAGGGAACGGTCCCTCTCCTTCAGGGGTATAAATCCGAATTCGAATTTCTTCCTCGTTCTTTACTTTTATCGAACGGTCCTCCGATTGATGAATGCTCGGTAAATTATCTTGAGGTGGTGCTGGAGCTTGTGCCTGCATCGCCTTTAATGCAATCGGGTCAAACAATTCAATCTTAGGTCCACTATTAAATACCTCTAAATATGCTTTTGCTTTATCCGTTAAATTTGCCATTTTATTTCCTCCCTTTAGGTAAAATAAATGATGCAATCGCTTACATCATTATTTTATTACGCATCAAAATTAATAGATATTCCTACTTTTCGAGAAATATCCATATACTTTCGTGCTAAAATTTGTATTTTACACCAACTTTTCGTAACATAAGTTATATATTGAATAATGAAATCGGTTATTTTAAAGGGGTGTTCATTTGGAGGTTGGCATGAATTGTTGGGAAAGTGACCTAGAAAAAATTAAAACTCTAGAAGATCCAGACAAAAAAATTAAATTGTTAATGGAAAGTTTTCTCTCCACCTTTTCATTAGAAAAAACACTACTTTTTCGTTATTCCCCTATCGACCATTTAGCAGAAGGCATTTTTTCAGCAACTGAAACTGAATTTAAAAGCATCACATCTGTACGCGATGATGTAACGACCATTCCACCCATATTTGAAGCAATCCAAAAGCAAAGCCCTCAATATTTTGAAGGCAACGATTTTCATTTAACTTTTCCTAGAAAATATATTATTGCCCAAGCTATGGATGCACTACTCGTTGTTCCGATTACTTTCAATTGTGTCGTGATTGGCTACTTTTTAAGTACGCGATTCAAAAAACCCATGAGCCCACAGCTTTTAATTGAAGCGCAATTATTTACGAACAAGGTAGGAGAAATACTGTCCCTCTATCCAAGTACTATGAAAAAAAGTGAGATTAAACTGTCGAAGCGAGAATACGAGGTAATGAAGTGCATTGCATTTGGCCATAGTTCAAAACAAATAACCAATCTATTAGATATTAGTGAAACAACAATTAAACAGTACGTTAAAAGTGTCATGGTCAAAACAAATACCCTCAACCGTACACATGCTGTCGCCATTTTATTTCAAAAGGGCGTTTTAAATTAAAGAGGGTTTCTAAAAACGGGTACGCTGAAAAACTTTAAATTGTAAAAAAATGAGCTAGAGTAACTCTAAGCTCATTTTTTTAATTGTAATAAAAGTTCAAATAGCTGCTTACGTTGCTCGATGGAGAGGTTCTCAAGAATAGTGTCCGCGACTTTATCTTGAAAAGTAAGTGCCCGCTCTATATTGGACTTCGCGACTTCAGTCAGTTGAATTAATGTCGCACGACGGTCAGTTGGATCAGGTATACGAATTAACAGTTGATCCTGTTCGAGCGCATCCACTAAATCGGTCACTGTACGTGCTTTGACACCTAATTTACTAGCTAATTCATTCATCCTGATTGGGCCACTTTCAGCAACAGTCGATAACACACGCAGTCTTGGGCCTGTCAGTTGATAAGGGGTGTTCAGCAATACTAATTGAGATTGAAATTCTCTTTGAACGGTATTGGTCGATTTCATTAACATATGGATGATATCTATTGATGCTGGAGAATTTAAGTTCATGAATCAAAACCTCCTTCATTTTTTTAATCATTTAGCTAAGTTTTCCCTAGATTTGTTGAGGCTTTGCTCGGAAAACTATGTATAGAAGTAATCAGGCGAATTTTACACAAGCAAGTTAAATTTTTGTGGGTTTGATTATTTTATTGTATACTATTAGTGAGTCCCCTCACTATATTGTATACTCATAATGTGTAAACCGCTATATTTTCAGAAAATTAATTATTGTTATTGATGCTCAAATGTAGAGAAATGCATATTGGAGCGTGGTATAAGGTGTACTTACATATAGCTTTAAAAGCAAACACATAAATAACGGAGGATTGTACATGACTATTATAGCACTAGAATTTCAATAATTTTTAATCCCTTCAGATTTGAGAAATTACAAGACAAATTTCCACTTAAAAATGTATACGAGGAGTTTTATTTATGAATACACAATCTACACCAAACGCTCCGCAACCAAAGGGGCTTGACAATATAAAAAGGCTGCCAATTTTAATATCCATGATCATTGGAGCCTTTTTTACGATTTTAAATGAAACATTATTAAACGTTGCTTTTCCACAATTGTCAATTGAGTTAAATGTAGAGCCCTCGACACTTCAATGGCTATCAACTGGCTACATGCTTGTTGTTGCCGTTTTAATCCCAGCTTCTGCTTTATTAGTGCAGTGGTTTACAACGAGACAAGTATTTATAGGGGCAATGATGATCTTCACTTTCGGTACAATCGTAAGTGCCCTTGCACCTGGATTTTACGTACTATTAGTCGGTCGTATATTACAAGCTGCAGGTACGGGATTAATGATGCCCGTATTAATGAACACGATTCTCTTTTTGTATCCGCCTGAAAAACGTGGTGCAGCAATGGGAAGTATCGGACTCGTTATGATGTTCGCTCCTGCTATTGGGCCAACGCTTTCGGGTATCATCCTTGACTCATTGAGTTGGAGATGGCTGTTCTATATCGTGATTCCATTTGCTATCTTTTCCATCATTTTCGCCTTCATCTTTTTAAAGAATGTTTCTGAACCTACGAAACCAAAAGTGGATGTGTTATCCATTATTTTATCGACAATCGGATTTGGTGGGATTGTTTACGGGTTCAGTAGCTCGGGTAAAGGCTGGGATAGCTTCCAAGTATACGGCATTATTATCATTGGACTTATCGCACTATTCTTCTTTGTGTTACGCCAATTGAAACTAAAAGAACCGTTATTGGATCTTAGTCCATTCAAGTTTCCATTGTTTACGTTAACGACCATTTTATTAATTATAATGATGATGACGATGTTCTCGACAATGACATTGCTGCCATTCTTATTCCAAGGTGCATTAGGCTTAACTGTTTATGCAACAGGTCTTATTATGCTTCCAGGTAGTTTATTGAATGGTGTTCTTTCACCTGTTTCTGGGAAGCTGTTTGACAAATTTGGCCCAAGAGCGCTTATTATTCCAGGGACAATCATTTTAGCAACGGTCATGTGGTTCTTTACACAAGTATCGACGGACACTTCAAAAACAACGTTTATCCTTTTACATGTGAGTATGATGATCGCCATTTCGTTAATTATGATGCCAGCCCAAACGAATGGTTTGAACCAGCTTCCGCGAAGTTTATACCCACACGGAACAGCTATTTTGAACACCTTATCTCAAGTAGCAGGTGCGATTGGTGTTGCTTTCTTCATCAGCATCATGACTTCTGGGCAAAAGGAATATTTGGCGCAATCATCAAATCCTACTGACCCAACTCAATTGACTGAAGCTATGGTTTCAGGTGTGCACAATGCATTCATCGTTGGTTTTGGTTTTGCACTACTTGCCGTCGTAGTAGCGTTTTTCGTAAAGCGTGCACAGACACCAGAAAATTAAACGACAAAAAACCTTCCAACATTAGGAAGGCACTAAAAAAACTAAAGTATGTAACTCAAGCAATTACGTGAATGGAAATCCAAATCACGTAATTGCTTTTTCTTTTTTTATCTCATTTAGATGAACTAAAATTACGCTCATGCACTTGGTCCATTGATTATCTAAACAACTAGCCCTTTTTCTTTTCTGTTGAAAACATTAAAAACATCGGCCTACGATTTTCATCTTCCATATCAGGAATGCTTTTTAACATTTCACCTGAAGGAACGGACTCCTTGACCGCATTTATTGTAAGGCCAGCATCAATTAAGTCATTTATATATGTTGAAACCGTACGATGGTATTTTGTAACACCTTCATTTAAAAATGTCGTTTCACGTACCCCTTCGATTTGGTAGTTATCCACTGGCCAATGCAAGCGATTTCCCTGTTCATCATAATACCAATCTTGTTCATCTCGAGCAGTGAAAATTGGATGTTCTACTGAGAAAACAAATGTTCCACCAGGCTTCAAACATTCATAAATCTTTTCACAAATTAACTTAAACGATTCAATATAATGAAAAGCGAGCGAACTGATGACTACATCAAATTGTGAACTTTGAAAACTAATCTCTTCAATCGGCATTTTTATATACGAAATTAAAGGGTCATTTGTCATTTCACGGGCTTTTTTAAGCATACTTTCAGATATATCTACACCTATGACAGAACTCGCTTGCTGTTCGCGAGCGTATCGACAATGCCAACCGAAACCGCATCCTAAATCAAGTATATTTTTATTTTTTTGATTCGGGATTAGTTCTTTAAACATATGCCATTCTCCCGCTCCCTCAAGCCCTTTAATAGATCTTGGCATTTGCGCATACGCAGCAAAGAAATTGGGGTTATCATATTTATTCTGTTTCATCGTTTATACATCTCCTATTATATAATCTCTGTTTCACGTGTGTTCTAGCCTAGATTTATATGCCTTCTAATAATCTGTTCGTTTCATCAAAAAGCTCCATATTAATCATTGCTGCAATTACAACTTTAAAAAGATTTGGGTAATCTTTTATAATAAAATTAAGCTGAATGTCTTTAAATAATGCGAGACATGAGGCAACTGGTGCAGAATGAAAATATTCACGCAACAACTGTAAATCAGGTTCTAGTTCCTTGTGAATCTGGAATTGTTCATGTTCTTCACCTTGTAGAACCGGCGTTACAATCCCTATTCTATCTTGCGTTGGAATCGTTACATTTCTTTGTCGCTCCAACTCTATATGTTGTACATAACGATAAGGATTTTCAATAACAGGCATCGGAATATGATCCGTCAAAAACTTTGTTGCATGCGTTTTCAATAATTTCTCATTTTCAGATGGTTGATATAGGGAGTTTGCGTTTTCTGCAGCCCATTGATTTTTAGCTGCGGCATAGGACTCTTCACAGTCAAATTGATTATAAAACAGTTCACTATCAGTCAAATTTATCTGTAAAAATTCACGCAGGTTCTTTGCGATTATGCGCGTTGGACGATCAAAATCCATTGGACTAACGCAAACAATTGGCGCTACATCAAGATCCATTACAGTTCCATAGTCAGTAAGAAATCCATAATGTATACCATCCATTCCAGTATTCCCAAATACAACGACATCACTTGGCGTATTAAAATATCTGAAATTCTCTAAAGAAAGATAAAAATTAAAGCAAAGGGAAAATTGTTCATCATCGCCAAGTTCATTTGCTAAATCAATTAATGTTTGAAGTGTAGCTGGTATGTCATATTTACCAAAGTTAATCCTCATTTATTTCTCCCCTTGTTATGCTATATGATCTCCATCGTAATTTCACAGAACCTGACTATGGAAATATGTCAGCAATCGAATTATGTCATTTTCCCCATTTTACCAGAAGGGAATGTATGTTCGCAAGTTGTTTTATTCCATTAATTTTGAAATTTTACGTGTAACGCATCTTTAATTGCCAAATTTAAAGCGCAGTTGTTATCCAACAACTGCGCCCGAAACGGCATTGGCATTATTTTTGATTGTTAATTTAACACCCTACCCGACAATCCCATTCTGCAATAAATACATTTTTTCATATAACCCTTTTTTTGCGATGAGCTGTTGATGGGTTCCGCGCTCGACGATTTCCCCTTTATGCAGCACTAAAATTTGTTCGGCATCTTGAATCGTTGATAAGCGATGAGCAATAGCAATCGTTGTACGTCCCTTGCGCATCTTTTCAAGCGAATGCTGGATACCCACTTCCGTTTCGGTATCAATGGCCGCTGTTGCTTCATCCAACACCAACACTTTTGGATTGGTCGCAATTGTTCGCGCAAAGGCGATGAGTTGACGTTGCCCGCTTGAAAACGTAGAACCACGCTCCGTCACCTTATTTGAGTAACCGTCGGGAAGTGCCTCGATAAAGTCATTCGCCTGAACGAATTCCGACGCATCCTTCACATCTTCTAACGTCAGCTCGTCATTAAATAATCGAATGTTTGACGCCACTGTTCCATAAAATAAAAACGGATCTTGTAGCACGAGACCCACTTTATCTCGCAGTTCTTCTTGAGGATAGTTTTTAATCGATGCACCATCAATCAATATATCACCACGCTCAAATTCATAAAAGCGCATTAATAAATTGATAATGGAACTTTTACCACTCCCCGTATGTCCTACGAGTGCCACCGTCTCGCCTGGATTCACGGTAAACGAAATGTTTTTCAGTACATCTTGCTTACCATCATAGCTGAATGAAATATCTTTGAACTCAATCTGTCCATTTGACACGTTTATTGGGTCATTTTTCTGCGCAGGTTCAAGCTCCTCATTATCTAACAGCGAAAATACACGAGATGCTGCAACAATCGCTTGCTGGAACAAGGCAAGACGCTCCATCATTTGATTTATTGGATCAAAGAAGCGGTTCATATACGTAATAAAGGCGTACACAACTCCGACCTCCACAGCCGTTTCAAATGATGTCCAACCAAAGTAAAAGAGTAAAATGACAATCGCTGTAAAATACACTAAATCAATTATCGGACGAAGCAATAAACTGTTCATTTTCGTATTGGCCATCATCGCCTGAAAATGTTCCTCATTCGTTTTGTCAAAATCGTCATTAAAACGATCTTCTTGGCGGAAAACTTGGACAATACTCATACCTGATAAAGATTCCGCTAAGCGCGCATTTAACTCCCCTAGCTTTTCACGCATTTTCATATACACAACCGCACTCATTTTACGATAAATATAAATAATGTAAATGATGACTGGCAGTAAAAGTAACATCGCAAATGCTAATTTTTCGTTCATAATAAACATAATGATATATACACCGACAATTAAAAACGCAGCTTGCACAAAACTAATGAGTACCGAGACAAACATATCTTTTATCGCCTCGGTATCATTTGTCGCACGTGAAACGATAGAACCCGCAGGCACTTGATCAAAATAACGCATGCCTAATTTATGAATTTTTGAAAATACATCAATTCGCAGTTGCTGAATGACCTTTAGCGCGAGCTCTTGGAATTTCAACATTTGATAATACGTAATGACGATATTCAACACTTGAATTGTTAAATAACTAACCGCTAATATCATGACTGGATTCATGTCAAAATGGCGGGGGGTTAAATAATCATCAATATATACTTTAATTAAATAAGGACCAACAAGATCCCCGATTACCGTTAATACAAGTAACAATAAAGCAATAATTAACAGCTTTTTATGCGGTTGTAAATAATGAAATAGGCGTCGGAGTATGACGCGTTGTTCTTTACTTGAAATCGTTTCATTCACTATGACTGTCTCCCCCTTGCGCTACTAATTGTTCAAGCTGCTGCAATTGATACATTTCAAAATAGCTCCCTTGCATTGCCATTAGCTCTTCATGCGTGCCCTTTTCAATCATTTCGCCTCCATCTACAACGATGATGACATGCGCTTGCTGAATCGAGCTCAATCGGTGAGACGTAATAATGGTCGTTGCATCTTTTCGTTCTTCCTTCAAAGCTTGTAAAATCGCTTCCTCTGTACGTGCATCCACAGCTGATAACGAATCATCTAAAATTAATAATTCCGGCTTCATTAATAACGCACGTGCAATGGAAATCCGCTGCTTTTGCCCGCCAGAAAGCGAAACACCTCGCTCGCCAACTATCGTTTCATAACCCTCTGCAAATCCTTCTATATCTTTATCGATAGAAGCAATTTGCGCAGCAGCTTTTACTTCAGCTCTCGTTGCATTCGGATTTGCAAATGCAAGATTCGAATAAATCGATGCGGAAAACAGGAAATGATCCTGAGGCACATAGCCGATCGCCTCACGCAACTTCATTTTTTGGTATTCATCAATGCAGTGTTCACCAAACATAATTTTCCCTTCATACCCCTCAAATTCACGTAAAATCAGCTTTAAAATAGCCGTTTTCCCTGCACCTGTTTTCCCAACTATGCCGAGTGTTTCACCACGTTTTAAATTAAAATGAATGTGATGGAGCGTCGGCTGTTGGTCTCCTGGGAAAGTAAATGAATCGACCTGGAACGATATATTTCCACTTGGCATCACCCCAATTGCGTTTGGTTGATCATCAATGTCTATTGGATTATTTAATATTTTTTCAATTCGGTCATATGAAGCACTACCTCGCTCAACGATATTAAATAACATCCCAATCGCAAGCATCGGCCATACTAGAATGCTTAAATACGTCGTAAATGTCACTAAATCCCCGAGCGTCATCGCACCTTCTAAAATAAATTTTGTACCAAACCCTAAACTTAGCATAAAGCTCAAACCAACAACAAAGCTAATCGTTGGGTCAAATAAAGAATCGACTTTTGACACACGTAGATTTTTTTCCACGACCTCATCGGATAATTTTGTGAAATCAGCTACATCTTGACGTTGCTGACCAAATGTTTTGAGCACCTTAATTCCCGAAATACTTTCCTGCGTTTTGTCGTTTAGATCAGAAAAAGCTGCTTGTGCATGACGGAAGCGTTCGTGAAGCAGCTTGCCATAATAACTCGTTAAAAAGGCCATAATCGGCATCGGCAATAATGCGATTAATGTTAAGCGCCAATCAATTGTAATCGCCATCGCTAAAACGACAAAACCACCTGTCGTAATCGAGTCAAATAATGTGAGAACCCCACCACCAGCCGTTTGTTGTACGGCGTTAATATCATTCGTTGCATGTGCCATTAGATCTCCGACACGATGCTTTTGATAAAAGGATGGCGCCATTTTTGTAAAATGCTGATGTAGCTTTTGGCGCAAAATTTTGGCTAAATAATTCGATGAGCCGAAAATCATCTGTCGCCAATAATAGCGCAGTGCATACATGACTAACGCGACGACAACAATGCTTCCCAACCATTTAAACAGACTCACTTTCGTCAATGTACCTTCCCCAATTTCATCGATGGTATAGCCGATAATTTTTGGGGGAATCAGTTGTAAAATTGCAACAAATGTAAGCATAATTAATCCAATAACATATTGTTTTTTTCGTTGTCGGAAAAACCAGCCTAACTTTAAAAAAACGTTCAACATATTCACCTTCTTTTATAATTCTCATTATTTTAGCAAAAAATTAAATATTTTGATATATAAGGCGATATTTTTTTCGGAGTTCGAATTAATTTGTAAAGTAATAGATTATTCCCAGAAAAATTAACACTATTTTATAATGAATCATGAAACAAACGCGTATGATATTGATCAAACAGAAATAGAGAGGCGTCCATCAAATGTTATCTTTGTGGTATCTTTCATTTCTCATTTCAATCGTTGCTTTTTTTGTTGGTATTGTAAAAAAGTCATGGCATGCACTACTGCTGAGTACGCTAACATTTTTACCGATTGCCTATTATTTTATTGGTGCAAATAATGCATGGCGATATGTAGGTTTTACTATGATTATTTTACTCACATTAACGCTCCTCTTTTGGCAAATCAACAGAAAAAGACACTCCCGCTTGTATAAGTAGGAGTGCCCTTATTCGTTGATATATATTTTACGGTTATCCGTCATTTCCGAAATTTATCCGTCTACCTCATATGTTCTAGCGATTTCCGCAAAATATTCATTCCATCTAGCACATTAAGTCGTCACTTTAAACACCGTTTTAATTTTTTGAATCAATCCACCAGATGAATACGTCAGCACGCTACGTTTATAGAACGTTAAGCTAATGACGTATAGCAATAACGTCGTCCCAACAAGTAAAACGAATGAAATAATCGGCTCAATACTACTTATATCCGTTGCTCCAATACGCATTGGCATCACCATTCCAGATGTAAATGGAATGTACGAGAATACTTTAATTAACAGTGTATCCGGGTTACCCATACCTGAAATCATGACGTAGAAACCGATTAATGTCATCATGAGTGCCGGCATCATTACCTGTCCGGCTTCCTCTACTTTAGACACAAGCGAACCGAATAATGCCCCTAAAATTAAGTACATTAAGATTGTTCCGAATAAGAAACCGATGACGTATAGGAAATAACCGATTGACATCGATTCTAGTAAATCCGTGACAAGCGTCCATTTTTCGCCGCCATACGTAAAGCGTAACAACAGGAACAGTGCACCAAATATGATGGCAAATTGCGTAATAGCCACTAAAAAGACCCCAATTAGTTTCGAACGGAAATGCGTTTCAGGCTTCACACTTACGAGTAGCATTTCCAGTGCACGCGAGCCTTTCTCCGATGCAACCTCTGTCGTAATCATCGATAAATACGTTGCAACAAAAATATAAATAACAAAGCCTATTGCATACGATACAAAAATGCCCGCTTGTTTTTCTTCTGTCGATTTGCCATCACTTGCCTGCTCATTTAATGTATGCATCGAAATGATTGGCTCCGCTGATAATAATACCGCCTGCTGCTCCGCTGTTAAATCCATTTGCGCCATCGCATACATTTGGCCCATTTGACTTATAAGACCAGAAATCGATTGTTGGTCATTTAGTGGTAATGGATCTAATGACGTAATATTTGCAGAAAGCTTCCCTTGGTCATCAGTAAGCGTTACATTTGCATAATACTCGCCTTCTTCTACATTTTTCTTCGCACTATCCGCATCGACTACTTGCCAGTCAAATTGATCATTGCCTTGTAAAAATGGTGCTACGTCAAAATCTGTTTCGTTCACAACACTTACGATTTCAGCATCATCTGAAAACAGTAGCCCTTTAATTTCCGGCCAAAAGATAAATGCACAAATGAGTCCTAAATATAACAAGGTCATTAGGCGAAAAGTTAATGTACGTATTTTTTGTTTATATAATTGCTTCACCAGCACAGAAAATTTAGACATGAGTCGCACCAACTTTCTCTTTGAAAATCTCATGAAGAGATAAATAATCTAGGCTGAATTTTTCAATGTATTGCCCATTCGAAAAATGCTCAAATAACGCACGCGCATAAGATTCATCCTCCAACGTCAATACCGCATGACCATCGCGATCACGCCCAACATGCTTTACGCCTGACAGTTTTTCAAGGTCGGTATCAGCCATATCAGAATGGACCGTTAATTTCGTTTTGCCATATTGCTTTTTTAAATCGAGCAATGAACCAGAAAACAGTGATTCACCGCGCTTTAGTAAACATAAATGATCGCATAATTCCTCGACATTATCCATTTGATGACTTGAAAATAAAATCGTCATCCCTTGCTCTTTTAAAAATAAAATCGCATTTTTCAGTAGCTCCATATTTACAGGGTCCAGTCCGCTAAATGGCTCATCTAAAATTAAAAACTTCGGACGATGCAGGAAACTCGCGATTAACTGTACTTTCTGCTGGTTCCCTTTTGATAATGTTTCCGCCTTATCATGACGCTTTTCCTGCAAATCAAAGCGCATAATCCAAAAGTCAATTTCCTTTTTGAGCGTTTCCTTTTCCATGCCACGTAATTCACCAAAGAAAAACAACTGCTCCTCCACCTTCATTTGTGGAAAGATCCCGCGCTCTTCCGGTAAATACCCTAAAATATCACGATTAATTTTCTTAATCGGCTTGCCATCCCACATAATTATGCCTTCCGTTGTATCTTGCAAATCCAATATCATGCGGAATGTCGTCGTTTTCCCTGCTCCATTTTGACCAATTAGGCCAAAAATTTCACCTTTTGAAATGGTAAAATTCAGATTTTGCACCGCGGTAAAATCTCTATAACGCTTTGTTACTTTTTCTAACTGTAAAGTCACCGGTTTCCCCCCTAAAATTCATGAAGTGCTAATTATTTAATAAGCCTTCACAATATTGATTTTTATAGGCCCTTTTGAAAGAAAATACATTTTATCATTATCTTCTCATAACCTTTTATACGTTATCTTAGATTAATAAGTTTCATTTATTTAATATTACTCATGTAAAGCCCTAACCATATCCAGTATAAGGAAATTTTTTCGTTTGCACAACAGAAAAACCTGCCAATTCCAATTGGAGCTTGACAGGTTGATTGACTTACTTTGTATAATACTGAACAATCCCGTTGTAAATCGATTGTGCAAAAATTTCTGCATACTTATCGTTTGTTAGTTTATCGCGATCTGATGCGTTCGTCAGGAAACCAAGCTCTACTAGCACAGATGGGATAATCATATTTTTAATAACATAAAACGGACCTTCTTTGACACCACGGTCTTTCATATTCGCATTCTTTACAATTTCATTATTTATATATTTCGCTAATAATTTATCCTCTTCAAATTGGTCACCAGCGGAAACATTGTAGTACGTTTCTGTGCCACTTGCTGAAGTAGATGAAGCGGAATTGACATGGACGCTGACAAAAATTTCACCGTGCTTTGCTTTTGTAAAAGCGACACGGTCTTGTAGTGTCGGATACGAATCACCCGTTCTCGTCATATGAACAGTCGCACCGGCAGCCTCTAACTTTTGGCGTACTAGATTTCCAACTTTAAGCGTAATGGCTTTTTCAGTATGTCCATCCTTCCCAGTACCTGGATCTTTCCCACCATGCCCTGGATCAATGATAATAACGCGATTTTTTACAGCATTCCCTGCTTGATTGATGAGTTTAATATACGATTTATGCACATAGCCTGTTTGACCATTTGCCGTCACTTTTGCCCAAAAACCAGAAATCGAGTTTACCGATACCATCGAGCCTTTCGATAATGTTGCAACTGATTTCGAACTATTATCCGCTGATTCACGCATGTTTAATCCATTCACCGTCACCTTACCCATTAAGTCTGATGTATTCACTGAATCATCCGGAATTGGATCAGGTGTTGGCGTTGGTTCCGGGTTTTCTACATCTGGGGTTTCATTTTCATTTTCCACAGTTGTCGTATTTGCTTTTACAATATATCCTGGTAAGCCGTCAACTGTTGTTAAATAATAACCGCTACTTTCGTTATAAACTGAAACGGTCGCATCTTGTACAACTGTCCCTATTTTTTTTGAACTTGATGTCGGTTTCACATACACATTTAACGTTTCGTTTGCTGTCACTTCTTTCATAGCAGCACCGATTGGATTTCCATTAGCATCCAAATATTTTGTGTAAGATTTACTCACATAGCCATACTGGCCTTTGTAAGAAACCTTTAGCCAGCTACCTTCAATCGCATAAACGGAAAGCTTACCGCCCGTATCAACTTTTCCTAACACAGTCGCATTTGTATCCGGTTTTTTACGGACATTTAATGCGTCCGTTGTCACTGCAATGGTACCAATAACTTGAGATGTATCGACTTGCTCTGGAATTTCTGGTAAATCTAAACGGTATTTATCACTTTTCGCACGTGCGATAAAAGATGCAAACTGCGCACGTGTCACCGCACTTTTCGGCATGTACTTTCCATCACTGCCGTTTGTTATACCATTATAATAAATCGCTTTAATCGATGAAGCATATGTATTTGTTGCAGGAATATCTGGGAATACCATTGGCAAACTTTGATAATCCGCTATGTTAATATCAAACGCTTTTGCTAAAACTGAACTCATTTCTTCACGTGTTAATGGATCATTTGGATTAAATTTAGTCGATTTCTTTTCGAATATGCCAAGTTCAATGGCACGCTCTACATAACCAGAAATTTCTGTACCTGCTTTTACATCAGTGAATGTAGATTTGCTCACTTTTAGTGGTTCATGACCTGCAGAAATGACAACCATTTTCGCTGCATGTCCGCGCGTAACACTAATATTTGGCTTGTAATAAGTCTTTCCCTTTTCATCATAGCCTCTGATCGCACCCAGGTTAATCAAGTACTGAATTTCATCATATGCAGGATGGGTTGTCGCAACATCTACAAATTTGACGTTTGCCGAAGTTGGATTAACGGCTAGCGTACAAACAAGGAGAATCGCAACAAAAAATGTCATCAATTTTTGTTTCATTGTCTTTAGTTCCTTTCTCAAGCTAGTCACTAGTTATTGTATCGGAGTGAATGCTAAATTTATATAGGTAAAATGGGAATAAACATCAAAATCTTGTTACATTTCCATTACAATGCTATTACATTTTACACCGTTTGGACTAATCACCAAAACTTGGAGTTATCTTCCGTACGGGTTTCAACTAAAAAGCATGAGAATCACCGTTCGATTCTCATGCGATCATTGGTTGAGCCGTTTAGTTTAATAACTGTAATGCAAAATCGTATTCTACATACGTTTTACCTGATTCAAGTAATGCCGGCGCTACTTCAAATTGTGCTAACGCGCGGTTATGTCCGTACGTTTTTTCACCACGTGTAATTGTGTATGATAATGCACCTTTTGAAACGATTGCACCTGTTTTAGTTGTTGTCGTATCCACTTTAAATCCTAATCCTTCTGCAACTTTACGTAGTGGTACCATTACTTTGCCGTCTACTTCACGAATATCTTTACCGATTAGTGTAGCAATTTTAGCATCGATTTCTTTCGCTTCTTCCGTAACAGCTGCTTGTTCTTTCGCTTCTTCTACAACTACTTCATTCACTTCTTTTGCTTCTTCCAAAACAGCTGCCTTTTCGCCTTCTTCAGCAACGATTTCATCCGTTACTTTCGGGAAAACAACAATTTTGTCTGGTGATGTTTGTGCTGGAATGCTGCGTGTTGTCGCGCCATAGAAAACAATCGCGTGATGATTTTCTAAAAGTGCTTCTTTACCTACTTTTTCACCTTTTGCATTAACGATTACTGTTTTGTCGCTAATGTTTAATTTTAAATCATTTTCTTTATTGATGAACTCTTCATTGAAATCTGTTACAACAACATTTGTTGGTGATTTTTCATCTTCTACTATAACTACTGCTGGACTATATTGTGGTGGGAAAATCAATAGCATTGGCTGATTTGCATGCATATACATCGAAACTTTATCGCCTTTTTTCAGCTCTACTTTATTTCCTTTTTTGTCTAATACAATCGTATTTTTGTCAGTCGTGAAATGGAATGGATTGTTTTCATCCATTACGCTGAACTGAGTCGTGCCGTTCGCTAGCTTTTCAACTGAGCTAATAGCCCCTTTGACATTTGTGAATGGTGCCACTTCAAGTGCTGGTTTCTCGTCAGCTGAATCGTTCTCATCTTTTGACAATACGATAATTTTCTCAGGTGTTGTTTGAGCTGGGATGCTGAATGTTGCAAATGTATAAAAGACAATCGCGTCTTTACCTGCAAGTGCTTCCTTACCTAGTTTTTCACCTTTTTCATTAACGATCACTGTGTCATCGCCAATGTTTAATTTTAAATCTTCGTCTTCACTTAAAAACTCTTCATTAAATGTTGTTACTTTCGCAGAACTCGCTAATTTTTCATCCTCTACAATGATTACAGCTGGGTTATATTGTGGTGGATAAATCGCTAGCATCGGCTGATTTGCATGCGTATAAATCGAAACTTTATCGCCTTTTTTCAGCTCTACTTTATTTCCTTTTTTATCGAAAATAAGTGTGTCTTCATTTGTTGTGAAATTGAATGGATTATTTTTATCCGCTGTGCTGAAAAATGTTTGGTCTTTGCGATTTTCAATAGAATCGATTGTACCTTGCATTTGCACGAACGAAGCAATATTATTCATTTCCGTCGTTTCCTCGATTTGTACTGGTGCATTAATTTTTGCTGGTGATTCTGCACCTGCTGCTACCGTTCCTAGTAATAATGCAGATAGTGCTAATGGTGTAATACGTTTCATATTCATGTTCATAATTTGTCATTCCTCTCCGTGTTCTCGTTAGATTAGTAGCATGTTAATCAAAAAGGTTACAATTATTTTAAAAAAATTTCATTTTAGTGAAATATACATAATGAATACCCATATCTTTAGGATATTCGTCAACTGCATATAGTATTTTTACAGAAATTTCGGTAAAATAGAAATATTACTAGATAAAGAGGTTCGTCATGCAAAATAAACGATACATAGGATTTATACTTGTTATAGTAGGGTGCTTTTTTTGGGGGCTCGGTGGAACGGTCGCCCAGCAGCTTTTCTCAGAAGGTATTGAAGTAAGCTGGCTTGTTTCGACTCGCCTGCTCATTGCGGGAACATTATTATTAGTCACACAAGCAATATTTAAAGATCGTACGCAAATAATCGCCATTTGGCAGCAAAAATTTACTGCATTGCGCCTCGTTATTTTTGCGATTGTTGGGATGCTCGCGGTGCAATATACATATATGGCTTCGATTAAAGAAGGCAATGCGGCGGTTGCTACGTTGCTACAATACTTAGCACCCGTCATGATTATTGTGTACGTCGCATTACGCGGCCAGTCAAAGTTTACAAAAAAAGATGCCGTTACAATCGTTCTCGCATTATCCGGAAGTTTCTTTTTATTAACGAATGGCTCTCTATCCGCACTTGCGGTTCCGATGCCAGCTATTATTTGGGGGCTATTATCTGGTGTGAGCCTTGCCTTTTACACACTGTATGCCATTCCACTACTCAAACAATTTGATTCACTTGTTGTTGTTGGATGGGCAATGGTGCTGGCAGGTACAACGATGAGTTTTATCCACCCACCGTGGCAAGTGGACGTTAGCAGTTGGACCGCAACTACGGTTATTTACTTGATCATTGTCGTCATTTTTGGGACTATGCTATCATTTTGGTTTTACATCGAAAGCTTACAAACGTTATCAGCAAAGGAAACGAGCCTTCTTGGTAATGTCGAACCACTTACCGCTGTGCTCGCAACGGTTATATGGCTAAACGAACCATTTGGCGCATTCCAATGGTTTGGCACGTCTTTTATTTTATTTATGATGGTTTATATTGCGTTAAAGTCGGATTAAAGATGCCTAGTGTAATGCCCCTTCTGCGAAATAAGAAGGGGCATTTTGTTAATATATGAGGATTAAAATAATTAATAGGATTGTTGTGGCAATTGCCTTATACGTTTCAACTTTTAAAATGATATATGTTTTTGCATGACGCTTCACAACCCTTAGTAACATGTAGCCGAACAAAATAGACAACATAATTAGAATCGGCTTATATAGCGGACCGACAAACGCATGGTAAGCAAAAATACAAACAAGACTAAACAACGGAACCGCAAAAAATCCCCAGTTATCTCCAAATGGATTTTCTGCTTTAATTTTCCGATATTTATAGTAAGCCCACTGTAAAAAATTCATGAGAATAACTCCTAAAGGGACGATAAAAGAATATGAATTTATTTTAGGTTTATGAAGCACTTGGAAGACCTCCCCAAAAAGTGCCCCTTCACCGTTATAATAAACCCCGTTATCCACATCGTATAATGAAACATTGGAAATTTGATAACGATGTTGCTCGTTATTTTGTACGACGATGACATCAACAATATAGTCACCTAAATAGCCATTCTCCATTTTTTCCATCGTCTCAATATGTTCAAAAAAGGCGGTTGTTGTAGCATTCGTCATTTCTTGAACACCCACATATAAAGTCGAAGTTCGTGCACGGAACTCATTTTCCTCACCCCCAAAGTACGTATATATATGTTCTATTTCATTACTCGTCGCTTGGTTTGTTTGCGATGTACCCGTCACAAATAAAAAGAAAGCCACACTACAAATCGCCACAATCATCGTGATCTCTTTCCACACGCTCCCCCGTTTTTTCGGTGCTTTTTGCTCGACAATAACAGATTGAATTTTCCGCTTTAGCTGTTCATCCTCTGGCATCTGATTCAATTCCGCTAACTTTTTTTCAATATCCATCTCGCTCACCTCCTAATACTTGCTCTAATGTCTTCATTGCACTCCGCTGCGTGTTTGCCACTTTCATCGCAGAGACGCTCATAATTTCACATGTTTCTTGGATTGATAATTCCTCGATTTTCCGGTAAATCAAAACTTCTCGCTGAATAGGCTTTAGCTTTTGCAACGCTTCATATAAAGCTTTTCGAGTTTCCGATTGCACAATCCAATCATGAGGCACATAAATCATTTCCTCCTGCTCATGTGATTTTGTAAACGGTAACCATTGAATTAATGCTTTTTTACGATAATAGTCATACACAATATTACGAGCAATTTGGCGAATATAAGTAGTGATGCTTGCCTCGTGACGAAACGTATTTTTATACACTCGGAGAAATGTTTCCTGCGTTAAATCCTCCGCTAGCTCGGCATTCGTCACCATATAGCGTATGTATTGGTATATTTTCCCGAAATGCTGCTCATAAATCTGTTCAAAGTCCATGGCTCTCACCTCTCTTACTTAGTTAGACGAACGAGTGGAGATTATTAGTAAAATAACGTAAAACATTTAAAAAGGTGCATTCCTGTTTTCGGAATACACCTTTTTCATTATTCAATATCCGCCTTCAATGCATTATATTGAAATCCGATAAAACGGTAGCCTTGCTTGACGTACATATCCTTTGGCGTGTCTTCTCCATCCGCCACTAAAATAATCGTTTTCTCTGCATAATGCTGCATGACGAACTGCTGAATTTGTGAGCCAATCCCTTGTCGCTGAAATGCTGTTAGTACAAAAAAGTTGTCAATTTCCGCTGTTTGATCTCGCACAATGATATCGACTGAACCGACAATTTCGCCATCCACAAGCGCGATTATTTGCTGTTTTCGTTGGTCGCGGTAATCCTTTTTCAACATCTCTCGCTTCGATAATGCATACGATTCTCCCCATTGTTTTGCTTCTTCATAATGGATGTCACCGTATGCCTGTAACGTTTCCTCTGATATAAATTGGATTTGCGCAGAGCTTCTATCGTTTGAGGGAAAGGTTTTCGGATCGATTGCATACATTTCCAAAATGCCCATGTCATAATGCTGTTCCGTTAAATACGCAACAAGCTCATCTGGAAGTTTTTCATCCTGAGGGAAAACAAATTTCACATGCTTTTGCCCACGCGCGAGATGCATTTCCTTCATATAATTTTCCACCTGCTTAAGCTTTTCGAGCGTAGGTATTTCCTTCCACTTAATAAAATTGCCATCATACATTTCAGGTACTTCTATAAACGCAACATGGGTGAAATCATTTGTATCTTTTTCAATGATACCGGGATTATAAATATTGCTAAATGTTAAGTTCATTTTGTATCGCTCCTAAACTTTCGATATTTTTTATGTACTTTAATGAATTTCAGTTGAATAGTCATTATACCATTTGTTTTTGTTATAATTACCCATATTATTCGACATTTTATTTTCTAACTAATGCAAGGTTATAATCCTGAAGTTTTTAATCACTGAACTCAATAAAAATTTTTCTTCTGTCTCGCCCATTCTTTTGCTTTAGAAACTAACTCATTGGTGAACTGTTGTTTCCCTTCTTGATACTTCAAGTGTTCATTAGGATACTGTTTTGCTAAATTCACTTTTAGTTTCCCATACTTTTTAGCTTCTGAAGGGTTATTTATTAGATATTCTTTAAAATATATATGAGTTGCTATGTTTTCGTTTCCAACCTGAAAAATATGTAAATGATGTGTTCTAGTTTCATTCCCTTTGGTAAAATATCTTCTCCCAGCAATCCCATTTTCGCCTTTTGGCTCGTAACCCAATGCCAACATTTCATTCGTGTAAAAATCCACTTGATCAATATCCTTTACAACAATTAACATATCAATTATCGGTTTTGCATAGCCTATTGTTCGTATAGATGTACTACCAATATGATAAATACCATATAACACATCCTTCAATACTTCTTTCAATAGTACTTCTTCTAAATTGTATAAATTCTCCCATTTTTCTGTCCAAGCTATAATTTCAATTTTCCTCAAAATTAGCTCCCTCTTTTCTTCTTAGCTCATTCATTTAGCTGCAATTTAGTAATTCAACATTAAAAATGTGAAATCCTTCTTCAACCAACTTGTAGGTTAGTCCAATAAAAATTAAATAAACACCCCAAGAATGAACTACTTGGGGTGTTTGCTATTTAATACAAAATTAAGCTTTTATAGGTTCCCCGCTAAATACTTTAAGGTCCATTGGTGCAGCCAAGAAAGTTGGCGCTTTTTGAGTAAACGCGGTGAAATGTTCACTCGTATTATGGATTGCAGTAGCTTCTATATCTTGCCAAATTTCAACCATTGTATAATGACATTCTTGTTCAGTAGATTTCATTAATTCATAGCTAATATTACCTTTTTCATCTCTTGTAGTTGAAAGAAGTATTTTGACTTCTTCCAAGAATGCTTGTTCTTGGTCAGGTTTTACTTGCAGATGTGCGTGAATAATAATCATAGTTATCCATCCTTATTATTAGATTTATTGTAAAAATTCTTATTTTCCAGGTCAATTGATTTCCGAAAACTTCAGTATTCACTTATATTGTTTTGCATGCGTTTAAGCATGTCTAATAGAGACTCCAATTCTTCTGGATTAAAATCATGAAGCATTTGGTTCACGAAACTCATCTTTTCTTTTTGGTAGCCGACAATTCGTTTGCGCCCTTCCGAAGTCAAGCGAACAAATATTACTCGGTTATCGGTAGGGTTTCTACGTCTTGTCACCATGCCGTTTGCCTCAAGTTGCTTTAGGTGACGAGTGATTGCCCCACTATCTATATTTACAGCTTTTTGAAGATTGGATTGATTAATTTCTTCCGTTTCGTAAAGCTGGTGTAGCAATTCATAACGTGACGCACTTATGCCTGTACACCGTTCAAATTTAGGGCTAATTTGATTATTAAGTCCTTTAAGCAGATGTAAAATTTTTTCTTGATTAGATAGTGAACAGCTCATACGAATGACCTCCTAAATAAATTATGAGGTCAACAAATTAGTGTATTTACAATTAATTGACTAAACAATGATTGACCCATCAACAAATATAGTACTGTATGACCCTACATGCAAATCAAACGATTTCTAACCCAAATTTAACTATTATAAAACGAATAAAATTGAAAGCCTTTTTTGTAGGTATTGCTTTTATGATTGCTGCGATGGGCGTTGCAATTTCTGCGATTATTCTACAAAAATTATTAGAAAGTGCTATTGAAATGAAATCAGAAATCGAATTAACTGTGTAAGGGGGGAAAAAAATGGCCATAATTATTAATATCGATGTAATGCTCGCAAAACGAAAAATGACTGTTACAGAACTTACGGAGAAGGTTGGCATTACGATGGCGAATTTATCTATTTTAAAAAATGGTAAAGCTAAAGCCATTCGCTTCTCCACTTTAGGGGCAATTTGCAAGGCACTTGATTGTCAGCCTGGTGATATTTTAGAATATAAAAATGAAGAATAGACCATTTATTTGTTCGCTGAATATTGTGATTAATCCGCATAAACCCTACGCGGATATACACCGCAAACGAAATAAAAATATACTTCATTAAACAACTACCTTTTCTACAAAATATGACGTATAATGTATTTGTTTGTCCCGCATGAGCGAGCAGGAAATTTTCGTTTCCACTAATTAAAACGAAGAAAGACTGCTCGTAAAGGCCCGATTAGTGAATTGTAACAACTGGTGAAGTTTATATGAACCTCTCACCTACTGCCGATTCACCTTACAATATTATTCAATTCTCTTGGAGGGTTTGTACAGATGAGTACACGTATTGAAAAAGACTTTTTAGGCACATTAGAAATTCCAAAGGACGCATATTATGGCGTGCAAACAAAACGAGCAATGGAAAACTTCCCAATTACAAACATGACGATGCATCCTGAATTAGTGCGTGCATTAGCGGTTGTGAAAAAAAGTTCGGCACTTGCCAATGCAGCGATCGGTCAATTAGATGAAAAAATTGCTAATGCTATCGCACAAGCTTCTGATGATATTTTAGAAGGTCGATACCATGACCAGTTCTTAGTTGATCCAATTCAAGGTGGCGCTGGTACTTCAATGAATATGAATGCCAATGAAGTGATTGCGAACCGTGCGTTAGAAATTATCGGTGAGGAAAAAGGATCATATTCGATTATTAGTCCAAACACCCACGTAAATATGGCACAATCAACAAATGATGCGTTCCCTACTGCGATTCATATCGCAACAGTGGCAACATTAAATAAATTAATCGTAGCAATGGAAAATATGAAAGAAAGCTTCTTAAAAAAGGCTGTTCAATTTGATTCCATCGTAAAAATGGGTCGTACACACTTACAAGATGCTGTACCAATTCGTCTTGGACAAGAATTCGGCGCTTATGCAGCAGTGATTACGCGCGATATCCAACGCGTTAAAAATGCTAGACAAACAATGTTAGAAATTAATATCGGTGCAACTGCGATTGGAACAGGCTTAAATGCCGATCCAGCATATATGACACTTGCCGTGAAAAATATTGTTGAATATAGTGGATTCCCATTCACTAAAGTAGATAACTTAGTTGACGGTACGCAAAATACCGATTCATATACAGAAGTTTCAGCAATGCTTAAAATCGCAATGGCAAACATGTCAAAAATCGCAAACGACTTACGTTTAATGGCTTCAGGTCCGAAAACAGGCTTCAGCGAAATTCGTTTACCAGAGCGCCAACCAGGTTCTTCAATTATGCCAGGGAAAGTAAACCCTGTTATGCCAGAAGTTATTAACCAAATTGCCTTCCAAGTAATGGGTAATGATGTGACAATCACAATGGCTTCTGAAGCTGGTCAATTCGAGTTAAATGTAATGGAGCCCGTACTAGTACACAACTTATTACAATCAATCGAAATTATGACAAATGGTTTCACTGTATTTACGACGCACTGCTTAGATCATATCGAAGCAAATGAAAGCCGTATGCATGACTATGTAGAGAGCTCAATCGGTGTTGTCACTGCATTAGCACCACATTTAGGCTACGAGCGTTCAAGCCAAATTGCCCGCGAAGCATTACATAGCGGCAAATCAGTTCGTGAGCTATGCCTAGAATACAAGTACTTCACAGTAGAGCAATTAAACATCATTTTAAATCCATTCGAGCTAACACAACCAGGTATTGCTGGTGAAAAAGGTTTAGCTTCACTTAAATAATTAAAACATTTAAAAGGACACCTCTCGATTCATTTGGTCGAGACGTGTCTTTTTTTGTGAGGTTTGAAAATAAATCTCAATTCTAACTGTTCTATCCATCATTTTTTACTAACTATCCATTACTTTCGATTTTCTACCCGTCTACCGAAAAATCCACTTCCTTACAAATTTAATTCATTTATACATAAATCCCCTGTTTTAATGTATAGTTAAAGTAAATTTTAATGGCACTAATAAGATAGATGTATGCTGAAGGGGGAAAAATACTTTGAGAAGAATTATTTTATCGACTGAGAGTGGGGCCGATTTACCAGAAACTTTAGCCAATAAACATGATGTGCAAGTCGTACCGATGCACGTAATCATGGATAATCAGGATTATTTAGATGGTCATCTACCCGTACTGGAAATTTATGATTTTTATGATCGCACAAAAAAAATTCCATCAACATCTGCTACGAATGTCCATGAGTATCATGAGCTTTTCAAGAAAATTAGAGAAGATTTCCCTGATAGTATCATTATTCATGTTGGTTATACGTCAAAAGCATCTGCTTCTTTTCAAAATGCGTTAATTGCAGCAGAAGATTTTCAAGACCTTTATTTGATTGATGCGTTAAACGTTACAGGTGGATTAACTGCGGTTGTGATGTATGCTGTTCATTTGCTAGAAAAAGAGCCTACTATTGACCATGCATTACTTATAGAAAAAATTGAAGCTAAGATTCCGAAATCCAGGCTTGCTTTCATTCCCGGCAGCTTAGACTTTTTAAAAGCAGGTGGGCGCGTAAGTAATTTAGCTTATCTCGGAGGTGCTTTGTTAAAAATCAAACCATGCATTGAATTAGTAGAAGGTAAGCTTGTTTCAACTAGAAAATATCGTGGAGACATGACCTCTGTTGCTGAAAAATTAATGCGCGATTATTTAAATCAATATGAAATTGATAGAAATCAAATCTATTTAATGTACTCAATTGGACTTAGTGAAAATATTAAGCAACGAATGACTGAAATCGCACAAGAAAATGGATTTGAAAATATTACATGGATCCAAGCAGGTGCTATGATTTCTACTCATTCTGGCCCTGGTGGATTTGGGATTGCAGGATTGGAAGTTTAACCTTTTATACAGTGCATTGAAAATCTAAAAAGGCTTCATCTATACAAGAAGCCTTTTTAAGACCTATTTACTTGGAGCATTAGGTGAATCCATAATTGCTAAAATAAGGGAATTTCACCCATCCTCCACATTTATATGTCCCCTACTCCATTCCAACCAAAGCCATTTTTAGCCGACAGCGCCAGCAAGTCCGTGTCCTCAATCCTAAAATCCGTACCGTAGAAAATTTGATGTTCGAAGCGATTGGTTTTGTGATTGAGCCTTACTTCGCCGATTGCTACAAAAGCGATTTCTGAATTTTGATCGGTAATGTGTTGGAGAGCAGCAAATTTATTTAAATAGCTACTATTTTTGGATTCTGCGGTAAATGATCGCTCAAATACAATATCAATCTCTTTGTCACTTTCTAGAAGCGTAATTTTTGCGACATCTTCTATTAGCTCTACTTTTTGAACAAAACCCATTACGAGCTTATGTTTCCCTATATCATTCGAATTGATCATTGAGACGAATTTCCTTCTTAAGGGTGGTCTCTTTCTCATTAGGCCTTGCAAAGTTTCATCATCAAACAATTTAGTTTGGACTCCTGTGACTCTTCTGCGCCTTGAGAGCGTCGGTTTTTGGACGATCAACTCTGTTCTATTTTCTGTTTTTAAGGCGGGTAGCTCCTCTTCTGGAAATCTTATTGCTCGGTAAGCCCTACTTAATGCTATTTGTCGGCGTTGGAATTCAAACCCAACCGTTACATCTTCAATTTGTTCATCATGACCCACCCATCTTCTTTCAGAATGATACTCACAACGCTCATGATGCGCGTGATATTTCCATGTCCGGAAATGCGCCCTGTCACTATTTATATAGAGTAGTTTTGCTGGACAACCAGATGTTGGGCAATATAAAAAGCCACGGAAATTAGTATCATACAGCTGCTTGGAAACTTCTTGAATATTGATTAGCTTTTCCTCTGCATTTTTAACAAGCCTTGCATCAGCAATTAGCAAATTAAATCACCCTTTACTCATTCGTATTGGATTACAAAAGATGACTGATGTTATGTATGTGGTCGGTCAAGTCTATTTATTCATTCTATTAATTATTTTACATCTTAATGCGTGAGTAGTTTTAATATTTGTGTTTTATTTGCGATAAATTTAAAAGGTTTGATTTTGATGCCGAATAAAAAAAGACATCCATTCGCTCATTCTTGCTGCGGGTGGATGTCTTTACTTTAATAAAACAATTTTTCCTTCGCCATTGAAATCGCACGCTTACTTACATCTAAACGGTCACCATCTGCATTTAACTTTACGACGCCATTTTCCTCATCAAAAATGGATTTGAGCTCGGCTTTTGCTTTAACTCCAACCATTAGTGGTGTTTTGCTCTGTGAGGTTTCTTGTATTTCCTCTTTATTTAGCGAAATCGTGCCATCTCCTACTTTAGGAAATGGGATTGTCTGCTCTTGCGGTGTTTTACGGCGTGTTTGATTACTGAGTCCTGCGCTACCTGCCCCAACGGAACGTATCATTGTGAATTCCCTTCTTTCTTTTGTTGCTCTATGTATTGTTGCTTTTTCATCTTATCTGCACGAATGTACGTCATTTCTGCTTGTATAAGCATGTAAAGTACGGCAACTACTAGTAGTACAATTATAATTATACCCAACTTGGACCCTCTTCTCTACTATCGATATCTCTTAAATTATATCTTCATCTATTTGTTTCGTATTTTTATTTTACACTTTTTCCTTCATGGCGTTCATGACAAGTGCATAGCCGCCGATCGAAATGAGCAAGGTAATGGAAATGAGCCACCAAGAACCGATTGCGAAAAAGGCCGACCAAAATGGAGTTACCCCAGTTGCTGAAGACGGAACCCTTTCACTATAAATAGCCGACGCAATAAGTTGACTTGCAAAAAGTAACGTTGCAATCAGCAATAATGAAATTCCGAGTAATAACTTTTTTTCATATATCCACCTAAATAATTCTAAAGTTTAAAGTCTAATAAAATAGTAACTATCTATTTTCACATTTTTAATAAATATCATTTTTTATTAAATTTAAGGTTTCATTCTTTTTAAAATAGGTTATTGTCTTTATAACAAACTGATTGACAGAAAGCGGAGGAATCAACATGACAACACACACACGTCCAATTTCAAAATATATTGTAATAATTTTAGGAGATTGTTTAAAAAAGAGCTTGCAAGAGACCGAAAATCCTCATTATAATCAACGGTCAAAACGATTGGCTCTATTTCTTTTGACTTCGCATACCAACTGCTACCGATTTTGAGCAGTCCGAGAACCCCTAATATTACAACATTTTTTTCAAAGCCTTTCCCCCATGGATGCTTATTTTTTCCGAATCTCCTTTTGTGCATGAATAGCTGTACCTGCAAGGGCTTGATTGGCTAGTTGGTCTGCTTCATCATTTTTTGCTCTGTCAATATGCGTATAAACAGCTGTAATCCCTAACTGACCTAACTTATGTTCAATCCGATCTGCCCACTTAGAAAGTACATTGTCTGTCACTGCCCATTCCCCGTTTAATTCCTTAATGACCACTTGTGAATCACCAAAAATGGCCACTTCCTGATGATGCACACCGAGCTCGTCGAATAATTCCAACGCAAAATAAAGGGCAGCATATTCCGCCTCGTTATTCGAAACTAAATAATCTGCCTGTTGATTCACTCTTAAGCGGTAACTTTTCGCATTTTGCTGAAAATAAATAACCGCGCCAAGTCCTGCTCGTTGTTCTTCACGATGAAAACCACCATCAAAATAAACCGACACATCCTGCGGCTCCGTTTCCATTTCAGTTAAATATTTTTTCAATTCCTTCATTGTCCAAGTACTATCCTGTGCATCCGTTAAAATCACTTGTTTGACACGACCTGTTTTTTGCATATCCTCAACAAGTGTATACACATGGGCAGCAGGTAGCGGCTCACTGTTAAAAATCGTTTGCTGCTTTTTCGCAGATACATAATGCCATTCAATCGATAATTTCAAAATACCATCCCCTAACTCATATTCTAATTGAAAATCAATCAAAATTGCGTATGAAAAAAGCCGTATTTGATTAACGGCTTTTTACTAACAAGTTTACGGCTTGTTGGATTGAATCATTCATTTTTTCTTCGTCGCCTTCACTTTCACGTACACAAGTCACTAAATTTTCACTGACAATGACTCCAATTGTACGATCCACACCTGAACGGACTGCCGACAGTTGTGTAATGACATCTTTACAATCCTGCCCCTCTTCCATCATGCGCAGAATCCCACGAATTTGACCTTCTATACGTTTTAAACGGCTTTTTGTTTTTGTTTCGTATTCCATTGTTGTTCACTCCTTACCTATCACTATTATTATACAATAATCCCCTAGAGGTATGTTGTTAATTCAACTTCAATCATTTCACACGCTTCGTAAACACAAAAAGACAGCAAACAAAGCTTAGCATCATGATGGAAAATAGCGGAAAGACACCGCTAAGCATTTCCTCACTAAAAAGCGGGACGTTCAACATAAACGAAACGATAAAGCCTTGTAAATAAACGAGTACAAGAACGGTAATGCAAAAACTGATGCGCTTCAATTGTTTTTTGAGATGATGAACGACAAAATAAAACGGCAAACAAAACAGGCAATAAGCTGGGAAAATATAAAAAATAACGATTATAACCAACTCAAATGGAAATGAATTGACTCCACCTGCTTTGAAAAGCATGAAAAAAACAGCAAAAATCCCGATTAGAAAAGGTAACAATGAAGAAATCAGAACTTGAATCGATCGCATTCAATCACCTACTATTTCCCTTTATTATAGCAAATCCAATTCAACTATACAAAAAATGTCCGATGCGATATAGTACAGATGGTGATGAAAATGAAGCAAAAGTTTTATATTCAAAATGACAAAATTATCGCAGGCATGACATTAAAAGATGCCTCACTTGCAGAACAAAATAATATGGCATTCAATGTGTGCCAAAATAAAATTACGGTTTTGGAAAATCGACAACAGCTTGCCGAGGTGTTGCAAACGGATGTGAGCCAATTTGTTTGTGCTAACCAAACGCACAGTGCTAATTTTTTAAAGGTAGAACAGCAACATATCGGTTTAGGCGCACATAATTATGAAAGCGCTGTTTTAAATACCGATGCCCTTTACACGTTTGAAAAAAACATTGTCCTAAGTAGTTTTACAGCGGATTGTGTTCCGGTGCTCTTTTACAATCCGAAAATCGAGTTAATTGGTGCAATACACTCGGGTTGGCAAGGCTCTGTGAAGGAAATTACGCGCCATTTATTCGAGCATTTAAAGGCAAATGAAGCTTGTCCTATGAATGATTTACACGTTTGGATTGGCCCTGCACTGAGTCAGGAAAAGTTCGAAGTAGATGCGGATGTGTATGAACAATTCAAAGCACTCGGCTATGCGGATGATTTCATGTATTACAAGGCATCAACCAATAAATATCATATTGACAATCAATTAACCGTACAAAAGCAATGTGAATTAGCCGGTGTGCCAGTTGAAAATATCCAAATTGATCCGATGTGTACGTTTTTAAACGAATCCGGTTTTTCCTACCGCCAAACGAAACAAGCCGGCCGTCACTTAAGTTTTATTATGCAAAAATAACGATATGTATTTGGAAATGCTATTTTGACTGAGGTCGGGATAGCGTTTTTTTATTTCCAATAAGTTAGGCGTTTCAACATTTAATTTTCCGTAAAATGGAAACCTCCACCTCCCCCATTTCGTACTACAACTAAAGGAGGGATTTTTCATGAAGAAATGGCTTTTTATCGCTTTTGGTTTAACTTTTTTAAGTGGTGGCTTTTTATACGTCTGGTTAGGTTATGAAATGGATTATGGGTTCGAAAATAAGGCATCAGGCGAAAATGAATATGTAATCATTTTAGGTGCGAAAGTAAATCCAGGTGGTGTGCCTTCTTTAACATTAGCCAATCGTTTACAGGTAGCAGCAGACTATTTACATAACTATCCGCATGTCATCGCTATTGTATCCGGCGGACAAGGCGCGGATGAGGATCGAACAGAGTCATCGGTTATGAAAGAATATTTACTCGCAGAAGGTATTGCATCCAAGCGAATACTCGTGGAGGATGAAGCAACATCTACATACGAAAATTTACTTTATTCCAAACGATTATTGCCCGAGGAAGTGACGGAGGTTACAATCATTTCAAATGATTTCCACTTAAGACGTGCAAGCTATTTAGCCGAAAAAATTGGCTTTCAAGTGGATGTCCTTGCTGCCCCTACCCCGAAAATAGTCGAAACAAAAATGAGACTGCGTGAACGGCTTGCACTACTCAAGACATTTATCCTTGGACAGTGAGTGTTTCTACACAAACTGAACAATGATACATTCCCTGGGACATGTTACAAATTATGATAGGAGTTAATTGTAATGAGACTCGTACCATGCCAGGACCTCAGAACAATTTTTAATCTAGTATCACTTAAGCCGAACCGTATCATAAGTAAGTGCGGTTTTTGAAAAGACCACCTAAGACTTTAGACTTTCGCTTTCCAATTCACTATGTTTTTCAAGTAATAGATTGAGATTTTCCATGTATTTCTCCAATATTGTATTTTTAATTTGGGAGTGTTTTTGGCATTTGGTTTGCTTATAATAACATAATTTCCGTTTTTTCAATATTAACATATCCCGCGCCCCATAAGAATTCTAAAATAGAAATAGCATCATTCTATAATAATCTGAATGATGCTATTTAAAATCATATATTTGATTGGTGAACATCCGAAGCTGTCGTTTCATATTCTCCTCTTACATTCGTTTTTCTTGTTAAAGAAAAGACTGCACATACTAAGGCAATGAGAACAAGGCATCCCCCATACCAAGCAGCATGTGAGATAGTATTTGTTTGATTTAAAACAATACCCCCAAATCCAGATCCCATGGAAATACCGATTTGTAACGCTGAATTGTTAAAGCTTTGCTGAATATCCGATGTAGCAGAAGCTGTTTGAATTAGATAGCTTTGTTGTGGTGGAGATAGACTCCAGCTTAATGCTCCCCAAATCATCATTACCGGTATAAATACAATGAGTGAGAAGGTAGTGAATGGCAGCAGGAACAGCACAATAGCAAATGAGATTATGACAATAAGGATACTTTTAGGAGCGCCAATAGTATCTGAAAGTGTTCCCCCAATTGCTCCCCCGCTTACCGCTGCAATACCAAATAAAAGATAACAAAGGCTAATCCAATAAGAATTCAGATGAAGTTCCGTTTTCAAAAATGGAGTGAAATACGCATAGATCGTATAATGTCCGGCCAGCATAAACATGGTAGCAAGATGTGCACTCCCAATTTTTAAGCTGGCAACGGCCTTTAATTGTTGTGAAAGTGGAATTGTCACTTCACCAGGAATTCGCTCCAAAAAGATGGAAATCAGGATAAAGGAGCCTACTGATAGAATTGCAATTCCCAGAAAAATTACCCGCCAACCAAAATTATCGGAAATGAGAATACCTAGTGGCACACCCAAGACAAGTGATGAACTAATTCCCATGTAAATGAGTCCTAGAGCTTTTGCTCGATGGTCAGGTGAAACAACTTTTGCTGCTATTGTTAAGGATAGCACCACGATAAGCGCTGTACTCATAGCACTTAAAACCCGGGCAATCATCATAAAGGTAAAATCTGGACTAAAATAAGTTATGATATTACTAATGAAAAAAATAAACAAGGAAATAAGGTATAACTTTTTTCGTTCAATTTTGCTCGTTAAAACTAATAACACTGGACCGGAAATCGCAAAAATAAGTGCGAAGACAGTAATCAGCTGTCCAGCAGAGCTTAATGAGATATTCATATCTGTTGCGATAATTGGAAGTATACCGCCAACAATCAATTCTACCAAACCAACGGCAACAGTTGATAATGCTAGTATAAAAACTTTAAAATTCATATTCTGCTATACATCCTCTCTGATGAAAAAATTAGAAAATAAAAAAATCCTGATTACAAAAAATGAATAGTTCATTTTCTGTAATCAGGATTTTAAGGTTCCTGGTAGAGACCCTCAAGCCATATTCTTGAGGTTATACAGTAATATTTATGTGTAATAAGCGAGCACGTTGAATAGTTTACTAGCTTTCATTTGAATTATCAAGTGTTTAACTTTAGTTATGATATTACCAAATGGAGGATTTTAAATCTGTAGATGTTTTAGACATTAGATTGATACAAGATCAGATGTATGAAGTTGATATGAAAGAATTGATAGAGATTGTTAGTAGTACAAATTCTGAAAACCAAGAGTATTGTTGGACATATACGGTTGAAAGGGTTGGCGACTTCTACCATATATCTAAGTTAAGATAAAAAAAACGCACTTACACTAGTTATGGTGAGCCGTATCATAAGTAAGTGCGGTTTTCATGTATTAGAAAAATTCTATTCAAGTTGATTTCTTGAATAGAATTTTCTAGTAGGAGTGTCGCAGTTTCTCCTTTTTAATATTTATTATTCGTCTTTGTTATCAATAAATAACGTGAGAATGGAATCTAGTGGTTCATTTCCATTAGCTACTGCATTTACTTTATCAATATATTGCTCCCTGATGAAATGTTTTAGCGGTTGCTCAACTGCATTGAAATACACAAACGTTGTTCTTGCCATCTCATCCCATTCTGCATAATATATTAAATAATCATTTGCAGTTACTTTTGTTCTAGTTGTTCCTTCTTCAGGTATACATTCAAACTCTTCATCATCACCTATAGCTCCATAATCACATGTTAATTGCTCACCAGGTTGAATGTCTCTCACAGCCAATTGAAAATCATAAACTGTATCTACACAATTTGGTATGAAGCTATGATTCATATATTTTGCGTGATCCCAATGAAGAACATATATGCCGTCAGTTTCTAAATAGGAGTATTTATATATATACTCTTTTTGCAATTTATCAAGACTATCAATATACTCTTCTGTTAGAATCCTATCTAATTCATCTTTAATCCAGACAATGGTTCCTTTAGGTATTAATTTTGTTGCAAACACACCAACGCCTATTTCCTCACTTACAAACCGAATTTCTGTATCAGGGTGCATCATTTGTTGTTCCTCCTTAAAAGTAATCCCCATTTAAATGATATGTTATGTTTCATGAGTGGGTCTTTAATTATTTCTATAAAACCAATTTCTATAATTATGTTTATGCTATTAATTTACGTCTGGAGCAGGCTTTTGATCTAGTTTTTAAAAATATTTTAAGTATAGCTAAGT
The DNA here is from genome assembly GCF_001439635.1 of Solibacillus cecembensis. Lineage (GTDB taxonomy): Bacteria > Bacillota > Bacilli > Bacillales_A > Planococcaceae > Solibacillus > Solibacillus cecembensis. Next base: position 39,506 of record NZ_LMBZ01000002.1, on the reverse strand, counting down.
GAGCAATTTAAACCTTAATCAGCTATACCATTGGTGAACCTTATCATAAGTAAGTGGTTTTTTTGTTATAGAGAAGAAGGTCTTATTTTCTTTCTTTATATCTAGAACCATGTAGAAGAATTACTTTTTTACATGGTTCGTTTCTTTTTAAAATGAGTATGATTTCAATTCATCCTAGTGTAGTTGGTATTATTCAATTCTCTTCATTCTTTGATGTAATAATCCATCCGAACTGTTATTCTCACCAAAGACAAAATCTTGCATATAGTACGTTAAATATTTTTCATAATTACTTTGCGTATTAATTAATAATTCATCGACATAATATACACCTAAAGGAATATTATCTAATATTAAACTCGAAGTACCGGCATATATTCCGCAAGCTACTTGAAAGTATGTTGCACTAGTTTTATACTTTTGGAATATATCAGTACTTTTCATTGTGTTATACATATAAATTTCCTTATCATTGTATACTAAAAGAACACCAACAAGATCCTCTCCTTCTACCTCTCCAACAGAGGGGTCTATTAGCTTTTGTTTCCAATTCCAAAGGTCATCCACATCATCTAAATTATCTCGAATTAATTCAGTTGTATATTCATTGACTCGATAGATAAATCCCATTTCAAAATCATAAAGCTTACCTAATGTTAGTACTTCTTCATGGGGCATAAGGCATCCATAAAATTCTTTTTTTCCTACCGTTACCTTAAATTCAGTAGCATAGACATCATCATATAAGTAAAGTGGTAAATGATGTCGGACAAACATTGGATAGCTTAAAATAGCTTCATCTAGAAAACACTCAACGGACCAGGTAGTATAAAGAGTTTTAGGATCTATAATATTTTTGTCTTTATAAAAGGAACTATCATGCTCAAAAATATAACAAGCTAAAGGTGGGTTACTAGCATTAGCTTTCAATAATTTAATGGTCATCCACTGAACTACACCAGGATTCATACCTGAACCGATAATTGCTCTTGTATTAGTAAAGGTATTCTTCTTATTTTCAAAGCGGTTATATCGTTCAGTCAGTGGAAATCCATATAAGCTTTCATCTAGATCAACCGCAGTGTTCTCTAATGCTGAGTTGATATAATGAACTCCAAGTTTGTTACAACATTCAACCATTTCGATTGTATCAGCCCAGGATACATCAATAACTAAATTGGTGTTTGTCGATTTTAAAAGTTCAGTAAATTTGTCTAGGTCACTAAGATCAAATTGAACGATAATCAAATTAGCAATTAAATTTGGAAACAATTGATTATAATAATCCATCGTTTTTTGATTGTTATCTATTAAAACAAGCTTTGAGTTTACAATAATATGGTGGATTGGATCATTTTTATCAGTAGCAGAATGATTTAGAATAGATAAGATTGACTTAGCAACACCTCCCATACTTCCAAGAATAGTGATTGTATATTGATTTAGTTGTCCCATAGTAAAACTTCCTTTTCTTATAGTTTTAATTAATATAGCGTATGAATATTTCAATGAGATTGCTTGTATGAAACAACTACTTTGAGTTGAAATTTAATAGAAAAATTAATTAAATTTAACCTCTCTTAAAATATTTTCGGTGAACCGTATCATAAGTAAGGTTTTCTGCTAAAATGTAAACGAGCCTATTCAAGATCAATAAATCCTAAATAGGCTTTTCTTTATCTCTATGAATAATGTAGAACAATGTTATTTTTTAACGATTAATTTTCCTTTTTGCTCTTGAGCATTTAGCGTATATTGATTGCCCGCTTCCGTATGAATTGTAACCAGTTCACCTTCATAGTTTTCATCAATATATATGAACAGATAACCGTCTAACTCGACAGAAACAAATTTCCCCCGTTCGCCCTCTTTTAATTCTAATAAGCTGTAACCTGCAGTTGAATAATTAAAGATGGCAATTGAAGGAACATCATTAATCGTTAGCGCAAATACCGTTAGTTCACCATCAATCCAGTGATCTTTTCTAGTAAATTCTCCAATTTCTTTATCCAATGAATAGGTTTCGCCATAATAGAATTCAATAACCCGCCATAGCTTTTGCTGTGTAGGATAGTCTAACTTTGACCAAGTAGCTATTTGAGATACGTGTCCATCTTTATGAACACGTAATGTCACGCCCATTAAAGGTGTATTCAAATCACTAATTTCGAAATCACCGACAATGTATCCTGATTCATAATGTTGCGAGGTGATCGCAAACTGTTTATCTGGATATGTTTTCTCTAGAAAGACTTGAATTTGCTGAAAGCGCTCTGTATGCGTGTTCTTTTTTATTGTAGGATAGTACATATAGTAACCAGCAAAGCCAATCACGATTGCAATTGAAGTAACAATCGCCATTTTTCTTCGTTTTCGTAATATGAAACAACTTACAACGATCGAAAACAATACACCCAATCCAAGTAGGAAAAAATAAATATTTTCAGCTGGATTCAACGATTTCACCCCTTTTTAATGCATTATAAAGAAAAAAAGTAAAATAATTCAAGTTCAAGCTTAATCCTACATCGATAATAATGAAAGAATGTCCACTTGAAAACGCAGTGGACATTCTTTTTGCTATTTAAAAAAACTTGGAATTGTTTGGGCTAAAAGAAAAATGTTTAGTGCAATAATAACTAAGGCAATGATCCAAGCAACAAATGTTGTAAACTTATGATTGACCAAACTACCCATTATTCTCTTCTTGCTTGTAAAAATAATTAAAGGGATTAAGGCAAAAGGGATACCAAATGACAAAATAATTTGGCTAATAACTAATGCTAGTGTTGAATCCACTCCAATTCCAATCACAATAAGTGGCGGAATTACAGTGATTGTTCGTCTTAAGTAGATTGGGATTCGACGATTGATGTACCCTTGCATAATAACATCTCCAGCCATCGTACCAACCGTAGAACTTGCGATGCCAGAAAATAGTAAAGCCACTCCAAATAATATCGCAGAAAATGGTCCAATGAGTTCACCTAAATAAGTAAAGGCCACGTCTAGACTTTGTACACTTAGCCCATTGTGGAAAAATAATGCTGCAGCAACGATGAGCATACATGCATTCACCGTACCGGCAATAACCATCGCGATTAAAATATCGATAAATTCAAAACGAAAGATTCTTTTTTTCTCAATCTCATTGCGTCCAATAATTCTTTTTTGTGTCAATGATGAGTGTAGATAGATAGCGTGCGGCATCACAGTCGCTCCTAATATTCCCGCCGCTAACATTACACTGTCCACGCCATCAAATTGAGGTGTAAACAGTCCCTGTAAAACCGCATTGGCATCTGGTTGGGCAAAGAACACTTGTAGTCCAAATGAGAGAACAACGATAAACACCATCCCCGTTATCCCAGCTTCAAGTGTTCTGACACCATGACGTTGTAATTCTAAAATAACGAAAGATCCAATTGCAGCTATAATGGCAGCCGTGAACAGCGGTATCCCAAACAACAAATACAAGCCTAATGCTGCACCAATAAATTCGGCAAGATCCGTAGCAATTACAATCAATTCCCCTTGAATCCACATGGCAATTGATACAGGCTTAGGCATGTTTTCTTTTGATACTTCAGGTAGGTTTTTACCTGTGGCAATACCTAATTTTGCAGATAAAGTTTGAATGAGAATTGCCATTAAATTTGAAACGAGAACTACCCAAAGAAGTAAATAGCCATAATCAGAACCAGCACTAATATTTGTTGCAAAATTCCCCGGGTCAATATACGCTACACCGGCTATAAAAGCGGGTCCGAGAAAAATCCAAAATCTTTTCAGCCGATTTGGAGAAGATGTTGCCTCCCTAAATTCTTTATACTCTGCATTTCCACGTCTTTCCTCTCTTTCTTTCATGAGACCATCTCCTATTTTAAACTTTCGTTAAGGAATAAAAGTTTCTTTAAGGAAAATATATGCGCATTATTTCATTATGTACATGACTTTTAAAAATAAAATGTAACAAATTCTTGCCCGTATATTTACCACATAAAAAAAGATACAGGGATAACAGAAAAATAGTGCAAACCATTGCCTTGGTCTGCACTACTAATCTTTGTATGTTCTCCCTGTTCATAAATCCTATTGGAACATTGGGTCTTGATTATGAATTTGATTCCTTTAAGAATTTATATGCTGACACGCCACGATTTACCGTGCTAGGAAGCTTTCCTTCATATAAAATATCACCAGTTGCAGCATGATATGCTACAACATACATATCGCTAATATTATTTTTATATCCTTCATAAATTACATACAAAGTTTCATCACTCTCTGTTTGATCTACAGGAGAAACATAATCATATTTTGAAATAAAACTCGGCTGCATCACTTTTTGATTAACTTGTTTGTACGTATTCTTATCGATGACAAACATTGAACTATCAACATTCATATAAAAATAGTTTTCATCTACTCTAAACATTTGAATATACGGATCATCCTTTGAAAACTCTGGTATATCGTGTTTAACATGTTTGTTTGTATCTAAATTGATTTCCATGAGTTTTTTTTCTTGTTGATCTGATAAAATCATAAATAAAGTATCTCCATCAGTCACCAATCTACTTACATCTGTATAATCTCCTGGTAACGATAAATCAACATTCATAACATCTTTTAGTTGTAAATTACTCTGAATTTGATAGATTTTTAAAATTGGACCCACAGAACCATTCATACTTTGTAAGACAGCACTGTAATAGATCGAATCATTATGTTCAAATAATTTTTCTTCCGTAATAAGCATATTGGTCGTAATTCCAGGTACAGTTATCTTTTCTTTTTGAAGTTGATTTGTTTTTTTATCTTTTTTTGCAATCGTTACATACGCTTCATTTGAGCCATATGGAAAATTAGTATTAAAAGCGGCAATCATCGTAAACTCACTATTTTCATACTCTGATGCATAGTTCATTCCTCGATACATGTCTTTATTGTTTAGAACTTTTTCGCCGACGCCATGCAATATGTCATATTTCGTATCTTTAAATTCAACATCATCTTTTGTTAAAATGACTTTTTCGAACTTATTATTATCAACTTTAATGACACTTTCAAAAGCGACCGATTGCAAAGCTTCACGATTTCCTTTTTCATCTTTTATCTCAAAATTACGATCGACTGGTACTTTATTTACTTCTGCTACGCCAATTAACGTTCCAATGGATAATGCACTAATAAGTGATAATGTAATAATTCTAGTAAATTTCATGATTTCTCTCCTATTATATTGAAACTTTCTTTTTTAATAAATAGTGACTAAAACTTGTGCTTATTGCTAAAACACAGAGTGTGAATGCCCAATTAACTATTGTTTTTTCAGAGGTGTATAGATCTAAAGTGTTTAAATAGAAGAATACAGCTACTGTGCTTCCCATAAAAATAAAGCCGCCAATCATTCCCCATATTCGCTTTGAGCGATCCCATAATACGAACACTGAAAGGATTGAAAACATCATAATTAGGAAGGCTATGTTAAATAACAAGCTTCCTCCACTAACTGGTATTACAAACGGTAAAAGCTGTGAATGAAGAATATAGTTCTGAACAAGATCACTTGCAATAATTTGATCTGGTAGTATGAACTTTACTAAAAAACTGCTTAAAAATAAATTTAGTAAAACAATTCCATAGAACGTTACAAAAATAAACAAGAAAGCTACTAATTTACTTGTAAAAATACGGAAACGACTTCCTTTAATGCTCAACAGTGTGTAAATACGCTTAGATGCGCCAAACCACTCTTTATACCATAAATAAAATCCAAATAAAATTAACGCCAGTCCCACAAAAATTAGCATAACTAGTGGAAGTGGATTTGAATCAATAATAGAAAGAAAGCTCATTTTATCTATCGTTTTTAAATATTCATCCAATGTTGTTCCGCTTTCTGCTGCGCTTTGAACAATTTTTCCATTTATATTGGATGCTAGCTTTGCAAAAATACCTTGAAAGCCTACTATTGCTATTACGTACATTCCTAATAGAAACGGAAAGATTTTACGTAAATCTATTTCAACAAACGTTAAGAATTTCATACCCGTACACCTTTATCCTCTATAAATTTTTCTCATTTTATCGACTACAGTTAATCCTTCTGCTAAAGCATCTTGCTTGCTAAACGTACACAATACTTTTCCCTCTTCAAGTAAAATGACATCATCTGCAATACCCTCGATTTCATCAATTTCGTGTGTAGTAATAATGATTGTTTGACCTTCTATCATAAAATCGGATTTTAGGGCTGCAATAAACGCTTCTCTGGAAAATAAATCCAAACCACTAAATGGCTCATCCATTAATACATACGGCGCATTTTGACTAAGTCCTATAATAATTGTAAAACGTGCTAAATTTCCTTTAGATAATTCTTTCAGCTTTTTTTCTTTGGGCAGTTTAAAGAACTCAACCATACGCTTTGCTTTTTCAAAATCGAACGTATCATAATAAATTTCTGCAAATCGTAAATTTTCCTCTACTGTCCAACTAATTTCATGTGTTGGAATATCCGCTAGAAAAGCAATTTTATCAATGTTCTTTTCGCTAACTCGCTGGCCATCAACTAATATTTCACCTTTGCTAATCGGCACTAGACGCATAATGGATTTCATCGTCGTACTTTTCCCTACTCCATTTAATCCTAATAAACAACTAATTTTACCTTTTTTAAAGGTAATACTTACATCGTCTAATATAACTTTCTTCCCGTATTTTTTTGTGACATTACGTAACTCAATCATGATTTCCGCTCCAATCGTTTTCTCTTTCACCTACTAAGATTATCGAATGAATCTTAATATAAGCCTACTTAATTTCTTTAGATATTCTTAAGATATTCTTAAGTGAACAAAGAATATTTGTGTAAATGAACTAAAAAACCTTTTTTTGGTATAATAAAGGCTTTATTATCTATCGTATTCACGAACGCTACATGTGGAAATGGTGAATTAAATATCCACATCCCACGTGATTTACTGCAGAGAGTACTAGTAACTGAAGGGTCGTGCCATATATTCGCTTTTCCAAAATGTACACCACATTTCAAAAAATTATAGAACAAATAATTGTCTATACATTTCCGTATTACTAAATGTGAATATTTGACTTAAAAAGTTTAATACTGGCCAATAAAACATGGGAGCATTTCATTTAAGATAAAAAATCTCACTTGGACTTATTTCGATGAGGCGTATTATATATAACTGTTATTAAATAGAAAAGCTGTATACCTTTTAGGTATACAGCTTTTCTGGCGTAACATCCATATCTACAGGGATTCCACATCAAGAATTCATGAATTTATAGTTGCAAAATTATTCATTTACCGTTCCTAAAACTTGATAGTCTCTCAGTTGTGTAAGGTCTTCAGAAAGTGAAAAACGATGGATTTTATTAGAAGCAGTTGTGACATCAAAGGTATGTGCAACTACTGCGAATGCATCAGCAGATAGATACTGATATGTTATAGATTTAATAGGTTCAGCTATATAACCTGCTTTGATGACAAGATCTCGGACTTTTGCATATGAGTCATCAATGTCGGGGTTAAATTGATTACTAACCTTAGCGAGTCGTTCTTTTATCAGTTCAGTCGTTGAAGGTGCATCAATATCAAATTTGGTGTCTATATTAGGACCACCAGCGAATGTGACACGAATGAGTTCACCTGTACTTCCATTAATATCAACTTGTAGAAGATAGGAAGGTGTAATTTCTACACTAGCCTGCCATATAGAATAAGGCCTACTAGCTTGTGGGTAATTGAAATAGGACATTTGAAGCGTTTGATTATCAAGCTTTTCCCCAGAAAATTTAAATATTTCTTGGGCAGCTATTTCAGCAGCTTCTTGTATAGATAAATCTTTAGAATTTGGTGTTTTACTTTGAGTATTAGGGGAATAGATAGCCTCATAATTTGCTTTTACATAGTTAGTAGGAATTTGTCTATCCACTAAGTAGGAAAGTTCAGAGACATTGTAAGTAGTAGGAACTTTGGTAACCGTTTCTAGTTCGCTAGCTACTATGGCTTGTGTGCACACAAGGGACGCGGCACCTATAAAAGTAGTAATTATAACACCTTTGAAACTGTTTTTTGCGACACTACTTAGAAGTAATGATTTTCGAGACATTTTATTGTCCTCCTTGTAATTTTATTTTGGAACAATATAAAAATAACAACAAAATATATGGGTTCTATAATAAAGTTGTTATAGAGTTGTAAAATAAATGGACAATGTTAAAATTTCGATTTCAATGTGAGATAATAAGGGAAATTTTCGTACATTTTGAAATAGGATAGTCTATATAAATTCAAATTTCAAGTATAAAAGGATATTAGTTATTTAATATGATGAGGTGAAAAGCATGGCAGATATTCTAGTAGTAGAAGATGAAGAGGCAATTAATGAATTAATAAGGAGAAACTTAAACTTGGTTGGGCATACGTGCTCTTTTGCTATGGATGGTGAAACAGCCATAAAAATGGTGAAAAATAAAAGTTTTGATTTAATTGTATTAGACATTATGTTACCTGAAATGGATGGATTTGAGGTATTAAAACAAGTAAAAGGTACCCCTACTATTCTTTTAACAGCTAAACAAAGCGTTGAGGATCGGGTAAAAGGACTTGTCATGGGAGCAGATGATTATCTGACAAAGCCCTTTGAAATGTTAGAACTTTTTGCAAGAGTAGAAGCTATCTTAAGAAGAACCAAGAAGGATGAAGATACATTTGTAATCGATAACGTTAGGGTTGAATTCCATAGTAGAAGACTTTTTTTGGATGAGAAAGTAATTGAATATACACCTAAGGAATTTGAGTTACTAGAGATACTTATAAGAAATAGAAACATTGCTTTATCAAGAGAGAAGCTTTTAGAATTAGTATGGGGATATGATTACATTGGAGAAACAAGAACGGTAGATGTACATATTCAGAAGCTTAGAAAAAAGTTGGGTTTGGAAAAACGAATTGTAACCGTGTATAAACTAGGTTATCGGTTAGAGGTGTAGCATGAAAAATAAAGCATATATATGGACTTTGATATTATTTCTATTGTTTATTAATGTTGGGATTATGTTATTTTGTATTAATAATACAAAACATAACCTTTCAGGCATTAAGGGGAGCTATCTTAGAGAACATTATTTTTTAGTAAATAGTATGACTAAAGACATATTGGCTATGAAAAATAGAGGTTATGAAATAGATGATGCTATTGCTCATTCTTATGATTCGTATAAAAAGCATTATGAAGTTCAAAAAATTTATTTACAAATTTATAAAGATAAATCAGAAATATATTCCAGTTTACCCGTAGAAGCAACATTAAGTGATAAAGAAACAAATAAAGAAAAAGATATAACGGAAGTACAGGTTGTGACACTAAATGAAAGGAAATACATACAAATATCTGGAAACTTACCAGAGCAATTTAACCAATATGCATTAATCTATTACGCAGACATTACAGATATAGTTAATGAGTGGGATAAGAGAAATAATTCTTTATTTATTGCAAGTATATTATTTTCAGTAATTTTAAGTGTATGCTTGTTTATTTTATTAGAATATCTATTTAAACCACTAGAAAGAATTTCAAGCATCTCAAATAAGATTGCCAATGGTGAATACAAAGAAAAGCTAGAGATTAGGGGTGGCAAAGAAATCGCAGAGGTTGTACAAAGTTTTAATACGATGGCGGACAAAATTCAATATCAGATGGAAGAGCTTGAGAACCATGCGAGAGAGAGACAGAGATTGATTGATGATCTGGCACATGAATTAAGAACCCCATTAACTGCAATCTATGGATACGCTGAATATATGCAGAAGACGCATTTAAGTGAGGAAGATAAGTTTGCTGCAACCAATTACATTTTATCAGAGAGTACAAGGTTAAAAAATATTTCGGAAAGTTTATTGGAACTGGTAATAATACGAGAAGAAAAAGAAATTGAAATGGTATCAATCGATATAGAACAGTTGTTTAAAAAAGTTCATCAAACCGAAAATAGTAAGCTCAAAGAAAAAGAAATAGAATTAGTTTATTATAATGAGTTGAAAGAAATAAATGGAAATAAAGATTTATTAGAAAGTATGGTTGTGAACTTAGTAGATAATGCAATAAAGGCATGTAGCACAAAAGGTAAAATTACGATGAGGGCTTATTTTAAAAATGAAAAAAAAACCATTGAAGTGGAAGACAATGGAAAAGGAATGACAGAGAAGCAACTCCTTCAGGTGACAGAAGCATTTTATAGAGTAGATAAGTCAAGAAGTAGACATGAAGGTGGAAATGGATTGGGACTCGCATTATGTGAGCAGATTGCTAAGAAACATCATGCAGAGTTATCTTTTTCTTCAATACCTAATGTGAAAACAATTGTAAAAGTGATTTTTCAAGAATGTTAACTTAAAAGATGCTAAGTCTACCGTAGGACGCTTTACTCTGTAGAGAAAGTACACTATCGCACACTACACTGTAATACGCTTATATCCGTTGAAAAAATTTCATATGGCAATCATAGCATCTACATCAAGAGAATTTATAAATCTTCTTCCACAAAATAAATTTCTGAAAATGACAAAAGCATTTGAAATTGTATGCGTCCAAACGCTTTTGTCGACACAATAAATATTATTAAAGAAAGGTCTTTTAGGTTTTATCCTTACAGTGCATGGAGGCTAAGTAACCAAAAGTCATACCCGGTCCTAATGTTGCTCCTGGTCCTGGATAAGATTGCCCCATGATTGATGCTGAACAGTTACCACAAGCGTATACATTATCAAATACGGTTCCGTCTTCTTTTACGACCCTTGCCCACTCATCCGTCACTACTCCACCCTTAGTACCGATATCGCCTGGATAAACTTTCATTGCATAATAAGGAGTTGCATTGATTTCAAGTAAATTTGGATTTGGTAACGTAGGATCACCGTAATATTGATCATGCGCGATTTCTCCTCTATGGAAGTCTAAATCCTTCCTATTTTGAGCAAATTCATTGAATCGATCCATTGTATTTACTAAATTTCCTTTTGGCATATTTAATTTGTTCTCTAATTCTTCGACTGTATTTCCTGTTAAAACAATACCATTTTCGTAGTATTCTTTAGGGAAATCCTGCCCTGGGAATAATCCGGTAAAGATATACCTTTTCTTAGCTCGTGCATCTAAAATAATCCAGGAAGTAATCGCTTTACCACCTGTTTTTTCATTATGTTCATACATTTTATCAACGAATTCATGGTAAGGTGTCGGTTCATTAATATACCTTTTTCCGTCTTGGTCAACGATAATCATATTTGGAATGCCTCGATCAGCCACTAAGAAAAACGGCATGCCTAAATGATTAATGACAGTAGGTGCACCCCAAACTCTGTCCATTAAACCAAACTGAGCATTGAGTTTTGCAAATGGTTCAATAATATCCCCTGTTTGACCTTTTGGTGAACTTGTCCAAGTTACATCTTGTGGGCTTGGAAGATATTTTTCTCTCTTTTCTTGATTTCTAGAAAATCCACCTGAACCAAAAATTAAGCCTTTATTAATTTTAATTGATACTTTTTCGCCTTTATTATTTACGATTAAGCCGGTTACTTTATCATTTTCATAAATAAAATCAACAAATGGTGCTTCAAGCCAAATTTCACCGTTTAGATTTTTGTAAGTTAAAGCCATTCGAGCTATTAAAGCTCTTCCTAAAGAGGCATAATCTTTTTTGAGTACTTTATGCTTAATTAATCGCCAACCGAGTGTTAGGGAAGCTCTTTTCCCCGCCCAAGTTCTAGTAATCATATTCACTTTAACAAAATCTTGTCCTGTCATAACGAAACCTTTTGTATCCATTGTAGGTGGAAGAAGCATCGTCTTCCAATCTTGTAATTTATTCAAATCAATCACTTCGGGCTCGATCGACCTGCCCTTTCCTTTGCCCCCTGGATGTGTTGGGTAATAGTCAGAGTAATTTTTTGCATAGGAGAATCTCATATGTGGGCCTAAATTATGCATATAATCCAACATTTCAATTCCCTGTTTCAAATAAACTTCCTTCATTTTATCACTCACTAAATCGCCAACCGTTGAATCTAAATATAATTTAGACTCTTCAAAACTATCAGCAACACCAGCATCAACTAAATATTTATTATTCGGAATCCATACACCACCACCTGATAAAGCAGATGCTCCTCCAAAATACTTTTCTTTTTCAATTAATAATGTACGTAACCCTTCTTTTTTTGCTGTGATTGCTGCAGAAAAACCCGAGGCACCGGAGCCAACGACGACAACATCATATTCGTAATCCCATACCATTTATACATCCCCTTTTAGTATTGTCTCTTGACCTACCATTGCGAAAATCATAATAACTAGTGCTTATACTATCTCCCCCTATATGTACGGATTCAATTCAAAGTATATGATTAAGGTGGTATATATTATTAATGATTGGTATTTCGCTTTCACAGAAAGATTTGAAGGTTGTTTGGTTAAGCTAAAGTGGCCTATTACAAACCTAGAGAGGGGTATGTTGGTTCAATCATTTTACTTCCTTCATAAGTTTCGGTATTTTAAGAGTATGAAATGAGGTGGGCAATATGAAATTAAGTATATTAGACCAAGTGCCAGTTTCAAAGGGAATGACTTCCACAGAGGCACTGGCAAATAGCGTAAAAATTGCACAGCTTGGAGATGCAATTGGCTACGAGAGAATGTGGCTTGCAGAACATCATAATACAACGTCACTGGCAAGCTCTGCACCTGAAATTACGGCAGCTTACATAGCGGCAAAAACAGAACGCATCCGCTTAGGCACGGGCGGGATAATGATGATGCACTATTCCCCACTAAAAATAGCTGAAGTATTTAAAACATTAGCGGCATTAGCACCAAACCGTATAGATTTCGGTGCGGGTAGAGCGCCTGGTGGAGATGGTCCATCTATGACCGCGCTGGCAAGTGGACGTAGACCGGAAATGACGGAACAATATGATAAACTAGAAATCATTTTAAACTTGATGAATGAGAAAAGTACTGGTGAACCGATTTACGATCAAATCGTAGCCACACCATTTAAAGTGACGTTACCGCAAGCTTGGCTACTCGGATCAAGTGGTCAAAGTGCACGACAAGCTGGCGCAGCAGGAATCGGTTATTCATTTGCGCAATTTTTTAACGGTCAAATGTCAAAGGCTATTTTCGATGCGTACCGCGATTCTTTCCAGCCTTCTTACTTTATGGAGAAGCCACAAATTATCACGACGTATGCCGTAAGCGTTGCCGAAACAACGGAAGAAGCCGAATATAATTCGATGCCGATGCAAATTATGCGCTTAAATTTAATGCAAGGCCGCCTACTTCCAACGATTACACCACAGGAAGCAAATGACTACCCACTGACAGAAATGGACAAGTCGATTTTAGATAAAAACCGTCCGCTAATGCTCATTGGTACAGCAAAAGAAGTCGCAACACAAATTTTAGAAGAACAAAATCAATATGGTTTTGATGAAGCGATGATTAACTGCAATCTGTATTCCATTGACCAAAGATTAACTGCTTACCGCTTGCTTGGTGAGGAAATGTTGAAAAAATAATATGTAAATATAACAAGAGCACTTTCCTGTTTTAGGAAGCGCTCTTGTTTGTGTCGTTAAATAAGTATTCGGTAGCAAACCTTCCAAAATACCTCTTTTTTTAGTTTCTCTTCGGTATGAAACGACTGCCCTTAAATAACCCGCTTACTTTCCCTTGATCATCCATAATAAATTTTATTCTTTCACCTCCTGAAGTCATAAAACCACCTACCGTATAAGCCTTCATTTGAACTAGATTCTGTTGTACCTTCAACTGGATATGGTTGTCATATAATAAAATTTCGGCTTTTTGTCCCTCATCTGATTGATACATACCACTAAATTCTTTTAATTGTTCCTCAGAAAGCTTGTATTGTGTAAATTCCATACTCGTAACATCTGGTAATTGCAGTATGTGATTTAATGATGTAGTCGCCATTTTTTCTGCATTCGCCTCAGCGATATTCGTAAGTACCAATACCGTAATTCCCTGTTCTTTCGCGACTTTCATATGAGAAGAAACGCCCTTAATACTACCACCATGCCCAAACACGGGTATTCCCGATAAACCATCTACTTGTAAGCCATATCCGTAATGAGCACCCGTTGGCATAGTTGCTTGAATGGAAATCATCTTTTGTACACCCTCTTTGGAGAGAATAATATTTCCGTTTACCATTCCATCAAGACGAAAAACTTCTAAAAACTTCATCAAATCAGAACTAGATGTTTTAAGTGAGCCATTTGAATAAATATCCCCTACATCCCACCAAGCTGGTGAGTTGAAAACTGAAAGGTTATCTGCTTCTTTTCTGTACGCATAGAGTTCCGTAACATTCTCAAAGCTCTTTAGGTCAGAAGTTAAGAAAAAGGAGCGCTTCATTTCTAAAGGTTGGAATATATTTTTCTGTACATATGTAATGAAGTTTTCTCCACTAGCTCTTTCGATGATTTCTTGCAGCAATGCATAGCCTTCATTTGAGTAGTTAAATAGTGAACCTGGGGGACCAAGCAATGAATATTCTGCTTCGCTCATAACCTCCATCAGTTCAGCAACCGTTTTAATTTTTCTATCATTCGGTCCTAGTGGCAAACCATCAAATAAGTACTCTCCATGTGGATCACTCAAAATACTATTTGCCCTTGCACAGTTTACGATATTCATCCCTGGGAAACCGCTAGTATGCGAAAGTAAATGATGTATTTTCACTTTTTCACGATATTGTTCATTTGGTAGGTGGAGTTCAGGCAACCATTGAAGCATTTGATCCTCCACTGAGAGCTTTCCTGCATCCTCTAATTGCAAAACAGCTACAGCAGCTAATGATTTCGTAATGGAAGCAACGCCAAAAATCGTGTCTTTCGTAACAGGTAATTCCCTACTTACATCACGGTAACCATAATATTTCTCAAAAATCGGCTGTCCATTTTTTGCTATAATTAACGCCATCCCAGGAATATTAGCCGTCAAACATTTATCATGAAGCACCTCATCAAGTGTCGTTAGTATTTGTTGTGATATCATCTAATCTGTCCCCTCCTTTAATTAATTGTTCAACTGCCAAGCACCAAAATGTAATGACTCTTCCTACTTATGTTGTCTCTACTTTTTTCGAATGGATGAATACACAACTATGTTTAACACTCCGATAGTAATTGTACCGTTACAGAATAAAATGATATGAAGAATCCCCATATCATTTTGCCTGATCTTTTTACATCACCTTGCCTTTCTATTTTTCACATGCAATTCCATCTTTATCGTTGTCTAATTTTGTATTTAGCTTGTACAGACTAGCACTTACAATTGCATTAGAATTCTTATATTCCGCTTTCTTCGTCGTTCTATTTACAACTGTGTTCTTCGTACCTTTAGCTTTGCTGACTCCATTTGTGTATACTTTATTCAATTCCTTACAAGTATTGTAGGAAATTTCTTTTGTTGTAGCATCCACTGTTTGTGGCGCTGTTACAAGTGTAAATGTTAATCCAATTGTTAAAGCCGCCGATACCAATATTGACTTTTTCATTTAAACACCCCCTATTTAGAAAATTAAACCATATCAGTAAATATTATAGCAGTGTTTATATTATTTGTGAGAAATTTCAAAATACAGTTCTACACCCAGCCGGCAATCCATCTAAGAATAATCCCCTCTACCGCGCAATAAACGTTTTGACAAGCTTCATTTGGTTAGCCTTGACTTTCCCGATTACGCCTTGTAAATGCCGCGTTCCTCCTTAAATCTGGTCGTTCGGTCCACAGCCATATCGGCTCCCGCATAATTGGGGAGCCGATTTGTCATTTGCGTCATCATCCACCCGTACGGTTCCACAAATTCTTCCCAAATATATTCGGCACTTCCTATAAAATAACCATTATTTTGTACATTCCTCCATTTTTCCATTACTTGTATCATCCAATACGTTGCCATAATCGCTTATTGCACAAGTCTTTCTCATAACTCTATTTTTGACAGCCACTTATTTATGTACAGCCTACCTTATATACTCACCAGGGTATTATTGGAAATCAATCATTTCCCAAGAAATAATATTGCATAAAGTACAATAAATCGCTTTTCCAAATCATTAATCACGCTAAATTTTCTACTTGCTAAATCAACTAACCAAACATTCCTAGTAATCACTCAAATTGTATGCCCCTTTTCGTGACATCAATCTAGTACGGCTCCTGTACCGACAAGAATAAAAAAATAGTTAATAGAAAAAATAATAGAACTCGGGTTATTTATCTATAACCTTTTCTTGAAAGTGAATAGATTATAACTGTAGTACATTTTAAAGGAAAGGAGGAAAATAATAATGTTAGATAAATATTATAAAGTCGCACAATTTGAGAATAATTCTAGTTTATTACAACAAATTGAAGCATTATATGGTGTGAAAGAAATCAATTTCGTTAATACGAAAGAAGAGATGATGGAAAAGTACTCAAACACGCTAAAATGTGAATCTTCAATTTGTGATAAACCATGTAAACGCGAATTCACTACATGTTTTATTAAAGAAGCACCTTTAAATTTAGTAGCTATTTCTGATGGAGTAAACCCTGTCGCAGATTTTTCAGACCTTCATTGTGTGATTAAACCATGTTTTACAAAAGCAACTATTGATATTTACGGATGTAAGCAAAAACATTTGAAAACAAAAGTTAACGCTGTTCACATTATTGGAAAGTTCGGATACTGGTTCAATTTTGAAGAAGTCTTTTTAAACAAATGTGAGAGAAGATTTGACTTTAGAACAGCAGCAGGTCAAGGAACAGGTTTCGTAGATCAAGTACTTTGCTATGTTCCAGAAAATGATTACGAATGTCCTGTAGACCTTTGCGATTCAAAAGTTGATGTAGATTTTAAGCAAGCCATTATTTGTGATGATAAACTTTATTTAGTGTATCACGTTAACGTAAAATTCCCAAAATGTAGTTCTTGCTAATCTGATGGAAATTTACAAAGTAACGAATGCAGAAACATTCTAGTTAATGTGGGTGCAAAAACTGCAAAAGTCATGCGAAAAAGGAATGAATTGTTTTAATTCATTCCTTTTTTATTATTTATTCCTCTGTTTTGAAATATACCTGTCTTTCATTTCCTTCTGAAAAAAAGAATACCCATTTCTCCCATTCTCTTTAACAGCATAAAGTGCGATATCCGCATTATTTACTAATTCATCTGCTGTTTCTCCATTGTGGGAATAAACGGCAATGCCCATACTACAGGAAAGATTATATTGCGATATAATAAATGGGAGAGATTCTTGAAAATAAGAATGGATTCTCTTTGCTAGCGGCTCTAGCTCTTCGATGGAAATATCCGTTAATAACACCGCGAATTCATCTCCTCCTAAACGGGCAACTAAATCCGTAGACCGTGTGGCATTATTTATGCGCCGTGCTACTTCAATTAGCACGAGATCCCCTACCACATGTCCCCAGGAGTCATTTATAAATTTGAAATAATCTAGATCTATAAACATGACAGCAAGCTGAGAAGAACAGCGATTCGCTTTTTCAATATCTTCTTGAAGCTGTTTCGTAAAAAGTCTGCGATTTGGTAAACCAGTCAAAGAATCATGGTAAGCTAAATGGTAATTTATTTTCTCTGATTTTTCTCTCTCACTTATATCTCTCATGACAAAAATAAAATCAGCAATGTGCCCGTCCTTGTCTATAATCGGATTGATGCTTGCCTCCATATCCTTATACGTATTTCTATTGGTTTTAATACGAAACTCTAACTGAGAAAATTCTTTTATCTTTTCAGCTACCAATGTTAATTCAGTAAATACAACTTCTCGGTCTTCTTCATGCACACATTGTATTAGCTGTTTATCTGCTAAATCAAGCATACCATAGCCTAATGTTTTCTGATGAGAAGGTGAAATATATTGGAAATAACCTGATCTATTGACAATTGATATCAAATCAGATGAGTTTTCTGTTATCAATCGAAACTTTTCTTCATTTTTTCGCATTTCTTCCTCTATTTCCTTTCGAATCGTAATATCATTTCGGATTGACACATATTGATACGGCTTACCACGCTCATTTAAAAAAGGGATAATTGTCGTGTCTACCCAGTAAAATGAATCATTACCAGCCCGATTTCGTATTTCCCCACTCCAAATTTTTCCCGACCCTATCGTAGCCCAAACCTTTTTAAAAAATTCCCGCGGATGGTAACCTGAATTTAAAATGCGATGATCTTGCCCAATTAAATCTTCACGCTTATACTTAGAGATTTCGCAAAATTTATCATTTACATAAGAAATTATTCCCCTTTGATTCGTAATGGCTACAATAGAAGATTGATCCAGCGCATATTTCAAATCCTCTAATTCCTTTAACAATTTCTCTTTTGGCTTATCTTTTTCACCGGATGGACTCATCTAATGTGAAAGTGAAGTTACTTCGAATGGGATAGATTCGTTTGGCATGTTATATTCCCCCTGCTCTATGTAATAACTGCTAATCGTTAGTAGATTTATGACCTTTCAATCAATTAATCATTCAAACTGCTATTTGGAAACCAGTATTATATAATTACTAATTACCGTTTATCTAGTTATTTAAACCTAAATGATTTATAAACAAGTAAATTGAAGATAATAGACAGCAAAAATGCCGAAACGCTCGTTAATGAACGTTTCAGCATTTTGCATATTTTTAAGCTTTCCTTCCACTATAAAGATAACTCACTTCAATATACGATTTCATTCCATTTTCTGAGGCTTCTTTAAATAAACGAACCATCTTAAAATCGTTTCTACCGGTCCCAGTGAAAAACGCTTTAAATACAGTTGACTCCACTTTAGCTGAATCACATAGATGATGACCGATAAAAGGATTCCAGCAAAGACACCTAACTTCCCAAATAATCCGAATCCGTAGCCATAAAAAATCGTCGTACAAATAATCGTTTGCATTAAATAGTTCGAAAGCGATAATTTTCCGATTGGTGCAAAATAATGGTTCATTTGCGTTTGATAACGGTTAAATAGCGTTGCAAATAGAGCAATATAACCAATGGCTAACACATATGTCCCTGCCGAATATATAAACAAGCTATACGGCGTATCAAAAATAATAATCCCTTTTAGCAATAGTCCTACTGGTACAAG
Organism: Solibacillus cecembensis; assembly: GCF_001439635.1. Taxonomy (GTDB): domain Bacteria; phylum Bacillota; class Bacilli; order Bacillales_A; family Planococcaceae; genus Solibacillus; species Solibacillus cecembensis. The sequence goes on along the minus strand of NZ_LMBZ01000002.1, from coordinate 20,266 downwards.
TAGCGCCACTTTGTTATAAGTTTGCACACCCTTTTCTAGCTGTAAAAGCGTCCCCTTCTTCGCCATACCCATCCCAAACAATACGAATGGACCAACCATAAGGAAGCTAATAACTAAAAATAATAGCCAAACAATTAACAAGGTGAAGAATATGAATAAGCCGCCTGCTCCAAAAAAATCACCGATTCGTTGTCCCAATATTTCTACATATGTACCGTCCTGATAAATCATGATTTCCTTTGCGGTTAACGGCTTTACGAGTTGTATAAAATTGCCCCCAAAAAATGCGCCCACTCCGAGGATTGCAGTTAAAATAGAGCCCCAGACAAAATATGTTTTCACACGACGATTTAAGAAAAACAATAACAAAATGAAAAGGGTTGAGCCATATGTTAATAAAACATCGCCTTCCCACAAAAGTGTAATATGCATAACCCCTAATACGGATAAACCAACCGCTCGGCGAAACACTATATTTTTGTACTTTACCCCTGACGCTTCTCGAGATTCAACCATTTTCATCAAAACATAACCAAATACAAAACCAAAAATCGGATAAAATGACCCTTCTACAAAAATCTTCACCAAATAATAACTTACTTGATTTAGCCCATTTGCCGATTCAATAATTTCTGCACCGGCCGAACCAAATTGGAAATGCAGCATATTCGCTAACAAAATACCAATTAGCGCAAAACCTCTCAATGCATCCATCATATCCACACGTTCTACTTTCAATCTCTCACCTACTTTTTCATAATTAATTATTATACGAATGTAGCAAAGAATAGTTTCATAATTATTGTAAAAGATGGGATTTGAAACAAGAAAAAAGAATTTACTTAAAAGTGTAAGACCCCCAAAAATTTTAGATTGAAATATTTGCACACGATTCATTATTTTCATAGAAAAATAATTACTTCTATTAAATAGATCCACCCTCTCATTTTCAGTAGGGTTTTACTGGGTATACCAAAATAAGTAAAATTTTCTACAATAACGTTCACTAAACCTCTACATTTAATTGGAAGACTTTCGATTGTGTTTCCGAAATAAATAGAATAATATGAATTTCGAAGGGTGATACTTCACCATTCAAGCAATATCTAACATTGAAAAGGGGTTGGAAACATGTCAGACGTTCTAAAGCAATTTGTCATGCCATCAGTAAACTTATTTGGACCAGGTGCAATTCAAGAAGTTGGTAACAAACTAAACGATTTAGAAGTGAAAAAGACATTAATCGTAACAGATGAGGGCTTACACAAATTAGGTCTCTCACAACAAATTGCTAATATCATTACAGCTGCTGGTATTGAAGTTGCAATTTTCCCGAAAGCAGAACCAAATCCAACGGACAAAAATATTGAAGATGGTATCGCGGTTTATATTGCCGAGAACTGTGATTCAATCGTATCGCTTGGAGGCGGTAGTGCACACGATGCAGCAAAAGGTATCGGTATTATTGCTTCGAATGGTGGACGCATTCATGATTATGAAGGCGTAGATCAAACACAAAACCCATTAGTTCCGCTAGTTGCTATCAATACAACTGCTGGTACAGCGAGCGAAATGACGCGCTTTACAATTATTACAGATACAGCGCGTAAAGTAAAAATGGCCATTGTCGATAAACATGTTACCCCTCTTGTATCGATTAATGACCCTGAATTAATGATTGGTTTACCACCAGCATTAACAGCAGCAACTGGCTTAGATGCATTAACACATGCAATTGAAGCATTTGTATCAACAAATGCAACGCCAATTACAGATGCTTGTGGTGAAAAAGTACTGCAATTAATTCCTGAGTTTTTACCTCGTGCCTATGCAAACGGTGCTGATTTAGAAGCACGTGAGCAAATGGTTTACGCTCAATTTTTAGGAGGAATGGCGTTCAACAACGCTTCATTAGGTTATGTACATGCCATTGCCCATCAATTAGGTGGCTTCTATAACCTACCACACGGCGTATGTAACGCGATTTTATTACCACATGTTTGCCGTTTCAACTTAACAGCACGCACAGAACGCTTTGCAAAAATCGCTGAGTTATTAGGTGCAAATATTGAAGGTCTAAGTAAACGTGATGCTGCTGAAAAAGCAATTTCAGTAATTGAAGCGTTAGCAAAAGACTTAAATATTCCAAGTGGCTTCCGTGAACTTGGCGTAAAAGATGAAGACATCGAAATTTTAGCTAAAAATGCGATGTTAGATGTTTGCGCAGCGACAAACCCACGAAAAGCTACTCTTGAAGATATTAAACAAATTATTACAAATGCAATGGGACCGGTTGTAGTAACAGCTAACCAAAATGAAGCTGTTACCGTTTCTTAATTATTAATACACAAAAACCTTTGGATTATTTTATCCAAAGGTTTTTTATCGGAATTATTCACGCACCTAGCTAATACATCATTACATAAATTTTTTCACTTGGTCCACAGCTTGTAATAATTTCCTAGTTACAATTTCGGACTCATCAATATGATTTGTGAGCACTACATTCGTATCATTGAAAAGTGCTGTCGTCGTTTTAAATTTATTCATAACATCTTCACTCGAAGTTTTTTGTTCTTCTATAAACGTCAACAACTCATTCACGCCAGTTTGGACGTTCGAAATAATTTGCAGTAAATGATCAATTTGCGAAGAGGTAGCTGCACTTTTTGTAATACCCTCTGTTACTAATTGCATATTATTTTTGTTGTCTGTATAGGCTTGCGCAACTTGCTGTTCAATTTGCTTTGTTAAATTTGCGATATCTTCTGTACTTGTTTTCGTACTTTCGGCCAATTTTTTTACTTCTTCTGCAACAACCGAAAAACCTTTACCGTGTTCTCCTGCTCGTGCTGCTTCAATCGAGGCATTTAATGCTAATAAATTCGTTTGATTTGAAATATCACTAATCACGCGGACAATTTCTGAAATTTGTTTCGAACGTTCGCTTAAATCCCCCATGCTCGCCGATGTTTTCTCTGATTGTAGTCCTAATGAATCAATTAATCGCTCCACATCATGTACCGCTTCTTTACTACTTTCAGATAATGTAACCATTTCAGCGGATGAAGATAACAGGGTGCTGCCATTGCTTAGGGCACGTTCAGAAATCATTGTCGATTGAACCGTACTATGCTCAACTTTATTGAATTCTTTCAAAATTTCGCCAACCATTTCGCCTAAAATAGTATGTTGATCGTTTACTTTATCATGTTGTTCGATTGTATCAATCAGTTTTATATGTAACTCATTTAAAAATATTTGAAATTCATGGTCTTTTTTATCGAGCTTTGCATTGAGCTCGTCAATCTTCGTTTTAAACTGCTCAATATCTTCTTTTTTTGATTGAAATAATGTCAACATTCAACTTCCTCCTATGTAAAACACATTCTCTCTTTATTCTACTCGTCTTTTAACTTTTAATCAATTTCACCTTTAGCGCAAAAAAAAATGAAACCAAGCCTATTTTGGTTTCATTTTTTCATGATATGTGTGTACTCGCATAATCCTATTTCGAAAATCACTCAGCAACCCGATCCACCCGATTTGTCCAAATATATCCTTGATACCCAGCTGGAATTTTATCCAGGCTGACCTTTGTATCAAATCCCTCTGACCATTTACCATTTCCTTCAACAATTACGACTCTTGTATTAACGGATTCCATTCGATCCACAAATTTATTCGGCCAACCCCATAAGTATTTTGCATAATTTAAAGGTAGGTGAAGCTCCATATTATGCAATTCTTTTGGAATATAGCCTGTCCACCCGAGTAATTCATATTTTAAAAGGGCATTTATCATCATGTCTTTTGTTAACAGCTTCATCTCACTATTGTTTGATCGTAAATAGTCGAATCCATCACTGTCTCCATCACCATAAACAGTTATTTGATTTAATTGTTTTTTAGACATTTCGCTTAAATAGTTATCCCACAATACTTTCGTTGTTCCTATATCGCCATCTTTGTCGTGAATTAAAAATGCTTTATTCGGAAAAGCAGCAAACACATCGTCTAAGCTTGGCATCATACCCACGCCTTGACCACGAAACGGAAAAGTAACGCCATTATCAGCCGTATAGCGGTAGCCAATATCTAACTTTTTTAATTCCTCCATCGTGTAATCTTTCACTTCGCCTTTTCCATTCGTACGATATTCTAACGTGAAATCATGAAAAACTGCGAGTTGACGATCCTTTGTTAATTTAATATCCAATTCCACTATATCCGCGCCATGATCAAACGCCGCCTTCATGGAGGAAATTGTATTTTCTAAATAAGGATGTTCTGGTGGGTAAATGATCTCAGCTGTATTCGTATCACTTTCAACCGTTGAAATATCAAATGTTTGAGCTAATCCTCGATGTGCCATAATCTTATAATTTGTCTCTTTTGAATAAAATAAGCTCGTATTATTTAACCAAACGAAAGCAGCTAATAGAATGAATCCCACTAAAATAATCCATGTCTTTTTCCCTTTCCTTTTATTCATTTTGTCACCCTTTCTTTTCTGAATAAGAAAAAGAGCCCTCTAATCAGCTCTTTCCTCATCCAATAAACCTGCAATTTTTTTCACAATAATCTGCCAGTTCAATTCAGTCCGCGCAAACTTTTGTAGTTCGTCACATGTATGTGCAAGTATTTGCTCTTGTGCTGCCGCATTTTTAAATTCTAGCCCAATATGTTCCCAATCATACGTTGGATGAATTTTGCCAAAACGTTGATTTTGTGTAATGTCCGAAGCACCATCAACATTAGTAGATATGATATAACACCCATTTTTAGCCGCTTCAGAAAACACATGTGCATGACATTCTACTGTGGATGTAAGGCAAAATATTTTAGCCTGCCTATACTCTTGCTCTAACAAATATTTATCGTATATGGGTCCTAAAATGATTACCTGATCAGCAAATGGGCTTCCCTCAAGCATTTCGTGTAATTCATTTCTAAAGTCCTCTGACAATGGGCCAACTAAGCGAAACTCCCAATTCGCAAGCTCAGCAACTAAAAAGGCTTTGACAGCGAATTTCACTTGTTTTTCAGGCGCATCTAATCGACCAACTGTCAGTATTCTGTTTTTTTTCTGTTCAAAGGATACGGGCTCTGTCGGAAAGTATTCATAAAAACCATTGGGAATAAGTTTGACATCTACATTCAATACGCGATTGATCTCTGTTTGAATCGATTCGCATTCAGAAGTGACTAAATCACAAAGTTGAAGCAGCTCTTCAAAATAAGAATATGTCATTAGTCGGCTCAACCAAAAACGATTGACATCTAGTTTCATATAAATTTTACCGTTTGAATTATAGTGTTTATATGTTTTGAACATAGATAAATAGGATGGATACGGACCAATGGCAAAGGCAATATCAATTTCCCTTGCATGTTCCATTAAGTAGGCATTCATATTCGACTCAAAATTATTTTCAAAAGGGATATGTTCGAATTTAACGGAAGGAAATGTTTGATGGAGTACGGATTCATTCAATTCAGTCGTTAAAATACTCACATCATAATTTAAATATTTTCCAAGTAAAATCGGTACAAGACAAAGATCTTTGAAAAAATGGGCTTCCGAAAGCTTATACGATTCCACACTACAAATAAACGCTATTTTTTTTGACATGATATCCCCCATATAAAAGTCATTGATTTAACGTATGTTCCCGTGAATCATAACGTGAACGGCTTCAATCAAATCTAGCGGTGCTTCGGGCATGATTCATTCACTTATATCACCCTATTTCACACATCATTTCCTTCCCCTCGTCCAGCTAAATAAATCCTTTTGAATCTCTCATTTCTAAATGAACAATAGCCTATAAGCAACTTATTTTCATGCATATTGTATGAGAAAGCATTTTGCGTTCATTCAGAATTCGTTCTGGCTAGCGTACTTATTATCTATTACACTTGCCAGACAAAAAACTTCTACATGAAGATGAATAGAGATTGGAGGGTTGTTAATGAAAATTAGTTTTTTAACGCCTGCTTACAATAGTGGGGATTGGATTGTGACAATGCTTAATAGTATTCCAAAAGAATATGCCTATGAAATAATCGTCTGTGATGATGCTTCAACGGATGCTACGGTTGCGATTTTAAAAGACTATCAACGATATTTCCCTGTCTTAAAAATAGTAGAAAATGAAACAAATTTAGGTGCAAGTGAATCTTATAATCGCTGCATTACAGAAGCAACCGGTGATTATATCGCGATTATTGATAGTGATGACCATTATTTACCTGCGATTCGCGATGTGTTGGCACAAGTGGATGGAACTTATGACATTTACTATTACAATATGTACGTGAAAGCAGGCTATTCATTTTTCAAAGATGAATCCAATTGTTATTCATTACCGGGACAATTTAAAATTATCCGAAGAAGTTTTATCGGGGATGCGAAATTTACGATAAGACGAGATATCGCTGGGGATTGGGATTTCAATCGCGCTCTCATGGATAAAAAACCTTTAAGCAAATACACTGGCATATTAGCCTATTGGTATAACTTTCCACGTGAAAACTCCGAATCCGATTTACATCAAAGAGGGCTTAAGTAACGCCCACGCATTTAAGAGGTGTGACATAATATGACAATGTTTAAAGATAAAATTTTACTTATAACAGGAGGTACAGGTTCATTTGGAAATGCGGTTTTAGAGCGCTTTTTAAATACCGACATTAAAGAAATTCGAATTTTCTCTCGCGATGAAAAAAAGCAAGATGACATGCGCATTTTCTATCAAAATATTAAAATCAAATTTTTCATTGGCGATGTTCGCGATATACAAAGCATCCATAACGCGATGTATCATGTGGATTTCGTCTTCCATGCCGCTGCCCTTAAGCAAGTCCCGTCCTGTGAATTTTTCCCACTTGAAGCGGTTAAGACAAACGTACTTGGCACCGAGAATGTATTAACAGCAGCGATCCAAGCAGGTGTCAAAAAAGTGATTTGCCTTTCTACAGATAAAGCTGCATACCCTGTGAACGCAATGGGCATTTCAAAAGCAATGATGGAAAAAACGTTTATTGCTAAGTCTAGAATGCTCACATCAGAGCAAACACTCCTATGCGGTACAAGATACGGCAACGTTATGGCATCACGCGGCTCTGTCATTCCCCTTTTCATAGAACAAATCAAAGCAGGCAAACCATTAACCATTACAGACTCCAATATGACACGCTTTATGATGAGCCTCGATGAAGCCGTAGAATTAGTGTTGTATGCCTTTTCGCACGCACAAAACGGAGATATTATGGTACAAAAATCTCCTGCAGCACGGATTACGGATTTAGCACAAGCTCTACTGGAATTATTCCATGCCCAAAATAAATTAAACATTATCGGAACACGGCATGGGGAAAAAATATACGAGGTGCTTTTAACAAAGGAAGAAGCCGCAAAAGCCATTGATTTAGGCAATTTTTATTCAGTCCCTGCGGATAATCGGGATTTAAATTATGACAAATATTTAGAAAAAGGTTCCCATAAAATTACGCGGACGAATGAATATAACTCCAATAATACAAACATCCTTTCTATTGAAGAAATAAAGGAAAAACTACTGAAACTTCCATACATTCAAGAACAATTACAAAGTTGGAAGGATGGAAAAAAATGAATTTTTTAGTGCTCGGTGCAACAGGTATGGCGGGTCATATGATTACTTTTTACCTACGTGAAAAAGGGCATCACGTTACCACTTATTCTCGTACACCCTTCTCTTCTAACAAAGGAATAACTGGTGATATTACGGATGCTACTTTCTTGCAGCAGCTAATTGTAGACGATTATGATGTCATCATTAATTGTATCGGCGTTTTAAATGAAGCATGTGACCAAAACCCGCACCACGCCATCTATTTGAATAGTTATTTACCACACGCCATTGTCCATCTATTGAAAGATACAGATACAAAGCTTATTCATTTAAGTACAGATTGTGTTTTTTCAGGAAAATCGGCGCCATACAATGAAAAAAGTAAACATGACGGCGAAACGTTTTATGACCGCACGAAAAGTTTAGGGGAAGTTGATTGTGGAAAACACTTAACATTACGAAATTCGATTATCGGTCCTGACATGAAAGAAAATGGTATCGGTTTATTAAACTGGTTTATGAAACAGTCTGGTACGATTCATGGATATACTGGCGCAATTTGGAACGGTGTCACAACGTTAACATTAGCAAAGGCAATTGAGCAAGCAGCAACAACGAACCTCACCGGGCTTTACCATCTTGTCCATCCCAATAGTGTGAATAAGTATGACTTACTCCATTTATTCAACAAACACCTAAAAGCAAACGAACTCTCCATTTTGCCGTCTTCCAACGTGCAATTAAATAAAACATTAATAAATACCCGACATGATTTTTCATTTATCGTACCAAACTATGAAGAAATGATTGTAGAAATGCGCGATTGGATGCATACGCACCAAAACCTATACTCGCATTATTTCAAGCATTAAGTTATTCACCGAGGCGTTTCGGTTAGAGTAATGTTTAGTATTTGTTCCGTTTGACGATCAAATGTAATGTCGATAAAAATACCGAACTCTCTATCGCCTTCACGCAACCAAAGTTTAAATTTTTCAGTAGAACGATCCGTACCTTCCTCTCGCCCAATATGAAGATAATCAATAATACTTGCTTTTGGATATTTTTCCTTTGTCTTTTGCATCGCGATTCCTCCCCATTTCGCATATGGAGGAACTTCTTTAACGACAGTTTCAACATCATTCGAATTCGCCACCATAAAATTTGCTAACAATAATGTACAAGAAATGACGGCGATTGATAGAAAAGTTTTCATCTATATTTCCTCTCCTTTTTCAACTTAGTCTTTCCTTGTTTTATTTGCCTATTCGTTTTGATTTCCCAAACTAAAAAGCAAAAAAGATGGCTGAAGTAAATTAACTTCGACCATCTTTTTTGAGTGTCATCTAATATTTAAACTGATTAATAAGCATTTTCAACTCATCCGCCATATGAGATAGAGATTGAGCAGATGCATTGATTTCTTCCATAGAAGCTAATTGCTCCTCTGTGGATGCCGCCACTTCTTCTGATGTCGCAGCATTTCCTTTCGCTGTAAATGCTAAGTCCTCTGTAACAGCGGTAACCTCTTGCACACTTGCCGCCATTTGTTCTGATGCGGAAGATACTTCTTCCATTTGCGGCGTAATTTCTCGCATGCTCGTTACGATAACTTGGAACTTAGCAATCGCTTCATCCGATACGCGTAAACCACTTTGTACATCCTCTGTTACTTGAGCCATAATACGTACCGATTGTTCCGTGTCCACTTGAATACCATTTACTAATTCGAAAATTTGTTTGGCTGATTGTTGTGATTGCTCTGCTAATTTACGCACTTCATCTGCAACTACCGCGAAACCTTTCCCGTGCTCTCCTGCTCTTGCAGCCTCGATTGCAGCGTTTAGCGCGAGAAGATTCGTTTGATCCGCAATGCCTGTAATAACATCTAAAATAGACGTAATTTGTTGCGAACGCTCATGTAATGTTTGAATTTTTGTATTTGATTCCGAAACAGATTGATGGATAGAATTCATTTGGTCCTTCGTATCTTGGACTGCTATGCCACCTTCATCTGCCTGCATCGTAGCGTGCTGTGAAAGATCCGTTACTGTAGAAGATATTTCTGCAATGTGAAGAATTGCTTTTGACAGTTCAGTTAAAGATTCAGCATTCTTACTTGCATTCGTAGTTTGCGTGTCTGCACTAGATGCAACTTCTTGTATAGCAATGGCCACTTGCTCGGTTGCCAAGCTCGTTTGATCGGCATTGGCCGTTAGCTCTTCCGCTGATGATGCGACTTCTTCTGCATTGACTTCTACTTTTTTTATAAGTGTTCGAAGACTATTTTGCATATCATTGAACGCCTGGCCTAATTGTCCAATTTCATCATTCGATGTGATGCTCACTTTTTCAGTTAAATCTCCTCTACTGATCGTCACAGCACTTTCTTTTAAATTGTCAATTGGTCTAATAATTCCTTTTACGACGAAATGAACGGCAATACCACTAATGACTATGGCAATGACTAATACAAGGATTGTGGTAAATAATATGGAAGCTGCCGATTCATCGATTTCATTTGAAAAAATCGTTCCCGTAACTTTCCAGCCCGTCAATTCATTTGTTGTAAAAAGTAATATTCGTTGATCTCCTTGATATTTATAATCATACGATCCAGATTCGGCCTCGTACATCGGTTTCAAGAAGCTTTCTTTTACTTCTTCGCCACCCTCGATTGTTGGATGTGAAATTACTTTTGTATTGATATCAAAAATAGAAGGATACCCATTTTTCCCAATACTAATCGATTCAGCTACTGTTTGTAAGTCTGTTAGTTTAATATCAACCGCTACAACCCCTGAACGATCTTTTAACTGTTGAGCAACAGTAACAATCATTTCTCCAGTCGATTTACCTCTGTAAGGCTCTGTAATAAGTGGTTTTCCTTGAAGTTCGACAGCCTGTTTATACCAATCTCTTTCCAGGGGATTATAATTTGAATCCGTAACCAATTTCGGTTCTTGAATGAATGCCCCTTCTGCCGTTCCAACATAGATACTTAACGCATCGGAGTTTAGCTTAACATATCGTGAAAGAGATGATCTTAAATACGCTTCCCCTTGACCATAACTAGAAGAATTGATTTCCTCACTAAAGATACTTATTTGATTCATTTTTTCATTCATCGTTTTGTCTATTTGTGCATTTAATACTTTCACACTTTCATCGGCACTAAAAAGAATTTCTTCTTCTATTGAATTTTTTGCTGATTGATATGAAAGACTTCCTACTAAAACAACTGGGATTATTAATATTAGTGCAAATGCAAGATACAATTTACTTTTAAGGCTTTTAAATAAATTTTTCATGAAATGGTACTCCTTTTTCTATATAAACTTTTATGCTTTTTCTTAAGATGCCCTTTATCTAAACACTTTCCAACATCCCTTTCGATTCATAAAGTATGTCCATCATCTATATCGGTCTAAATTCTTAAATTCAAAGTCTTTTTTGTTACTCACACGCAAATTTTTACTATTATCCAACAAATTCCTATGAGCAATTATCCTTATAGTAATTCCGATGTAGAATATACATAATTCAACTCGAAATACGACATAAAGCCTTACTGAAAAATAAAGTTCAATAAGGCTTTTTTGGTTGAGCCACTAATTATTGTTGCCGACAAAAGTTCCTGAACCCGTTACAGAATGTTTTTGAATGGACTTACTTGTCTTTCACTGGTCTTGGCCATATAAAATACGAAATGGAGAAAACAATGTCGATGCCGAGGACGAGTGCCCATAGTTTCAATGTCTCTAATAACGCTTCCGTCCTTACTGGGTCTTTAATAAAATAAATCATGGACACTAGAAATGCAGCTCCGATGATATAGGCAAGAACGTGTTGTAATGAACCTTTCATCGAATGACGGGCATGTGCGAGGCCGGTTTTCCGTATCGGTTTTGTTCCCTGTTTTTGAATATAATAAACAAAGCGTTCGTCCGCCCAGCGGATCATACTTTTTCCGAATGCGACTGATACTCCAATATAAATAGCTGCGAGCGCATGCACTTGATTCGCGGTTGCACCATTGTAAAGATTAGTTGTTGTGACGATAAGTAAAATTAAATCGATAACTGGCGTCAAAGCAAATAAGAAAAAGCCAAGTCTTTCCCGTTTGAAAATATATCGTGTGATGAGTCCAAGTAAAATAACAACCCAAAAACCGATTTCACACGCGATGATTATCCATACATTGAAATTCATATACAACATCCTTTTTAATTTATTTGTACCTGGTACAAAATGATGTTAGACTAACTATACAAAAATTGGACAAACTAAACCATGTCATACAAAGTAATGCTTTATACTTTCTTAATAATACATTCTTTATAGGAGGAAATATGAAACTAGGTGCATTTTCTATAAGTTTAAGTGTAAAAGATATACACAAATCAAAAGCCTTTTACGAAAATTTAGGGTTTCAAGATTTAGGCGGGGATATTACTCAAAATTGGCTCATTATGAAAAATGAAAGTACCATTATTGGTCTATTCCAAAATATGTTCGAAAAGAATATTTTGACTTTTAATCCCGGTTGGAATGAGAATGCTGAAAATCTCCATTCATTTACGGATATTCGAGATCTTCAGAAACAGCTTAAAGCAAAAGGTATAAAATTACTGACTGAAGCAGATGAATCAAGTGAAGGTCCCGCAAGTTTTACAATTGAAGATCCTGATGGTAATTCCATTCTTATCGATCAGCACAGATGAAAAGAAGCAATTAGGCTCCTGGGGCTTAATTGCTTTTTTCAATGATATTACCCCCTTTTTAAATATCCTTCCATTCTCTAACTAAACAAAAACCTAAAAATTACATATACTACAAAGATGATTTTAGGGGGGGTACAAGTTGATTACAATTAGTTTATGCATGATTGTCAAAAACGAGGAAGATGTCATTGGTAGATGTCTTGCTTCTGTGAAAGATATTGTGGATGAAGTAAATATTGTCGATACTGGTTCTACGGATAAAACAAAGGAAATTGTTGGGCAGTTCACGAATCGTATTTTTGATTTTCAATGGATTGACCATTTTGCTGCAGCACGAAATTTTTCCTTCCAACAAGCAACAAAAGAATATATTTTGTGGCTCGATGCAGATGATGTTTTCTCGGAAGAAGATCAAGAAAAGTTGAAAGCATTGAAAAAATCATTAACCTCTGACATCGATGCCGTATCTATGAACTACCATCTAAGTTTTGATGCGGATGGCAATGTTAGTTCTCTTTTAAGAAGAAATCGTTTAGTGAAAAGGGAAAAACAATTTCAATGGATTGGTGCTGTCCACGAATACTTAGAAGTCGGCGGAAATATTTATCAAAGTGATGTCGCAGTAAGCCATATACCTCTTAGTCATGACCACAATCGAAATATTGACATATACAATCAATTAGTAAAGTCCGGAGAAGAACTGTCACCACGTGATACATTCTATTATGCGAATGAACTTTATGACCATGCTCAGTATGAAAAAGCTATTTTTTACTATGAACAGTTCCTAACCTCTCAATTGGGTTGGGTAGAAGATAATATTCGAGCTTGCTTTAAACTAGCGGATTGTTACACACATTTAAACGAAAAAGAAAATAAATTAAGTGCTATATTAAGAAGCTTCGAATATGATATTCCTCGTCCAGAGGCATGTTGTAGACTTGGTTTTCACTTTATGGAACAGTTTAAAAACTTTGAAGCCATTCACTGGTACGAACAAGCGCTATTAACGAAACCGCAACCTCACGCCCCCTTCCAAAACAATACGTTTACAACTTGGTTACCCCATCTCCAATTATGTGTTTTATATGACCGATTAAAACAGTACGAAATTGCCCATGCCCATAATGAGCTCGCAGGTACCTTTATACCGAACGATCCCAAAATTCAATTTAATAAAGATTACTTCGCCCGAATTTTTAAAAAGGACGATGAGTAAGCCCCCTGAATATCCCTATTAATTTTCATAATTCGTATCAACCTTTTCAAACAATATTTACTAAAAATAAATAACTGTCTTTGAAAATGAGATTTCTATTCACCATACTTAATATCTTATTATTCTTTCCGTAATATTTAATTAAATCAAATCAACTAGATGCTTGCCTTCTCTCTCTAACACTTTTATTGAATAAACTAGGTGAGAATGGAGGTGAAATAATGAATGTTGATGATTTTTTTAAACGTAGAATATGTAAGACATGTAACTGCTACCCCTGTCACTGTCTAGATAATCCTTGGAGTAATGGTGGTCTGATACCAGATGATTGTGGATGGGGACCCGTTGATTGTGGGTGGAAACCAAGAGGAGCTACTGGCTCTACTGGTTCTACTGGCTTTACTGGTTCTACTGGCTCTACTGGCTCTACTGGCTCTACTGGTTCTACTGGTTCTACTGGCTCTACTGGTTCTACCGGCTCTACCGGCTCTACCGGCTCTACTGGAGCAACTGGTTCTACCGGCTCTACTGGCTCTACTGGTTCTACTGGTTCTACTGGTTCTACTGGTTCTACTGGTTCTACCGGTTCTACTGGTTCTACTGGCTTTACTGGTTCTACTGGCTCTACTGGCTCTACTGGCTCTACTGGTGTAACTGGAGCTACTGGTTCTACCGGCTCTACTGGTGTAACTGGAGCTACTGGCACTACCGGCTCTACTGGTTCTACTGGTTCTACTGGTTCTACTGGTTCTACTGGTGATACTGGAGCTACTGGTTCTACTGGCTTTACTGGTTCTACTGGTTCTACTGGCTTNCTGGCTCTACTGGTGTAACTGGAGCTACTGGTTCTACCGGCTCTACTGGTGTAACTGGAGCTACTGGTTCTACTGGCACTACCGGCTCTACTGGTTCTACTGGTTCTACTGGTTCTACTGGTTCTACTGGAGCAACTGGTTCTACTGGTTCTACTGGAGCAACTGGTTCTACTGGTTCTACTGGTTCTACTGGTTCTACTGGTTCTACTGGTGATACTGGAGCTACTGGCACTACCGGCTCTACTGGTTCTACTGGTGATACTGGAGCTACTGGTTCTACTGGTTCTACTGGTTCTACTGGTTCTACTGGTTCTACTGGTGTAACTGGAGCTACTGGTTCTACTGGTTCNCTGGCTCTACTGGTGTAACTGGAGCTACTGGTTCTACCGGCTCTACTGGTGTAACTGGAGCTACTGGTTCTACTGGCTCTACTGGTTCTACTGGTTCTACTGGTTCTACTGGTTCTACTGGTTCTACTGGTTCTACCGGCTCTACTGGTTCTACTGGTTCTACTGGTTCTACTGGTTCTACTGGTTCTACTGGCTCTACTGGCTCTACTGGCTCTACTGGTGATACTGGCTCTACTGGCTCTACTGGTGTAACTGGAGCTACTGGCACTACCGGCTCTACTGGTTCTACTGGCACTACCGGCTCTACCGGCTCTACTGGTTCTACTGGCTCTACTGGTTCAACTGGTTCTACTGGCTCTACCGGCTCTACTGGCTCTACTGGTGACACTGGAGCAACTGGTTCTACTGGTTCTACCGGCTCTACTGGTGTAACTGGAGCTACTGGTTCTACTGGCTCTACTGGTGTAACTGGAGCTACCGGTTCTACTGGAGCAACTGGTTCTACTGGTTCTACCGGCTCTACTGGTTCTACTGGTTCTACTGGTTCTTCTGGCTCTACTGGCTCTACTGGTGATACTGGAGCTACTGGTTCTACTGGTTCTACTGGTTCTTCTGGCACTACCGGCTCTACTGGCTCTACTGGCTCTACTGGCTCTACTGGTGACACTGGAGCTACTGGTTCTACTGGTTCTACTGGTTCTACTGGTGTAACTGGAGCTACTGGTTCTACCGGTTCTACCGGCTCTACTGGAGTAACTGGTTCTACTGGAGCTACTGGAGCTACTGGTTCTACTGGTGTAACTGGAGCTACTGGTTCTACTGGCNACTGGCTCTACTGGTGTAACTGGAGCTACTGGTTCTACCGGCTCTACTGGTGTAACTGGAGCTACTGGTTCTACTGGTTCTACTGGTTCTACTGGTTCTACTGGCACTACCGGCTCTACTGGTGTAACTGGTGTAACTGGAGCAACAGGTACTACTGGCTTTACTGGCTTTACTGGCTCTACTGGTTCTACCGGTACTACTGGTACTACTGGTTCTACTGGTTCTACTGGTTCTACTGGTATTACTGGAACTGCGGGAAGCAGTGCGATTATTCCTTTTTCATCAGGACTTCCTATTCTTCCAACAACGGTTCTTGGTGGATTAGTTGGCCTTCCATCTCTTGTCGGTTTTGGGAGTTCATCAACGGTTGCAACCGTTTTAGGAGCTACAATTGACCTTACAGGAGCTGCTGGAACTCTATTAAACTTCGCATTCTCTGTTCCTAGAGATGGAGTTATTACCTCTCTTGCCGCTTACTTTAGTACTACAGCATCTTTATCACTTGGAGTAGGTACTACCCTTAACATTACAGCGCAAGTATATCGATCTATCGCACCATCTACCAACATCTTTAGTCCAATCGGAACAGCACAAGTAAGTATGGCTTTCCCAGGTCTTATCTCTATCGGTGACCATAACTCTGCAATTGTTACAGGCTTAAATATCCCTGTAACTGCTGGGACTCGGCTATTATTAGTATTCTCTGCAACAATGACTGGATTATTACCTATAGCAGGCACTGCCGCTGGATACGCAAGTGCTGGATTAGCAATTAGTTAAACAATGCAACAGTAAAATAGAACTGCACCTAAAGCACCGAGCTTTTTGGTACAGTTCTATTTTTAAATCCATAGTAAATCCATTTCCAAAAATTTCGAACAAAACGGTTCGCCATCTAAAATAAATAACATACCTCACATTGCAACTATTTGATTGACAAAGCTTTTAACTTTACAATCCATTAGAACTACCTATATGGTTAGGTTTTCCTGTTCCTTAGTCGGAAAAATACGAAACCTAAAGGCTTTATGCTGTATCAGACGTCCCTTGAAATGAGAGTCTTCTGTCGGAGAGTTGATAATTTATCTTTATATACACCGAACTTCTACGTAAAGAATACCTACCTTTGAAATAAATAATCTATTCACTTTTTACTAGCACTTTCTTTCTGTTTATTTATAAACAAGTTACTTGACTGCTCACTTTAGCTCTACTATTGAATAATATAGTATAGAAAGGAGGTAAGAATATGAAAGCTAACGATTTTTTCAAACGTAAAATTTGTAAAACTTGTAACAGCTACCCCTGTTGCTGTATTGATAATCCTGGAGAAGATAATTGTAGTTTAATACCCGTAGATTGCGGTTGGGTACCAAGAGGGGCTACCGGCGACACTGGACCT
>NZ_LMBZ01000002.1:0-3282 GCF_001439635.1 Solibacillus cecembensis | reverse complement strand
ACACTGGACCTACTGGAGCTACCGGCAACACTGGACCTACTGGAGCTACCGGCAACACTGGGCCTACTGGAGCTACTGGCGACACTGGACCTACTGGAGCTACTGGCGACACTGGACCCACTGGACCTGCTTTTACAGAAGGTTTCTCAGCATTTAATTCCGGAGTAATCGTGATGGGATCTACCCGCATCGAAAATTGGAGTACAGCAAATCCTTATTTCACAACACCGAATTTTAATCCTATTACAGGGTTATTTACAGTTCCAGCAACGGGAAGGTATTGTTTTGAAGCAACCATTAACTATTCTACAGACGGCCCACTAACTAATCCTATAATTGAAACAATAGATCCTTTATTTACCATTCGCAGAGTAGCACCGAATTCGAGAAATTTAATAAATGGTTTAATTCCAATATTAAATGTCAACATACTCGCCGTTTTGGTTTTGCGAACAATTTTAGGGAATGGATCCGTAACATTAGCTGGTGAAGTTGAATTATCTTTAGGGGACGTTATTGAATTATTTTACGAAGCAGATGATTTAACTGTACCACTTAAATTAGGTGGGGATAACACTGCCGGGATAGTTTGGTCATGTCATAGGCTCAATTAATGAAATACCTTATTATTTATTCCTAATGTAGCCCAATAAAAAATAGCCAACTATCCTAGTTTTTTGGATAGTTGGCTATTTTGTATAGGTCTGTTGATTCGTTTTCGACCAAGGCATAAAAGTTTTGTTGATCGGTCGGTAATTTTGGCAAATACGTGCGTATTTCCACTAAGTATTAACAAGATAATCTAAATTGATTCTAAAAAAATAGAGCGAATACGGGAACGGAAATCCATTCTCGTAATCGCATCCATTTTTTCTAGCGTTTCTTCAATATCAATATATGAAAGAGTCTACTTATTTAGGTTATAACATACGAAACCTAATTATATCTATTTTTATGTCGAATATAAATCCAAAAACAATTAACTAATTGCATAACGAGGAGTAATACAAAATTCCCCTGCCGCTGGTGTTTCTGGTGCGGCCCCAACAGCAAATGCACGAATTGTATCAAAACGTGAAATTGTAAAAGTAAAGGCTCCTCCAACTGGAACAACTGCTACTCTGACAACCGTACCACCTGCACCTGTAACAGGATCAGCCCCTTTGACGAATTGTACAGTTATTGGTAAAGTACCTAAATTCTTTATAAATCCAGATGCAAAAATTACATCGGTTGGATTTGTCGCATAAAGGACTACTGCAGTAACTTCTGTGGCAACTTCCACTGTAAAATTGTTACATACTTTATCTTGCACAAAATTTTTAGGCTCACAACAACTAAAATTTCCCGAAGTCATAGAACTTTGACACATAAAATAAATTCAACTCCTTTCTTTCCTAGCATTTTTTATTATTACATTATATTAAATGCGCTGTTGCTAAAAAAAAATGGACTCTTGTATCCTCTAAATAATTTATTCAATTGGATAACAATATAAACTTAAAAGAAGGGCTCGTTTTGTCTAGTATTATCCATTCTTTATATGCTCAGAAATAAGAAAACTTATAATCCCTCCATCATTTATTAATTTGCATGAAAAGTGAGCAACCACCGCAATCAAGTTCATCATTACGCAGCATCTATTTGAAAGACAAAGATGTAATTTTTACGAAAAACTTATATACGTGACGACAGTAGTTTCCTTCTTGTATTGATAAACATATGATATAAAAGCGGACTACATGGAAGAAAGGGGGCGAAAGTATCAATGCCAAGTGAAAATGCAACCATTCATTGTGTAAAAGTGCCTCGTGTACTAGATTGGATCAATACATCCACAGTTATCAAATTAAAAGAAAAGGTTCATCTAGAAGATATACAGCTTCATGATCTTATTTGTTGTAACTTTTCTGTACCATGTGGCGAATTAAATCCAACCACTTTATGGACTACATACGGAATTGGTCAAATCGGAGGCACCATCTGTATTAATTATCATAATGGTTATAATCATAAATTAGCGGTAATTGTCAACGGAGAAAAACAGGCTGATATAATCGAAGGCAGTTCATTTTCGGGTACCTTTACACGCCTTCAATCAATCGAAGTCCAATGTACGGATAAAAGTACGAATACCGAAAGTTGTTACGGGGAGTTTAAAATTATGTTTCATTTCTATCCAAATGATCAGAGCAATTTTAATTCTGTTCAAGATATTACGGAAACAGCTTGTTTTTTATCTAATCGTCAGGGTATTCCCCTCTCCTTGACAAGTGATTGTTCCGTAGCATGTAAAGAATTGACCAGTTCAAAAAACCGATCTAACGTTTATATTCAAAAGGTGCCCGGAGAAACAACTATGCTTCAATGTATCGATTTCTTAATACAAGGCTTTGTTTGCGTTCAATTTCTTAACGATACTGGGGAAATATGCTTTCAATGTGTTTTTCCGTTTTCTGAAGTTGATACCGTGTTCTTATGCGCCCCCCCAGGAACAAAAATCAATTGTCAAACACTCGATGTAAATTGCAGGGCACATATTATCCCTGCCTTTTCTAGCAAATCCCAATGCATTGAGGTTGTAATAATTATTTCTATTTGTCTAAGTTTAAAATCAGTAGACGATGTGATTATTGAATTGAACGGATTTTTCAGTCATCCACGGCAGGAGTTAGTTTTATCATCATGTAATATTAGGCCACCCGCGATATAGTTGAAGCAAGGAAAAGTATAAAATCAGTTCGTACAGTTTAGAAAAGTTTCGTTTCCCCCCCCTCCCTATATCGCTAATTTAAGATTTTTCATTGCCCAGTATGAAAATACTGTTTTTTCTATGTGCAATTTTTTATAGTATTTTATAGTTACTTATCTTCTGCCTCTATCTCTTCTATTGAATAAAATAGTAGAGAAAGGCGGTGAGATAATGATTTTTGACGATAATTATAGACGTCAAGCTTGTTGCAAATGTAGTAGTTATCCATGTAGCTGTACTAATAATCTTTGTGAAAATATAAGTTGTCAGTCGCAATTATGGTGTGGATGTTCGCCTCGTGGTCCTACTGGGGCTACTGGATTTACCGGTAACACTGGACCTACTGGGCCTACCGGATTTACTGGAATCACTGGACCTACTGGGGCTACCGGATTTACTGGGAACACTGGACCTACTGGATTTACCGGAATCACTGGACCTACTGGGGCTACCGGATTTACTGGGAACACTGGACCTACTGGCGCTACTGGATTTACTGGAATCACCGGGCCTACTGGGGCTACTGGATT
>NZ_LMBZ01000022.1:325-73832 GCF_001439635.1 Solibacillus cecembensis | reverse complement strand
TATCTATAATTTGTTTAAGTTCATCACTTAAACGTTTAAATCATTAACGTTTGCTTGTTCAGTTTTCAAGGTTCATTCAGTTACGTTTTAGCGCGACTTCTTAATACTATAAAGTAATCAACTTCGTTTGTCAACAACTTTACAAATTCTTTTTTGTTGTTTGCGTTTGTGTCGCAGCAACGTGTTTAAATATACACCTTATTCCCGTTACATTACAAGCCTTTTTTAAAAGAATAAATATTCGGATTTTACACAAACCACTTAAATTAAGTTTCTTCCTATTATATAGAGAGTAAAGTATTTTTACTTGTCACCCTAATATAAATATGAAAAACCAATAGAAACGGAATAACTATTCATCAATAAATTACCCCTATCCCGTTTAAGTTATTGTTTTACTACACTTATTATCGCTTTCTTTCCATACACAAAGACGGTTTTAACACCTTTCCAACATTGTTTACCCACATTAGTCTCAATCTAATCAATAAACATTAATATATAAAATAATTTAGACTTTCCTCTATATAAAAAAGCCATGCAATCAAAAATCGATTTCATGGCTTTGGATTATTTTTTATAAGAAGATAAAGTATCCTAAGAAGATTAAGAACATACCGTACATGATCGGATGAACTTCTTTACTACGACCCGCAACTATCATTGTGATTGGGTAGAATAAGAAACCAATTGCGATACCTGTTGCGATTGAATAACCAAGTGGCATACATAAGATAACTAAAAATGCTGGAATTGCAATTTCGATCTTATCCCATTCAATCAATCGTAATGAAGAAACCATTAACGCACCTACGATAATTAACGCTGGTGCAGTTACTGCTGATGTTACTACTGCTAGTAATGGAGAAATAAATAATGCTAATAAGAATAAAATACCTGTTACAACCGAAGCAAAACCTGTACGTGCTCCTGCCGCTACACCAGCAGTAGATTCTACGTAAGAAGTTGTTGTCGATGTACCGAAAATAGCACCTGTTACTGTTGCTAATGCATCCGCTAATAAAGCACGACCTGCACGTGGTAATTTATTATCTTTTACTAAACCTGCTTGCCCTGCTACTGCCATTAATGTACCCGCTGTATCAAAGAAGTCAACGAATAAGAATGTTAGAACGACAATTAGGAAATCTGCGTTGATCACTGTCGTTGTAAATACTTCCATTGATTTAAAAGCATCAAATGCTGCACCAAACGTAGGCGAAACATCTGGAATACCTGAGATGAACTTTTCTGGAACTTTTACTAAACCGAAGATCATACCAGCAATCGCTGTAATAACCATCCCGTAAAAAATACCACCGTTGATTTTTTTAGCCATGAAGATTGCTGTAATAACTACACCGAATACTGCTAATAGAGCGTTACCTGATGTTACATCACCAAGTTTAACTAAAGTTGCTTCGTCCCCTACGATAATACCTGATCCTTGGAAACCTACAAATGTAATGAATAAACCAATACCCGCACCTACTGCATATTTCAATTGGGCTGGTATTGCGTTAATAATCGTTTCTCGTAAACCTGTTAATGAAAGAAGGATGAAAACTAACCCTGAGAACAAAACACCTGTTAATGCTGTTTCCCAAGCCATACCCATTCCTAATACTACCGAGAAAGCAAAGAATGCGTTAAGTCCCATACCCGGTGCTAGTGCTATTGGGTATCTTGCAATAAGCCCCATAAATAAACTACCCACTGCTGCTGCAAGAGCCGTTGCAACGAATACTGCATTATAATCCATACCTGCTGCAGAAAGCATCCCTGGGTTAACAGCTAAAATGTATGCCATTGATAGGAAAGTTGTTAATCCACCAAGTGTTTCCTTGCGATAATTTGTTCCAAGTTTATCAAACTCGAAATATTTTTTCATTGTGAAATGTTCCTCCAAGTTGTCGTCTGCCAACATGCCGAGTGCACCCGAATCCTTCAAATCAAAAAGACATGCAAAGTAAAATGCTGCATGTCTACGATTTAAGGAAAAATAAGAATTCACTTCACAAACGAAGAATCTTATTTTTAAATCGTAGTCGAATCATTTATGGTGATTCGGTAGAAACTTACGGGCCATATTCCCGACATTATACGACGACGTATTTAATTTATATTAGTAATATATCATTTCACTCTTTTAATTTCAACCCTATTCACGAACATTTTATAGTTTTATCTATAAATAGTTCGTAAAAATGCGAATTAATCCATTTTTTTGATATTATTATCGAATTTTGAATAGAAAAAGCCAATTGTTAGACGTTTCTAATTTACTTTTATAAACTTGGTTATATAATGTAACTACAATTTGGAGGTAACAGAATGAAAATAGTAGCAATCGTTGGTAGTATCCGAAATGAATCTTATAATTTACAGCTTGCAAAGCATATCCACTCCCGCTATGCTGACCAATTTGAAGTAGAAATTTTAAATTTGAAGCCACTCCCTATGTATAATCAAGATGAAGAATTAAACCCACCTCTGGAAGTAATAGATTTTAAAGCGAAAATAAAAGCTGCGGACGCCGTACTTTGGGTAACACCTGAATACAATGCAACAATTCCTGGTGTATTAGGGAATGCCATTGACTGGATAAGCCGCGTCGACAAAGTAATGCACGGGAAACCTTCTATAATCATGGGCGCTTCTATGGGGGCATTAGGTACAGTTAAGGCACAAATGCATTTACGCGACATTTTATTTGCAAGCGGCATAAACTCACCGTTATTACCAATGAATGAAGTTTACGTTGGTGCGGCACATACAAAATTTAATGAGCAAGGCCAATTAGTAGATGAGGCAACTGTAAAATTCATTGATTCTGTCATTGTAAACTTCCAAGAATGGATGAAAAACTATAACTAATCAAAGAAAAGGATATCCGAATATAAACTTTCGGACATCCTTTTCGCCTTTTCTGTTATTCAAATGCGATTGGATACTTTTTCATTTTCAAATACATCATGAAAATTGTCGTTAAACTTAAGCTAAACAAACCAAATACCAAGCCTGTAATCGGTAAACCAAACCAATCTAGCAATGCCCCCGTAGAAAGTAAGACTACTTGGAATAACGTTTGATCGATCATATTACGGAATGCAAAGAAGCGGCCATGAAACTCCCCTGGAACTTCTTTTTGGAAAATCGTCATCGTTGTTGGGAAGAAACAGCCGACTGCAAAGCCAAACATTCCAAAAACAACAAGATTCATCATTTCAATTGTTGAGAAATAAAGCAGAGATTGTAAGAAACCGATGAAAAGCGCTAAACCGAACATCATTGTCCCCGTACGTAACTTCATCCCAACATATTTCACCGCAATGGCACCTACCATAAATCCAATACCTTCAGCTGTATAAAGCAAACCAGAAATACTCGTTGAATCATGCATCTGTGAAATTTTCATAATCATTAAGTTAAATGACCCTAAAAATAAAATCGGAACAACAATTAACACTAATGTAACAAGCACAACTGGATACCGCTTTAAAATCGGTAATACTTCTTTAAAACTTCCACTATCTTTCGTTTTCGCCGTTGACCGCTCTTCATCAACTTTCAAACTGAATAATACAAAGACCATTGCAATGTACATAATGAGGGAGATAACATATAGCCAAATTAAATCCGCATACGCTACAAATAATCCAGCGGCAGCAGCACCAATAATTCGAGATAGTGTTCGGGCATTCATGTGCCAGCCATTCAATGTAAGTAAGTCTTTCTTATCGACAATTTTAGGAATGATCGACTGCAATGCTGGCATAAAAAAGGTCGCGGCAATTTGCAACGCTACTAAAAATACGACCATTAATAGCACCGAATCGAAGGCAATGGCAGCGAACATAATAAATACCGTCACCACTCGCGCAATAGATGACGCGATCAGCACTTTCTTTTTACTGCTGGCATCAATAATTTTCCCTGCCAATGGTGCGACCAACACCCCAGCTAGCATACCGATTGCTAAAATTACGGATTTATAAAAATCGGAGGGCACAAATTCCGTCATAAAGGCTAAGTTTCCGATAATCCCTGCCCATAGCCCAAGTCCGACGACAAATTCACCAATGAGCACAATCCACACATTTCGATTACGCCACATCCTCTTTACCTCCTTAAAATCTACTTCCTATCATTCTATAAAACTTCGGGACACTAAACAATGCTGAATTAGAAAGGGCTGATTTTCTTATGTATCGTAGTTTAATCATCAATCAGCACCCTATTACCATTTATTTAACAATTACTAATGGGATATGATACAATTTCATTATTATGGAATTTTCTAGTTGATTATGAAATTAACAAAAGGATTGGTGAGATTGAATGGGTTTTTTAATATTTTTTTTGGTAGTGGCTTTAGTTTTTACCGTTTTATCATTAGAACGGATTTTAAAAGATATACGTGATCAAAACAAAGCAATTATCGAGCTATTAAAGAAAGTCAAAGTGGATTTTGAACAAAAAGACAAAGACGGATTTTAAGGGGGATTAAGTTTGATAATTTTCTATATTATTAATGCATACTTCTCGCCAATACTCGGAATTATCTTTTGTTTAAATCTTGTCAGCATTATTAAAAAAACTAAACAAGATGAGAGCACCGCAAAAAATACGTTTTGGCTTACATTTTCTTTTGTAGTCATGATTTGGTCAATCTCAATGGGAACTTTGCTTTCTTAGCATTTTGATACATATTTCAAGGAGGGGAACGTAATTGGATGGATTTTTTCCAGGGTCACTATTCATTTTGCTACTTATCCTTGTAGTAGCGTTTTGGATTTTTGGCTTTGTAATTAGAAAATTGCTAGGTGTCGAGAAATTGAAGTGGTTTTCTAATACTTACGTTAATGAAAGACATAAAAATTTAGATCGGTCGGTACGGGTTATTTTCATAATTCTTTTTTTATTCGGCAACTATTATACATTTACCAACGAATCAATTGGAACTTATTCTTATTTAATACCATGGTTTGTCATAATCATCCTTTTATTAATATCTGATCTTTTACGCGCATTTATGGAATGGAAATATGCAGAAAACAAACGTGATTACATTGCTACGATTGCAGAATTATTGTTTTGGATTTGCGTCACATCATTGCTTATTTTAACTGACTTTTTTAGCTTGCTTTAATTTAGCTTAGACCATTTAATCTCGAAATCCCTCTCAAAATAAAAACACTCCATGCCTATTTCTTTGCATGGAGTATTTTTATTACAGCTTAAATCGCTGCGCTATCTCTTGTAACTCGGCAGATAATTTACCTAATGTTCGTGCGGATGCTGAAATCTCATCCATTGTTGCATTTTGTTCTTCTGCAGCAGAAGCAACAGTTTGCGTTTTTTCTGATGAATTCACCGAAAGTGTCGCGACTTCATCAATATTATTTTTTATGCTAAGTGTATTCGCACTTAATTGTTCAATGACCGCAGAGATATTTTCCGTTTGGCTTGATACGTCTTGCACCATTAATGAAATGTTTTGGAAGTTATCCTCTGATTTCTTTACAAGCTCCCTTCCATCATTTACGGTAATGGACGATACTTCCATTGCATTAATTGCTTTTACGACTTCCTGTTGAATCGCTACAATTACTTCACGAATTTGGTTCGCGGCAATCGATGAATCTTCAGCTAATTTTCGTACTTCATCAGCTACTACCGCAAATCCTTTACCCGATTCTCCAGCTCTTGCTGCCTCAATCGCTGCATTTAATGCCAATAAATTCGTTTGATTCGCAATCTTTGTAATCAGTTCAACAATTTGGCTAATTTCTGTTGATTTACCACTTAATGAATGAACTACTTCTGATGTTGTTTCAGTTGAACTTTGAATATTCACCATTTGCTGCATTGTTTTATCCATCATAGAAGAACCTAACGTCGTATATTCTTTAGTTGATATTGCTAAGTCCGCTACAGATTGGACAGAAGCGCTTGCTTGCTCCATTCCTGTCACCATTTCCGAAATCGCTTCATTGCTGGTTTGAGCTCCTTGTACTTGCGAATCCGCTCCTTCTGAAACTTCTATCATCGCTTTTGTAATTTGTTCAGTAGCTTTACTCGTTTCTTCTGCACTTGCAGATAGTTCCTCAGATGTTGCTGCTACTGTTCGTATATGACTTTGTAATTGTTCCACTAATGTTTTAAAATTAATCGTCATTTGATTAAAATCGGTTGCTAATTGTCCAATTTCATCATTATTTTTGATTTTCACTGGATCAAGGTTTAAATTTCCATCAGCTAATTCCATCGCTTGTACTGATAGTAAATCCACCGGAACTTTAATAACGCGAATAAAGAAGTAAATAAGCCCAGTTATTATAATAACTGACAACACGCACATAACAATTAACGAAATAACAACTCTATGGAAATTTTCCATTCCCGCATCATTAGCTGCACCCGCTTGTTGTTCATGTAAAACAATTAAATAATCGATATCGCTCTTCACTATAGTAAATAGTTCATTACCTTCATACGATTTCTCAATTGCTTGCTCATTTTGTCCAGATTTAGTCAACTGGACAACCTCATTTAAATTCTCATGATAAATAGCCCAGCTAGATTTAAGTTTTTCTAAAGCTACTTTTCCTTGATCTGTTGTTAGCACACCTTCATACATTCCCACAGATTCTTCAATTTCTTTTTTCAATGTTTCAATTTCACGTAAATAATTATTTATGAATTCCTTATCCTTAGATAACAGTAATTTTTGTGTCGAAATAAGTAAACTGTCTGTTTGGTCATTCACTTGATTTACCATTTTCATTTTAGGCATTACGACATCAACGACTTCTTTTGTATTGCCATTTAATGAAATAACACTAATAAACGAAACTGCACTAATCGTTAAAATAATTAACATAATTGCAGAAAAAGATATACCTAACTTCCTTCCAATCGTCCACTTAATTACATATTACCCATTTTCTAGTTAATATTAAAACAACTTTTCTCACACATATTATACACAATCCACCAACACCGAACGATACGTTTTGACCACAAATAAAAATATAAAGTACTATAAGTCAAAAAATTGTAACACTTAAGTACCTTCACTTCATTTCAAATCAAATTAATACTAAAATTCTGTAAGGAATTTCCCTTTATCCCCTTATAAATAGTTGGAACAGAAATTCGTTTTTTTGAACAAGCCTTGTTGCAAGTGGCCTTTGTTGCAGCAAGTTACAGTCATAACAGGCAATAACGCACATACACTTTTATTAGAGAGGTGACAATTTCGAAAAGAATTATCATTAGTATTCTTTTGATTGCCCTAATTATTGGTATCGTGATTATCAGCGTCAATTGGAGTAAAGCAAAGTCTGCTAATTCCGAAGACAAATTAAAAACAGAATTAGCTAAACGTATGGATGACACTAAAAAAGAAAATAAAAAGGTATTTGAGCTATTAACGGAAATTTCAAAGGGGCTAGGAGATAAGGGGTTTAGTCAATTAGGTTTAAGTTATTCTCCTGAAAAGCGTGAATTTACCGTCCAAGTAAAAGATGAGCATTCTATAGAAAAAAGTAAAAAGTCTATCGAAAATTTCATTGTACATACTGCAAAAAAGAACGATTTTAAAAATTATAAAGTAAACTTCCTATCATTGGATCATGATGAATTAAGTGAGGAAGACGTTAAAAGTCGTGAATCGATGAGTGAAATAGCGCATTTGACATCAAAATTATTAGAGGAAAATGGATATAACCGCACTCACTACTCCATGACAGACAAGGAAATACTGATTGAAATAGTCGATGGTAATTTGATTAATAGAGAGGAAATTGAAGAACTTATTGAGAATGCCATTTTCTCAAAAACAAGTAGGCGTTTTACGGTCACAATAAAAGAGGAAAATAAAAACCAAATTCTCGATCAACAATGGCAGCCTATATTTAGTGCCATAATTGACGAAACGAGAAAAGAATTCAAGGAATATCGAGGATTTGCCTACTCATTTCACCCTAAACCATTGCAAATAATCATTAAAACGAACTTAGATAATCGGAAATGGTTCGGGAATTCTGATAGGGCCATTAATCAAATAGAAAATTATATAGAAAAAATAATCACACTAAAAAGAGCTGAACTTGCTATTGAAGAAATACCATACGAAATTATTATCCGTGATAAGGATGATAAGCAAGTGAATTAACGCGCGGTAATGATAGGCGTCATTATAATGATTAACCCTTTAAACATCTATTGGGGGAACTTCGAATAAGAAAAACATAGGGAGATTTACACCTTCCTATGTTTTTATTCGTATTATTTATCTGTTTGTTCTTGCTTCTTTTTCAAATACTCCGCACGTATTTTTTCAAGTTGCTGCTTTTTATCAAATTTGGCAGGCTTGTTTTTTTCATGATACTTTGACACGGCCACTTGACCTTTAGTATCCAATTGATATTTCCCCACTTTGTTCACCTACTTTTCTTGTCTTCAAAGAGAATCTATTCAACAAATATAATATACCTTATTTTACTGATGCAAATTTTTTTACTTTTATCATCATCAAAAAAATTGCATATTTTAACTAAAGTAAAAAAACTCTTTTAGTTATTCTTTATAAATAACTAAAAGAGCGTTTAATTTCGGAAATATAAATAGTGATATGGCTAAGTTTATAAGCTGTTTAGTTTATAACTTTTCTACTCCCACTCAATCGTAGCTGGTGGCTTACTCGTAATATCATACAGTACGCTCACAAATCAGTGATACATAAGGGTTTATTGTCCGTTCAAATATCAGTGTAACTCTTAAATCCACACTGTTTCCTAAGCTTAATTGTAGCAGGTTAGAGGGTATTTTACAACACTATTATCCTTGATAGTTTAGAAGTAGTTGCGCTTTTCCAAAACAAAAAGAGAGCTATTTCTAGCTCTCTTTACTTATTTATAATTATTGAAATATCCCCAAATCTTCCCTAGTCCACTCCATCTCCATAAATTCAGTTTTTAATACATCAATTTCTTTAGGAATAGAAATATAAAACTCATTCTCTAATTTCAAATATTCTTCATAATATTCACTTGTTTTCCGATTAAATTCGCGTAGTGAACCACTTGGTGATTGCGCTTGCTCTAATAATTGCGTATACACAGAATACATCTCTTTTAAAATTTCATATGATTCACTATATTCTTTAGGGGAATTTTGTAAATACCTCATATTTTCTTTAATTCTTTCTTCGCCTTCATCAAGACCAACTAGAATTTTTTGGGCATAATCGCCATTTTGAAACTCATAAATAGCTTCACTGAAATCTTTTCTTCTGTCAATGGCATTTGACCATACTTTTGAATAATTATCAATTAATAATGCCGAGAAACTTACTTCTGCTTTCATATCAGGAGCACCTAAACCTAAAACTTTAGCATATAGCTCTTTTTCTTTTGTATCTTGTTGAATTTTGTAATATGTAGCTCCACCCACCAGACATAAAACTAGAACTATCAACAAAATTATCCATACTTTCTTTTTAAGTTTCCCCTGTTGAATTTCATCCAAAACTACCACTCCTATGTAATATATTAAAGTTATATATTATCATAAAGCTCATAATTAATGAATAATATTTCATATATAATTTTATGTGCGTGTGAAAAATGACATGGTACAATGGAAGAAACATACTTAGGGGTATCACCAATCACCTATTATATAGGAAGCAACACATTTTCTGACTGTACCTTTAGCTCAATCAGACCTACCTTAACAATTTCAGCATTGACAACCTTGTATGACCTTCCATAGAGCGCTATAGCTTCATTTACTTGGAAGCTCTTTCGGTTCTTAGTGGTGTCCTGTACATTGATTACAAGCGTCTTAGTAGCTGTTACAATGGCATCTTCATCAACGGTCATGTCCTTGTAAGTAACGACAGCAGGCTCTTGACGGTCTACAACTGTTTCTGTTTTGTAGATTGGTCTACCCATTGCGTCAGTTCCCACTTTGATTTTCACTGTGATGGTCGGCTCTAGGATATAGTTGCAATGCTGTACTAAGGCTTTGTATTTGAACCCTCTATAGGCTACTACATCAGTCATTACAAGGTAGTACCCACCGTCAATAGTTAAGTAATCACCACGCTTAAACTCACTCAAGGAATGGAAATGAAACATGCTGTCAGGCGATAGCTTGGCGTTGGTTACAAAGCCATCTACGGTGCTTGGTGTCACAGTTAGTTCATTCATCACATATGGTTCAACAAGCCCTGAGAGCGTGTCTGTGAGAGTTTGAGTATCAAATAATTTCATCTGCTTCACTCCCTACACGTACAGCATGAACACATCTGAGTTACCGTTGTCAGTTCTCATTGTTCGCACCTTATTTGTTAATTGGTCAATACGCTTCATTAGGTTCTCGTGGAACTCGCTGACCGTCATATCATCAACTTTGATTGACTTCATTGTTGTTGGATTATTAGCCACTGACTCAAGCATACTGAGAGCTGTAGCATAGATTGCTTTCTTGTCTGTCATTGATTGTGGGCTGTACTCAGCATGAGCATCAAGACCGTTCTCAGCAAGGTATACCATCAACTCAGCTTCTTGAAAATCAATTCCCTTTGTTTCCATCTGTAACCTTTGTAAATTGTTCATTTTTAATTTTCACTCCAATTAATATATATTGTATAAATATTCAACCTCAGCTTCCCATAAGCTATATTATGTAAACTAGAAGTATTCACAAACCATTGATATAACAACACTCTTCGACTTACAACAATAATCACGTTATACATTTTCTATACATCGTTGATATATCAAGGTTTATAGCACCTACAAAATTTACTCAAGCTCGGAATCTTGCATAAAAAAAAGCGATTTTATACATTAATATTTTTCTTTTGTTTCTTCCTCATTTGCTAATTGCAATAGCCGTTCCTTCACACCTCTAGGTAATGGCACACCAATCCTAGCTAGGTTCTCAGTAATCGAAAGACCTTCCATCCCAATGTAGAAGTAAATCGCCATTGTCCTAAAGACAGGAACACCTGACGCTGTAAGTACGTCTAAGAGGTTTGCTAAGACTATCACAATCATGATAGTGGCTTTCTTTAAGAAGCCGACAAAAGCAATCTTTGAGGATAGACGCTTTTGCACAAGTGACATAAGGACACCTGTAACAATATCAATAACCATGAACGCAACAAGAACAGTCAGTGATACATGCCACCCTCCAATAAGGAAGGATAATGACGTTCCCGACAGCGCTAGGAAAGTGAATAAACTCATTTTCTCCATGTTCATTCACCTCCAATACAACAGTTGTAACAGGCGTGAAAAATTGGATATATACACTCCAACCTCCCGCACCTGAAAAACCACTAATTTACACCAAAAACAAAAAGCCTACGTTTAACCAAAATCACTATGATTTCAGCAAACAATAGACTTATCTTTTATCCATGTATTATCCATCTTTACGATACCTTTTCTGTATCATCACTAAAGCCAACATTATTACTTTGGTTCATCTGCTCAAATAGCTTCACATCTAATATGCGATTCATTTCAAGAGTGATATCATTCACATATGGCGACTGCTCAAGAATTGTTTCCACACTTAAAGCACCCATTGCATGTTGCTTGCCCATATTGTCGATAATCTCAGCGTGGTTAGATGGTGTGTTGTATTGGAAGTTAAATTCTAGTGTCATAAAATCATCTTCTGCGATATGAACACCTTTGTATTTCAACAACTCACAGACCTTTTCCCAGCGCCCATAAAAGCCCTTCTTCAAATAAGTTTCATTTAAACCTGCTTTTGTATCTGCTAACGAAAACAGCAATTTGATACTTACTTCTGAAAGATTGCTCACATCAGTTTTGTTCATCGAAACAGCAGGTGTTGAACTCACATCTAATAAAGCTTGCTGTAGTGTCCTGTAGACCAATTCAAATGACTTGGAATCCAATTGGTTTGTCACCATCTTGAAGTCTGCTCCATCATCAAGATTTAAGCCACCGCCAACAATATCAGCAGGCAATGAATCTTTAAGTTGCTGACCAACTGCAACAGGGATTGGATTCATAAACTTGTACATTGAATCAACATACTTAGATAGCACATCTTCCATATTATCTAAAATTCCTGTGTAATCATCTAGCTCTGAGCGCCCTTCTGTATTACTAAATTCATTATCTGTTTTATACAAAATGGGTAAACCACTTAAATTAACGTGTTGAGCAGCTAGTTTTAATTCGCCACCTTCATTGCTCCACTCTTGGACTAATTTGTCTGTATAGACTGTGTAATAAGTAATCCCATCAAATACATAATGCTCAATAAAAGCAATCATTTCTCCATGATGATTGAATACAGGCGTTCCATTCTCAGCATCAATAATTTTTGAATCAATGCGCCCCTTAGCGTTAATGAAAAGGTACTCAGCGACCTGACCAAACTTCATAAGCTTGCTAAGGATAATAACATTTTTATCATCAAAGCGACCTAGCTTATTAACCTTCAAAAATTGTTCAACCATTTTCTCAGCACCTATAATATTGACACTGTTTTTCAACAGGTACTGCGTTTGGAAGTTCAGAATAGTCTTAGCCATTTGAATCACAATTTTACGTGGCTCAATTACCTGACCATTATATCTGAATGAATCACGCTTTAAAATCTTGTGCTGTCCATCTAAATACTTCTTCTTTTCAAACACCCCCTGCAATCGCTCTTGGTTGTCATAAGAGTTTACTTCTTCCAAAAACCAATGAGAGCTACCTTTGTGCTTTACTTGTAAATATTTATCTAAATTCATCTTCTTTTCCTTTCTTATTCAAAATAAAAAGTCACATACTTATGCATTAAGCATAGAATATGTGACTTTAAAACCTATAAAAATTCCTTTACAGGTTTATTTAATTCTTCAGGAGTTAGATTTTCTGCAAATCCTTTTAAACCTTTTGTTCGATTTTTAAATTCCTCATTTTCAAGGTTTCTCATATTATTATTAGAAAATTTAACTGCAATAATTTGTTTCCAAGAATCTAAGACTAATTCCTGCTCTATGTAATATGCAGGACTAGTTAATCTATCAATCATTTCTTCTGATTTATCTTTTAAAGCGGGATTCTTAACTGTTCTTAAATGCAATGAAATTGCTTCTCCATGATTTCTTACCCTATGTTCAAAATAATCAGTCGTTTCATTCACAAGGGCTTTAATTAAAAATTTCTCTTCAATAGCAGTTGTTTTTAGTAATTGTTGAATATACTTCTTGAATGATTCTAAATTACCATTCTCCCAATCAGTAAAGCCAACATGAAATCCAACCATAAAGAGAACTTCATCAAGCTTAGTAAACTCTAAATCTAATGATTGCTCCCATTCCTCTAATGCTTCAAAATACAAATTTGACCATGACACATATAACACCTCCCTTCACTATATTATATAGCAAAAAGGAAATGATTGTAATTGGTATATTTGATAAATTCTAACGATAATTTTCTAACTGAGCCAATTGTTTCTGCTTTTGTTCAATCTCACTCAATATCAATTCTATTTGCTGTTCAATAGTTTCAACAGGGACAAAGGGAATCCCTATAATGTGCATTGCTTTGAGAGAAAACTCAAGCTCTTTCTCACGCTCTTTTAAACGCCTTCTAAGAGATTCAATCTCGAGACCTAGCTTGTTCTTTTCGTAGTTCAACCGTTGCTCAGATTCGCTTGTTACAGT
This sequence comes from Solibacillus cecembensis, assembly GCF_001439635.1. Lineage (GTDB taxonomy): Bacteria > Bacillota > Bacilli > Bacillales_A > Planococcaceae > Solibacillus > Solibacillus cecembensis. The sequence continues at coordinate 60,112 of NZ_LMBZ01000022.1, read as the reverse complement.
TACCTGAGGTGACCCCCTGTTGTATATTGATTCCATTCTGTCACGATACTTTTTAAATGCTTCCATTTTGTGATTCTCCTATACATACCATTTATTTGTTTTCATACCTTGAATCGCTAATGCTGTAGAAATAACGCTATCATCATGGTGTAAATCACTATTTCCTCGTTTGTTACCCAAGCGACCATTTTTTTCAATGAACATCTGCATCTGCTGTAAGGTAGTCTTGCACTCGATGTTAATAAGACCCAGTTCAAACTGTTCTTTCATATCTGAAATCATAATTGCCTTTGTTTTTTCAGAAGTGATAAATCCAATTTGTAGCTTCTTCTTCCCTCGTTCATCAAAAGTTTTCATCTTATACATATTGAGGTAGCCACGTTCTTTGCGTAGGCGCTCAATTATAGGTAGACCATAGCTGTTACGCTCCACCGTTAAAAAGGCATAGTTGTAAAAAATACCTAAGTCATAAATCACTTGGGCAAATTCATATACAGCTATTTTGTTATGGTAGAAGCTCATTATTTGTTGCCCTTCTGAATCAAAAGCCGTAATTGTAGAATAGTCATTCCCCGAACCACTTGCCGTATCGACACCAAAGTAATATTTTTTGGAGCGCTTAGGTAATTCGAATAAGTCTAAGCCCTTACCGATGTATTTTCGAACGCTCTCAGGCGCTTCTGACAGCACCTCATTTTTAGGAATTGGCTCAATAGCATAAGAAAGTCGGGATAACACCTTACTTTGATTAAACACACTTTTACCTGTACTAATAAAGGATTCTAGGGGATCACTCGGATATTCTTGCATAAACTGCTGTTCATTCTCCATATCTTGTATTTTCCACCTGCGCCACATAAGTTGCCTTAAAGTTGCACCTAAATTATGTAGAGCTACTTCATCATCTTCTAAATTATCTGACGCTAGGCGCTTGCCACCATTGGTTGCTTTATACCACCGTTCAGCTTCATCATAATCATGGGCAAATTGCTTTTTATATAACTTGTGATAGAAGGGAATGAAGTAAGGAACATACTTTGACTTAGCTTTGAGGGCTTGCATATACAAGCGATAAAAATGGTTACTTGTACCATTGGAGGTTGTTTCAATTGTCAGTTGGCTCTCAGCACCTTTAGCTAAAGACTGCTCCACTGAAAGCAATTGAGTTTCTTGTGAAGCGTAGAAAGCATACTCAGATAGATGAACATAGGTATAGGTAGAACCTCGTCCAATATCTTTGTTTCCTGCTGTGACACTTGATATTCTTGAGCCATTGGCGAACAACAGCTCACTTCTGTTATCCCTGCGAACCTGTGGAAATACATTAGGAAACTTTTCTCTTGGAACAGCATCATTCATTTGTTTTAGCTTCTCAAATAATGCCTTTGCTGAATCACCTTTATAGGACACAATCAAAATGTTTTCATTGGGCTTTGTCAACGCTCGCCACAATGCCCTAGCAAGCACAAAAGTTGAAATACCTGCTTGCCTTGCTTTACCAATCACCACAAAGCGATTTTCTAGCATCAAGTTTTCAATTTCCTGCTGTGCTTCATTAATCTCAAATTTGATAACCTCATTTTCGTTATCTGTAATAAAAATAAAGTTCTTAGCGAATAGTGGAAACTCACCAAGAACTTTATTAAGCCTGTTAGATTTATTTGTCATGCGCTACAACTCCAATTCATCATAAGCTCCATCATTTTCAAGTGGCTCATTGATTTTGGTTGTTTTAGATTCTTTGTTAAATGCTCGCACCTGTTTTTGAAGGTCTAATAATAGCTTAATAGCCTTTTCATCACCCTCAATAGCTTTCTGCGCTGTGACTTGATAAATTTGCTCCAAGTCATTTGCTATGCGTGACTCAAGATATAAATTAGTTAACATCAGATAATCTGAAGATTTCTCCCACTTCTTCATGTGATTCAATGTTTTCACATCTAATTTTTGACACATTTCATCTTCTGTCAGTTCCTCAGTACGATTGACATATAAGTCAAACTTCCATTTGAAGTATTCCCTTTTCTTGTATGGGACTGCTTCAAGCGCTTTGTAAATATCCATTAATATCATTCCTTTTATAGTTTTAGTCACCCCAATCTAGTTGACTAAGCTCTTCTTTGTCTAATATTGATAATTCGATGCTTGCAGGGTTAGCGTTTATTGCATCTCTACATTCAATAGCGAGTTTTGCGTTCTCAATGCATCTATCAACCACTTTATATTCTTCAAATGTTTCCTTATCTATTAAAGCTTTTTGCTTTTTCAATTTCTTAATGCGGTTCTCACCTGCTCTAAGAATTACTTTCTCGAAGTCAGTTAACCCTACTTCCCTGTTTTGTTTCTGCAAGTCTAAAACAGCAATATAGTCCTTTTCAACAGGGAACACATCCTTGTTATTTTCATCCTTAAATGTATTGAATCGCTGTTCTGTTTCCTTTAATTCTTCAACTGTAAAATGCTCAAGGTCTGTTTTTCCCACTATTTCTTTTTCAATATATTTCTTTTTGAAAGAATGATTTGTGATTTCATCATCTCCAAAAGGTGTTGTTCTATATTTGTTTGTGTTTTGCTTACCTGTTTCGTTGTAATCCCCTATATTTTTATGGACTATCCCTGTGTCAACTGTTTCATTTACTGCTTGGATTGCTGTTGATTCTGAGCATTTTAAAATTTTTGCCCAACGTGATTTTGAGCAGATAAATACTCCCTCCCCACCATTTTTCCATTTGTATACAGCGAGATAAACGTGTAAATGGCGAATTTCTTTAATTCCATCAAAAACTTCAAAATTAAGTTGGGTGTGAAATTCAGTGTCAAATTCAGCTAACTCAGCTATTAAAAAATCATTTGCTTTAAAATCATCTGTAATCTCGCCATTAGCGTTAGTGAGCTTGATAACCTTTTTTTCTCTTAAACTAATAAGCGTTTCCTTGATGTTTTGGATTGCTCGTTTTTTGCTACTAGCCAATTTAATATGCCCTATATCATGAATGGTCGCTGGCGTTGTATTTATTTTACCTCTCAAGTTCCTGCTCATTGACAGTAGCGAGTAGATATATAGCTCATTTGAAGTAAGGTGAAATTCACTATTTTCATCTAGCAGTTGGTTGTTAATCATAATAAACGTAAAAAATTCCATTGATAAAAACTCCTGTGTGATTGTATTTTTGTATAAAAAAGGGAAGTCACCTACTTGGCAACTCCTTAATTGATTTCCTTGTATTTGTCTAACGCTCGTTGTAATTCATCAGTTTTTTGATAGACTGTATAAATTGTATTATCCTTAATGCTTCTAGCTTTAAAAATGTATGGAATTCCTTCTGATTTCAAAAAGATTGATAGTTTTTTTGTGAAACAAAAGAAAAAATCTTGTTCAGTTAGCTGTTTCATATGTAAAAGCTCCTTTTCTATTCTTTTCTGCTCCATTGAGCGCTAGTTATTTAGGATATAGGCTTTATATTGGTTCACTTTACTTGTATCCATCGCCACTTTGTTATGCTCATATTTTGATAGTAGAGCGATTGAGCAACCAATGGATTTAGCAATTTGATTCAACTTAATGCCCTTTTGTCTACGCATCAAGAATAATTCTATTTGTGTCATTTTCTTACTTCCTTTCCTCAGTTAAAAATTTTCATGATATGAATTTAAAAAGGCACTCCCATTATCGAGAGTGCCAATAGATTAAATTTTAGTTAAAACTGCTACAGCTTTTTTAGACCCTACTTTTAATGTAGCTTCTGCGACAACCTGACCTTTTACTGAGTCACCTGTTTTAGCAAGTGGCTCAAAGTGTGGCTCACGCAAGTAAGCTAAATCAACATAAGCATCATTAAAGAACACCACTTTGTCAGAAGGCACATGCTTAGATAAAACAAATTTCACCGAACCATAGTTTGTGTTGATTTCATCTACCAATAAGCCAAATGAAGTTGTTACATGGTTGTATGAGTAATTGTCCTTGTAGATTGCGTCAATTTCCTCTTTAATGTCAGCATTAACAAAAGCGTATACCTGACCCTCTGCTAGGTTTTGACCCCAAAGATTACGCATAATTTGTTTAATCGCAGCTTCATCTATTGAAGCTGTTACAGCATTTGTAGCGTCAGCCATTTCAACTAAACCTGATAGTTGGCGTTTGAAAGGTGTTTTTGAACCATCTGCTTTAAGACCATTGATAAATTTCTTTTCCATACTCACTTTAAGCTCAAGTAATCGGTCAGCAACTTCCCCTGAGAACTGAGTTGATTGCATAGCTTCCGCTGTGCCTGATACTTGAACACCTTTCTTGAAAATTTCAAGAATGTTGTTTAGCTCAGCTCTAGCGCTCTCATAAAATACTGTTGTATCTGCGCCCTCTACCGCTGAAATATCATCATCATTTGATAGTGATTTTTCACGCCAAGTGTAAACTGTGCTAAGTGCTTTTTCGATATTACCTTTTGCCATTAATAAAGATGTAAAAGGTGTTGCTTGAACTCCAATAACTGCGATTTCGTTCGCTAGTGAAATGCGTTCTGATTCTGTGAAAGATTGTGATTTAAACATAAATATATTCCTTCTTCCTGTTTGTTTTGTTTTACTTAAATAACTTTGAGAACTTGCTGGCAATCATGCCTTTAGCGTCACCTTTTTGTTGGTGAGCTGTATATTCATCTTGCTTAGCAACTTCTTTAGGCTTAAAGCCCATATCTAACTTGATTTCAGCAACTAATTGCTGAATCATTTCAATTTGCTTTTCAGTAGTTTCTTCTGATGAATAAGTTGTTGCAAAATCTTTGGCAAAACCTATCCCCTCTTGCTCAAGACGAAATTTTAAAGTATCCTCTTTAAGCTGTTGTTTTTCTATTTCAAGTTGCTTAGTTTGCTCTTGGATAGCTTCATAATCAACTACTTGTTCTACCGTTTGTTCAACAGGCGCTACAGGCTCTACAACTTCAACCTCTGTTATTTCTGCTGTTTGTAAGTTTTCCATTAATAATGCTCCTTTTGATTAGATATTTCCGTATTTCTACAGACTAAAAAAGCCAATGGACGAATAGCCCACAGCTTGATTTACACCACCTTATACAAGCCCTTAGAAAGCTCTGTGTTGTGTTTTGATTGCACCACTCATAAACTTCAATTGAATCATTAGAATGACTCACATGAGCTATTCAAGCTTGACCGGTGGTGTCATGAGCATCCGTACATTCATATAGAAGGAATGACCACGCTCAGTTAAAAACTTGAATAAAACCCAATAAAAAAAGGACTACAATTAAGTAGCCCCATCTTGTATAGCCTAATAAAATAGCAAATCAATTACGCTCAAATAAAAGTTAGCTTAGACAATCTCTAATGGAATTATGCTCAGGTATTAGTTAGACCTAAGCATAAACAAATTTTAATTTTGGTGGGGGTAATATATTGCCCTCACAACAACATTATATACACAAAAAGTGTTACTCATTTTTTTGAACAAAATATCAATTCCTATAATCTTGATATTTTGCCTGTATTCTCGCCAATGTATTTTTGAAGTTACTCTCTTTGAGTTCCATTCTTTCAGCAAAATGACGCTTATTAATACCACTAATATTTCCATCTTCATCAAAGATAAAATTATCAGTCAATCCATTATCAAACTCAACTTGCACCTCTAGCAACAACCTTTTAGCAAATTCCTTTTGATGTTCACTCAAATTTAAGAAATCAATTTCCAACACCTTTTGAGCGATAAATTGTTTAGGTCTTAGCTTCATCTTGTCTTTGCTAACGTAATAGCTTTTGCCCTTGCGATTGAAAAACTTTGTACCATTTTCTTTGTTTAGCTCTCTAGGTGTGCGATTTAATAAAGCTTTATTAATAAAACTAACAATCTCTTTGTCGCTCTTAGATAAATCAACCAAAGGTAAAATATCATTTAGCACTCTTGTAATAGCATTATCTGCTTCTTCAAACAGTATTTTTCTTTCTTCTTTTATTTTGGGTAGGACTGAATGAACTACTCCCAAACATTCTTCTAAAACTTCACTATGCTGAGAAAACATATCTAATGTAACTTTGTCAAATTCATATACATCAAATGCTTTTCCGATTGCATTTAATTCTGAATGAATAGTTTCAATCACTCTCATATTTTCATGCTCATTTATATCGTAGGTATTCAACTTTGATAGATGTAAAGTGTACGCATATTTAGCATAGATTTCTTTTAATGAACGAACACGTACTGCAATATAATCAATCGGTGTGCTCAATATCGGCTTTCTAATTATTTTATAATACTTATACACAGGGTAGCCGTCATCTAAATTATATTTTTCAACGTGCTCATACGACTTTTCGTATTGCATATTTTCACTGAGCCTTATAACTGATTTAGCAAAATTTCTTTTTCCTTCATTGTGTTGTTTAATATATGTAGCAAGTTTCATTTAAAACTCCTTCTTCCTATTTAATGCCACCAACTCCTAAAGTTGATTTTGCCTTGCCTAATATATTATATGTTATTATTCAACTTTTACGAAGGGTTTTTCGGGAAAGGATATCAAATAATTAGTATTTTCTTCAAAGACATCCTTATTTTTTGTTCTATATTCCATTATTTAGCCACCAAATTACCAATCGCTTGAATCACATTGTCATGACGTTTACCAAATATTTCAGCAACTTGATTGTTTTGAATAACCACAATCTCATTGGCTGTTGTGTTATTCGGCTTTGTTTCTACAGGTGATTTTTTGTAGTTAGTTGATTCTTAAATTTAATCTTGAAAATAAACTAGGGCGACAGCCCGCCATAGTTTTTTATTTAAGCCTTTATTTATCTTTAATAGTTTTATCTCTTTAAACTTGTCAGATTGAGTTCCAACCCAGCTTACTTTTTAGACCCCCTTATATAAAATCTGCTCCAAAATGGAACACAATTCACACAGGGGCTATATAAATACCGTTCCATTTTGGCGCAGTATTTATATGGTCTACTTTAATGCTTGTATTAATATTATTTACGCTCCATGATGTTTTATACTTGACATGTGATTGACGCACCAACCATCATGAAGCCAGAATTGAGGACAACGGCTTGGCGCAAAAATGCCTTGCCTACATCTACGAAACTAAAAAAATAGAATCATAGACATAGACAAGACATTTGCAATTGCACATGAATCCGTCATTTGAGGTATCCGTATATGTATGCCCTTGTTAAATGCGTTCTCTCGAACAATACACCTACTAATCTACTTCTGCCCCCGATAGTTGTTGTAATCCTTATACGTGCCTTACACGTAGCGTAAATGCCTATTCTACTGTTATGAGAAGCTCAGCAACAATTACAATGTATGATGTATTTTGCATGACCGTAGTCAATCAAACCTACCACTCCTGACCTTTAATGGTAGTCAACACCATTCAGATACCCAAGCCAACAAGGAAGCTTGTAGTGGTATCCTAGACTTAATTTATGCGTTGGCTAAGTCATAACCTGTCAAGTTTAGTTGTAATTGGTGTTACTAGGTTTCCACCAACGACTACCAAAAATGTGCGCACTTAAATAAGCCTAGACGTTGAAATTTTTTCGCAAAGGCTGTACAATAACAATATTGGTGATATATGTTATCGTTTTTTGATAGTCATATTCAGTTAAGCCGTCTACTGTTTGCGCAGTGGCGGTTTTTCTATGCAATCATTTACTATTGCAACCTAAAAGCACCTGTAATAGATGCTTCTAACGCACTAAGCTTAATGACTGTTTATACTCGCTTAGTCGAGTTATCTAACGAAATAGGTAGACTCTTTAATTAATTCATCTAAATCAGCTTTCAACTTAACTAGCTCATTTTGGTAATGCTCCATTGCTTCTTGATTACCATGAGTAGTCCAAAATTCTAGTTTTTGTTGGAGATGTAGTTCAGCATATAAAAATGCCTTTTGCACTCTTTTGTCCATCAAATAAGCTCCCTCTGATACCTCTATTGGATTTTAAATCTTGACGTTATTTAACGGACTGTGTAAACGACCAATATCAAGGATGGCATTTTGCTCTAAACCTCGTAAATATTTGGCGGTTTCCTGAGTGTCAAAATGACCAAGCAAACGGCTCAGGCTATACACGTCAATACCATTCCTAAGTTGCTTCTGCGCAAAGTAGTGTCTACAATCATGCGGAGAACAACGAACACCACTCCTAATACCAACATTGTTGCAATGCTCTTTTAAAATCTTGTTGATACGTGAACGGTGTAACTGTTGGGCACTTTGGTCTAAAAAGTAGTTATCTTCCACCTCATCAGGATGCTTATGGCTGAATCGTTTCTCCTTAGCTTCCTCGAACCTACGCATATATCTCCTCATGGTCTTGCTAATGTAGACTAGACGTTCTTTCGACCCCTTTCCACGAATCAAAATGTGACGTAATGAAACGTCTGATGCCTTGATATAGCACAGCTCAGACACCCTTATACCTGTGTCAAATAGCATTATCAAAATAAGCTTGTCACGAATATTGGAATAAGTTACTTCTTTTACATCATTGATAATTCGTTGTACTTCTTCATCATTAAATGTCAGAATAATACGCTTTTCCTCTTTCAAGCTTTTGATTTTCCTAAGTGGATTGTTCTTTTCTTCCATATATTCTTCCTCAACCAAGTAGTTAAAAAATACTCTCAAAGTAGCAATGTTGTTGTTCAGTGTAATTGGTTTCTCAGCTCCTAGCTGTTGGCGATACTGAATGTATTTTTTAATATGGATTGCTTCAACCCCTTCTACATCTTGAATCTCATACTCAGATTCCATGTAATCTTGCCAACGCTTCAACCGCCAAATACACATCTCAATGTACTTTGGGCTTCTTCCAATAACCTGTAAATTCAACTTAAAGTCATCTATAAATTCAGTGATTTTAGTCAACAAAAAAACTCCCTTCTACTCACAAGTAATGTGAATAAAAGAGAGCTGCTATTTAAACGTCAAATGTTGCAGGTGAGCAATTAAATACTCACTCAAACAACCTATAAACCCTTGATATGACTGACTTTACAGAGTTATAGGTATATTATCCTACTCCCACTCAATCGTAGCTGGTGGCTTACTCGTAATATCATACAGTACGCGGTTAACGCCGTTTACTTCGTTGACGATACGTACAGAGATTTTTTCTAGGACGTCGTATGGGATACGTGCCCAGTCAGAAGTCATGCCGTCGATTGATGTTACGCCGCGGATACCGATAGCGTAGTCGTACGTACGGCCATCACCCATTACACCTACTGATTTGATATCAGGTAGGACAGTGAAGTATTGCCAAATTTCGCGGTCAAGACCCGCTTTTGCGATTTCTTCACGTAAGATGAAATCAGATTCGCGAACGATTTCTAATTTTTCTTCTGTGATCGCACCAAGTACACGGATACCTAATCCTGGACCTGGGAATGGTTGACGCCATACGATTTTCTCAGCTAAGCCAAGCTCTAGACCTAAAGCACGTACTTCGTCTTTAAATAATGTTTTAAGCGGTTCGATTAACTCAAACTGCATATCTTCTGGTAATCCACCAACATTATGGTGAGATTTAATTGTTTGGGCAGTTGCTGTACCAGATTCAATGATATCTGTGTAAAGCGTACCTTGTGCTAAGAAATCCATACCTTCTAATTTAGAAGCTTCTTCGTCAAATACGTAAATGAATTCGTTACCGATGATTTTACGTTTTTGTTCTGGATCCGAAACGCCTGCTAATTTGCTCATGAAACGCTCACGTGCATCGATTTTGATTAAGTTCATATCGAAATCTTCCGTGAAAGTCTTCATAACTTGCTCAACTTCGCCTTTACGGTTTAAGTTGTGGTCTACAAACATACAAGTTAATTGATCGCCAATTGCTTTGTGAATTAATACAGCTACTACTGAAGAGTCTACGCCGCCTGATAAAGCACAAAGTACTTTTTTGTCGCCTACTTGCTCACGAATTTTCGCGATTTCGATGTCGATGAAGTTTGCCATAGACCAGTCGCCTTTAGCACCACAAACATCAAATACGAAGTTGCGTAATAAGTCATTTCCGTAAACAGAGTGACGTACTTCTGGGTGGAATTGTACTGCATAAAGTTTACGCTCAACATTTGCCATTGCAGCGATTGGACATGCAGGGCTTGTTGCGATTACTTCAAAACCAGCTGGCACTTCTGTTACATGATCACCGTGGCTCATCCAAACGATTTGTTCTTTTGGTAGCTCACCGAATAATTTGTTATCCGCTGTTACGTTGATTTCTGCTTTACCGTACTCACGTGTTTCCGCGCCTTCCACTTTACCACCTTGCGTATGTGCGATTAATTGCATACCGTAGCAAATACCTAAAATCGGTAAACCTAATTCGAAAATGGCCGGGTCTACTTTGAATGCTTCTTCACCGTATACAGAATTCGGACCGCCTGAGAATACGATACCTGCAACGTTCATTTCCTTAATTTCTTCTGCAGTCGTTGTATGAGGGTGTAATTCTGAAAACACACCAAACTCACGAATACGACGTGTAATTAATTGATTAAATTGACTTCCAAAGTCTAAAACAACTATCTTTTCTTGTTCTTTTAATAAGGGAGTTGACATAATTTCACACCTCTTCTAATGTATTCAAATGCAGTCTACAATCATGAAAAACGCATAGAAACGTGCTCTATGCGTTCACCTCTAGGGAATAGTATCACCCATTAAATCGAGTTGTTCGTTACATTTTATTTTATTATTTTAAACATTAAAAAACGGAAAATCAACTATCAATGCGATTAACTGAGTATTTTTTTTAATAAGCAGCTTAGCAATTAATTTTTTTTTAGTATCAATTTTAGTTTTACTAAACAAAAAAGCTTGATAAACCTTACATAAGGCTCACCAAGCTTTTCTTATTTTCTATTGTGCGTCTGCCACTTCGCTTTCGACGCAAACACCAGCTTCGCTAGCGCGAAAAATTCCTCTGGTGCAGTAGCTCCTCGAAATTTGGCCGGTGTTTATTCCCACTCAATCGTGCCGCCTGGTTTTGGAGATAAATCATAGCACACACGGTTAACATGCTTTACTTCGTTAATAATACGGTCTGTAATTTTTATTAAAATTGGCCATTCGATTTGTTCGATTGATGCCGTCATTGCGTCAATTGTATTCACTGCACGAATAATTACTGGATATTCGTACGTACGTTCATTGTTGCGAACACCAACTGATTTGAAGTTTGGCACAACCGTAAAGTATTGCCATACTTTTTGATCTAATCCTGCTAACGCAAACTCTTCACGTAAAATCGCATCAGATTCACGTACTGCTTCAAGACGTTCAGGCTCAATTTCACCTAACACACGTACGCCTAATCCTGGACCTGGGAATGGTTGACGATATACCATGTCATGCGGTAATCCTAACTCAACACCACAAGCACGTACTTCGTCTTTGAATAATTGGAATAATGGTTCCACTAATTCAAATTGTAAATCATCTGGTAAGCCACCTACATTATGATGTGATTTAACAACACTATGCGTTTTCGTACCTGATTCTACGATATCTGGATAAATTGTTCCTTGTGCTAAGAAGTCGATACCGTCTTGCTTGCGAGCCTCTTCTTCAAACACTCGGATAAATTCATTCCCGATAATTTTACGTTTTTCTTCTGGCTCACTTACACCTTTTAACTTACCTAAGAAGCGCTCACTTGCATTTACGTATACAAGATTTTCTTCAAGGTCTTTTTCGAACATAGCGATAACGCCTTCAGATTCGTTTTTGCGCATTAAACCGTGGTTCACGTGCACACAAACTAACTGTTTACCAATTGCTTTAATTAGTAATGCTGCTACAACTGAAGAATCTACGCCGCCTGAAAGCGCTAAAAGCACCTTTTTATTACCGACTTGTTGGCGAATTAATGCAATTTGATCTTCAACGAAATTTTTCATATTCCAGTTTGCTTCTGCTTTACAAGTATCAAAGACAAACTCTTTTAAGAATGATTTCGTTTCTTCTTCGTTTGGCCATTTATCTAAAGTTTGAGCCGCCTGAGTAGATGGGTGCTCTACACTGATAACAGGAATGTTTAAATTGTAAATTTCATCTAATACGTCGATTGCTTCACCATCAACAATATTATTTACACCACCGTTTAAAATAATACCTTTTACTGTTTTTAAATCTTGTATATTTTGCGCCGTAATATCATGCGCATGAATTTCACTATATACACCTAATTCACGAATCCAACGAGCAATCGTTGTATTTTCACTACTACCTAAATCTAATACTAAAATATTATCCTGTTTCAAGTTAATACAGCCTCCTCTTAATTCTATTAATTCTACCTTGTTTCTTATGTTTTACCAAATGTTTTTTGAACTTTGTCGTTTAACAACGAACTAGGCACTATTATTTTAGCATATAAGTATTCAATCAACTGCTCGTACGATTGATTAAATACTCCCAACTTTCTTTTACTTTTGACGTATCGAATTGCCGCGCTTTGCCTGCATAAATAATTTGCTCATACACCGCCGTTAGTTCTGCCATTTTTGTCGTTTCTAACTGTGCATCAACTCGTTTGGCGAACTGTTGAAGCGTTTCATTGTCATTTCGTTTTAAATGAATGCGTTCCAGTTGTTTTATTAATACAAAATAGCCATCCTCGAAAGTTGTCGCATCCTTTAATTTTGACTGGTGTATCTGAACAGCCAATTTCGGCTGCCAACTACCGCGCCTTTTCCACAAAACAATACCAGCTATGAGTAGGATTGCCGCTAAAACATAAAGAAGCCATTGCCATTTCGAAAAATCAATCGTTTTACTTTTGGCAGCTGCTACTTGCTCCTTTTTGTCCTCCTCTTCAGGCTCAGGCACCACATCTTCTTTCTTCTCAAGTTGCTGTGCTACATCATCTTCCGGCGTTTCAACATCATAATTAATGCTAACTGGATTATTAAAACCAATAGTCGGCTCAAATGGGACCCAGCCAACGCCATCGATATACGCTTCTACCCATGAGTGTGCGTCATTATTCGTCACTTGATACCAATGCATACCATTGCTACTTGAAATACGTTCCCCACTAGCAAAACCTTTTACCCAACGTGCTTGAATACCAACAGAACGGAGTAATACGACCATCGACGTGGAGAAATTATCACAATAGCCTCGCTTCGTTTCGAATAAAAATTGATCGACATAATCCTCATCCGCGCTTGGTATTGCAACATTCGTCGTTTCGTACTTAAAATCACCACGTTTAAAATGGGACTCTATTGCGCGGGCCTTGTCATACACACTGTCATAATCAGCTGTAATTTCGTGCGCTAAATCCTTCACACGAGTTGGCAATGTTTCTGGTAGCTGTAAATATCGTTCATTGCCTTTGCTGGACGTCTCCACATCTTTTAATTGGGAAAAACTATAAGACGGCTCTTGATATACAAGCTCATAACCAGTTAGATGCATTTCAACATTAGAAGTCTGAATGACCATCTTTTCATTTGCTTGATTAAACTTCAAACTATCATCTACATTATTCAAATTGTAATTCGTCGTTCCATACGCTTGTACTAAAAACGGCTGATTCGTTAGAGGATAAACCGTCACTTTTTCCGCTTCTTTATCACCTGGTAAAATTGAAAATGGGATAGGATCAGATTGCTCAAGAATCATTTCTGAATCCATGTTTGCTGTGCTCTCCCAGCCCTTCGATGTATACGTATCCTTCGTTTCAACACGCCAGTATTGTCTAATTGGAGTTTCCACTTCATAAACAAGCGTATTATCCCCTACGAACGGACCTCCAAGGCTTTCATCATTGTCCCCATAGCCGACTTGCGAAATCGATCCACCAGTATGCCCAATTCCTGCCCAATCTTTAAAATAAGGAACAGGATCCGCCCACTGTGGTTCTGATTTCGGTAAGACAGCGGCAACAACACCTGAAACACCAATAAATACTACAATTGGCGCAACATAGATTAAATAATTTGACCATTTCAACTGCGCATTTGTCGTCTGTATTAAACGCTTTACAAACAATAAAGATGTCATAATTAGCCCTAAAACAACGACTTTTATAATCGCTGTTGTGCCATCATAATCCGTAAATGTATCGAGCGTCGCAATAAAAAATACGGTAAGCACAAAGAAGTAAAAAATGGTAAAACGAACGGTTATCCAATATTGGATTAAATAAATGAGCATCCAAATGAGCACGAATAATAAACTTGTGCGGATAGGATCACTTACTAAAGTCCAATCTCCATTCACTAACACTGTGAAATTATATTTTAATTCGTAAGATAAAAACGCCCAATCGGATAACTCACTGTCATTGTAAACATACACTAACGCCCACAAAATAAAGCCCATTTTCAAAAAACAGGATACAAGCAATGGCCAACCTAAATAGCTAAGGATTAAACATAGCGCTATAAATAAACTAAATAAACTAAAATAGCCCGTATCTGTCAGCTGCATAATCGGTACTAACCATTCTCTTACTATCAAAAAGACGATGAGATAAAATAGAAATTGTTCTGCAAGCTCTATGCCGCTGCGTTTCATGAAACATTCACCTCCGCAACCACTTGTTTCTCCGATGCTGGCTTCATAAAAATTACTTGATTGTTATGATGGAATGGCGCTGAGTCCGTTTCATTTCCAATAACAAAACAAATGATTTTTTTAGCATAGTTTGAACTTGAGCTTAATAGTTCTTTCAAATTTGGTGTCAGCTCACCTGTCACAATGACAACGACCGAGCGCATCATCAATTTTTGATCTTCAAGCAGCAGCTTGTCTACACCAAATTGTGCGTCAGACTGAATGGAGACAAGATGCTGCATCATTTTCTCGAATTGGCTCTCCGTTTTAATGACGGGTGCAAAATAGCGATCCATGCCTACACTTAACAGCGAAACATCCCCGCGCTCTTTGACAATCATCCGAATAGAGGAAGCCGTTAAATCAACCACTTGTTCAAAATTTTGTTGTACTGAACGATCAATTAGAAAGAATATATTTTGAGACTGTTTATCCTCAAATTCCTTCGTTCGTAGCTCGCCATTTTTTGCGAAGGATTTCCAGTGTATCCATGAAAAACGGTCTCCAGGTACATATTCTCGAACACCCGTTACCATCGTTGTATCTTTTATTAATGAATGTAATGAAGCCATCGTCCCCTGATCATACTGCATTTTTAAGGGCACTGTGTTTACAGGATATACCTTTGGATAGACAAAGAACATTTGAGGCTTTTCGACTTTTACCTTACGAATTGTCCAGCCAAAAAAGTCAGTACATGTGACGATGATTCCTTGAAAATGATGTTCACCACGTTTTAATTGTTTCAGCTCATAAGACCACTCAAACTCTCGCTTCCAACCAACTAAAAAGAGCTTGCTTGCATTCTCGGTAGATGGTTCATAATAACGGCTATCCATCGGTAGTTCCTCAACCGTTAAGAAGATGACAGGAAACCAGCTTGCATTACGGAATTTGACCGTTACGACGATATTATCTCCGCGCTCAACTCGCTCTTTTGAAAACGTACGAGAAATCTCTGTTATTTTTATTGGCATAGTCGCTAGTAAAATTGAATAAATAACAAATGGGAGTAGCGTAAAAAACAGATACCAACTAACGAAGCCACCTTGGAACATGGCGAAACAGTACGTAATGACTAACAGCGATACGACGGTTACAAGTCTTCCCCCATGTTTAAAAAATTCATTTAGCCGATTCATTGCTGTACGAACCTTTTTACAGGAACAGGTACATAGCGCAACACACTCTCAATTACTTTCTCTTCTGTCGCGCCTTCATAGCGTGCCTCTGGTCTTAAAATTAAGCGATGGCCAAATACAAATTTCGTTAAATATTGCACATCATCCGGAATGACAAATGCGCGCCCTTTCATAAATGCATAAGCTTGCGCTGCTTTCATAAGTGCGATTGAGGCACGCGGACTAACGCCTAAATACACTTGTTCATTATGTCTCGTTGTTTGAGCGAGTGATACGATATATTCCTTAATATTATCCTCCACATGAACTTGCTTTACTTGTTGTTGTAATTCAATTAACTGCTCCAGCGAAATGACTGCTTCAATTTGATCGATTGACGATGCTTTTTCTGCTCGACGTAGCACTTCAATTTCTTCTTCTTTTGAAGGATAGCCCATTTTAATTTTCAATAAAAATCGGTCCAACTGTGCTTCTGGTAGTGGGTATGTCCCCTCATACTCAATCGGATTTTGCGTTGCCATAACGAAAAATGGCTTTGGTAATTGAATTGTCTCCCCGTCTACTGTAACCGAAGCTTCTTCCATACTTTCTAGTAAAGCCGCTTGCGTTTTTGGAGATGTTCGATTAATTTCATCTGCGAGCACGATATTTCCAACAATCGGTCCTGGACGGAATTCAAATTGCAATGTTTTTGGATTATAAACAGACACACCAATAACGTCCGATGGCAACAAATCCGGCGTAAACTGAATTCTCTTAAATGTTGTGCCTAAAGATTTTGAAAGTGCACGTACCATCATCGTTTTCCCTACACCGGGAACATCTTCTAATAACACATGTCCGCCAGCAAGTAATGAGACAATGCTTAACTCCGCAATCTCTCTTTTTCCTATCATCACTTTTTCAATGTTATTAATAATTTTTTCAATTTGTTCGTTCATAATTTGCCCCCTAGTTAAAAGCTTATATATAAATTCATTGCTTTAAGCATAGCGAAAAGAAAATTTTAGTACAACTGTAAACGTGCGAATATTCAAAATCAATATTAATCAACGAAATACAAAAATCGCCTAACAGTAGATTCGAGTTAGGCGATTTCAAATTGAAGTTTGATAAGTAGTATTCCGCTTTTGTAATTTATTGATGGCATTTACCCTTGTCGTGCGTTGGAACAATTGATTCAGCGTTGTTGCTGAATCAGCGTTGAACTGCATTCCTTTTACGATTAATCGGGCTTTATTTTGTACGAGCTTTTTGGTTTTGGGTGCTGATTTATTTTTCTTTCCATGTTGTTGCTGTAGTTGCTCTCGGGGATCACGAAAAAGATTTTGTCTTCCCCCATCCATTGCTTCTGCAAATAGGATATCAGAATGCATAGCATTCGCATTGTTACGATAAATACTACTTGTTACGCCGTTAACTCTAGACGTTCTCATTTTTCATCCCTCCCATTAGGTATTTATATCGACAAACTTATCATTTTTTTTAGGAAGATACAGTTATCTAACGTTCTTATTAACTATTTCCATTAATTACGCACAACTATCACCAATAAAAAAAGCGTCCTTATTTTTCGGACGCCTTGTTAATCTATTTATTTCCAAAATGTATCAAATATTGTGATTGGTAAATGGCGTTTGTGCATAGAACGGATATAATACCCCTCTAATGTTTGACGCGCTTGTTGTGGAATCGTTTTTCCTTCTAAGTAGTCATCAATTTGATCATATGTCACACCGAGCGCTACTTCGTCTGGCAATGAAGGACGATCTTCTTCTAAATCTGCTGTTGGCACTTTTAAATACAGATGCTCTGGGCAATTTAAATACGCTAATATTTGACGACCTTGCCGCTTATTCAATCGGAATATCGGCATTAAATCGGCACCGCCATCTCCAAACTTCGTATAAAAGCCGGTAATAGCTTCTGCTGCATGGTCCGTCCCGAGCACAACCGCTTGATTCATCGCAGCAATTGAAAACTGTACCTTCATACGTTCACGCGCTTTTTCATTGCCTTTTGCAAAGTCACTTAACTCAATACCCGCCATTGCTAATGCTTCAAAGCTCGCATCAACTGCATTCTTTACATTCACCGTGTAAATTTTCGTCGGCTGAATATAATCGAGTGCATCTTGGCAATCTTGTTCGTCAAATTGCATTCCATACGGTAATCTCACTGCCCAAAAAGAATAGCTCGTGGCCTCTTGTTCTTCATTCAATTCATCAACGGCGAGCTGCGCAAGTTTTCCAACTAACGTGGAATCCTGCCCCCCGCTAATCCCTAATACAAAACCTTTTACAAAGGAATATTTTTTTGCATATTCTTTTAAGAAGTCAATTGATTTACGAATTTCTTCCTCTACATGAATGGTAGGTAGAACATGCAATTCTTGAATAATTTGTCGTTGTAATTCATTCACAATCAACACTCCTTATCGCTGCTTAAATTTCCGCAACCATATTGTGTACTTCTTGAATATTACGCATTTTGTTATCCCAGCATTTTTGGCTTAAATCTACTGGATATTCTTCCGGGTTAAGTGCACGCTTATATTCATCCCAAAGCAGCTCTAAATTGCCAATTGCATATTGACGAATGTCTCGTAACGTTGGCGTTTCATAAATAATTTCACCTTGGTCAATTACTTTTACATGCAATTCTTTTGCCTCAAAATTCGTGACAAACTTCGATACGAATGTATGCACCGGGTGGAACATTTTCAGCTTTTCTTCATTTGCTGGATTTTCATCCGCCATCGTAATATAGTCACCTTCAGATTTCCCATTTTTCTTATTAATAATGCGGAAAACCTTTTTTAAGCCAGGTGTCGTTACTTTTTCTGCATTGGCTGAAATTTTAATCGTATCTTGCATTTCACCACATTCGTTTTCAATTGAAACCATTTTATATACCGCGCCTAATGCCGGTTGATCGTAAGCTGTAATTAGCTTTGTGCCAATGCCCCACATATCAACACGTGCCCCTTGCGCTTTTAAATTTAAAATCGTGTATTCATCTAAATCATTCGATACAATGACTTTTGCATTCGGGAATCCTGCTTCATCCAGCATGCGTCGCGCTTCTTTCGATAGGAATGCAATATCACCGCTATCTAAGCGAATTCCGATAAAGTTAATTTTATCGCCAAGCTCTTTTGCTACTTTAATCGCTGTTGGTACACCTGATTTTAACGTATTGTACGTATCTACTAAAAACACACAATCTTTATGGCGCTTCGCATAGGAATGGAATGCATCATAATCATTTTTATATGCTTGTACCAATGCATGTGCATGCGTACCTGCGACAGGAATATCGAAAATTTTGCCTGCACGAACATTCGACGTCGACTCAAATCCACCGATAATCGCAGCACGAGCACCCCAAATTGCCGCATCCATTTCTTGTGCACGACGCGTTCCAAACTCCATTCCCACTTCACTTTTAATAATTTGCTTAATACGGCTCGCCTTTGTGGCAATAAGCGTTTGGTAATTAACAATGTTTAGTAGTGCTGTTTCAATCAATTGTGCCTCGACTAATGGTGCCTCGATGCGAACAATTGGTTCATTTGCAAAAACTAGCTCGCCTTCAACCATCGAATGCATAGTACCTGTAAAGCGCACATTTTTTAAATACTCGATAAAATCAGCTTTAAATTGAAGTTCGTCGCGTAAATAGGCGATATCTGTTTCACTAAATTGAAAGTTTTTCAAATAATTTAGCATACGTTCTAAACCGGCGAACACTGCATAGCCATTGCCAAATGGTAGCTTTCTAAAATACAGCTCAAAAACCGCTTTACGATTATGAATACCATCGGCCCAGTAGCTTTCCGCCATATTAATTTGATATAAATCGGTATGCAACGCTAAACTATCATCTACATACTTTTCACTCATTATTGTTCCCTTCTTCCAAAACATAATTAGTCATAGTATACACTATTTCTTTTTTTTCGAAATATGTAAGGGCTTTATTGTTTATGCATACCTCGCAATTATTTCCCAAGAAATACTATTAATAGGTGAAATACATAGAATCACAGTACCTCATTCTCTTATTTTGCATTCTTCCATTTTACCCATTATGCTTACTAAAAGAGCCATTTACAAAGGAGTACGATATGTTACAACATGCCATTACATTCAATCATGTTTCATTCGAAATTAATCAGATGAATCTATTAAAAAATATTTCTGGTACGTTTTATAAAGGCCACATTACAACACTTATCGGTCCTTCTGGTGCAGGAAAAACGACGCTACTCAAAATGTGCAACGGTTTAATTTCTGCGTCACAAGGACAAATTATGATTGAACAAGAACAGATTGAACGGATTGAACCTACCGTATTACGCCGCAGAGTTGGGATTGCCTTGCAGTCTGCACCTCTACTTAAAAATTCTGTCTACGAAAACTTAGCACTTCCACGCAAGTTACAAGAGCAAAAACTGTCAAAAGAAGAGGCATTATCCTTTTTACAAGCAGTGGGGTTAGGGGCGAATTTTTTAATGCGCGAGGCAGCGGATTTATCTGGTGGGCAAAAGCAAAAACTTTCAATTGCTCGAACATTAGTCAATCAATCCGAAGTTCTATTGCTCGATGAAATTACGTCTGCGCTAGATCCAAAATCCGTGAGGGAAATTGAGGATTTAGTCGTTCAGTTAAACGAAAAATACGGCGTAACAATTATTTGGATCACCCATAATATCGAGCAGGCAAAAAAACTTGGGCATTTTACATGGATGTTAAAAGAGGGACAATTAATTGAAGCCGCTGCAACTGATGCATTATTCCAATCGGAAAATCCAGTCGTCCAATCGTTTATCCAGCGGGAGGTTGCATTATGACCTATGCTTCCCTATCCCTTACTTTGCTATTTGTGTTGATTCCACTAGCCTTATCGAAAACCTTAAAACTAGGTTTAGAACGGGATACAATGATTGCTACCGTGCGCTCTGTCGTTCAGCTACTCGCTGTTGGGTACATACTGAATTTTGTTTTCGCATCAGAAAGCGTACTTTATATGCTATTAATGATTTCATTAATGATTGTGGCAGCAACGTTAAACGTACGCAAGAAAGGAAAAAACATACCAGGCATTACGTGGAAACTTGTCGTGACATTACTGTCGATAGAAGCTGTCATTATGAGTGTGTTACTGGGGCTTCAAATCATGCCTGCAACGGCAAACTTCATCATTCCGATAAGTGGTATGATGATTGGAAACTCGATGGTGTTATGCATTTTATTTTTAAATCGCTTTCAATCAGAAATTGCGGCAAATGAGCATACAATCGAGCTCATTTTATCGCTCGGCGGTACACCAAAGCAGGCGATCCATCAGCAATTAATGGATTCCATCAAAGCCAGTATGATTCCAACAATTGAATCGCAAAAAACAATTGGGCTCGTCCAGTTACCAGGTATTATGAGTGGACAAATTATCGGTGGGGCAAACCCTATTGAAGCCGTACAATTTCAAATTTTAATTATTTTTGCCTTATTAACTTGCGCTACATTATCCTCCATTATTTTGGGGTTTTTAGTGTATCCAACATTATTTAACGAAAGAATGCAGAAAATAGTAGACTAATACACGGAATGATTTACTAAAAACTTATGTGGTATACTTTTTTTACAATGATACAAGGAGATGTTTTCATGGCATTACGCGATTTTTTCATTTCATTATCTGAAAACGAAACACTTAGCAACACAGCACAACAATACGGTTTAAAGCTTGGCGCCCAAAACTTGGTAGCAGGAGTAACGATTCCCGAAGTGCTAAAAAACATTCAAGAACTGAACGCAAATGGTATTTCTTGCACAGTCGATCACTTAACAAATTTTGTAACGGATGAAGCACAAGCAACGAAAGCGAAAAACGATTTACTTGTAATGATTGATGCTATTCATGCAAAAGAAGTGGATGCCCATATTTCAGTTCAACCTGCTCAACTTGGGCTCGATATTGATATCGACTTTTGCTATGACAATTTACGAGAAATAGTAGCACATGCTGAAACTTACGGTATTTTCGTCAACATTAATATGGCTGATCACCAACATCTACAAAAGACATTCGATATGGTTGAAGAGCTTACAAAGTCATTTACTAATGTCGGTACAGTTATTCAAGCTTATTTCCACCGCGCGAAGGAGGATATGGAGCAATTCCATGATTCTCGTTTACGCATTGTAAAGGGTGCTTATAAGGAGTCCGAGGAGATTGCTTATCAAGACCAATTAGATATCGATATTAACTTCATCGAGTTAATTGAGTCTCATTTAGCGCACGGGCAGTTTACATCGATTGCTACACATGATCACAATATGATTAACCATGTAAAATACTTTGCCCTCGAAAATAATATTCCAAAGGACAAATTCGAATTCCAAATGTTTTACGGCTTCCGCAAAGACTTACAGCTAGAACTTGTCCGCGCAGGCTACAAAGTTTGTGTGTATGTCCCTTACGGCAAAGATTGGTACGGCTATTTTATGCGCCAATTAGCAGAGCGTCCACAAAACTTAAATTATGTAACGAAACAAGTATTCAATAAAAAAACGAATACTGTTCTTGCTGTTGCAGCAGGGGCATTCTTATTAGGTCGCTTAACGAAACGTAAATAATCTTGACTACTCTCCCCACCAAAAAAGCTCCATCAGCGCAAATTCACGCAGATGGAGCTTTTTTGCGGGCAAGTAACACCCTTCGTACTTTATTTATTCCAGCCCTTTTCTTTATAACGAGCTATGGCTTCGATTCGATTACCAACGCCGAGCTTCTCTAAAATTGTAGAAATATAGTTGCGCACTGTTCCAGCAGCTAAAAATAACTCTGCTGCAATTTCCTTCGTCGTTTTCCCCTCTGCTATAAGCTCCAGCACTTGGCTTTCGCGCTCTGTCAGTGGATTTTCACTATCATCTTCATATACAAAATCCACAAGCTCTGGCGCGTAAATTCGACGACCATCTACAATGATACGAATGGAGTTAACAAGCTCTTCAATCGGGCTATCCTTTAATAAATAACCACGGACACCTGCTTTTCGTGCACGTTCAAAATAACCAGGACGCGCAAAAGTTGTCAGTATAATAATTTTACAATCACTACCGCGTAACGCTTCGGCAGCATCTAAACCTGTTTTCACAGGCATTTCAATATCCATTATACAAACATCTGGTTGTAATTCCTCGACTAATTCAATGGCCTCTTCCCCATTTTTCGCGAGCCCAACAACTTCTATATCCTCTTCCATACTTAGTAAAGACTTCATCGCACCGAGTAGCATGCCTTGATCTTCTGCTATAACTATACGAATCATTTTTCCATCTCTCCCTTTTGATGCGTAATGGCTAATGGCACTTTAATAATAATGGCCGTTCCTTGATCACATTCAATATCAATCACGCCATTTAAAAATTCAATGCGTTCCTGCATGCCTTTTAAACCATTTCCGCCATTTAAGCGTTTCGAAATGTCTACACCAACACCATTATCTTGAATCGTCATTTTAAACTCATCTTCACTTTGATAAAAGCTAATGCGACAAATCGTGGCTTCACTATGCTTAATAATGTTCGTCACAGCTTCTTTTAAACACATACTAATAACACTTTCAGCAAGCACAGGCATTTTAATGTCGTTTTTATCGCCATTTAAACGAAATTTAATTTGTGCAGCCTTTAAAATTTGCTCTACACGGTGTAACTCTTCTTCAATACGTACTGCGCGCATATCCGCAACAAGCTCACGAACTTCCTTCAATGCCACACTTGCGGCTTGTCGGATATCCTTTATTTCTAATATCGCCTGCTGTGGATCTTTTTCCACTAATCGAGCAGCTAAATCACTTTTCAAACCAATCATTGATAGTTTTTGTCCAAGTGTATCATGTAAATCACGTGCAATTCGTTGACGCTCTTCATGAACCGTTAATTCAGAAATTCGCTCACGAGCGGTTTCGAGTTCCCCTTCTAAATTTTCACGACGCGTTTTCGAATATAGCGTAAATGGTAGGAGGACAACACCTAATACATTGATGATAATAAACGGTGTTTGCGTCAAAAATAAATCAAGGAAAATAAAGTAACCACCTACAATAGATAACACAGTAAAGCCTATATGTAAGCCATACATAATATAAAACCCAACGGATTGTTTAATATTACCGATAAAAAATGCTGTAAACAGCGATAAATAAACATAGCCAAATAGTAAGGTCATCACAATATTGAGCACCATTTGGAAGCTAATCCACATATATTTTAAGCCCGTTCTTGCACGGAACGAAAAATAATGACATAGGAAATAAAATAGAATAAACGCAATGCCTGTAATAATTTGCCACAGCGGAAACGACTGGATAATAAAGAAAAACGGCATAATACAAAAAATTATCCATATATAAATACTTAACATCGGGCTTTTCGGGATGATACTATACCAAGTTTGCATAACAGCCTCAATTCTCTTTTTCATTCATTATAACAAAAGAGGTACCTCATGTTGCATCGTGAGGTACCTTCTTTCTTATACAGAGAACTTATTTTACTAAAGACGTTTTATTTCTCACATTTTCTAATGAAGTTGCTTCTTTAAATGTTACAAAACGATAGTTCTCAGGATCATATAATTTATAACGAAGCGATTCTAAGCTTGTTTTTAATGTAATCGTAGTCGCTTGTTGTAATGGTTTGATTGATTCATGCGCATCTTCTAATTTGTAATTTGGTACACGTGGTGATAAATGATGCACATGGTGGAAGCCGATATTCCCTGTAAGCCATTGTAAAACTTTTGGTAATTTATAATATGAACTACCTTCTACTGCGGCTTTTACATAATCCCAATCTTTGTCATACTCAAAATATGCATCTTCGTACGTATGTTGAATATAGAATAACCAAATGCCTAACGCACCTGCAATAAATAATGTTAAGCCGTGCACTAATAAGAATGTAGACCAGCCAAATATCATGATTAGAGATGTACAAATTGCTACTAATGCAATGTTCATGAAGTACGTATTTAAACGCTCTTTACGTTTTGCATCTTTACGGTTAAGACGATTTAATACAAGCACCATAAATAGTGGACCTAAACCAAACATTACGATTGGATTACGATATAAACGGTAGCCTAAACGACTTAGCTTCGATTTTTCTAAGTATTCATCAATTGTTAACATATCGATATCGCCAATGCCACGCTTGTCTAAGTTCGCACTTGTTGCGTGGTGAATCGTATGCTCACGTTTCCATTTTTCATATGGGAACGATGATAATAACCCTGTAAGATTCCCAACAACCGCATTCGCTGTTTTGTTTTTGAAAAATGAACCGTGCGTACAATCATGAAAAATAATAAACGAACGAATGACAAATCCTGAAGCTACCACACTACATAATGCCGTAAACCACGGTGAATATTGTAATAAAAAGTACCCTGCTCCCCAGATTAAAAATATCGGTAAAACCGTATTGATTAATTGTTGAATACTCATACGCAGTTCTGATTTTGCAAATGGTGCTATATCTTTTCTTAACTGTTTTGTTTTTTCTGCATCTGTTAACGCCAAAGTTATCTCCCTCTTTCGTTCAAGTTGATAATCATATCGTATACAATTTCAGAAAAAGCGTGTACGAGCAAACATCATATTTTTTATATGACAGTTGTCATATGACTAGGTACCAATTTTATTTTTCCTTTGGTTCACTTGGTCCCTCTAAGTTCAGCTGATAAAATACTAAATCAAGCCAACGTCCAAATTTATAGCCTGCATTTTGAATCGTTCCGCTATACGTAAAATGGAGTTTTTCATGGATATAAACGCTCGCTTTATTTTCACTGTCAATACACGCGACCATTGTCTTCACTTCGTTTTTACGTGCGTGCTCAATAAGTGCATCCATTAACTTCATTGCAATTCCTTTTTTATAATGGTCTTTATGCACATAAACGGAATGCTCGACTGTATATTGATAGGCTGGGTACGCGCGAAATGGACCGTATGCCGCATATCCCGCTACTTCGCCATTGTCTTCATAAACAAATAATGGCTCGCCATTTTGCATTTTTTGCTCAAACCACGTCATACGTTGTACTAATGTTTGCTCCTCATACATATAAATCGCAGTTGAATTTAAAATATTGTCATTCATAATTTCTAAAATCGTTGGTATATCCGCTACCGTCGCTGGTCTAATCATCCATTCATCCTCCTTTAAAGTCAAAACCGCCCCGCAATTTTCGCAGGACGGTATTGGATTAATACGATGTTGTTTAGGGCATCTTTTTAAACATTGAAATAACGTGCATCTGGATGTGCAAATACGATTGCAGATACACTTGCTTCTGGTTCCATCATAAAGCCTTCTGTCAGCTGTACGCCAATATCTTCGGGCTTCAATAATGCAAATAATTTTTCTTGATCTTCTAAATTTGGACAAGCTGGATAGCCGAAGCTGAACCTTTGTCCTTGGTATTTCGCCGCAAAACGGTCGCGCATTGTGAAGTCCGTTGCATCTGGGAAGCCCCACTGATCGCGAATTTCCTGGTGAATACGCTCCGCAAACCCTTCCGCAAGCTCCAGTGCCGTCGCCTGTAGTGCATGGCTCTCTAAAAACTTACCTTCCTCTTTGAGCGTTCTTGCTAAGTCACTTACTCCATGACCTGCTGTTACAACCATTAACGCGATATAATCCATTTCCCCGCTATCTACTGGCTTCAAGAAATCTGCCAAGCATAAAAACGGCTTCACTTGCTGACGAGGGAATGTAAATCGCTTAATTTCCGTCTTTTGATCTTCTGGACTATATACAACGACATCATCACCATCTGATTGTGCAGGGAAAAATTGATACATGCCAGAAGGTGTTAATAAATCGCTACTTAAATATTCATTAACGAGCGTAGTTAATAGCACCGCACGTTCGTCCTGTTCCGCTAACATTTGTTCTAAATTGCCTTTTAGCCCTAAATGATGGCCAATTAATGTACGCATATTCACATAAGGTTGTAAATGCGCTACCGAGTAATTACGCTTCACACGACGTACTAAATCACCTGGTAGGAAAACATTGGCATCTCCAACCGTACGAACTGGTTTTTCAAGTACGGCAACTGGTCGAGCTGCACGCTTTGCATCTGATTCGATTCGTTTTTCACGCGCATCTTTAAGCTCTGCAACAAGCTCCTCACGTTGTTCTGCATTCATTAAACGATTCGCCTGATCTAAACCTTGCATCGCATCTTTCGAATAAATGACAGGTCCATCATACTGCTCAGAAATTTTTGTCTCTGTAAAACGACGTGATAAAGCAGCGCCCCCAACTAAAATCGGAATATCAATGCCCGCTTCCTTGAAATCTTGCGCGGTAATGACCATTTGCTGTGCTGATTTTACAAGCAATCCTGAAAGTCCTACAAAGTCTGGTTTTTCTTTACGGATTGCTTCAATTAACTGTGCTGGTGTTACTTTAATTCCTAAATCAATAACACGGAAACCATTATTACTTAAAATAATATCGACCAAGTTTTTACCGATATCATGTACGTCACCTTTTACTGTCGCCAGTACGAGTGTACCTTTACTTGCGCTCGAATCGCCTTTTTCCATGAACTGCTCTAAATGGGCAACGGCTGCTTTCATGACACCCGCACTTTGCAACACTTCCGCAACAATGAGCTGATTCGCATTAAATAGACGACCTACTTCAGCCATTCCTTCCATCAGTGGACCATTAATAATATCTAACGGTGTCTCAAACTTTTCACGCGCTAAATTTAAATCCTCAATTAAGCCTTCCTTCGTACCTTCTAAAATATAATACGCAAGGCGCTCTTCCACTGTTGCAGGAAGTACTTTCACAGCAGATTCTTTCTTTTTACCACGATAGAAATCTGTAAATACCGCTAATGTTTCATCATTTGTATTAAAAATCAAATCATTCGCAAGTTTAATTTCCTCTTCTGGAATCGAAGCATAGCGCTCTAATTTTTCAGTATTCACAATCGCATAGTCAAGTCCTGCTTGCGTACAGTGGTATAAATACACTGCATTTAACACTTCGCGACCTACTGGGGGTAGACCGAATGATACATTACTAACACCAAGAACAGTTAAGCAATGTGGAAGCTTTTCTTTAATTAAACGAATGCCTTCAATTGTTTCTTCTGCCGCGCCAATATATTGCTCGTCCCCTGTACCAACTGGGAACATTAATGGGTCAAAAATAATATCCTCTGGTGCCATTCCCCACTTTTCCGTCAGTAATTTATATGAACGCTCTGCCACCGCTAGTTTTTGCTCACGCGTAATGGCCATTCCTGTTTCGTCGATTGTCCCAACTACTAGCGCTGCCCCGTATTTTTTCACAAGTGGCATTACCGCATCAAAACGTTCCTCGCCATCTTCTAAGTTAATCGAGTTAATGATCGCTTTCCCTTGTGAAAACTTTAATGCAACTTCCATTACCTTTTCATCCGTCGAGTCAATGACTATAGGCACTTTTACCTTTTTAACAACTTCCTGCATGAAGTTTTTCATATCCTCTACTTCATCACGGTCCGGATTGGCAAGACAAATATCAATGACATGCGCACCATTTTTTACTTGGGCACGTGCAACTTCTGCCGCTTCCTCAAATTTACCTTCAACAATTAAATTTTTAAATTTACGTGAGCCGATTACGTTCGTACGTTCTCCCATAAATAATGGACGCATCGATTCATCATATTGCAACGGTTCAATTCCTGAAATGGAATGCGTATGTGTTTTCTCCCCAGGTTTGCGCGGTTCAAAGCCTGCCACCGCTTCACGGATTGCCGCGATATGTGCAGGTGTCGTACCACAACAACCACCGACAATATTAAGCCAACCTTTTTCTGCGAATCCTTGTAGTTTTTTCGATAAGGATTCAGGTGTTTCGTGATAGCACCCTTCTTCATCTGGTAAGCCAGCATTCGGGTAACAGCTAATATAGCCCTTTGACAACTCTGCTAATGAACGAATATGATCCGTCATGAATTCCGGTCCTGTCGCACAGTTTAAGCCCACCGATAGTGGTTGAATATGCTCAATTGAAATATAAAAAGCTTCAATCGATTGCCCCGCGAGTGTTGTTCCCATTGGCTCGATTGTTCCTGAAATCATCACAGGCAGCTCGATTCCTAATTCATCAAATGCACGACGCACGGCAATTGTACCCGCCTTTACATTGAGCATATCCTGAGAAGTTTCTAGTAATATTAAATCTGAGCCAGCTTCAATCAATGCTTTTGCTTGCACATAGAAATTTTCTTCTAACTCTTCAAATGTAATCCCACCTGTTACAGACAATGTCTTTGTCGTAGGCCCAATCGCCCCTGCAACAAAACGTGGCCATTCTGGTGTCGAAAATTCACGTGACGCCTCTAGTGCAATTTCCACCGCGCGTTTATTAATTTCTACCGCCTTATGCCCAAGGTCGTATTCATTTAATACAAGTGGTGTCGCACCAAATGTATTTGTACAAATGATATCTGAACCGGCTTCTAAATACGCACGGTGAATTTTCCCTAGTACATCTGGTCGCGTTAAAATCAGATTTTCATTGCAGCCATCTAAATCCTCACCGCCGAAATCTTCATAGGTCAAATTTTCATTTTGAAGCATTGTCCCCATCGCACCATCTATTATTAATATTCGTTTTCGTAGTTGTTCTTGGATTGGATGATTAAGCATTTGTATGAGCTCCTTTATATTTCACGTCGAAAGCTTTGATATAATCGATTAATTCTAACGTCATATCGTAGCGTAAGAATGGTGTAATTAAATAAATTCCATTAAAATACTGACAAGCTGTTTCTAAAAGCTCTTTCGCAATTGCAATGCCCTCTTTCGTTGCCGCTTCTTTGTCCTCACCGCAAGCTTCCATACGCGCAAGTACTTCCTCTGACAACTTAATCCCTGGTACTTCATGGTGTAGGAATTCCGCGCTTCTAAATGATGTTAAAGGCATAATCCCAATGTATATCGGCGTCTCTAAATGCTTTGTCGCCTCATAAATTTCTTTAATCTTCTCTTTTGTATACACTGGTTGCGATATGAAATAATCCGCCCCATGTTCAATTTTCTTTTCTAAACGAGCAACCGCACGTTCTACTACACGCACATTCGGATTGAACGCCCCTGCTACCGAGAAATTCGCCTGCTTACGCAATGTTTTCCCTGTGAAAGAAACACCTTCATTTAATTGTTTCACTAATGAAATTAACTCCATAGATGACACATCATAGACACTCGTTGCCCCAGGGAAGTCGCCCACTTTTGTCGGGTCACCCGTCACCACTAACAGATCATGCAGCTCTAATGCATCTAAACCCATTAAATGTGACTGCAAACCGATTAAATTACGGTCACGGCAAGTTAAATGTGGCAATGTACGAATACCGTGCTGTTTCAAAATAGCCGCCATTGCAATATTACTTATACGCGGAGAGGCAAGGGAATTATCCGCCATCATAATGACATCCGCACCTGCGTTGTATAATTTTTTTGCCCCTTCCACAAAGCCATCAATTTCTAAATGGCGTGGTGTATCTAGCTCTACAATAACTGAACGTTCGCGCTTTGCCTTTACATGTAGTGGCTCTTGCTGACGTGGTTCCGGGACACGCACAAACTCTGTACGGCCTTGCTTCACTTGTTTTTCAGTAATTGGTTTTATATGCGCTAAACGGCTTTTTACTGCCGCAATATGCTTTGGTGTCGTCCCACAGCAGCCACCAATTAAACGAACACCTTGGCCAACTAATTCAACAGCAGCACGTGCAAAATAATCTGCCTCTGACTCATAAACAACACGCCCGTCTTCCACATCTAATAATGAAGCGTTAGGAGATGCAGATAAAAACGCATTTTCCGGAAGTGCTACACCTTCAAATGCTTGAATTGTATGGAATGGTCCTAAGCGACAGTTACTGCCGACAATATCCGCACCTAAAGAAACAAGCTCCGTTAAAGCCGCATTTAATGACAATCCATTTTGCAAAATACCTGGCTCCTGCATCGTCACTTGCGCAATAATCGGTAAATCCGTTAATGTGCGCAATAAATGAACACAATGTGTTAATTCCTCAAAATCATAATAGGTTTCGAGTAAAAAGCCATCTGGTTGCCCTGCAAGAAGTACTTCTGCCTGTTCCTCAAACGCATTTAATATTTCTGCTAATGTCACATCATTTTTTCGAACGCCGCGAATGCCTCCGATTGTTGCTAACACATATTGCCCACCTGGAGCAGCTGCTCGCTTAGCAATTTGAATTGCCGCTTCATTGAATTCTTGCACGCGCTTTTCATAACCGTAGCGAGCAAGCTTAATTGCGTTTGCCCCATATGTATTCGTTTGAATAATGTCCGCGCCCGCTGCAATATACTCACCATGTATTTTTTCAATAATTTCTGGTCGTACAATATTCATTTCTTCATGACAATAATCTAAACCGTAAGAATATAATAATGTGCCAATTGCGCCGTCAGCTGTTAATACATTTGTTTTTAAATCCTCTAATAAACCCATTGTATTCACTCCAATATTCACAGTATTTTCAGTCATTTATTGATATAAAAAAGCCTTCTTTCAAAAACAAAAGAAGGCATTACACATTGTAATTTTAGGTCCCTCTCATCTTCTGGCATTTGCCTGCTGGATTTAGCACCTGACATTCGTTGGTTGCTGAAGTTTCATAGGGCCAGTCCCTCAACTTCTCTCGATAAGATATAATTATGAATTTTTTGAACAATAACAATAATAACAGAATCATAACGTTATATGAAAAAAACGTCAATACCTGTTAGCATATTCAAGCATAACTTTACACAATTGCATTGATTATTTGCTGTGCAGTCGTCTTTCCGTTTTGAATACATGCACCAATGCCCACTCCAAAATATGAACATCCGGCAAGTATTACGTTTGGATAACGCATCTTTAAATCCTCTACAACAACATGAAGCGCATCATTATGTGCTAAATCATAGCGCGGCATTTGATCAATCCACTTTGTCACATTCACTATTTTTGGCTGAGCTTCAATGCCAAGACTTAAACGAATATCCTCCCGTGCGACCGCTGTTAGCTCCTCATCAGACATTGCGGCTAACTCTTCATAGCGTGGGTTACTATTTTTATAAAATAAGCGTACGAGTAGATTCCCTTGTCCCGACGTATGCTTCCATTTCCGGCTCGTCCAAGTAGATGCATTACATATTAAATCACTGTGATGTGAAACGATAAAACCCGTGCCATCAGCCGGTAATACATCATCTGGTACATCAAAACCTACATATAATGTAAGGACAGATGCCGTTGAAAACAGCGCTAAGTTTTTATCTAATGGTGCATCCGCTAACACTTTACGCACGGTGTCATTTGGAACGGCAAGCACAACAACGTTTGCTTCTATCCTTTCTCCGTTCACAACTACCTCATAGTGCGTCCCTACTTTTCGAACACTTTCTGTCGTGGCATTTTTTATAAATTCCACATCAGGCATCATTTCTTCCAGTCTATTAATTACCGCAGACAAGCCGTTTTTAAAAGATATAAACTTTTTATTGGCCGCCTTCTCAAACTGCTCCCGATTTTCTTCAAATCCTTTAATAATTGAACCAAAGTCATTTTTATAATCAACTAAATAAGGGAGGGTCGCTGCTAAACTTAATTGGTACAGATCCCCTGAATAAACGCCTGATAATACGGGGGCAATCTGATTATGTACAATTTCTTTCCCTAAGAAAAACTCTAAAAATTCCCCTATAGAGCTGTCCTTCGTAAAATTCGTATTCGGTATTTCGAAATCTTGCAAAGCACGTTTCTTTCCCTCATCAGAAATGAGCGTACTCGCCATCAGTGAATCAACACTCATCGGAATACCGAATGTTGAGCCCGCTGGAATCGCATGCAGCTCATTATTTGTATGAATATAGGAAATGCCCGTCTCGTTATATATGAGTTCCGATTCAAAATCCAATTCACGCACAAGTTCTAACACGCCAGGATGACGCGCAACAATGGAGTCCGCGCCCGTTTCCATAATAAAATCTGCTTCATATTCCGAATGAATTTTCCCACCTAAATACGCATTCTTTTCTATTAAAATAAGTCGCGCTTCCACTTTTTTCTCAGCCATTTGTCTTTTCAAATAATGCATCGTGCAAAGTCCTGTAATTCCGCCACCTACAACTATCACTGTTTTCATCATATTCGCTCCCATTCCCGTACAAGCTATACTCTCATTCAGTATAAACGGTTTTCTTTCAAAATAGGCAAACTGTGTATTACAAAATTCGCACGAAAAAGGCCATTTTAAAGGGAATCAAAATGACCTGGGTTTATTAAGTACATTATTTTTCTAGTCCATTTGAAATTATCGCTAACGCATCAGCTGAATCTGTTACCTCATCAAATGCTCGACCAAGTTCCGATATGATATCACAAATCTGTTCTACCTCATGTTCGACTAGGTTATTTTGTGCTTTCGTTTCATCCATAGCCTCCACGATAAGAGAGAATTGTTCTTCGGTTCCGCCCATATTTTCTTCGCCTGTTTGAACGGCTTTCTGAATTTGCTCCAATGATTCAAGCAATTTCATCGTGCGATCATTCGTATTTTTTAATAATTCGCCTACATTGACAGCCGACTCTTTCGTTTGTTCAGATAGCTTTCGCACTTCACCCGCTACAACACCAAAGCCTTTACCCGCTTCTCCAGCTCGTGCCGCTTCAATTGCAGCATTTAGCGCCAATAAATTTGTTTGGTTCGCAATATTTGTTACAATGCCCATTGTAGCTTCCATTTCTTTTGAAATTTCGACTAGCTTATCAATCTCTTCAGAAATCGAACCAACTGAATGATGAATATCATTCATACAATCAACTTGGCGATGTAATTGGCTCTTTCCATTTCTTGCTTGTTTATTCGCCATATTCGAAATATCAATGGCTTTTTTCGCATAGGAAGTCATCACCTGTGATTGCGCTGTCAGCTGTTGGAATGCTGCATTTGTTTCCTCAGAAATCGCTGCTAAATTCGACGATGATTTAATAATAGAATTACCAATGTGGCGTTTTTCTTCTGCTAATTGGCCTTTCATTCGGTCCAGTACTGCCTCAAATTCTTCTAAAACAATTTGTTGCTCAAAGTTTAATATTTTCGAAATTGCTTCGATTGTTTTAAAGCGCTGCTCATCATTCACAATGTTTTCCTTCACTAATTGAATAAAAACAATAAATAAACTTTGGAAAGCACCAATATACCATTTTGTTTTTAAGCCAATATGAACATGTACTTGCGCAATTTTAATGCGTTTCGCAAAATATTCATCATCAATAATTCCTTCAAACATTTCGCTAATATGCTTTTTCAATGTTAATTTTAAGCGTTCTACGGAGCTATGATCGCTAATAATTTTCGTCAAACTAGATTCCATTCCTAAGTTTTGATAGAATGCATCAACGACCAACTCAATATTATTATCCACTTGTGGTTTAAAGACTTTCAAATACTTCAAATCTTCCTCTGTTAAATTAAGCATTTGAATCTGTTTGCTTACCTTTAAATTGTCTATATACTCTAACTTAACAGCTACATCATTTATCATCGCATTTGGAATAGCATCCTTTTTTTTAAAAAACATTAACTTACCCTCGCCTATTCTAATATTGTATTTCGGAATGATATAAATGACGTCTATAGTTTATTTAAGTACCCCTAAAGTTTTCGATATATCAATTTACATATTCAATACAAACTATTTACTTATCTATAATAATTATACTAGTTAACAACATTATAAAGAAGCAAAGCAGTGATTCATATAAACAATAACGACTAAAAAAATATGCCCGCTATTTCCCTAGCGCTATTTTTAGTAATTTAGTATTGCATATCACCAAAAACAAGTTTGTAAACAGAGAGATTTCGCTTTCATTGTACCTAATGATTTTTGAAAAGAATGTATTTATTTCATTTCCCGGAAAACGAAATTATACAAACTATAGAATTCAATGTAAAATTTGTAAATATTGATGGTAGGCTATTTATAGAAAATGCGCATACCGTCATATATATATATGCTAATTATTAACCTATTATTCCTACCTATATTAAATAAGTTTCCAATGGAGGGTACTTATTTTTATTTGGATTCCCATTACTTAAATAAAGCTCGCTTCATATAGCCAAGTTATATTCAAAAAAAGATATTTTCCTCAACGAATGCATCGCTTTAAATCTGTGATAATCGATTCCTTAATATAGAAATTTCACTTTCCAAAGATGGCGACCTTATTTCGAAATAACGTATTCTGTCTTCACTTCGATTTCCCTCTACCTTGTCCTCACTTAACATCTCAATCGTATCAAGAACGAATAATTTTAATGTGCGCAAACCGGCTTCAAGTTTTCGAACCTCTTTCCCATAAAGTAATACCGTATTATCTTGTGTTTTCCCTTTTTTCATCAAAAATATATTCTCGTTAATCAATGCATCAATTGCTTCAAACCGTTTTGATTGATGCGTATTTATCATTGAAATTTGCCCAACATATTTCTTCTTATCTTGATGGTCTAATCCTACTTGTAAATTTCCTTTTAAGTACTCCACAATCGTACAGAGCATTGTTAGATTTTCCTGTTGCATTCGCGAATATTTACTCATTTTTTGTATAGGACTCTCGTTTTGCTTAGAAGATAAATGTGGAATCGCAAATAATAGCATGGCTGATTCCCTCCTTATCGAATTCTTTTATATAATTATTATTCCTATTCTTTAGAAAATCTAAACACATCAAGGAAGTTTCTTTTAACTTGCTTCAGCATTCATCCCCTACTTCTATAAGTGGGGGATGAATGCTGAAGCAAGTCAAGCCCCGGCGGATGTCGCAGATTTTTTAGGAGGCCTGCGTGATGCAGGTCAGTTAGCCGTTGTCGCATGGACGCGACGACCTTAGGCTAACATCCCTAGTAAGCTCGCAAAAAATATGGACACAATTACGCCGAAGCGTAATTGATTTGATAGTTAATCCTGTTGCGCTGCTTGTCGCCACTTTTTCGCTTCTTGCGGATTTACACTTTCATATAGCTCGGCTAGTTTCAACATGGATGCAACATCTTCTAATAAAGCCGCTTGTTTGTAATAACGAATAGCCTGTTGTTGACTCTTCTCCACACCCAATGCCTGTTCATAGCAATAAGCAATATTATAAAGCGCATCTACTTGGAAAACTTCTGCTGCACGGTAAAACCATTTCATTGCCTGCTCATAACTTTGACTCCGCTTTAGTTCCCCATTGAAGTAAATCATCCCAACGCGGTAAAGCCCTTCGCTATCTCCGCCTTTTGCTGCCATTTCATAATACGCAAATGCCTTGTCATCATCGATTGCCGTCCCGATTCCTTGCTCATACATCATGCCCAGTGTGTACATCGCTTCTACTACATCGCATTTTGCAGCTTTTGAAAACCATAGGAATGCCGCTTCTTCGTCGATTTCCGTACCTTCTCCGTTCAAATACATATCCGCCAAATTATTCATCGCATCTGGATGTTTTTGCTGTGCTGCCTGTTCATAATAGTCAAAAGCATGCTGTATACTTTCCTCAACTCCGATGCCTAAATAATAGCAATTGGCCAATTCAAAAAATCCATCAGCATCATTTTGATCAATCGCATGCTTTAACCAATCATGCATGCCCTCCAAATACTCAACTTCCTTATAAAATCGTGCCACTACTACCATTGCGCTACTATCGCCATTAAGCGCTTGCTGAAATTGTTGCTTCAGCCTTTCAGCTGTTTGTGGCTCTACATGTTCCTGTAGTAACCGCTCGAATCGCTCTTTGTGCTTCCACATAATGCCAAACCTCCATTATTATCTATCTTGAAGATATTCGATTAAATACTGCTTAAATTCAGTCGCTGCGGGCGGTAAATATCGATTTTTTGCCCATGAAACCCCAATTGAACGATAGCAAGGTGGATCTACCTTTAAACGTTTTACATTATAATTATCTAGCCCTTTAATGTTTGGAATGAGTGAAACGCCCATACCCGCACTTACAAATCCCGCTACTGTATGCATTTCCTCGGCAGCAAACGTTGTATTCAGTTTAATCCCTTCCTTCAAGAAAAATTCATCTACTAATTGACGCAATGAATTTCCTTTTTTAATCGCAATGAACGGCTCACCTTTAATCGCTTCTAATGTAATGCTTTCTAAATGCGCTAAAGGATGCGTATTTGGGACAACAACAAACAGCTCTTCGGCAAATAATTCCTCTGTTTCAATCTCAATCACTTTCGAAGCAATTTTTTGTGATAAACATAAATCAATTGCTCCCTCTTCCAAACGTTTCATTAAACTTAATGACGTTGCTTGTGTTAATGAAAAAAGCATATTAGGGAAGCGTTTTCTCGTTGCCGCAATGAGTTCTGGCACAACTTCTGTTCCTAATGTATGAATAAAACCGAACGATACTTCACCAGAACCTGGACGGACAATATCTTCAAATTCTTCTTTTACACGCTCATATTCATCTAAAATCACATTCACACTTTGCAAAAAAGTTTCGCCAAAACGATTTAAATAAATCGAACGTCCTTCTCGATTAAATAACGGGACACCGAGATGTTGTTCAATATTTGCAATGGACTTACTTAGCGCCGGTTGAGAAATCGATAGAACTTCTGCTGCACGCGTCATATGTTGCATCGTAGCAACCGTTTTAAAGTATCGAAGCTGTTCTATCTCCATAAAATTACACCTCACATCATTGATAACTAAAAGGAATCAAAATGATAAAAATAATAAATTGTACTTATATATTTATAGTTCTATAATAGTCGTTGACAACAATAATTCATAACAAATTTACTTTTGAATTTCAATAGATTTTCTACAAAAAAAAAGACAAATTAATTAACTTCACGAAGGAGTCCAACCGACTATGAAACTCATCGCGCCGAAACCTTTTTTAACTGAAACAGGGAATCGTGCTGTTCTTTTACTTCACGGATTTACAGGTAACACAAATGATGTAAAACGTTTAGGAAAATATTTATCAGATCGTAATTATACTGTACACGCGCCTTTATACAAAGGGCATGGTAGTGGGCCAGATCAACTTATCCAGTCCAATCCAATGGAATGGTGGAATAGTGCAATTGAAGGCTATGATGAATTACGCAGCCGCGGTTATGAAGAAATCGCAGTCGCCGGTGTATCGCTCGGAGGAATTTTCTCATTAAAACTTGGAGAAGAACGTCCAACAAAAGCGATTGTTTCAATGTCTGCACCAGCTTTAGCCAAAACAGCGGATAGCTTACAAAGCCGCATTGTTGATTATGCTATTAATTATAAAAAATTATCCGGTACGTATGATGAAGCCGTTGATACTCGTACAAAGATTGCTGAGCTTATGGAGATGCCTTCATTAATTAATCTACAAAGCCTTATTAACGAAACAAG
Organism: Solibacillus cecembensis; assembly: GCF_001439635.1. Taxonomy (GTDB): domain Bacteria; phylum Bacillota; class Bacilli; order Bacillales_A; family Planococcaceae; genus Solibacillus; species Solibacillus cecembensis. The sequence continues at coordinate 21,836 of NZ_LMBZ01000022.1, read as the reverse complement.
TGACAAGTTAAATGTCATTCAATCACCTATCCATATTTTACGTGGATTTGAAGATGATGACTACTATTGCGAAAGCGCTGATTTAATTTATTCTTCGGTTAACTCTCGCATCAAATCAGTCAAAACATTTGTTAATTCGGGTCATATTTTAACATTAGGCAAAGAACGCGAATTAGTTTTTGAAGAGATTTACCATTTCTTTGAGAGCTTAAAGTGGCAAGATTAACATTATAGCCCCTTGCAAAAATCCCCTTTTTGCAATTTAAGAAAGCGAGCATTCAATGGATCCCCATCCATTGAACGCTCGCTTTTATCTTCATTCATCAGAAAACTCCTACTTCTATATGTGAGGAGATGAATGCGGTTTTAGTCTTCATCCAAAATGTCCACTGAATGAAGATAATACCCCTGGCGGATGTCACAGATTTTGAATTGTACTCGCACAATTCAAAATCTGGACGCAATTTCGCCAAGGCGTAATTGATTTATGCTTATTCTTCACCGTTTAAAAATGCCAAAACTAAAATTTTCGCTAACTGTGCTCTCGTCATACTTCCAGCTGGATTAAACTTATCTGCTGTTTGTCCTTGTACAAGCTGTAAATCATATAAAAGTGTAATCGCATTTTGCGTTTCTTCATCATATTTTGCAATATCTGTGAATGGTGCTTTTGCGGTTGGTACATACACTTCGCCTTCAAGACTATTTGAAAGACGTGTTAAAATCAGTGCAAATTGCGCTCTTGTAATATTATCTTTTGGATTGAAAGAACCACCATTTTCTTTTACAAGACCTGCTTCATACGCAGCTGCAATTTCATTTTGAGTTTGTAACGGATAGTCTTTAATATCTTTAAATGGTGCTGGTTTTGTCGCCGTTAATTCAAAAGCACGTGCAATAACAGATAACACTTCTACTCTTGTCACATTGGCATTTGGTTTGAATGTGCCATTTTCAAAGCCATTCATGAAACCGCCCATATATGCTAAATTGATATATTCATTGCCCCAATGCCCTGCGATATCTGTGAAATAGTCACCAGCTTCAATAGCCGGTGTTTCAATTAAATCATCATATTCACCTTCGTAATCGCCTAAAATAGCAATAATAAAATCATTCAACATCATTTCTGCCACTGCACTATAACCTGCTGCAGCTAAATGAATATCTTGTGGATTTGGTAAATATGTTGTGAAATTCCCTGCAATTAACTCCGCAACATTTGAATAAATACCGTCATTTTTTTCTACAACTGTTAGTAATGCTTTATTCATTGTCGAAACTAATGTATTTAATTGCGTTTGAACCGATGCATCTTGAATATAAGGGAATGGATTGTAAAGACCCATAACAACAACATCAACTTCAGGATTTAGTTCATAAATCGCAGCAAATATTTTTTCATAATTCAATGCTACATCTTGAATACTTTTTGTAACCCCTGCTAAATCAAATGTAAATTGACCCGTTTCGCTTTGCTTTACATTTTTTAATACATCGTTTGCTCCAACGCTTAACGTGATAAAGTCAGCGTCTTTAATCGCTTGTTTAATAGTTGTTGTATTTTTCGTAACACCTGTTAATTCAGTAACTGGCTTTGTTACATCTGCTTGAATGTCCTTTAAAACATCCTCTGTTGTATAGCCTGGATATGCAAAGCCTTTATTAAATTCAACGGCTTCCTCATCATCACCTGCTAATAACAGTGCTAAATAATCAGCATAGCCATAGCCAATTCCACCGTTTTCATCCATACCTGCTGCTAGTGAATCACCTAATGCTAAATAATTAAATAACTCATCTGTTTCTTCTGCCTTAACATTTAATGAAAATGGTAAAAATAATTGAACCATTAAAATAAGTGCTGCAAAAACTGTTAACTTTTTCATCTAAATCCCCCTTTATTGTAAATAACATCTTTAATTATAAAATATTGGCATGTAAAAAAGCAAAAGATTATAAGATTAATAAGTATATTTTACAGAATAGTAAAATAAAGTTATACTGATAAAGTTTTTCACGTGGAACATTTCATCTTTATCACAATGTTTACAACTATCTAAAAAGAATAAATCACTTTTAACATTTTCTTGAAATACTATTCCACTTGATAAAATCACCATCCCGTCAATTCCTCACATCCCATTTTCTAAAAAAAATTACTTTTTTATTAAAATTTAATCCTTTATATACCTCTTTACTCTATATTAAACTTACAGATATTTATCTATAAATTTTGTGGAAATAGAGACTAGATTGAACAGAAAAACAAAAAAGTCCGATTTCCATGCGTACAGGAAATCGGACTTTTTATAGTATTCTCTAGAAATTCGGTTTATAACTTCAAACTTGTTACTTCTGCCTATTCATAATTAAATCGATGTTTCGAATTGACTGCTGTAAAGCTCCGCATAGAAGCCATCGTTAGCTAGAAGTTCCTCATGTGACCCCTGCTCAATAATATCACCGTCACGCATGACTAAAATCAAATCTGCGTTACGGATGGTCGATAGTCGATGTGCGATGACAAAGCTTGTGCGCCCCTTCATCAAATTATCCATTGCTTTTTGAATCAACGTCTCCGTCCGGGTATCTACACTGCTCGTTGCTTCATCCAAAATTAATATTTTCGGATCTGCCAAAATCGCTCGTGCAATCGTCAATAGCTGTTTTTGACCGCGGGATATATTATCTGCTTCTTCATTGAGTTCCATCTTGTATCCTTCTGGCAATGTTCTCACAAAATGGTCCACCTGCGCGGCCTTCGCAGCATTGATAACCTCCTCATCCGAGGCATCTAGCTTACCGTAACGAATATTGTCGGCAATCGTACCATTAAACAACCATGTATCCTGCAGAACGATTCCAAACATTGATTGAAGTTCTTCACGTTTGAACTTTCGGATATCATGCCCGTCAATTAGAATAGCACCACTATTCACATCATAAAAGCGCATCAAAAGCTTCATAATTGTCGTCTTTCCTGCACCGGTTGGACCGACAATAGCAATTTTCTGACCCGGTTTCACTTTAGCACTGAAATGATTAATCACGGGTTTATCAGAACCATAACTAAATGAAACTTGATCAAAGTTAACGTAACCTTCTATATGCACAGACAAATCAGTACTAGATGCACCTTTCGGATTCACGACTAGCGCATTCGTTTCTTCCTGTACTTCTTCTTGTTCTTCCAAAAGCTCAAATACACGTTCAGCGGCCGCAGCTGTTTGCTGAAGCACATTAGAAATACTCGCCATTTGGGCAATCGGTTGTGTGAATGAACGAACATACTGAATGAAAGCTTGTATTCCACCGATTGTCATCGTTCCGTTAACAGCAAAGTAACCGCCTAAAATACAAATCGCTACATAAGACAAGTTACCAATAAAGGTCGTTATCGGCATCATAAGTCCAGATAAAAAGTTCGCTTTCCATGCTGATTTGTAAAGAGCGTCATTATGTTCTCCAAAATCTTTTAAAGAATCCTCTTCCCCACTAAAGGCCTTTACTACAATATGACTACCGAGCATTTCCTCTACATGCCCGTTGACACTTCCTAAAAACTTCTGCTGGTTCTTAAAGTGTATTTGTGATTTTTTCATAACTAAAATAATCGCAATCATAGAGATAGGAAGAACGCATATTGCAACTAAAGTAAGTTGCCAACTAATCGAAAGCATCATGATCGATATCCCGATGATTGAAGCGACTGAAGTAATGATTTGCGTCAAACTTTGATTCAACGTTTGACTAATCGTATCCACGTCATTCGTAATTCTGCTCAGCACATCTCCTTGGGATGTTTTATCATAATAGCCTAAAGGTAATTTGTGCAATTTATCGCTTATATCTTTTCGCAGCTTATACGTTACCTTTGCTGTTACACCTGACATGACATAACCTTGTAGGTAAGTGAACAACGAACTTACACCATATAACCCGACAAGCAATAAGAGAATGTTCCCTATTTTATTGAAGTCTATGCCACCCGTACCGGCAATTTGGTCCATTACACCTGTGAAAAGAACATCAATGGCATCTCCTAAAATTTTCGGACCTAGAATCGTAAACACTGTCGAAAAAATAGCCAGTATACATACGAGAATAATCATACGAGAGTGCTTTCCCAAATAGCCAATTAGCTTAACGAGCGAACCTTTAAAGTTTTTAGCCTTTGCCCCTTCCATCATGCCACCTGGTCCCATACCACCGCCCATAGGACCTCTTTTAGGACTGTTATTTGTTCTATTGTTTTCCTCACTCACGCTAATTCCTCCTCTGATAATTGCGATGAGGCAATCTCATAATATTGCGTGCAATTTTTCAAAAGTTCCTTATGCGTTCCACAGCCGACGATTTCACCGTGATCGAGCACGATAATTTGTTCGGCATTTTTAATCGTACTTACTCGTTGTGCTACTACGATAACCGTACTGTCACCCGTATGTTCTTTTAAAGCTTTGCGCAGTGCGGCATCAGTTTTTAGGTCTAAAGCTGAAAAACTATCATCGAAAATAAAGATTTCTGGCTTTTTGGCTAATGCCCTTGCAATCGCTAATCTTTGTTTTTGCCCACCAGAAACATTCGCGCCACCTTGAGAGATAGCCGAATCAAGGCCTTCAGGTTTTTCTGATATAAATTCCAATGCTTGCGCTACTTTTGCTGCCGTTTCAATTTCAGCCGTTGATGCATCTTTCTTACCATATTTAAGATTTGTTGCAATCGTCCCAGAGAAAAGCACCCCTTTTTGAGGTACATAGCCAAATTTAGAACGTAAATTCTTAATTTTAACCTCTCGTACATCTACACCATCAATCAAAATTTGCCCTTTACTTACATCGTAAAAACGCAGTGCTAAGCTAGCAATTGTCGTTTTTCCTGAGCCAGTGGAACCGATAATTGCAGTTGTTTGCCCTGGTTTCGCTGTAAACGTAATACCTCTTAGCGCATCTTCTTCCGCGCCATTATAGCGAAAATGAACATGTTTAAATTCAACGAACCCTTTTGTATCCGAATGAAAGGCTTTCGGATTTTCCGGGTCAACGATGGACACTTCCGTTTCTAATACTTCTACGATTCTTCCAGCTGAAACTGCTGCCCGCGGTACAAGAATAAACATCATAGAAAGCATCAGGAAGGACATGATAATTTGCATCGCATATTGCATAAAGGCCATCATATCTCCGACCTGCATAGTTGAGGCTGCAATTTGATGAGCCCCTACCCAAACAATAAGTAGCGTTACACCATTCATAATGAGCATCATAGAAGGCATCATAAACACCATGATTCGGTTTACAAATAAATTTGTTTGTGTTAAATCTTCATTCGCTTCTCCAAATCGATTTTTCTCATGCTCCTGTGTACCAAACGCGCGGATAACCATCATACCGCTTAAATTTTCTCTAGAAACAAGATTTAGTTTATCAACAAGCTTTTGCATAATTTTAAATTTCGGCATAGCGATAGCCATAATTACTGCAATCATACCTACTAGAGCTATACAGGCTGTCGCGATAATCCAACTCATAGAAGCCGATTTATTGATTGCCATAATAACCCCGCCAATTCCCATGATGGGTGCATAACAAAACATTCGAATTCCCATCATAAGCAGCTGTTGTATTTGGTTAATATCATTCGTGCTTCGCGTAATAAGAGATGCCGTCGAGAACTTATCGAATTCGTTATTTGAAAAACTCTCAATCTTTTCGAACACATCTTTCCGCAAATTACGAGCAACACCGGCTGCAATTCTTGAAGATAACAAACTAACTAAAACAGTGGCCACCCCACCGAGTAAAGCTATTGCAAGCATTAGCAATCCAATTTTAATAATATAAGACGTTTGCATACTGCCTATATCTATACCTAGTTCTTCATAAAAAGCCTTAGTAAACATAATGCCACCTTGACTCAACATCGCCTCATTGTTGAGCGCTTTTTCATGTGCAGCGGCAACAGTCGATTCAGGTAGTGACTCAAGCATCAGTTGCAATTGATAAAATTGGGCAAGGTCTATACTGAGCGCATTCGTTGGCATGGCCCCTTCATGCGTTTGACCAGATTGCTCCTCTTTATCCCGCAATATATTTATTAATGTCCCCGTAGCCGCTCCGAAAGCACGGCCAAGATCCGCATTAACCGTTTTATCCACATCCTTTTTCACAAAAAGCTGTGTGTCTGCCTTAGGATAAAGACGATTATTTAGTTTTCCATTTGCATTTTTGTCTGTACTGGATACCAATTCATAATTTTCTTCTACAAATTGTTTCTCGCTATCTGTCATTAAGGTCGTCATTAATTTCATTCCGTCTTCGCTAATAGCGTCCGGAGCCGGTTGTTCAATACCGTTTTGCTGTATCCCCACATTTACAATATCCGACATATAGTTCGGCAAGCTTAAATCACTTAAAGCCTGCCCAAACAATAATACGATAGCCATTACTAATCCAAACAAAAACGGCTTTAAATATTTTGCTAGCTTTATCAAGTACATCCTCTCCATTTCTACAACTCACTTAAGAGTTCAAAATTTTTACTCCTCAGAAATCGTTCACCTAGGAGTAAAGAATTCAATGAGCTTCCTTGTATTTACTTTACCCAAACAAAGGTTTTTTCCTAACCTTTAATCCCTAATTTAGGACCGCAATAATAACCGTGATTATTTGATTGGCTAGCACTGATGTTTCATACTATAAATGACCAATTAGTCAAAATCAATATTTTTTTACAGTCATCCAAATATAAATGTACACCGATATTAATTACATAAAATATGCATAGTAATACAAATGAACAAGCGAAAATTTCTTATTACATTACAGTTATTTAATATTAAAATTTCATATGACTAATCGGTCATAAACATAAAATGAGCTAGGCTTATTTACATTAATGATATTCCTAGCTTCTGCTATCGGAATTTCATTATACGGTCGTTTCCTTGATTTAAAATTTAGGCATTGGAAAAGACAGTGAAGAAGCGAAAATCATTGTACCCCCCTCAAATGATGTTTGATTTTGAATATAATCTATAAAATTCGAAAAGGCTGCCCGAAAGTCAGGAATCCTCTGATTTTCGGCAGCCTTTATTTTGCTTTTTCTTAACTGTGTTCCAAATTTTTATGGATGCAATAAATACAAGCACTAGTGATACGATACCAAAAACTAAACCAACTTTCGATTCACCCAGGCTTGTCCCAATAAAGCTATATAATAATCTTAATGGAGTACTCGCAATTAATATTGTAAAAATATACGTTACATATTTAATGCCAACGGAAGCGGATAAAAAACTAATGACATCCGCTGGAGCTACCGGAAAAATGATGCCTAGTGCTAAAAATTTGTAGTTGTACGTTTCCAACAAATCTTTCATTTCCGGGTGTCGCTTCGCCAAATAATTGTTCATCCTTTGACTAGCAAAACTTATCGAAATAATATAAATTAAGGTAGTACTCAACGCCATGCCTATTGTCGATAATATAAAAGCTTCCATTGGACTGAAGCTAATTCCCCCCAAAATCATAAGCATTGTTCCGGGGATAAAAAAGAATAGTCTCAATAACCATAAACCGATAAACAAGTAGTACGCAAAATGTTCATTTTCATCGATAAAATCCTTCAAAGTATCCATATCAAATGAAAATAAATTCAACTCTTTTAATACATAAATAATTAAAAGCCAAATCGCAATTATAATAATTTTCTTTTTCAATTTCTTCATTCTCCTCCATACTTTCACCCTATTAATAGTAAGAAAAGAACATTAAGAATTACACCTAAAAATCATGAAGAATTCTGAAGTTGTTCATTATCCATTGGTAACTCTACAATAAAGCTGATCCAACCATCCTTATACTCAGCGCGTATATCCCCATTATGGAGTTCCATGATTCTTTTAGAAATCGACAATCCAAGACCTGTCCCTTGTGCATCCACCCTTGCCTCATCTCCCCTAAAAAAACGTTCAAACATTATATTCACATCTGCTTCTGGAGGATTTTCTACTCTGTTTGATACTTGTAAAAGGGTGGTATTTTCTATTGAGTCAAAAGTAATTTGTATTTCAGAAGGCTTCAAGCTGTATTTAATAGCATTCATAAAAAGGTTTTCATACACACGCACCATTTTTTCCACATCAATTAAAACAGGTATATCTTCCTCTGTAATGGATCGTTGAACAGATAATTGTTCTTTCTCAAAGATTGGAATATACTCCCCTACAATTTGCTGCACTATACTCGCCAAGTCCACCTTATTGAGATTTAACACAGCATCTGGACTTGAAAGACGGGTAAATTCAAACAGCTCATCCATTAGGTAATTTAGTCTTTGTGATTTTGAATAAATCGTTTCAAAATATTCCTGCAACTGATTTTCATTATTATATTGTCCACTTTTTATTAAATTCAAATAGCCAATAATGGATGTTAATGGCGTCCGTAAGTCATGCGATATATTGGTAATCAGTTCATTTTTGACCTTTTCTAGCTGTCTTTCATGGATAAACTTATTTTCTAATTCCTTTGACATGTAATTAATGTTTCCAGCTAGCTGTGATAGTTCGTCCTTCCCTTTAATATCAATTGTTAGACCGAGTTTTCCATTCGCAATATGTTCAACAGTTTCAGAAATGTATTTCAAATACAATATTTTTTTCCTTACAAGCAATGTAAATATTAAAACGAATGTTAAAGTTATAATAAAAAACCAAAACGTTAGTAACAAACTTAATTTCAACATACTGCCACTTGGGTTAATGAACGTATCCATTTTAGAAATAACGATCATCATAGCATACGTTCCCAAAAAACTAATGACAATCATTAAAAGAAGATTTACGGTTAATGTATTTCGAAACTTAATTGTCTTCATATTTTATAGCCCACTCCCCAAATTGTTTTAATGTAAATGGGACGTTTTGGCTCTTCCTCTATTTTGTCTCGAATCTTAGTAATGTGTACCATCACTGTATTATCCGATTTAAAGAAGTCTTCCTTCCAAACCGCTTCATAAATTTTCGCAACACTTAAGACAATGCCTTTATTTCGAGCAAGCAGTTCCAAAATATCAAATTCTTTCGGCGTTAATCGAACTTCTCTCTTTTGCACCCAGATTTGCCGCGTATTTGTATTTACCGTTAAATCCCCTATTTCCAAAATACTTTTGTCGACAACTGGCTCGGAATTGTATTTTTTATATCTTCTTAATTGAGACTTCACCCTAGCGATTAATTCTAATGGGTTAAATGGTTTCGATAAATAATCATCCGCACCCGCAGCGAGGCCTTGAATTTTGTCCATATCCTCTGATTTTGCAGAAAGCATAATGATTGGCATGCTACGTTCTTCTCTAATTTTCATACAAGCTTGGATTCCATCCATTTTCGGCATCATAATATCTAAAATAATGAGGTCAAATGCACTTTTTTCTAACATTTTTAAAGCTTCCATCGCATCTTCAGCCTTTTCGGTTTCCATACCTTCATTTTCCAAATATACCGCAATCAAATTTCTAATTTCTTTATCATCATCAACAATTAATATTTTCGACATCATTCAATTCCTCCGTATGTATATTTTCCGCATTGGTTTGAATTGTTACTCCTAATTTATAGTTCAAACCTTAAGATGGCATTGTCAAAATCCTTAAGAATTCTTAAGAATTTTTATTTTCCTTAAAGATTGAAAAAGGAAGACACTCTTATTTGAGCCCTTCCTTTTAATAATTAGCTAAATTTTTGATTGATACTACATACTCATTGTATATTTTGAAATTTGATTTTCTTTTTGACCTGCTAATCCAGTTTTGGAAAACTTCCGCTGATTCTGTCTGTCATCTAATGACTGGAATAGTTGAGTGGCTAATTTTTGTGTAATCATCTCTTTTACATCACCTGAAGATTCTTTATTCCCTTCACTTTTTGGTAATTTCACTTCTCTAATAATTACCTTTTTCCCATCTTCTTTTGTGACTATGTGGCGTACATAACCATTTTCTTTTTTTATTTCATATGTGGCTTTCTTTTTATTTATGCCCAAAAACAAATCATCAGACAAGCGATTAAACCCATCCTTTTTTAATGAACTAACATACTTATTACTTCCTAATTGAATATACATTACATCCCACCTCATCCATTTCTCGAAAACATTTAAATCCCATCTATTTTTGTATCGTCATAATAATTTACATTTTTAAGCAATTATGAAATTCAGTTGATTCCATTTATAGTAGTGAAAATCAATTAGTTAAATTTTTAAAATTAATGTGTATAAAAATAAAGAATCTGCCTATACTATTAAAGATTTCACTTCCAATCCAATGTGACTAGGAGGGTTAACCCGATGAGTAAGGCTGATTGATTTGCTCGGAAGGACCATCAATACTGAATAAAGCTAAAGTACGGTTGTCTTAGGTAAATCTTAAGATCCAAGCGGAAGCGAGGCAGTGTGTCATGGAGGAATAACTGTAAGTGCTAATCGAACCCGGGAGATTTCCCGGGTTTCTTTACATAAATAAAAAGGGTTCTCTTCTTTTGAAGAAAACCCTTTAACTGTTATATCAGCTTTGTCCACTCAATATTACGATAGATTTCCTCCATCAATAACATAATGACTTCCTGTAATATAAGAAGCTTTATCTGAGGCTAAAAACAAAACAAGTTCCGCAATTTCATGCGATTGCGCATATCGATTCATTGGTACTTTCGATAATGCCCTTTCTCTCATTGCATTCACATGTTCTGGTCCTCTACCTTGTTCAATGGCCTGCATCATTCTAGTTTCAACATATCCAGGGCAAATCGCATTTACACGGATCCCCATTCCTGCTGATTCTATCGCTGCTGTTTTAGTCAAACCAAGCACAGCATGTTTAGAAGCTGAGTAAGGAGCTAAACCAGGAGAACCTTTCAATCCTGTAATCGATGAGGTATTAATGATGCTTCCAAACTTTTGCTCCATCATAGTAGCCATCACATGTTTTAAACCATAGAAGACACCCTTAATATTGACATTCAAAACTTTATCTAAATCTTCCGCAGTTGTTTCTATAATAGAAGCAACTTTTCCTTCTATTCCTGCATTATTAAAGAAGACGTCAATTTTTCCATACTTCACCTTTGTTTGTTGAACAAAATCCTTTACTTGCTCTTCATTTGTCACATCTGCAGTTTGTAACAAATAATCCTCTAACTCCAGTTCCATTACAAGCGACTCTAATACTTGGGCATCCATATCAACTAACGACAGTTTCGCACCTTGTTTGGCAAATAAACGAGCTGTTTCTTTACCAATCCCTCCAGCTGCCCCTGTGATTAATACAACTTTCCCTTCAAAATCCATTGTTCTTCCCCCTTATTGATTTTTGCATTCATCAAATCCATAATCCTTAAGAACTTGAGACTACCTTTTCTACATCAACTGCTTCGGCCTTTTTCTTCTTTCCTTCTGGATGAACAAAGACCATAAATAAAACTGCAACAATCACCATAATGGCAGCAATCATTAAAAATGAATATTTAAATCCTAGACTCGAATTTTCGATACCGACACTTTGTATAATGAATCCAACGGCCATTGCGCACAAAGCTGCTGCAACATTAGAAAAAGCGACAATTATTCCAGAAAGCGTTGATGTACGTTCAGGAAGTTGGCTACCAATAATAATATGAGATGTTGAAAGTATTAGGAAACTAAATCCATATGCCAATGTAATTCCTAAAATAGCCCACACAACTGAGTTCGTAAAGTAAAGGGAGCCAAAAACTAAACCAGCAATAAGCATACCTACTCCAGTTACCTTTACACGTCCCTCACGTAAGCTTTTTGTCTTTTTGAATACGCGGTCAGATATAGTCGCCATTGATAACGACACAATCATCGACGTTAAACCGACTGTTAATGTGGCATATGCCATTTGCATTTGCGAAATTTGAGTTACCTCTAAAAAATATAAAGGCATCCAAATTTGCATCCAACTTGATAAACAAAAGAACCCAAACGTCATAAATAATGTAAATATGCTCGTAGGTGATAATAAAACTGGGTATAATTCCGACCAAGGTACTTTCCTTTTCGGAGTAGAGCTATCCTCCACTTTCAGTTCTTCAAGCTCTGGCGTTTTTTTAGGTATTACGACAACCCATACAACTAACAGAACCAAACTGAATAACCCCATAATCGCAAACGAATGTCTCCAACCTACTAATTGAAGTAAAAGTACAACTAGTGGCGCAACTGCATACGCTCCAACCGTTGAACCTAGTGTAAATATAGTCGTTACTCGGGCCCGCATTGATAGGGGGAAATACGCAAATAATTGTCTAAGTGACGCTGGGGCATAACCCCCTTCAGCAAATCCAAGGAAAATACGGTACAAAAGGAGCGTTGCAAAACCACCGATTAAATAGCCCCCAAACTGTAAAAGTGACCACGCTAAAAGCATAAAGCCTATAATTATTTTAGGAGAAACTTTGTCAGTAATAAATCCTATGAGAACTGCCGCTACAGGAAATATCCAGAAAAAGCTACTACCAATAAGTCCCCATTGTGCATAACTCAAATTCAATTCTTCCATTAATGGACCTACAGCAAGCCCTACAACACTTTTATCTGCAAAGTTAATTAAAAAACCCAAAAATAGAATAGCTAAAACTATCCAACGCATAAATATTCCCCCCTTAATTATGGATATTGAAATTTCTTTTATTAAATATTAATACCCAACTAGACGTGATACCCACAAAACAGTAAAGTACATTGCCTTCATCTCACCTATTTATTGAGGTGAGATGAAGGCAAATAGCTCCATTTAACTTGTTTCAATCATCTATTAAATCTGTACCGAAATCATTTTTATGTCTAAATAGTCATCCATTCCATACTTTCCACCTTCACGGCCCATACCGCTCTCTTTTACGCCACCAAATGGGATTTGAACTGCAAAAGGAACGGCATCATTCACTCCGACCATACCGTATTCCAATTGTTCAGAAACACGGTACTTACGAGAAAGATCTTTTGTAAAGAAGTAAGAAGCAAGTCCATATTCAATAGCATTTGCTCTTTCAATTACTTCTTCTTCACTCTTGAACTTGATTAGTGGAATAACAGGTCCAAATGTTTCTTCCCTCGTAATTAGCATGTCATCCGTAACATCTGCTAAAACCGTTGGTGGATAGAAATGGCCATTTGCGTACTCATCCCCTGTCAATTTCTTCCCACCATTAAGCACACAAGCCCCTAAAAGAATAGCATCATCCACTTGCTCTTGTACTTTGTTGATTGCTTCTGCATAGATTAATGGACCCATTCCATTTTGTTCATCCAGCCCATTCCCTACTTTAATCTTTTGAACTTTTTCTTTCAGCTTCTCGGCAAATTCTTCATATACATTTTCTTGCACATAAATTCGGTTTGGACATATACATTGTTGTCCGTTAGAACCAAATTTACTTACTAGTAAACCGTCCACAGCCAAATCGAGATCAGCATCATCGAAAACGATAAATGGTGCATGGCCACCTAATTCCATTGACACGCGTTTGACAGTTTTTGCAGATTGTTCAATAAGGATTTTTCCAACTTCTGTTGAACCCGTAAAGGAAACCTTTTTTACAATGCTACTGTTCATAATCGTGTTAACAATAGGACCTGATTGTCCAATAACGAGATTTGCTACGCCTTTAGGCAAACCGACCTCATCAATAATTTTAAATAACGCAACAGAAGATAATGGAGCTTCCCTTGAAGGTCTTAAAATTACTGTACATCCTGTCGCTAAAGCTGGTCCTAACTTTCTAGCCGCCATAGATAACGGGAAATTCCAAGGGGTAATAGCTGCTACAACACCAATAGGCTGGCGAATCGCTTGAATACGCTTGTTAGGAAGTGATGGCGGAATAACATCTCCATAAACTCTGCGTGCTTCTTCGGCAAACCATTGGAAGAAGGCAATCGTTGAACCTACTTCTTGTCGAGCATGATGAATGGTTTTCCCCATTTCCATTGTAATAATTTGGGCTATTTCTTCCTTCTTCTCGCCTAATTTCGCTGCAATTTTCGATAAATATGAACCACGCTGTTCCGCTGGTAGCGCTGACCACCCTGGAAATGCATTCTTTGCTGCTTGAATCGCTTCATTCGTCTCTTCTTCGCCGACAAAATAAACCGTATCCACTGTTTCGCCTGTAGCCGGATTATTTACTTCGAATACTTTATCTGTTTTTAACCATTCTCCATTGATAAACATTATTCAACACTCCTTTTGCGATTTGATATCTAGCGGAAAATCCAAACGAAACATCGTTGGATTTTCCGAAATACTAAAAATTATTAAGCCCCCGTACAGCCTTTTAAGAAATTGGCTCTTTAGAACGTGCAGGTGTTAACGTAAATCCTTCATAACCTTTAGCTGTTACTTCATCGCAAATTTTGCGGTAATTCCCAACGCCACCAGTATAAATAGGGAATCCACGTGGTTTATCTTCAATATTTGCACCCGTATACCAAGACTCGACCTTTGTAAGAAGTGTAGATTGAGCGATTTCTAAACAATTTTTGCTCCATGCATTTTCCGCTTCTACATTCGCCTCAATCGTTTCTAATTCATTTTCGCGTAAATATTCGATACAATCACCGATCCATTCAACATGCTGCTCAATTGATACAGGTACGTTTGATAACACGGAAGGACTTTCAGGACCCGTAATCATAAACATGTTCGGGAAACCAGCATTGGCAATACCTAGGTAAGTTCTCGTTTGTGTTCCATCAGCCCATTTATCTTTCAGTGACACGCCTTCTTTACCGCGAATATCAATTTTAAATAATGGTCCTGTCATTGCGTCATACCCTGTTGCAAAAACAATAATATCCAATTCAAATTCACCTTCTGAAGTTTTAATTCCTTTAGGCGTAATTTCAACAATTGGCGTCGCCTTTACATCTACTAAAGTAACGTTATCACGGTTAAACGTTTCATAATAATTCGTGTCAATAACAGGTCGTTTTGCAGAGTAGAAGTAGCTTGGTTTTAATTTTTTCGCTACCTCAGGGTTTTCGACAACTTTGTCGATCTTCGCATGAATAAATTCGCTCGCCGTTTTATTAGATTCCTCATTTACCATTAAATCTTTATATGTTTGACTAAACCCTAAACCGCCTCTGTCCCAAATCTTTTGGTATTGCTGCTCACGTTCTTCTGGTGTATCATCCAGTGCTGATCGATTATTAACTGTCGTATGAAGATACCCCATTGAAGACCAACGAATTTGTTGTTTAATCTCTTCATAATTTTCTTTTGTTTTACGAATAAACTCTTCGTCATATACATAGTTTCTCGCAGGTGTACTATATGCCGGTGTTCTTTGGAATACATTCAGATGACCTGCTTGTTCCGCAATAACCGGAATTGATTGAATACCACTTGAACCAGTACCAATTAAACCGACACGTTTATTACTGAAATCTACCTTTTCATGCGGCCAACGACCCGTGTGATATGCCTCTCCTTCAAAACTATCCAATCCTTTAAAGTTTGGAATATTCGATGCAGATAGGCAGCCTACCCCAGTGATGAAATATGTGGCATTTATTTTCGTACCATCATCAAGTTGAATGTCCCACTTTTTACTAATTTCGTTATAATGAGCAGATGTAACACGTGTATTGAACTGAATATCACGACGTAAATCTAGCTTATCTGCAGCGAAATTAAGATATTTTAATATTTCTTCTTGAGCTGGGAATCGAGTAGTCCATGTCCATTCTTGAAGAAGCTCATCAGAAAACGTATAGTTATAAATGATACTTTCTGAGTCGCAACGTGCTCCCGGGTAACGGTTTGCATACCATACGCCCCCAACACCTGCTGCTGCTTCGAAAGTACGAACAGAAAATCCAGCTTCACGTAAGCGATATAACATATACATTCCTGAGAAACCTGCTCCGATAACAACTGCATCTAAATTAATGATTTGATCTTTTTTTGACATTTTTATTCCTCCCTATATTTAAACGCTCATTTATCGTTATTTGTAATTTCATTTATTTGTAAAGGATGCACGCAAATGGAAAGATACTTGCTCAATCGCTTGCTTACCTTTATCCATAATTCCTGCCATCCAGAAAAATCCGTGAATCATTCCTTCGTAGCAAGTGTAATCCACTTGAATTCCCGCTTCTTGCAATCGATTCGCATACGCTACCCCTTCATCATGAAGTGGGTCATACCCAGCTGTAATGACTAATGCTGGTGGGAGATTACTAAGATTTCCCGTTAGTAGCGGTGCCACATAAGGGTTCAACTTGTCTTCTTCAGTGTTGATATAATGTTGCGCAAACCATTCCATGCTATCCTGCGTAAGGAAATATCCCTCTCCATTTTCCTTGTACGAATTTGTACTAAAAGAGACATCTGTTACCGGGTAGATTAAAATTTGGGACACGAAAGTTGGTCCTTGCTCATCTCTTGCCTTCAATGCAACACATGTAGCTAAATTTCCACCTGCACTGTCTCCACCTATAGAAATTCTTGTTGCATCTCCCTTCCATTCACTTGCATGATTCGCTACCCATAATGCAGCTTCATAACAATCTTCAAGAGGAACAGGGAACTTATATTCAGGAGCTCTGCGATAATCAACCGATACGACAATGCACTCTGCTTGATTTGCAATGCTACGACATGGTGCATCGACTGTATCAAGATCCCCTAAAACCCATCCGCCTCCATGAAGATAAATAAATATCGGGAAATTCCCTTCTCCTTCAGGGGTATAAATCCTCACCTTAATTTCCCCATCTTTTACAGCCACCGTGTGTTCTTCTACTTTAGCTACTGGCTCTACTGGTCCTGCTAATTTTTGAAGTGCTGCCCCATTAGCACGATTTTCTTCAGGTGTCATAGCTGATGTTGGTTTTTTTCCCTCCAACATCTCTAAGAAATTCTTTGCTTGAGTATCTAACATGATTGAATTTATACCTCCTTTGAATAGGCTATCGGTTCACTTTACTTGGATAAATCCAGCAACTTCTTCTGTTACTTTCGTAATAATATCTGCTGGAATTAGGAACTTGCCCGATGCTGAATCACTTTGTACTTCCTCCACAATGTAATCAAGAATTTTAGAATCTAGATTAAATTCAGCAAATGTATCTGGTAAACCGACTTGCTGCCGCAAATTTCGGATGAATTCAATAACTTTTGTCAAGCAATCTTGAGGATCCGATGACGATGTCTCGATTCCCAACGCCTCAGCAAACTGCTTAATTTTCGGTAAATATAAATCTGGCAAAGCAGTCATTACATTTGGTAGAAGTACCGCATTGGCCAGACCATGTGGAATTCTAAACTTAGCACCAAATACATGCGCCATATTATGCACAGGCACTCCATTGTTTCCAAATCCAAAAGCCGTTATTGCCATTGCACTTGCCATTAACATATTGCCTCTAGCTTCTACGTTCGACCCATCCTTAACTACAATTGGTAAATTCTCTGCAATTAACTTGGCAGAATACAACGCATACGAATCCGTAAATGGCGTAGCTGTTGTTGAAAAATACCCTTCTATTGCATGCGTCAAGGCATCCATTCCTGTAAATGCTGTAATCTTCGGAGGCAGTCCTACTGTCAACTCAGGATCCAAAATCGCCATGTCAGCATTGAGATAAGGTGTCCTTACCACTACTTTTACACCTAGTTTTTCATTATAAATAACAGCCATTGGTGACACTTCCGCACCTGTTCCGGCAGTCGTAGGAATTGCCACATGTGGAATGTTCATCGGTTGGGCTTCTGGAGGGAATTCTCGAATACTCGTATGAAGTACTTCCACCGTATTTTCATATCCTTTATACAGCATCCACTTGATACCTTTTACAGCGTCTAGCACACTGCCTCCTCCTAGAGCGATCAATGCATCCGCTTTAAGTTCTTTAGCAACTTGAACGGCTTTAGTAATATTTTCTGCTTTAGCATCCTGCTCAATTTCATCAAAGACGCCTACAAGTTCTACATTCCCTTGTAAACTTTCAAATAATTCAGTAATCCTCGTGGCAACGCCCGCCTGAACAATCCCTTTATCAGTAATTAAGAGGGCTCGCTTTCCACCTAACCCCTTAATCATTTCTGGTAGCAAACTTCTCGCTCCAGCACCGCTTGATATAGCTGTTCTTAAATGAAATTCAGAAAGATAATTACTCAATTCCGTCACCTGCTCTCTAATTATTAAGAGTCATTTTATAAAATGACTTTTGCCATTACTTTTATTTTTCAACTGTAACCGTTTACAAATATAATAATAATTTTTATTCGCCTTTTAATATATCCCCTAAAATTAAGGGGTATTTTCTATGAAAGGTCATATTTATTCTCGAATAACTAATAAAATCGTTATTGTAAAGGTTACAATAAATCATCTATAATATTTTGTAATAACATCTTTTTTTGTTATAATGTGAATATTCTACACATACATAAAGGGGGATTTTTATGATTGAAGCAGCTATAATGAAACAAATCAAATCTATTTCATCAGTTCCTTCTCATTACGACAAGCAAATCCTTGCCGTCCGTGGATTTATGGATCTTTTTAATTTTTCCCGTGTAAGTCTCTACTTCTATTCAACACTAAGTAAAATTGGTGAAGGCATATTATGTATCGATGATAAAGGCATATCTTCTTTGCAGGATTGGAGGGAAGATGTTCGGAACATGCCGCCCATTTATTCAGCTATCAAGGAAAGACAGCCTAAGCATATAGATTCACAATCCATTCACCAACTACCATTAAAATTTACTAATGGTGTCACTACTGAACTTATAGTAGTTCCCATTAGTTATAGCTCTCACGTAGTTGGCTACGCTTGCATGGGGAGTACAGATTCCTTTACGGTTGATGATAATCTTCTTCACTCTTTAGGTATGTACGGGCAACATTTAGGACAAATATTTGGAGAAGATGACTATCCTGGAAATGACAAAAAAATTAGTAGGCGGGAAATAGACGTATTGCAGAGAATGTCCTGGGGTGAAAGTACGAAAATAATGGCTGTATCCCTTGGCATTAGCGAATTTACCGTCCAGGATTATGTAAAATCAGCCATTCGGAAACTCGAAGTATTCAACCGAGTGCAAGGTGTAGCCGAAGCTTTACGAAGAGGCATCATCCATTAATAACACTTAATATCACAGTCCACTGACAATATGTAACTAGCAACTGATCATTGTTGTTCTAGATTATTAGTCTAAACATATTGTTTGAATATTATTTTTCTCTTTTAAAGGGAAACTTGAAAACAATAAACACTATTCACATAGTGCTTTTAATGAAAACTAAGCACTACTTAATAGAAAAAACGTTCATCAATTTCATAGATTGATGAACGTTTTAATATTTAGATAAACATTTGCATGATAAAGGCACTGTTTCATGTAAATTTAATAAGTTATAGCACCTTAATTAATTGTAATATAAACTAATTTCCAGAAAAAGAAGTGCATTCATCCTTTGTGGATCAACACACTAATTTCCTAGCACCTTATTTTTTCCACATTTCTACTTCAACGAATAACTGTTACATTCCCCAAGTTACTATCCCCCAGACACCCTACCCCATATAAACACTTTCACATGTTCCAGCAGCTGGCTCATAAAAACAATGATTTTTAAATTGACCTGTATGTGGTTGACCGTACCATGTTGGCGGACAAGGACCGTATGGATTAAAGTACCAAAGTGCGTATTTCGCTGGATGTTCACGCCAATATTTCAACGTTTGCTCTGCTAACCTTTGTTCATTTGGTCTCGCTTTTTGATAAAACATATTCCCCTTTTGAACCGCTTCAAAAGAATAATTCCCGCCTTGTATTTGATAAATGACATCTTCAATTGTTCGGACATCTTTAAAGTCCGAACAATCGGCCGCAGCACGATTCACAATTACATTACCTACATATAGCATTCCTTGGTTTCCTTCACCCACGGCTTCTGCTCGCATCATCCTTGCCATTAAATCAACGTCTGACTGTCGATATTTTACTCTCGCCATTTTTTCACCTCATACATAGAGTATGAAAAAACGCATAATTTGATGTCATTATTTCTATATAACAGTTATGCAATCCCATTATTTTTAGTGTGATAGAATGCTTCTCTACTTATCTACCATACAAAAGAATTTTAAGTATCTTTTATGAAAATCCTCTAACTAATTACCATTATGGTGGTGTTCCTCTTCTTCAGCGTCTACTTTCGTAAGGTGAACTGTACCAAATGGATGGTTAGGTGGAGCATAGATTGAGTAAAGTTTAAGCGGAACTGTACCTATATTTGTTAGATTATGCCACTTTCCTGCAGGTATTATTATTGCATCATCATCCGAAACATTTTTTACAAAATTTAAACGATTTTTATGGTCGCCCATTTGGACATTGCCGTGACCTTGCTCAATACGTAAAAATTGATCCACATCTGGATGCATTTCTAGGCCAATATCTTCCCCAGGTTTGAGATTCATTAAAGTAACTTGAAGATGTTTCCCTGTCCATAAAGCCGTACGATACAATTGATTTTGTTTTGTTGCTTCTTCGATATTGACGACATATGGTTGTGGTCCACTATCAATTAACCGTTCCTCATCATTCCACACTTGGCCTCCCCCATAAGCATAAGGCGAATAAAATGAGGGTATTCCATAATTATACATAGGAACCGTAGCATAATTAAATTGAGGATATTGATGCATATAAGGTGCATAGTACATGTATCTAAACCCCTTTACCGTTTTGATACCTATGTTATGCAATAGATTCAAGGAATGTACTATCCACACTAGAAAAGCTTCCATAAACGCAACCATCAAAAATTAAAAAGAAGCTTCCCACAAGTTACAATCAACTCATGAGAAGCTTCTAATATGATTTTTCATGTTATTTTTCTGCTTAATAATGTACTTCCTCTTTCACGAAACCTCTGATATATCAGCGTTTCGTGAAAGAGGAAGTCAAGCTAAAATCGTCGTGTCCTGCAACAACGCTTGACTGACTCACATCGTGTGAGCCCTATATCATACCATCCATGCAGCCCATATCAGGCATGCCCATTCCTGCGCCTGTTAGTTCTGGAATGTCTGCTATTTTCCGTAACATTAATTTTTAAATCTCAAGTTTTCTATATTGGAACAATCTATGAGTTTAGAAAATGTAACTTTGGAATTTTTCTCATTATGAATAATTATTTTTATAGAAAACAGGCTAATGTTATCTTCTTTATCTAGAATATGCTTGAGTTATACAAATGTAATTAATACACTACTTATTTAAATGAAAAGGTCGTTATATTTTTGTCTATCAAGATTCGCTCTCACAGTGTCTCCTAATTTTTCATATGCGGTAGCTCTATTTTTATAAGCTAAAGCATATTTAGGATTGATTTCGATTGCTTTTGTATAATCAGCTATTGCCNNNNTCTTCATATTTTTGCAACTCATCATTT
>NZ_LMBZ01000022.1:0-315 GCF_001439635.1 Solibacillus cecembensis | reverse complement strand
CTCTATTATTATAGGCAGATGCATATTCAGAATCGATTTCGATTGCTTTTGTATAATCAGCTATTGCCTCTTCATATTTTTGCAACTCATAATTTGCTATTCCTCTATTATTATAGGCAGATGCATTTTTAGGATTGATTTCAATTGCTTTTGTATAATCAGCTATTGCCTCTTCATATTTTTGCAAGTTTTTGTTGGCTATTCCTCTATTATTATAGGCAGATGCATATTCAGAATCGATTTCGATTGCTTTTGTATAATCAGCTATTGCTTCTTCATATTTTTGCAACTCATCATTTGCTATTCCTCTATTAT
>NZ_LMBZ01000021.1:67846-75310 GCF_001439635.1 Solibacillus cecembensis | reverse complement strand
AAATAAAAAATAAAATCCTTTGGAATCATGTTTCATAAAAACTAAATAAAATCCAATTGGACCCAATAAAACGAATATTATCTAAAAAGTGATAGTGTTACCGAAAAATCTTCTGGCTAAAAAGTCCATAAATTATACTCCTTTATGCAAATAAACTTTATTTACTTTTTCAATTCCCTTAACAAACCTTCCCAAAGTGTCGTTGGGTATGTTTTTGAAATGCTTGTTGTACTAAAGCCACCGTTAGCTTAATAACAGATTCTCTTTACCATAAGTTATTCAATAATAGAACATCATCTATTTTCTTTACCTATCCAAAACTTACCAATAATAGACTCTCCATCAACATCATACAAAGGAACTTCTCTTGGAGGAGGATTATTTAGTTTAACTGCTTCTTCAGGGGTTTTTGGCTTTGGACCTTCCAATTCTACTTTTTTTACATACCCTATTATTCCGTTCTCACCTTTTGCCAATATTAAATCAGGTTCTCCAAGTTCACTAAGATTGAATTCTCCCATATTAGGACCATAGGTTTGCCCATTTTCATTTGTTGGATAACCCTCTATTAAAATACTTTCCTTAGAAGGTATAACTAAATCTGAAGCATTTTTCCCTATATGTTCGCTATTGTTATCTGCTTCCTTTGTTAATGTTTCTTGTTGTGAACAACCAACTAATACAAATAACATAATTACTGTTAAGACAAATAAATTCTTCCTCATTTTCTCCCTCCTCGTATAATTAGAAAACCTTCATCTTTTTAACTAAAGCCCCCGTTAGTTGAACAAGAATCTCTTAATAAGGCATTTACCTATTCAAACATTAATTTTAACTGACGTTCTGGTTGAACAAAGGTATAGGAGATGAATGAATCTGTAACAAATAGAATGTCATCTTCCATATCTTCACTTTTTACTAACTTACTATCGTTTATAGGTAATTTGTTTACATACCCATAAACAATTTTTACTTCTTCATTTATATTTATGTAATCCGTTGCACCAACATCTCCTGTTGACAATAAATGAGCTGTGCCATCAGAGTATTCCCAGTTATCCCCTTCGTTTTCGAAAATAGCTAATCCAACTCCTGTCACACCAGCTTCATTTTCCAAGGAATAGAAAACCATTTTACCGTATTGAGTATTCTTTTCACTTAAAACCTCTGAAAAATCATCTTGTATCTCACTCAATTGTTCGGGTATAGTTTTTGGTTTATCTTCTGACACACACCCAACAAGAAGAAATAGGCTTAGCACAAGCGTAATAAAAAACTTCAAAAAGCAACCTCCAATCTTAAATTTACTTACTTTGTTTGAATGTCTTATTCCACTAACCTGCACCGTTAGTTCAAAAAGAAAAAGCTACCCTAAAGGCAGCCTTATTCTGCTAAAGCCCCCGTTAGTTGAAGAAGGAATAACTAACAAAATCAAGCCTCAAGTTAGTCCATCCAATAAAAAATACCATCGAACACTTTATAGATTTCATTCAGTTCTGGAATTGTTAAGATGGTTGGAATTTTAGTTTCAAACGAGAGTGGTTTAGATATATACTCTTTATCTAAAATACTATAACCTGCATTACCTAATTTTGTTATGATTTCTAGAAACTCTTCTACCATAAAATCTGGAGATTCGGTGATTACTTCATCCGGACAAATATGGCTCTTCGCACTAAAATATTCATCCTGTTCCTTATCGGTATTTATAATTGTC
This sequence comes from Solibacillus cecembensis, assembly GCF_001439635.1. Lineage (GTDB taxonomy): Bacteria > Bacillota > Bacilli > Bacillales_A > Planococcaceae > Solibacillus > Solibacillus cecembensis. The sequence continues at coordinate 73,593 of NZ_LMBZ01000021.1, read as the reverse complement.
TTCCATCGAGCATCTTTCGCAATAATAGCTACAGGTGCTAATCGACTTATATAGATAGCAAGACCTTCCAAATGAATTTCTGTGCACAGATACTCTTCAATATATTTTTCCTCCAGTACACTACCTCCATCTCTTTTATAACAAAAGAAATCGACATAGGAAGCATAGCCACTTCCGTGATCATCCGTTTCACATTTGATGATTTTTGAACGATTGAACGTATCATACAGATTTTGTATATATTCATCGATTAGGTCTTCATCCTTTGTGTTATATGGATATATGTCTCCAATTGGCTCGCGTGCAATCATCGTTTGTAGCTGTTCATTCGTATATTTCAATTCTCTTCACCTCAAATTTAATATTCCCATAAACGACCTCAACAAAACTATTTATCCATATTTATGAAATCAATAACTATATTAACATATATTGTGTATACACTTGTTTTTAATATTTACAATTCCTTTTTCTTTATTGAACTAACCTGCTGCGTTAGTTCAATAAAGAAAAAGAACTGCCTATGTAACTCAACGATCTTGAATTAACGTCTCTGTAATTTCAAGTATGATTCTTCACTAATTCTTGGATATTCGTAATAAGTAGAGGATTACCTTATTTATCAATTTACTCATATTGTGTAGCTAGAAATTGTAAACAGCCGTCTTTGAAATATCTCTTTAATTCTCTTTTTCTAATAACAATGTCTTTATTTTTATTTACTAATCTTACATACTTACTATTCTTGTTAGCTTGAAAGTATAACGTTCGTATGTTTCGCCTTTAAATACTAGCGTATAGGTTCTGCGATACTCTAATTTGTTAGGTAGCCAACCGAATTTAAGACGTAACATAAATGGTTTCATAAACATATCTCCTTTATTACAAATTTTCCTCACTATGAATTTTATTTTGGTATATCAATTTAAAATAACCTTCTACTCCTTCTTACTTAAACTAAACTGCCCCGTTAGTGAAAAATAATTATAATTTCACTGTCCATATTTTATAGATGATTTGACCATTTATTTCTGTTTTTCCTGTACAGACGCCGATTTGCAAATTGATATAATCAGCCCATTGAGGGAAAAGAGATGCTAAATATTTAATTACCTTTTCGTCAGGTGTTGCATATCCTACATTATTTATTTCACTTAAATAGGCAACAAAATCTGGATATAATGCTTCCGCCCATTCTTCCACTTCAAACTCCGAATCAAAAATACGGTTATCCTCTTTATGGCTACCATTTATCCATTTAACATTCTCCATTGAATCCACCTCATTTCCAAGTTTCTTCACAAATATTGCCATTATTAAACTAAACTGCTACTTTAGTTCAATAAGAAAGAGAAGCTGACTAAACAATTGCTCCCGATTGATTAATCCACTAAAGTTATTTTGCTTCTTCTTTCTTAATGATACCAACCAACAACATAATAAGACCTATTATAAAAATAATGGGGCAAATAAACACCATGATCAATGCTGACCAATTATCTCTAATAATTGCAGCGTAAGTTAATCCTAATGAAAAAGCTAAAGCAGGTGAGATTGGCAACATAAGAGCAATGCCCCAAACCATATATTTTCTTTTTTTCGACTTACCTACACTTAGTAGATAAGCAATAACAACACCTAACAAAGTAATTAAGTAACCTATGACAATTTCCATTATTGACCCCCTTAATTTTTAAGTCTAAAATAACCTCATCCCAAATTGTTCCTCCGATAAATGGCCCGATTGTTGAACAAAAGTTAAACAAATACTTAAACTAACCTGCTGCGTTAGTTCAATAAGAAAAAGCTCCCCTTAAAGGCAGCTTTGTTCTGCTAAAGCACCTGTTAGTTGAACAATAATTTCAGTCTATAATTTAGTATAGATAGAATATTTTATCGGATTTATAAAACCTAATTTACTACCTAAATTAATAGAAGCACTATTATCAACATCACAATCCCAACGTGGTTGAATATTTTCAGAAAGGCAATAATCTATAAATTTTTCAGCAACAATACTTGCTAACCCTTTTCCTCTGTAACTCAAGTCGGTTGTTATATCTATTTCAGCATAATTATTAGATTTAAAAATTGAAACTACTTCGCTAATAATCTTCTCTTTATCCTTCACACAAAAACCAATTCCATTTCCAAGAAAATTTCCAACGGAACCCCAATATTCGTCATAGTATTTTTTATCAAATTCCAAGCAATGTTCAATCAGATATTGATTAATTTTTATTACATTATATTCATTAATTTCATTTCTTTTTCTATTTTTATATGTGATTAAATCAAAATAAAAAGCATAACGTTGTATTTTTCTTACTCTCTTGTCAAAGTGGTTTTCAATTGCCTGATTCCAAGCGGGAGTAGGAGAAAATAATGTAAATCGTTTACCTTTATTTACTGATGCCTCAAAAACACTAACTAAATTCTTAAGAAATAGCTCATCAGGTAATTGCCCTGCAACATAATACAATCCTGAATCCGTTTGAAAAAGGAATGATTTATAATTAGTGGAATCTGCAAGTACAGTTCCTTTAATTGTAGAATCTAATAAGCTAAATACAAATGTTGGTGCTTCTTCAATTTTCTTTTTCATAAGATTGAAATGCTCTTTTGGTACAGTAATCATTTCGTTATACCTCCACCATTCCTATTAATCTGAATATTTTTATACGACATTTGTTTCACTAACCCACGACGTTAGTTGAAGTATAACCTTCCCAAAGCGATGTTTGGTAACATTAACATAAAAAACTGAAACATATCGGGATGTTTCAGTTTAAATAGTTATTCAGTAATTTATTTATTTACTATTTCCTTCAAATCTAAAATAATTGGTGGCTCAAAATTTTCGTGGATGATACCAAGATAAGGGAGCATCGTCATTTCTTCTGGGATTGTTTGCATTTCAGGAAGAATGATCCTAAATATTGATTGATTGTTTTCAACATTACGGAAAGTAGTGTTATGTTGACGTGTTCCATTGACCGTAATATGCCATCCAGAAGGCATAATTTCGGGCTGCCCCTCTACGCTGATTGAAAGTTGTAGTCCATTATCCCTTAACTGTGTATCATAAATCGTATACGTATGACCTAAATAGTCGAAGCTCGTATTTTCATTTTTTTTTAAAGTAAACGGCTCAGCGAATGTTGGTAGCTGAGCTAAGTATTGTGTAATTTCAAAGGCTGATGGGTCAATTTCAACAGGCAATGAAAAACGCTTAATCCGATCACCAAAAATTTCTGTCGTTTGACTAGATTGGCTACTGATTTCATAAACAGGTTTGATACTTTCATTTGCACCCACACCCATGTCTAAAAAAGTTGATACGACTTCGTTTTTACTATTGCGGATGTCGAACGAAATCCGTGCATGCCAGTCAGGTTGAGGTAACTCCAGTGCTTCTAATTGATAGGTACTCACTAACTTTCGAAGGGTTGCTTCTGAATATTGTTGCATCGCTTCATTGTAGTTAGCACGATAAGTAATTTCCTTCATGCCGTTTTTTTCAATAACACTGTCAATTTTAATATCAAGCACAGGACCAGCATGTAGTGGAATACCATATGTGTTCGGCTCCTCCATTGTGTCGGTAGCATGTTGCTGATTTACTGCTATATCCTTAGCTGTTGATTGCCCAGTAGGCGACGATTCTGCTATCGCTTCTTTGATATCAGCTTCATTATTTGTGCAACCTGATATAGCAAATGCTCCTAATAAAATACTTGTGTAAAGAATTTTTTTCAACATTCCCACCCCATTTAACATTACTAAAATACTCTATTCAATAATACCATATATGGATTTTATTGGTCTTAAGGTATTTAAAGTTACCAAAGCATCGTTTGGGGACTATTTGAAATGCTCGTTGCACTAAAGCACCCCGTTAGTTTAAGTATAATTCTTCACAATCTGCTAATTATATCAGGCAAAAACACTTGTAGCTTTACGATAAATAAAAAAGAATCCATTTTGGAAAAAAATGATCAAAATGGATTCTTACCCAGCAGATTTAAGTTTAGTTTTATAAAAAAGGGTAAGTACTTTCGAGGTGCCTAAAGTTAATTATCGACTTGGCTTACAAATGATATAGACTCCTATTACGTAACATGAGGGTCAAGTATTTATCTTTTTTGAAAACGGTGCAACTTTTTTAAAACATCGCGACATTATTCTAAACATCGTTCCTTTTTATTAAGTAAGGGTAAGCTTATTAAAAGCATAACAATCCCTAGTGCTAAAAAATATAGTGGCATCACAAGGACTGTTCCATTATGGAAAATGCTCATACCATATATTGTAGCGCTGACGAGTAAATAATAACCTAAGCTAAAAATCGCACCCGCAGAACCAATGACGTCTTGAAAGTCAATGAGCGCTAAGCTTAAACAGTTTGGTAAAGCGGTACCTGTACCAAATAAAATAATGAACACACTAACAATCATAGTTGGCATTTGTAATGAAATCGGTAAAAAATGTACCGATGTAGCGAACAATGTACCGATGAGCATAATGGCTAACCCGTGAACGATAATCTTCTCAGGTTTTGTGTGGCTAACGAGGTGTTTAGATAGCATCGCACCTGCGATAGAAGCGAGCGCAACGACAACGCCTAAAAAACCATACATCGCACTTGTTAGTGTGAAGTATTGCGTAAAAATAAATGGTGCTTCGGTATAATAGCTAAATAATACACCGTTAATACCGCCAATTAATACGCCGTAGCGCCATAGACGCGCATTTGTAATCATGCGCTTCACTATTGGTAATATAGGCTTCATTTCGATTGTAGTAAGCGCTGTTTCAGGTAAGCGTAAAAACGCATAACAAAATACAATAACGCTCATAGCAACTAACACCAAAAATACGACTTTAAAGCCAAAATAATAATCGGTAAAGCCACCGATTAACGGGCCAAGTGCAGGTGTGAAGGCAAGGGCAGCTGAAATTTGAGCAAACAATTTATGACGCTCAACACCAGAGAAGCTTTCGCGTAAAATCGTTTGTGTCACGACAGAGCCAACACTTGCGCCAAATGCTTGAATAAAGCGCGCGACTAATAAAACCGCCATTTCATTTGCTACTAAACAAAGTACGTTACCAACAAAATATAAAAACAGCCCATAAAGCATTGCCTTGCGACGACCCGTTTTATCGGATAAACGCCCAAAGAAAAATACTCCGAAGGCAAAAGCGATAAAGTACACACTCATCGTAAGCTGTGCATCCTTCATAGACGTTTCAAACGCTTCTGCGATAGAAGGTAATGATGGGCTAAAAATAGTTTCACTAATTTGTGGAAAGCCAACTAATATAATCAGTAATATTAAGCTAGGTGTTTTGTTTCCGATGTTTTTCTTCAAAATAATCCTCTCCTAGATAATTATAGGTTTGAAAGAAAAACATCGTAGCTTGGGAAATGGTGGCTTCACGAGTTTAATTTTTTCTAAATCCCTCATGAATTCACTTCCTTCTAATTAAAATACGTAAAAATTATATCATCCAAAGGGATATAACGGTGCACCTATTTTATAAACGATCGAACTTTATTTCAAATCAACAATAATATCGAATACCCCTCTTTCACTAAACTGCCCCGTTAGTTGAACAAGAAAAAGCTCCCCCTAAAGGTAGCCACTTGTACGGCTAAAGCANCCCCGTTAGTGCAATAGTTTTAGTTGTTTTTGAGTCTCACACTATAAAACCTCATAGCTTTTGGAACTCCTTCTATTTCA
>NZ_LMBZ01000021.1:67685-67841 GCF_001439635.1 Solibacillus cecembensis | reverse complement strand
AAAACGCCATTCATGATTAAATGTCTTACCCTATACTCAAAAAACTCGTCACCAATATATTGGTCTAAATATCCAATAACCTCACCAATAAGACGTGCTGATTTCATAAAATCATTATTCTTTCGTTCCGTATGTAATTTTTTAGCATTATTGATA
>NZ_LMBZ01000021.1:67510-67644 GCF_001439635.1 Solibacillus cecembensis | reverse complement strand
CCTCTTGTGTAGAAGATAACTCTTTCCATTCCTTCTCCAATTTTTCACGTTGCTCTTGACTTATCGGAGGAACCATTCTACCTTTCTCATAAATTAACCTTAATTTTTCAGAAATAATTTCTCCAGTGTGTAAT
>NZ_LMBZ01000021.1:0-67465 GCF_001439635.1 Solibacillus cecembensis | reverse complement strand
GAAAATATCGTATTTATTATCTTTTAATAAATACAGAACATATCTTAAGGCAGTCTGTTCGTGAGAGTTCGCCCCAACCCAAACTATAATTGTTGTATTTTTAGGAATAGCGTTAATCATTGAAGTAGTATTANTTGAAATTATATTGGTATTCATCTATATAATCATCATCAAAAATTAGATGATTTTTTATCCATTCATACCTTTGATTAAGCCCAACCTTATCATGCAATTGCCAAACTGGACCAATAGAGAACATATCCGAAAATGAGATAACCTTTTCTTCGTCCTGCGATTCCATNTTCTTTTAATGCTCTTTTTAAACTACCAGATGCTGAATCACCAAAGAGAATATGTACAACCTTATAGTTTTTATTATCTTTTATATCAGTTTGGTTTCTTATATAATTCAGAAAATCATTATATGTTTTTTTCAAGTCTGTCACAAATTGCCCCTCAGTACATTGGTCTGTTTCTTCAAACATATTGATTCGCAAAAGAATTTGAAATAAAAGTGATTTCACTTCATCATCAGGAGAATTTTTAAGGATTCTTTTCAATTCATCAATCAATTTATTACCCCCTTTACAGATAATATTACCATAAAAAAAAGCACAACTTATTAAACATAACTGCTTCGATAGTTCAATAAGTAAACGCTCCCCTTAAAGGCAGTTTTGTTCTTCTAAAGCCCCCGTTAGTTGAAGAAAAAAAGTGAAGCTTATTCCACAATCGCGCCCGATTGAGGAAGACTATTTAAGACTTTGCTCACATACTTTTGAATAAAACAAGACTGGAATTCATTTAAGAATGCGATAAAATGATTAATACAGTGTGTAGAGATATTGGTCAATTCATTTAACCAAAAATATATGTCACATGATACGTCTACCATCTGAAAACTTATTTCGGAGGGTAATAAAATGCATAAAGAAAATCGACTGCCTCAATCGCCAAGAGAAGGCATACTATTTATGATGATTATATCGATTATTTCTGTAAACACCATTGCTCCTATCATTATGATGTTGGATCAAGGATTCAACATGGGAAATTATTTGGAAACGTTACGGATTATCCCGTTCATATGGATAATCATCGTGTTGCTGGTAACTTTGGTCGCTGAACCGATAGTTAGTAAAGTGATGCCAATATTCGTAGCTAAAACGGATGGATTTAATGCCCGCATATTGTTGAATACCTTTTTGACAGTTACAGTCTTATCTGTTTGCATGTCAATAATAGGACCCTGGGTTGGTACGGGGAAAATAGGCATCGAGCCTTTTCAAAACTTCTTTCACAATTGGTTTAGGAACTTCGGGGTAGCGATTTGGATCGAGTTGCTGGTTGCACAGCCCATCGCAAGATTTGCAATGAAAAGATTACATGCAAAACAGGCAATTAAAACAGCGAATGGAAATATTTGACCTAGATAAATTCCTCACAGCCGATTGATTTTCAATCGGCTTTTTTAACGCTGTTAATTTCAAAGATAATTTTTTTTGAAAGTGTTATTTAACAATCTAGCCCGATCGTTGAACACAAGTTAAACAACACTCTTGATCTAACCTGCTGCGTTAGTTCAATAAGAAAAAGCTAATCTAAAGGCAGCCTTGTTCTGCTAAAGCCCCCGTTAGTTCAACAAGGGGAAAAATGATTTAACTATTCTATTCAAATAAATTAGTCGAAAAAATACCAACGACAATTAACAAAGATATGCTCCAAAATATTAAACTTACAAAACGGCTTTTGAGTGCATGAATTGTCAGTGCTAAAGATGGTAAGTATATAGCAATGGCTAGGAGCATCATAGGATTAAGTAATGTCCCTTGAAGCCAATGTTCATTTAACTCATAATTCATTTTAATTATTAAAGCAGCTACTACACTTAAAATTACAGCAATGATTCCACTTAAAGAGCGTTTTGCTACTCTCATCATTCTTCACCTCAATTACTTATTAAGCAATCCTGCCCCGTTAGTTCAATAAGACGAAACTCTAATAGTCAAAATATAATAAACAAAATTTAACTTCTGCCCATTCAATTCGAACTCTTCGCCAACAGTGGCTATTCTCTCAAATCCATTTTTCTCTAAGACTCTTTGTGACGCTATATTGTTAGTTGTTGTTTTCGCTTTAATTTGTTTTATGTCTATTTCAATTACTGTTTCTAATAATAACTTCAATGCTTTAGTGGCAATACTTTTTCCAATATGTGCTTGACCAACTCTATAACCGAGATGCCCGATTTTTTGAGATTTATCAATATCCACTACATTTATTCTTCCTATAATAGAACTATCCTTATCTTTAATTAAATAGAAATAAGCATCTCCTTGAACTTGTTCTTCAAGTAAAGCTTCATGTCTATTTTTAAAAATCTCAGGGTTATAGTAGTCATCCCCACGAGTAGGTACCATTTCTTCGAAAAATAGTCTGTTTTCAAGTTCAAACTTATACAAACCTTCGGCATCTGTAACTTGTAATTTTTCAATATATATATCCATGAATAATGACCTCCATTCTTACATTGTTGCTTATTACAAATTTCTGGTTGAACTAAACTGCTGCGTTAGTAAAAACACTCCATATGTCTATTATTCTATTAACTTGGTAATAATTCCATTAATATCACTTTATTAGGGGGAATGGAATTGTTACTGTCAAAAGCATGGGCTTTGTTTGAAGCTGACAAGCGAATCGAAGGTTTTTCTCCGTAAACGTTGAAGGAATATCTCGCTATATCCGGAAACATTTAAAACCTGTTAGTCTTGCACATCGCATTCGCTTTATGAAATCGTTTTTTCGTTGGTCTCATGAAGAAGGTTACCTGAGGAAGAATCCAACTTCCAAAATTAAGGAACCCAAGGTAGGGAAGCGGATACCCAAGTATTTAACCGAATGAGAGATCGAACACCTTCATGAATCCTGTCATTCCCCAATGGAAGAGCGATTTTCGAATTTATGTTTTCTATGGGTTGTCGAATTGGAGAAATCGTTACTTTAGAAAAGAACCATATTAATTGGTCCAATCAATCCGCGATTGTTAGAGGGAAAGGTGATAAGGAGAGGGAAGTTTATTTTAATTTACGCTGCGAAATATTACTTAAACGGTATATTGAAAGTCGGAATGACAATAATCCTGCAATCTTTGTAACGGCAAGCCAACCACATAAAATGAGTGTTGCCCAAATGCGATACATCATCAAGCGGATCTCCAATCGTGCTAAAATTAATAAAGAGATTCATCCACACCAACTTAGACACAGCTATGCAACTCACTTGTTGAATAATGGCGCTCCAATTGAAGTCATTCAAAGTCTTATGGGTCATGAGAAAAGTGAAACCACAAGGATATACGCTCAATTAAGCGGAAAACTACGGAAAGAGTATTATCAAAAGTACTATTATATGTAAAATGAACAACGTCTTAAAAGACGTTGCTCTACTTGACTAATGCCCCCTTTAGTTGAAGTAGCATACTTCACAACCTATAGCTTTATTTTCTATTCAATAAAATAACTTCAGATTTGCCATCCCACTCTATTTTCGCTTCCATCATTTCATCATCTTCAATAATTACTGCACAACTTTTATTATTTATGGGAGGTCCAGTGCATTCACTATTACCAGAACTAATATTGTTATCTTGATGATTGAATCCTTCTTCTTTGCTTGTTAATTCAAACCATGTACTTTTTAAGTTATATCCAAATATTTCTGGTGCAGCTTCTTCTCCAATATATTCAAATGAAACATCAGCCCATTCTTTTGCTTCACTTATTTCAGTTTCGTACTTAACAACCCAGTTATTACTTGTTCCATAAAAATTATATGCTTTTTCATCTTGTGAACAGGCACTTAAGGTTAGCAATAAAAAAATAGATATAACACTTAAATTCATATTTAATTTCATTGTTACGCCTCCTAAATAATATATATCCTAATATTACCATTTAAGAATGGTTTTATATAGTTGCTGTTTGAGTGAATTATTTGGGTTGTTGATAATCAGTAAGTTACCAAAGCGTCTTTTGAGTACTTACTGTTCATAAGCAGCAAAAACACCCACTTTTCAATTGAATAGGGGTGTTGGTTCACTAACTTGCATTTGGGAACGTTGTATTTATAGTTGTAGGATATTTATTCAATAATAAAATGAATTTAATTATTGATATAAAATTCATTTTCATTACTTACACCTAATACAGTACCTGAATCTAAAGAAATCTCAATTGGAAAAACCTTAGACTCCTTATCAGAAAACAACCACCTTCTATTAGAGCTAGCTAATAACAAATATACTTTTGTTTTTTTGTCACTCATAAAAGACAGAGAAGTGCTAGTAATTTCTGAATCACTGCGTTCTACAATATGATTGTTTATCAAACGATTCGCAACAGCCATTTTATCTGGCACTATTAAACTCATTTCTGAAAGTTTTTGTATGCTATCTAAAGAAAACGGATTATCACTTGGCGGATTATCCTCTAATCTAGCCATGAATTCAATAATATTACCTGAAGGGTCCTCAAAATAAAATGATTTTGCAACAGAGTAAGTAAAATTAATTTCGTCTGCTCCATTTTCAATTAAAAGATTCATTTTACTTTTAATCCAATTTTTTGCCTCTCCAAATTGATTAGAAGGAATGTCACATGCAAAATGGTAAAAAGGCGTTCCAACAACATCGTTATCATTAAATTCAATTGAACTTTTACCTAATGTTATTTGGAAACTATTTCGAGTTTCGTTCTCTATGGAGAAGCCTAAAATCTGTTCATAAAATTCTTTCATCTCTTTAAGTTTGTGTGTTTTCAATTTTGTATTTATGATATCCATAATCTTAATCTCCTTAATTATTCTTGCAATAAAATGTTAACTTATTACTTAAAAAGAAAATATTAGACTTTTGGATGAAAAATTTTTCTACATCTGGAATGTTACCAAAGTGTCGTTTGGTAAAAATTGTGTAACAACAATAAAGTTATGTATTTTTGAAGATGAAAATACGCAATACACCGGTCGAAAATGTGGACGGTGTAAAAAAATTCATTTAAATTTTGGCGCAATTGCCGAATAACAGCTCATAGATGTTACAATACCGTCGTTTATATTGAAGAGTTGTTTAACAATCGCGCCCTATTACTGAAGATCATGATAATAATTATGATTGCTCCTTTTAGCTTGTTAAACTACATAGCATATTATTCAATTAAAAGAATTGGATGAATAATAGTTTCATAAAATTCAAGTTGGAGCATCTCTACTCCCTTAGAAACTTCCATAACTTTAGGCTCCTTTATAATTAAATAACATAAGCATGCAATTAACTTCGACTTAATTCATAAATATTCCTGCTGTTGTTCCACAATCCATCCAGTTTGTAGAACAACTATTAAACAGCACTCTTCACATTCTTTATAGATAAACTAGCATAAATATACAACAAAAAATCATCTCACTTCTAAAAATCATAGAGGTGAGATGATTTTAATCAATCTTTTTTAAAGCTATAAAAACCTATAGAAGTAATCATAAAGTTGCGACATGACTATAGTAAGTATCCGAATTCATAATGCTAATCCGTTTATTCATTCGCAACTTGCAATACGGTTTTCGTCAGTAAAGCAAAGCGTTCAACAATATGTGCCCGTAAAATATGCTCGTTCTCCGCATGAATGCCGTTGCCGACAAGGCCGAGTCCATCTAATGTTGGTGCATACAACGCTGTGAAATTGCCGTCACTCGAACCACCGACAGCCGATTCTTCCACGCTAAATCCTAATTGTTTGGCTTCCTCCTGCGCTACTTCGAATAGTTCTTCGCTTTCTGCATCTTGCTCCATTGGTGGACGATTAATGCCACCCTCTACATCAATTTTCACGCGTGCATCATGCGGCTTAATTGTTTCAAAATAGTCGTCGATACGCAGTTGCTCCTGTTTCGTCACAGAGCGCACGTCCACACCTAAATGCGCCTCATCAGGTATCACATTTAGCTTGCCCCCACCTTGCATCATGCCAACATTGAGCGTCGTTCCTTTGTCATAATCATTTAAGTGCTCAATATCTAAAATTTGGCGTGCCGCCTCAGTAATCGCACTGACCCCATCAAGCGGATTGTTTCCGGCATGGGAAGCAACCCCTTTTAAATTGAGCAAATAGTGCGAGGTCCCTTTTCGTGCAACTTTTAAGTTTCCAGACACCGTAACAGCAGGCTCCAGCACAAAAGCGGCCACTGATTTTTTCGCCTCCGCTTCAATCAATGGTCTGGACGATGGACTACCAATTTCTTCATCACTATTCATAAAAAATACAATCCGTTTTTTCAATGGTAACTTCATTTCTTTCACATACTTAAAAAACCAGATTGCACTCACAATGCTCGATTTCATATCTAAAATGCCTGGACCGAATAGTTTATCCGCTTCTTCGCGGTATTGCAGCACACCTGGATCCCACACCGTATCATAATGCCCAATCATTAAAATTTGCGCTGGCCCCTCCCCCATTTCAAAGCGTAAATGATTGCCATTTTGCGGCATTTCATATTCCGTCGCCTTCACTTGAAACGTATCAAAAAACATCGTTTGAATGATTTCCTTGCAGCAATCTAGAAGCGCTTTATTTTGCGACGGCGAATCGCTTAAAACGAGCCGCTTAATATCTTCTATAATTTCCTGCTCATGCAACGTAAAATATTCGAATGCTTCCATATCCTAACGCCTCCATTTTTCCCGTATTCCATTGATTTTTATCTTTACCCAAAAATGAGTATAAAAAATACCTAAGCTTTTACACTTAGGCATCCTTAATTTCTTTATTTTGCCCACCTGATATGGATAAATATACGATAAAAATGAGCATGAGCACAATTCCAACAAGCTGCCATTTTAAAAGGACTGCACCTAGCCATATAACTGAAATAAACATAGCTGCTAGTGGCTCAAAACTTGATAATATACTCGTTTCAACAGGTGTTATATATTTCAAGCTCATTAAAAATAAAACATAGGCTGTTGATCCGCATAAACTAATACCCAACATTAACAGAATCATTTGCGAATCAGCTAAAATTGACCATTCATCACTCACCCAAATCGTCCCCATCACAGCAAATATCACGCCACTTATAACCATTCCCCAGCCGATAATTGTTATAACACCGATTTCGGTCATTAACCTTGCTGGATAAAGTGTATAAAAAGCATACGTCAACCCTAAAAACACACCCCAAATGAGTGCTTCATAGCTAACAAATAACGCTGTAAAAGTGCCGTTCGTTAATAGTAAATATAAGCCAAATAGCGTACCGATAATCCCGATAAATTGACTTTTCGGTGGCAGTTTTTTATGAATGATTGCCATATAAATGATAATAAATATCGGCGCTAAAAATTGTAATAACGTTGCCACAATTGCATTGCTCACTTCAATTGTTTTAACGAATGTATACTGTAAACCAAGCATGCCAATTAAACTAAATACAACCAGTTGCGTCGCCCAATATTTTTCCTTCCAAACATGAAATATCGGCGTTTTTTGAACTTTTAGCACAACTAAAATAACGCTGCCTGAAATGATTAAACGCACTGCCAGCATAAATTCTACTGTTATTTTCGTATGATCAAGCAACCATTCCATCATCGGACCAGTTGCTCCCCATAATATCGAACCTATGATAATCATCGCAATACCCTTCAAACGTTCCACAAATACCCTTCTTCCTCTAACCTATTAAGAAGAGTTTAGCACGCTTTTTAGGTAAATGGACAAACAATTATTTTCAAATAGGAAAATCAGCTATTTGTTGTTGTATAACTCGTTATTTATCAATTTTGATCCATCCCCCTTCCTTAATCGTCAGTTTTTTGGGCGAAAATTTTGGTGGTTCATAGGAATAAATAATTTTATACTCATCTTCTTTTTCTACATACACATTCAAATAATGTAATTCATTAATTAATGTACGAATGCCTGTTGATTCTTCCTTATTGAACTTATCATTTAATAATAAAAGCATTTCATTTTTTATATTTAAAACATCTCGTTCCGTTGCTTTTCGAACACGATTTTTTGACATGTTTAACAGTTCATCAATCATTAACACATTTACATCCATTTTCACTTTCTCCCCTTCATGATTGAGTATCACCCATTTTTTATAGTGTAGACAAACATGCACTTGAATTATACTTTCATTGGGGTGAATAATTGTTTGAGTCAACAGTAAAAATCCACCATTACAATCGAGCGCTCATGGTGGATTTTAAACAATTATTTAAGATGATTTTCTTTTTTGCGGCTGTTGTTCACGAAAAATATAGCGATTGAACAACCATTCGATTCCAAAATAGAGCATTGCCCCGCACGCACCAAGAATTGCAAATCGGAGCGCATCCGAGTCTTGAAAATAGTATTTTGAAAACGGAATGATGAGAATCGCACCTGTTACAACATAACAAATAAAACGAATAAGCGTAGAACGTATAAATTTCCCGTAAATTAACGAAGAAAGGACGCCTACAATCAAGAACATCGGTGCGCTTAAAATGATAAACGTCATCCATAATGTGCTAAATGGGATATCGTATTCCTTTGAACCGACAATGCTTACAACTGCAAAAATGAGACTACATATAACAATTGATATTAGTGCGATTGAAAATTTACGACTAAGTACTTGCATAAAAACTCCTCCATCTAATCAGCGATTGTTACTAAGAAGGTTTGAATTCGGTCGATAGCTTCTTGGATTTGTTTTGGAAAGGCGTCATTATTTGTGAAAAAACTATGCACAACACCTTCCATTGTTACAATTTCCGTTTTCGTCCCTACTGCACGTAATTTTTCTCCGTACTGCACAGCCTCATCACGCAAAACATCATTTTCTGCCACAATAATAAGTGCAGGAGGTAATGATGAAAAATCCTTTAGTTGTAAAGGAGCAACGAGCGGATTTTTTGCATCTATTTGTGCGTTAATATAGTAATTACCAAACCATTGCATCACATCTTTATCGAGCCCAAAACCTTTCTCAAATAGTGTATAGGAATTGCTACCGTAGCTCAAGTCCGTTACAGGATAAAGTAAAATTTGTGCGGTAATCGGCAAATTTCCCTGCTCCTTTGCAAGCTGACAAATTGCTATTGCGAGATTGCCACCTGCACTATCTCCAGCAACTGAAATTTGGCTGCCAATCCCGTTGAATTGTTCTGCATGTGCTTGTGTCCAAAGTGCGCTATCCCATGCGTCGTTTACGGGCACTGGAAATTTATGCTCTGGCGCTAACCGATACGCAACAGATACGACAATTTGGTTTGTTCCATGCGCTAAATGCGAGCAGCTTTCATGGCATGTATTTAAATCATTCAAAACCCAACCACCACCATGAAAATAAACAATTACTGGAAACGGACCATCCCCAAAAGGCGTATAAATTCGGATAGCAATTTGTTCGCCATCACGAACGGAAATAAAACGCTCTTCTATTTTTGCTAACGGAGCTAATTGGAAACCACTTTTCGGCATAGCCGCTCGCATCCTTCTCGCCTCAACGTAATCCATTGATACCAATGAGGGTAATTTATTTTTATTCGCTAAATAACGTTTTGTATTTTCCAATAAATTTGCCATAGCTTCTCACGTTCCTTTTCGTTTATTTCATTGCGTCTTAGTTGTGAATATCAAATTCATTCAATCCCTATAAACTTACTATGTTATAACTATAAAGAACTCCATCTTAAATTGCAAATACCTTTTATACAAAAAAGCCTAACACTTCGGAGTTACTCCAATCTGTTAGGCTTTAAACATTACATTCTTTTCAGTTTTTCATACTCCAATTGTAATTGCTCAATACGTTTTCGTCCTTCATCACGACTGCGCACTGTCTCGGCTTGAATTTGCTTCGTCTCTTCAATTCCCGCCATAATAGAGCGCCATGTTGTTTCAATCGTTTCTACTTTAATACTTGGACTACCTGCTTGACGTGCAATATTCACAGAATTTTGGCGTACATTTTCAGCATTGCGCACAAGCATTTCATTTGTACGTTTATCAAGCTCGGCCATAGATTCTGAAACTAATTTTTGACGTTGCATCGTCACCGCATGAATTAATCCTTGCTTAAAAATAGGAATGGTCGTCACGAATGCGGAGTTAATCTTCCCGATGAGGTGGTTATTCCCTTGCTGCATCAAGCGTATTTGCGGGGCAGATTGGAACGAAACTTGCTGCGCCATTTCTAAATCATACGCTCTTTGCTCCAGTAATTCAATGCCGCGCGTTACCGTTTCAAGCTCCATAATCGCTTCATGATCACCTGCATCTGCTTGCGTAGAAAGAGCTGGTATTTTATCGCGTAATTCAATTACTTTTAGGTCAATTGCCGCCACGTGCTCGCTTAATGTATGGAAATAATTTAAGTTTTCATCATACATTTGCTCCAACTGAACCGTATTACGTTTCATTTCGATTTCGTATTTTTGGATTTCCGTGTAAACAACGTCGACTTCTTTATTCATCGTATCGTATTTTGACAAGATGCTATCAAGCTTCTCTTTACTTTTTGAAAACAATTTCTTCAAAAAGCCTTTTTTCTCTTCTTCTTTAAAATCCACTGGGTCAAAACGATCCATAATTTTATTTAAATTATTTAATAGAGTAGTTGATTTTTCTAAATTACTTTGCTTAATCGTTGCTAACATACGGTCAGAAAACGTCGAAATGCCCTTAGCCGTTTCCTTCCCAAATTCTAATACAGCAATTTGATTTTTTACATCGATTTTTTGTGCCAATGTTTGAACGGACGGTTGTTGTTTCAGTGCTTCTTGTCTTTTGCGAATTTGCGATAGTTCCTGCTCATTCACTAAAACTTGTGGTGCTGGTGCCGGAGTTGTCACCTCATGGATTGGCTGCTCATTTTGCTGCGTACGTTTGTCTAAATCATCAAATAATGGATTTTCTGTCATCTATATCCCCCGTTCTAATTGTCTAATACTATTTACGAATTAACATGCAAAAGGTTTCACGTTCTATTACTGAATTATAACCCATTTGTCCTCACATTTCTTGATTTTCATTATGAATAGCTTGAATTGAAACAATAAATTGAAATATCGCACTATTAATAGTATTATAATACTACTAAATCCAATATTTTCTTGTAAAATTATTTTACACCATTTTAAATTGTCAGTTAATTACGATATTTCAAAATAATTATCAAGGAATAGGATTCCATCATACATACGTTTATCTAAGGAGGATCAATTTTATGAAATTATCCATTCGATGGCGAATTATTGGACTCGTTGTTATCATCGTCATTGCGGGTCTTGGTTCATTAGCTACAATTAGTTCAGCAATCATAAAAGATAAAACGGTTGATTCCGTTGTCGAACAAAGTGGCACCCTTGTCACTCAAGTAGCCAGTACGGTCACAACTTTTTTAAGTACCTATGAACAAGTGCTCTACAATATGTCGATTTCAGAAGAGGTCAAAAAGTTTGCGCAAGCCGAAGATCACACTTATAACGGCGAGGCAGATATGCTCTACCGGAAGCAGCTTGAAAATTTTGTGACAAGCTTCCCTGCAACCTCAGCTATTTATTTTGCGAATCAGGACCTTATTACGATTCATCCACATTTTGATGACATCAAAAATATTCGCCCCCTGACACGCACATGGTATCAAAATAGTATTCACAACCCAGATGAAGTGCAATGGTCATCCCCATATATTGATAAAGCAACAGGAAATTATACACTTACCGCTTCCGTTGGGGTGAAAGTTCAAAATAAAATTGTTGGTGTTCTCGGTGTCGACATTTTATTATCCGAATTAACTGCGATGGTTTCAGAAATTGAATTGGGCTATGAAGGCTTCCCAGTTATTATTGATTCAGACGGTGTCGCAATTGTTCACCCGACCAATGCAGGGGAAAACCTTGAGGAACAAGAGGCCATTGCCAAAATGCTTGCATCGTCAGAAATGAGTGATGCCATGCATGCAAAAATTGAAGGAGAAAATAATACCGTTGTCTTTGCAAAAGTTCCTGAAATTGATTGGACGATTGCCGCTTTTTATAGAGAATCCAATCTTAACGCAACTGCTACGGAAATTCAGAAAGTGATTTTCTTAATAACTATTTGTATTTTAATCGTAACCTTTATCGTTCTTTACTTCTTTATTTCACGAATGATCAAACCACTTTACTCGCTTGGAACATTAATGGGACGCGTATCAAATGGAGATTTGACGGTGCAAATTCAAGTTAAAACACATGATGAAATTGGCCGACTCGCACATCATTTTAATAATATGATTGCGAATATGAAAGATATTGTTGGTGTCGTCCAGCATTCTTCTTCCAATGTTGAAGGGCGTTCCCATCACCTAAGTGCGATGGCGGAAGAAACAAGCGCATCGAGTATTGAAGTTTCACAAGCTATCGGGGAAATCGCTGCAAGTGCTACGGAATCATCTGAACACGCGGACGCAGTTACATTACAAGCGACACAATTAGGTTCCGAAATTGATAAAATGCATGAACAAACAACAGCCGTTCAACAAACAACAACTGAAATGGGTCAATTAAATACATTGGGTCAGCAGAAAATGCGCGACTTGTTACAAAGCTTTGAACATTCCAAACATGATTTACATGAAATGTCTAATGTCGTAACAGCACTTGAAACGAAAATTACATCCATTGAATCCGTCATTGATAGTATTTCCGCCATTTCAGCCCAAACGAATTTACTTGCCTTAAACGCCTCCATTGAAGCAGCACGGGCTGGGAATCATGGGAAAGGCTTTGCCGTTGTTGCCACTGAAGTACGTAAACTAGCCGAGCAATCCGCTGCCGCTACCGAGCAAGTGAGGGCAACCATCTCTGCGTTAGAAGTCGAATCACATTCCGTTACAACACAAATGTATGAAATGGAAAAAACCTTTGACAAGCAAGGCATTGTAGTGGAAGAAACAACACAAACATTTAGTCAATTGTCGAGCAACATGACAACAATCGAACACTCTTTTGAATTACTTACAGCAGAAATTCAAGAAATGATTCTTTACAAAGATAATGTCCTTTCCACAATCGGAGAAATGTCAACAAATGCACAAACTGTTGCTGCTACATGTGAAGAAGTGAGCGCTTCCTCCGATGAACAGCTACATGCGATTCAATCTGTTGCCGAAGCTTCAGAGCAACTAAACAGCTTAAGCAATGATTTAGCTGTTGCCATTAGCCGATTTAAAATATAGCCGGAATAAAAATAAATAACGCGTTCGATTGGAGGGAATGCCCTATTCAATCGAACGCGTTTTTTTATATTAAGTTTTGAATTCTTTACACAAAAAGAATGCCCTTTTTATGCGCGAAAGGACATCTTTTCAAGTCTACTATTGGGGGAGAGACCTATTACCCACATTTATTAACATGAGCATATTTATATAATACCCGGAAATATGAAATTGAAACTTCTATTTAAGATAAATTATTTATTAGGGAAGTTTTTTCATTCGTCTCCCCTATTAATAGCCTATATTTTTGCTGTGAACTCATTTTTTTAAGTTTGCTTTCATTAATGATGCAATCTGCTTCTCATCTGTATTTGAAATTTGTTCCAGTTGATTGACAACTAACTCTTTTCTCTGCAATGAATGGTTTTGACTTAACTTTGCTTTCCCTTCTACTTTGTTAATTTTTATTTTGAATCCTTGAACTCCTTTATTCATATTAGAAAGAAACTCAGCATCTACATCTTGCAAACTGTACGAACTGTCTGGAGTTTCGTACTTCGCCACCATATCATGCATAGAGTTCATTAATTCTTGTTCATCTTCTAACAGTTCGACTTCTCCGTAAACATGAACGGTCACATAATTCCATGTTGGTACGGCTTTATTCGTCTCATACCAAGATGGAGAAATATAACAATGCGGACCATGAAAAATAGCTAAAACGACTTGATCTTTGATGTCTTTCCATTGAGGATTAGGACGAGCAAAATGTCCATATAAGTATGAATTGTCTTCGTTCAAAATTAACGGTAAGTGCGTCGCAAAGGGCAAGCCATTATGTTGAGAAATAAGTGTCGCAAAACTATGTTCTTTCATAATGTCATAGGCAAGTGCTTTGTCGGTAATGTTAAAATGTGCAGGAATAAACATGTTTTTTCTCCTCTCAAAATCGGTTGTTAACATTCAAATACTAGCTTTATTAACTATATTCCTTCATCTCCATTGAACATACAATTAATTTTTCTCTAATGAATCTTCTTTTTTGGATACGGTAGCATTTTTACCAATTAAAACCGAAATGACAACAATAATTGCGGTAACAACAGTGAACCCAGTGATGGATTCGCCTAGAAATACCGTTGCAAATAGAATCATCAAAAATGGTTGTAAGTACTGAATTTGACTTACTCTTGCTATCCCACCCATAGCCAATCCACTATACCAAGCAACGAATGCTAGAAATTGACTCACTATTGCAAGATAAAAGAAGCTAACCCAAGCTTGTATTGGCGCTTGGAGCATTTCAGTTGAAAGCTGCAACCCTACTGGAATAATGAAAAATGGAGCCCCGATCATAATTGCCCAAGCAATGACTTGCCAGCTCCCTAATTCTTTCGCTAACATCCCACCTTCTGCATAACTAAGTCCAAGAATAATTACTGCTGCTAGTAAAGCTAAATCGGCATATTGTAATTGACCAAATCCAAGATGAAGTGCATACATAATGACAGCTAAAGAGCCGATTACACTTGAAATCCAAAATTTCCGTGAAGGACGTTCACCTGCTCTAAATATGGCAAATCCGGCAGTTGCTAACGGTAACAGAGCTAATTCCACCGCTCCGTGTGAGACAGGCAAGGATTCCATTGCAAAAGAGGCAAGGAGCGGAAATCCTAAAACTGCACCTAGAGCAACAATAAGTAGACTTTTGAAGTGGCGAGGAGAAGGAATTTTTTCTTTTTTCACAATCAATACTACAGCTACTAATAACGCTGCAACAACGGTTCTGCCTAGACCGACGACCGTAGCCCCAAAATACTCTACTGCAATACTTGTAGCAGGGAGTGTTAAACTAAAACAAATGACACCTACTAATCCTAATAATAATCCCATTTTCTCTCTATTTTCTTTCTGCACCTTAACCTACCTCCATTTTTTGTATCCTTCTGTACCATTTTCTACTTTTCTGTAAAAACCTTCTGCTATAATTAGGATTATAATAGGTACAGTTGGTGAAAATAAACCATTCTTTTACCTATCTGAACTGGTACAGTTAAAGGAGGTTCAATAGATGCATTCAAAATATATAAATATAATGGAAGAAATTAAGCAACAACTCGCAGATGGGTCACTCATTGCAGGTAGTAAACTCCCTTCTGTTCGTCAGTTATCGGAGCATTTTTCATGTAGTAAAAATACGATTATTAAAGCATACGCTGAACTAGAAAAGGAGCATTTCATTTATTCAGTTCCTAAAAGTGGCTACTATGTTGTGAATGATTTTCAAAAAGTCGCGGATGAAATGGAGGTGATTGATTTCTTGGCTGCCGGTCCAGACAAAAATGTTATGCCATATGTAGAATTTCAACATTGTATGAATCAAGCAATAAATCAATATAAAGAAGAGCTTTTTACTTACTCAGATCAACAAGGGCTTTACCCACTACGAGTACAATTGGTGAAATATCTTCAAACTTTACAGGTATTTACCCAACCTGAAAGATTAGTCGTTGTTTCCGGCTCGCAACAAGCACTAAATTTATTAGTTTCTATGCCCTTTCCAAATGGAAAAAACAATATTTTGATCGAACAGCCTAGTTATTTCGGAATAATTGAGTCCATCAATCTGCATCAAGTGACTACTTTTGGAATTGAGTTAACAATGGATGGAATTGACTTTGACCGTTTGGAATATATTTTCCGCAATAATGATATAAAATTTTTCTATGTTATTCCAAGATTTCATAATCCACTTGGACATAGTTATACGAATAGCGAAAAGAAAAAAATCGTGGAATTAGCTGAAAAATATGATGTGTATATAGTTGAAGATGATTTTTTAGGAGACCTTGATACAAATGCAAAATCAGATCCTTTATTTTCCTTTGATCCTTCTGGAAGAGTGATTTATATTAAAAGCTTTTCGAAAATTTTTCTCCCAGGATTAAGGATTGCTACTGTCATTTTGCCTTCATTAATGATTAACAATTTTTTGAGATATAAATTTACTTCGGATTTTAATAGCTCAACACTTTCTCAAGGGGCGTTGGAAATTTATTTAAAAAGTGGCATGATTAATAGCCATCTCAAAAAAATAAAAGAGGTATACCAAACTAAAATGCACATCCTTCAAGAAGCTTGTGAATTATTGCTACCGGCAAATACTCATTTCTCTAAACCGACTTCAGGGTTCTATTTATCCATTAGTTTGCCAGAGAATGTGACAGCAAAACAGGTCGTCCATATGCTAAAGGAGCAGCATGTTTATGTTGATGATGCATCTAGAATGTTTTTACCCGAATATAAAAAGGACAATCTCCTTCGATTAAGCATCTCTCAAGTGAACGAGAGTCAAATAAAACTAGGGGTAGAACGATTGGCTCACTGTATTTCTTTAATTGACAGTAGAAAAAAACCTATTACTCCAAATAACTTTTTACTCATTTAGTGTGAGGAAGTTTATTTAGAGGACCGCTTCACAGGCTTAACGAATTCCACACCTTGACTTGCATGGGGAAGAATTTTTATGTTAGAAGCGACAATAACATACTTTAGTTATAAAACACATATCTTTAAAATTGCACTCACCAACACATTGAGAAGGAACTGTCTACTTTCGGACAGTCCCTTCTCAATGTGTTCTTTTTAATTAATCGCTTAAAGCCATACTTTTACTTCTTTCACAAGTAGATTCCACTCATTATTTTGAATCCACTCTTTTTTAGAAAACCACTACCTGAACCTAATGCCATTTCCCCCGCTTCCTAAGTAAGTTTTCAAATTCGCACATTGATGACGTTTACTCATGTAAGTATATTAACTTTTACGAACTTAGAGTTTTCAGTACATTCCGAATGATAAATGTTATCAAATTAAAATTTTTAATATGCAATTTAATTAAATTAATATGTATAGGCTATTAACCTATCCCCCTAGCTTTTCCAACTCCTCCAAACTATAATTAACAAAATAATCCATAATAAAGGAGACACATATGAAAAAACTAGCTTGTTTACACGCACACCATTCCAATATCCCATACATAGAGGATTTACTAAAACCATTCCCTATTGAAATCTCACATCATGTTGATCCAGGTTTAATGGATCAAATTAAAAATAATCCGCATTTTGATCTGCAGTTAGCTCAAACAAAAGTAAATTCGCAAATTGCATGGCTTGAAGATACCCACCCAGATGCCATCCTCATTACGTGTACGAATTACATTGCACTTATGGACACGGAAAGAAAATTTCCATCTATCCCGTTAATTAAAATAGACGAACCCTTTTTTGAAAAGATTTGCTCTATAACCGCGCCACAAATAGTCATTTTTACAAATCAAGATACGGTTGAAGGTACACTTGCTCGATTAAATGACTACGCAAAAAGCAATATGAAAAATATCAACATTGAAGTACGTATGCTTCCCGAGGCTTTTTCACTTATTATGAAAGGCTTGAAAAGCGAGCATGATGCGATGTTGGCAGCATTTATGGATGAACTGATCCAGAAGGAAAAGAAAGTGATTTCCGTTGCACAACTTTCAATGGTGGACGCAGCAAGGCAGATGAGCGCAAAACATGCTTTAACTATTCTTAATCCGTTAGATGCACTAACTAAAACGATTGTAGATGCCCTAGATTTACCTATAAACGCTGAATGAGCATTGCAAAATAGAATAGCAGTACGCCATAACAAGCCCAGCAATTCATTCAATTTTCGCATGAGTTGTATAGGGCTTTTTTAAAATTAATTGTCGGAATTATAAAATAAATACAACTTTCCCCACCTCTCAATCGTCTCATAAGTGAGTGACAATTAATGGGGGCTCAAAATGAAAATGAATAATCCATTTGAAGCGATTGAAGAAATTTATATCGCTCACTATCCATATTTAAGGAATTATTTACTCAAGCTCACTAAAGATGAGGAAGTAGCCGATGATATTATTCAAGAGCTTTTTTCCAAAATACTGAAAGATCCTGCACGAATTTCGCAAGTTCAGCATATGAAAAGCTGGTTAATAAAAGCCAGCAAAAATACATTGCTCGATTATTATAAAAAAAGAAACCCGAATTGTTGCATGATGAAAATCTAACTGAGGACTTGTTGGTAAATTATCAAACACCTGAATCGAAGGCTGTGATGAATGCTAAAATCGAAGCGGCTTTGAAGGCATGGGCTATGGAATTATTGGGGTAAGCATTTTAGCTGTAGCGATTATTGGCACATTCATTTTACCTTTTGTCGTAAAGAAAAGTGATAAAACTAGGATAAACAAGTTCGACAAATTCATTTTAATTATCGCACCACTGCTATTATTTGCATCTATAATAGGGACAATAATCTCCGACGATGGGTACTGGATTATTAATGAAGGATATATAGTGGAAAGCAAGTTATCCGCAACGAGTTACTATTCAACATCCACAATATCCGAGGGCAGTAAGAAAGTGAAAATACAATTAGGTGAAGCATACGAAGGTAAACAATTACTTATAAAAAAGGTGAAAACAATCAGAAATACAGAAGTAATCATCAAAATTGTTGATGGTGGAGAACCACAAAAATTACCATTTGTTGAAATTGGGATCGACAAAATCGTTGAACCTTTCGTTGTTAAAACGACTGACGGCGAAATTATTGAGTCGACATTTAATTTAAGGTAGCAATGACTAGCTTAAGTTACTAATTTCAAACAAAATAAATTATTCCCATTAAATAAGCAAACCCATCAATATCAAGGGTTTGCTTATTTTTGTTACTCACTCACTGAACTTCGCTACCGATTAAAACATGCGATTCAAATTCGCCATTTCAATTGCCGAAATTGCGCTGTCATAGCCTTTATTCCCTACTTTCGTTCCAGCACGTTCGATTGCTTGCTCGATATTTTCAGTCGTTACGATGCCGAAAATAACTGGGATTCCTGATTCTAATGATACGTTGGCTATACCTTTTGCTGCTTCATTACAAACATAGTCATAATGCGTCGTAGAGCCTCGAATGACCGTACCTAATCCAATAACCGCATCATAGTCCCCTGTTGCGACCATTTTTTTTGCGATAAAAGGTACTTCAAATGCACCAGGTACCCATGCAATATCAATATTCTCTTCTGAAACTCCGTGGCGCTTTAAACCATCTAATGCCCCGCTCAATAATTTGTCGTTAATAAATTCATTATATCGGCCAACAATAATTCCGATTTTTAAATCCGTTCCTACTAATTGTGCTTCAAATGTTTGTCCCATGTTCATATCCCCTATGCTATATTTTTTATTTGATTAGTCGGAATTGAAATACCAACTATAAAATGATCAATATCTGCCCCATTATGCCGGGACGTAATTTTTATTTAAATGCAATGCTAATGCATCAATTGTTATAAATTTCAGGTTAAATGTTTTGGCGATTTCCCATAAATCCGGTACGCGCGCCATTGTGCCGTCCTCATTCATAATTTCACAAATCACGCCTACTTGTGCGGAACCACATAGCTTCGCCAAATCGACCGCTGCTTCCGTATGTCCTCTACGTTCTAATACGCCACCGTCTTTAGCAAGAAGTGGAAACACGTGCCCTGGACTTCTAAAATCCTCTGCTTGAACGTTTTCATCTAGCAGTGCCAACATCGTATCCGAGCGCTCAAACGCACTAATGCCGGTTGTTGTTGTTTTATAATCAATGCTTACTGTAAATGCTGTTTGATGGACATCGGTATTCGTTTGGACCATTGGCCTTAGTTGTAGCTTGTCCGCAATGCTTTGTGAAATCGGTGTACAAATTAAACCGCGCCCATATGTTGCCATAAAATTAATATTTTTCGGTGTCGCATGTTCACCTAATACTAAAAAATCTCCTTCGTTTTCGCGGTTTTCATCATCCACCACAATAATGACTTCCCCTGCTTTTAACGCCTCTAGCGCTTCCTCAATTGCATGAAACATTTCAGTTCTCCCCTTAAAATCCATGTTGTTGTAAAAAATCCATTGAAAGATTGTTGGACTGATTATTCGTTAAATGCTGCAAAATATATTTGCCTATTAAATCGGTTTCAACATTGACGAGATCCCCTACTTTTTTCATACCAAGTACCGTTTCTTTGTACGTATGTGGAATTAATGAAACGGTTAATGAAGACGATGTGACATTAAAAATCGTTAAACTCGTACCATCTAGTGTAATGGAGCCTTTTACTAAGCAGTTTTTTAACAGTTCTTCCGGTACAGCCAAGTCAATATAGACTGCATTGGCCACTTGGCGCTTTTGAAGGATTTTAGCAACACCATCAATATGCCCTGAAACGAAATGTCCGCCAAAGCGACCGTTTGCAGCCATCGCACGCTCCAAATTAACCATTGAGCCGCTTTGCAATTGTTGAATGCTCGATGCTTTCACCGTTTCCGGCATAACATCTACCGTAAATGCATTACTTGTAAAATTGGTCACCGTTAGACAAACACCATTTACCGCGATACTGTCTCCAAGTTTTACATCTTCTAACACTTTTTTCGCTTGAATGGATAATACCATTGCTTGAGGAGTTGATTTCATCTGGTGAATCGTTCCTAACTCCTCGATAATTCCTGTAAACATCATTCTCACCTCATCCTATAAAATAGAAAAAACCCCGCTAATCGCTCGGAGTTTTAATGAGAGTTATAAAAATGGCGTCGTCAAATAAACTTATTTTCATCTATTTTTGAAAAAAGTCGACCATTTTTATTTCCTTCTCCCATCCAGACTATACTGTCGGCTTTGGAATTACACCAAATCCTGCCAAAAAGGCTCGCGGGCTTAGAATTTCTTCATCACCGCCGATTGGGATTTTCACCCGACCCCGAAGGAAATACATATGAAATTGTACAGGTTTCTTTGAAAAACAAAAAAACCACATAGAAGGTGCTCTACGGGGTGATTAGAAAATTCTCATTTAGGCATCACGAAATAAGCCTCGGTGTAAACGGTAAAATTACACAAAGGGTTCATAAAACGCCTAATCCATCCTTCTCTCATCCAGACTATACTGTCGGCTTTGGAATCACACCAAATCCTGCCAAAAAGGCTCGCGGGCTTAGAATTTCTTCATCACCGCCGATTGGGACTTTCACCCGACCCCGAAGGACTATTCAACTATGACGCCCATTATAGCAAACTATTTTTATCAATGCAAAATAAGTTTTGAACCCGTTTTATTTTTTGCTCATGAAAAATGATGAGATCAAAATCCCCCCCACTCGATTTCCTTTAATAATTGAAAATAGCCAAGCATACATTTGACTAAACATGAATTTAAGAAGACAAAGGTGGTTGATCAATGCAAACAGCACTTATATATATCGTATTATTGCGTATCCTTTCGGGAAGCGTAGATATTATTGCTGCATATATTATGTTTAAATTAAATGATTTAGAAAAGGCGTTTATTGTGAATTCATCACTTGCGCTAATCGGGCCTATCATTTTCATTATCACGACTGGTATAGGCTTGTCAGGGCTGAGTGATAAAATATCATTTGCAAAAATGATTTGTCTACTTAGTGGTGTGACCCTGATTTTTATTAGTTTGCGTATGAAATGATGGGACAACCAACCGTCCCTTTCCGAGCAAACAATCAGTTTTATTAGAGCATGAATTCAATATTCCTCGAATACATTAGGCATTGATAAATAGTATTGGAGGAGGTATAGGAATTACTACATTTGTTACGCAATCATTGGAGGAAATACGTTTTTGGTCTCGAATCATGAAGGAACATGCTTTCTTTTTAAGTCTTGGGTTCACCGCAGATCAAACGGAACTCATAAATGAAGCTAAATATTTTATCCCTGTATTTGAACAAATTCAAGAGCAGGCGAATCAATATAACGAACAAACAGATCCTCAAGTAATTAAACAGTTTAACATTCAAGTATATCAAGCGACCGTTTATATTTGGGCTTATAAACGAAAAGTACTTGGATTAATTTTAAGCTGTAAAATCGTTAGTAATAATATGCCTTTATTAGTGGATCATACAAGTCGTGAAGCCTATTATTTTGCGAAACGATTAAAAGAATTAAACGAAGGCAAATTAATCCCGTTACCTGAAGCCATTATTAAAGAAAATGTGTTTTTCCTAAAAATTATGGCTGATCATTCGAAGTTCATCGGTCACTTATTGGATCCTTCCGAACGAAAATTAGTGGATCAAGCCCGTGAGTTCAGCAATGATTTCGACCAACTACTATTTCAAGCGCAAGACTTAGATCATATGCGTCCTCAATCCGAAACTCCTTCACTTTTAGACCAATTTCTTGATCAAAACCGCGTATCTGTTGTGGCATTACGTGACTTCAAAAAAACGGCACGCGATTTAATTGAAGCTTGTCGCATAAAAAGTAATATTCCTGCACTTCTCGCAGACCATGTATACCGAGAAGCCGATCATTTCCTTCATATAATTGATGCTTTTGAAGACCATCTTACTTCCCTAAAGCCGTAAATTATATGAATCAAATGGAATAAATCATTTCAATTAATTTCATATTAACACCCAATAAAGAGGCATTCATGCAATGATGGAATGCCTTTTAATGTTTGTCATTTTTATATAATAATTAATTAAACTGAATCACGTTGATTTAGCCTCCATCCATTCAATTCATAAGTATCGAAAATGCACTATATACTAATAACCCCGCCATTACGATATTAAACGGCTGTCGATATTGCGATAATAAACTTTGGAAAACGGAACCAAAAAGACTCCAGCTAAATGTGCTCATAACACCGACTATTCCTAAAAATACTGAAAATAGCAGATAGCTAAAATAAGAATCATAATAAGGAAGAATGAACGTTGCGACGACAGTAATCCCAAACAAAATTCCTTTTGGATTAACAAATTGCAGCAAAATCGCGATAACAAAAAAGTTTTTATGCTCCTTGGCTGTACTGTCATCTCCCTCCTTACTCGTCAAAATTTTATATGCTAAATACAGCATGTAACCGACACCCAAAAGCGTCAATAGGAATTCGATTTTCGGCATAACATTTGTCAGTACGATATTAAAAACACTACATAATAAAGTAATCGCAAAAAAACCGACACCAACACCTAAACAAAAGGACACGGTTTTCTTTAATCCATACTTGTTCGCAAATGCCATCGCCATAATATTGTTTGGTCCTGGCGTAAAACTAGAAATGATGACAAATAACAAAAATGAAAATACAGGCATCATCTGCTCCCCCTCATTAAATGGCGTATGTTATAATGTACAAAATAATCAATATAACGTCATACGTTTTATTATACATATAGGTCGTTATATTGTACATAGTGGAGGGATTCATATATGGAAGACATTCATCTAATCGTTGCAAAAAATTTAAAAGTCATTCGCGAGCAGGAAAAACTAAGCTTAGAAAAAGTGGCCCAATTAAGTGGCGTTAGTAAAACGATGATTGGTCAAATTGAACGAGGTGAGTCCAGTCCAACTCTAACAACGATTTGGAAAATAGCGAACGGCTTAAAAATTTCTTTTACAGCCCTCATCAACAATCCACAGCCTGATACGACGGTTGTTTTAAGAAATGAGATTCAAGTTTTATGTGAAGACAGTGGAAAATACCGCGTCTACCCTGCCTTTCCGTTCCAAGATGATCGACGCTTTGAAGTATATACTGTTGAAATAGACAAAGACGGACATTTGCAGGCTGAAGGTCACCGTGAAGGGACGGAGGAATTTATTACAGTGTTTGACGGCGCACTAACAATTCATGTCGATGACGGTCACTATACAATAAAGAGTGGCGATTCCATCCGATTCAAGGCGGATAAACCACATAGTTATACGAATACTAGCAACACATTAACGCGCTTAAGTATGACAATTTACTATCCACCTTTCCAGTAAAATTGCATTCAACGAAACATGAAAAAAGCCACTTCACGGAGAAATGGCTTTTTTCGTTATAAATTATTTCGTGTTTTTCTACACTTCGCTTAATTGCAATGGCGATATTGTCCCTTGATGGAAATATAATTGCCATCTTTCATCAATACGTTTCCAAATAGAACTTCTTAACGTATTCCGATTTCTCGTCTTGTCGACAATAAAATACGTAGCTAAAACGACATCTGGTGCTAGTGGATAAATTTCATAGTTATGTAGTGACATGTCCGTCATCACAATGCCTGTTTCAAGGCAATCTTGCTTATTGTAGAAATAACCCGAACTCCCAATTTCAAAGAATTCGTCTGCCAGTATTTCATCTAGCTTTTCATTACTATTCCGTACTTCAAGCCCAATGTGACTTTCCTCTAATTGCTTTAAATGTTCCTTCAAATTTTTATTCATTAGATCCGCACCTTTAATTTCAACTATTCACTAGCATAATCAAATCGTTTTAGCCATTGAGATATTCGTTATTTCATAGCCAAGCTTTTCATACAATCCGCGCGCTACTTTGTTATGACCGAATACATGGAGTCCGATTTTTTTCATCCCTAAACCTTTCGCAATCACTTCGATTTCTTTCATTGCTGATTTTCCATATCCTAAACCTTGGAATTGCTCAAAAATGAGGAAGTCATAAATAAAACCTTCTTCCGGATTGGTAGGCGGTTGTGAAATCCAAATCATCCCAACTAGAATCTCGTGTTGAAAAACAGAAAATAACTGATGATTTTCCGTTCTCTCATCGTTTGGTAACAGTTTTTCAAAAGAGTCCTTTGACAATCGCATCGCTTCCTCTTCACGCCAATTGCCAGCATCGACCTTCTCTTTCGCATAATCTTCTATCGCATAGCTAATATAGTGCTGAAACTCTTGCCCACTCATCTGTTTTAATGTAATCAATTTGTCTCCTCCTAATGAAATTTTATAGGTAAAATAATCATTGTGTAAAAGTCCCACCGTTTCTACTTCTCAAGTCAGCCGTTTTTTGCCTCTTGCTTTGTTACGTCTAAAAACTTTACTAAATGGGCGCGTGTCCAGCTAGGAACTTCTCAGCAACACGCATCAAAATATATTTTAAATGCTTAATCGATTATACTCCGTAAACCGATTACATACATTGAATAATTATTATTGAGAAAAGAGGTCTTACTATGTTTATTTATGTGGTTCAAATGGGAGATAGCTTATACTCCATTGCGTCAAAATTTCAAGTTAATATGGATAGTATCCGCATCACGAACGAATTAACAACAGATAGCTTAGTACCTGGACAGGATTTGCTTATTCCAACAAATATGTATATTGTCCAGCCTGGCGATTCCTTATATTACATTTCTCGAATGAGTTTCGTTCCAATTGAGATTATACGGTTATATAACGGTCTCAGGTCAGATGTTCTAATGATTGGAATGACTCTATATTTACCGCCACGTCCTAAATATCCCGTAGAAAATTTAAGTTACATGTATCCTACCACTCCTGATCAGGACCAATTAATTATCAGTACTTTTGCAGCAACCAATACGTATATTGCCATGTTTGAATACCATATTCTCGAGGGAGGAACACTCAGCACACTTAATGACGAGTTTGCGATTCAAACTGCACGAGATTACAATGTGGCACCTGTGGCTACCATCACTAATTTAACACCGGAAGGATTTAGTCCAGAAGTTACACGCCAAGTATTAACTTTTCCTGAACAACGAAACCTTCTTATAGACAATATATATGCTCTTGTAACAACCAAAAATTATGCTGGAGTTAATGTTGATTTTGAAAGAGTACGAGAAGACGAAAGAGACTTATATACTGGTTTTTTAAAATTGTTGAGCGAACGTTTAAAACCTGAAGGTTATTCGGTCTCCGCTGCAGTTCCAGCTAAAACAAGTGAAGATATACCGTGGTTAAAAGGATATGACTTCGGGGGAATTGGATCCGTTGTCGATTTTATATTTATTATGGCCTATGACTGGCATGTTCCAAATTCTGAGCCTGGCCCTGTTGCTCCGATTAATGAAGTACGAAGCGCCATTGAATTTGCGCTGCAACACATGAATCGAAATAAAATTATGCTCGGGTTACCAAATTACGGGTATGAATGGACGATGGACAACGGAAACGCGGTAAGTGGGAGAGCTATTTCAGTTTCTGGTGCAATACAACTTGCCTTAAGGTATCAAGTCCCCATTCAATATTCATATGAATATGAACAACCATTCTTTACATACTGGGACGAAAATGGGATCCGACACATTGTTTGGTTTGAAGATGCCCAGGCACGTGCAATAAAATTACAGTTAACAGTTGATTATCAGCTTAGAGGCGTTGGGGTTTGGCAATTAGGACTTGGTTTCCCGCAAGCACCTCACTTAATCAATGAGTTTTTTCATACGAAGCATATTATTAATTAAACCCGAAATAAAGAAAAGATGCGCTCCCATTCGATAAGCATGACGAATAGCCAACTATCCAAGTTTATTTCGGATAGTTGGCTATTTTTCGTCGAAGGTATGTAATGAGACAGAATTTAGGATTTTTGGTGAATCCGTCATTCGCTTTACTGTCAAAATCATGGGTAGCATGTAACGCGCTCGTTTGTTTATTAAAAGATTAAGCTATTCTATTGACCTAACCTTGTATCTCAAAACTGTTTTTAACTTTGCAGGTTCAACTTTTCTAAAATCCGAAAGATATATTTCCCTATGTTGTAATGAAACTCTTTCAAGATTGTTGTTTTTTGTAAATTCATTCATTAATTCAAAACTTTGAGGTTCATCATCATATGGACCAATATGAAGCATTTGCACACTTGAACCATCTTGAAATACATCGAACGTTACCTCATTTAGAAATGGATGTGGTTTCTTTTTTTCTACGATTTCGAAAGCTCTTTCTACTATTTCTTTCGTTACAAAATCTGGCTGTCTGATCATAATCGTATAAACTAATTCATCTTTATTTAATGAATCTAACCCCCTTCCCTTTTCTGATAAATCCCAAATTCCTTCTAATGGATAGACAGTATATTCAAAATAACCGTCTGGCGTGTATCCTTGCTTCGGCATCATTCGAATTGCATAGGCCAAAGAATAAAGAACACCTATCTTTTCAGCGAATTCATGCTCATTTGGATTTCCATTTCCCTTTATTAATAAAAACTTCTGTTCTGGAATTGTGACAAGTTCTGGTTTTTGTTTTGGAAAATAGAGATGTTTCTCTTGTTTTCTCCATTCGTATTTCATTCGCTTTGATTCCCTTCTCTCTATTATTTTCATTATATTTGAGTACTACTATAACGACCTTCTCTAAAAAAATCTCCTTAACGAGCTTTCTTTCGTTCATTAGAGCCTGTACAGCACAGAAAAGTTTCAAAAATTTTAGGAATTCTATTATTATAAATGCTTCACCCCTAGTTAAACATGGGATGAAGCATTTTTATACTAGCTACTGTGAAAATTTATACTGTCCGACTTAAAAAAGCAAGCAACAAACTTAAAATTTTGCCATCTGAATATTGTTCGATTTTATCGCTGTGATCTGTACTAAATATCCCTTTTTCATACAGTTTTCCGAATAACTTTTTCGCTTCTGCTATGCCCGTCGCATCTAATGTATTTTTGGACGTTTCCACTTTATTTCCCTCCTCCTTTGCGGGTATTGAAAATGGATGACCAATGGCTGCTGCTAAAACTTTTGCTATGGCAAGGCAAATTTTTTCTAAATTCTGATCCAGCAATTCGATATCTTTTTTACTGTTTACAAACCCAAACTCAATCAAAATGCCAGGCTCGTAGGTTTTCGTTAAAACGCCAATGTCGTTCCGGTATTTTGCACCACGATTAATTAGACCAGACGCATCGCACATCGCTTTTGCTACGTTCGTGGCTAAGTCTTTTTGGGTATTGTACAACACCTCTCCTCCTATTGGTCGGTCGGTTAACGGAGTCGTCGAATTTAAGTGACCACTCACAATTAGTCCATTGCGATCTTTGTTATGGTAGGCTACTAAATGATTAATATTTTGCGTTTGATTTTTAGATATTTTATCCTCGTAATATGTTGCAGGTACTTTATTAGCGATCAAAATTTCATAAATTCGTTTTATAAATTTCCGGGCATATTGCACCTCATCTACATACCCGCTCGCACCAGTTCTGTCACCATAATGTCCTACATGCAATTCAATTTCTACTGGTTGTGTCATTTCATATTCCCTCCCTTCAAAATTAAGATGTATTTTAGCATATACAAAACCTACTAGAATTGAATGTGCTTTCTACTCAAACTTTGCAATATGCTTTTTTTTTAATTTAAATGGCCATGCGATTATAGAATTCAGCTAACTTTGAATTACAGGCTGTAGCTTTTCCAATAATAATTTCATGGATATGTCCCCTTTATTTATGTATTACTAAAAATCGAGTAAAAAGGGACATTTGTTGGTAGATTTTTTTATTATTCGCAAAAAAATCATAATAGATATAAATATTATTCAAGTTATACTATAGATGAGGGTAATCATGACTGAGGAGATATATTATGCCAAAAGAAAAATATCAACAAATGATTTATACAAGTATCAACGAGAAATTTCAAAAATGGGATGAATTAGAGTTTATTACAGAACGACAAATCTATTTTTTTCTACATAGTTTAAAAGGAACAGCTGGATCAATCGGATTATATGAACTAACTACAACTGCTAGTGAAAAAATAGAACCTTTAAATGAAAATGGGGAAAGATATTGGAGTAAGACTGAATGGAAGAGCTATCTTGCACCTATAATTGAAGAAATTAGTTTTTATCAAACAAATTTTAATGGACAGCAAGTTGAAAACACACAATTAATTTCAACAAATAACAGATATGACCAAGAATTTATATTAATTATAGATGATGACATTGTATTCATTTCTTATTTAAAAGATATTTTAGAAAGAATGGGTCATTCCGTAATCGTTGCATACAATGGCAAACGTGGGTTGGAATTAATATATGAACTTAAACCTGCTATTGTATTTTTAGATATTATGCTACCTGATACAAGTGGTTTTTCTATCTTAAATAATATAAAGAAGATTAAAAAGGATCGTATGTTTGTTGCTGTTATGAGTTCGAATGATTGCAAGGAAAACAAAATACGAGCATATGACATGGGCGCTTTAGATTTTATTTCTAAACCTATAGAGGAAGATATTTTGATTTCCTATGTAACAAATCGCTTAGCTTATAAAAAAGAGTTAGACCAATCGATTATTACTGATGAGTTAACACAAATCTTTAATCGTAAATTCATGAACACTCAACTCGATAAGTTAATCCAGCAATACACTCGAAACAACGAACCCTTTGCTCTTGTAATAGCTGATTTAGATTATTTTAAAAAGGTCAATGATACATACGGACATTTGGTTGGAGATGAAGTGTTAAAAGGATTCGCAGATTTAGTAATGAAGTCTAAACGTGAGCAAGATGTATTTTGTCGATATGGTGGTGAAGAATTTGTCATGTTAATGCCTCAAACCACTGCCGACCAAGCATGCATGCTACTCGAACAACTTCGCGAGTCAATGAAGCAAAAATATTTTACAGCGAACGAAGTAAGATTTCAGGTGACCTTCTCTTCCGGAGTAGTGGAAGCCAGTGCGGCAAATCTTCATCCAAAAAAATTACTAGAAGAGGCCGATCAAGCTCTTTACAATGCGAAGGAATCTGGAAGAAATCAGACCGTTATTTTTAATCGACTAACAGCTGGTGTACAGAAGAAAGTAAACGTGAAAATCATCGTGATTGATGATGTTTATCTCATTCGGAATCTAATTACAACTCACTTCGCGAATTGGGAATCAAGTGAAAACTTTGATATTGAAGTTACCCCTTATAGTGATGGTATTAGCTTCTTAAATTCGAATTGGTATACGCCAAATTATAAGTATATTATTTTACTAGATGGCATGATGCCAGAAATGAATGGTATGGATGTCCTTAAGAAAATTAGAGAAAAACATACTTCAAAAGATGTCATCATTTCAATGTTAACGGGTCTTAAAGATGAGAAATACGTCTTTGAGGCACTAGAAATTGGTGCTGATGATTATATTATCAAACCATTTAATATAACAGATGTTTCAACACGAATTTTGAATCTAATTAACCGCGTATTTAATTGACGTAGAGATGAGGGATAATATGAGAAAGATTTTAGTTGTAGATGATGAAGAAATTTTAAGAATGCTTATTTGCGATACATTGGAAGACCTAGGATTCGAAATTGATGAAGCAGAAGATGGTGTTGAAGCAATTCAAAAACTCAATGCGCAAGCTTATGACTTAATAATACTCGATTACATGATGCCAAATTTAACTGGCGTAGAGGTTATAGAGCAGCTGGAAGTAGATGTCAAAAACAACACCCCAATTCTGATGCTTACTGCTAAAGCTCAAGAAGCAGACCGTCAAGTCGTATTGGATAAAGGCGCTCATTATTTTATGTCCAAACCCTTTAGTCCTGTTGAATTGATGGGCTTAGTGGAGGAAATTTTAAATGTATAAGTCTTTCCCAAGTCTAGATAAAAACATTCGTAGTCAATTTCTAAAAATGCTGTTTAAAGTCTCATTTACATTTTTAATAATCGTGATTGTTTTCTTTTCGTATGTTAAATCTAGTAATGAGAGTTTAAAAGTAGAACGAGAAGCTGTAAGGGAAAAAGCAGAAATTGTAGATGGAT
The DNA here is from genome assembly GCF_001439635.1 of Solibacillus cecembensis. Classification (GTDB taxonomy): domain Bacteria; phylum Bacillota; class Bacilli; order Bacillales_A; family Planococcaceae; genus Solibacillus; species Solibacillus cecembensis. The sequence continues at coordinate 36,526 of NZ_LMBZ01000021.1, read as the reverse complement.
TAGCGGATAGTTTTAATGGCATTAATTTCAGGGCTAGAGGGTATTATGCATTTCAAAATAAACAAGAACTACAATTATTACATGAAAATTTAGAGGCATTCGAATTATATTTAAATAAATTCGGTCAATTACCTCACACAAAAGAAGAAAAAGCATTGTATGAAGAATTACTTAATTTTAGTCAAAATTATAAAACAGTCATCCTCCCTCAAGCTATAAGTTATGTAGATGCAAATGACTATGAAGCTTTAAGGAAGCTTTCCGGTGATGGGACAAATACTCTTGTAAATAAATTTGTAGCATATACAAATACTTACAACAAAAAAAATGAGATTGATTTAAACAATTTATTCTCAAAATCGATTGAAAAAGCTCAAAATTTTACATTAATATCCCTATTTCTAGGTATTATTCTCCTATTTTTTGTAGGGATCATTATGCGCAGAGTACTTTCTAATGTGATTCAACCAATTGAGCAGTTAACAAATGCTACAAATGCAATAACATCAGGACATTTCATAGATCTTAGTAGTCTGGTTCAGAAAGAAGATGAGCTAGGTATTTTAGCTAATTCATTCCATAAAATGACGATGTCAATTCAAGAGAAAGAAGAAGTATTGACGACTCAAAATGAAGAACTGACTGCACAACAAGATGAATTACAGGGCAATCAAATTCAATTACAACACTCACTAAGTCAGTTACAAAAATATAATGATTTGAATCACGTTTTAACGTTCACACTCGATAAACAACAATTATTAGAGAATCTGAATGATTATTTAAATGATATCTACAAGTTCGATACTAGTATCTTGTATTTACTCGAAGGGCATGTTTATGTATCTAAAGGGTTAACAAAAAATTCAACTGAACTTCTTGTTGGAAATCTTAATAAAGATAAACAAGTTCGTTTAGAGGAAGAAAAGTCTTTTGTCATTACTCGAAAAGTAATTCCAGAGGCACAAGATATTGCACAACACCCCTATTATTGCTATGACCTCTATTCATCTGTCTTGAATTCTGAGGGGCATTTAGTAGCTGTTATGATGGCTACTCGAGAAGGCTTTCCATTTTCATGCCATGAAATAGAAGATTTGAACGGGTTAATGAATCGTGTGTCTATCGCCTTTGAACGCATACTTATGTATGAAGAAGTTGAGCGATCGCGACAATTAAATCAAAATATTATTGACAATGTAAATGAGGGAATTCAACTGGTGTCTTCCACAGGTGATGTTGTCTTAGCCAACAAAGCATTCTCTCAAATAATTCCTTCTCAAAACAAATTTAACAAGCAACATGTTTCACAACAAATTTGGCTGGAAAATTTACAAACTATTTGCGATCAACCCGAAGATTTGACTCAATTTTTCACCAAAGCTATTGTAGAGGATTTTATCGATAAAAGAACTTTCCGCTATTCAATTTCACAAAGTACTCAAGTTTTTGTTGAAGTATATGCAACGAGCGTGTATGAAGATGAAGTAAAAATTGGAACGATGTTTGTTCATCGTGACATTACTAGAGAGTACGAGGTAGATCAAATGAAATCCGAGTTGGTTAGTACAGTTAGTCATGAACTACGTACGCCATTATCAAGCGTTTTAGGATTTACTGAGCTTTTATTAACAAAAGAATTAAAACCGGAACGTCAAACAAAATACATTGAAACAATTCATAAAGAAGCGATTCGTCTAACAAATCTAATTAATGATTTTCTCGATTTACAGAGAATGGAATCTGGTAAGCAACAGTATAATATGCAACAACTATCAATGAATGAGCTATCCATTGAAATCGTTAACAGATTTAGTCACGAAAAGAACCACCATGTACATTTAATTGATAAAGCAAAATACGTAAATGTAAACGGAGATTCAGAAAGACTCGTTCAAGTATTTATTAATATCATCGGTAATGCGATCAAGTTCTCCCCTACTGGTGGCGATGTAACTATTACTCTAGAAAACGTTAATGACATGCTGCAAGTTAGTGTAAAAGATCAAGGCATTGGTATCCCAAAAAATGAAACGCCTAAACTATTTCAGAAATTTAAACGAATTGATAATAGTTCAAGAAGACAAATTGGTGGTACAGGGTTAGGACTATCCATTTGTAAAGAAATTATTATCAAACATGGTGGCGATATATGGCTAGATTCAGAAGAAGGACAAGGGACAACCGTATACTTTAACTTACCACTTAACATGAAGCTTGCAGCTAGAAAAAATATTGACGGAAATGATTTAGATGAAGTACAAACGGGTTTAAACGTCATGATTGTAGAAGATGATTTAAGCTTAGCCTTACTCTTATCTGAAGAGTTAAAAAGTAAAGGCTTTACTGTACTTTTTCATGATAATCCTAGACTTGCTTTTGAAGAAGCGCTTCAAACACCATTAGTCGGAATTGTGATTGATTTAATGCTTGGAGATGAAATAAACGGATGGGATTTTGTACAACTTCTAAATGAGACAGAACAAACAAGTAAAATACCAATTATCATTTCTTCTGCATTAGATGAAACAAAAGAAAACGTTGAAAAATACAAAATTGAAAAGTATTTTACGAAACCATACTCTCCAGAAGAACTTTCAAAAATACTTGTAGCATCCGTTACTAGCAAAGTAAAGTAATAGGTTGCGCTCGAAATGTAATTTTCTCTTAAATTTTAAAGTGAAGATAAATGTTAATGAAATATCGAATACTCGCATTGATTTTTAGATTATATTTCTACTTTTAAAATAAATTGTAGGAATACCTATAAAAGCTAATATGTCTTTGCATGACCCAAGTGAATTTATTCGCTTGGGTCATTTTTCGCTTCAAACATTTCTACTTAGGCACAATAGAGATGTGACTTCTTCCATGTCTTGCTGCGGATGTTTTGAAACCTTTTGTTATTTCAATCGTATGAACTAGTAAGTAGGCGGTGATATTGTGGTAAGATGTACAAACTGTAATCATAAATGGTCATTCAAAGAAGTGATGGCTCTAGGCTTTTCAAAGGAAGGCAAAAATTGTTCCCATTGTCATGAAAAACAGTATTTATCAGCAAAAACCCAAAACATATTTACTTTAGGGTATATCAGTCTTTTATTTGTCCTTATTTTCCCCTTCTTTATCAAACTAAGTGATAAGAAAGAAAACTTATTGTAAATGCAAAACAGCATCCTCATCGTGAAGGATGCTGTTTTGACTATACCGCAATCGGTGCTTTAATCGTTGGATGCGGGTCATAGCCTTCAATTGTTAAATCTTCCAGCTCAATATCGAAAATTGACTTTTTCTCAGGATTGATTGTTAATGTTGGTAAGTCTTTTAACGCGCGGCTTAATTGTTCATTCACTTGCTCAATATGGTTAGAATAAATATGTGCATCCCCAATGCTATGCACGAACTCCCCTACTTCTAACCCACATTCATGTGCAATTAAATGCGTGAGTAAAGCATAGCTCGCAATATTGAATGGAATGCCTAGGAATGTATCCCCACTGCGCTGTGTTAACATGCAGCTTAATTTCCCATTAGCTACATAAAATTGGAACATAATATGGCATGGTGGTAATGCAGCTTTACTTCCTTTTGCACCAGCATTGATCACATCTTCTGGGTTCCATGCGTTGACAATAATACGACGTGAATCTGGATTGTTTTTAATTTGGTTAATGGCATCTTGCAACTGGTCGATTTCATTGCCTTCTGAATCAGTCCAACGGCGCCATTGCTTCCCGTAAACATTGCCAAGTTCACCGTATTTTTCAGCAAATGCATCATCTTCTAATACACGCTCGCAATAAGAAGCCATTTCCGCTTTATACACTTTGTTGAATTCTTCATCCACTAAACAGCGATTGCCGAAGTCCGTCATATCAGGTCCTGTATATTCATCCGACTCCACCCAGCGCTTAAATGACCACTCATTCCAAATATGATTATTATTTTGCAATAAGTAACGAATATTCGTATCGCCTTTAATAAACCAAAGTAGCTCACTCGCCACAAGCTTAAATGGCACGCGTTTTGTCGTCAGTAATGGGAATCCTTGCGCTAAATCAAAACGCATTTGATGGCCAAAAATGCTCATCGTTCCCGTTCCAGTACGGTCTTCCTTTTTTACACCGTTATTTAAAATAGTCTGTAAAAGATCTAAGTATGTTTGTTCTAATGTATTTGCCACTTTTGTGCACCTCCGAAATAATTCACTTCATATTATAGCTGAAAAACGTGGTGAATGCGTGAACTACGGTAGTTTTTTCAATTATGTGCGGAAAAAGAGGATATATCGCTTTAAAGCATTATGTATTCCTTAAAAATAAGCACAATAAAAGGCGCTACTCGTATTACTTTTGCTGAGCATNGCCTTTAGTCAAATGTGTCTAAATCATCATAAAGTTCAATTGTTTTTCCCAATTACTAAGTGGCCTCCTTTAGGATTATTTTATTGTTTTCCAGAATGTGAATGAATTGATTTCAAATATTCTTTTCCATTTTCATAGAGCTATACACTTCTTTTGCAATAATTTTGTTTAATTCTAAAATTGTGCTTACGTCGAGCTTATGTTTTTTACGGCTAGAAACTAAACAAAATTTCTACAGCTGTTGATCGTTTGACTGCACAATTAAACGCACAAAATACAGCTGCATAATTTTTAAAAATAAAAACAAGAAATGTATTCGTCTAAGTTCTTGAAAAAATCGAGTTATGAAAAGAATCCATTTACTAATTCTTTTCAGCTAATACTTCCATTATTACTTTAGCAACTGTTAGGGAGCTCTATAACTAAAACTCCCATTACTACTTTCGATAAATCGTCTAACTGTTAAAATAACAAATAAATAAGAAGATGTCGGGTAAATGATGAAGCGATATTGTATTCTTTTCTAGATAATAATTCGACATTCTTTTCAAATTCAGTTTTACTTACAACTTGAGTCAATGCTCAAATTTTTTAAATGTAGTACCAACCACGCTATAAGTAAATTCTGTCATTTGCATAGCAATTTATTAAGGAATAAATAATCTACTATTCAGTTTACTCAATTCTCACGCCTTTGTTTTCTCGCCAAATAAGCCAACAAGACAAGCATGAACATTGTCTGTACTAAAAATGCAATAGCATCCCAAAACGCTGCACGATCTCCTGCTCCAAGAATATTCAAATAAATTGTACTAAACATATAATAAAGCTGTGGTAAAAAATACAAAACTGCCAAAAGTAACGTTAAAAAAACTCCAACTATGTAAAATACACTATATACACGAATCAAATTCCCTTCATCCTGGAACATCTCTTTATGATCCTTCCCTGATTTTCGATGTTTCTTAAAGAATGAACTTAAATATATTTTGCCACTCTCCATCAGGTTATAACAACCTGTTACATTTTCTACAACATAATAGACATCTGTTTTCATATAGAAACAGCATTGATAGATTGATTTAATAAAAATATCTAACACGATGATGCTAAGAATTCCTACAAAATTTGCATTTGGAAAAAGAAGCATACAACTGAATGAAAGGAAAAGAATGATCTGCTCAAAAGACATGCCAGCAAGATACAGAATATTCCTCTGTTTAGAATCGAGCTTCCACGCTTGAGTTAGGTCGGTTTCAAAAACAATAAATATCAGCCGGTTTCCGATACTTAATTTAGCCGGTAAATTATACGATCGAATGGCAAGGATATGTCCAAATTCATGAATTAAAATTAATACTATAGAAAACAATAGGTAATTAATTACATTTAGTGTCATGGAATCGAACAGGAATATGTCCTTGTAATGAGGAAGAAGTTCTGGATTCAGTATAAGAATTAATATGTTCGATACTAGCAGAAGCAAGTAAACCTTGTTCATCGTTCCATTAAAAAACAAACGTCCAACCCTGTGTGGGACCCATAAGAAACCACCTGCATCAGATACAGATTTAATCTGCTTCTCTTTATCTCTATTAACTCGTACCCCATCCACATCTTGAACAAGGCCTAACTCGACCAATTGCTCCACAAATTCAATGATTTCCACTTCTTCCTCGGGATAAGAATCTTTTAGTGCATTTTCAATCGCAGCTAGTCCTTCACCTTTTACCAAACGTTTGATTGCATCAACACTTATCTCAGGCAATTCAAAGAAATCACCGGAAATCGGCTCCTCCACAATATAATTTTTTTTATCTTTTTGAATGGATAGCGGATATAATGCTATTTTGGATTGCAAGGATACCTTCAACGTATAGCCTCCTCTATAAATTAAAATAGGATGCTAAAATTATAGCATCCTATTTGTACTTCTTCATGGGTTCGGAGTAAACCAACACCACCAGCAAGTCACTTTAATTTTATTAAGTTTGCGAATTTTCACGTTTTTCTACTCCTCTCATGTCCATACCTTTACGATAGGTTTTAGAAATTTGCATCCAATTGGGGTAAACTTGTTTAAATAATCCGATCAATTGTGGATCGAACTGACTCCCTTGTCCATCGAGAATTCGTTCATACGCTTCTTCAAATTGAAGTGCTGGGCGATAGGATCTGGTTGAAGTCATCGCATCAAAAGCATCGGCAACTGCCGTAATTCTCGCTAAAAATGGAATATCTTCCCCTGCTAGGCTATCTGGATACCCTTTCCCGTCCCATCTTTCATGATGGTGGTAAATCACTTCAAGATTATCGGCAATACCATCGACTTCTCGAATAGCTTCGGCTCCAACTACCGGGTGCTTCTTAATAATATCATATTCTTCATCCGTTAATCTACCAGACTTTGTTAAAATTGAATCCGGTATATTAACTTTTCCAATATCATGTAATAGACAGGCGTAATAAAAATCATTTAACTCGGACGGTTTAAATTTTCCAGTAGCTTCCGCCATATTCATTGCATATGCAGCAACCCGTTCACTATGTCCCCGAGTATAGGGATCCTTCAACTCCAGTATAGCAATGACTCCTTTAACTATACCTTCCAATTGTTCGTCGTACGAATATTTCAATGCTTTAATATAATTTAAAAAACGATGAAGCAGTAAAAAGGAAATAAATGACAGTACACCCAGTACACTAATTGGAAACAAAATTAATGGATCCTGTATAAATATACCAACCAAAATGTATTTCAGTATTAAACCAAGTGTAATAAAAAATGAAAATTTCTTACTCACAAAGATTGGAGAGAAAAGTATAATTGCAAGTTCTACCATGTTTCCACTAGTGTAAGTAAGCGTACTGTCTTTATAATGCAATATGTCTGAAACTACATTCGTTAAAAAATAACCGGAAAATAATATGTATTTTACAGATTGTGTTTTCTTCTTTTTAATCAAATAAATAGAAAACGGGATTAGCGCAATCATGACTCCATATTTAAAAAACATATAATCGTGCCATACGGAACCATTTGCACTAACATCGATCCACGGAAATGCTGGGAAAAGTTTATAATAAAATATATCATAAACAAAAAACACAATATTAAATAACCATAAAAATAATACCGTTGAATTCTTTTCTTCTTGTAACAAAGATGTTTTCTTCATTATTCACCTCTAAATTTATTGACCAATTAATAGACCTTAAGTTCCACATCTCAACTATGAACAAGTGAATATCATTTGTATTCTTTCCCATTTAACTTCTGAAAGCTATCTTCTATCAAACTCTCTACAATCCTAAATTGAGGCTGATGATCAATTATCAAAATGCCCTGAGTACAAATACCTTTATCTAACAAATTTAAAAACTAAATTTATATTAAACACCAGGGGCTTAAATGTCATACCCAGTGATGGCGATATCGCCCAATTATACCACCTATATATTCCCGTTTTTTGGTGTATTATACAAAATTATGTCCAATATACTTAAAACAGGTCTTTAGTCATTACATTTTAATAGAGGTTTCATTTCTATATAACTGTAATTATAGTGTTTTTTAATTAAATGTAAATATTTTTTTGTAAGAAACAGGTATTAACTCCAACAATATTTTGGTTCTTTTACAAATATGCTATTTTAAAACATAGAACATCAATTTCCTTTTAATCTGTGAAGATTTAGCGGTACAATTAGCAATTTCTACTTGGAATACTCTCCGTATTGCCAATTCTCTAGAAGAAACGGGACATGTAAATACCAGTTTTCAATACCAAAAAGCGACCAACAACCATATTTAATATGAACCAGAATAGGTTGTTTAAAAACAATACTGGTACTAGAAAAAAACAGCATCACCCCACCCACTTTAGTAACTTTCATAGAATGTTCTACTTCAAACACTTGATCGACCTCTTGAAATAGTTCCTCTCTAAATTCACTTTCTGTTTGTTCTTTCTTAACCGTCAAAAAGCGCCACCTGTTTATCAGGGAAGCTATTCAAATCATTCATCTTTCATACATGCCTCGAATTTCTTCCATTGGTAAATCCACTTCACTCTCAGTCGATAAAATAATGCTTCACATTGTATCTACCTTCCCACTTACGTTGCAATTCCGGTGTAATTATTTTGTATGATTTATTCTAAATATCTACTAAAAGAAAAATTAAAAATGTCTCCATATAGAATGAGCATTGCACAAATGACATATATTATAAAACGAATATCCAATCTTGCTGGTATTAACAAAGATATTCATCCACATCAATTAAGGCATAGCTATATCGGATTCGCCATTTCAGAAATTAATAAGTGACTTCCCAAAGGAAATCCGATATCTCTCTTGAAGACTTGTTCAGAGTTGTCGTTACCAGGTCGTAGTTTAATCACTTCCACACCCGTATTCCGGAATGTTTGTTCAAATATCTAATGCTCCGAAATGGCAAGTGCATGGTCAAAAAACTCTCTTTTCAATTTTTTTAACATCATTAATCACTTTTTCAATTTTCATGTATTTACGTTCACAAAAGACCACTTTTTTTAAGTGTTCCATATTCACTTTGGCAATGTATTTGAGATTGCCTTGAAATTGTTATAACCATAAGTCATCCTCCATGTTCTTAATTCATCCCATTTCCATTGCCTTGATTGTTCATTTAATACACTATTTTGAAATTTACTTCTCTTTGAACGTTGCTGTTTTTAAAAATTTTGGTCGGGGTATTGATTAGCTATAAAAAATAGGTGATAAAAGATAATGGAGGCGATTGAATGATTACGAAGGGGCAGGCTTTATTAACAAAAGCAGATTTTCAAACTAGAACAGACTTACCGAGTTGGCTCTATAAAGAATACGAAACTTTTCACAACACGGTAACTGATAAAACATTCCCATGTTTTTTTGGAATGAGTGGCGAGCAGAAAGATGAACTTCGCTACGCTTATATCAATCAAGACGACTGGAGTAATCTACCGTCTGCAGTAGCGAGCTTTCTAGATTTATTTAAGTTACCTAACTACAAGAGACACGGTCTTTTTGTATTTGTAGAGCCTTTTGAGCAAGAGGGTTCTCTCGAAGATTATCGAAACCAATTTTGGGATATACTCCAACACTTACATAAAATGGATAAAGTTGATTGGCCTGAAGACAGGCCGCGTGAACCTGAGCATTATTTATGGGATTTCCATTTCGCTGGAGAGCCAATCTTTGTGTTCGGAAATGCTCCAGCATATAAGAAGCGAAAGACACGTCATCTAGGAAATGCGATGGTTCTTGGATTTCAGCCTCGCAAGATATTTGAAGGGTTAGAAGGAACTGAAAAAGGTGGTATTATGTCACGTGAAAAAGTTCGTAAACGTGTAGAAGCTTGGGATCAGCTGCCTAAGCATCCAGATATCGGCCACTTTGGTGACCCGACGCATAATGAATGGAAGCAATTCTTTATTGGCGATGATATCGAGCCAATACAAGGCAAATGCCCATTTCAGCATAAATCAAAAATATAAACTCTAGTCCCTGATTAAGAAGATATATTTGCCACCTTCAATTATTTGCTTTGCGGTTTTATAATCATTGCTCTTTACTTTATCCATAAAGGAAATAAATGCTCACAAAACAAAGGACGAATTTCACTTACAGAAATTCGTTCTTTTTTTAGTCTATTAGTTCAAGGCAAGCACCGCTTCACAACGGTGCTTGTAGGTTCATCCGTATAGGCCGCAATTTTTATATCAATGGAATCGAAACTATTTTCGTTTTCATATAAATATGTTGGCTTATACAACTTCTCGGAGTAGTAAAGGAAAATCAGTTAGCTGTATGCCCAGATTTGGAAATGGTTAGGATCAATTCTCTCATAAGATGACTTAAGCAAATATCATAGTATAAATGATGAATACACACCATAATATCAAGAAAAAAGTGGTTGGACGTGGTTGTTTGAGCATTTTAAACCCCGTTGACCTTTATGTTGAGTTTAGAGAAGGAATTACATATACAGAATCAATAATCCATAGGCACTAAACACTGACACACTTCGATATTACTGCAAACCTTTTTTGAAAATTGGATGCTGGCCTTGCACAGAGAAAACAGATGAGTCGTACAGATTTGTACAACAAAGCTCTGCAGCTCATGCTCTTGAGCCAGCCTAATAACTCCACACTTCACCAAAATCTATGCTGGAAAGCCTACATATACGAAAGGTATTTTTTATTTCATTTTATGTATCACTTAAAAATAAGCACAATAAAAGGCGCTGCTCGTATTACTTTTGCTGAGCAANGCCTTTAGTCAAATGTGTCTAAATCATCATAAAGTTCAATTGTTTTTCCCAATTACTAAGTGGCCTCCTTTAGGATTGTTTTGTTGTTTTCAAGAATATGAATGAATTGATTTAAAATCTTCTCCTCCATTTTCATAGAGCTATTCACTTCTTTTGCAATAATTTTGTTTAATTCTAAAATTGTGCTTACGTCGAGCTTATGTTTTTCCGCTAATTGGAATGCTCGCTCTAACTGACCGGTCACCATCGGCAGTCCCCCTTTACATATGATATGCTCTAATTCTACCTTATTTACATAAAAATTTCATCTATTCTAACATAATAATTAAGAATCTTTTGAATAATTACGGATATTTATACTGTATATACGGCTTTCTCCATAAAAAATTTATCTATCACTTCCCTACCGGTTTTTAGATTTATTCTTCGGAACAATGAAGTATACCAACCATTTTAGCCTCACCAGAAGTTTTTAGCAGTTTTAAAAACTACATAGAGCCAGTTCTCCATTTTATGCATCCATTCCGCATAGTTTATCCATGTTTATTCAAAAAACACCTCTAAATAACCTTCAAGAAATAAATACCCTACTTCTTACTTCTTTTCAAATGCACAAATCTCAATCCATTTTTGTAAGGACAACATTACGTCTTTGAACGCTTGACCACTCGCAGTTAGCTCATATTCCACTTTTTTCGTTGAAGAATCGATTAATCTTTTAGTGACTAATTTAGCATCCACTAAATCATTCAAACGATCGGTAAGTAATCGGTCGGAAATCCCAGGGATATTCGCAATCAGTTCGTTATAGCGTTTTGGTCCAGATAATAACGTGTAAATAATCATCCCCATCCAACGCTTGCCTATAAACTCAATTGCTTCATGGTAATTGCTGCAATAATTATTACAGTTTTTTTTATCAATCGCTTTACTCAATAATAACACCTCCATTTATTCATTCCTTTTCTGTTATTGTAACATACTTGATTTTATTATTTGACGGATAAACTTACTAATGATAAGATACCTTTCGTAAACAAACTTACAAAAGGTAAGTTTAAGGAGGAAACCATATGACAAAAGAACAAGATTCAAATTTATATACGATTATGAATGCAAGAAAATCAGTGCGCGTGTACGATCCTAATTTTAAAATGTCTCAGCAAGAGTTAGAGGGCATTATTAAAGAAGCAACATCTGCCCCTTCTTCTAGTAATCTTCAAGCGTGGAGATTCCTTGTTATTCAAGATGAAAAAACAAAGGTTGAGCTTCGTGCTATTGCAAATAACCAAGAGCAAATTGAAACTTCATCTGCAGTCATTGCCGTATTAGGGAATGCCGAGATGTATAAAAAAGTGGAACAAATATATACTCAAAATGTAGCAGAAGGCCATATGGGTGAGGATATAAAAGAACGAACGATTAAAAATACACATCAAACATATCCATATGCTCCATTCGAAACAAGAAAAAACATTGCTACCTTTGATGCTGGTCTTATTTCAATGCAATTAATGTTAATTGCTAAAGAAAAAGGTTTCGACACAGTAACAATGGGCGGATTTGATAAAGATAAATTTGCGGAAAAATTCGAACTACCTGAGCACATTTTCCCAATTGTACTGATTGCCATTGGTAAAGCAGCTGCACCAGCATTCGGTTCATCACGTCTACCGTTAGATGAAATAATTCAATTTATTTAACAATAAAAATCAGTCATTTTCTAATGAAAAAAGTGATTCCAATTCGCTACCTTTGACAAAAAGGTAATAGGCTTAGAATCACTTTTTCTTATCATAACGACTTCCTCGCCTTTAGCTAAACATTTTAAACATGCGTCATCTGATACCCAATGGAACGCGCTACCTACCCCTCAGTTTTCATTATTCTACCCGCCATATTAGTTTCTTTGTATATCTCACATTATTCGTAATATACCCATCCACTAATAATTTTCGAACACGCTTCTGTTGGAATTTTTCAATGACTGGCAGATTAAAATATACGTGTATTTTTTTGTCAACCTCGTGTAAACGCTTCACCACCTTCTCTGATACAATTAGGGATTCTAAGCCAATCAATTCATAATCATTTTCTACTGCATCGTTAAGTGAAAATTCACGATTTTTGTAGAGACGAACGAGCGGGATCGATGGTGCAAGTTCTCTTACTTTTTCCAAACTTTCCGTCTCAAAGGATGCAATGATTATACGCTCTTTATCTAGTAAATCGTATTTTTCCAATAGTGAAATCAGTTTATCTTCCACTAAAAGCTCCCCATCTACTGATTTTGTTTCGATATAATAATGCATTTTTTGACCAAACTTTTGGAATACTTCTTCTAACTTTGGAATTGGTGCCCTATGACCATTTTCAACTGTTTCAAATTGGGAAAGTTGTCTCCATGTCAGATCATTTACTTCACCGGTACCTGTTGTTGTCCGGTCTATATCAATATCGTGCATCGGTACAAGCACACCATCACTTGTCATGCGTATATCTATCTCAATCCAATTTGCTCCGTCTTTGATAGACTGCTCAAATGCTTCGATGGTATTTTCATTGAATTGATCTACCGCCCCTCTGTGCGCAATAATCAAAGCTTCACTACTTACTTTCTCCACATCATTACTAGTAGGATTTTGATAGTAATAAAGGACGGCTACGCAAAAAAATAGTGCAAAACAAGTAAATATCCTAATCATCAAACAATTCCCCTGACTATTTCATGTAATATTAGGAAGTTCCCTTTTGTATTGCATAATAAATCACATAAATCCAGCCAAATATTCCGTGAAGGATTGCCCACAGTATGGACTTGTTAACAATCCAGGAGATGAATATTGCAAATACAACGCCCAATCCAATCACACTGGATATTAGCTTTCTCATTTTTTTTACTTTTATTCCTTTTAACATTACACCCAACCAATCCTTTCTGCCCTCTTCTCAATCAATATATTCCGTATACGTAATACCTTATGCAAAGCCCTATACAACTTTTCCGCAATAGCTACCCATTTATTACAGCCAACCTAGTCCAAGTAACACATGTTTACAATGACCTTCTGTTAGTTGTCTAATTCGCTGTATCGTTTTTCAAGTACAGTCATGGTATTCTGCTAATGCTTAGAAAATTATTAATTTTTTCATAAAACCACTAAATTCAGCATATTTACGTTCGTTAAGTAAAAGAGTTTCATAATTTCCGTTGCAGCATTAGTTGGAGATACACCTGAAATAATATTTAACATATACCCATTTATTTAAAAAAGATGAATTCGAAATGAGTGAATTTGAGGTACTATTTGAGGTACCTCGTTTAATGCATGAAATTCTTAACCTACTAGCAAATGATTTGTTGCTGTGAACATTTCGGAAAAAACCTTATATATCAAGGTTTTAATCATAAAAAAACACCCAAAAAAGTATTGGGTGCTTCGAGTTTTTTATGACAACCACTTTGGTGGCGTGTTTTTGCTCCAGTAAATTTCGCCTAAATCATAATGCTTCACGAAATTGTCTTCAAACGTGTGGTAATGGAAATTGTAATAATAACCGTCAAATGGACGATTTTCTGTTCGAACGTGGAAACGAATAATATCTTGATTTAATTCATTGTCCATAATGTGAAAAATCTTTTCTGCATATTCGCCACTCGGTCTTTCGGAAATAACGGCATTCTTAAGCTTGTCCTCACCTAAACGATCGACTGTGAATGCAATTGCTTCCTCAATCTTCGGGAAAATATTCGTTTCAAATTCATTTTCAATGACCGGACCAATACGCGTTCCAAATTTCATATAAGACTGCTCTTTTGCTGCGGCTGTAATAGATTCAACAGTTGGTCTTGTGTAATCATCAACTATGAATTCATCGAGCTGATAGGCCGAGGATGTATGATTGTTGTCGGACCGTTCAAATGCCCGATTCGAATTATTTTCCTCTTCAAAATTTGCCCAAATTTCGTGTTTCGGCGTAATCATGCCAAATGTTAATACGGCTACGGATACGACGAGTGATTTATATAACCATTTTTTCATGCGCTCCACCTACCTAATATATGTATAATTTATAAACAAGCTCTCTTAATTATATACGAATAATAGAAGAAAAGGTTTCATCTTTTTTCTTTTCATTGTACAATAATTATGAATCTTATGTACGTTGTTTAAAGGAGGTAAATTTTAATGGACACTTCAATCGTAATCGGTCTTGGCTTACTTTTAATGTTAGGTTATATGACTTCTTTATGCTTCACGGACTAATTTTATCTTTTATTCCTGCCACTCAATTTCGAATTGGGTGGTTTTTTCCAATTCGAAATATTAAGTGCAACACCCGACAAAATAAAAAAGCCCCTAACGCCCCCGTGTAAAATGTTGTTACTACACAAACATTTAAACGGAGGAAATCGTTATGAGCTACACATATATTATAACTATATTCAAACGTGCAAAAATATTATTGAAATGAATCAGAAAATAAGCGAATCAGCCTTATTCATTTAATGTTGCGGGATTCGTTTTATTTTGCGGCTTTTCCTTATTGTCACCCGTATTTTGCTTTTTCGCCTGATTGTTCTTTCCAATTACACCTAAATCATCGGCACTAATGTCGTACCCGTAGCCAAACTCTTCTCTACCTACCTTTTTCTTGCCACGATTATCTTTTGTCAAAATATCACCTCCATAAGATAGATTAGCCAGTTAGTCAAAATCTATACTTAAGCGATATTTTAAAAAAACTTTCAACCTGTTTGCAAGTAAAATGAAGTGAACTCCTACACCTTTGTCCTATAAATTGGACAAGGGGCACCTTCAATTAAGAAGGCACCCCTTTAGTATTTGATAGATAGTTTTATAAATAAATGAAAGTCTCAACCCGATCATCCGGGGAATTTATCTATTATTAGAAGCGTAAAGCTCCATTTTTAACCGCGGTAAAATTCAACTAATTTTTTCTAACTTAAGCAACATAGTCCCAACCTTCTACTATGTCCTTGCAGCCCTTTAGCATGCGCCAGTGTGAAAAAGTATCTTCAAAAACACTAGTGGAACGCCAATTTATATATACTACTATCTAAAATAGCACATACAAATCATAGCATAGATGTGTTCCTTTGTAAAACCAATTGCCCGGCTATGCTTTTTTTACACAATCCGCTATACTAATAGCTATTATGTTTTTGGCGTAAATTCGTCCACATTTCGACTAAAGGAGCGACATTACCATGAATGAAGTAGAAACTGATCTTTCCATTCAAATGAAGCGCATGGGCATTGCGATTATTAATATGGAGCAAAATCGCTTTATGGCCGCGCAGCAAACGATGGATTTAACGACACTTGAACAAGATGTCTATACACAATTTTTCGAACAATATATTGATGCGACATTAAATAGTCCAAAATCCGTAGCGTGCAAATTTTTAGATTCAGATAATGATATTTTGACAAAGATGAATCGTTATATCGAATATCCAGATGATACACATTTTTTATCGCTAACAAATGATTTATCCAATAAATTATTCCAAATTATGCAAAATGTTTCGAGTAGTAATGGCTCTGTTTTCGTTGCCCATGTGGAATTAATTGGGGAACAGTACTTACTTCTCCTGAAGATTGACCCACAAGATGCAGTACAAATCGATTTGGAAACACGCGATTTAAAAACGATAGAAAATATTTTACCTGATGCCTTTAGCCGCGTTCAAAAATGTGCGCTTATTCGCATGGATTACAATCCGTTAGAGGAAAACTTATACGTGCTCGACAAGCAATCTGATGGAGAGCCCGCGAAATTTTTCATGGAAACTTTTTTACAGGCAACTCCCGTTGCAACGGATAAAAAGAAAACGAAAATGTTAATGACCGAGCTTTATGAAACGATTCAGCCGACTTTAGCAGAGGACAAGGCCCCTCTTTTACAACAAGTCATTGATGAAGAATTTGAAAATGGTAAATATATTGAACTTGAAGCATCTGTGCATAATATTTATGAAGCAATCGCACCTGATGATGAACGTGAAAACTTTGTCTCGCAGCATTCAAAAACATTTATTAACGAATTTACCGAACGGAACCCTAGCTTCACACCAAATTTTGAAGCGAAACGTGATGACTTACAAGTAGTATATAAATCCGAAAATAATGAAATCGTTTTTAAATATGATAAAAGCTTAGATCATATTGATATTCAGCATGATCAAATGAGCGGTACGTACACGATTACGATTAAAAATAGCGATGATTTACAATTTGCATTAAGAAAAAAATAGGCACACAAAAGGCAGAAACGTTGATTGAATGACGTTTCTGCCATTTGTTTGTTACGGTTTATTATTTCGATGTTAATGCGATAAATTCCTCAACATCTTTTTCGCATAACGCAATACCTTTTAACCAGAAGTCTTGTTCTGTAATATCTTCCCCTAAATGTTTCATCGCTAAATCTTCCACCGTCATAACGGCTGTATCGCGTAATAAGGCCATGTATTTTTCCTCGAACCCTTTGCCCTCTTCTTTTGCCTTTGCATAAATACTAAGAGAGAATAAGTAGCCAAATGTGTACGGGAAGTTATAAAACGGCACACCTGTAATATAGAAATGCATTTTAGATGCCCAGAAATGTGGGTGTGTTTCGCCTAATCCACCTGCATGTGCTTCGATTTGCGCTTCTTCCATTAATTCATTTAAACGCTTTGAAGACACCATTCCTTTTTTGCGTTCCTCGTAGAAGCGTGTTTCAAATAAGAAACGTGCATGTATATTCATTAAAAATGCAAT
Organism: Solibacillus cecembensis; assembly: GCF_001439635.1. GTDB lineage: Bacteria > Bacillota > Bacilli > Bacillales_A > Planococcaceae > Solibacillus > Solibacillus cecembensis. The sequence goes on along the minus strand of NZ_LMBZ01000021.1, from coordinate 19,070 downwards.
GGAGCTTTGTACTTTATCTTCTAATAATGTGATTTTTTCCTGCTCATTTGCTGCTTCCTGCACCGCTGCATCTGACACAATCATTTCTGCAAATGTTGATGCTGTTTCTGCTACGTTCATAGCATAACGGCGGTTTAATGGGTGCACAGGTAACAGTGCATGTGTATGGAATCCATGGCCGAGCTCATGCGCTAACGTTGAAACGTTTGACATCGTCCCAGAAAACGTCATGAAAATACGTGATTGATCGGATAATGGCACGCCTGTACAGAAACCACCCGCACCTTTGTTATTACGGTCCTCTGCTTCAATCCAACCATCTTCAAATGCCGTACGTGCATAAGATTCCATTTCCGTACCGAAACGACCAAAATGTTTTAAAATAAACTCCGCCCCTTCTTGGTAGCTAACTTTCGTCGTTGAATCTGTTACAGGTGCATTGAAATCAAACCAATCCAGCTTTTCTTGTCCTAAAAGTGATGCTTTATGTGTTAAATAGTTGGCAAATGTCGCTTTACGAGCAGTAATCGCACCCCACATGGCATCAAGTGTTTCTTGCTTCATACGACTAATTTGTAGTGGTTCTTGTAAAACCGAATCCCAGCCACGCTTTTTATAAACTGCTAAACGGAAGCCTGCTAGATGGTTAATTGTTTTCGCAAAAACTTCCTCGCGCTCCGTAAACACTTTTTCTAATGCTTCAAACGCCGCTTTACGCACGTTACGATCCGCATGTCCACTTAAATTATTTGCTTGACCAACCGAAAGTGATTTCAGCTCGCCATCTACTTCCACTTCCACTTTTATATCACCAATTAACATCGTATACATTTGGCCCCAAGCGGAATAACCGTCCACACCTAGTGCAGAGATGAGTGCTTCTTCATCCTCTGATAGTGTCATTTCCGATTTTTCGCGCCACTCCGTTAAAATAAAGGCAAATGGTGAAAGTGCCTCCGTTGCAAGTAATTGCTCAAATACAGACTGCCCGATTTGACCTAATTTTTGATTGAAGCTTTCTAGAATTGGAGAGAAATTGGCTGCGACACCTGCTAATTGACCTTGTAATAACACCGCATCACGGTCAGTTGTATCTTGAGAAGTTAGACATGAAATAACTGCACCCGCTTGCGACACATGCATAAACGCTTCTTTAATTTCTTCTAAAATGGCAACTATTTCATCCGCAGCATCTATTGTTTGTGGTACATCAAATTGCGTCACTTTTTTAGTTAATTGTTCAAATCTCGGTGTTAAATTTTCAATATGCTGTTTCAATTCCGGTGATGCACTTCCACCTGGAAAGAATACATCTAAATCCCATACTTCAGGATATTTTACGTTTACCATAAAAACACGCCCCACTTTCAGAATAGTAATACAATAAACATTTTACTAAATTTTCAATGTTTTTGATATAATTATTTCGAAATTTGAAATAATTATACGAAATTAATCGCTAGTATTTCAGAAAATTGAGGGCAAATAAACACTTTATCAACTAAAATGGTGAACCTTGAGAAATCTAGTTTTGAAATGAATATGAAGATTGATGCCATAACAAACCATATTTTTCTACTTAGCGAAGATTTAAAAATCGTTAAAGAACAAACCATGGTTAATTCTGGTACAAAATACTTTTCAAATATCACTTCCTAATGACTAGTGATTGATTCGTTAACGAAGTAAATGGTTAACCTAGTTCATTCTTACTTTTCAGAGCTCCATACGTTCAAAATCATTTCCCTCCTACTATTAAGTAAGCTAATCATCATTCACCCATACTACAATTATTGAGTATTTATCCTCCAACAAATCCTTTGCATTTTTATTTTCCAAATCGGCTTTTATAGAATTTTCGAAGTTTTGTTCAATATTAATTGAACCTACTCCTATTTTTCACGATTAAACTTGGGATTCTTTTGTTCGTCCGATCTGTTGATAATTCATTCCGTACAAAAACGAGATCGACGGCCGTTCTAGATTCTTGCTCTACTGAAATGATTTGACTTCCATTCACAGTTTTATTCAAACATGATTTTTTCTGTTTAATTGCATCTTACCAATCCTTTTATCCAACTAAAATATAAAACCTTTAATCATACTTAATTTAAAAAGATTGATACTAGCATTTTTTTATAATATAAAATAAACACTTGGATAAATGTGACTTTATAGTATAAAATTACGATACAAAAAACTAAATCTATACTTTTACTAAATGAAGACATCGTGCGAATGTTGATTTGATTAGGTATGATTATTAAGTTTTTATAAATGTATAAAGAAGAAAAGGATGATATATTTGGTGGACTTCACACAATCAATAAACACACAAGTAACAGATGATTTAGTTGTACAAGCGATTGAACGTAATGTAGCTATTATCCGCTTTGATATGAATCGAAAAGTTGCCTATGTGAATGAACTCTTTGCAAAAACGATGGGCTATACAGTAGAAATAATGATGGGAAAACACCATAAGGATTTTTGCTTCCCCCATTTTATTCGAAGTTCAACCTATGAACAGTTCTGGCATAGCTTAGAAACAGGTAAAAGCTTTCAAGATAAAATCGAACGAATGGATGCATTTGGAAATAAAATTTGGCTTGAAGCTACTTATATGCCTGTGTTTGCGAATAATTCAAAAAAAGTAATTGGCGTATCTAAAATCGCAACAAATATAACAGAACGACAAAATTCAATTATTATTGTTGCAGATGATTTGAAGCAAATGTCTAAACAACTTTATAGTCGCTCAGAGGCCGGCATAAAAAATAGCGAAGATTTACTTGTAACAATTCAACAAATTGCAAGAGAGTCTGAGGAGAACGTTAAAAATTTGGCACAGTTGCAAAGTCATGCTGAATCTATTAAAGGTATTGTCAAGACGATTCAAGGAATTGCATCTCAAACAAATTTATTAGCATTAAATGCAGCTATTGAAGCAGCAAGAGCGGGTGAATATGGAAGAGGTTTTGATGTTGTAGCAAAAGAGGTTAGAAAACTTTCAGTTAGGGTTGAGCAATCCATCTCTGAAGTGAAAGAAAATATAGATGGCATAGTTGATGAAATAGGACAGGTTACCGAGAGTATTACACGTTTATCTGACACGGTTGATATAACGAATGGGCAAATTAATATAACGACTCGCGACTTTGTTGAAATAGCATCTGCTGCGGAGGAATTAGATAATCGTTCCAATCGATTTATAGAAACAGTTTAACTTGATTAAGTAGATGTCTCTTATCTATAAGTACCATGCTGATGTTTATTTTCAAGCGGCAGGAAGCTAATTATGACAAGGCAGACTCAAGCGGAACTATGCGGTATTTTTGGGTTGACTAATTAGTTCTTTTTACAACAAAGTCGTTCGAAAGTAAAAATGCCTAAACGCAGTTAAATCAACGTTTAGACATTTTTACATTTGCACATTTTAAGTTCAAATATACCGTTTGAGATCGCCCCTAGTTTTAATTAACTATTAAAAAACTAGGATTAAATGATATTTTACGCAAAACAAGAAATTTCTCCGTTCTTAATGATGATGGGACAGCCCCCCACTACTAAATCATTTCACTATAATATTGGCGAAATTAAACGAGAAACAGCTTCACGAACTTTTGTCCAGTTGCTACGTTGTTCATAAAGGGCAGGCGTCATTTCAAAGCTATTTTGTTGATCTTGTTCAAATAATGTGCGACATTTTATAGTAAGTGCCTCATCAAATAATATCGCATTAATTTCAAAGTTTAAGCTAAAACTTCGCACATCAATATTCGCCGTTCCAATCATCGTAATTTCATCATCTATTACCATCATTTTCGCATGAAGGAAACCTTTTTCATAACGGAATATGCGCCCGCCATGTCGTAGCATTTCCCCACCATACGCTGAATTTGCGCCATAAACAAAGGGATGATCCGTTACAGCCGGTGTCATAATACGCACATCGACTCCCGATGAAGCAGCAATTTGAATCGCATGTAGAAAGGCTTCATCCGGTACAAAATAAGGCGATTGAATATAAATATACCGTTTTGCACTTAGAATCATACGAATATAACTATTTTTGATCGACTCATATTCCGTATCTGGTCCACTAGAAACAATTTGAACAGGTAGTAAATTTTCTACATGAAATGACGGGAAATATGTCATATCTGTCTGTTCAAGCATTTCATTGCGTGCTTGATGCCAGTCAAAAATAAAGTGTGCCTGCATGCTGTAAACAGAATGTCCTTGAATTTTTAAATGCGTATCGCGCCAATATCCTATTTTTTCGTCTAGACCCGCATATTCCTCCCCGACATTAAAACCACCAATATAGCCGATTTGCCCATCAAGAATAACAAGCTTCCGATGGTTTCGGAAATTAATACGTGGATTTAATAATGTAAAATAGGATGAGAAAAAGGCTTCTACTTCACCGCCCGCATCTATTAGCTCTTGAAAATGCTTTTTCATTAATTTTCGCGAGCCTAAATCATCGTAAATCACTTTTACTTCGACACCCTGTTGTGCCTTTAAAACGAGCGCATCATAAATACTTCTACCGACTTTATCCATTTTGAAAATATAATATTGCATATGGATCGACTGCTTTGCCTGCTCAATATCCTTGATTAATGCGGTAAATTTGTCCTTTCCTTCTGAAAAAATTTCCACTTCATTATGGGCACTTAATAGCGCTTGATTGTAATCAACATTCATTTGAATTAGTTGCTGGTGCTCTTTTGTTACGGCATTTGGAAATTCATACGTATTTTCGTCTATTTTTTTCTGCTGCTCTTTAAATACCGGTAACGATTCATTTTGATTGATTGTCATCCACCGAACAAAATTCTTTTTCCGTAAGTTTCGACCAAATAATAAATAAAAAACAAATCCGACAATCGGAATGAAAAATAAGACAAATAACCAGGCCCATGCAGATGATGGACTTTTACGACTAATAAAAACAACAAACAATGCGAATAAAAAGTTTAACGCATACAGTGAAATTGTAAAAATACCGGTGAACGTCATGTTTTTCCTCCTTTTTTATACATCTATACCTTTTACCAATCCATTTCAAAATAAACTCTCTGCTTTATTGCAAGATGAGCTTTTGGATTTTAAGCAAACCACCTTAAAGCTACCGCCAAATAAAAACCACCTACCCGTTATTTGGTAGGCGATTATCGATACATTTTAACTTTAATTCCATCCATGTTCGAGTTTGAGTTTTTTGAAAGAATGGATGAGCATAAACCGCTGGATGCCTTTTGCTGCATGAACCGCTTTCACCGAAGCCTGTTCAAAACGCTGCTGATCCTTTTTCGCAAAAGCAAGTTGCGCCTCAATCGCATATTTCATCCATTCGCGCTTTATGTCATACTCCACAAGTTGCGCTTCATTTCCTTGCACAGCGGCAATTAACGCCTTTCCATATAGTTTATGTTGCGTATTCTTCAGCTGTTCAGCAAAATAGTGTGCACGGTCGTAATCTTCTAATAAAATCGTCCGGTTCATCTCGAATGTATTTTTCATAGCAGGCTGTTTATAATGGGCAATCACTTCTTCCATCGCTGCCAGTTCCTCTTCCTTTGTCCCATTTTCCACCGTTAAAATAAACTTCATGAATGGATCTTTTTTATGATTTTCTATGTATTTTTTGACTTGCTTCATATTTGTTGAAGCATATACTTTATATAACATATTGGCAATGACAAGGAGCCCCATACCGGCAATAATCCCCATACTCCACAAAAATGGTAAATTAAATACACCCGACGCAACCCCTACTACAAGACCAAATATAATAATTTGAAGCCAGTTTACCATCTCAAATCCCCCCAAAATAAACAAGTCATTCTATTATATACACTTTCACAATAAATAACAGTTAAATCTGATATTCCTGCTAAGTTTATGTATTAAAAAAAGGATGTTTTCAAAACTCCCGTTGAAAACATCCTCCATTTTATATCACTACAATGAGTCTATTTCTGTTTTTTCAACCCTTTTGAAATTTGCTTCCACTTTCTTTTTTCAGTTAATTGGGCAGCAACATTTGTTTTCTTTTCAATGTAAGCAGCCTCTTTTTGTAGTTTGAAATAGTTTTTTAATCGGGATTCCTCTAAATTGCCTTCATTAATTGCTTGAAGTACCGCGCAATGAGGTTCATTTTTATGTGTGCAATCACGGTAGCGGCAATTTTTGGCAAGTTCTTCAATATCAGAAAAACTTGCTTGTATGCTATCGCCTTGATCCCACAGTTGCAGTTCGCGCATTCCAGGTGTATCAATTAAGCACGCACCACTTGGCAAAACGACTAGCTCTCGGTGTGTCGTCGTATGGCGCCCTTTCGCATCGTCTTCTCGGATATCCGATACTTTCATTTGTTCGGTCGCTAATAATGCATTCGTCAATGTCGATTTCCCCGCACCAGATGAACCGAGTAGCGCAGCCGTTTTTCCCTCTGTGAGCATGGCGCGTAAGGCATCTAACCCTTCTCCAGTAACGGCACTTAACGCAATAATTTCAACGCCAAAAGCAACTTGCTCGACTTCTCGAATATACGGCTCGACATCGTCACAAAGATCTGTTTTCGTTAATACGACAACCGGTGTGGCGCCAGAATCCCAAGCCGCGACTAAATAGCGTTCTAAACGGCGAATATTGAAATCCGCATTGATGCTCATGACAAGCAGCACAAGATCAATATTTGAGGCAACAATTTGTTCATCGATTTCAAGCCCCGCCATTTTGCGTGAAAATTTCGATTTTCGCTCTAATAAATGATGGATAATCGCTTTTTCCTCACCTGGCATTTGTTCAACTAATACGAAATCACCGACTGCTGGATAATCGACACGTGAAAAGGCTTGATACGCATAGCTTCCTGAAACTGTCGCGAGCCATTCACCTTGTTCTGTCAACACGCGATAAGAATGCTTGTGCTCCAATAATACACGCGCTGGAATTGTATTTTTTACCGTTAATTGTTCTAGTTGTTGTTCAAAAAATGGGGTAAACCCAAGTTGTTGTAAATTCAATGTTTTTTCCTCCTAAATGGACATCTTGTAATTGGCCCTCCTTTACACAAAACGTGCGCGGGATGAAGCCATTTCTTTTGTGGATTTTCATTTTTTACTTTTTTCTCCACGAAAAAAACCTTATGAGAAGCAATTCAGCTAATCACAAGGTTTACGATGCACATTTAAAAGACATGTACTGACTAAAAATCAGTACACAAAAGGCATGTAATTGGTGACAAACTGAATTGCTTTTTTACATTCTCTGCTACATTTGCCATCATACATCACCTTCTCTCAAATTAATTATTTTCACTATACCAACATTTGGATGTTCCTGTCAATAGTTTCCCAAAAAAGATTTCTTCTACATATTTTCTAGCATTCTAATTAAACATTCTGAAATAGCGCAATTTTTCCTACTATTTATTCATTTTATTGAAAAATCCCTTTATATAGTCTATATTTATAATATTTTTAAAGGGATTGAGGTATGTTTACGTGTTTTATTTTATTCAATTTATTATTGGTGGAACCGTGATGTTGCTTGCAGCTTGGCTTAGCCGTTCCAATTTACATTTTCTTTCGGGTGTCATTACTTTACTGCCGATACTAACGTTATTCAATATGCGTCTTCAAATGAAGAGCATGACCGATGAAACATTCCATCTCGTTCAGCAAAATGCTATAGTTGGTGCAATCGGCATCGTCCTATTCACGGCCCTTGTTTTTTATTTTTCAGGTATTTGGAAACCTGGACAAGCTGTCATGACCGCGCTCGCTATTTATGTCCTCTTTATGATAGCGGGAAAACAAGTTTTAAGTATGCTGCAGCAAGCATAATCGCTAACTAGAATGGATGAAAGGTTACGTTTATCTATTCTAGTTATTGAATGCGATTAACTTCTTCCCACGGATCGCCGTAGTCATTACGGTTAAAATCGATTATACTCAGTTTTCCTTCTGGCGAAATTATCATATTCCCGACGTGATAATCCTCGTGTTGAAAACATTACGGTTTCTCTTCAAGTTGGTGTCTGTATACCAATCAACAATGACTAACTTGCCGTTCATATTACATACAAGAATTTCAGTATCTTCACCATCCCGCCCCTACATCCTTATTAATTTCTACAGGTAAGTGCAAATAAAGCCCCCCCCATCCATATAGCCCGTTTCCAAATCCTGAATGGATAGCTCATTTTCATTTCCAGCTAAATATACAGGTGAATTTTTTCTACATTTTGATCCGCGCTAGGTATAATTTTTGCCTTTATATTACTAATTTCAGACACGACTATTGCATTTCTTTCGGTAATATCATTCGTTTCATTTTGACTACAACCAACTAATAATAGTCCACTTGCGATAAAAATCATCATTAATTTTTCCATATTATTATCTCAATTATATTGTCGTTACTAAAAATTTAGCAGTAGCTGCCTGAAAACAATTTAGTGTTAACGGGCAAAAAATCAGTTATGGTCGCTTGTTTAATCAACTTGCTGTTTAGGAATGATATAAAAATAAAAGACAAGCCCAATAATAATAGCTGGCACAAGAGCAATATAAATATTTTGCCCAAAAGTCATCATCACGATTTTTATGATTTCACTAACATCGCTACTTAGAATGCCTTGATACAGCTCTTTTTCTTTCAACCCTTTAATCAATATCGTAAACACAAAAATAATGCAGTAGCTAATTAGGGCATATTGAATGCTCTTTTTTGATCTACTTTCATCCTTTTGTTCTTCAATCATTAACGCTTCCAATGATACATTGAGCATTTCTGATATTTTTATCATATTCTTCTTACTTGGGTAGCCATTCCCTAATTCCCATTTCGATATGGATTTATTACTCACATCTAGTAACTCCGCAAGCTCCTCCTGTGTAATGCCTTTTTGCTTACGGTATTCTTTTAATTTTAAACTCAATATACTCTTTTGCATTTTTCATCCTCCTCGTGATCTTATTTATTTTATTTTTGAATAAATGCCACTTTTTTTGAAGGAATTTCTCAAAATAGAATTCTATTTTACAATTTCACCCGATTTCCGAACAAGAAAATTCCGGAATATCGTACGAATTTTATGTTCAAAGTAACTTCTGTTCCACTACTATGCTATTCCTCTAATTATTTAATATTAATTAGAAATACCATTTCCCAACTAAAATAACCTCTTACGGATATACTACCCTAAGAGGTTATTACTTACCGATTTTTGTATAATTTATTTATTCTTCAATAGGAGAATGAAAAATCCATCACTCTCCCCCTAAAACTTCTTAAACAATCCAACAATCAAAACAATAAGCCCAACTAGGAAGAACAGCGGTAATAACAACATAAGCATTCCAATTGCCGCAAACCCGTCTCCCTCATAAATTCCGTAGATAAAGGAAAGTAACCACGAAAGCAATGGCGTAATAACCAGCATCGTGACCACTCCCCAGGCAAGCCATTTTGTTTTTAGCTTTGCATGCCTTGTGAAAAATGCAGTGAGCCCAACACCTAGTAGTAGAAGACATGATGCAGTAAAAATCGCGATTTCTCCTGAACGAAATCGTTTCGTTTCAATAAGTGGATGTTCCATCGGCAAGTATTGCATTTCATTTGTCAATATAAATTGCTTCACAAAATTAGTCATTTCCTCCGTATTTACATCACCGGTATAGCCAATTTGATAAATAAATCCGTTGTAATACGTGTAAAATTCATTCGCCCTTGTCGCCGTTACGTTAATTTTATTCGTTGATTCGTTATAATGAAAATACGAAAAAACATAGCCGCTATCCGTCGTTTGTTGCAAATGATATAACAGTGTATCATCTGTTAAAGATTGCCTCGTCAATTTATTGCCAAATGAATCCGTCTCATCCATTTCTAGATTTTCATCATGCACATTATCCATAAAGTATTTCGACATGGATATATTTAAAAAGTTTCCGTACTTATTTTTAAAATGAAATTGCAACCCCGTTTGCATCCCGTCATTTACCGCAATCACTTCGCCCGTATTTTTTTGATAAGGTGCAGGCAACTCTGGAAACGTAACATCATTAGCGAATGTAAAATGGTTCAAGGTAACCGGTTTAAAGTAATAAAGATCTACGTAATTTCGGTGATTGTCAAACTCTTTAAACGCCTCGCTTGTAACGACACCGTCTCCACCAATTTGCTCAAAAACCTCCAAAATCCGCACATCTGATGCTGCATGTTGTGTGTTCGTCCTTGCAGGTGAAAATTGCAGTAGTAGAAACACCATGATCGCCACACTCATAATAGAAACAAAAACCGGGATTAATTTTTTGTTTTTGCGAGCATTCAAATTTTTCTTAACATGCTGAAAAACGGCTTGCTCATGCTTTTCCGTGTTGCGCAATTCCTTCAATTTATAAGGGCTCATTTTTCAACACCTCCCATTCCACCATCTCCAACTTTTGCTTTAATTCATTACGCCCCTTCACTAAACGGGATTTCACGGTGCTATCCGGTATATTTAATAGCTGTGCCACCTGCTTAGTATTAAATCCTTCCAAATAATAATAGGCAATCACTTCCCGCTGCTTCACCGGCAAACTGAAAATCGCAGCACTAATCATGTCCTCTTCATCTTGGAGAACTAATTGATCAACTGGCATCACTTTTTTGCCCGCAAACCATTTTTCTTGAAACCGTAATTTTTGGTAATGCCAACTTTTCAAATGATCCTTCGCTTTATTAACAGTCATTTTCATTAAGTACTTCTCTACCGCATCACCTTGTAACGAGCGCTTTTTTTGAAAATACTTAATAAAAACATCTTGGACAATATCTTCAGCCGTATGTAAATTTTTCGTATAATAATAGGCAATTCTTAGTAAAATAGCATTATGCTTTTTCATCAGTTCGTCAATGATTTCCTCATCCATCTAGCCACGCCTCCTTTCCCCACTCTTACTATAACGATTGCCAAAAGCGTTTGGTTGAAAAATGTGGAAATTAATTTTGTAGACTCTAACGAAAAAAGGGACTTCTCACATTAAATGAACGAATCATTTACATTCTTTGGATTTTCACGTATTATTTGTTTTAATATTCAGATAAAAAGGAGCGAGACGGATGACGATTGAAACATTAGATCAAGTAAAACTTCGCCTATTGGATTGTTTAACGGCTGCGCAAGTGACGGATAATGAAACCGTCCGTGCATTACACGGACAGGATGAATCGTATCATGAACCCGCACTTCCGGATCTCGTTGTATTTCCTCGTTCTACGCAGGATGTTTGCGAGATTATTAAAATTGCTCATGAGTATGAAATTCCTGTCATTCCATTTGGGCGGGGCACGAGTCTTGAAGGACATATTATTCCGTATGATGGCGGAATCTCCATTGATTTTAGTGAAATGAATCAAATTTTGGCCATTGAACCTGAAAACTTGCTTGTAAAGGTCCAACCGGGCGTGACGCGTACGCAGTTAAATAAAGAATTAAAAAAACACGGCTTATTTTTCTCCGTCGATCCTGGTGCAGACGCAACACTTGGCGGAATGGCTGCAACGAATGCAAGCGGCACAACTGCCGTTAAATATGGTGTCATGCGGGATCAAGTGCGCAATTTGGAAGTCGTTATCGCGAATGGTGAGATTATACATACAGGAAATTCTGCTGCGAAATCGTCATCTGGGCTCCATTTAAATGGCTTATTTGTCGGTTCAGAAGGTATTTTAGGCTGTATTACTGAGCTTACTTTGCGCGTGTATGGCATTCCGGAGCATGAAGTTGCTGGTCGGGCAGTATTTGCTACGACTGCGGATGCCGTTCAAGCAGTAACCGCATTAAAGCAAGCTGGCATTCCAATCGCTCGTGTTGAATTAGTCGATGCAGCATCCATCCATGTCACGAATCTTTATAGTGAAACGAACTATCCGGAAAAGCCGACGTTATTTTTAGAGTTTCATGGCAATGAAGCGGGGTTACAGCAAGATATTGAATTCGCCACGGATATTTTACAGCAATTTCAGTGCGAGGATCTTCAATTTGAAAAAGATACAGCCGCGCGCAATAAGTTATGGCACGCCCGCCACAATCTTGCCTACGCTTTTATCCATGCGAGTCCTGGAAAGAAGTTTATGTCAACGGATGTTTGTGTGCCTATTAATGAATTAGCAGAAGCCATTGAATATTCAAGGGAACTTCTGAATTCATCTGGTTTGACTGGTGGCATAACGGGTCATGTTGGGGATGGTAATTTTCACGCACTACTAATGATTGATTTAAAAAATCCAGTGGAAGTCGAGGCTGCCAAACAAGTAAATGAACAGATTGTGGCCTTTGCATTAAAACGCGGTGGTACATGTACGGGAGAGCATGGGGTCGGTGTTGGGAAAATGAGCTATCAACAGCAAGAACATGGCAATGCCCTTTTCGTAATGAAGGCGATTAAACAAGTGCTGGATCCGAAAAACATTATGAATCCGAATAAACTGCTATAACAACATCGTGTTGACCTATTACCCCGGCGGATGTCACAGAGTTTTTCGAGAACCTCGAAAAAAAATCTGGACGTAAATATGCCGAGTCGTATTTGATTTAACAGCCTTCTAGCCATTGTTCTAGAAGGCTATTTAATTTGTTCTATTGTTTATGCTTCCGTCGCAGAAGGTTTCCGTTGCATTATTTTATAAAACACAGAAGCTAAAACTTGTTGAAACAGCATACCGAAAACGACCGGCATCGCTACTTTTGAAGGAAAATACGTTGTCGCAATGACCACACCTACTGCGATATTTCGCATGCCAGCATTGAACACAAATGTCGCTTGGTCCGCGCTTGATTTCCAAAAAAGACGGGCTAAAATAAGCGAAAATGTATAACCTGAAATCGCAACGAATAATACCAGGCCGATAACCACTGCTAATTCACCATTAATTGTTTTCACATACGGCGCAATCGCACTACTATTAATGATAATAATGCCAAACAAGCAGAACTTTGAAATAAGAGAGAGCGGCTTCCCTATTTTTTCTTGTAGTGCGCCCTTCGTCCATTCATTGATCAGCATACCGAAAATAGATGGGAGAACAATCATCCAAACTAAATCAAGAATAAGTGATGTTGTCTCTAATTGAATAGATTCCCCAGCGGCTAAATGAAGTGTCACAGGCATTAAAATCGGCGCGAGTAATGTATCGATTAAAATAATGGCTAAGCATAATGGCAAATTCCCTTTACTAATCGTCACCCAAATGACGCTCGTGACACCTGTTGGAACTGCAACCGACAGCAAAAATCCAATTGATAATAGACGGTCATCAAATATCGTTTCAGCTAAAAAGAACGCCCATAATGGCATTAAAATATGTAAAAATGCGATGATGAAAAGAATCGTTTTCGGATACTCCTTAAACACTTTAATATCTCGAAATTTTAAATTCAGACTGCTGATGAATGTCATAAAGGCAAATAAAATCGGGACTAAAAATAAGAAATGTCCCCCGACTTTTTCTAGTAGTACCCCAATTACTAAGCTAAGCGGTGTTAGTACAGGCATCCATCGTTGAATAAATTGATTGAGCTGTTGAACCATGATTTGCGCCTCATTTCTAGTAAAAAAATTCCTATTCAATTGTAGCATATATAGAGTTCTTTGCATGGGTTATGTTATTTAATGAAGGTGATTGATTGAGCGATGATATACAACCAAACACAAAAAGACCTATGGAAAATTCGAGTGCACTGAAAAAGTCCATATGGTGTAAGCATTCTATTTTAGATTCTAATAAAGTATGTCCTTGTAGGCTGGCTCAAGCACATGAGGCGCACTTCGCATAATCATACGCTGTCACATTGTAACCATTTTTCGATAAGAAAACTGCATTGCACCCTTCCCCTTCTGCAAAAGCAGCAATTTGATTTCCTTGATTTAAAAATGAAAATGCTCCTTAATAAACTGGTTCGGCTCTGTACCGTAAACATAGTTTTGTTGCGCAAATCTTGATTCCCACGGATTCATTTTCATCACCCCATATAATTATTGTACCAGTATTGCCAAAAAACTACTTTTCAATATGACATAAAAAGACTACAATACCCCTATAGGTAAATTAACAAGGGGGATTTCACATGAAGAAATGGTACATTTATTTTGTTGCAATGATTGCGGTATTTGCTTTAGCAGCTTGTAGTACAGATAACAAAGAAGGCTATGTGACAATTCAAATCGATGAAGTCGCGCAGAAAATGAAGGACGGCTATGTTGTGCTTGATGTACGAGAAGTCAATGAATTTGCAGAGGGACATATTCCAGGTGCACAAAATAAGCCTCTTAGTATGTTACAAGCCGCGGATTTCACGGAATTATCAAAGGATGAAAAATATATTGTTATCTGTCGCAGTGGTATTCGATCCCAAACAGCTAGTGACATTTTACAAATAGAAGGCTATTCCATCATCAATGTTGCACAGGGCATGTCAAGCTGGACTGGTGACGTAGAAAAATAATTACCCACACATAGATAGGAACATTAAGCCTGCATTCAAACAGGTTTAATGTTCCTTTATCCCCAAATTTACGATTGATCACATCCAATGCCCTATAGCTTTGCGAATTTTTGCGGAGAACCGTTGGAATGGTGGTAATTCTATCCGTCTGACCAATAAAATACCGCCATTGTAATACAACAACTAGTAATTGGACCAATCACCCCACTGCGCACCACCCATTCATAATTGCTAATGAATTCCATATGATAATACATCTATATTTTGGAGGTCATGGCTATGCAAAATAATAACCGGAAGAGAAATAGTGAAGCCACGCAGGAAAACAACCCAGCCATTCAAGCCGCAACCGTTGAAGTAATAGCGGGTTTATTTGCTACGCTAGCTGAAGGACTTGCTACATTTGCATCCGTATTAGCTGTACAAGAAGTCCAACAACTTGCTGAAGAGAATGAAAAAAGTAGTGCGGATATACAAGAAATACAGCGACAGCTTACTAATTTAACAAAAGAAGTGAAAAAAATTTCAAAGGCTTTAAATATATAAATTGTTCAAATTCGTGAACTTCGCTAATATGAGGAAGTTCACAAGATTGAGTATGGAAAATACGTTACTTTTAATAGCGAAATGCCAGCATTTCAGCCTAAAAAGTTGGGTATCCCAAATATAGTGAGGCGTACATGCTTTAATATCAAATCAACGATATTATCGACTAGTAAAGCCTATAATCGAGCTGACGTATGAAGTATTCACAGGCACCCGACTATGAGCTTCATGCCATGCTTTATCTGGTTACTGAATCACCGGATAACCCTCTATTCGCTGTTTCTACTATATGATAATGAATTAAAAGACTTCTTACCTAAACTCTCAATAGCTTTACTATATGCCCCTACATCTATTAATGTACTAGCAACTTTAAGTACACCCAGTTTGATACGCATTTCAATTTCAAATAGTACATTCTTAGTTCTAATAAAGTCTGTTGCACTAACAATCTGAGTTATTTTGATATTAGGCACATTAATAAAAAAAAAATTTAATATAAATACAAATAAGACCACTCATTATGGACTGCATCCCAATGGTTATTGTCTAACCATTGGGATACTGTTTCATCACAGAGTGATCTTTTTATTAGGAAATAAATTTATCACACAACTAACTTGTGAAATAAACACAAACTATTGATCAACAGATCATTCACCATAGGGAGTTCCGCATGTAATTGTTTATTTATTTGGCACTGTTTTTCTTCCATAGGTCATAAAGCGCCATAGCTTTTCAAATGGTCCCATTTTAAAGAATTTGAACCAGCTAACACTAAAGATAATTTGAATGGCAAAAATTAAGATTGCAATGATAACAACATAAGAAGGCGAAACAACTTCAAGCCCCATTAAAGAAATAATAGCTAGGCCAATAAAGCTTTGTGCCAAATAATTTGTGAATGCCATTTGACCAACTCGACCAATTGGCTTAAGAAACTTCGCAATGCTTTTGTTCTCCAACATAACAAATAGACAAGTTAAATAAAAATATGTTGTCGGAACTACACCTAAACCAATAATTAATTGTAGATTTTGATAATCTCCTTTTGGGGCAAACCCAATCCAAAGAGAGATCCCTACAAAAATGGGGAATGTCACAAATTGAATCCACTTTAGTTGTTTTGAGCATTCACTAATATGATTAATCCAATCCGCTTTTGCTACTAAAAAACCAGTTAAAAACATGATGAAAATAGTAACTACATCATTTCCTAATATTCCAAAAACAGTTGAAAAGGCTCCTTGATTTGGCATAAATAATTGTCCGAGAATGCAAAGCACATGAACAGTAATAATAGCAAATAGCCATTTACTAATCGTTGAAATCTTTACATTATAGAATGGAATAAGTAAAAAACCAATAATTGCATAGATAGAAAGGATTGAGCCCCAAAAAACAATTATATGGACGATACCAATTAACAATAAAGCTAGTAAACGTCTTGCAAAACGCCATCTTGGCTTATCGCCACGTGCTTCTGCTCGTGAAGCAAAAATATAAAAACCTACACCAAATAGGAATGAAAAAATCGAAAAGAACTTCTTCTCAATAAAAATATCAATAAACGTTTCAATAATACCATTAATTCCGCTATATTCAGGTAGTTCACCCTCTACCAATATCTTGAAGGCTGCTACATTTATAAACAAAATGCCAAATAACGCTAGCCCACGAATAATATCTAAGGAAACGATTCTTTCTTTCTGAGTAACAAACGAATTCATTTTTAAAAAATCCTTTTCTTTCGCACTTAATTGCGCTATAGCTATCATAGCCTCCCCTCCTTACAGTAACTTTTAGAAAAGCTTACAGGAACCTTAAATTTATAGATGTGTCTCATTATTTATTGCCTTTTTCATTTATATTAGCTTTTAATCCCCTTCTAAAAGCAAAAATTTCATATTTTACAGTAACAATTATTTCTTTTATTAATGAGAATAGATGATGTATAGACACCGCAAATTTTTTTCCTCCCCTAGCTATAAATACTGTGGACCATGATGTTCAGGATCAGGTAGACCTCTATAGTTTAAGTGCATATCTTCACAGAAGGAAAGAGTCACCTTAATTTCACACTATAATACCTCATTGCTTTTGGAATTCCCTTTATTTCAAAAACTCCTTTATAGATTAGACTTCTCACCCTATATTCTATAAAAGCATCACCTAATTGATTGTTCTGTCCATATACTTCCCCGATTAACCTTGCTGATTTCATAAAATCTTTTTCACTTTGCTTAGCATGTAAATTTCGGGCAGTATTTACAATAAAATCATCAAAGTAATCTTCATTGACAGTGTTGATTTTGTTATTTACCCAAATCCTCACCAAACCTTTTGATTCTGATAATGCGATCCATTCTCTTTCAAATCGTGTTCTATCCTCATCAGTTAATGTTGCTGATATTTTTTCTTGATATATATTGTTTAATTGTTCACCATTTACTTCGCCCGTATGGATATCTAAACACCCAAATTCAGGTGTGTTAAATAATTCCTGATAAGCAAGTGTAGTATTGATCACGAAAACCTCATTCTTTTTTTCTTTTAGCAAGTATAAAAGATAGCGTAATCCAGTTTGTTCATTTGAATTTTCAGCAGTCCATATAACAATGTGGACCTCTCCGTTTAAACGATCTATTTCTGCAAGTGTTTTTGAAAATCTATTTTCATACTCTTCTTCAAAATAGTCATCGGAATAATTGAGATGGTCCTTCAACCATTCATGTCTGTGCTTACGACCAACCTCTTGATGAAGTTCCCAAATTGGACCAACAGCAAAGAAATCAGGAAATCCGATTATTTTATTCTCACGCCCTAATCCTACTCGTAAAGAACCGGCAGGAGATTCTCCACACACAATATGAACTGTTGAATAATCTCTCTCAACATGATTTCTATTTTGTACAACTTCGAAAAATAAATCGTATATAGAATTTAATTGTTCTAAAATTTCCTCTGGTGAATTCTTTGATTCCTGCATCATTTTAATTCGAAACATTATGCTTAACAATAGGTTCTTTGCGTCGCTAACGCTTAAATCTTTTATTGATTTATGTAACTCTTCTATCACCAAAATTCACCTCGTTATTTATTCCATTTAGTTTCTTTGTTATCTATAAATTTCTCGCTTGGAGATTCGAACTTCCTTCTTTAACTAAACTGCCCCGTTAGTTCAATAAGAAAAAGAGCTGCAAATGCAAATCAATGACCTTCAAGTTACGCCCTCGTTAGTTTATTAAGAACAGAGACGCTTACTAAACAATCGCGCGTGATTGTGGAACAAGTACCTAGATGGAATTATAGACGTACCTACAATAGATAATTATGCTATTTATATAATAGGGTGAAAACTTATTTGCTATGGGTTCGTAAATAATTGTAATTAAACCAATTATAGAAAACATCTTTTCTTCGTGGTTTTTGAGAAGTTGTGCTATATTCAAAGTGTCAGGAGTGAGTTGATGAAAAAGTTTTTAACATTTACCGCAATAATTCTTGTTTTGCTCGGAGCAGCTGGCTATGCTGTATGGCATTTTGGGACAAATATCGCTTCCGAAAAAATAATCGAAAAAGTGGAATCTACTTTAGATGACGAAAATCTAGAAGAAGTAAAATCCTATATCGAGAACGATTCGAAGGTTCAAGAAATTGTAAGCGAGGCAGCGACTACAAATCCGGATACTCTGCCCTTCCAAACTAAGGAAGAAGCGACACGTGTGTTAATAAAAAAAGTGGGCGTTAATCGTTTACTTGATATTCAGGAACAAGCGCAAAACGGTTCAATTAATAAGGATGAAGTATTATCCGAAATTGAAGGTAAACTGTCTGAAGATGAAATTTCTGCTTTAAAATATGTTTTATATAAAGAATTGAATAAATAAAACTAGCCATTTAAATGTTAAAATAAAAAAAGCAGTAAGGCTGAGAGGGACTGACCCCAAAAGTATAGACAAATAAAAAAAGCATCTTCGATTGAATTCGGGTTTAGATACCTAAAATTCAA
>NZ_LMBZ01000020.1 GCF_001439635.1 Solibacillus cecembensis | reverse complement strand
TCCTTACTGTATTATTATCTACTTTCAATGATAAGGTAGAAAAAGTTTTTGAGGGTGAATTATCTGTATTGTTAAAGAGATAAGTGTTATTTCTTATTTAGAACTTATATTCCTTTTTGTTGAACTACCATGTAAGAACGTATTTTTCTTACACTTTCTGTGGTGCAGCACTGCTGCATGGATGGCTAGCAGGTGCAAGATTTCAAGAATGGGACTGCTAAAGCGGAGCCCTTTTTCTTATTCAACTAACGGGGCAGCATTCCTGTTTGAAAGATGCTCGAGGTCTTGCAGAAAAAAGAGCCCTCTAGTATGATGCTGAGTGTCAACGACCATTGACCCATCATCTAAAAGGAGGACTCCTAAATGTATTCTAAAATCTATAACAAAAAAAATCAAGTAACTGAAAAAACACTCGTCGTTGGCATGGACATAGCGAAACACGTGCATTACGCCTGCTTTGTCGATGAACGAGGACGTGTGATAGAAAAAGCATTTGCTGTACATCAATCAAAAGAAGGATTCGAAAGTTTGTATGAAAAAATTAGACAAACGATGCTGGAAACACAGAAACGGAAGTCATAGTCGGAAATGAACCGACAGGTCACTACTGGATGAACTTAGCCTATTTTTTAAATCAATACGGCATTCCACTTGTCATGGTAAATCCAATGCACGTCAAATGTTCGAAAGAACTTGATGATAATTTGCCGACCAAGAATGATAAAAAAGATGCATTAGTCATCGCACGGTTATTGAAAGATGGACGTTTTAGCTATCCACGAATATTAAAAGAAGTAGATGCTGAACTATGGATTGGTTCTACTCTTAGATCAAAGTTAACGGAGGATCTAACAAGTATTAAAAATCGAATCATTCGTTGGCTCGATCGATATTTTCCTGAATTCACTCAAGTCTTTCCTTCTTTCGGAAGAATGGCACTTACTGCATTAGAAAGAACACCAATGCCACAGGACATTTTCCTGTTCTTGAGCATGAGTGGAACACTCAAAATGGACGTTGTGCAAAACAAAAAAGTTAACATGAGGGTGTCTAAAGTCTTGACGTAGATCCAGATAATAAAGTTGTTTAATTTACACTAAAGTCGTTTTCAGAAAAAATATAAACCCCTGAGTATTATGATTTTTTAGCCCCATTGTCCTTTATAAAAATATTTACATTGATTTTATCAATAGAATCTTCAGTGATAGCATTTAATTCTTCCTCAGTCCAAGTTCGAGATTTAAAACGATAAGCTCTCTCTGAAAAATTGAAGACATCAGCATTGATTTCTAATCCTCTCGTAAATGTCTTTTTAAACTGTGTTAAAATAATTTCTTTCACTTCATTTTCAATTATTTCATTTTCAAGATTCTTTTGATTTTCTCTGATTGATGCCTCTACTTCTAAATTTATATTGTATTTAGGAATTATTTCTCCTGATACTTCTATACGATAATCTATATTATCAATAAACAAAGATACCGATTTATCTTTAATTGATAGCTTCATGTTATTAAAGTCTTTATTAAACCAATCTAGTCCTGAAAGTTCCTCCTCTATTATCCATCCTTTCAATTTTTGATTGGAAAGGAAGTATGCCCCATTAATAGATAATATTTTTTTTGTATGATTATTTTCCATCCAATAATCATCTCTAATCTCTATTGAAGGAACCATTATAGATCCAACTGGCTCGTAAAATCTTTTAATAATGTCTTGTACAGTTCTAGTTGAGATAAATGAATTAAAGAATAATTGTTCTTTTGGATCATAAGGAAATGTTAATGTAGGGGGTTTGTGAAAAAAACCATGTACATTCATTATTTCTTTAATATTATCCTCATATCCATAAACCAAAGTATTGTAACGTAAATAATAGTTCCTACTTAAAAAGTCTAAAAAATTCTGCAAACGCCCATCCAAAATATTTTTGGAAATAAAGATGTTTTGTATATGCCCATAATATAAAGGATTAACAGAATGTTTTTCAATATCATCTATAGCTTCCTGAATAGTTTCACCTTCTCCATGGCCATTAACAATTGGTGTGGGTTCAGATGCAATTCCTGGATCTGAGCCCGCAACATTGTTAAAACCTATTGCTTGGAAGTATAAATTATAATTATTATTAGAATAATCTATCCCAATAGCCGTTATATAAATTTCACTTTGAATTTCTTTTGTACCTAAACAACCCCCTAATAAAAATATTAATTGTAAAAACAGGATTGCTTTCAACATGAAAATAAAGAAATTGGACATACGCTAACGCCTGCCTTCTGAAAAATTGGACATACAATCAATCTTTATTTGTTACTTTAAATGGCATTTTTAAGAAACCTTTAATAAGATTTGGAACGTTTACTTTATCCAAAGTGGAAAGGTAAGGATGTCCAAAACTTTCTAATGAGGAGATATAGGTTAAAAGGAATAGTACACTTAATACAAAACCATACATCCCAAAAAAGGTAGCTGTAATTAACACAGCAACTCTTAATAAAAATACATTCCCTAATATATTTTGATTAATTAATGTGTAACTAGAAATGACAGTAAGGGCTCCGATTACTAATGTTGATGGTGACGTAAAACCTGCTCTAATTGCAGCATCACCAACTATTAAACCTCCTAAGACAGCAACAGTTTGACCGACAGCTTTTGGTAAACGTATTCCAGCTTCTCGAAAGAGGTCAAAAAAGATGAGCATGATCAGAATCTCAAACGCAGAAGATACTGGTAAACCAATTTTAGATGCAGATATCGATACTAATAAGGGAAAAGGCAATTGGTTAAGCTGATGGACAGTTAGTGCAATCCAAAAACCAGGTAAAAAAATAGTTGTAAGTAAAGATGTCACTCTTAACATACGGGAAAAACTCACAGATAAGAAACTTGTTTGATCGTCTTCTGGAGCTTTCAAAGTAAGTAGTAAATTTACTGGGCCAATTAAACAACTTGGGCTTCCATCTACCAGTATTGCAAAACGGCCTTTATTGAGTGAATTTACTACAAAATCTGGTCTGCCAGTATAATCAAGGAGAGGGAAGAGGGTATATGTCTTATCGTAAAGTAATTCTTCGATATGGTAACTACTTGCAATATTATCTACTTTTATATTATTTAATTTTTTTTGAACATCAATTAAAACGCCTTGTTTGATAATATTGTCAATGTAAAGTAGTAGTACTTTTGTTTTACTTGTATTTCCAAGAGAGTATTCTATATTTAATAAATTATTACTTTTTAATCTCATCCGTATCAAAGAAAGATTAGTATCTATATTTTCAACAAATCCATCTCGTGGTCCCCTTAATGAAACTTCCATATTTGATTCGTCAATTGATCGTTCAGGGAGTTTAGCTATATTGATTGAATATAATTTATCAGATTGAACATGATAAAAATATAACACCCCTGTAAAAATCCCCCTGTTTATTTCACCTAATTTTGTAATGAAGTCATTTATTTCTCTAACTTCTAAATATCGATTTATAATTTCCACGTCATTCAAATGCCCTTTTTCAGTAAGATGTCTAATGTTTGGTAATAAAGAATTAAAGTAAAGAATACTATCAATTAAGCTAGGGCAATAAATAAAAATCACTTCTTGTTTATCTTGATTATAAATATAAAATTTATTGCTAATTGTTATATCTGATTGTTCACTTAATTCCTTGTAAAGAATATCTTTATTATTACTATTTCCGGTCATTTTTTTGTCCCCCTTTAACTTTTAATAGTACATAGGTAACGATAATAAAAATGAGTAAGAACACAAAAATAGAGGGAAGGTAAACCCTATTTATAAATGATAAAAATTTAGAAACTGACCAAGGAATTAGTAATCCTATAGTTAAACTTAAATATAAAATGAATAAAATAAAATTTCGATTTTTAAAAAATGAAGATATTATATACATAAATAAACTAACGCGAATAAACGACATAGATAAAATTTGGAAAACTGATAAGGAATCCATTCTTGTGAAATATTTACCAAATGACAAAACTCTCCATTGTTCATTAATGGGAAATGTCATTTTTTTCGTTATATAAATACCGAATTCTGATATAGTAGTCACAATGGTTATTAAAACTAATACAACCATTATTGTAGATAAAGCTATAATCCCTTTAGTTTTTAACATTCCTTTTAGATAGCCATTTAAAATAAATAAAATAAATCCACACTCTAAAATACCAATACATATGTATAATATTCCCCATAGAATTGAAGTAATACCACTTGTTTTTATTGGTAAAATAAGCTCATATTCATTACTAATCGAATTCCCTGAATTCAGTATTACAAATAATACAACGAATAGGGCACCAATAATCAAAGACTGAATAGCAATGGTTTTGATACCTTTTAGTGAGCCGTAAAAGCACAAAATTATAAATAAGATCACTGTTATAAAGTAAGGATATTCAGAGACAAAATTTTCATCAACCCAAATCATGGTAAATTTAAGTGTTATGAAAGCTGACGAAAGCAGATATACAATATATGAAGTAATTATGATTAAATAAAGAGATTTATTATAATAATTAGATATAAAATAAGGGAAAGAAACATTATTTAATGAGGCAGTAATTTTTGAAATAAGTATGGCTAAAAGACATGTAGGTATTAAACTTACTAATACACTAATCCATGATTCGCGTTCAATTTCAGAAAACATTGTGGGAATTAAAATGAATTGTGCTAAAAAACTGAAGGATAAGAATAATAAACAATATATATGTGCTGGTTGAATAACTTTGTTCACCTTTTAAACCTCCTTATTTCATTATTACCCAAAAATATTACTTTTTAACCAGCAGGAGTAACTATATTATAAATTTTATAAAACCTATTTAAAGTTGCACATGAATTAAAAACTCCACTCACTCTAATGAAAGCGCCTTAATCAGCATCATTCATTGAATTACATTATTTACAATTAATAACTAGAGTATTTATCGATTTAATTTTGGAGGTATCTTATATGAAAAAAATATTAGCTATTATTTTTATTTTATTGATTGTTGCAGCGCCAATCATTCATTGGGTTATTACTAACCCTTCTAATTCATTAGAATTAATGCAAACATTAAGGAATTCAGAAAATCCAGAGTCACTGTTTCTTGATACTAAAAATATTGACTATAAGATTATTGAATTTATTCAAGAAGAATTTAATCCTAATATGATCACACAAATTACATTATTGGAATTTGACGAGAAAACTTACTTAATTCAAACTACCCCTGGAACGAAAAAATTGAAAATTATAGCTATAGAAGAATTACCAAATGAAATTAGACAATATTTCGTCGAAAGAGAATAATTTTATCTTAAAAAATAAACAAACCTATAAAAAAAACGTTCCCATATCAAAGTTTAAGGTCACATCAAAACAATTAAAACGTTGTTGGTGTCATATCAATGTTCTAATTGTTTCTTTATTCTAATCATATACAGCTTTTTATGTACAATCGTTTGAACCTAGATATAATTAGGCTTTCAACGATGTTTAAAAAAATCTGCATTGGCACACGCTTTGCATAAAATTTTGCATACGTAGCTCATTTCTTATCGTTGTAAATCCCCATTTTTTCGACGTGGCCCCTATTTCTCGAAATAATCAATCTTTATTATAAAAACCAAACTAGATAAATAAAGAACCAACTGTTTTGATCATACTTTCAGGTACTTATGAAGCCATAGTTTTTTATGCCAATTCACGGTGAATATCGTATGTTGAAAATGCATTAACAATTAGCTTAGATTGTGATGTTTTAGAAGAGAATAATTTTATTATGGAAAACGGAGACGTTCTTGCATTAAGTGCAACTCATGCAAATGTAGCTGGAAAAATTCCTGCTGGAGATATTAATATTGATGTTAATGGAATAAATGATATAGGCAATATTGTAAAAAGAAATAAAGCAGCTTGTGATTAAAATTCACAAGCTGCTTTTTAGTTATTTTTTAAGCGCCAAAAGATTTCATTCGAGATATTTAACAACATTCGTATATCGTTCTCATCTTTATCTTCGAGAGTATTGAATAATATTTGTAAAAGTTCCTCTCTAATATTATCTTCATTTTCATTTGATTTTCTTTCTGGAATAAGAACATGACCTGGCTCTACTTGTAACGCATTTAATATTTTATTTAAAGTTTGCAACGTAATATTTCTTTCTCCCCGCTCTACATCTGATAAATATGGAGATTGAAAATCACATTTCTCGGCCAATTCATCAATCGTTAAATTTTGAGATTTTCTTATTGCTCGAATATTCATTCCCACTCTTTTTGTTAATTCCATATTAATTCACCTCAATTTTAGACTAGATGAGGTCAAATAAACATCACATACCATTAAAATATAAAAAAAATAACTTTAAAGGTAGTTTTGTTTGATTTATATTAACTATTAGTATTAAAATGATGTTAAATTTGATAAAAGGAGATAAAAGATGAGTAGTAATTTACCAACTAATATTGCAATTGAAAATGTTATCCAATCAAAAATGCGTGGTAGAGTAGCCTATCAAGGGTTTGTGTCTTCACAAGTAGCGGTTACCTTTTCATATTCAAAGTTATATAACGATCCTTCCGGGAAGGGCTATCAACGGCCAATAAATAGAAAGCGGTGCACCGATTTTGCAAATTATTTATCAAAAGGTGAGGATTCACTATACACACCGATATTGTTAAATGCAGCAGGTAATTGGGAATTCCATGCTTACGATAAACATAGACCGAATTTAGGACGTTTAATTTGTAAAAAGAAAGGGACCTTAATGGATGGTCAACATCGTCTAGGTGGTATAAAAGAATATATTAGCGAGACGGATAGTACATTAAATATTCCTTTTCTTGCATTTCATTATTTAGATGATGATGAGGAAATTAAATTATTTGATGTGATTAATACGAAAGCTAAGGGTATTGGGACTTCATTAAGTCGTTATTTGAATCGTGATAATGACGAATTGAGTTGGGTTGCAACTAATTTAATATTAAGACCAGAAAGTCCGTTCTTTAGTAAAGGCACGCTTACCGGTAAACGAAGCAAAGAAAAAAATATTACCTTACAAAATCTTTATAGTATTGTGAAATTATTAACGAAAAAATCTGTATTAGAAAAGATTTCGAAAGAAAAAAAACTAAATCTTTGTTTATTTTATTTCAATACAATTAAGGAATTATTTCCTGATGAATGGGAGGATAATTCGCTTTATCGAATGACGCATATCACGTGTTTAAATGCACTAGCAATAATAGGTAACCAAGTTATAAATGAAAATTACTTAGCTAAATCTCAGCAGCCCGATTCAGTAAAAATTGCTCAGAAACTAATTAATTTAAAAGAAATCGATTGGTTATCAACTGGTGATTTAAAATATTTAAAGGGAGCAGCTGGATCTAAAGTGTTAGCAAGTGATATATCTAACTGTTTAAAAAGTTAACAAACGAATTTATGTAAAGTATGAAGTGAGAGAGTATAAAATAATTTTGTGTAAATAACTGAAGACATAGAAAAAGGAAGACCTTTTCCTGGTAGAATTAAGTCACCACAACCAATCCTAGATAAGAGGTCTTCTCTATGAATCAGTTTACAACAGTAATCGTTCAAGCTCTATTCCAAAAACAAGATATAACTGAAGTTTTTCGCTCACATTTAGAAACAGCCGTAAATTCGCTGCTGGCTACGGAATTAACCGAATTCCTAGATTAAGAAAAATAAGAAAGAATTGGTTTTAATTCAAGTAATTCTCGAGATGGTCCTTACGATCGCTCGTTAAAACAGAATTTGGTGAACTGACGATTCCACGTGAACGCAATGGTGAATTCAAATAACAGACTATTGCACCTTATAAACGCACGAATGATACGCTTGAAGAAACCGTGATACACCTATTAAAAAAGGCATTATAATGGCTGGAATCTCCTCATTAATAGAGAAAATGTATGGGCATCATTACACACCGCAAACCATTTCAAACATGACAAAAGCTATTTCGGAAACAGTAGAAGCGTTCAATAATCGAACGTTGCACAATTGCTACGTCTGCGTTTATTTAGATGCGACTTATATCGCCGTTCGTCGTGATACCGTTTCAAAAGAAGCAGTGTATATTGCTGTCGGCATTCGTGAAGATGGCTCAAAAGAAGTACTGGCCTACACAATCTCCCCAACAGTATCTGCATATAACTGGCAAGAGCTATTAAAAGAGTTACAAGAACATGGCGTAGAAGATGTTCTATTATTTGTTTCGGACGTTTTAATAGGCATGGTTGACGCAATTCAAACCGTATTTCCGAAAGCGCAGTATTAGACCTGTTTAGTACATGTTGCACTTAATATTTCGCATAGAAGATCGTCAGGCTATTTGCGATGATTTCAAAACAGTTTGCAAAGCAACAAACAAAGAAAATGGTCAAAAAGCGCTCTATACTTTTTGTGATACATGGAAGAACACGTACCCGAAAGTCGTAAAATCTTTAGCAGATAATGCGTTATTACTGATGTTTTATGACTTCACTAAGGATATTTGGCGAAGCATTTATTTGACGAATTTAATTTAATCGTTCAATAAACAAATCAAGAAATATACGATAAGAACAATTTCCAAGTGAAGAATCATTGGAACGTTTCCTTGAGGCAATTTGAGGACTATAATCAACGCTTCGCTACAAGATGTCATCTAGGTTTTAACAAAGCTCGATAAGAACTTACGGAGATGTTTGAAAAGCTGTACGCCCCAACAAAATAGACAGGATATGCCCGCTCGAAATTAATTTTATGTATAAGTGATAGTTAAATACAAAGTGATATTCTACCCGAAAGGGTTGGAAAGTCATTTATAAAAAAATATTGACGCTCCCTGAAGTAGTAGTGAATTAATAATGTAAAATTCACCAATTTTCACTTCATACTATTATTGCAATACTTTATAATTGTAATAATAGAAACATAAAAGAATAGGGGGATCCATATTGTTTCAAAATAATATAGTTAACCTAAATGAAATTGTAAATATTGAATTTATCACCACATCTGTGTGGACTGATTGTCTCGTTACCAAAGTTAAAAAGCAGAAAGCTCTTATTGGATTGAGAAATAAAAATACGGGTTTTTATGTAATACATCCTTTAAGTAATTTTATTATTAATGGGAAATGGAGAGAGCGGGAGTTCAATACACAAAGGAAGCACGCTAATAATATAGTTAAATTTCTGAATTTTCTGTTAAGAGAGGGAGGGGAAAAAGTTAAAAGTTTGAGCGAGTTAGATTTAGTTATTGGTAATAGATATTTAAATAGTATGGTAAATGAAGGACTTAGACGGGATACAATAACTGATTCTGCTAGGACATTAACTGCATTTTATATTTGGTTATCAAAGCAAGGATTGTTACCGAAAGTCAAAGAAGCAAATATAGAAAGTAAAAAGCAAATAAATAACACCAATAATAAACAATATTACGAATCAATTTTTAATCCAATTTTGCCTCAACGAGTGTCCTCAAACAGAAGGCATTTGATTCCTATAAAATATATCCCTTTATTTTTAGAAATCTGTATTTTATATGCTCATCCAATAGCACTAGGTATATATTTGCAGATTTTTGGAGGACTTAGAGCTGGAGAAGTAGTGAATCTAAAAAGGACTCAATTTAAAAAGAAATTAAATAGCAATGATTTTTTATTAAATATTAAAGAGCAACAGTTTAGAACTGATTTAAAGGATAGTTCAGGAGCCAGCTATGTTAAGAAAATTAGAAAACAGCAAGTTCTTCAAATAAAAGATTGGGGAAATATTTTATTCAAAGATCATGTTGTATTTTATAAAGATAAGGATATAAATGACACTGGCGCATTATTTATTAATAGAGATGGTTTACCAATGTCGGGGAAAAGCTATAGCCAATATTTTTATAATGTAAAAGAAAAATTCATCTGTTTTTTAAGAGATTATGGAACCATTGAAGATAAAATTGTTGCAGCAGATTTGCGAACAAGTGATTGGGGAACTCACATCGGCCGAGGAACATTTACTAATTTAATTGCTGGAGAAATTGATAATCCTGCCGAATTAATGTTTTTACGTGGTGATAGTGATTTATTATCATCTTTACCATACTTAGCTAAGACAGAGCGCGTTCGAAAGAGAGTAGAAGAAAGACTTGAACATATGCACAATGAATATATTCCAGAGCTTATTCGAAGAGAAAAGGATTTTAGAAAGAAGGTTTTTAAATGAATGTACCTAATGATGAACTTACAACAATAAAAGAAATTGCACAGATGTTAGGCTTAGGGGAAAGTACATTGCATAAGAAACTTCAAATAGCCCCCATAAAAAAAATATATACCCATAAGGATAGTAGATTATTTATTCCTAAGTCAGAAATCGCAAAAATTAAAGTATTTATAGAATATAATGAAATATTTGAAAAGGGAAATTATTTTTCGACAAAGGAAGCTGTTAAATTTTTTCTTAAAGAAGTACCTGGAACAAAAAGAACAGATATAAATAATTGGATAAAAAGAGGTAAGGTCGACTCCATTATACATATGGGATATCGGTATATTCACAAAACTAATTTATCAAACCTAGTGAGTTTAATTAAAAGTGAGCGAATGATTCCTGAGGGATTTTGTTCAGTTGAAGAGGCGGCCTCAATTTTGGCAATGCACCCAAATTCTATTAAAGGATGGGCTATTAATAAAAATATTCAATCTACTCAAGTTATTTCTGATGGCTTCTGGAGAATTTATGTTAAGCGTGATGAATTAATAAAGGTTAAAAGTGCGAAAATGAAAAATTCATTGATGTCTTTTAAAAATGTAAAGGACATTAACATAATTCCTGAAGACACAACAAGTTATGAAATATTAAAAAAGGAAAAGGAACTTATAGAGAGTAGTAACAATTATTTAAGGATTGAAGTAGCAGCGCGCAAACTTCGTGTCAAGGTAAGAATAATAAAAAGTGCTTCTAATAAAAAATATTTTCCAAATTCAAAGCGAATTTTAGGAGATTGGTATATATATAGCGGTGATTTAGATAATTTTGAAATCCAGCGATCAAAGATAGGGTATTTAAGTTATGAAGATATAAAAGAAAAATATAAATTTACTGATAAACAAATACAAAATATAGTGAATTTATATGAATTGAATGATATTAAAAGAATTAATAAGAGAATATATGTAAACGAAAAAGAGTTTTTATTATCTTTACAAGCATCAAATGAGTTAATGGTAACACAAGATTTAGTACCGCAAGGCTATGTAGACACAAATGAAATGTCAAAAATACTAGGAAGTTCTTATTCTTATATAAATAATTTATGCCGAAAAGGCATACTGAAGAGTAAAAGCATAAATCGGAAAATTTATATAAATAAAGACGATATTCAAGATTATCAGAAGTATCTAGAAAATAAAGAACGTTCGAAAACAGACAAGGTTAACAAACTGAAAGAAGAGGTACCACAAGGCTATGTAGACACAAATGAAATGTCAAAAATACTAGGAAGTTCTTATTCTTATATAAGTAATTTACGCCGAAAAGGCATACTGAAGAGCAAAAGTATAAATCGTAAAATTTATATAAATAAAGACGATATGGAAGATTATCAGAAGTATCTAGAAAATAAAGCACTTTCGAAAACAGCAAAGGTTAACAAACTGAAAGAAGAGGTACCACAAAGCTATGTAGACACAAATGAAATGTCAAAAATACTAGGAAGTTCTAATTCTTATATAAATAATTTACGCCGAAAAGGCATACTGAAGAGCAAAAGCATAAATCGTAAAATTTATATAAATAAAGAAGATTTGCAAGATTATCAAAAGTATCTAGAAAATAAAGCACGTTCGAAAAGAGGAAAGGAAAACATACTGAAAGAAGAGATACCGCAAGGCTATGTCGACACAACTGAAATGTCTAAANGATATTTCAATTAATATTATCAGAAAACTATGTCAAAAAGATATACTGAAAAACAAAAGCATAAATCGTAAAATTTATATAAATAAAGATGATATGCAGGATTATCAGAAGTATCTAGGAAATAAAGCACGTTCGAAAACAGCCAATGTTAACAAACTGAAAGAAGAGGTACCACAAGGCTATGTAGACACAAATGAAATGTCAATAATACTAGGAAGTTCTAATTCTTATATAAATAATTTATGCCGAAAAGGCATACTGAAGAGCAAAAGAATAAATCGTAAAAATTATATAAATAAAGAAGATTTGCAAGATTATCAAAAGTATTTAGAAAATAAAGCACGTTCGAAAAGAGGAAAGGTTAACAAACTGAAAGAAGAGATACCGCAAGGCTATGTAGATACAAATGAAATGTCTAAGNGATATTTCAATTAATATTATCAGAAAACTATGTCAAAAAGATATACTGAAAAACAAAAGCATAAATCGTAAAATTTACATAAATAAAAACGATTTAAAAGATTATAACGAGTATCTTGAAGATGTGAATCAAGATGTTCCCAATGGATATGTGGATACTAGAGAAATGTCAAATATACTAGGTATATCTAAAAATGTAGTTTGGAAATTAAGTAAAAGAGATATACTGAAAAGCAAAAATATTAATCGGAAAATTTATATAAATAAAAACGACCTAAAAGATTATCACAAGTATCTTGAAGATAAAAATCAGGAAGTACCGAATGGATATGTGGATATTAGAAAAATGTCAGAAATATTGGGTATATCTATAAATATTATTGGGAAATTGAGTAAAAAGGGTATTCTGAAGAGCAAAAGTATAAAACGTAAAATCTTTATAAATAAAAATGATCTACAAGCTTATCAAAAATACTATGAAGAAATAAAACAACAAAAGGTAACTAAAAATAATTTAAGCAAAAAAACACCTCAAGGATATATAGATGTTAAACAAGCTAGCAATAAATTAAAAGTATCAACAGCTACTATATTGAAATATATTAACAGAGATAAAATTAATAATGTGATAAAAACAAATAGATATTATTTTCCAGAATCAAGTTTGCAAGAACTTGACTTTCAAATAAATAGTAAGAGTGAAATAAGTTTAACTAAACCTGAAATAATAGAGGATATAAAAAGGGATTTTATATTCATTGGATCTAATAAAAATATCAAAAAAACAATAGTAAACTTTCAAGAATTCGCTATTTTAAGGATAAATGCCACTCAGGGAAGAATAGGAAATATTCGTAGAGTTTACAATCACTTAAAAAAAATATTTAATGATATTGTTTTGAATTTAGAGGTCGAAATTATTGAGTTGAATTCTGAAAGTATTGAAGAGATTGTGAGTAATAAAAAATATTCAAGTCCAGTAAGGGAACTATTCTTAAAATTTATTAAACATGAGTATTCAGTTTCAGGAAAGACAATTGAAAAAGAATATGTCCTGTCAAGGAAAAATAAACTTGCTGATAAAGATATAAATACAGAAAGATATACACCAGAGGTATATCAAGCATACAATTTTCATGTTAAAGAAATTGAAAAACATATAAGACGTTCTTTAAAAAGTAGAGATTATGCAAATATGTGGGTGTTGACTACTATGTTATTATCAACCCCTTGGAGACCTAGTGATATAATTTTTGAAATGCCTCGAGTTGATATTGAAATATTAAATATAAACGAATTGAGATGGCTAATTAACAATAGATTATCACTTGAACAATGTAATTTAATTATTCAACAACTATATTTATTATTTAGTAATTCTATAACTAGTAAGACCTCGAAGCCCCTTAATTTTTTTGTTTCACCAGATCTGATTGAACCATTAGCAAATTCTGTTGTGATTTCTGAATTACATGCTAAGGAAAATTCAAAAATAGAAAATATTAAATCAAATTATTTATTAGGTAGTCTTATTAGTAATTCTATGAATCCTCAAACATCAGGAAATAAACTACACAAAAAATTTTTTGAAAGCAATCCATTATTAAAAGACTATCAAAGTAAAAAGCTTCACAACAGTACAATGACATATTTATTTTTAGAAATATCGGAGGATCAAGAGTTTTCAGAGTTATCAATTGAAACTGTTGGCTGGATGAGGTCACATCAGGATATTAACACCACTGCTACCTATATTAAGCTTCACAATAAGGACGGAACGATTGATCGTGTGTCAATAAACTTATTTAAACGTGGTCATTTCGGATGGCTTTATAATTATATGATTCAATTAGTTTATAATAATTTGAATTATAAGCAAGGCATGGAACAAAGAACAAATACTATAGTTGATTTAAGAAGCGAATATTTACCGCTTGAATTAGAAAAGTGGGCATCGTCATTATTAGATTACGAGAAAAGAAAAAGTTCTGTAATTAATAAACTAAGTATGATGGATGAGTGGGCCCTAAAAGAATTATTACTAAAAGTTTTTAAATGTAATATACCTTCAAGAGATGGCTGTGGACAGTGTATTGAATTTCCTAATTGTTCGTTTACAAGTAGAAAAGTTTGCTTTGGATGTGAAAATTTTATCCCGCAAATTAACCATGTTTTATTTGAAGCAAAAAGAGAATTTACAAGATTAGCAAATTCAATTGAAAAAACCAACTCTGAAGCAATTTTATTACGAGATAGTAAGCATCTATTAAATGTATTAGTAATATTTAACGAAGTAGCCATAACATTTGGAATAGAAATAGTAAATAGTTTTATAAGTTTAGAAGAGCGAAAAAATAATATGCAAAGAATATCAGGGAAACTAAAAATATAAAGGTGAATAGAGGACTATGGATTTAATAAGAGATATTGATTTCAGAGGAATTAGCAAGGTTTACATTAAAGAGAAAGTATTCTTTAAAAAAGAGGATATACAAAAATATATATCTATTTTTGAAGAATTAAAAAATGATGGTTTTATTATAGCAGCTTCATTTTATTCTAATAATTGGACTTTACCCTGTGATACTTCTAACTATTTTCTAAAATTGAATTTTGATTTAGATGTATATAAAGAACTGAAACTTGCTCAAAAAATTTATTTTCTGATACTTATTCGTAAAGGTAAATCTACTTCCTATATTAAGGATTATCAAAGAAAATTAAGTTATTTGATAATAGAAACAGCAGGATTAAAAAATGTAAATATTCTAGAGGATTGTTTGGTTAATGATAAAGATAAATATACTACAGCAAGATTAATCTTGAGATTTATAGATTTTTATACAGAACTTGATAAAGAAGCTATAGTTCTAATTTGTGAGAAGATTTGTGAAAGTGAAAGAAAAAATAAAGTATTACCTCCATTAACCGAAATCTTAATTTTTGATGAGATAATAAACGATTTTTTTAATAATGAAAATAATGAAAAATTTAAGTATAGACTAATTCAATTATGGTGGGCAATTACAAATATTATTCCTATGAGACCAGTAGAGTTGTTAAAGTTGAAATCGGATTGTATTAGAAAAGATTCACGAGGTCTATTCTGGATAACAATTACTAGATCTAAGAAGATGAAAGAATCAATACACGATGTGCCTCCTATTCAAGTTATCCAAGTAAATAAGGGTATTTATAGGCTTTTTACTGAATTTAAGACTGAATTAATGGAATTGAATATCACTTCTGAATATCTTTTTTCACAAAAATATTATCAGTATAATAATCCACCATATGGTAATAGAACAATTAATTTTGTTGTAGATAGACTGAAAAATAGTCAATTTAGAGAAATTTTAACAGACTTTTATAATGAAATTGTAATGGAACAATATCAAGCGGGAATATCTTTTAGAATATTACCTTCTCATACAAGGCATTTTGCCATTATAAATTTATTTCTTCAAGGCTTTAACTTATTGTCAATATCAGAACTTGCAGGTCATGATAGCATTCATTCACCCAATAATTATTATAGTCATTCAAAGACTTTTGTTGAATCATATGTTTATAGATTAAATAGGTTGGGTCTTTCAAATAACATTAGAAAGGAATTTAGTGATGGTTTTCTTGGATGGCGTAGAGAAAAAATTGACGAGGGAAAAATGTATGAAGGTCAAGAATTAGAAAACTTCTTTTTGAAAGTGGACTATGGATATTGTAAAGACAAAGATGCATTTCCAAATAATTGTTGTGAAGATTGTAGAGTTTGTTCATTTTATATTTTCAAACCAAGTATAAATGATTATGTAGTAGGCCTTAAATGGTTGGAAGATTATTCTAATGAATTAGGGGTAGACATTAATAATGTTATTGATTCAATGATAGTAACAAGTAAAGCAATATCATCTCATCATAGACCAGATCTAAATGAGTCTCTAAAAGCGAAATCACGACAATTGCAACAATTAATGGATCATAAAATGGCTATTGAACAAAGGCTTATGGAGGATTACCTACATGAAGAATAATGAAAATGACCTAGGTTCTAAACGTAAAAGAAGAGGTCCTGATGAGAAATTAACTGATATACAGATGAAAGAACTAGCAATAAAAATAAAAAAGAAATACAAGCAAAAAGCTCTAACGTATTTATTATTGGAAAAAGAAACGGGATTAAGTAGAAACACGTGGAAAAGAAGATTAGAAGATTTTATTAAGGAATTAAACAATCCAATTTTGAGGAACTTTGAAAATACAGAAAGTGACGAGATTTATTTTCCGAATATTGAAAGTATTTTTGAGGCATACGGTAATAATAAATTAAAAATTATTAATGAGTTACATCAATTTGAAATGCTATTTCAAGAAATATATGAAGAACGAAATAAACTCAAAACGGAATTGAAGAAATTAGAGAAAAATAAAGAAATTCTCGAGAATCAAACTAATAAAATAACATCCTTGCAAAATGAGGCAACACACTATAAAACGCTCTATGAACAAATAATAGTCGCAAGCGTGGATGTTAATTCGAGAAATAAATTAGGGTTAAAAGATAATTTAATAGATTTTAATAAGGATATTCAAAAAAATATTTCGCTGATAAATTTTAAAGAGTACTTCCCTGAAATTTCTGATGAAGATGAGCTGATTAATAAATCTCAAGATGATATGTCGAAGTTGAAGAGTAAATTTGATAATTTATTTTAGCTATTCTGTTCAATATAATTTTTCTATAAAATAACCATCTTAAATAAAAAAAGTATTTAAGATGGTCAAAATTCTGCTAGTCAGCAAAATTAATTAGATTTCATAGTATAATAAATGAAATATGTACATAATTTTTAGTGGAAGTAATCAATTATGTACACAGTAATTAATGTGTACACTAGAAATTTCACAAGAAATTTAGTTAAGTGACGGTTTTGGATAAAGAAATTAATTATGTACATAGAATTTTATGGTGATGTGACGGTGATACGATGAGTGTTAAAATGGATGGGCAAAAGCAGCGCGTCCGTTTATTAATGATTGATACACCTGAAATGAATTACGATAAGGGTGATCCGATGCCTTATGCAGAGGCGGCAAAACAATTGACAACGCAATTGTTAGAAGATGCCAAGTCGGTTCAATTGTTATTCGATAAGGGACCGGAAGCAGATAAGTATGACCGATTATTAGCTTATGTGTTCGTTGATGGTGTGAGCTTGCATGAAGTTTTATTAAATGAAGGACTTGCAGCTGTACGCTATGTTAATAAACCAAATAACTCTCTAGAAGATGAGCTACGCGAAATTCAACAAGAGGCAGAAGCGAAAAAGTTAAATATTTGGGCGCATCCTAACTATTTACAAAAAGACGGCTTCCATCCAGAAGAAGTTAAAAAATAATAAGTTTAGGCTTTAGAGTAACGCACATATGTACCGAAAATAACACCTTTATATTGATTAATAGGTTTTCAATACCTGTTTTTCAATGAAAGGTGTTTTTATTTTCTAAAATTAGTACGTGACCTAGTTCGGATACAATTTGAATTTCATATGGATTGTCAATCACTATGTTTACGATAAAGACAGTGCAAAATAATTTACTTTTTAAAGATAACAAGTTAAGCTAACGTGGATAAACATTATCTATGTTAGTTCGGAATGTAAAGTGAAAGAATTATGAATC
This sequence comes from Solibacillus cecembensis, assembly GCF_001439635.1. Lineage (GTDB taxonomy): Bacteria > Bacillota > Bacilli > Bacillales_A > Planococcaceae > Solibacillus > Solibacillus cecembensis. The sequence goes on along the minus strand of NZ_LMBZ01000020.1, from coordinate 59,055 downwards.
GCGGGAGGTGATTTTATGCAGATGAAAACCGGGGTTGAACAATCTGTCTATGCCATTTTGATTCTAAATATGTTACCAGATAAGGCAGTATTACCGGGCGAAGCAATTAGCCAGCAATTAGACGCCTCACCAACGTATTTTCAAAAATTATTGAGAAAGTTAGTGAGTGCGGACTTGATTACTTCTGTGCCAGGGGTTAAAGGTGGATTTAAGTTAAAGAAAAAGCCTGAAGACATTCGAGTTTATGATATTTATCTTGCTATTGAGGGACAACAATCATTGTATACCTCTAGTGGTATTTTACATGACATGTTTGAGTTAGAAGAGGAAGATTCGTGCTGCTTGTTAACGAACTTAATGGAGGAAGCTGAGTCCTCTTGGCAATCCGTGTTAAAGCGTGAAACTGTGGCGTCATTATATGAAGAAATAAATGAGAATTATCCTTCAAAAGTGCAATTACTTCAAGAGTGGGTAAAGGAAAAGATGGTTCAATAAGTAGAGAACCTTCCTAAGTTAGGTGGAATAAATTTGGAGAAATTTCAATCGCACAGTGGTTTTGCACGAACATTTAAAGAAAATAAATTGACGCTTGGTCTTTCATTTCCATTGGAGTTGTCTTCGGACAAATTTCAGACAATGGATTTAGCAGAGCAAATGATACTGGCAAAACAAGCGGAGGAACTTGGGTTTGCTTCGTTATTTGTGAGGGATTCACCACTTTATGATCCCAACTTTGGGGATGATGGCGTTCTGTACGATCCTTTTCTATTTCTTACATACGTAGCGGCACATACGAATAAAATCGCGCTAGGTACTGCGAGTGTTGTCACGTCATTGCGACACCCGCTTCACTTAGCGAAGTCAGCAGCTACTTTGGATGAAATATCGAAGCAACGCCTGTTATTTGGTACTGCAACTGGAGACCGTCCAATTGAGTTTCCTGCATTTAAAGTGAAACCGGAGGACCGTGCAGAATTGTTTAGGGAATCCATATTGGTTATGAGAAAAGTGTGGAAAGAAACATTCCCTAAAATACAGTCACAGCGAGTGGGACTAACTGAGGGGGATGTGATTCCTAAGCCAGCTAATGCCGACATTCCAATATTCGGTACAGGGTATTCTGGGCAAACAATTGAATGGTTAGCGGATAATACAGACGGTTGGATGTTTTATGCGCAAGAGGCGAATCGTCAACGTGAGCTAATCAAGCGTTGGCGGGAAGCAACGGGAACGTTTAAGCCGTTCATTCAGCCGTTAGTTATTAACCTGTCTGAAAATCCCAATGCGCCACCTCATCCCGTTCCGGTAAAAGTAGGATTTACATCGGGACATAAGTTTTTAATCGATTATTTGTATGCGTTGCAAGATATGGGGATTAATCATATCATTCTTGCATTGAAGAATGGTAATCGTCCTGTAGCTGAAGTGATACAAGAAATAGGCGAATATGTATTACCGCATTTCCATGCACGCACAACCTAAATAAAGAGAATAGCGAGGAATTAAGATGATAAATAATTTAGCACGCATTAACGAATTAGCGAAAAAACAGCGTGAAGAAGGTTTGACGAATGCTGAAAAGGTGGAACAACAAGTATTGCGTGAAGACTACTTACGTGAAATTCGTGGACAAGTTCTAGACACTTTTTCAGGGATCACAATACTGGACCCGCTTGGAAATGACGTAACACCGGAAAAATTACGTAAAGAAAAAGAACTGGAATAACCGGAAAAATAAGCTTATTGGAAGGAAGTTATCTAGATGAAATTAAGTATATTGGACCAAGCTCCTGTTACAAAAGGGAATATGGCAGCAGACGCTTTGAAAAAGGCAGAAGAACTAGCGATTTTAGGAGATCAATTAGGCTATCACCGAATGTGGATGGCAGAACATCATGCAACAAATGTTTTTGCAAGTTCAGCTCCAGAAGTGACGGCCGCTCATTTGGCTGCTAAAACAGAAAATATCCGAATTGGAACGGGTGGAGTGATGATGATGCATTATTCTCCATTAAAACTAGCGGAAGTGTTTAAAACACTAAGCGCATTTTCACCGGGACGCATTGATTTTGGCGTAGGCCGCGCTCCAGGAGGGGATAATTACTCCATTTATGCTTTATCTGAAGGACGCCAACCAATGACGAATAATATGTATGAAAAATTTGATACGACATTGCAGTTGATTAACGACGAAGTGCCGAATGATGATTTATATAACAAAACGATGGCCACACCATCCCAAATCTCTTTGCCGGAAGCTTGGCTATTAGGTTCTAGTGGCAACAGTGCTGTACAGGCTGGGCGCAGAGGTGTTGGTTATTCATTTGCACAATTTTTTAATGGTCAAATGACGAAGGAAATTTTAGATTTATACAAAAGGAATTTCCAACCTTCAGCCTTTATGGAGAAGCCAGAAATTAATGTATCTTATATGGTGACAACAGCTGAAACAAAAGAAGAAGCCGAGTTCGAGGCAATGCCACAAGATATTTGGCGTTTACTGTTTATGCAAGGCAAGATTGGACAAGTTTTAACACCTGAAGAAGCGCGTGATTATCCATTGACAGAAATGAACCGGATGATTATTCAAGAAAATCGTAAAATTCATTTAGTAGGATCTGCAAAAGAAATCGCAACAATATTACAAGAAGAGCAAGCACACTACGGATTTGATGAAGCAATGATTTGCAGCATTCCTCATTCCCAAGAGAAACGTTTGAATGTTTATAAGTTATTGGCACAGGAATTATTCTAGATCAGGATACAATGAAAGGAAGAACAAAATGAACGATTATTTAGTAAAGGCATTAGCATATAATGATCAAGTACGAGTTTATGCAGTAAATACAACCGCAACAATTGGAGAAGCCCAACGTCGCCATAATACATGGCCAACTGCTTCTGCTGCATTAGGACGCGCAATGACTGCGGGTGTCATGCTAGGAGCAATGCTTAAAGGTGAAGAAAAAATATCAGTGAGAATCAATGGTGGGGGTCCTATTGGCACAATTCTTGTCGATACAAATGCCAATGGAGAAGTGCGAGGCTTTGTCTCGAATCCTCAAACACATTTTGACCTGAATGAACAAGGAAAACTAGATGTGAAAAGAGCTGTCGGAACAGATGGTTTAATGACTGTATCAAAAGATATTGGATTGCAGCACCCATTTGTAGGGCAAATCCCCCTTGTGTCTGGTGAGATTGGTGAAGATTTCACATCTTATCTTTTTAATTCTGAACAAACGGCTTCTGCTGTAGGGGTAGGTGTACTAGTGAACCCTGATAATACAATTCAAACGGCGGGTGGTTTTATTATTCAACTTTTGCCAGGTGCAGAGGAAGAAATCATTAGCGCAATAGAAGAGCGGTTAAAAGTAATAGCGCCTATTTCTTCAATGATTGCGGATGGTTTGACGCCAGAACAAATTCTTGAGCAGGTACTTGGTGTAGGAAATGTAAAAGTTTTAGAGAAAATGCCGGTTCAATTCCAGTGTCAATGCTCTGAAGAGAGAGTTACTAATGCCATCGTAAGTTTAGGTAACGAAGAAATACTAGACATGATTCAAACAGATGGTCAGGCAGAAGCAAATTGTCATTTCTGTAATGAAAATTACCATTTTACTAAAGAAGACTTAGAGAAATTGATGGAAACAGCGGTTTAATAAAGGGGTTACGATTAAAAGTCATTTAATGTGATTTTTGATCGTAGCCTTATTTTTGTTTTTAAAGATAAAAAATTGAAAGTGACGGATAGAATTCGAAAAGTGGTGGATAGAAAGTTGAAAGTAGCGGATAGAACTCTAAAAGTAATGGATAAAACATCCATTTGGACGGGCAGCTACAAAAAACGAGTCAAGATTAATGAGTGATGTAGTAAATATTACGAATTAGTGAAAATTATTCTCAATTAAGTTATAATTCTGATTGAAATAGAGGTTAGACAATTGTTTACCATACTAGTTTATGGCATGCTAGACAATGGAATGAATTAAAAAGTTCTACTGAATAGGTTATTATTATATAAGAAATGGAGGAATTGGTGGCATGAAAAAATATAGCTTATTTTTATTGGTCTTACTCATCATGAGCCCGTTTATATTACCGAATATTTCAAATGCGGCGATTGCAGATGGTACATACGATGTTAGTTATCAAGTAAACAAACCTGGCAGTAATTCAGCGTCAATGGCAAATGATTATTTTGCAAAGCCCGCAAAGCTCATCGTAAAAGATGGGAAAATGACGATGCAGTTGACGATTAAAAAAAGTGCATGGGTAACTGAATTTAAACCTCCTGGTGGGGCAAGTGTCATTAGTTCAAATGAAGGCGCGGATCAGCGTGTCGTACAATTTCCAATATCTAATCCTAATGTTGTGACAATTGCGATGAAAATTGATATTGAAGATATTGATTACCATCATTCTTATAGTGTAGATTTTGTCATTAACAGCAGTGCTTTACCAGAAGCTAAGGCACCAGTAGTAACGGCACCGGAAACAAAGCCAGTTGTGCCAGAACCACCCAAAAAGCAAGAAACAACGAATTCATCGTCAGGAAGTAATACTTCTTCAAATAAACCAGCAACAACTGAAAATGCAACTACTTCGTCAACAAGTGAACAAACGAAACAGCCTATGACAAATGAGAAAGCGGTTTCACAAGAGGCACAACAAACGCCAACTGAGGAGCAACAAGCATCAGTACAAGAAAAACAACAAGCTGAAGAACAAGAAGTAGTAGAAAATCCAGAGACGAGTGATGAGCTACCGATTTTAGCAATCGTGTTGTTCATTATGGCAATGATTGTTTTCATACGCACGAAAAAACTAAAAACAAACGAATAGTTCTGGGAGGAATTTAACAATGGCTAAAAAATCAAAAACAACTAAAGCAATTATCGCATCATTACTTGCAACATCAGCAATCGTACCTGCAATGGCAGTTTCAGCAGATGTAGATGGATCGGTTAAAGTAAATGGAACAGATGCAACATCTCGTTCAGTAGAGGCAGTAAATACTTCTGCGCAAGCGACAAAAACGATTGACTTCAAAGTAGAAGATGCAACAGGCATGCTTGCAAAATACGTTCCAGGTACAGGGAGTTTAATAGAGCGCGAAGGTCAAAAATATATTCAATTAAACTTAACAGAACAAGTATTAGCAATGGTTGATGAAGTATTAGTAGATGGCAAAACAGCTGTTTATAACTATGGTAGTAAAATGATTTTAATTCCTGTTTCAGCAGATTTTAAGCCAGTTGAAGCGACATTTACTTTAACGACACCAGTAGGGAAAATGGATGCAAAAGCAACATTGACACCAGATCCAGCTTCTATTAAACAAGAAAAAACTGAATCAAATAAACCAACAAAGCCTGAAGAAGAAGCAGGAAAGCCGTTCGCACCAGGTAAAAAGTTTGACTCAGTGGCAGATGGTACATACAATGTAACGTTTGATACTTATGCGCCAGAAACAAACATTGGCAATTATAAAGCGATTTCAAGCCATTTCTCACCAAAAGCAAAATTAATCGTAAAAGGTGGAAAATATTCAGTACAAGTTGAAGTAGTTGAAAAATCAAATCCAATGATTGCTGCATTAAAAGTAAATGAGCAATTAGCGACGACGGTTTCTGGCTCTGCTACGGAAGGGACACGCGTATTAAGCTTTGACATTAATTCAATTAGCGATTTACACAAATCAGCAGTACATGTTGTCGTACCAGCTGCCAAAATGGATAAATGGTATGATTTCGGTTTCGCAATAAACACAGCGAACTTAGAGTTACCAAAAGCTGAAACAAAACCTGAAGCAAAACCTGAAGCAAATACGTTACCAGCATTTGTCTATGCAGATGGAAAAAATGACTTATCAATTATGCAAGGGAAATATTTAGCTGACCAAGTAACGGTAACATCTACTGCGGGTGGTTATGATGTAGATGTCACTTTCCCAGAAGGCCAACATTTAAATGACTTTACTGTAACAGGTGCAACAGTTGCGAAAAAGTCAGAAGAAATTGTCGGCGAAAATACAGTTAAAATTTACACAGTTTCAGTGAAAGATATCACACAAATGTATAATGCGACAGTTGATCTATCTGTTCGTTTTGGAGATTTCAAATACGATGAAAAATATCCAGTGCAATTACAATTTGGCGGTAAGAAAAATCCATTTACAGATATTATGAAAGATGCAAGTTACGGCTCAATTGTTTCTTTATATTCAAAAGGGATTTTCAAAGAAGCAGATAAATTTAACCCGAAAAATAATGTGACACGCTCACAGTTCGCATTAATGATTAACCGTGCGTTAACATTAGAAGTACCAGCAACAACGAAATTTACAGATATCGCAAAATTCGATGCAGAAACGCAAAGTGCAATTAAAGCGTTAAACGGAATTGGTGTCATTAATGGCAACACAGAAACATTATTTGCGCCAACACAAGATATTTCACGTAAGCAAGCTGCGTTAATGATCTACCGTTTATTAGAAAAACAAGGCTATAAAGCAACTGGCGCTACTGCAAACTTCTCGGATGTATCTGCAAAAGATGTAGAAGTAGTAAAAGCGATTGCGGAGTTAAATAAATTAGGCGTTATGACAGGTTATGAAGGTAAATTTAATCCAGATCTTAAATTAACACGTGGACAAATGGCAAAAGTTTTAAATAACGGGTTAACTGTAATTGACGGCTTAAAATAAAATGAATGTGCAGTGTACCTCCGCTTAGTTGCGGAGGTTACTGCCTTTTTGAAGTATTGTGCATTAAATTGAAGTAAATTCCCATCAACTTTTCAGATGAAAATTTACTTCAGTTTAATCAATATAGGAGGATACATAACATGAAAAAATGGCTTGCAAGTCTAGCATTAGGAGTAGCACTTTTAGCTGGCTGTGGAAATGATGAAGAAGAGGCAGTAAAGCAAAATGCACCTGATACCGAGGTAGAGCAATCTACTACTGTTGAAGAAGAGCATCGTATTATTGCAGGTACGGTTGTTTTGGCAGAAGTTATGGATAAACTCAATTTAGATGCGGTAGCAGTGCCAGAAACTGTAAAGCATTTACCAGCACGTTTCGAAGGGTTACCAACGATTGGAAACGCAATGGATCCTGATGCAGAAATTATTAAATCATTGAATCCGACAGAAGTATTATCGGTGTCGACGTTGGAATACGATTTGAAAGATAAGTTTGAACAGTTAAAAATTCCAGTGGATTTCGTGGATTTAACGGGTATTGAAACGATGCTTTCTGAAATCAAAGAAATTGGTGCACGCTATAATCGAACGGCAGAGGCTGAAACATTAATTTCAGAGCTGCAGGGGGAAATTGATGCTGTAGAGCTTATTTCCAGTGATAAGGAAAAACCTAAAGTACTTATTTTACTAGGTGTACCAGGAAGCTATTTAGTGGCAACTGAAAAATCGTACGCAGGTGATTTAGTTCGTTTAGCCGGTGGTGAAAATGTAATGGCTGGACAAGATGCGGAATACTTGCCATCCAACACAGAATATTTATACGAATCTAATCCGGATATCATTTTACGATTAGCGCACGGGATGCCGGATGAAGTCATTAAAATGTTTGATGATGAATTTAAAACGAATGATGTATGGAAGCACTTTGCCGCGGTAAAAAATGATGAAGTGTATGATTTAGAAGAGGAGCTATTTGGCACAACTGCCGCATTAAATGTACCAGAAGCACTGAATGAGCTTGTAACTATTTTTTATAAATAATGTGTAAAACGGTCGGCAAAATCTAAATGAAGGTTTTGTTGGTCGGCTATTTAGAGATAAAGGGTGTTTGCTGTGACGAAAAAAATTAGTAGCTTTCTAGTAGTTTTACTATTATTGTTTCTGACGATTGTTTATGCCGCTACAACAGGTAGTATTCAAATGGGCTTTGGTGAATTTATAGTGAACCTATTTGATGCGAATAATGATAAGATGGAGGCCATTAAAGATTTGCGCTTTCCAAGAATTATTATTGCACTATTTGCCGGTGCCGCGCTATCCGTAGCGGGTGTTTTATTGCAAGCTATTATGCGTAACCCGTTGGCGGATGCTGGCTTTATCGGAATTTCTGCTGGTGCTGCGTTTACGAAGTTATTTATCGTATCATTTGTGCCGACAATGTTTTTCTTTTCACCTATTGCGGCATTTGTCGGTGGGGCGTTCGCGTGTTTTTTAGTGTTTTTCTTATCATGGAAATCAGGTTTAAATCCACTCAAATTAATTTTGGTCGGAATTGCGATTAATGCGATGTTTTCAGGGTTAACAGAGGCGATGATTAGCTTTGGTGCATCTACTTCAGGGGCGATTACGTCAAATTTAACGTTAAAAACATGGGATGATGTTTCGCTAATGGCGACTTACGGTACGATTGGCTTAGTGCTTGCATTTATGTTCTATGGCTGGTGTAACGTGCTAGTATTATCGGACAAAACAGCGAAAAGTATCGGATTTAATGTAACGGGAGCACGATTACTTATTGCAGCCGTAGCCGTTTTACTTGCAGCTTCGTCAGTTGTTGTAGCGGGTGTCATTGCCTTTGTCGGAATTTTAGTACCACATATTGCGCGCCGTTTAGTAGGTTATGATCATAAAGTACTTATTCCATTTACCGCGTTATTAGGGGCATTTATTATTTTATTGGCGGATACGCTTGGCCGTACATTATTTGCGCCGATGGAAATTCCTGCATCGACAATTATGGCCATTATCGGTGGACCATTTTTAATATTTTTACTTAGAAAAGAGTGACAGTTACGATGGAAATCAAAGAAGTAATTGTTTCGCATGACGGAACAACACGTCATTTAAATGGGGTATCAACCGTTATTCCAAAAGGCAAAATTACGACAATTATCGGACCGAATGGCTGTGGTAAATCGACATTATTAAGCGTGATGTCACGCAATAATCGACCAATCGAGGGACAGGCACGCCTTGAAAATCGTGATTTAATCGAATATAAAGCAAAAGACTTTGCGAAGAAGTTTGCGATTGTTTATCAGCAAAATGATATTCCAAGTGATTTAACAGTTGAACAATTGGTCATGTATGGACGAATGCCGCATACTTCCTTATTTAAGAAAAACACGTCAGAAGATGAAGATGCTGTTTCTTGGGCTTTAGCCTGTACAAATTTACTCGATAAGCGTCACAATGATTTAGCAGCACTTTCTGGTGGAGAACGACAGCGAGTATGGATCGCGATGGCACTTGCTCAAAAATCAGAAATGCTGTGCTTGGATGAGCCGACAACGTATTTGGACATTTATTATCAGCTGGAATTATTAGAACTTGTGAAGCAATTAAATGAAGAACATGGATTGACGATTGTGATGGTGCTCCATGATATTAATCAAGCAATTCGTTACAGTGACCATATTATTTTAATGAAGGCGGGCCAAATCATTACAGAAGGTGCGCCGCGTGAGGTCATTACAAAGGAAGTAATCAAAAAAGTGTACGGTGTCAATTCAGTGTTCCATGAAGATGAGGAACTGGGGCTCTATATGATGCCGTTAAGTATTTAGCATGCGTAAATGGCTAAGAATCATCAGTGTTGCGGTCATGCTTCTTTGTACGGTGCAACTAATACAATATATATTTTCTTATAAAGATGTAGAAAAAGAGCTAAAGGATGCGCAGCAAGTGGTGGAAGAGAGTGCGCTTACAACACTTCAAAAACAAAATCCGAATATTATCGGCTGGCTATCATTGGCTGATAGTCGACTGGATAACCCGGTTTTGCAGACGGATAATAATGATTTTTATTTAACGCATAATTATTTGAATGAAAAAAGTCGGGGGGGCAGTATTTTTGCTGATTTTCGCAATGAGCCAATGAAAGATCGGCACACGATTTTTTATGGGCATGTACTGCGTAACGAGACGATGTTTGGGGAGCTTTCTAAATTTGCACAGCAGCAATATGCCAATGAGCATCCAGTATTTGTTTATGAAACAGCGTCCGAAAAATATGAACTGCAAGTATTTGCTGCCTATGAAACGACAACCGATTTTTATTATATTGAAACACAATTTTCAGATGCAACATTTGAACAGTTTTTAAATGAAATCCAGCAACGTTCGGAAATTACGATGCCAGTCAATGTGTCAGTAAGTGATAAAATTATTACATTTTCGACTTGTACGACATCCCCGAACGATAAAGAACGCTTTGTTGTCCATGCGAAAATTATGGACTGAACTTATATGAGGTGAAAAATATGAACTACACGAAGAAATTAGCTGTTGTTTTCATGTCTGTTGCTGTTTTAGCAGCTTGTGGAGACAAAGAACAGCAAACTGAAAAAGAACAACCAGAACAAGAAGTAGTAGAAATAGTACCAGAAGTTAATGTGGCAAGTGAAGCAGCCCTCTTCCGTGAATATAGTGCTACACAAATGGCCGATTTTGTAGCGGATACGCAATTATTGGCGACACTTATGCAAGAAGGGAAATTAGCAGAAGCGCAAAAATTATATCCGCTTGTAACGATGTATTATGAACGACTTTTACCGCTTGCAGGTGATTTCGAGGAACTGAATCAAGCGATTAATGGTTCGATCGTAGCTGGGCAAGAAGCAGAAGCAACAGGATTCCAACGTATAGCATTTGGTTTATTCCAAGAGAAGACAACAAAGGGCTATGAAGAAGTCGCTATGCAGCTTGTAAGTGATGTTCAAGCGTTAGAAAAACAACTAGCAACTATTGATGTGAGTAAAAATAATGTACTGACATCTGCTAGTGCAATGTTAGAAGATATGTTGAAAAATCGTCTAACAGCAACAAGCTTAGCAAATGCTGAAGTATACGCGGTGAAGGCTCAAACAGAAGTAGTTGAAGAAATTGTAAAAATCTTCACAGCAAGAGCAACTACCGAAACGGTGACATCAGCAACGGAAGCCATTGCGCAGTTAATTGAAGTTCTGGAATATTATGAAGTGGGCAAAGAAGATTACGTTAATTATAGTTTCTTCACAGCGAAGCAAAAAGAAGAGCTGATAGCAGCGGTTCAACATGTACAAAATGCTTTAAATGACATAAACAATACGATTCAATAATGAATCAACGCTAATTTCCGTTCTTGCAAATGAATAACTTTAAACCATCTTTTTTTCCCATTGGGTGAAAAGATGGTTTTTTTCTTTAGCAATTTATTGGATATAAATAGTTTGCATAAATGGAATGGGGGTATACATATAAATGAAGACTGCTTAGAAAAACTTACAATCTAAAAATTCGGCTTTAGGAGGAAAATTTAAATGGCAAAATGGACAGTGGATGCGTCACACACGAACATTGGATTTCAAGTAAAGCATATGATGGTATCAAAAGTGAAAGGGACCTTTGATTCATTTTCAGCGGACGTGGAAGCAGATGATTTATCGGATTTAACGACTGCAACTATTACGTTTTATATTGATACAGCATCGATTACAACAAAAAGTGAAGATCGTGATAACCACTTAAAAGCAGCGGACTTTTTTGATGTTGAAACTTATCCTAAAAGCACATTTATATCGACGACAATCCAAAAATCTGGTGACGGTTATCAGGTGACCGGGGATTTAACGATTAAGGATGTAACAAAGCAAGTTACATTTGACGTAGAATATAACGGAAAAGGGACGAATCCTTGGGGTGTTGAAGTTTATGGTTTTGAAGGGGAAGCGAAAATTAACCGTGAAGAATTTGGACTAACTTGGAATGCCGCATTGGAAACGGGTGGCGTACTCGTTGGGAAAGATATTAAAATTACCGTTGAACTGGAATTAAATCCAGCGTAGATTAGAGGGGGAAACATCCAGGGAATCGAAAGGATGTAATAAACAAGTGCCGCCTTTCTAGCAAAAATGCTAAAAGCGCGGCTCTTGTTAATTTAAAGCTTCATGTTTTTCATAATGGGTAGCCAATTTCTTTAATTGCTTGTAAGAAAGGCTATCCACTTGGGCAATTGTATCTTGCGAAAAGGAAAGAGTTAAAATTTCAGTATTTTTATTTTTGACGAGCATATACCATTTTAAAGTAAAGTTGCGGATAGTTTCGTTTTTGCTAACATCTTTTAAAATATTGTAGCTATCCTTTAGTAAAGTATCCTCTGAAACAAACTCACGTCCTTGTAAATATAAACTTACATCTTGTTGGTCTTTATGCGGTTTGAAGTCAATATTCAAAATCACATTTTCCAATAATTGATTTAATATAATGTCTGTAATCGCAATGGTCGTTTGAGTTTGTAATTCCTCGGGGGATAATTGAACTTTTACTTCTCCTACTTTATCGTTTTTTTCTGAATTGATATAATTCATCGTGAATTGAACTAATAAAATACTAATAAAAAACGTCAAAAAAATAAGCATTACTTTAAAAAATTTATTCATAATAAGAAAGACCACCTTTAAAGCGCTAATGAAAAACTGTGACATCCGTCATTATGCCATAAAAAAACAAAAAAAGGACCGCCAAATGTGACAGTCCTTTAACTTCTAATTAGCAGAAGTATCCACTCCTATAAGTAATCGAATTAAGTATTTTGTTCATCATTATGAATAGTTGCCGCACACTCGTTAAAGTATAAAAATGATTCGTCCTCTAATTTTATTACATTTTGAACGTTAAGTCCGATTGATAAGGGTCCAGAAAAAATCTCTTCCCACCAAGTTTCTGTTACAACCATTAATATAGCCCCCTTGTACGATTATTATGCGCTGTGTTTAATAGAAAAAAATATCCATGTTCATTTCAATTGATAACATTTGACTGCTTGTTTGCTCGTTTTATTAACTTATCCCACCTTTCATGCAGGAAATCAATTGTACATTGTTGTAGTTATTACTATAGTTAATATGTGTGAACCGCTATAAATTATGCATAGTTTTTAAAGAAAGGGTGGAAAAAAATGAAATTTACGGCGCAAGATGTTGAACAAATGATAGAGGATCAACGTGCATTTTATTTTACACGGACGACGAAGGAAGTAGAATTTCGTAAGCAACAATTAGTGTTATTAAAAGAATCAATCAAAAAACATGAACACCAAATAATAGAAGCTTTAGCAGCTGATTTAAGAAAAAGTGAGTTTGAAGCGTTTGCAACGGAAATTGGCATTGTTTATGATAGCATTTCTTATTTTTTGAAAAATCTTGATAGCTGGATGAAACCAGAATTAGTAAAAACACCGATTCAATTTCAACCAGGGAAGAGCTATATTGTTCGCGAACCGTATGGTGTTGTACTAATTATTGGTCCATTTAATTATCCATTCCAATTAATAATGGAGCCGCTAATTGGTGCGATTATTGGGGGCAATACGGCCATTGTGAAGCCGTCTGAATCAGCTGTGCATACCGCGGCAATTGTCAAAACGATTATTGAAGAAACATTTGCTGAAAACTATGTTCGTGTTGTAGAAGGGGAAAAGGATGAAGTAACAGCTCTTATTCATGCGCCGTTTGATTATATTTTCTTTACAGGCAGTGTGGCTGTAGGGAAGGTAGTTGCCCGTGCCGCTGCGGAACGTTTAACACCCGTTGCACTAGAGTTAGGTGGGAAAAGTCCTGTTATCGTGGACCAAACAGCCAATTTAGAAGTAGCTGTTAAACGAATTGCTTGGGGGAAATTTAATAATACGGGACAAACATGTGTAGCACCAGATTATATTCTTGTGCATGAATCCGTTGCGAAAAAATTTGTGAAGCTGATGAAAAAGGCGTTACGTGAATTTTTCGGAGAGAATATTCAAAACAGCGAGGATTATGGGCGTATCATTAATTTACGCCAATTTGATCGCTTGCAAAATATACTAGATAGCGAACGAACTGCAGTTACATTTGGTGGCACTACGGACCGAGAAGATTTATTTATCGAACCGACGCTGTTAGAAAATATTACATGGGATAGTCCGTCAATGGAAGATGAATTATTTGGGCCGTTGCTACCGATTATGACGTATAAACAATTGCCACAAGCGATTCATGAAGTGCGCAAATTGCCAAAGCCATTAAGCGCGTATTTATTTTCTGAAAATGAAAAAGCGATTCAATATTTCCTACAAGAGCTTCCATTCGGCGGTGGCTGTATTAATGACGTGATTACACATGTTGGAAATAGTCATTTACCGTTTGGAGGAGTGGGTCCATCTGGCAGCAAGGCTTATCACGGGAAAGCAAGTTTTGAAAGCTTTACCCACCCTAAATCCATTATGCAACGTTCAAATAAGCTTGCGAATAGTTTATTATTCCCACCGTATAAGCAAAAGGTGAAGCTTGTACGTACGATTATGAAATAATAAAATGACGAAGCCCCCATTTTCTATTCAAATGGGGGCTTCGTCTATGGAGAAAAAATTAATTTGGTTTAATCGGGAAGCTAATTAAAATGTCCGTTCCAACATTTTGTTTACTTGTGATTTTAATTGTACCGTGATGATCTTGAATAATTTTATTAATAATCATCATGCCTAAGCCAGTACCTTTTGTTTTTGTCGTGTAGAAAGGTTCAAAAATTCGTTCTAAAACATGTGGTGGAATGCCACAACCAGTATCCTTTATGCCGATAAAAACCTTGTTTTTGTCCATGTCTTTACATAATTCAATCGTAATAGTGCCACAATCATTAATCGCTTCCATCGAGTTTTTAAAGAGATTGATAAAGATTTGTTTAATTTGATTGGCATTGCCATGAATCATAGCATTTTCAAACACATTATTTATTTTTAGGGTAATGTTCCTTTGCTGAAATTCAAATTGGAAAAGGTGAGCAACCTCATCTAAAGTTTCACCTAAGTAAATCGAAACGAATTGATTGGCTTGCGGACGCGAAAGAACGAGAAATTCGGATAATATTAAATCAATGCCTTCAATTTCTTTTTGAATCAGTTTTGTATATTCATAATAAGGTGAAGAATCCCCATCATTCATCATTTGAACAAAGCCAGATATGACTGTCATCGGGTTTCGGATTTCATGTGCGACACCTGCAGCCATTTCACCAACTATTTTGAGCTTTTCGTTTTGTAAAACGAGATGTTCGTTTTCTTTAATATACGAGATGTCACGGGAAATAAGTGAAATAGCAATCATTTGTCCATTTGGGTCATAAATAGGCGATATCGAAATTTGAACGTCAATCAAGGTTCCGTCTCGTTTCATATCCTGCGTTTCGAACAGTTGAAGACTTTGCCCCATTAAAAGCTGTTTTGTTCGCTCAGCAGCCACCTCTGCATTTCCAGGAGGAATAAGCGGCAATATTTTTCCGATACTCTCCTCCTTATTCCAACCATATAAACGTTCGAAGGCTGGATTCACCGTAATAATTGTATCGTCCAAATTAAAAACGACAATGGCATCCTCTGCATGCTCAAAGAACATGTTTAAGTAAGCCTCTTTGGATATCAAATTATATTCGCGATCTATAGTGGACTGCTCTACACGATTCCATAGATATTTTACATAATAAGTTTGTAGTAAACTAACACCACAGACGAGTATCAAAAAAAATATAAATAAAAACTCTTCAATTCCACTTGAAATTTTAAAAGGTGAATGGGAGAAATTTAAAACGAAAAGTGATTCTGCAATCACGATTAGCGAAAAAAAAATATTAAGTGATATAGACCGATAAATACTTAAAATAATTAAAAAATATAAAAAAGAGTACAATGTAATAATATTTTCACTGTGATAGGTCAAAAATAATACATAAAAATGCCAACCAAAAATTAAGCTATATTGAAAAGTTTTTGGATTCACTTTTAAGAAATAGATGATTGAAAGACTAATCGAAATAGTAATACAAACCATTAAATTGGATGTAGGCAAATTAAAAAAACCAAGCCAAGGCGTAAAAATGTGAAACAGCACTGAAAAAATTAGTGTTATATAGACTAATTGATTTCGTTTATGTAAAATGTCAAGTTGTTGCATGATACCTCCGATGTAAGAAATACTACCTATTATAATACATGAATTTGCTATGTCGATAAATGACGAATTTTGGTATGATAATAGATAGTGAATAAATAAATGGAAGTTTCATGTGATACGGCATGAATATATTTTTAATTTGTCCAAACGAAAGAATGGAAATTTATAAAAATGAGCAGTATGATGAAACTAATCATATAAATTACGAGCGAATAAAAGTGGGATTAAAGTGATGTTAATTTGGTGTAAACACTATATTTGGAGGAACGAATTATGTATGCAGAAGAGCTATTAAGTACACTTATGCAAAAAAAAGTGATCGGACAATTACCGAACATCATCAAAGACATTGCGATTGATTCTCGAAGTGTGCAACCAAGCAGTCTATTTATTTGTATTAAAGGCTATACAGTGGATGGGCATGAATATGCACAACAGGCAGTGGATGCAGGCGCAACTGTAATTGTAACAGAGTACGAGTTAGAGCTAGAAGGAAATGTCGCACAAATAATTGTCCAAAGTACAACGCGCACTTTAGGATTATTAGCTGCGAGATTTTTTGATTACCCATCTAAGGATTTAACGATGATTGGTATAACCGGTACGAACGGTAAGACGAGTGTTGCGGGTATTATTCATAATATTTTAATCGGACTGGGTGAAAAATCAGCGCTTTCAGGTACCATTGGATTTAATTTAAATGGTGTACTGTATGAGTCCGCTAATACAACAAGTGATGCGCTCAATACGCAACAAATGATTTTTCGTGCAAAAATGGAAGGCTGCCGTGCAATGGTCATGGAAGTATCTTCTCACGGGCTCTCTTTAGGTCGTTTAGCGGGCGTGGATTATGATGTGGCTATTTTTACGAATTTAACGCATGATCATTTAGATTTCCATGGTACGATGGAGGAATACGGAAATGCGAAAGGGCTATTATTTTCACAGCTCGGACAAGATTTAGAGAAAAATAAACATGTTGTATTGAATGCGGATGATCCTTGGTCAAAAAAATATGCGGATACAACACCTTTCCCAATTTGGACATATGGTTTACATAATGATGCAATTTTCCGTGCTACAAATTGCACGTATGAAAATGGGATGACCCATTTTGAAATGGTCACACCAGAAGGAACTTTCCATGTGCACATGCATTTGTTAGGTGAATTTAATATTTATAATGTATTAGCGGCCACAGCGATGTTTTATGCGCGCGGTTTTGCACTAGAAGCGGTAATTGAACAAATCGAAATGCTGCCACCAGTAAAAGGTCGAATGGAAAAGGTTATGACGGATTTACCAATTCAAATATTTGTCGATTATGCCCATACATCCGATGCGATTGAAAAAGCAATTAATGCCGCATTGCCATATAAAAAACCAGAAAATAAATTGATTTTCTTAGTTGGAACGGGTGGTGGACGTGATAAAACGAAACGTCCAATCATGGCAGAAAAAGCGTCGGTTGCGGATTATGTCATTTTAACGACAGACGATCCTCGCTTTGAGGAGTTTGACAGCATTACAGGTGATCTTGCTAAAGGGATGGCTCATGACAATTATGCATGTATTGGTGACCGTGCTGAAGCCGTTCGTCATGCGATAAGTATTGCGAATGCTGGAGATATTATTATTTTTGCCGGTAAAGGGCACGAGGATTATCAAATTATTGAAAATACAAAATATCCTCATAGTGATGCAGAAATTGCGATAGAAGCAGGGAAATTAAAATTTGTTTAATTCAGAGGTACATTCAATCGCCGTATGTGTATGAAGCGCACATACGGTGTTTTTTAGTGGCGACACGTGCAGTAATGAAGGAACGTGTTACTATCTAGGAGGTGTTTAGTTAAGTGATCCAATCGTTTTTAATAAGCATGTTCATTTATTGCGTTGTGAGCTTGCCATTTTATATGAGTTTTCGCTATCTTTATATGAGAACAAGAAAAATCATGTGGCCGAGGGAACTCGTCATGTTGCTCTTTTTTCTCTATTGCGTGAGTATATTTTCTCAAACAATTATACCTGATTTTACTATTGTGAATGGCCATCTTGTTTTCGATACGGCGAGTCCATATATGCGTAGTAACTTCACACTGCTTCAAACGATTCATTTGTACTATGATCAATTAAATGGTCCAATAGCGATGATCGCTTTTTACAATTTGGCGGGGAATATAATTTTATTTATTCCTTTTGGTTTCTTCATTCCACTGCTGTTTAAAAAGCTTAGAGGCTGGATTAAAATGCATATTGTCGCGCTTAGTATCCCATTGTTTATTGAGTGCACACAGTATTTTATAGGGCGTAGTATCGATATCGATGATGTATTATTAAATGCCATTGCAATTGTTATTGGATTTATTTTATATAAAGGACTGAACCGATACCTTAAAAAATGAAAAATATTAAGTGAAAAAGGTTGTCACTAGTAGTCCTTGTCTTTTAAAATAGGGAAGTATGGAAAAAGGAGACGGAATAAAAAATGACTTTAGAACAAGACATATTATCACGTCGTACATTTGCAATCATCAGTCACCCTGATGCTGGTAAAACGACGATTACAGAAAAATTACTATTATTCGGCGGTGCGATTCGTGATGCGGGTACGGTAAAAGGGAAGAAATCAGGTAAATTTGCAACATCAGACTGGATGGAAATTGAAAAGCAACGTGGGATTTCGGTAACGTCTTCCGTAATGCAGTTCGATTATTCAGGGTGCCGTGTCAACATCTTGGACACACCAGGACACCAAGATTTCTCAGAAGATACGTATCGTACACTATTGGCGGTAGATTCAGCGGTCATGGTAGTCGATGCAGCAAAAGGTATCGAGACACAAACGTTAAAATTATTTAAAGTATGTAAAATGCGCGGTATTCCGATTTTTACATTTATCAATAAGTTAGACCGACAAGGGAAAGAAGCCCTTGAGTTGATTGAAGAGCTAGAAGAAGTACTTGGGATTTCAGCGTATCCAATGAACTGGCCAATCGGTATGGGGAAAGAATTCCTTGGTATTTACGATCGTTATAACCAACGAATCGAACAGTTCCGTACAGAAGAAGCCGATCGTTATTTACCACTTGATGAGGCTGGTCATTTAGCTGTAGAACATCCGATGAAAGTGACATCTTACTATACGCAAGCAATGGACGATATTGAATTATTAAATGAAGCAGGTAATGCGTATTCTGAGGAAAGAATTCGTCGTGGTGAGTTAACGCCTGTATTTTTCGGTTCGGCATTAACAAATTTCGGTGTGCAAACATTCCTTGATACGTATTTAAAATTTGCTCCAGTACCGCAACCGCGTATTACAGAAGATGAGCAATTTATCGACCCTGTGGACCATAAAGAATTTTCTGGTTTCATTTTCAAAATTCAAGCAAACATGAACCCTGCTCACCGTGACCGTATTGCATTCGTACGTATCGTATCAGGTAAATTTGAACGTGGTATGAATATGACGCTTGCTCGTACAGGGAAATCATTTAAAGTGACACAATCTACGCAGTTTTTAGCAGATGATCGTGAAATTGTAGATGAGGCAGTAGCGGGCGATATTATCGGTCTTTATGATACAGGTACGTATCAAATCGGTGATACCGTTGTAGGTGGTAAAAAAGGCTTTAACTTTGAGAAATTACCACAATTTACACCGGAAATTTTCATGCGCGTATCTGCGAAAAACGTCATGAAAGGGAAGCAATTCCAGAAGGGTGTATTACAACTTGTGCAAGAAGGCGCGATTCAGTACTTCAAAACATTACACACGGAAGATATTTTACTTGGAGCTGTAGGTCAATTACAGTTTGAAGTATTCCAACACCGCATGAGCAATGAGTATAATGTGGAAGTAATAATGGATCCTATCGGCAACAAGATTGCTCGTTGGATTGAAAATGAAGAAGAAGTGAAAGATTCGATGCATTCACAACGTTCAATGCTTGTAAAAGACCGTTTTGACAATAAAGTATTTTTATTTGAAAATGAATTTGCAATGCGTTGGTTCTCTGATAAAAATGAACATATTCAGTTGTATAGCTTCTTATAGGATTATCAAATAAGCCTAAAAAAAGTGGATTTGGAAAATGGACTATTTTCCGAATCCGCTTTTTTGAATTTGGCGAAAAAATAACTAAAAATAGCGCTTTTGTACCTCGCTGATTTTTCATTTGAATTAATTATAAGTAGGTATATAATTAATAATATTAATAATTAAATTGATATTATTAATTTATTTAGTTAAAATTATTGATTTTGAATCAAATTATCATACAATATAATAAACGGATAGAAAGGGGTGTCATTGTGGCTTATCAAGTAATCACAGATTGTCCTGTGTGCAGTAAAACATTGAAAATTACAAAGTTACAGTGCTCTCATTGCCACACAACGATTGAAAATGAGTTTGAATTATCTAAGTTGGCGTCCTTATCAAAGGATCAACTTCATTTTGTGGAAGTATTTTTAACATGTAGAGGAAATATCAAGGAAGTTGAAAAGGAACTGGGCATTTCATATCCAACAGTTCGTGGCAAGCTAACTGACATTATTTCATACCTTGGAAATGTACAGAAGAAAAAAGAAGTAGACGAGAATAAAGTAATCAACATGTTGGAAAATGGCGAAATTACACCAGAAGAAGCCATTAAGCTTTTAAAAGAGAAATAGGGGGGATTTACCATGAAAGAGGAAATTGCACGAGTGTTAGCAATGGTTCAAGAAGGTAAGATTGATGCAGATCAAGGAGTGGAATTGATTCAAGTATTACAAGAGAAAGTAGGAACAACGAATAATGTTGTTGAAAAACCAGCAAACTATTTGGATAAAACATTAAAAATTCGTGTGGAATCAGCCGACAATGACAACGTCAAAGTGAATGTACCTATAAAGCTTGTTAAGGTCGTATTACTGGCTGGACACAGTATCGCAGCGAGCATTCCTCAATCGGAAAAATACGTTAAAGATATAGACATAAACCTTATTATTGAAGCGATTGAAAACGAATTAGATGGCCAAATTGTTGATATTAAATCGGCAAACGGGGATACCGTTTCAGTCATCATTGAGTAGTGCATTGCTTATGATATATGTAAAAGTGAAAGTAAAAGGCATTCGTTTTATCATTCCAGTTCCGTATGTGGTTTTGAACAGTGCAATTTCAATTGTAACTTCAAAGTTTTTGCAGGAAAAATTAAACAAATGGACAAAAGAGTATTTTGAAAAAAAGAAGGTGGATTTTACTTTCCCATTAATAGATAAGAAAATGCTCAAGCTCATCATTAAGGAACTAAAAGGTTGTAAGGGAATCGTACTAGTGGATATTAAAGCTAAGGATGGAACTGAGGTTAAGGTTAGACTATAACTTTCCTTCACAAGAGAGTAAATAATTTTAAATTAGACTAATATATTGGATGAATTTAATTTGACGGGCATTACTTGGGCTTGGTTTCTAATGCGTTTAATGCCAAACAAGAAACTTTAAGAACTGCTGAACCCCTTGCTCCAGCAGTTCTTTCATTTAAAGTTGTAAATTAAAACTTTCGATTTGAGCCATGAGTTCTTTCAAAAATACTTTAGCGGCAGTAGATAAATGTTGGTTTTTTAAGTGAATGTAATGGTATGAAATTTTTGGAGTTAATCCAAGGACGGGCTTTACGATAATATCTTCACGCTGGTAAAAGGGGTCTGATAGTACGGATAGCTCCGTCTCTATACCAATTGCTAATCCATGTGCAATAAAATGCTTTTTGGTTTCTGAATTTTGTGATTGCACTTGTATATTTAATTTATTGTATTCTCCAAAGGTTTGAGAAAAATATTTATCTTTCCCGTTATTATAATCGTAATTTAGAGCAATCGGATACTTAATAATATCCTCAATGTAAATTTGTTTTAAATCAGATAATGCAGAATCCTTTCTAAAACTAACCATCATTATACTATCGAATAAATGTTTTGAAACAAGTAGTTGATGTTCTTCGCCTGATGGAAAAGGGTCAAAGATTATACCGATATCAGCATTGCCTTTCAAAATCTCCTTATGAACTTGACCTAGCCCCGTTTCATTAATTTTAAGTGTTATTCCTGGGAATTTTGATTTAAGTTCGACCGAAGTTTTCGGAATGATTTCTTTGCAAAAACTAGAAACAGATGCGATTGATAATTGCCCTTCAATTTCCGAAGATCCACTTTTGGCCTCTAATTTAAATTCTTCAATTCTATTTAAAATTTCCTGTGCTTTAATAATAATTTTTTTTCCAGTTACAGTGGGCTCTAATCCCGTTCTGGAACGATCAAATAACTTTACCCCAAGTTCTTCTTCTAAGTTACTAATCGCTAAACTTATACCAGGAGATGATATAAAAAGCCGTTCAGACGTATGTGCTATTGAACCTGTTCTTTCAATATCCGTTATATATTGGAGTTGTTCGATACGCATAAGTTCCCCCTAGAATATAAATTTTATTGTGAAAACTCCCGTGTCCATAATAAAACTCAAAAATCCACTTTCATATTTCTGTATATTCAAAAAATTATAATATTAAACCGTTACGAATGCAAAGGCTTTCAATATTTCCAAGAAAGAGAGGAGGGACTTTTTTCTTTTTAGTTGAGTTAATTTCATAATTCTAAGCGGTTTAACTTTACTTAACATACCTTTTAAACAGGTAACTATTATAAATGACTAATTGAAATTAATATTAATATAAATATTAATATGCTTAATATTGTCACTGTTAATATTTGTATTAGAAAAAATGAGTATGTACTTTTAGTTGGAAATGAATTCTTAATCCATCATTTAAATTAAGGAAAGGAAGGTCGGTTCGTATGTCATTAGCGTTAGAGTCAATACGTGTTTTAGATTTGACAAGATTATTACCTGGTCCTTTTAGTACAATGCTGTTAGCTGATTATGGTGCAGAGGTTATTAAAGTAGAAGATACTGGGGCTGGTGATTACATTAGGAACAGGGAACCAAAAATTGGGGATGATAGTGCGATATTTCATTCAGTAAATCGAAATAAAAAAAGTATCTGTCTGGATTTAAAAACAGTACAAGGAAAAGAAATCCTAAAAAGTCTCGTTGAAAATGCGGATGTCCTTGTAGAGTCATTTAGACCAGGAGTGATGGACCGTCTTGGTGTTGGCTATGACATTCTAAAAACGATTAACCCTAGACTTATTTATTGCGCAATCTCAGGGTATGGTCAAACAGGTCCCTATGCGAATAAGCCTGGACACGATTTAAATTATATTAGTTATGCGGGAATACTTGAATATATGGGAGACCGCGGAAGTAAGCCGATTATTCCTTCGATTCAAGTTGCTGATCTTGGCGGCGGGGCATTAATGGGGACGATAGGGATATTAATGGCCATTGTTGAAAGAGAACGCTCAGGCAAGGGGCAGTTCATTGATATTTCAATGTTAGATGGAGCGCTTTCGTGGTTACAACTCACTTTACCAGATTTTTTAGCTTCCGGCATTCAATCAAAACGTGGGGAGCATAAATTATTCGGCAGAAACGCCAATTACGCAATTTATGAGACAAAAGATAATCGATATATCTCGGTTGGTACTACTGAACAAAAATTTTGGAATGAATTTTGCAAAACGATTGATCGGGAAGATTTTTGCGAGAAGATTAATGGACCCATGGAGGAACAAGATCAAATGAAAGCGATCATCCAATCCATTATTATTCAAAAAACGCTTCAAGAGTGGGTGGAGATATTTGATCAAGTAGATACATGTGTAACGCCACTAAACAGATTTGAAGATTTAGAGAAAGACCCTCATATCATCCAAAGAGAAATGATTCAAACGTATAGTGACCCAGAGTATGGCAATGTGAAACTTATTGCTCCTCCAATTAAAATGTCAAAAACACCGGGCTCTATTAGGAAGTTGGCGCCAAAATCAGGTGAACATACAGTGGAAATCTTAGCTGGAATGGGCCTTACAAAGGAACAAATTGAGACATTGGAAAATGAAGGGGTAATTTCCGTATGTACTAACCAATCAGCTGTTCTATGAAATAATTATTTCAAGGCTACGTATGAATAAATGAAAATGAAATTATGAAGTGTAAGGTAATCGAGTTACTAATTACAAACGGGGTGATTGTTTGAGTATGAATATGTCCAATGTTGCAAATAGCGATAGTAATACAGTGACGATTATCAAAAATAATGTGTGCTTAATAACAATGAATAGACCTGATATTCGGAATCCAATACATGACATTTTCGATGGTTTAATGGCTACTTTAGATAAAGTTCAAGATGATGATCAAGTAAAAGCAGTCATTTTAACCGGAGCAGACAGAGTATTTAGTGCTGGTGGAAATTTAAAGGCAAAGAGAGATACAGCTAATTTTTTTGCTACTCAAAAAAGAATGCAAGGTTTTCATAAACTTCTTTTCAAGATGAGGAATTTAGAAAAGCCTATCATAGCGGCAGTGAATGGTGTTGCTGCAGGAGCTGGTTCTAGTTTAGCTTTAACATGCGATATGGTTATAGCCGCTCGTTCTGCTTCCTTTATACAAAGTTTTGTTAAAGTAGGTGCACTTCCGGATATGGGGGCAATTCATTTTTTAACAAAAATAGTAGGACCTCATCGTGCAAAAGAGCTAATGATATTGGGTGATCGTATTACAGCTGAAAAAGCCCACCAAATGGGATTGATTAATGAAGTAGTCAATGACGAAGATTTATTAAATCGCGCCTACGAGGTCGCAAACAGAATTTCAGCTGGTCCTAGTTTAACGATAGGAATGATAAAACAGTTAGTTAATCAAAGTGAAAATATGAGTTTAGAAGAATTCTTGGAATTAGAAGCTTTTGGACAAGGAGCCTGCTTCCAAACAGAAGATTTTAAAGAAGGTGTATCAGCATTTATAGAGAAACGTTCACCTGAATTTAAAGGTAAATAATTCATTTTCCATTATTAAGTACAATTAAATATTCGGATTGAGAGGTTTTAATTATGAATATAGGGAGTGCTCTTGGTAGAAATGCAAGAATTATACCAGATCAGGTTGCAATTTATTTCCAAGATAAAACGTACACATACGAACAATTAAACCAAATAGTAAATCGATTAGCTCATGGATTAATTTCATTAGGAATAAAAAAAGGTGACAAAATCTGCTTACTAATGAAAAACTCTGAATATGTCCCAATTGCTTTGTTCGCCGCATTAAAAATTGGGGCAGTAGTTGTTCCGATAAATGTGCGTTTAACGATAGGAGAAATTGCATATATTGTCGATCATTCTGACGCAACGTTAATCTTTTATGATGATGAATTTGAAGATTTAATTGAACAAGCACGGTCTAGTAAAGTAGTACATTGTATCGCTATTCATCAAGCAACAGTGAATGGTCATTTGTCTTTAGATGTTGTACTAGTGGAAAATAAAAGTGATCCTGATATTGTAGTGGAACAACAGGATTATTCTCACATCTTGTACACTTCTGGGACAACTGGAAAACCAAAAGGAGCTTTATTCGATCATTATGGATCTGTTATGTATATTCTAAATAGTTTAGGTTTAAAAGGTGAAAATCCAGAATATCGCATAATACACTTTATGCCGTTTTATCATGGAGCAGGATTCAGTGCCTTATATAAACATATTTTCATTGGTCAAACGATTGTGATTCAACAAAACTTCAATCCTGTTGAAGTTTTAAAAGCAATTGAAAGTTACAAAATAGATTATATCCTTGCAGTTCCCACAATGTACAATATGATTCTTCAAGTTCCTAATATGGAACAATATGATTTAACTTCTCTAAAAACCGTAGCCTATGGTGGTTCATCGATGCCATCTGAGCTACTAAGGAAATGTATGAAGCGTTTTAATACAGCTCAGTTTGTTAACCGATATGGATTAACAGAAGGTGGACCTGGTGGGATAGCACTATATCCAGAGGATCATAAGGATAAATTCGGCGCTAGTGGAAAAGCAAGATTTTTAATAGAAGCTAGGGTAGTTGACAAGCTTGGGAATGATATTGCACCTGGAAAGGTTGGAGAGTTACTTCTTCGAGGCGAGATGGTTATGAAAGGTTATTATAAAAATCCGGAAGCAACAGCTGATGCAATTCGTGATGGTTGGCTGTACACAGGGGATATGTGTACGATTGATAGTGATCGATTTATAACGCTTGTTGATCGCAAAAAGGATATGGTTATTTCTGGAGGGGCTAATGTTTATTCAGTTGAAGTTGAAGACGTCTTATATTCGTTTGAAGGGGTATTAGAAGCAGCTGTTATTGGACTTCCAGATGAAAAATGGGGCGAAACAGTTACAGCTATTATTGTCCCTAAACCTGGGAGCTCAATTGATACTGAGAAGTTAATTGATTTTTGCCGCGATAATCTTGCTGGGTACAAAATTCCCCGTAAAATATTTATTGCAGATGAGTTACCGAAAAACGCTACTGGAAAGACTCTAAAATATAAATTACGAGATAATTATTTGAATAAAGACTCTGTAAACCTTATAAATTTATAGTTTTAAGTCTGAATATTCAGAAATTAGTGAAGTTAAATTTAATTCCAAGGTGGAGAATCATATGCAATCAAAAACGTGTAAAGAATCCTATGTTGTTCAAACGAATGTTGTCTTACCGAATGATTTAAATAATCACGATACATTATTTGGCGGGCAACTAATGAAGATGATTGATATGATTGCAGGAATTTCTGCCGCTCGACATTCACGGAAAAAATTAGTAACGGCTTCCACAGATTCAATTGATTTTTTAGCACCGATACAAAAAGGGGATACAGTTTGTCTGGAGGCATATGTTACATGGGTTGGGAACAGTTCAATAGAAGTGTTTGTGAAGATTATTTCTGAAAATGTTTTGTTGTCAAATCGAAATATGGCAGCCACCGCTTTTTTGACTTTTGTAACAATTAAAGAAAATGGTGTTAGATCAACTGTACCACGGATTATTCCTGAGAGTGAAGAAGAGATATTCTTATATGAAACAGCTGAAGGACGAAAAAAGCAAAGGGAAATTAGACGTTTTCATAGCAGGGAGTTAGCTGAGAAAGTAAGTATAAAGAAACTTTGGGAGTAAACACTTGGACTTTTATTTGTTTGAAGTGGAGTTAAATGTTATTGAAAGGAGTTAATCATATGAAAAGACCATGGCAAGTCAATTATCCAGAATCAATTCCTTTTGAATTAAACATACCTTCTTGTTCCATCTACCATTTTTTAGAACGAGCTACACAAGATTTCCCTAATAATCTAGCCATTATTGACCAAGGTGAAGAAGTCACTTATACAGAATTAAATCGCAAAGTTGATAAGTTTGCGGCTGCATTACATCACCGTGGATTTAAGAAGGGTGATAGAGTAGGCGTCATGTTGTTCAATTGTAAAGAATATATAATTGCTTATTTTGGGATACTTCGATTGGGTGGGATAGTCGTCCAATTGAATCCGATGTATCAACAACATGAATTAACGATTATTTTGAGGGATGCCGAACCAAAGTGGTTAATTTGTGAATACAATCAAATTTCAAAATTAGAGGATATTGGATATAGTAGCAAGCTATCCATTATTACTTCAGATATTAATTCCACTGAATATCTCAGCTTATACGATTTGATTGAGGAAGAAAATAGTGAACTCCCAGTAATACAAATCAATAGCAGAGAAGATTTAGCTGCTCTTTGTTATACAGGGGGAACGACTGGTATTCCAAAAGGTGTTATGAGTACCCATTTTAATATTGTTGCTTCGTTTTTCCATACATGTGTTACAGATCAGGGCGTACTTGAGCGCTCCAATGAACGTTATTTAGGCGTATTTCCAATGTTTCATGGAGCGGGCATGCAAATGCTGATTAATGCCATTTATCATGCTGCCATTTATATTCCAATTAAACATTTTCGAGTAGAAGATGCACTTCATACAATTAGAAAATATCGGCCAACCTATCTTTCGATTCCACCGAGTGCTTATATAGCGTTATTAAATCATCCAAATTTTAAAGATGATGACTTAAGTTCATTGAAAGTTTGTAGGTCAGGAAGTGCACCTATCCCTTTGGAGGTACAGGAAGCATTTGAACAAAAAACCGGCATACGTATTTGCGAAGCATATGGTTTAACAGAATCAAACTCTGTTGCGGTTCGGACATTTATGAAAGGTAACAGAAAATTGGGGAGTGTTGGATTACCAGTTCCAAACATGGATTTAAAAATTGTAGATGTTGAAACAGGTGAAGAAGAAATGCCTGTTGGTGAATCTGGTGAAATTTTATTAAAAAGTCCACAGAATATGAAAGGTTATTGGAAAAATCCAGAGGAGACAGCTCGTACTATACGTGATGGCTGGTTACACACTGGCGACATTGGCGTGGTAGACGAAGATGGATTTTTATATATTGTAGGAAGAAAAAAAGAAATGATTATTGCCGGGGGATACAATATTTATCCAAAGGAGATTGATGAGGTATTGTATGCACACCCAGCAATTGCCGAAGTATGTGTCTTTGGGATTCCTGATGTATATAGGGGAGAAACGGTCAGAGCAGCTGTCGTATTAAAGGAAAATCACACTTTAACAGAAGAAGAGATTATTAATTGGTGTCGGGAAAGGTTAGCTAAATACAAAGTACCTAGACAGGTAGAATTTAGAGAACAACTACCTAAAACAACGGTGGGAAAAATTTTACGGCGTACCTTGCTTGAAGAATATAATCAACAGCTAAAGAAAGTTTAATAACCATTAAGGTTGGTGCTTCAACAATCTAGCCTAATGAATACGGTTTTCTACTAGATTACTATTTACTTAACATACCATTTGAAATGACAACTTTAAACTACAAGAACAAGTGATTAATATAAATGTAAGGGGATTTAATATTCCGAATATTCATAAAAAAGGAGTGGGCATTTTGGGGGAAAAAGCAAAAGTAATTGGCGTAAATATGATACCTTTTACAAAACCTGGTAAAAACGAACCTTATGAAGTTATGGCGTCAAGAGCTGTATTAGGAGCTTTGGAAGACGCAGGAATTGAATATTCTGATATCCAGCAAGCATATGCAAGTTATGTTTATGGTGATAGTACTTGTGGTCAAAGGGCTTTATACGAGATTGGAATGACAGGTATTCCCGTAATTAATGTCAATAACAACTGTGGCTCTGGTTCCACTGCTTTGTATTTAGCAAGACAAGCGGTAGAGTCAGGTGCAGTCGATTGTGTACTAGCATTTGGATTTGAAGAAATGCGTCCTGGTGCGCTTAAATCTCACTGGAATGACCGAACGCCACCACTTGGGTGGGTAGATGAACGCTTGAAAGAGCTTTGGCCAGATGCTCCAGAAGCACCTAGAGCAATCAAGCTATTTGGAGCGGCAGGCAATGAGTATTTAGAAAAGTATGGAGCCAATCCTGACATTTTTGCAAAAGTAGCAGTAAAAACAAGGAATCATGCAACGAATAATCCCTATTCAGTTTTTAATAAACCACTAACAATTGAAGAAGTGTTAAGTTCTCCGACACTTATGCCGAATATGACACGCTTAATGGCTTGTCCGCCTACTTGCGGAGCTGCTGCAGCTATCGTATGTAGTGAAGCATTTGCCAAAAAACATGGGATTACCGAATCAGTAGAAATTGTAGCTCAAGCGCTTACGACAGATACGCATGCATCGAAGGACAATCTCATCAATTTAGCTGGTGCAGACATGACCCTTCGTGCGGCTAATCAAGTTTATGAAGCATCAGGTATTGGTCCAGAAGAGGTTGATGTGATTGAATTGCATGACTGTTTCACGCCAAATGAGGTCATCACATATGAAGGACTTGGCCTTTGTGAAGAAGGCGGCGCAGAGAAATTTATTAATGACGGTGACAACACATACGGTGGAAAAGTGGTAGTTAATCCATCAGGTGGACTCATGTCAAAAGGCCATCCAATTGGAGCAACAGGGTTAGCACAATGTACTGAACTTGTGTGGCAACTTCGTGGTCAAGCTCAAAAACGTCAAGTTGAAAACGCAAAAATCGCTCTTCAACACAACTTAGGTCTTGGTGGTGCTTGCATCGTTACAATGTATCGCTTGAGTAAATAGAACTTACTATTTTAAAAAATTATTTGATAAAAATATAAGGACAAAGAGAGGGAGATTTTAATGGTTAAACTATTAGAAAATCAAGTAGCAATTATTACTGGATCAGGATCTGGAATTGGAAAAGCGACAGCCCTATTGTTTGCAGAACATGGTGCAAATGTTATGGTTGCTGATTTAGATGAAAAACTTGCAGCTGAAACGGTTGCAGAAATTAGAGAATTGGGTAGCGATGCGGCTGCAATTTGTGGAAACCTTTTGGATCCAGAATTTCCAACGCAAATAGTGGATGCTACTATAACTGCTTTTGGTAAACTAGATATTTTGGTGAATAATGCCGGTTATTGCCTAGACGGTTTAATTCATAAAATGACTGATACGCAGTTTCAAGAAATATTGGACATTCATTTAGTCGCACCTTTCCGTCTCATTCGAGCAGCATCACCTTACATGCGTGATGTCGCGAAGCAAGAAATCGAGGAAGGAATCGCCCATCATCGTAAAATTATTAACGTATCCTCTGGTTCAGGCACTAGAGGAAATATGGGACAAGCTAACTATTCTTCTGCGAAAGCTGGTGTCATCGGTCTTTCAAAAGTGGTTGCACAAGAGTGGGGACAATTTAATATTAATACGAACGCAGTAGCATTTGGTTTCATTGATACACGTCTGACACGTCCAAAAGAAGAAGGAACGGTCATTGATGGGGAAATTGTTGGAATTCCTGAAAAGGTTCGCGATAAGTTAATCGCAAAAATTCCTCAAAAACGAATTGGCAAGGCGGAAGAAGCTGCAGCAAGTATTCTATTCCTTGCTTCTCCATTATCTAACTATGTTAATGGTCAAGTACTTGGTGTAAATGGTGGTTCTATCACTTAATAGTACGCAAGAAAGTTCAAATTTTTTGAAGTGATTTTTATTAATTTAAAGAGGTGAATGAAAATGACTAAGTCAGTAAATTCAATTGGAATGAAACCGTCCAATGCAGTAGATTTAATCGGAATGGAATTTGATCCATATACGTTGGCAGTTGAACAAGGAAAAATTCGAGAATTAGCTCTCGCTATTGGTGATGATAACCCTATTTACTATAGCTTGGAAGAGGCGAAAAAAGAAGGGTATAAAGGGATTCCGATTCCACCTACGTTTTTCCAAGTAGTAGATTTATGGGGCGGATTAGGTACGACAGATAAAATGGCAAAGCTGAAATTAAACCTTTTACGAGTATTACATGGACAACAGGAATACGAATATCTCGGGGATATTGTAGCAGGAGATGTACTTTTTGTAACAAGTAAAGTTGTGGATGTAGTAACAAAAACAGGAGGTTCTGGAGTAATGGAACTTGTTACTTCGGAAAATCGATATAGAAATCAACATGATGAATTAGTGGCTATATCAAGAAATACAATCGTCCATCGATTATAAAATCATTATTAGAGAAGAAAGGAGCAATGAAAAATGTTTTATGAAGATATTCAAGAAGGATATGAGTTTCCAATATTAGTGAAAGATCCTGTTACTCGCGTTCAATTAGTACGATTTGCAGGTGCTTCAGGTGATTTTCACCCACTTCATTTAGTTGAGGAGGTTGCGGAGAAAGCTGGCATGAAAATTATTGCGCATGGCATGTTAGTTATGGGGATGTTAACTCACGGAGTTACTTCATGGGTTTCTAGAAAAAATATCAATAAAATATCCGTACGATTTAGCAAAATGACGTTTCCTGGCGAAACAATTCATATTGTAGGGAAAGTGCTGGAGAAAAAGGGCGACAATACTGTTCTTGCAGAAGTATTTGCAAAGAATAGTGAAGGTGAAGTAAAAGTGGCAGGAACTTTTGAAGCTACTATACCTTCAAAAAACTAAAATTCATGACCTTAGAGGATTTTGTTAAAGAAAAATATCCGAACGTACTTGAAGAGCACAAACATTTTGTGCGTAGTTTCGTCCCTTCGATCAGTTCTGAATTAGTTTCTTTAGTAGACGGGCTTGCAGGACATTTAGGTCAGCCCTTAGAGGTAATTGGTTACAGAGTTTTAGGGTGTGGTATGGACGTTTTTATGGAATTGAAAAATATAACGAACGACAAAATCTGTATGTGTCCCATAAAAAAGTGGGATAAAATGGTCAAGTTAATTCATGGAGATTATTCATCAATAAACAGTATACAATTTATCGATGAATGATCTAGTAGTTTAGTTAATTAAACACAAAAAAGCAATTCAATAAACTTTGAACTGCTCTTAAATAGAGAAATACCGTTATTAGGTAATGATGAGATGACTTCGGTTTACAGCCGGAGTCGTCTTTATATCTTCAGTTTATTAGATGCTGGGCTGATGCAAATGATTCATTAAATAATTGGCTTGAAGTTGGAGCTCTTTTAAAAATGCTTTACTTGCATCTGAAAAGAACTTACTTTTTAGATGAATGCCATAATAAGAAAAGTTTGGGTTCATCCCTAGTACAGGTTTTACAATAATGTCTTCGCGTTGATAAAAATAGTCAGAATTAATTGTTAATAAGCATTCAAATCCCATTGCCAATCCTTGAGCAATAAAATGCTTTCTTGTTTCGATATTTTGTGATTGAACCTGAACGTTTAGCATAAGCTTACTATTTTCTCCGAATACGAGAGGAAAAAGTTTCTTTCTATCATAATTATTTATAGTGGCAATTAACGGATGTTGGTGTAGATCTTCTAAGGAAAGAGAATCTTTTTTTGCCAATTCCGAATCTTTATTAAAACAAATCAACATTTTACTATCTATAATATGTGTTTTACTAATAAGTTGATTTTCTTCGAGTAGTGTTGAAGGATTACAAATTAAACCGATATCTGAATCACCATTCAAAACATCTTTCCGAGCTTGAGAAGTAGTCGATTCTTTAATTTCAAGGCTTATCCCAGGGAATTTTATTTTAAGTTCCGCTACTGTTTTAGGAATAATACTTCTATTCATGGCAGGGTTAGTTGATATTGTAATATAACCTGTAACTTGAGAAGAATCACTTTTTGCCTCCTGTTTTAATTCCTCTACACAATTTAAAATTTCCTGTGCTTTTATTATTAGCCTTTTTCCAGTTTCAGTGGGAATTAATCCAGTTCTTGAACGTTCAAATATTTTCATTCCCAGCTCTTCCTCTAAGCTGCTAATCGCCAAACTTATACCTGGTGAAGAGATATATAGACGTTCAGCAGTTGCTGAAATTGAGCCGTTTTTAGCTATTTCAGTAATGTATAAAAATTGTTCAAATCGCAATACTCCACCCCCATTAACTCACCATAAAAGATTGGCTTTTTTCTGCTTCCATTCTACTAATAACAACTGTTAATTATTAGAAATTTCAGAATGTTAATGTAATTGTATAGAGAAACACTATAATTGTAAAGAGATTCATAAACCGCTCTATTTTTACCAATTTAATTTGAGTAATGAAATTTAAATTCAGTGCTACATGTGCTAATAATATTTATTTAATACGCCTTTTAATATTTAAAATTTAAAAATTAACCTATTAGACTTCTCATTAAAAAGAAGATTCTGATTATTTTGAATCCTAAAGGGTTGAAAGGAGTGAGTGAGAATGGAATTTGAAACTAAAATTGGTTATTCAAAACCAGATGCAATTTTTATACATGGATATAATTTGACGGAAGAACTCATTGGAAATATTACATTGGCTGATATGGCGTTTCTAGGTGCAACTCATCGGCGTCCCACCCTTGAAGAATCTAAAATGCTTAATGCATGCATGGTTGCGATTTGTGAACATGGATTTACGCCTAGTTCTATTTCTGCGCGTCTTACCTATTTAGGGGCACCCGAAGCAGTACAAGCAGCAGTTGCAGCGGGACTTTTGGGAGCAGGATCTGTGTATCTTGGCGCAATGGAAAATACGGCTCAAATGCTTCAAGATGGTTGGAAATCATACGGTCATTATGAAGAGGTTGCCAGTGTTGCTACAAAAATTATCGATGAATGGCAGTTAAAAAAGTTACAAGTGATGGGATTAGGGCATCCGTTACACAAGCCAGTAGATCCACGTACGATAAAGTTATTTAGTTTAGCGGAAGAGCTAGGTTTTAGTGGCAAACATACTGCATTAATGAAAGAAATTCATCATGGAATAAGTGAACAAAAAGGGAAACAAATGACTTTAAATGTCGCAGGAGCAATCGGAGCTATTTTATCAGATATGAAGTTACATTATAGTGTTGTAAAAGCTTTTGCTGTTGCAGCGAGGGCAGTCGGATTAATTGCCCATATTGTTGAAGAGGCGGAATCTGGAAGAAAAGAAAGCATGGCTCAAAAACTTTATGATCACATTGAAGAAAATACGCGATATACCAATAATTTGGGCGATTTTGAATTGAAAAATCAGCTCTAGTATTTTATGAAATCACAATCTTTAACATACAAATGTTCTTATTACAAAGGTAAAGGAAAGGGGGAAGAAAATGAGGTTTCAAGATAAGGTAGCGATTGTTACAGGTTCTGGAAAAGGGATTGGCAAAGCAATTGTACAAAAAATGGCGCTAGAAGGAGCACTTGTTACTGTAACAGATTTGAATAAGCAAACATGTGAAGAAACGGCTATGGAGATCAATCAAAGTGGTGGGAAGGCAATAGCTGTAGAAGGTGATGTATCTAAATCAGAGGATGTTAGAAGAATTGTTGAAGAAACAATTGAGGCTTATGGAAAAATTGATATTCTAGTGAACAATGCAGGCATTGTAAAAGATATCCGACTTGAAGACATGGAAGAGGACGATTGGGATAAAGTCATCGATGTTTGCCTTAAAGGAGCTTTTTTATGTGCTAAATATGTTTCTCCTTATATGAACGAACAAAAATATGGGAAAATTATCAATATTTCTTCGCGGGCTTATTTAGGGAATCCAGGTCAGGCAAATTACTCATCTGCTAAGGCAGGAATTATCGGGTTAACACGATCTTTGGCGAAAGAATTAGGTAAAAACAACATTAACGTCAATGCGGTTGCACCTGGACTTATTGAGACGGATGCTGTAAGAAATCATCCGAAGTATGAAAAAATTAAAGAACTGCAAAAGAAAGATACGCCAATAAAGAGAATTGGATTGCCGGATGATGTAGCGAATGCGGTTTTGTTCTTTGCCTCTGATGATGCTGCATATATTTCGGGAGATATTTTACATGTCACTGGAGGGAGATTTGGATAGTTGATATATGAGTGATTAGGGAAAAAAGTTTATTCAGGAATTTGAAATTTCTTATATTAAATAAGCGATGGGAGATGGGTATTTAAATGAATAAAGTAATAGAAACTCCTCAAGAATATATGACTAAATTTCTTTATGATACAAGAAAAATGTTTATCAATGGTGAATGGGTTCCTTCTCTTTCCGGTAAAGTATATGAAACGATAAATCCAGCAAATGGTGAAGTTATCGCTAAAATTTATGAGGGTGACAAAGAGGATGTAGATCGTGCGGTTTTAGCTGCAAGGACAGCTTTTAAAGGGGGTTGGTCAACAACCTCTCCTGCAACTAGATCGAATCTACTTAATAAACTGGCTGATTTACTAGAAAGCCGTGCCGAAGAATTTGCCTATCTTGAAACAATTGATGGGGGCATTACGATTAAATTTTCACGTTATGGATTTGTACCTTCAGCAGTCGCTCACCTCCGCTATTATGCAGGTTGGGCGACTAAATTAACGGGTGACACAATTCCTACTACAAGTGGTGGCAATATTCATGCCTTCACAAAAAGAGAGCCAATTGGAGTGTGTGGACAAATAACGTCGTGGAATATCCCATTAATTGGTTCTGTTTGGAAATTAGCAGCCCCATTAGCTGCTGGAAATACGGTAATTTTAAAACCTGCCCAGCAAACGTCATTAACGACATTGCTACTCGGAGAACTTATTAAGGAAGCTGGTTTTCCTGATGGAGTCGTGAACATCGTCACAGGCCCAGGAGGAAAAATTGGGCAAGCGATTACGAACCATCCCGATATAGATAAAATTGGATTTACGGGTTCAACAATTGTTGGAAAAGGCATTATGAGAAGCGCTTCTGACACTTTGAAAAAGATAACATTGGAATTAGGTGGGAAGTCTCCAAATATTATTTTTGCGGATGCAGACCTTGATAAAGCAATAAAAGGATCGTTTTTAGGGATGTTTAGCAATCAGGGGCAAGTATGTATGGCAGGTTCTCGTCTCTATGTAGAAAAGAGCGTGTATCAAGAAGTTACTGAAAAATTAGTTGAAATGGCACAAAACATGAAAGTGGGCGACCCATTAGATCCAACGACAGATATGGGACCACTGATTTCGAAGCAACAGTTGGAGTCGGTTTTAAATTATATTGAAACAGCTAAAAAAGAAGGCGGAAAAGTATTGACTGGAGGAAAAACGCTTCATGACGGCGAGTTAGCAAAAGGAAATTACTTGCAACCTACAATACTTATCGATCTCGATGAAAATTGTACAGCGGTTAAAGAGGAAATATTTGGACCAGTTTTATGTGTTATGCCGTTCGAGGATATTGACGAGGTACTTGAAAGAGCAAATTCAACGGAATATGGACTGGCTTCTGGCGTATGGACGAAAGATATTTCGAAAGCTTTCAAGGTAATTAATGAATTAGAAGCAGGTACTGTTTGGGTTAATAACTATCTCACAGGGGATAATGCGGTTCCTATGGCTGGATATAAACAGAGTGGGGTTGGTGCAGAGAAGGGCTATCCAGGCATTGAGGCGTATACTAAAACGAAAAGCGTCATTATTAATTTGGATTAAACATTTAGATAAACAATAAATAACCATAAATTCCTCCTCAATCTTGTGTGAAGTCACTTATTGAGGAGGAATTTTTAGTAATTTCATCAGAGGAGTACGAGACATTTAATTTATTAAACATACCTTTTAAATTGTTAACTTTAAATTACAACAAAAGAAAATTATTATTATTAATGTAAAGAATCTTAAAATTCTGAATATAGGTTGATGTGCTATATAAAAGGGAGGGAAGCAAGTGTAATCTGCTTGGAAATGGTACAAAGTCAGTAAAATTGAATCCTATGAAGCTATTGTTTCAAAGTACTACCTTATATTCTAAACGGCGCAAAGCTAGAAATGGACAAGTGGAAACAGTGGTTGCTATACACAATACCTGAATGGAGGATTACAATATGTCAAATAATACGACGATACCAAAACAATTAACATATGATTTATTTAAAAGAAAGAGAGATTTCTTCACTCAAGAACATGAAATGTATAGAACTTCTTTACAAAAATTTCTCGAAAAAGAGGCAGTGCCTTTCATCGAGGAATGGGAAGAAGCGAATCACACGCCAAAAGAATTTTATGAAAAATTAGGGGATCAAGGATTTTTGTGTCCACAAATTAAATCGGAATATGGAGGTCTTGAACTCGACTTTGGATTTAATGTAATTTTGGCTGAAGAGCTGTTCCGTGTTGGAGTTGGTACTTTAGCTAGTACTAGTAGTTCAATTATCGTTCCTTATTTAGAGGAATACGGTACTGAGGAACAAAAGATGAAGTACTTACCTAAATTTGTAAGTGGAGAAGTAACAACGGCTGTTGCGATGACGGAACCAGGGATTGGCTCCGATTTAGCCAATATGAGTACTACAGCCGTTCGAGACGGTGATTCCTATATAGTAAATGGACAAAAAACTTTTATTTCTAATGGGTTAAACGCAGGGTTGTTCTTTGTTGCAGTGAAAACAGATCCAAAAGCGAACCCGGCTCGGAAAGGGATTAGTATTCTCTTAGTTGATAAGGATACACCAGGATTTTCAATTGGCCGTCAATTAAAAAAATTGGGTCAAAAGACTGCAGATGTCGTTGAACTTGTATTTGAGGATGCACGTGTCCCTGCTACAAACCTTCTTGGTGAAGAAGGACAAGGATTCTATTACTTGATGGATAGATTGCAGCAAGAACGTCTTATCATTACTTGCAGTTCAATCGTTGTTGCGGAGGAAATGCTTAAAGCGACGATGGGCTATGTAAAAGAGAGGAAAGCTTTTGGAAAACCAATTAGTTCTTTTCAGAATACACAGTTTGAAATTGCAGAAATGGCAACCGAATTAACAATGGCGCAAACTTTCCTAGATGATTTAATAGACAAGCATATGAAAGGTGAAGATATCGTTACGCCAATCTCGATGGCAAAATGGTACGTTACTGAGATGACGAGACGAATGTCTGCACGCTGCTTACAGCTATATGGTGGTTATGGTTATATGGAGGAATATCCAATCGCCCGTCGTTATCGAGATGTTGCGGTTATGCCGATTTACGGTGGAACAACGGAAATTATGAAAAATATAATTGCCAAAAACCTTGGACTTTAATGTTTTTTTAACATAAATGATTCGCTTTCAATAATGTAAACTTACCAAACTACATTATTGAAAGCGTTTTAACTTGATTCAGCAGAAGTCCCCTACTTCAATAAGTGGGGGAATGTAAAATAATTAGGAGGAATCAAATTTGACAAATACAGCGACTTCAACTAAACCAGGAATATATGATTTATTTAATAGAAAAAGGTCTTATATGACTCACGAACATGAGATGTTTCGCACGTCCCTGCAAAAATTTCTCAAAAAAGAGGCAGTCCCTAACATAGAGAAATGGGATGAAGAGAGCTATACCCCACGGGAATTTTTCAGGAAAATGGGGGACCAAGGTTTTCTTTGTCCGCAAGTTGATTCAGAATATGGAGGTCTGGGACTAGATTTTGGGTTTAATTTGATTTTAGCGGAGGAATTAAACCGCATTGGAGTCGGTACAACTGCGAGTCTAAGTAGTTCAATCGTTGTCCCTTATCTAGAGCGGTATGGGACCGAAGAACAAAAGAGAGAATACTTGCCAAAATGTGTGAGTGGGGAAATTACAACCGCTATTGCGATGTCTGAGCCTGGAATTGGTTCAGACCTAGCAAAATTAGGCACTACAGCAGTAAAAGATGGTGAGAACTATATTGTAAACGGAGAGAAGACCTTTATTTCAAATGGCCTTAATGCAGGATTGTTCTTCGTTGCAGTGAAAACCGATCAACATGCGACCTCCGCGAAAAAAGGAATTAGTATCCTTCTAGTGGATGAGGATACGCCAGGATTTTCACGTGGGAAAAAGTTGAAAAAATTAGGGCAACATTCTGCAGATACGGTTGAACTTATTTTCGAAGATGCACGAGTACCCGTAGCTAATTTATTAGGGGATGAAGGAAAGGGTTTCTATTACATGATGGAAAAATTGCAACAAGAGCGTCTGATTGTAGCAATTGGTGCAATAGCTGTAGCTGAAGAGATGCTTAAGTCAACAATGTCTTATGTGAAAGAACGGAAAGCTTTTGGAAAGTCGATTAGTTCATTTCAAAATACGCAGTTTGAGATTGCTGAAATGGCAACCGAATTGTCAATGGCGCAAACCTTTATTGATGATTTAACTAGCAAGCAATTGAAAGGCGAAAATATCGTAACGGAAACATCAATGGCGAAATGGTTTATAACTGAGATGGCTAGAAAGATGTCTGTACGCTGTTTACAGCTTTATGGTGGCTATGGGTATATGGAAGAATATCCAATTGCTCGACGTTATCGAGATGTTGCCGTTATGCCCGTTTATGCTGGCACAACGGAAATAATGAAGAATATTATTGCGAAAAATCTTGGGCTATAACGATTTTACTTAATAACAACCTCCTTAGAAACTAACGTAATCGTTTTTTAAATTCTATTTTTATGAAGAGTAGCAATCACTTTATTTGAAAGGGTGTATTCCATGCGTTGGATTAGTCTAATTCTTCTATTTTTTGCTTCTCTAATCATTTATGCAGATAAGCAAGTTATTGGTTTTGCAGCTGAACCCCTTATGAAAGAATTTAATTTAAACGGATCTGAATGGGGAATTGTGGGAAGTAGTTTCTTCATTCTCTTTATTATTACAAGTTTTATTGGAGGTACCTGGTCTGATCGTATAGGGACGACCAAGATGATTTTATTTGTTTTATTAGGTGTATCTATCATTCAATTCGGGGCTTTTGCAATTGTCGGATTACCTATGCTTATTCTTTATCGGGTATTGCTAGGAGCGTTTGAGGGACCATTTATCCCATCAGGCTTTAATCATATTTCTAGAATATTCCCTATAGAGTCAAGAGGTTTAGCTGTTTCCATTTTTATTGCAGGTGCATCTATGGGGGGGGTAATTTGCTCACCTATACTTGTCGCATTGATTGAAAGATTCGGTTGGCAATGGACATTTGTTTCATTAGGATTTGTCAGTATGCTTCTATTAGTGACTTGGGCTCTGGTTAATCGTTTTTCTAGGACAGGACAGAATGTCACAGTGAATCAAGTCAAAAAATTGAAATGGTCAGATATAGCTCCTGTACTTCGAAATCCAGCTTGCTTATTAACCATTATTTTATCAGCCATTTCTTATTGGCTAGTAATTTGGACGGCATTATGGGGACCAGTTTATTTAACGAAGGTAATAAAATTGACTCCAATGCAGATGGCATACGCACTCTCAGGTACAGGGATAGCGGCTTTAGTGTTGATATTTTTGATATCAGCTTTATCTGATCGTCTCTATAGAAAAACTAAGAGTTTTAGAGTGTCACGTGTTTGGGTTGCTGCTATTAGTACCATGATTGGCGGAATTTCTCTCGGAACAATTCCATTTGTAGGGAATTCATTCGTGTGGGTTTTCATAGCATTATGTATTGCAAAGGGATCGACATATATTAGTGTTACGATGGCAGTACAAGTCATGATTCAATTGATGCCAGAAAGAGCGGGTTTCATGTCAAGTATCTTGACTTTAGGAAACAACACTTCCCAATTAGTGGCTCCTGTTATTACGGGAATAATAGTGCAATCTGCAGGAGCAAATCTTGCGCTTGGTTTTAATTACTCCATATTTTTAATGAGTGGGTTATTTTTGGTGATTTCTACCCTCTATTTATTGTTTGTTAAACCAGATAACGATAAGGAAGCTAGCGTGTCAGATACAGTGGTAGGGTAACAATTGCTTGAGGGAAAATATAATTCGGAGAATACAAATGGTATTAAGTCATTTTAGGAATAAGCTGAAGTATTGGATGACGCGTTAGGTGCTCCAGTAGGATGATTATTCCAGATTTCAGGGAATTTTATTAGGAGGTTTTTGGATGACGAAAGTAAAAGCGGCAGTTGTCAATTCAGGAGGAACAGACTATATACTAGAAGATTTAAAATTAGCCGAAATGCAACCAGATGAAGTGTTAGTAAAGATAGTAGCAACTGGAATGTGTATGTCAGATGAAACAATTCGAAAAGGTGGGACATCTGTAGCTTATCCAATCGTGCCAGGTCATGAGGGGTCAGGTATAGTTGAAAAGGTTGGGAGTACTGTAAAGACATTTAAACCTGGAGATCAAGTAGTAATGTCTTATGCGTACTGTGGTCATTGTCCAAGTTGCCGTAAAGGACGTCCTGCAATTTGTGATGATTGGATGAAGCTAAATTTTTTAGGTGTTCGTGATGATGGGAGTCATACATTCCATAAAGAGGACGGTACACCGGTTAAAAACTTTTACGGTCACTCGTCATTTTCAACGCATACTTTAGTGCATGAAAGCAATTTAATCAAAGTAGATCAAGATGTAGATTTACGTCTTGTTGGTCCGCTAGGTTGTGGTTTCTTAACGGGTAGCGGGACAGTCATTAATGGTTTAAAACCTGAATTGAGATCCTCAATTGCTGTTTTTGGTACAGGTGCTGTAGGTTTAGCAGCGATGATTGCCGCTAAAATTGAAGGGTGTTCAACGATTATTGCGATTGATATTCATGATAGTCGATTAGAATTAGCAAAAGAATTAGGGGCAACACATACGATTAATAGTAAAATAGATGACCCAATCTCTAGAGTACAAGAAATTACAAATGGAAAAGGTGTTAACTATTCAGTTGATACAACAGGTGTATCAGCTGTTATGAAAACAGCTTTAACAGTTTTATCTAAAGGTGGCGTTTTTGCACCAGTTGCTATATCTAAAAATAGTCTCCAAGTTATTCCTACGGGAGAAATAACTATGGCGAGTAAAAGTATCATAGGGGTTATTATGGGGGATGGAATACCTCAGTTATCGGTTCCACAATTAGTGGAATTCTATAAAGAAGGGCGTTTTCCAATTGATAAGCTTGTTAAATACTATAAATTTGAAGATATCAATCAAGCTGCAAAAGATTCGGTTACGGGAGAGGTTATTAAACCGATTCTAATTTTGGATGAATCATATAGTAAATAAAATGTGATTGTAATTCCTGCAAAAAAATTCCTTTATAATGTTTTGGGGTAGAAACGGTCCCATTCTAAAATAAATTTAATATTTTGAGAGTATGTTTTACTGTGTAAAGTAAAAGCATACTCTTTTTTAATTCACCTTAAAGAAAACCGAAGTTAATTTGCGACTTATTTGAAAAGGAATTGTCTTGGGTTATAGGTTTGAAGTTTACATAATAAAAATTATGTGTTTACATTACTTCTCCCTCGCCATCTTCCTCCTTATTAGATTTCTTCTAAAAAGAGCTTCCTCTATAGAAATCCTGAATAATTTAAAAATCCAAGCCAACAATCATTAATATGACACAATTCTACAAATGAATAGGAGATATTTTTCGACAAAAAAGGGAAATATATAACAAAACTCGAATTATAGAGAAGATGAGCAAGTATAGAAGGAGTTATTCATTCATGAAAATTAGTGATTTTTCGATAAAAAGACCTGTATTTACGGTTGTTTCGATGATATTCGTGATATTACTTGGAGCGGTATCATTTTTCAAAATTCCAGTAACATTAATACCTGACTTGAATCCACCAATTGGCGTCGTTGTCACGAATTATCCTGGGGCAAGTCCGGCTGAGGTGAATGAAAAGGTTACGAAGCCTTTAGAAGCCGTTTTAGCGACGTTACCAGGTATAAAAAAAGTACAGTCGACGTCCTTAGAAAGCTCCAATCTCATTATATTAGAGTTCAATTGGTCGACCAATATGGACAAGGCGCAAACGGATATTTTGCAGCGTATCGATATGGTACCTTTGCCTCAAGATGCAGGAAAACCGAGCTTTTTAAAATTTGATCCGGCTCAATTTCCGGTTATTCAGCTTGCCCTTTCTGCTAAAAATGAACAAGTGGACGTAAGAGAAATTGCGGAATTGTTAGAACAAGAATTGAAGCGTACAGAAGGGGTTGCAAGTGTTTCAGTATCTGGAAAGCTTGTGGAGGAAATCAAAATAGAAGCGGATCCAAGTAAACTTGAAGCCAATAATTTAACGCAAGCGGATTTAGTTCAAATTATTCAAGCGAGCAATATTTCGATGCCAGGAGCAGAAATTTCGACGAATGAAGGACAATTACTGACAACGCGCGTAATTAGTACTTTTACTTCACCACAACAAATTGCGGACTTAATCATTTCAGTCAACCCCTTGACAGGAGATGCCTTGAAAGTAAGTGATGTGGCAATAGTCGAGCGAAAAGAACAAAAAACGAATACGATTACACGGGCGAATGACCATCCAGCTGTTTTGATGTCGGTTTTACAGGAATCAGGAGCCAATACGGCGAGTGTATCAGAAGTATTTCAACAAGAATTAGCGGCATTGTTAAAAAAAACAGAGTATGAAGGTGTAGAAGCGACAATTTTATTCGACCAAGGAAACTATGTGCGTCTCGCAATAAATAATATTGGCACATCGCTCATTTTTGGTGGAATTTTTGCGATGCTAGTCCTATTTTTATTTTTGCGTGGTATTCGAAGCCCGCTCATTATAGGAGTAGCCATACCATATGCGGTCATTGTGACATTTGTATTAATGTATTTCGCCGATTTTTCATTGAACATTATGACGTTAGGTGCATTAGCGCTCGGTATTGGGATGTTGGTGGATAATGCGATTGTCGTCATCGAAAATATCGAACGTCATATCGAGCTCGGACAATCACCAAAAGACGCTGCTTC
This sequence comes from Solibacillus cecembensis, assembly GCF_001439635.1. Taxonomy (GTDB): domain Bacteria; phylum Bacillota; class Bacilli; order Bacillales_A; family Planococcaceae; genus Solibacillus; species Solibacillus cecembensis. Next base: position 14,935 of record NZ_LMBZ01000020.1, on the reverse strand, counting down.
TATAGGGACAAAAGAAGTAGCATTAGCGATTACCGCGTCTACTTTAACAACGGTAGCCGTATTTGTTCCAGTCATTTTTATAAGTGGACTAATCGGGAAAATTTTCACTGAATTTGCCTTAACGATTTCATTTAGTTTATTTGCTTCATTAGTCGTTGCTTTAACTGTTGTTCCAATGTTTGCGAGTCGATTATTAACTGCCAAAACAGGGGATTTAGTCGGAAAACGTAAGCAATCGCCCTTGTATCGCCAATTTGCAAAAATGCTGCAATGGGTGTTACAACATCGCCTTGTTGTGATGACAATAACAGTTATTTTATTAGGGGCTTCAGGCTTTTCATTATACAAAACAGGGACGGAATTTATCCCCGCGACAGATGAAGGTTTCGTCACGATGTCGGTAAAATTGCCAAAAAGCGCGTCCATGCAAGCAAGTGAAGCAATCGTGTCGGAAATTGAAACGCTTCTGCGTGAAGAAAATGTGGTCGATGTTTTCGTGAGTTTAATCGGAGGGAATCAGCAATCGATTTCACGGGGGACAACGAGCGTAAATGAAAGTGAAATTTCAATTAAATTAGTACCAATAGCAGAGCGTGAACAATCCGTCTTTGAATTTGTAGAGCAGCTGGAGGCAGAGGTCAATCAACAAATTGGTGAGCGTGCAGAAGTAACGTATTCTTTAGCATCCTCCTCTGGTTCGACACCGCATACATTAACGTTTCGTGCGACGGATACGGATGAAAATCGTTTAAAAGAAACGGTACAAGCGATTCAAAAGGAAATAGGGAAAATTGCGACTGTCACAGAAGTAAAGACCGATCTAGATACGACAAAAGAAGAGGTTCAAATCGAAATAAATCGAGATATGGCCCAGCAATACGGTATTTTGCCAGCACAAATTACACAAACCGTTAATAATATGACACGAGGAATGTTCACAACGCAAATGATTGCCGAAGATGGGGAGATTTTAGCGGTTTATACTGGATTTGGTCGTGCCTTTAACGAAAATGTCGAGGCGTTGAAAAAAATGAAGCTACGAACAAATGCAGGGGTCTTTGTGGAATTGCAGCGGTTGGCAAGTATTCAAATTAAGCCAGCGCAAACTGCCATCAGACGCTCTGATCAAGCAGCAGCGGTCGCCTTTTTTGTGAAATATCAATCATCCGAATCGTTAAGTGGGATTTCAAAAAAAGTAGATGATGCCATTGCGCGCGTAGAAGTACCTAGTGCGACCAAAATAGTTAACAGTGGTGATCGTGAACTATTTGATAGTGCCAAGCAAGATATGATACTTGCGATTGTATTATCCGTTATTCTTGTGTATCTCGTTATGGCGGCGCAATTTGAGTCGTTTAAGCTTCCATTTGTCATGATATTCAGTGTGCCGCTTATGGTAATTGGGGTAGCGGGTGCATTACTCGTGACGAATACTTTACTTGGTGTTACGGCGATTATTGGTGTTTTAATATTGGTTGGTATTGTTGTCAATAATGGGATTGTGTTAGTCGATTATATTAATCAAAAACGCCAGCAAGGGGTGGCACTTCAAGAGGCAATCATTGAAGGCACACAAGACCGAATTCGTCCTATTTTGATGACGGCATTGACGACAATACTTGGCTTAATACCATTAGCGCTAGGCATTGGGGAAGGGACGGAGATGAACGAACCAATGGCGATTGTCGTAATTGGCGGTTTGCTAAGCTCGACCATTTTAACATTATTTATTGTCCCAATTATTTATAGCCTAATCGAAAAAGAGAACTGAACTGTTCCAAACAGGGGGAAAAAGAAATGGGAATTCACTTTTTTACAGGTTTTCCTGGCTTCGTTGCAACAGAAATAATGCAGCAACTTTTTAAAGAAGGGCTGACAAAGCAAATTTATGCGGTCGTTCTACCATCGGATTTAGCAAAGGCAAAGTCGAAGAGAACATTCATCGAGGGGCAATTTGAAGGTTGTGAAATTATCCTATTTGAAGGCGATATAACGCTCCCCAATTTAGGGTTAGCTGATGAAGAATTGGCCGTTATTATCCCAAAAATTAACGTTGTTTGGCACTTAGCAGCGATATATGATTTTGCAGTATCGCGAGAAGAAGGTTGGAAAGTTAATGTGCATGGTACGGCGAATGTGAATGAGTTCGCAAGTTGTTTGAAAAACTTGGAACGTTACATGTATTTTAGTTCGGCATGTATTGCAGGTAAACGTAAAGGGACAATTTTGGAAATGGAACTTATTCGCCCAACAGCATTTCATAATTACTATGAAGAAACGAAATTTGAGGCGGAATTATTAGTAGATGATTTAAAATTAGAGCTGCCAATCACGATTATTCGCCCTAGTATTATTTATGGGCATTCTAAAACAGGCGTTACACAAAAGTTTGATGGCATTTATTATTTATTAAATGCAGTAGAATATTTTAAAGGAAAATTGGTTATACCTCAATTAGGGAGTAAACATACGTTACTTCAGATGGTTGCGGTTGATTATGTTGCGGAGGCGAGTGTACGCTTATGTCAGTTACCAGAAGCGGCTGGCGAGACGCTTCATATTACTGGTAGTCAATCATATACTGCGGCACAAATTTATCAAGAAATTGTGAAGGAAATGACGGGTAAAAAAACATTTTGCTCATTTCCTTTAGGGATCGCCAAAGCTATTTTGGAACAATCGACTATTCGCAAGCTTATTCATGTAAAATCACAAACGGTCGATTACTTAGATTATGAAGGGAAATTTGATACAAAGGATTTTGACAAATTAATTGCATCATCTGAAATAGCTTGTTGTGATGTGATGCAAACATTGCCTGTGCTCATCAAATTTTATGAGGAAAATAAACATCTACAAAGTTATTATGTGAAAATGGACTGATAATTATTGGTTGATTTTTTGGGGAATTATCGTTAAACTGTTATTATAATTGAATTGAATATCCGTTGACTTGTTGTCAAAGGGGAGTAGCTATTTGGAAATTGGATAGAAATATGACGAATCAAAGCATTTTCTATCATTACAATGACCTTATTTCACATTCGTCAATACATGGTTAGGAGCCATCGGGTGTGATAGCATAAATGTGCTTAGCAAGACCTTTGCCTATTTAATTAGGCAGAGGTCTTTTGTTTTTGCCTAAAATGGATAATTTTTTCAATTAAATCATAGGAATTACCTATAATAAAGGTAAAACGAAAATAAAAGGGGGACAACTCTCATGGAAGCAATTTTATTAGAATACGCATGGGTCTTACTTGTACTTGTATTTTTAGAAGGTTTATTAGCTGCTGATAATGCAGTTGTTATGGCTGTCATGGTAAAGCATTTACCAAAAGAACAGCAAAAAAAGGCACTATTTTACGGATTATTTGGAGCGTTCTTATTCCGCTTTATTGCCTTATTCTTAATTACTTTTTTAGCAAAGTATTGGCAAATTCAAGCGCTAGGAGCAGCTTACTTACTGTTCATATCGATCAAACATCTATATGATAATCACTTTAAGAAAGAGGAACCTGCTGAAGAAGGTAAAGAGAAAAAAGGTTCTGGCTTCTGGATGACGGTTTTAAAAGTAGAACTTGCGGATATCGCATTTGCAATTGACTCTATGCTAGCGGCAGTAGCTATCGCGATAACGTTACCACATATTGGTGATATGGAAATTGGTGGGATTAACGCAGGTCCGTTTGCTGTTATGTTCCTAGGTGGTTTCATCGGACTTGTCATTATGCGTTTTGCTGCACAAATGTTTGTGAAATTATTAAATGACTATCCTGCACTTGAAACAACAGCATTCTTAATCGTTGGTTGGGTAGGGGTTAAGTTAGCGGTAATGGCTTTAGGTCACGAAAAATTAGCAATTATCGATCCAAGCTTCCCGCACTCTACCACTTGGAAAATTATTTTCTGGGTCGTATTACTGGGCTTAGCAATTGGCGGATATGTTGTTAGTATCGCTAAAGGCAAACAGCAAAATAACTAAAGTTTTATAAAGGGCGATGATGTTGTGAATGCAACATTTTCGCCCTTTTTTCATATTTTCTAGACAAGCATATATTTTAGTACAAACCCCATACTGATAAGGTAAGTTCTTTTCTTTATGGTAAAAATTCATTATACTAAGAAAAAAGTTTCAATTGAAAAGGAGGCTATTTTCATGCCTTTAAGACAGCTCGTTTCGCGTAAAATTACGCCTTTCCAAATATTGCTTACATATTACTCTATTGCTATTTTTATTTCATTTTTACTGTTGCGTATTCCAGGTGTGCATTTAGAAGGGGTAGACGTTTCCTATTTGGATAGTTTATTTACGGCAGTTAGTGCCGTAAGTGTAACGGGGTTAACGACCGTAACTGTTGCGGAAACGTATAGTCATCTTGGATTGGCGATGATCCTGCTAATTTTACAATTTGGAGCAATTGGTATTATGTCGATTGGTACGTTTATTTGGCTGCTTGTTGGGAAAAAAATTGGGATGCGTGAGCGCCAATTAATTATGATTGACCACAATCAATATAATCTATCTGGGGTAGTTGGTTTAATAAAACAAATTGCGAAACTTTTGCTACTCATTGAAGTAGTCGGTGCCATCATATTGTCCGTGCATTTTAAACATTATTTTGATACGTGGGAAGAAGCGATCATTAATGGGGTTTTTGCCTCAATTTCCGCTACGACAAACGGAGGATTTGATATTACTGGGATGAGCCTTCAACCATTCCATCTCGATTATTTTGTGCAATTTGTGACGATGATTTTAATCTTTTTAGGCGCGATTGGTTTCCCTGTATTAATCGAGGTCAAAACGTTTTTATTGAAAAAGGACCCTGCATTTCGCTTTAGTTTATTTACAAAAATTACGACCGTTACATATGCAGCATTATTCGTTGTTGGGACAGTCGTAATATTCATTATAGAGTCCTTTCAATCGTTTAAAGGTATGGTATGGCATGAGGCGCTCTTTTCTGCGATGTATCATTCCGTGTCGACTCGTTCAGCCGGCTTAACGACTTATGATGTAAGAACATTCAGTGAGGCAACAGACTTGTTTATGAGCGTTTTGATGTTTATCGGAGCTTCCCCAAGTTCGGTAGGTGGAGGAATACGGACGACGACATTTGCGATTGTCATCCTATTTTTAATTTCTTATTCACGGGGACATGCTACTATTCAAATTTTTAAACGTGAAATTCATTTAATCGATGTTTCCCGCTCTTTTGCGGTATTAATTTTTGCGATATTTATGGTGCTTGGTGCCACGATGCTGTTACTCATTACCGAGAAGCATGCAACAATGACTGAAATTATTTTCGAAATTACATCCGCATTCGGGACTTGTGGGATGTCACTAGGTATTACAGGGGATTTATCAACATTTGGTAAAGTCATCATTATGGCGCTGATGTTCATCGGGCGTGTAGGATTAATTTCATTCTTATATTCTCTCGGAGGAAAAGCAAACAAGAAAAATTATCATTATCCGAAAGAGCGTGTCATTATTGGGTAGAAGTCGAAGAGGGGCTTTATAATAGTGTTTATAAGGGTTTTGTAGGGGTTATAAAGTCATTTGACCCCTTTCAGACCCCTAAGTGTTATTTTTTAAGGTAATTAATAAATTTTTCAAGTGATTTTTGTTCATGATTTGGTGTTACGTGCAAATAAGTATTTGCTGTAATATTTATATCCTTGTGACCTAATCTAGTACTCACCGTTTTGATGTCGACCCCAGCTTCTAATTGGAGGACAGCGTGAGTATGTCTTAATAAATGAGTCGACTTCCTTTCAGGTATTCCAGCATAGCGCAAAAAGTTTTTCATCATATCTTGTGGTTTTGTATGATAAAATTCCTTTCCTGTCTCATCGACCATTACATAATCCGATTTTATATAATCTTCTATTTCTTCTTCATTTTTCTCTTGCCAGTTTTTAAATTCAAGCAAAAGGGCAAGTAAATCATCATCTATCATTATTGTTCGGTAAGATGATGCTGTTTTTGGTGGACCTAATCCATCACGAGTACGTTGGCGAGCTATTGTTAATGTCTTTTCCTCGAAGTTAATATCATGCCACAATAACCCTAAAAGCTCACCACTTCTAATTCCTGTGTTCACTAATAGGTTAACCATTGCCTTTTTGAAAATAATTTGGGATTCCATAACCTCTAGCAACTTAAGTGTTTCATCCAAAGTTAAAAAAATAATTTTATCATTAGACTCGTCTTTTTTTATGGAAACGGAGCGAAGTCTATTTCTTTCAAGTTGATCGTGCTCAACTGCACTATTAATAATCGCCATCATTTCTCCATGTATACGATCAACAGTATTTTTACTGTAATTACTAACAAATAGTAATTCATTAATGAAAATTTGGTAGTCGGCTCGATTGATTTTTTTTAGCGCAAAACCACTGAAGCGCTCCAATAATTTATTTTGTCCATTTGCAGCAGTAACATTACTGGAATCGCGTCGTTGAGATTCGTAAATAATTTTGTATTTTTGTACCCAATCTTCAAAAAGAATATCTCCCTTTTTTAACTCATCTATCCCTCCCTTGAACAATTTTTCTTCAATAAGGACAGAGGCAGCCTTTGCTGCTGATTTAGTTGGGAAACCACTCTTAGAAAGTGTTTTCTGTTTTCCTAGTTCGTTATATTTTATTCTGTATTCCCACACATCTCCACGTTTTCGGAAGTAAGCCATAAAATCACCTCGTTTATTAAAATAGGAATATATGTTCCTTTTACGACTATAAAAATAGCTTCTTACATTTTAATTCCACCAATTCCAGCGGTAAGTTATGTAATGAAGCTATGTCTTGTATTGTCTTTTGTTCGGTAAGGTAATCTTGTAAACATTCATCAGAGATTAATAAATGTGCTGCAAAAGTATTTGCTTCGATTTCAATTTTACTCACTGATAAAAAAGTATTTTGTCTCATAAAAGAAGTATTTACATTTTTGTGGAACAAGGCATGTGCTAGTTCATGAGCGCATACAACCAATTGTTCCTCAAGGCTTAGATTATTGTTGATAAAAATGAATCTGTTACGCCTCTCGTATTGATAAAAACCATTAATATCTAATGGCAGGTCCCAATATACGATTTCGATATTCAAAAATTTCGCTATTGTAAAAGGGTTCCGAGTTTTATACTTTTTATATAAATCCTCAACTTTTCTCTTGATCCATCCCATCCGAATCCCCTCAAATCGTATTATTCTTCATTATCTCTATATTTTATCGGAATAAACTTTTTGTTGTTTCTTTTAGCAAGCCGGACACCAAATTCCATGGCTTCTAACAAGGATTCTTTTGCTTCATCAGACATTGGCTCTCCATCAAACGCAAGTCCTTCTGCATTTTGAAGGTCATGTCGCAATTGTTCCATCCGTTTTGCGATATCGCGTTCGTCTTTAGTAGGTGGATTTATTAATTTGTCGTTTACTTTTATGTCGACGCGTCCAGTTGACAACCACTGTAGGGAAACTTCATATAAATCAGCTAAAGTAGAAAGTGTGTTTATATCAGGTTCACTAACATTATTTTCGTATCCACTCAAAGTCTTATTGTTTATTCGAGTTCTCTCTGCTACTTGAATTTGCTTTAATCCTGCTTGCTTTCTTGCTAACTTAAGTCTATCTCCAAGTGTTTCCATGAAAAATCACCCCTCTTTATTCTTTTATATTAAGACTATTCTATACGATTTCTCAAAATTAAAGAATCTTTTCTTAGAAAAACAGAATTTATTGTTGACTTCTTAGAAATTAAGAATTATTATTAGGTTAACAAATCTTAGTTACTAAGAAAAAAGGTGGTGACAGAATGAAAGTTCATCAAAGAATTAAACAACATATTGAAAAGCAGGGCTTAAAAATGAATTTCGTAGCAGATAAAGCTGGCATTAACCCTAAGCGTTTTTATCGTTTGGTAAATGGTGATTCGCCATTAGTTGTAGATGAATACGAAGTGATTTGTAAAGGTTTAGAAGTAGATATGGGATATTTTTTTGGGAATCAGTTCTTAGAATCTAAGAATTTAAGTGGAAACAAAATTGCATAGGAGGAATGAACATGGGCTGGAGTATGACCAAACCAAAGCGCAAGAAGAAACGTAAGCAGCTGTTTCCATCACAGGAATTTCAAAACTTAAAAGGCCCTAAGCGTGAAAGAATGATCGCTGAAAGAAAAGCGAAAGGATTCACACAAGCGCAACTGGGCAAATTAGTTGGTTGTTCAGCAGCGATGATTAGTTCGCTCGAATTAGGTCGAGCAAATCCAAGTGCTGAAATATCAATGCAACTAGAAATAATTTTAGCTACTGCGTTTTTTGAACTTTTTCCAGATTTATAAAAAACACTTGACAAGAACATCTGGATTTTTCCCAGTTCGGAAAGCACATAAATACCTATAAAAGAAGTGTTGTATGAATTATTCAGCAATTTTGTTTTTTTAAATACAAATAAAGTATAACGAATTGGTATTTTGTGGCATTAAATGACAAATGGTCAATTTGCTTTAATAAAAATATAGCAAAAGGAGGAATTCAAATGAATCAATTACAGGTTATCGTTCACCGTCACGGTCGTGTATTAACAACTGCTCAATTAGCAGAAAGTTACGGTGCTGAAGAAAAATTAGTTCAACAAAATTTCAGCAACAATAAGGCTCGTTACAAAGAAGGGAAACATTTCTTTTTATTGCAAGGTGAGGATTTACGAGCATTTAAACGCGACTTCGAAAATTTAGGGTTCGCGCCAAACCTTAATAAACTCTACCTTTGGACAGAAAAAGGAGCGTGGCTTCACGCTAAGTCATTAAACACTGATGCTGCATGGGATGCTTACGAAATGTTAGTGGACGAGTATTACAAAATTTTAGATGAACACTCATACATGATTAACGATCCAGTGAAACGAGCTGAAAAATGGATAGAAGAACAAAAAGAAAAGCAACAAATTCAAACGAGATCCTTAATGCTAGAGCAGCGTGTGAATGAATTACAACCAAAAGCTACTTACTACGATTTAATCTTGCAAAACAAATCTTTAATTTCGATTAGTGTTATCGCTAAGGATTACGGTATGGGCGCTCAAACGATGAATAAAAAATTGCATAACTTAGGTGTCCAGTATAAACAAGGTGAAGTTTGGTTGTTATATGCCAAGTACCAGGACAAGGGATATACACAGACTTATTTACATGCTGTTGATGCAGAAAAAACCAAACCTCATACAAAATGGACGCAAGCTGGTCGTATATTCATTTACGAATTACTAAAACGCGAAGGTATTGTACCAATGATCGAACGCGATTTTGAAGGGGCTAACTAAATGAGTAATAAAAGAATTGAATTGCAATTAGATGGTCCAGCAAGTTCAACGGTGTTGCATCTAGAAAATGATACAGAACAAGGTATTTTCCACGTAACTTTACGTGATTTAGATAGTTCGTTCAATGATGTTGCAGTGGTTGGCGTAATTCTTGAATCGGAACAGTTAGAAGAAATAATCCATTCAATCAGTGAAATTTTAGAGCATCAAAATCGGACTAAGAAGAAAGTTCTTGAATTTCCGAAAAAGTTTATTTCAAAAGAATGAAGAAGGCGCTACACCAGCGCCTTTATATAGGAGGGAATTTCATGGGCTTACTGCAAATCAATGAAGGGCAAATCATCGATATGGCTCGCGAGGAAATTCGTGAGAAGTTAAAAAACGTGGAAAATGACTTTGTATTTTGGGACATTAAAACGCTTTGTGAAAAAACATGTATGTCTCGAAGTTTTGTACAGAGTACATTCTTTTGGCTGCCAGATTTCCCAAAGAAAAAGGTCGGTGGCAAATGGTTAATGTCTCCTAAGAAAGTAGCTGCTTACCTAGAAAATTGGCTAGATAAGCAACCTTGAGCCGAGGGCAATCGGCTTAGAAGAGCTAGGGCAATTGCTCAATAGCAAGTTCGACTTGCTAGATACAGTATATAACTATTTTACAAATAAAAGTGTTCTTCCTTGGAACACGAAGGGCGTTGTTCCAAATTGGAACACAAGGGGAGAGCGACGATGGATTACGGAAAAGTGTTGAAAGGATTTCGTGAAACGGCAGGATTTACACAACAGGAGCTGGCTGATTTATTAAACCGCAGCCGGTCCTGCATTAGCAAATTCGAGGGTAATCGAAAGTTAATGGATATTGAAACATTTAGACACTGGGCACGAATTACAAATAGCGAGTTACAAGCAGCGGCAATTTTATTCGGCACAGAAATTTTCGCACAAGCAACACAAGTTTTATCTTTAGTACCAGCATTTATCCGCTTTTCATTCTTTATATAGGAGGTCACGCGATGTTGAAGAAAATACGTAATCGCTTTTTAGAAGAGGATGCAGAAGCTTCAAAATCAGACATAGTTTGCTTATTGGTAGTTGTAGCAAGTTTATTAATGGCTCTAAATGCAGTGATTATAGTAGGAGGGATTTAATGTTGAAATGGTTATACAGCTGGTTACGATTAACAACCCAGCAACGTTTAACAGCGATGTACTTTTTGGCACAAAAAAACCGCTGATTGTGCAACCAATCAACGGCTTTAATAAAAGAGAAAAGTCATTTATTTAACGCAATGATAACATATGGAGGCTAAAAAATGAAAGAACAAGCAACGTTTGAAATCATAAATAACTTAAAAAACGAAGCACGATCTTTATATGAAATATACGCAGTCGGTCGTGAAGACGACATAGCTCAAGCAATTCATAAAATTGTTGATGCGGTGAACATCCTGGAAAGCAAGGTATACGGTCAAGTCATTACAACGGTGTATGACCTTAAATAATCAGACAGTGCGAGCCACACGCTCGCTCTCGTCAAGCAGCTTAAAAGAGCGCCAGTCATTGCGCTAACTCCTAAACTTTTAAGTTGCTTGATGGGATTCCGTCAGAAAGTTGGTGAAAAAAATGGATTACGGTATCGAAAATACAATGGTTAGCGGTTTTGGCTTTGAATTTTCAAGTGAGTTTAGTGAATGTGAAGTGAAATTTGTAGATTACCAAGGTAAGAGATTGTTCAAAGGTGAGGAATATTACATCTTTGACGATGCGGGAAAATTAGTCTATGTGCATATTGAGGATGTACGAGATTACTTGCAGGACGAACGGTTGGATAATATCGAATGCTATGAAACTTTAATCCAAGTAATCGATGTACTGCATGATAATTATCCTATCATTATGTAAAAACCCACTGCTGTAACAGTGGGAAGCAAAACAAAATCATTTTTAAGGATTATAACACAGGAGGTTTTCAAATTGGTAGCAATTAAACAATCTACTTTAGATATGGACCATGAAGAGTGGCTCGAATTACGTAAGCAAGGCTTAGGTGGCTCAGATGCAGGTACGGTATTAGGCTTCAATAAATACAAATCACCATTCCAACTTTATTTAGAAAAAATCGGTGAGTATGAAGAAATTGTAGACGGCGATGCAGTCTATTTTGGTAACGCGCTGGAGGATTTTGTTGCACAAGAATTTGCTAAGCGAACGGGTAAAAAAGTACGTCGTATGAATCAATTCTTAACGCACCCAGAGCACCACTTCATGACTGCGAATCTTGACCGTGTAGTAGTTGGAGAAAAAGCCATTCTTGAATGTAAAACAGCTTCTGAATATTTACGAGAAGCATGGGAAGGTGATGAAATTCCAGCAACGTATCTTTGCCAGGTGCATCACTACTTAGCGGTAACAGGCTACGAAAAGGCGTACATTGCAGTACTGATCGGTGGCAATAAATTTGTTTGGAAGGAAATCGAACGTGATGAAGAATTTATTGAAATCCTAATTGAGCGTGAAAAAGACTTCTGGGAAAATAACGTACTTGCGCAAGTAGAGCCTCCTATTGATGGTTCGGAAGCTGCTAGTCAACTACTCAAGAAGATGTACCCACAAGATGATGGTACAGCCATCATGCTGACAAAAGATGATGAGACAGTACTTGATGCAATTGAGGTGCTTTCAGATGAAATTAAACAGCTGGAGACGCAGAAAAAAGAATATGAAAATCGATTGAAATTGAAATTGGAATCTGCAACAGAGGGGCATTCGCCACGTCATAAATTGACATTCAAAACCGTTGTGTCCAATCGAATCGATTCGATTCTAAGCGTTTGAAAGAAGAGGTGCCAGATGTTTACGAAAAGTACACGAAGCCTTCTTCGGCTCGACGACTAACTATTAAGAAACTGGGGGCTTAAATGATGGCAACTACAAACGAATTGAAAAAACATGCACAAGGGCAAGTGGCTATAAAACCAACTACTCCAGAAGGTTCTTTAAACGCTTTACTCAAAAAAATGGGTCCAGAAATCCAACGTGCTTTACCAAAACACATGGACGCTGATCGTATTGCTCGTATTGCATTAACAGCGGTTCGTACTACACCAAAATTATTAGAATGTGATCAACTTTCTTTCGTAGCAGCATTAATGCAATCAGCTCAGTTGGGTGTCGAGCCAAACACAGGTCTTGGACAAGCTTATTTAATCCCATATGGAGGCAAAGTTCAATTCCAACTAGGATATAAAGGGCTAATTGATTTAGCGGTACGTAGCGGTCAATATAAAGCAATTTACGCGCATGAGGTCTATGCGGATGATGAATTCAATTTTGCGTATGGTTTACACAAAGATTTAGTGCATATTCCAGCCGCTAATCCAACTGGTGATCCAATTGGTTATTACGCAGTGTATCACCTTAAAAACGGTGGGTATGATTTTGTTTACTGGACACGAGAGCGTATTGATTTACATGCTAAAACATTCTCACAGGCGGTTCAAAAAGGTTGGACAAGTCCATGGAAAACAAACTATGACGCAATGGCCAAAAAGACAGTACTTAAAGAGGTCTTAAAATACGCACCAAAATCAATTGAAATGCAAAAGGTTGTTGAGGCGGATGAAACTGTTAAAACAGAGGTTTCAGAGGATATGAGTAACGTGATTGACGTTACAGATTACACAATAATGGACGAGCAAACAGAATAGTTAAAGGGGGAGTAATCCCCTTCCTTTAATAGATCAGGAGGGCTAGGGTAATGGCTAAATACAGACAAGTACACACAACATTTTGGGATGACGGCTTTGTCATTGATCTTACACCAGAAGAAAAATATTTCTATCTTTACTTGATGACAAATAACAACACAACACAATGTGGTATCTATGAATTACCATATCGAGTAATAGAGATGCACACAGGTTACAACCGAGATACTGTCCTTAAATTATTAGAACGTTTCAAAGAATACGGAAAAATCGATTATAACGTTTCTACCAAAGAAATTCTATTAATCAATTGGGCGAAATACAACTTCATTAATTCGCCAAAAGTGAAGAAATGTATTGAAAAAGAACTTCAATCTGTGAAGCATAAACCATTCGTGAATATGTATCTAAACAGTTTATCTGAAAATGGATACCATATGGATACCGTATCAATACCGTTACATCAGGTTACTAAGACTAAAGTTACGGAACCTAGTAGTGGCGAGGGTTCGATACCGTATCAATACCCTATGGATAGTCCATGCATAGACCTGGGGGAAGAAGAAGAAAAAGAAAGAGAAGAAGAACAAGAAGAAGAAAGAGAACAAGAACAACAACAACAAAAAGAAAAAGAATCGGCTTCGCCTTCTTCTGTAGCAGTAGTAAATCCTTTTAATTTTTATGCTCAAAATGGTTTTGGATTAACCATGAATGACATTACCCGCGAAAAGATTGTTGGCTGGTGTGATGACTTATCAGACGAGCTTGTCATTCACGCTATGCAAATCGCAATAGAACAAAATAGCATCAGCTGGTCTTATACAGAGGGGATCTTAAAGAAATGGCATTCAAAAGGCGTAAAGTCCTTAAAAGACGTAGATGCCTTATTAGCTCAATTTGAAGCACAAAGAGCTCAAAAAAATCGTTCACATAATAATCAACGCACAGAAAATATTCCTGAATGGTTTGGTAAACATCAAGTAGAATCAGCAGCATCACAACAAAAGGCAAGTGAACCAATTGATTTTGAAGCAGAACGAGCAAAAGTTTTAGCGAAATTAGGTGGAGCATGACCAAACAACAAGTTNGATCAAGCAATCAGTGAATTAATCAGCGCGTATGTANNTTTCCATTTGAGGCATTAGTGGACGTACATACTAGATTGCTAGGCTGTACAGATGCATATTACGCAGCACAGCAGTTGCGCTATCTTCAAAATTTAGTGAAAGCCGGTATGGCTAAGAAAAGGGGCGAAACAGTTGAAAGTTAAAACTAACGACAAGGGTAAGCTAACATTCAAACCATATGCAGATGAATGCACGACTTTTGAAAATATGAGAGTTTTACGTTTTTACGAAAAATCGATTGATATCATAACGAATCATGGTGCAGGAGAAAAGATGGTATTCACAAACATAAAACCTTTTGCCATTTATTACGACACGGTAAATTCTAAGATATTGAATACGCTGCAGGTAGTGAGATTTGAATCGGATAAAACGAAAGTTAAATACAGATTAGAAGAATTAATCGAGCTGTCGGATATAGGGCAAAGGTTGAAGGATTGGAATAATCGACCGTTGGAGGTATCGGCATGACACCATCATACGCAAACAACGCAGCTATTTACGATAACTATCGTGCACCGGCTAGATTTATTGAGTTTGAGGGTCGTGTGTATAAGTTCAAGGGCATCGAGAGAAAAGCCGATGTTGATATCCATAACTACAGATGCAATTACGAGCGACATAATTTACGGATCCATTTGCAAGGTGGCGTACCGTTTTATGTTGAGGGGATTTATAAAATTGAGGATTCGGCAGTTAATTAGGAGTGATAGGGCAATGATTCAAACTTTATCACTTTTTGGTGGTATTGCTGCAGATGATAAAGCATGGAAACGT
>NZ_LMBZ01000019.1:572-99458 GCF_001439635.1 Solibacillus cecembensis | reverse complement strand
AACACATCATTTTCATATAATGTCATATTAGCTGTCGGTGACGTCACAATAACTGTTGGTATGCTATTTACCACGTTAAAAGTAAATCCTTGGGACGTACTCAAAGATCCGTCCGACGCTGATACCGTAACCCAAACCGACCCAATTTCCTTACCTGTGAGCGTTAAGGTGTTACCTGTTACCGTTGCCGTGGCAAGGCCTGTGTTATTCGATGCTGCCGAAAATGTTAATGGGTTGCCATCCGGGTCGGAAAAGTAATTTAATAGATTTAATGTGACACTTTCATTTTTCTTTGTTGATTGCGTTGGGATTTGCGTGTAGTTTGGTGCTGTGTTTACGACACCTTTACGCACATACCAAAAACCGTCTGTGTGTCGCCCGTCGTTCGGGAATGACCCATCTTCTGCGGGTATGTCGCCCTGTGCTAGTGACCCTCGGCTGTACGTAGGTGTACTTGTGTTTTGGGCGGCGGTTTTCTCATGCACATTCATTGTCGCTATGGTAGTAACCGAGCTGGAATCGCCATTGCTGACAACCGTGTATCTTATAAGTTTATACCCGCCTGTATAAATATTATGAGCTAACGTTCCAGGTGGTCCGTACTCTCCACCTTTCCAGTAGTCGCCGCCTAGATGGTAGGTGTTCGTGTTTGCATCAAAACCCGCAGTTTTCCTTAAACCCTCTAATTTTTGGTGTACTTGTTCTTTGAATACCCAGGGTGCTGTATCTTGGTATACCGCACCTACATTAACGTTGTATCTATCATAATAATACTTAACCATCCTAAACCACCTCCACTAATTCAACGTTATAAGTCTGCCAATTCCCAACGCCCATCTCTGCATTTACCGTATCAATCGCTACATTACTACGAGCCACTTTTGCGCCTTTTTTGTAGCCATTAACAAGCGCTTGGACTGTGATTGTATCTGTGCTGATTGCGGTGATAAATACGTCCTCGCTTGATACATCATCATAGATTGTGACTTGTGTAAATGCAGTAAAGCCTGTCACATTTGCAACTGGGATAACTGTAGTGCCTGCTGCGACAGGTTGAATAATATCTGTGAGCGTTGTGTCTAATATGATTTTGTTGGTGTTGCCGTCTAATGTGTCGGCGAACGTGCCTGAGTTACCTGGTACGCGACCATCTAGCTCCATTTGGACTTGCAAGCGACGCACCAGAGACGATAAATCAACAATAAACTCATGAGCCATAAAAATCCCTTCGTCCATGTGATTCAAACGTTTTGCAGCAACACGAGTACCATCTTCAATCGTTTCGTATTCTGGTTGCCCTGATATCGGATTCAATATAATCTGCCCGTTGTTATCCTTTTTTGGAATCAGTTTTCCATCCGAACCAATTTTCCAAATGCGATCTCGCCAATAAAGCAACGTATAATCATTTTTAAAAGAGATATTCATCCGTTTGTAACTCCTTTCAACACAACCGACAATGTAAAGACAATCATCAGACCATCTTCGCTTTGTTCTACGTGTGTCGTGTATTTATCTAATTCAATATCATGCTCATCCACTAGCTTTGCTTCTGTTACAATTCCGTGTCCATCATCCAAATAGATATATGTTTTAACGGTATCATCTTCAACAAGCTGCGAATGGAATTCTTTTTCATACTGCTGTCCATCAATCGTCACAACAGCCTTTTTAGCCATGTTTTTTAAAAATTCTAGTGTACGATCTGTCACGATGCGCGTTACCATTCATCCATCACCTCATTTGCATAAATTTCACCACTGATTGGTAAATGTACAGGGTATGTGTAATTTACCGATTGTAATTCCATATGAATTGCATGTTTCGTGCCTGGCATACCTTCGCAATAAATTTCACCGCATATAGGCAGATACACTGGATAATGATATTTCTCTGAACTTAGTTCGATATATCGTGTTTGCGGCATCTTAATTGCGACAAAATCGAGCCACGAACGTACATTTTTATATTCATGAATCAATTTTCGCAGCAATTTCAATTCATGGTCTGTCATCGTCAAAGTATTAATTTCAATTTTAAAGTGATACGGTTCACCCTCGTATTGGAACCACTCTTGTAATTGACAGGGCTTATCCAAAACAGAAAACACCAACTCAAGTGCAGCTGGTGTTCCCTTTAATCGATGTAGTTCAATCGCGTTTTCGATAAATTTGATTTTTTGCTCACGTGACTCGACTAATTCAAGCCCCTCTGACCAAGTGATATGTTTTTCCCAAAGCAAATGGTCCAGCACCGCATCGTCCAATTTTTCTAAGTTCATGGTGTAATTAATTTTATCGGACCAATCGAGCATTTTATCCAAAGATCCCTGCAAAGAAATGGCTAAGTTTTTTACCTTCTCATCGACTAATAGATTGCTGGGTATTTCACGGAGTAAGGTATTTTGATTTAAATTAATCATCTTCTACGCCCCCGAATACAACTGACTTCAAATTAATATGAGCAACTTGGCCATTTGGTACAACGGTGAATATTGGATCGGTTACTTCGATGCGTTTTGCACCTGCTTTAATACAATCACTAATTAATTTAGATGGATTAATATCTCGTCCGATTTTTGATTGTTGCCAAATTAAATAATCGTCAATGGCCTGTGTTATTTTTTGATGTATAACATTTTTATCTACAGCATCTGTTTCGATGTAGTAGGTCACGTTAATATCAAACGTGATGATTTCAGGACCGTGAACTGAAACGTGATCGGTTAATGGGCGAACATGTTTTGCACTAACTGCATCTGTCACTTTATCTATAATTTCCTGGGTTGGTAAATCTCCACCTTGTAGCAACACACTCACATCTACATGGCCCGCTTTCGGCATGTACACGTAAACGTCACTAATCAAAGCAGATGCCGTTTTTGCAAAATACATATACGCACCTTCACTACCAGCATTCGATAATTTTTCAGGTGCTAAATAGATACGATCTCGATATGGTTCGTCTAATTCTCTTTCCGCCCCACCGTTTGATTCAGTAATATTTTCAACGTAATCGATATATGGTAATGGTTTTACTAATGTATCAACTTGACTAAGCGTAAACCCATTACCAATTTCGCCTTTTGTTGTACACTCCATTTCAACATCCACAAAATTAACACCTGGACTAATTACCATTTCTTCAATCGTAGCAAAAAAAATATCCCCTTCATTTGAAGTTGCTAGTGCCCCTTTATCGATGATTCTTGACGATGTTAACGGCATTGATAAATGTAAGCGCAGTGTTGTAGTAGCAGCCGTTGCTTCTAAACGTGGCGTTGTCATTTCAGCACCTTTATGATCCAATATCTTATCACGTGCATAGCGTAATAAATTTTGTTTAGCAGAGTCATTAATTGCTACATTTTGTTTTGTAATTACAGAAGCAAAAGTCAAAAAATCAATCGCAACGGATCTGCGAGCGCTAACTTTCGACCTTCCGCATTTTCGTATGTGGAGATAATTTCAGTCAATAATTGCTGTGGATCTGTCTCTAAAAAGTTTATTTCGGGTAAAATGGTTGTCATACTTGCACCCCATTTCGTAATGAAAAAATAACAATTGGATAAGCAATACCATCTATTTCAGCGGTCATTTCAACTTCTTCCACGATAACACGTGGCTCATACTGCTCAATTTTCTCAACAGCTTCTCGCACAAAGAGTGGTTGTAATATACTCATCGGTTTATCTATAAATCCAGCTTGAAAACCAAAGCCACGAAATAACGGCACTGAAAACTTATAAGTTCCCAGGATCGTATTGATATTTTGAAAAATTTCTTCTAGTACGTTAGCTGGACGAAAATTTATAACAGATGGATTATAAGTTAATGTGTATTGCTTCATACGTATTCCTCCATCGTCACGTTCAAGCCTGCAGTTAAAATGTTCCCTCGGTTATCAATATGATTCCATGATTGATCCGTACCAGGCATGTACCATTTTCCAATGCCAACTCGTTTTGTACCAATTATTAATGTATGTGCTACGCCGCTTCGTGCGTGTTTAACAAATTTATCTAGCTCTACAATTGGATTAACTCCGTGAAAAGCTGAAAAATGCATGGTGAATGAAACTTTTCCGGCTTCCACTCCAATAAATTCAGCCTTTTGTTTTTGACCATGAATATCGTGTTTTGACCAACGTGCATTTTCAGTACGCTTAAAATCGTCAAACGTATTAATTTTTTTATCTGACACTGTAAATACTACGTCACCCCATATGCCAATCATTCGATCACCTTCCCGTTCACGACAAATTCTTTTTCCGTTGTCATTTGAACGCCACCTTTAACATCGATGGTCAAAAGATGGTTTTTCACATCATATTTAATTGTGGTACCGTCCGAAAAAACAGCGCCTTCACAACCATCTTCTAAAAGTTCTTGCGGAACGGTATCTGCTTCTGAATAAATCGCACCAAGGATAACTCCTTCCTGCGATCCATTTGCAAAAAACGCACAAATGACTTGTTCATTCGGTTCTGGCATCCAGTAGTGTTTTGTATTCAATGTATTTTTCTGCATAACAGGCAAATCAAAAGAAACCTTCTCCTCCCAATCAGGGAAATATACTTTAGCTGTACAATTTTTTCGATTTACAGATGATACAAGCCCTTTTCGTATCGCTTCAAATGGTGTGTCTTCCATTCCGCTTTTACTCAATAGCCAAGCACCTCCCTGAGTGAAATGTCTGTGGTGTACCCGCCAGTCACTCTATGGCTGGACGTTTCGATGAAATACTTTCCGTCAAATGCCCCGAAATTTTTAATGTTCACAGTTACACCTTGAACCATCTTTTCATGGCCCATCAATGTGATTTTTCCACTTTTAGAGCCTTTATTTTTGTTGCGTGCTTCTTTTTGTGCCCAACGCTTTGCTTCATTTAAATTTTTAGCACGCTTGTTAATTTTTAGTGTTGGACCATCTTTTACACCTGGAACATTATACGTATACTTAATATTTTTCTTTGTCTTACCATCAAAGTATGACAATTCAATTTTCGAATATTGCTCTTCAGCAGCTGATTCTTTAAAATCGTAGCTTTTTACATCATCTTCACCACGTGTTATTGTCCGCACTTCTGATTTTTGTTCATACTCTAACTCGTCGTAAATAATTAACTGCTCTTTTGTGACCTTTGTTGCTAGCCCTTCACGCTTCGCCAAACTCTTTGCGAATGCAAGTGGCGTTTTTTTATCTTGCTCCACGCGATCATAAATAAAAGTTGGTGCATCATATACCAATTTCAAGCCTGCATCTTTTGCAACGTCTGTTAAAATAGCTTGCAGCGTCGCATTTTCCCAAGCCTTCGTTTTCTTTGTGTCCTTACCGCCTTTTGTAAAAGGAACAGATAAAGCCTTGATTGAAACGCTGTCTGGTGGCCCTTTAAAACTTGCTTCATCAACAAAAAATGTACCGCAATTTAACGTGACTGTTTCGCCTTCTTTATACCAATTAAGCAACTGAATAGTAGCACTAATTTTGTCGCCTTTTTTCGGCAACCATGGTCCTTGCCATTTTCTATCACGGTCTTCCAAATCTAATTGAATATCGTCACTTTTACCCTCGTTATCATTGAATGTAAATGACTTTAAGTAAGGTGCAATGTCTTGTGTTATCTTTACGCCCATGTACATTATGTCTGCAATTGCGCGTCTTGTATTTGTCATTGCGTCACCTCATCCACGGCGGTAAATCCTGCAAATCTTGCTGTAATTCAAAAACAGGCATCGTTAGTACGACACCTGCTGAAAAA
Organism: Solibacillus cecembensis; assembly: GCF_001439635.1. Taxonomy (GTDB): domain Bacteria; phylum Bacillota; class Bacilli; order Bacillales_A; family Planococcaceae; genus Solibacillus; species Solibacillus cecembensis. Next base: position 93,699 of record NZ_LMBZ01000019.1, on the reverse strand, counting down.
ACAACTGTTTTGATATGAGATGAGTTCACTTGCATGACTTTATCCATAAACATTTCACCATTTACCCCATAATGCTTATAGCAAATACCGTCCCACTCATCACCCGATATGGTCGTATATGTGTTAGTCGCCAAATGATTTCCTCCGCTCATTATGTGCAATTTCGTTTAGTCGTGCTTCCAAGTCGTCTTTATCTTGATCCGCATGCTGTTTTATTTGCTCTAAGTCTTCGGCTTTAGAAACGTTATATTGTGGGCTAAATTGCACAATGATTGGACTGTTTCCACCTTGATTATTATTAACTGACCCTTTGACTTGTTCAGGTAAAATAGTTGGATTTTCGTTGGCGTAGGTTTGCATCGCAATTTGTTCCTGCGCTTTGTCCATTGCTCCTGAATCGCTTAACATGCCGATTTGTTGCCCTGCCTGTAGCCATAAATCTTTCGAACGCTGACTATTATTCCAAGGTATGATAGATTCCGTATCGCCACCTTCACCAACCCAAGCCAATGTCGCTGAAGACACAACTCCACCTGCCGCGAATTCTGGTACTTTTCCAATGATGTCACTTGCCGCTGCTCTAATCGGTTCTGGGATCATATTAGTAATTGCGCCTATCACAGCACTACCCATCGACTTGATTCCGTCAATCAATCCAGTAATAATGGATTTACCAACATCAAATAAATTGATGCCAGTAAAGAATGAAACAATATTATCCATGATTGTAGTTGCTGTTTCTTTAATGATTTCCCACGCTCCAGACCAATCACCTTGCAGTAATGCCATCGCTGTTTGGATAATACCAGTGATTAAAGTTAACGCATTTTGAATAACAAGTTGAATAACTGGGAAAACAGTTTGTACAATTTGCATCAATGAAGAAATTGCTGGAATAACACCATTGGTTAAAATAATTCCAATCGACCCTATTAAGTTTGAAATAATCGGCGCCGCTGTTTGAACTACCATAACAAGTGCTGGGAAAACGGTTTGTGCTGCTGAAATTAATAGAGGTAGCACAAATGCGCCCAATTCCTTAATAGGCGTTGCTAGAGATAAAAAGGCAGCGATCACTGTAGGTAATACTTGCGAGACTGTAGAGCCTACCTGTGTTACTCCCGCTACAAAAGCACCCTTTAAAACACTTATCATAGGATCTATGACGTTTCTAAATGTTTCTGATTTTTGGTAAAGCATATAGAAAGCCGCACCTAGCGCCACTACAGCACCTACCACTAACGTAAATGGATTTGCTTTTAGCATCATACCAAATAGCTTTTGCACCCCTGAAACACCTTGAAGTACACCCTTATACGTCAAAAACGCCCCAGCAACAGCAAGGACGATAGGACCATATTGTTTTATTGCGGCTTTTGCTTGTTCGATGGCAGCTGGTAAATTATCGCGCATATAATTAGCAAACTCATTTAAATATGGTAATACCATGTCACCGATTGGATAGACCAAATCCATAAATAACATTCGTCCGATACCTTGAATTGCCGCTCCAAATGAACTAAATTGAATTTGATTAATTTCATCCATCTTACCTTCAAAACCAGTCATTGCGTCGGTTGTTCCAAGCATTGCGTACATCGCATCGGCTTCTAGGTCTTCCCATTTTGTGCCGAATAGAGATACAGCAATTTGACCTGCAGCAATCTGGTCTTCCATACCTTTTAATTCTCCGACAACAGTTGAAGCAACATCCGAAACGGTACCATTGCCTTTCATAAATTCCTTCCAAACATTTTGAGTTTCTTTGGACATGCTACCCATCGCGTCACTAGTCGATTTAGAGCCATCTTTTGTACGTATTTGGAATTCTTTCATTGCATCGTTTACATAATCAAGATTATAAACGCCCGCTTTTGAGCCGCGCTCCATAATGCCAAAATACTCTTCCGCTGAGTATCCCATGTTTCCAAATAAGGGGGCATATTCTGCAACATTGTCTAGCATTTCGTCACTAAAATTAAGTCCGCGCTGTGCACCTGTTGCGAATAAATCCATTGCCTTACTAGATTCAATACCAAATGCCGACATCATATTATTAGCTGCACGTGTTGTTTCGTTCATATCCGCATCAAATGTTTTGGTAAACATGAGTGCGTCACCAGTGAATTTTTCAAGATCCACATCATTTAATTCATGCATGTTTTGCTTAACGTTTGCAAGGGCTGCAGTTACTTCGTTAAAATCTTCGCCGTAATTATTCCTGAAGAGATTTTCTGCAACGCCTTTTAAACCTTCTAGATCTTCCCCTACCATACCTGTCTGAGCTGACAATTGCGTAAAGGAGTCATTCATGTCCATTACTTGTGACGCTAAGCTTCCAAGTACCGCCGTACCACCTAATGCCGCCGCTGCAACGGAAACCATTTTAATTGCGCCACCCGCATCGTCAAAAGCATTTCTGAAGCTACTCGTTAGCTCTCCGCCCAGCTTAAACGCAATTTCAAAGACTTTTGACACTAACTTTCACCTCACTTTTTATTTGTTTCTGCTTCAGCTAACGCGTACTCAATCGTTTCTTTCCAAGAAAATAAACGTCGCAACGTCATATTCAAAAAAAATTCAGCTGACGAGTGACTGTGTCTAGCACAGTACAAACAGATCAACTGAATCGTTCGTGACGGTTCTCTATTTATTTTCCGTTCATTAAAAAAAGCGTTGTTCGCATTGTCACCTTTGAATAATCGGGTGCTGACAATTTACGAATAACACTAGGATGCACACCTGCCGCCTTAGCTGCAACAAGTGCAGTAAAACCTTTTGACATTTCTTTTACCATGACAATTGAATTTTGGGGACTTTCAGCATTAAACTGCATTTCTGCTTTTTCAATGTCTTCCCCTGTTAAATCTTCAAAATTGAGCACAATTTTTTCATAACGCTCTCCTTCAAATTCAAGTGGCTTTGTTAAAACGATAACCTTTTCCATACCTTCCTCAGCATTTTCAATTTTAACAACATTATTTGCGGTGTTTCTCATCTAAATAGCCTCCTATAAACCTAGATTTTTTCGTACCTCTTCTAAATAATCTTTACCATTAACGATATATACAAAGTTAAATTTATCGAATTCGATTGTTGTTTTGCCGCCAATCATAATTTTGACATAATGCACTTCAAATTCATTTGCCGTTTCGGTAGCAGCAGATACGGCAAATTTTCCTGGGCTAAAATTCGTTGGTACACAACGCGTTTTTACAACAACTTCTTGATTGATATAACCATTAAGTGGATCAAAAATTTGTTGGTTTCCTCGGAAATCCAAAGCATGCACTTTCGGTTCAGCTAATTTCGTTGCATCAGGAGATAATGTTTGCCAATTTAATTTTGTAGTTTGAGAACCAAAGTGTCCGATAACCGGTGTAGTAGACTCACCTGCAATACCAGCACCTTTAAGCGTCTCAGTTAATGCTTCAAAGTTGGGTAACTCCACATCTACAACGCCCATCCAATTTACTGCATCTTCCCATGCGGTAAAGTTCGATAAAATCTGATCAATTTTCTTCAATTAATTTACCTCCTTTTTAAGCAAATAGTGTTTCAAAATAAATCGGATCAAATTCAAATAACCCACGAATCTCTCTCGCAGGTGTAGCTGGTGTAATAAACAGATGGAATTTATAAATACCATCGATTAAATCAGTTAACGGGTTTTCTTCACGTAAAAATTCAACGCGACCACCTAAAATAAATTGGCGTGCAGCCTTACCGTTTAAGTCGATATTTTTACTATCAACAATATTATCGATTAGCTTGCGATTTCCTGGCTTATCGACTTTCTGCCAATACGTAAGGATAAATTGATTTTGCTCAAAAATGAACACTCGACGAACTGAAATGAACGCGTCTTTTGGATCCGTATTACCTGGGTAACAACTTGTACGATGCCCCCATAATTTCCATCCCCCGATGAAATTAAGTGCCGTAACAACACCTTGTCCGTTTAGGTAATTAGCTTGTTCAAGTCCAAGTAAAATTTCAGTACCATCCTCTAATACAGCTGCGTCCATTTGTAGATTGTTATTGGACGGCTCGTGATATGGATAGCCCTCATTTTGAGCGTCGATTAAGTTGGTCAAACTCGCCATTTGCGTAGACATATGATATTGATTGCCACCAATCGAAACTTTTGGCCAACAAACAAACAGATTAGGATCGTCCAGATTGTTCATATTTTTGTATTCCGGAACTGCCGTATAGTCTTTTACTTCAGATGTTGGTACATCTACTATAGCAATCGACTGGAATAACCCATTAATGTTTTTTGACTTCGCCTTTAATACAGCTGCGACTAATGGATTTGTAGAATACTTTGGTGCAATAAGAATACCAGGCACTTCACGGAAACGTGGGAATACGGTATTAACTAGCTCCAATCCTTTATAGCTACCATCTAGTGATACGCCACCAACAACATCCGCTGCAGTAACAAGCGTCGCATCTAATCGTTCAAATTCCACCTTAATTTCAGTGGCAACGGTTGTGTAAATGTGAAGTTTTCCATCGTCATCAAATTCAAGCTCGTAATCAGATGCTTTATAAGTTGTCGTTCCGTCTGCGCTTGTGACTTTAATTGATGACTTCATGATGCCATCAGCTAATAAAACCCCTTCACCTTTTGCGATTGTGACTGTCTCAGTTCCTTTTACTACATGTTTTTCAGGGTCTAACACGTTAATCATGACTAAAGGTGATACGGCAAATAATGCAAAGTGTGAGCTAATAGCTTCACAAATTGTATATTTATTAAAATCCGAACTGTAGCCCATCTTTTGAACTGCTTCACTGTACGTGTAAGCTAATACAGCTTTATTTACAGCATCAGAAGGGTTATCTAATAAATGTATCGGTGCAGTACCAAAAACAACCGTAAGCCCCGCAGTTGATACAACCGGTGGAACAATCGATGTTGGCAACTCATGTGTGTATACACCATGTTTATATCCAGTCATTATTTATCCACCTTCCCGACTTTAAATTCAATTGCTTTGTTATAATCCCTATGTTCTAAAGTCCCTTTCTGAATGACACGAGACTCTGTTTCTGCCATTTTATCAATTGGAACAAACAGCTTTTCAATCTCCGCACAATCTTTAATAAACGATTGGATATGTGGTGTATGGACAGATTCAACCACTGTGTATTTTGGCAATCCCAACAAGTTAGGACCGACATAAATCTTTTGCGGAATTTTTTCTTTGTGTACCGGTGCAACGGTCTTTATTACTTTGGCAACCTCTTCAGCTGTCACCTTTGCATTTTCTTTAATAGCTTCGTTCGCCACTTTCATACCCTCCTACATATTGCATCGATGGAGATTCGACTACTAAACGGATAACACCGTAATAAAACGGATGCATTTCTTCGTCACTGTCATCTAATGCCCACTCGATTTCATATTTTAATTTGTGAAAATTCGCTACAACTGGATTTTCATTAAAATCATCCCATAGCGTCTGAATACAAGTCATCACATCGTCGTATCCTTGGCCATCATGATCTTCATTTTTAACGCCGACAATGATATTAAATACAGAATCTTGATTCGATACGTTAGCTTCTTTTTTTCCTTTATCGATTTTGACAACGCAAAAAGGATACACTTCGGCGTGTGTATCCTTCTTGGAATAATCAAGTTTTTTATTGAGTCGTTCAGGAATTTTATGTCGAAAAATTTTAAATGGATTAGGATCGTTTGTTTGTAGCTTTAAAGGGAATTCTTTTAATGCTTCTCCCAAACGTGCAATTAATCCATCCATTATATTTAAGACTGTCATTTAGTACCTCCTTACAATCTACTCAAAAGATGATTAACATAATAATTTAAGTTTCTTTGATAAGCGGCCCAAGCTTCTGACTCTATCTGTCTAACGCTTTCTTCATGCCCAATCATTTGAGGTATTGACGGTCCCATTAAACGAGCTACTGGCAAGCGTGTTTTGCCATCACGTTTAAAAATTTTTGTCCCATGAATATTTGCGACAAACGCACCTAAAATTTGTTTTGTACCACCTTGTTTTATTGCTATTTTCAGCTGCGATTTTCGTTTTGGATTGACTGTTTTAGGGCTTACTTTAAATTTATCTAAACCTAATACCTTACCGTTAGATATTACTTTAGCGGATAAATTGGAAGAACTAGCTTTAAAATTTTTCAGGGTTTTCTTAATATCCATAGCTTTGATGTGATAATTTTTACGCACTTCTTTTGGAATGTTGGCGTTTAAATTGGATATGCTACGATTTAATGAACTGGCAATAACATTTGGGGCTTTGTGAGCGATTTCCCCCAACATGCCCTGGACTCGTTGAAATTCGGCATCGTCAATTGTTATACGGACGCTCATGCTTCATTCCTTGATAATCCAATAGTTAACATTCCCATATTGTCGCTCACGCTTTTAATGCGGTAATCCTCACCTTCAAATTCCATGAGCATCTCAGACTGTGGAATATGCTCAAAATAAGAAGATGCAACGTGGAATAATACATCGTATGTTGCTAGCTGCTTGCTTGTCTTATTAGGATTTACTGTATCTGCATCACGTACAATCATCATTTCTTCACTGTTAATTATGACTGGTTCTGCAAATTCATCTTGATTCACAAAAGCGGCTGTAATATCCGATTGAACGAAATCTTTAAACGTCCTTTTCATACAGATTCACCTCAATCTTCTAATTGATCTAAGAAGTAATCCTGTTTCTCATTTTCTATAATTAAATTGATAAGCTTCGGCTTCCCTAAGTTAGCAGCGAACGATAAACCAACTTCTTTGGCACCTTCTTTTAGCTCATCCAATTCAAAATTCGCATCAAGAATTTCTTCAATTGTTTCATCAGCATTATGACCGCCCCGTAAACCTTCACCAGTGTTTTCAGGTGGTACTGCTTCAATTGTTTCTTCGCTTTCTTGGACCGCCTTGGAAACTACATTTAAAAAGAGCAGCCTTTTAGCAGACTGCTCATCTAATTTATTTTCTCCAATGAAATCGCCCTTTTTATAACGTTCACCGTCATGACGAATAGTGGATTTAACTAAATAACCGTTCAAAACAATTTCCTCCAATCAATTAAAGTACAGTGGCAACTAACCACGCATCAACATTACCTGGCTTCGGCACAGGACGAGAAGAAAGACGAATCATTTTTTGTTCATTTTGATGGTCAGCCCAAATTTTAGGGACGCGATTACCATCATAAGTTGTAAAATCTTCTTTGCCTTGTTCCATTTGTGTAATAGCTCCATAAGCAAATCCTGCGAATTTCTTTTTAGCTAAAATAATTTTGTCTGCTGGGATATATGGTAGTTCATCCCCTTCTTCATTCAAATACCAATCGTCATATGTGTAAATTTCAACGCCTAACCCTGGTAATTTACCGATGAATGTAACTACATCAGATTTAATGCTAGGCTCAATATTACCGAAATGCATTGATTTTTTATCGAACATTTCGGTAATAACGGGATGGTTAATGAATGCTTTCTCGGCATTTTCACCGAGTAATAACGTGTCAGGTGCTTGGCCAGATTCTTTTGTAACCTGCTTACGCCACGCCTTAATATCTTCATATGGATTTGATACATATGCACCTTCAGCATTTTTTGTATGATTAGTCCATTTGTCAGTACCTGATAAAGTAATGTTTTGTGTAAAGCCGAAATTTAACTCTTGCTCGATTACTTCTAAGCCTTCTCCTGCGTAACCTTTCATGATTACCTTACCTTTTACAAGTGTTTGTGCAGCTAACCATTCCTCGCGACGTGTGATCATATCGTGCAATTCGATTAAATCCTTTGCAAGTAGTTCACGTGAACGCTGCGCAGGTGTTTTTGCACTTACAATACTTTCCCCAGCTAAACGATTTGTTAAATCATCTACAGATAGTGATTTTTGTGGTGCAACACGTGGAGCTGTATACTTTTCTGTACGATAGCCTTCACGAGCAATTGTCTTACCGCCTGTACGTGGTGCTACAAATGGCGCCATTTTGCGTTTCCCTTTTGTATAATCGATAATTACATGTTCAGTTGGAAATGTTTCAACTGAACTAAAAAAAGTATCACGCAAAAATGTGTGTACTTTCGGAAGTTGCGTTACCGCTTTTAAAATTGTAAGAGTTTTATATAAATTTTGTGTCATCGTTTAATTCCCCCTTATAGTGTTGCTTTCAAATAAATGCCTTTTGTTCGCAGTATTGCAACATGACCTGCAATATCACCATCTACAATTAAAGCATTCGAATTAAATGAACCAGAAATGTATGTTTCAGCAACAATTGCCGCGCCTACTTCTGCACCTGTATCAACATCATCAGTTAAAATTTCATCAGCAGCTACAGTCTCGCTAGCTGGAATAAATTCTCCTGCATCATTTTTACCAACAACTGTACCGCGCAATAAAGTACCTTGACCTGCAGCTAATTTTACTGCACCAGTTTGTACAGGGAATGAAGTATCATAAAACAAATTGTCTGGCGTAAAGGTACCAACTTGTTCACGTAATTGTTTCATCATTACTCAGCTCCTTTAAAAATATTTGCCAATTCTTGTGCTTCTTTTTCAATATCATCAACTGGATCTACAATTGGCGCGTTTGTACCTGGTACTTGATTCACCGGATCAGCATCTTTTTGCATATTTTGTAGTTGTTGTGTGTTTTGCTCTTTTTGAGCCTTTAATGCATTAATCGCAAACGTTGCTGCAGGTACTGGATTAACAAATTTGGCGTCATATACTAACGTCTCATTTCCAGGTACTGCGATTTCCTCGATACTTTTGATTCGAGCATTTTCGGATTTTACACCTTCTGTATAACCCAATTTTTTAACTTGGTTGAACAGTTCGGGATGTTCATTTTGTAATGTTTCAAGATTCATTTCAGAATCCTCCTTATTTTGATTTTTTGGTTCGACAGGTGGTTCAGCAACATTCACCGGATTAGGTACCATATTTTTACTTGCTAAAATTTCGGCTTTCACCTTGTCGATAACATCTTGTGGCAACAATGTACTATTATCGTTATCACTTGCACTAGCAACTGGATCAGGAATTGTATTAGCAAATAAAATTTCATCGATAAATTTTGAATCAAGTGCTTGTTGAGCTGTCATCCAACTATCTTTATTCATCATTTCATTTAATTCTTCACGTGATAATGACGTTTTCGTTAAATAAGCACTGATAATGCTATCGTCAACATTTTTCAAGAAATCCGCGTTATTTCGCATATCTTTTTGATCGCCTCGCATACCATTTTGTGCTCTATGAATCATCATCTGACCTAGCAAAGACATTGATAGATGGTCACACGCCATTGCTGGGAATGTTGCAGCAGATGCAGCCATTGAAGGAATTTCACCTTTTACATTGCCATTGAATTTTTTCAATGCATAGTACATTTCAGCTCCGGCCCATACTGAACCGCCACCACTGTTAATTTCAACAAGCAATTCATTTTCACCGGAATTTTCTGCTTCAGTAATTGCATTTTTTATAACACTCGGGCTCGTAGCAGAGATGCCAAACCATTGATAAACTTCCAAGTGGTCATCGCTTACGATATGCCCTTTAATGTCGATTTTCTTCACCGTATTCACCTCCTCTCAATACAAAAAAGACGGTGCTACTTATCGTCGGCATCGTCTTCTTTATTATCTTCGTCATTTTTATTTGACTGAATATTAATCGTCACCGGAACACTAAACCCAGCTTCTCTTCTAACCGTTTCTTCAATAACACGTAATTCATGATTTTCGAAATAACTAGTACCGGTTAATTCATTTGCTTCGCGAGTACGTGTACTTAATCCCGATTCAATTCGTAAAATGGCTGCTTCTACTTCTTTCTTAGGATCTAATTGCCCTTGTGTCGGACCGTTCCATTCAGCTTTACAGTATGATTTTTTTACAAGTGGGTCAGTAAAGAAACCAGGTGCGTTTATACGACCTTTTAAAACGGCTTCAGTCAACCATTCTTCGTAAATTGGTTGGCAAAAGTTCTTAGCTAGCCAAATACGTCGTTTTTTGAACATCTTCCAAGCCTCTAATAATGCCCCTCGACTCGCTGAATAACTTGAAGTAAAGTGTTTCATTAACACTTCATACGGTAATTCTAAAGCTACACCAATTTGTCTAAAAATAGCTGTTACAAATCCGTCAAAATTCACATTAGGACGACCAGGATTCGATTCTTGAATCTTTTCTCCTTCACGTAAAAAGTTGACGGAACCGTTACCTACATTAATTTTCGAATCATCTTCCTCTTCTTCGAAATTACTACCAAATCCACCACCAAATTCCCCTTGTTTTTCTGCTTCGGTAGTAACAAACAATGAATACATACCATTTATAACAGCTGCCATAATTTCAGCATCTGTATAACGATCTATTTGCTTTAAGCTTTCGATAACAGGAGACAATAGCGGTACGCCGCGCCTTTGTTCTGGGCGCTCTAGTTCGACTAAATGAATAACATTAACTCGACCGCTTAACTTCCCATACTTTTCGATACGCTTCCAACTATTTTGAACTGTCAATGAGCTGTTCGGGTGCTTGTCTGCGATATGATATGCAATAACTTCACCAGATGCGTCAATCTCAACTCCATTAATTATTTTCTCGTCATAGAAACTATCGATAAATGGATTACATACGCGATCTGCTTCAATTAATTTCACTGTTAATTCATAAATCGAACCAGGACGTTTTTTCATAGGCAACAAACTAAAACAATCACCTGAAACAAGCATAGATAGCATAGCTAATTGCTGTAATTGTCCAAAATCACACATCCGATTTGCATCACAATTTTTGGATTCTGCCCAAAAATTAAATTCTCGTTCGATTTGCGATTCTAAATTATCAACTTCTTCAGGCGACAAGCCAAGATAAGCGCCATCAATTTTAGAATTTAACGCTAGTTCATAGCCAACAACATTCGTTACGATTGTTTTAAAAGCACCACTTGCAATGGGAGCGCCCATGTACAAATCCCTTGACCGTTCACGTAACGTTTCTACGTTGCGCTCAATATCATCTATTGGGTCACTTAAAGTACTCATCCAACCAATCGTACTTCGTTTTTGAGTGCTTGCTCCATGATTGGCATAACCAGTAGCATCATTGGTTGGGTCCCCATATTTTTCTGTCAAAGTGTATCACCAACTTTCTAATTATCTATCGGAACAAATTGTTTTGTACGCCGCATTCGCTTTCCGCTTGCCTGCATTTCCAACTGTGAAACCTGATTACGCCAATAATCAATCTGCTTCCGAACCTCTGGCAAATTTGCTCGAGTTAATGTGCGACTACCCATGCTGTACGACTGAGCTGTACTGATGGCTAATTCCGCATCAAGCCATGCTTCTAAATGTGTTTTTGCTCGTTTTAGTGTAATCATTGCTTATCCCCTTCTCACACGTTTTTTCTTTCTTTGAATTGCACCGGTGTATTCTTTTTCAAAGTTTGGATTTACAATTTCAAGGGCTGCAATATTATAAACACGTAAATCAAATGGCTCATTTCGTGCGCGTACTTTCACCCAAACGTGATACGGTACACCTTTTTCATGCCGCACTTCTAATTTTTCAGCAGTCAATCCCAAAAAGTAATTTAGCTCATACCCTTTACCCCGAGGAAAATGACAATAGTTCGGACCAACTTCGTCCACTTGCAAACTAGACATGACGCGAGCTTTCCCATCGTTTACGCCGAGTCGCACGAGAAGCGTCTTTAATGGTTTCGGTCGCGATGTACCTGCTAATAGCGGCATATACTCACCCTTAACAGCACTTGCCCCTTTAATTGCATAAATATTACGCGCTCCACGTGCACCACAGAAACGATATACTTCTTGTGTAAAGTGACCACCAGTGTCCATACATGTACAGGTAATACCGAACTGCTTTCCATTAGCTTTGCTCCAGCGCTTTTGAAGCCACATATCCAACTGATTCCAGATATCATCTTTCTTTAAATCGCCATACATCACATGGTACTCAATGCCCCACGATTCTCGACCAGCGCCCCAGCCAACGACTTCGATTTCAAAACGGTCATCTTGCACATCGACCGCTGCCGTTAATACTTTTACGCCATCTGGTACATCGGCATCGTAAACTTCACGACGCTCAAATAATAATTCTTCATCAACTTTAGTGCCACTTTCTTCCCATGTCTCACCAAGGACTGTATTTACCCATGTCTTTAATTTTTCACGGCCATCTCGTTTTGCTTTTAAAAAATCATTTACAATAGCAGACCATGTAACCCACGGCGATGAAAATTGGTTCAAATGGAAGCCACGGCGATTGGAGTGTTTTTTTTGTGCAATCCATTTACCAGAACTACGTTTCCACTCACGTTCACTGTGCAAGCAACCACATTTGCAACAAGCGTGATTTACCTCATCAATGATAAATTCGCCGCTATCCGTTTTATGATATTCAAATTTAATTTGATCCCATTTAATCGGCTGATATTCGTCACATGATGGACATGCAAATGACCACTGTTCTGCTGTGCTATCATCATATAACTGTTCAATTCGTGACGTTCCTTTATTCAATGGCGTCGATACATAAATAAGCTTGCGGTTAAAATCAAACGTTGTTGTACGCATTTTTGCTAAATTAATTGGATCTCCCTCCGTCCCCGCTGAAGCAGGATACCGGTCAACTTCATCACATAACAAAATACGAATCGGACGACTGGAAAGAGAGGAGGCGGCGTTCGCTCCAACAATGGCAACCGAACCACCAAGAAAGTTCTTTTCATCAATCGTATTACCTAAATTTTTAGCTGCAGCGAATTTCTTTTGTAAAGGCTCACTCGCTTCAATCATGGTAGACAATCGTGTTTTCGAAAAGTAATTGATTAACCTTTTGTTCGGTAGCATAAACATGATTGGACATGGATCGTAATCGATATGATAGCCGACCATGTTCAACATAAATTCGGTTTTACCAACCTGAGCAGATGCCATAATTGCAACCTCTTCTGTTTCATCGGCGGTAATACTATCCATAATTTCACGCATATAAGGAGCGCGATCAGTGCGCCACGGTCCTGGTTCAGCCGATGTTGCTGTTGTTAATATACGATAACGGTCTGCCCACTCTGACACCGTTAAATTTGGACGTGGCGCCCATAATTGAGCGACTTCTTTAAATAAATCGACTGTTTTTTCAGCAATCAATCTACTCATTACCTTCTTGCTCAAATTGTTTTGGACTGTAATCAACCAAAACGTTTAAAATGCTTGTGATTTCTTCATGCAATTTCTTTTCAATCGCTTTGGCTGATTCCCCTTCTAATTGTGGGCTAATACGGATAGGGAAAGATAATAGTTTTGATTTAGTGCTTAAAATCATATCTCCCATTACTGCGCGAACATCGTTTGAATCATGCAATTGACCGCGCATTCGTTGCAGTTCTAATTCGGTTTTTTCCTTCTTTAGCATTTCGTGCTCGGCTTTAACATCTGCGTGTGTTATTTTGTCATCGCCTGCTTTACCGCCAGCAGCATGTTCAATATATGCTAAAAGATTTTGACCAAAATGATATTTGCCACGACCGCATTGTGTAAGCACGTCATCACGAGTTAACTGGCGAATCCATTGTGGTGTTTTACCTACTAGCTTTGCAAATTCACTTGTTAAAACTACGGCATCAAATATACTTTCGCTTTCGTTTTTAGATTTCGTCATTGCTCACACCTCACTTTCGTTTCAATACTATTTTTGATTTTTTTTTTGGGGGGCATTTAATGAAGCAACTTTTTAACTCAATGAAAATCAAGGTTCCACAAGCGAAAGCGAAAGTAACTTTTCAAAATAAAAAATTGACGACTCCTGCGCGTCGCAAGCCCCGCATGGATTTGAAGTGCTGGAAGAACCTATTGTTGCTATTCTTTTTCATTACCTTTTAATATTTCTCGTGCTTTTTTAAGAGGCATGCCCATTAATATTTCAAAGCGTTTTGATATTAAATCTATTTCTTTAAATCCCTGTCGAGATGCTCTCACCATCTCTACACATGCATACACAAATGTAATAAGGATGACAACTACTAACAGCTCTTGTATTAGTTCAAGCAGAATGAATAGATAATCAAAGAACTCCATCATTTATTTTTCACGATCCCTTTATTATCAATCAGTTTAGCAATAACGAATAACCACAATAAAACCTTGGAAATTACTTACGTCTGCCCATTGGATCCCATCAGTTCACGCAATACCTTTTTTGACAAATGAAAAGAACCAGACTGACTAGCAGCTGGCTCTTGAGATGGTCCTCTTATAATATTTAGTTTATGAATAGCTTATAAATCTAAGCGATGGATTAGCATCATATAGTTCAAACACCTTTTAATATAACTAACATAATCCATTTGATTTGGATCAGCTATAAAAAAATTAGTAGTGCAAACCTTGATCTTTGTTTGTACTACTAATTTTAAAATATTCGTTATCAAAATATTCCCCAAAAAAAGCATATACCGATAATAAATACAGCCCCCAAAATCGCTAAAAATATACAAACCGTTGAATTAATCATTATAAAATGACTATCCTTAAGCTTCCTATTACTTTTTGGAGTGATTGTTTCACTTGAGCGTTTGACCTTGTTGCCATCATACAGAAGTTTTTCAACCTCCTGTTGAGACAGATAGGGTTTACTATTTTTCATATAATAGCATCCTCCTATACTCAATCTGAATTTCCACAATAAACACCTTAGTAGTTAGAGTATGATCCATCGGGATGACTTATTGCACGATAATACACCTTTGTAGTGCCGCCTTCATCATATACTATAGCATCAATTGTAATTTCTGCATCATCATTATAATGCGGAACTGTTTTTGCAACACCAATTGTTTTTGTGCCATAACCCACTTTCAATTCTGAAAAGTAAGAATTAAACTGAAGAACATTTGCGTTTGTTCCTGGTACGTTAGAAAAGCCTTTGATAAACCCTGCAATTTGATCCAATGTTGTAAAAGGTATTAAATTTTTAACATGGGGTTGAGCTACAAAGTTTGTTTTATTGCGAGAATAATTACTTAATCCTACAGAACCAACCCCAAATCCAAATGGAGTAACTAACGGCAAATTATCGTTACCTTGTAGTTTCACTTCAATATCACTTAAATTTAATTCTTCTAAAACTTCATAAATATCAACAGTCTCATTAGGGTTTTCATTCAATTTTTCTAACGATTTTTCTACAATTTGATCAAATTCATTATTAGTCGCAGGTCTTAAATCATTATTATTTTCAGATAGTAATTTAAATACTTCTTCCTCAGTAAGCTTTGGCTCTAATAAATTATTAGTTTCCGCTGATGCTAGACTTGGTAATGTTAAAAAGCATACCATAAATAGCATTAAAAAATTGATAAACACTTTCTTCATATAATTCATAACTATACCTCATTTCTTATTTTAATACAGCGTAATTATATCATACGTAAAACCATAAATGTAATTAATTACAAACTTAAGATATAATTTGTAAATGTGAGATTTTTTATATCATTTAGTATTAAAAGAAAAGTATTTAAAGTTATATACCTCCCATCCACCTACAATTGTAAGCAAAGTGAAAGGACATGATATTAATTTGATAATAAAAAGCCGCAACTCGTAGTGAGTGCGACTTCTTAAATATTTTATTCTTCTCTCATATCCATTCGAATCAAATGTTTACATTTGGGACAATTACTAGATAATTTATATGTTTTCTTTTTTGGAATATATTCATCTGTGATTGTATTTACTATTCCTGGGAAAGATAAAATTACAGCCGCTAATGAAACAAATGTTATTGGATCTAAACTACCTTTCGAACCTTCAATTATAAATGTAAAAATAGCAAAGAAGAAAAAGAAGATTAATACAATTGCAAGTACTATTAAACTTAAACGGTTATAAAACTTTTTTAATGTTTGCCACATATATATTCCCCCTTAATTAACATACGAGTATATAAGGGGAAAGTTTCAAAATAAAAAGCCACACCTGGTTAGATGTGACTTAATTTATTCACTAAAATATTACGTTTGAATGGAACTCAACTAGCATTTTTGACTATCTCTATAAACTACAAATAGTCCGGCCATCAATAGCAAAATCGCAAATGCATGTATATCCTCATAGCTTTCGATACCTTGCATACCCACATATATCATCTGAAATATTATCCCGACCATTGTTAATGCCAATAATACCATATAAAATTTATGCGTTGAACTTGCATATTTAAATCCTATTCTCAATTCTTCTAAATTCATCTTACTCACCTCCAATCGCTTACAATTACAATTGTAAACGGAATGGTAATGTTTGTCACTATCGTTAAATATAACAATATCTCTCCCTAGCAAAATGCATTTGCTAGTATGTTTTCTTTATTGTTTTCTTTATTGTTTTCTTTCAGATGCGGCCTTTTAATGAAGGAACTCATTTCACTGTCGCTAATCCGCGACACTACTGTATGCTAATTAGCGACATAGAAGGTGTATGCTAATTAGCGACAGTCATTATCATGAATATGGAAAAAGAATCAATCAAGGTCTCCTTTATAAAAATTTTTATGCTTTCAACACTACATACCAAATTCCGCCCTGTATGGTTTTATTTAAGTCACTCCGACTAATATGCGAATCCTCATAATTGGCTGTTTGATATGCAGTGTTCAAGGCATAAGAAAAAGCCACATCGCAATTGATGTGACTAAAGTTTATACTTGAATGTGTTGTAATGTAACGATTCCTTGAATGCTAGATAATACATCTTTACTAATTTTCGAAATAAATAATTGGTATTCTTCTGTATTTCTTAAGATAACACAAACCCTATTAAGATCAAATTCTAAATTACCTTTGATGCGCCATTCTCTCTCATGTGACCAGTCTACAACTTTTTCTTCCTTGTAGTCAGTAGTCACTACTCTCCATCTAACATTAGAAAATAATTCATTATAGTTTTCCTTAGTTTCATATATAACTGGTCTACATCCTTTATTAAACATATAAGGTTTTGGTAGCATTAATCCCGTTCCCTCATATCTATTTTTATCGCTATGATAAACTTCCTCATAAAGTAAGTTCTGCACAATTCCAGATAGTGGTGCATCTTGAAAACAAACAACTTTTTCATTACCTAAAGTAAATCCGTCATTAGCTACTATTGTTTTTTCATTCAATATTTTTATTAAAACTTCAACAGCATTCATATTTTCATTTGCTCTTGTTAAATGAGTTAAATATCCCGTAATGTCATTTCTATTACTCATTCGATTTAACCATTCCCCTCCACCGTGTTTACTCATAAATTCTCCTCCATTCACATTAATCATAACGTTAATGGAAATGATTGTCATCATAATTCGACATAATAAAAAGCCACACCTGGTTAGATGTGACTTAGTCATACTCATGTTATTTTAATAATAGTATCATTAAGATTGCCCTTGAATTCACTTATATACGTATATTTATTAAAGATTTTACTTGATAAATTTTCACTTACAACTTGAATATAATCAATAGGTTGATTTCCTTTAATATTAGTTCTAGCCCACATTGCAATTTCAGGTGATTGTACATTGTATAACACTAAATCATCATCACTAGCCATAATATCAAAAAGTCCTTCAAAGGTTTCTTCTCTATCATTTTTATATTTAATTATTAATTTAATATACATAGTTAATCCCCCTTCGTTTCTCTAATCATATCACAAAAAGAAGTCCATCCAAATAGGACAGACTTCTCATGAGAGAAATATAGGCTCTCGACCAAACTATTACACTAACATCATATAACGGATTTTCAATAGGTCACATACCATCAACATGGTGTCATAAAAGTGAATGTTTTATTTCATGAGCGAACTTTATCATTTTAACTATCTCAGCGTGCTTCTTAGATATGTAGCTGGAACTGTAATTTAACTCTTCAGCGATTTGTTCCAATGTCATTCCATCTATATATTTAAGGCGCAGCAGTTGATTATCCAATCCTTTAAATTTACTGATCAGTTTGATGAAATTCTCACGTTCAGTTTGCTTAATGGTCAATTCTTTCCGGATGCGCTCAATACGTTCTTCTAACTTTGCTCCATTAGAATCAGCAGCAAGCTTTACATCTTTGAGATCACCTTCAACCCAGCGTTTTAATTCTTTTGTGGATTGTTCTAAATTAAATTCTAGATGGGCAATATCATCTTCAATTCTTTGATAATCTCGCAACCATTCATACATGTGCAGCACCTACCTTTTTAATAAGAGGTAACGAATAAGGTTTTAGATAGTAACAAACCATCTGTTCCTACTAAAACATTGATATATCAAGCCTTTGAGTGTGTAGGTAACAAATAAACAGATGAAATCGTAATTTCTCTTTATATATTTTTAATTTCTTTCTTTTTTTCTTTATTTATTATTTATATATAAATATATTATTATTTATTTGTTACTTAATAAAATAAATAGTAGTAAGTATAGATATACCAATACTTCAAGTGGGTAACAGATGTGCTTTTTCACTTGTTACCCCCCCACTATATTAAAATGAATGAAACCGTTGATATATATGCGTTTGTAGCACGTAACAAATAACTTCTACGAACTTGCTACTTCTTCCGTTACCTTTACATAAATTCTTTGATTATTTCCATCCACTTTCTTCTGTTTAGACTCCCAGCCTTCCTTTCGCAAACGACGACCGAATTCGGTGTTACCAGCCGGTTTATATCCCTCTCCATCACTGTAAGCGACATACATCGCATAAACATCCCGAGTTTTTTTGTCCTCAATTTTATCTGCGTAATAATGTAAGAACGAGAGTACGCTATCAGATTCGATGAAGTAATCAATTGTTTGCTGCTCAATTGTTTGTGAGACAGTTAGTTGGTTCCCGTTTTTACGGATCCGCTGAATACCATCAAGAGCTAGTTTTAAAATATAAGACTTGGCTGACTCAGTGGCTAACTTTTCATCGAGATGCTCATCTATTTCTTTAACAGTTGCATCACATGGTACGACAACTAGGCGTCTGGCCACACCGCCGGACTTATCTTTGAATTGTGGCATCTTGTTACATGTAAAGATTAAAGTTGCCTTACTGCGTATAGTGATGGGACTTGAGTAAATTGGACGAATCATGACTGGGTCGCCTGATGCGAGCGTTTTGAAATTCGACGACTTTTCTAAGTAGCCGGCATTAATATCATCTGCAATGTTTGCTAGTTTACCAGATAGACCGTATACAGATGTATCGTCATCGAATTTATCAAGTGGAACGCTTGTATATAAACCATCTGTGAAAGCCTGGAGCATTTTTAAAAATGTAGACTTACCATTATTCCCTTTTTCACTCATGTAGAAAAATACTTTATGTGGGAAACCTTTTGTCATCAGTACATGGCCAAACATTTCTTCAATTACTATTCGCAAGTCCCTTCTGTTTACTGTGAAGAAATTTAGGAACTTATCAACATGTTCGTCATATGCCTCATCGTCATATTGAGCATCTAAATAATATGGTGTGAAGCCACCATCAATAAGAATGGGTTCTCCATCATCAAGCGTTACACCGTTTGGAAGTTGAATAATAAAATCATCATCTTCAACTGATCTAGCTTTAATTCGAAATAGATCTAACAGCTGCTTATGTTGTGCAGGTTTTAATTTAATGTGCTTATCAATTTCACGTAGCAATTTATTCGTATCGCTTATGTAGCGATCCATCTGTTTGAAGAAAATTTGATTATTGTAATAGTGAAGGTCTAGGCGCTTGGCCAAGACCTCACTTGTCATTACCATATCTTTTGAGTTGAGCCATTGTTGCGAATCAGGAGTTGGCTTCTTCTCGAGTACGGATTTAATGGTATTTCCGAGCTCTTCATCAGGAAGTGGCTCTTTAAATACTTTGGTATTAATAAATGTTGAAAGCACCTGCAGCGTTTCATTATCGATTAAATCTGTACCATATTGCTCTAAGGTTGTGAGCAAATGGCTATAAATTGCACTATTTCGCCCTTGTCCGTCATCTAAAGAAAGCAAATCATGTTTTAATTTGGACGGGTATAGGAGCAAAGGAAGTTCTGGCAACGCATTGACATCATCGAGATAGTGGCCATTTTCCATTTCTCGCAATTTACCATTTTGCTTGATAGTTGCTTGCGATTTGGTACCAGTCTTGTAATCTACTTTTAAACCAGAAACTGTTGTTTTATTCGTGTAGTTTTTAATCGGTGTATTGATTTGCTCCGACTTTGGCCGTCTGTACCACAAGTGGAAGCCACGCGTTGTTTCAACCTTTAATGTTGGATAGCAGGAATAAATATAATCGGCTGCCGTTGAACGAGTATCAAAGTCGACAACCACAATATCCCTTGTTAAAATGACACCGGCATCTTTGTAATTAATATGATCCGTACTGAAAATTTCAAATGAATGCTTAGGTTTTTTTTGCTCAAGCTCGATATAACGCAATGGCTTTTTGATGTCTGCCAAGTTCACCCCTCCTTTCTATCTAAGTTGTATGATTTATTCAGTTAATCTTTAATTTCGTGCGTTCTACATTCATCGCAAACATTGCCTGAAAATGAATATGTTTCGACAAATTGAACTTGATCTACTTCACTTTCGCAAAAATCACAAACAAGTTTATCCGTAACAGAAACACTTCCATCAGAACCGACCCCATACTCAATACCATTATGTTCTGGTACATCATCAATTGTTAGTTGTTGCGGCTGAATTAATAGTTTTACATTTGTACCTGCATATGGATAAAGGGCATTCACGCGATCCACATCTTCAGTAGCGATATTAAATTTAAGAACCGTCTTTTTATTATCCCGTTGCAAATTCATGAACTCCGCTTGAATTGGATCAAACGGACCTTCTTCATCGGAAATTGTTAAAATCGTCATTTTACCAGTAAGTCGTAATAGCTCCGCTGCATGTTTTGTTTCATCTGATAAAATATGAAACATTAAAATTTCCTTTTTATCGTCCTTTTGCATTTTCTTGAAAAGCACATCAATTAAGATGTCTGATTTATTTGTTGCTTCAGTAGTAGGTGTTGCTGTTTTCATGGCCATGTCTCCTTTTTAATAAATCTTAGTGTTTTTATATTTCCCAATGTCATTTAGTTATCAATAGTAAATCAAATTAATAATATATTTTTAGACTATCCTTAGTTATATCTATTCGATTTACTTCATTTAGCTTATTACTCCTTATTCAGTACCGATAAATAAGTAAACTAAAGGGAGGTATGAATAATGAAAAAAATCTTTAGAACTTTATTATTATCTATCAGCATTTTTATGTTAAGTGGTTGTGGCGTAGTTGATATGATATTTAAACAAAGTAAAGAAAATCACGATGATCAGATGGAATGGCTAAAAGAACGTGACGAAAAAAATAAAGAATCTCTTAAAAATGAAGAATAAAATCATGACCTAGACCAGCACCTCACAATTTACACAAATAACTGCTTTTGAATCATTTTCACGTACCAATTCAAATCAATTTTTCGTTTATCAAACTGATCGATTGGTCCATTCCAAATAACCGCTTGCTCCGGACTATTTGGAACCTTTTGGTATTTGTTATCCTTCACTTTAAACACGCTGCCAAGAAAAGCATCTTTTGTAGCAAATAGGCGATTTACTTTTTGAAGTGGTTTCATTTTCATTTGGCCATCTTCGAAAACTTCTGTAACCATGCCATCAAATTTTCCACTCTTAGCAACGATTTGGAACGCTGATACATCTTTTTTAAATGTATTAATCACTGTTTTTTGTACTGGAATTTCATGCATGTAGTAATTGACCAGTGCCTTATCAATAATTGAAAGGTTATTACGTTCCCAGTTGCCACATTCATGATTCTTCATAATCCCTTTTGCCACAATCGTTCCATCCTGATAACGCACACAATAATTATTCGCATCGCGCTGTGCGATTTTATTAATCTCTGTGACTGCAAATTTTAATTCATAATGTTTCCCAAAACGCTCAATAACATCATCTATCACTGGACGGAATGTTGTATCTTCATATTTGATAATGATGCCGTCTGTATTTGATTGAATCAGTTCAGCAAATGGATCCAGTAACAAAATTAAATGTGTTAAAATCAATTGGCCATTTACTACGACATTATTAAACTGCAATGGATCATAGAGTGCATTGTACTCAGCTTTACATGCCCCAACTGCTGCATTGAGTACGATTTTATAAGTTTCAGCTTCACTATTTTTTTCTTCAAGTAATTTCAACCTGTCGTGATAAATTTTTTCGTACCGCTCTGGCATTGAAGCCGCACGACTAATAAAATTGTTGTTGAGTTTTATTGATGGGAAATACGATTTACCATCGATGTGAAGAAAGTGTCCTTCACTCACATAATTTTCCTTCGCTGCATGGACGCCACCAAATCCAAATGTGTGTACTAGTCCAGCAAGCTTGTATTCTAGTTGGCGCTTTTCTAAATCGGTGATCATGCCACCCTCTAAATACGCGCCTACAATGTTGTCGTAAAATTCAACAATCGATTTCGGTAACTCAGTGATAACAAGTCGTTTATCATAAACTAATTTCAACCGGTCCCGTTTATGGTCTTTTATTTTCCTTGCTTTTAAAACAGTAGCTGCAAGGTTTGCACGTGTCTTTGCTACATCGGTTGGATGCAACTTAAACAATTCGACAATATTAAATTTTGAAGCAAAATAATCCTCACGCTTAGCGAAAATATTATTTGTACCACTAACATCGTTCTCACAGTAATCCATGATTGATTCAACCTGTTCAACTGTTAATTCTTCTTGTTCAAAATCAACCGGCGTTTCGATAATGCTCATGCCCATATTAGCCATAGACTCTTTAAGAGAAAGTGTTTTGTTAATCGTTTCCTGCTTAACGTCCAATGTAAGATGACCGCAATTCACTTTTCGTTTAAACGTACCAGCGATAATTTGTTTACTGATTTCGTATGGATCCTGGTCCGTCTTAATGGCCCATAAAATGATGTCGTCATAGTAATGATTATTAAAACCAACCAAAATATCCTTAGAAGAAAGGCTACTCAAAAGAGCAGCCTTGTCATTGTGTATACGCATGATTTTGTTGTTGGCTAGATTTAAAATGACGCACATCCAGTCATTCGGAAATACTTCAAAATCATACACTTTGAACATAGATTAAGCCTCTGGTTCGCTTAGTGAGAAGTTGACGAAATCACTGTTCTTTTGGTGCTTAATTTCCATTTCACATTGCACACCAAGTGCTTCTTTGAATGCTTCAACTAAATCTGTTTCAGGGGAACCAAACACCGTTGGGTCTAAATCAATATCTAATACAGCTGCACATTTCATTGTTTGCTTTAATGCACGCTCCATCATTTTTTCACTGAAAAAGATCATGCCTAAATGTTTGCGGTTTTCAAAACCATCATTAAGAATATCCAGATCAAGTTGTAAACGTTCAGAACCCGAATTTTCGTTAACTACCCATTTAACATCAGATAAAACAACGTCATAAATCCCTTCTGGTAATTTTTCGTAATTGTCGACCGGTGAAGTTTTTGGGTCAAAGCCCTCTGCTAATAATTTTTGTGCCATTGCTGCTAAATTGCTCATGTAATTTCTCTCCTTTGGAATAAGTGATAATAATTTCGTGCATTGTACTTTATCGAACATTCCGATATGTGCCTTTTCAGAAGGTAGATTCATCATCTCAGCCAATTGCTGATATGCTTTTGAACGACTGACCTTACCTGTTTTCCAACGCACATCGAAACGCCTGTGACACTCTTTACGCAAACTTCTTAGATTGCTATTTGCCATTGTCCCCAATGGTGTTTTTCCTCTTCCATGAGTACCAACTCGGGCATCGCATGGAAGGCATACATACAAATTTGTTTTATAATCATGACCGTAGAAATCAACCGAACTCATAAATTCAGCAGGTTTCTTGCAGTACGGGCAAATCATTTCGTACGTGGTGCACGTGGAGCTCTCGGTGAAGCTGTGCGTGATGCTTTTGGTTGGTCCTCTTTTGGTACTGCAGGTGGTGGATTATCTTCCACGTATTGTTTAATTTCAGCTGCTTCTTTTTTCCAAGCTAAATATTCAGCTCGAGTACGTTCGTCAAAAATATCTCCACTTAAAAATTCTAGCGACTCACCCTTTTTAACAATGCTGTATTCACCGGAACCTTCATGTTGGTAATACATTGTTTTATCCGCTACATCAAACGGTACTGAATCATCATTTTGTTGCTTTTGGTCCGATTGGTCCGTAACTTGGTCTGATTGCGGCTCACTTTGGTCCGCATTTTGAATCACTTCATTTTCTTTTGCAGCTAAATTTGCTAATGTTTGCTTTTCTTCTACTTGCTCACTCGCAACAGTAGTTGGTGCACCTTTAGAATCCTTCTTAGGAAATGCCCCAGTCATAGAATCTAAGATAGATAGAAGACGCTCATCTTGTACCCATTCACGCTCATAAACTTTGCGACGATCAACTACACGACGTAAATAGTTTTTACCGATTTTTTGACACATGATGTTTAAATCACAGTTACCATTTACAATGTTTAAATCTTTATCAGGTAAAGACGGAATTGGCGTTTCTACGTTGTTATCAAGCTTTGTTGCATAACGAGAGACGTAAATCACATTCATTGGCAATGCTTTTAGGCGTACCACAATCGATGTAATGAATGTTTTGCGTAAACCCCAACCTTTCCCATACGGAACATCGCCAACATAATCTACGCCGTGTTCTTCGCAAATAGCTTGTTCGATTAATGTAAACAGATCGTCAACCACATCAATTACGACTGTTTCAAATGTGTGTTTACCTTGCTCTAATTCTTTGATAAGCTCGAGCATTTGTTCAACAACCGATTTTGTAATAACACCTGTTTTTGGATTACGTGCATTTTTCATATCCACTGACGGTGTTTCAATTTGATTAGCATTTCCATCTGTATTTAAAATAACTGGGTTTGGAAACTCACTTGCTAAATACGATTTTCCGTTCATTGTAGGACCCCAGATGAAGAAATTACGAGGTACCTCAATTGTTTGTTTTGGTTTATTAGCTGGTAATGCTGCCATTGTTATTTTGCCTCCTTAACTTTTTTAGCTTTGATCATCACATAGCCCGCTTTACTGCTTGTTTTTTCTTCAATGAACTTTTTAGCAATACGAGGATGTGATTCTTTGAATGTACTAATATCAATTACTTCTTTAGTAGAGCTAGATGGTAAAACGGCTGTAATTGTTAATCCATCCGTTTCAAATGATTTCACTTTATGCTCAATCATCAAGTCGTACATTTTTTGCTTCATTGCCTTATGTTCATCTTGAAGCTGTTTAAACTGAATAAGCTCATTTTCTAAACGAGCAACTTGATTCGCAACTATTGCAATTTCGTTACCTTGTCCTTCTTCAATACCAATTGAATGAAATTCCGATTCAGTAAGTCCTGGATTCGCCTTCAATGCTTCACAACGTTTCCAGAACAGCTCAATTTGCTTTAAGATTTCATTTACTTTCGTTTCGTTATAATGAATAACTTCAATTTTTAATCGCTCAGCCTCAAACTCTGCATCGAAATTATCAGGACGTTCATAGAATGCTAGCCAAGCTGCAGGTAATTCGAACATGAAGAGATACAGTTGAATTTGCACTTCATAAATTTCCTTTGTTGGCTTTTTACCGTGAGTTTTTATTTCAAGCAACAGCTGCTCACCATAATCAGCACCATCACAGTTACCACGTAATTGCTTTTCTTTATTGATAGTTGTGTCCGGTACAAATTTTGTTTCATTAATGGCGTTGATATAGTCGCGAATTTGAGGCTCCATAACTTGACCGTATGTTGTATATTCATTGCCATCGAAAACCATCGGAGCAAGTCCAACTTTTTCTTTCGCAAGTTCAAATGCCTTTTTGTATTTACTTAATCCCAAGATTATAGGAACATCTGAACCGCCGACGAATACGCGTCGATTTTCAGTTACATTTTTATCATCTGTTGCGAACATTTTCGTTCATCCTCTCTACTAATTCGTTTATTCTTTCAATTGACTTATATATTTACAAAATAATACAAATTACTTATAATATAATAATTACCTCGAAAACCTATAAATGTTATGAATGATAAAGAAAAGTGTTGTAAGGTGGCACCCCCCCGACTAAGACTTGGACTTGCGGTGTACCTTGCATATGCATTTAAGGAGGTAGAGGTATGAATTTTAAATTCAAAGGTAACTTGAAAATTGGTAAAACATTATCAGGTTGCATCTTGACGTTATTGGTTATTTTGATTACAAAATTAGTACTCTAACGTTGAAAATGAAAGTAGCACTCTGTCTCGTTGATGGGGTGCTATTTTTTTACAGTTAATTAAATTTCAACCATTCCTCCCACCACCCTTTTTACGTGGCCGTTTATTAGGCGGCATTGTCGGAATCGTTATAGCATCTTCAATGCTCCATCCGTACACGCTAACTCTTGCATAAGCAGTCGCACGTTTGATACCGTTAAATTCCGCGATAAGAATTTTATCTGGGGGAATACAGGCTGTTCGATTTTGCACGGCTTTAGATCTAGCGGTGCACTCTTTAGGTGTTAATTTAGGAGTCATTGCTGCCGTTTCTTCATCCCATCCATTATGAATACGTGATCCAAACGTAGCCCTAGAAACAACGGCTTTCTCTTTCCAACGTGCCCACCGACCATTTGAAGCGAATTTTTTATTTACTGGCGTTGAAATAGCACGATCAACATCCCATCCATAATCACGAACACGTTGATAAAGTCTGTTTTGGCTTATCCCAATTGCTTCAGCAGCGGAATAATCTTCATCAGTTATATACATGTAGCGTTTTTCACCCATCGGTTAATCCCCCATATATTTAACGAATAATTCTTCAGTGAAATCTTTTTTCGTTTTGAGTGCTGTATAGATTAGTTCTTCAATTGTGTTTTTCGAAATAAACTGGTAAACAGTTACTTTCTTTGTCTGGCCATTGCGATAAGCACGTCCAAGCGATTGCTCGTAATCTTGCAAACTATAAGTTGGTGTATAGAAGATAACTAGGTTTGCATATTGCAATTCAATACCTGCAGCACCAGCCTGATATTGTACAAGAGTTACGGAATTTCTAAGCGTGTCCCAAATCTCACGTTTGGGTAATTCTGACCGTTGACCACTTACCTCATAAACTTTCTTTTTCAATTTCGTTAGCAACTGCAATAGCAGCTCTTTTTCTGCTTTGAAATTATAGAAGATTACAATGTTTTCATCCGTACTTTCCGCAAGCATCTCCACATATTTGAGCTTGTCTTTTTGGTTTGCGTAAAAGCGCAGGCCCTGTGCCAACTTTGGATAGGTATCATATACAACTTTCTCGCCATTCACTTCTAAAATCCGGTCCTTCTTCAATTTCAAGTATTCATTCGAACGCTGAAATGAAATATCTTCAATCACCATATCCGGCAGATCTAAGCAATCTTCTTTGGCCAACTTCACGCTAAAGGATTGATACATTTTTTTAAGTATCGATTCACGGTTCCAACCAACTACTTTGTTAATCCGGCGCTTACCTAAAAACATCGTGTCAAACTGTGCATATTCACGTTCGAACTGCGTTTTATTTTTCGCTAAGTCAAACATAATGAAATAGTTAATCGTATCGCTCCACCCATTCGAAGATGGTGTTGCAGATAGCAATACAAAGTGTGTACTATTCTTTATTAAAGAAACGGCAGCCTTTCCACGTTGACTTGTTGGTGTCTTAACATAATGGCACTCATCAAAAATGACGAACCACCCTTTATATTTTTTCCAATCAGCTGCTATTTTTCCGTAACTTAAAAGGTCATACCCAATTTCAATTCCGTGATGATCCACAACCGTTTGAATATCTCTATCCCAGCCACCTTCTTTTATTTTTTGTGGTGGCGCTACAATAAGAAGTGGTTCACCTCGATAAAATTTTAAGTAGTGATGAATAGATAGGATTGTTTTTCCGGTTCCAGTATCAAGTGCATAAAGCCAATTGTCCTTTGCTCCGTTTAAAACATCTTTTTGATATTCATATAACACGGAAGTGGTCGAGGTTAGTTCTGACTTCATCAACGCTTGTTGCGACAAATGCTACACCTCCTGCAGCTTGAATTCGTTCAATGTTATATTTTTGTAGTTCACTCAATCGACCACCTGGCCGTTTCACTTCAATACCTACAAACTTTCCATTAACGCAGGCTAAGATATCTGGTACACCTGACTTTTGAAACATGTCACCATGTACCTTCATCCACCAATAGCCATTGCCCTCAAGCCACTTTTTTATTTTATTTTCGATTTGTTTTTCTTTCACTTGCGCCATTTTTGAAAACACCTCATTTCGTGCTATAATGGCTTTAATATTTTGTCATTGGACCTTAAACCGTTGCACCGGTAAGAGCTCTATTTTTTTGTCATCACGATAGTTCCACGTTGCCACTCAGCCACAAACTGCTCAAACGTCCATCCTTTGTTAACCAAGTCGTGTTTAACGAAATAATCACCTAAAACTTCTAACATGCAATCATTCAAAACATTCACCTACTTTGATTGCTTAATTTCATCTAGTAATGCTTTAGCGCCTTCTGCACTCAACACTAGTTTGCCGTTCAATAGACTCATATTGTCATCCGACACTTCTCCAGTAACTGCACATGCCATATTTGGCTTGTATTTTTTCAAAATGATTTTGTCATCATCTACATAAATCTCTAATGCATCCTTTTCTGCAATGCCCAATGTGCGACGTAATTCTATTGGGAATACTACACGACCTAGCTCATCGACTTTACGAACGATACCTGTTGATTTCATTATTTTCGCTCCTTTTTGATTTTTATTGGTTCAGGCAAAATATTTGAACCTAATGCCCCCTTTGAAATCTTTAAGTTACTTTTTTTATACAAATATGAAGGGAACTTTTCATTTAATGCTTGTAAACATTCTGCTCTGCTACCACTTGCATAGACTGTTTCAGTTTCTATTCCGACAGCTAGAAACATTTCTACTCACCCCACTTAACATGGAAATACTGTTCTTTGTACGGTACTATTAGGCCCTTCTTTTCAACGGTTTCAAATTCACAGTAAAAGCCTTTTGCCTGCAGCTCTTTTTGGATAACTTTCAATGCTCTAAAATCGTCCGTACGATGGTCTAACTTATTTTTACGACCTGTATAACCAGCTAGTGCAGCGTCTTCAATTTGAATCATAATTTTTCTAAATAAAGGACCATTTAGAACATCCTTTTTATAATCCTCAAACCCTTCATCTGAAATTTTCTTTAAAAATTCAATTGTTGGAATTTCATTCATTTACTTTCATCTCCTCTCAACTGATGCTTCGGATTTATTCATTCGACATCACCGCCCTCTGTATTAGTAATCAACCAATGTTCGATGGTCGGCTTGTGAAATAAAATTCTCCCCCTGACTTTTGTATGAGGTATTTCCTTTTGTCTCGCCATTGTGTAAATAGTTGTTTTACTAACTCCCAATTCACTTGCAATTTCATCAACTGATAAAGTAAGTTTCTCCATATGACTCACATCCTTTTAAATGGATAAAATTTTGCGAATATGTTTGATGTGCTCTTGCGCTTTAGGACCATCCTTGCGTCCGCGAATAATATCTGATAGATAAGCATTAGAAATACCAACCATTTCAGCTAAATCCTTTTGACTCATTTTTCGTTTAAATAACTCACTTCTTACTTGTGCCCCTAAATCTTCTGGCATCTCTGTACCTCCTTTGAAAAATGACGTCGCCACCGTCCGGTTTTAGCTATTAGTTTGAATGAAAAATATTACATGGAAATATCCCCTTATTTAGTAAATTGCATAAAACACCATAAAAAGGGACATTTATTTTAAAATAATTTATACCGTCATAGGCTCGGTATCACAGCGCATAAATTAAAGAATAAGCTAAATAATACGCTAAAGTATTGACAATAATTAAAACTAGTTTTAATATAAAGACATAGCTAAATAAGACTTTTAAAAAGCCTTTAAACCAACATTTAAACCGTTCCCCAACGAAAAATGTTTTTAAATAGGTCGTCTTTTTTGTACTCTTTTTTAGCTGAACAATTAGCTTACCTAGAGTATATTAAAACTAGATTTAAAAATCAACCTTTTTATTAAAACTAGATTTAATATATAGGTATGCAAACGGGAGGAAACGTTGATATGAATGCGTTTGACATACTAAAAAAACTTTGCGACGCGCAAGGAATTTCTGTAAATAAACTCGAAGAAGAGATTGGATTGGGCAAAAACACTCTATATTCTTGGAAGAAAAATACTCCTAAAGGGAGTAATTTAATTAGAGTGGCTGACTATTTTAATGTAAGTACAGACTACTTGTTGGGACGAACAGATAAACAACGTTACTATGATTTAACAGAAAAAGATGAACTTTCTATCCAACGCGAACTCAAAAAAATCATTGATGGTGAAGATGTTGACAGTGCCTTTGCAGCGTTTGACGGAAGAATCTTAGATGAATTAGATGAAGAAGATAGAGAACTGTTAATCGCTTCTTGGGAAAATACTTTACGATTAACTAAAAAAATGGCGAAACAGAAATTCACACCTAAAAAATATAGAGAATAAAAACGGTGGTGTTTGTGGTGGATATTAAAGAGACTGTAGAACGATTAATAAAAAAATATGGTACAAGCGATCCTTTTAAGTTGGCTGATCTGCTAGGAGTAGTTGTTATATTTGAACCCTTAGGGTCGATTTATGGCTATTATAGTAGATCTCACCGCACTAAAGTAATACATATCAACGAAAATTTACCCTGTGAAAAACAGTATTATACTTGTGCTCACGAACTAGGGCATGTTATTCAACACCCTGAAGCCAATTCTGCTTTTTTGAAAAAGCACACCCTGTTTTCAAATGAAAAAATCGAAATTGAAGCAAATACATTTGCAATTGAATTGTTATTACCTGATGAGTTATTTGTAGAGGGAAGCGAATTGACTTTTTCTTTTGGTGAAACTATCCAAGAAAAAGGCATACCGACAGAACTATTAGTTTTAAAATGTTTTGACGGTAAAAAAATTTACCCATAAAAGGAACGTATATTCCCTTAAAGGTGGTGGTGTCTATATATAGTAAATAGTAAAGCTAAATTAAAAGGAGGAAATTATAATGGCTAATATTGAACAACGTGGAGATAACTCTTATCGATTCACTGTTTATTTGCCCAAAGATGCGCATGGCAAATATCCCAAAATACGAAAATCAAGAATTATCGAAGAAAAAATGTCACCTAAACTATTAAAAGAGTTTTTAGATCGTGAATATTTAAAATTTAAAGATGAAGTTCTATCAGGTAACCATGTGCAAACTGAAAGAATACTTTTTAAAGACTTTTCTGCACAATGGGAAAAAGATTTTGCCTCTACACTTGCTTTAACGACGTATGGCAATCACCAACGTAAATTAGAGTTGCATATCACCCCTATCATTGGTCATATGCGTATGGATCAAATTAATGCATTTCATCTTATGAATGTTATACGTGACATGAAACGATATGACGGCAAAGATGATCCAGTCTCATATCACAGTAAACAAGACGTATTCAGGTCGTTAAAGAGCATTTTTAAATATGCTGTGAAATGGAATGTACTAACTAATAATCCCATGGATGGAGTAGAAAAACCTCGACCAAGTGACACAGATGATGTAGACAAAGAAATGCAAATTTATGAGGAAGAAGAAATTGAAACGTTAATGCTTATGTTACAAAGTGAGACTGAGTTATGGCGTATGATGTTTACTTTAGCTTTAGCTGCTGGATTGCGAAAAGGTGAATTATTAGGTTTAGAGTGGAAAGATGTTGATTTTGAAAATAAGCAAATATATATTCAACAGTCCATCGTACTAACAAAACAAGGACCTCATATAAAATCCACTAAAACTAAAAAATCAAAGCGTTACGTTACTATACCCGAATCGGTAATGGCTGAATTAAAGAAATATCGTAAACATTGGGCAAAAGAGAAATTACGTAAAGGTGACGTATGGATTGAAAAAGAAAGAGAATGGTTATTCCATGCGTTTAATGGTACTCACTTGTATCCAACAAGTCCATCAAAACGTTGGCATACATTTATCAATGGGCACAACTTTAAATACATTCGCTTGCATGATTTACGTCACACATCTGCATCTTTATTAATTGCCCAAGGTGTACATGCTAAAATCATATCCGAGCGTTTAGGGCACTCTGATATTTCTGTGACGATGAACACATATGGCCATGCTTTCAAATCTGCTGATCGTGCTGCTGCCGATAAATTAGACAGCTTCTTTATAGTGAAAAAGCAATCTTAATATCCGGGGTCACACTGGGGTTAAATTGGGGTTAAACTTGTTTATAAATAATTGTAATCAATGATAACCTTTGATAATAAAACACAAAGAATCTTTTATTAACGCTATTTATTACTATTATTTATAAATAAAATATGTCTTACAACTCATTTGAGGAGTGGTGGTTTAAAACTTTCTATAATAAACTACGGCAATGTGGCTTACATACATAAAGCGCATACCAGTAATGGTTTATGGGCACTCTTACCTTTTATGGTGGGGGTGTTTTTTTGTTGCTAAAAATCGGAGTTGATGCAAAACTGGGATAAATTCTTAATTATGCAACGCCCCATCCCCCACTTAATAATTTCTCCTCTACAGTTGTATCCCCTCATCCAATACCCAGTATTTAGGTTGATTTTTTATAAATATTCAAATATAGTAATATTTATAAGTTATTACAAGAAAATTTCACGCTTGAAAGAGGTGTTTAAATGAGTTTGTATTTTACGTATGTCCTGATTGGCCTAGCTATTGCAATGCCTGTCGGTGCCATTACTGTTGAAATGACAAAACAAGGATTGAAAAATGGGTTTATGCATGGTTGGGCTGTAGGGCTTGGCGGCATGACAATTGATGTAGCATTAATACTCGCACTCTATTTAGGAGTAGCAAAATTTTTAGCATTGTCTTACATACAAATGCCGTTATGGATTATTGGGGCCATATTTCTCTTTATGCTTGCCTATGATTCTATTAAAAACGCAGATAAAGACATTACATTAGCTGGGGAAAAAGTGAATAAATCATTTTTTTCAACATACCGTAATGGTCTTTTAGTTGCCGTTTCACCAGGAAATTTAGTTTTTTGGATTTCTGTATTTGG
This sequence comes from Solibacillus cecembensis, assembly GCF_001439635.1. Lineage (GTDB taxonomy): Bacteria > Bacillota > Bacilli > Bacillales_A > Planococcaceae > Solibacillus > Solibacillus cecembensis. The sequence continues at coordinate 60,358 of NZ_LMBZ01000019.1, read as the reverse complement.
GGCGGTTTTAGCAGACTCCTATTCAGGAAATGGTGCCAATCAATTTTTAATTGTCGCATTAGGAATTTTATCAGGGATTTTGTTACATGATCTTGGCTTATTAACAATTGTTTCACTTTCAAGAAAAGTAATGAACCGAAAAATGATTAAATGGACTTCAATCATTGCAGGTTTTTTATTGTTTGGTTTTGGTTGTTACTTTATTTATGAATTTTACCTAGACTTAAAAGATTTAGTATAAGCTTTTTTTCATGAAACTAAATTCCAAAAGGAGTACAACAGATTAATTAGTTGTACTCCTTTTTATGTTTATAAAGCTCCATATGAAAAAAGTTATACAATGCATATTCCTTTATTTCCAAACCAATCCCCCATACTAATTATAATAGAACTGGAAATAACCGTTTTTAATATAAATTTGACGTATTTCAAATAATCTCATGATAATACATCGCATACAAATCATTCAATGTCACATTTCCGAATGTAAACTCAGGTAAATTGCATTCTACTAGAAATGCGGTTATGCTGCTTAGCGCTTCTTGATTAAGTGCACCAAGTGAAATGAGCGTCATCCCATTGATTAATGTTTGTGCTGATAACGCTGGATATCTCTGAAGAAGCGCTTGCTTTACATGCTCCGGCATATTTTTCACACGCAACGTCGTTAATATCGACTCACTAAACGTTGCAACAATTTCATCGGCATCCACCAGCTTACCTTCTTTAAACAAAAAGATACGATCTGCGTATTTTTCTAAGTTATCCAGCAAATGCGAGGCTATTATAATCATTTTTCCCTCTTCTTTTTTCTTCATTAACATGTGCGAAATGACTTCCACATTGTTTGGATCAAGACCGTTCATCACTTCATCCATGAGCATAATTTCTGTATTCGAAACAATTTGCATAGCAAAACAAAGACGTTGGCGCATACCGAGTGAATAAGTACCTGTTTTTTTATTCACATAATGCCCCATATTAAGCGCTTCAATCGTTTCATCAATTAGCTTCTTATCGGACTTCCACATTGTCGCAAACATTTTTAAATGATCGCGACCACTTAAATAATTGTATAAATCACTTTGATCCGGCATCATGGACACAAATTGGTGAATTTTCACTTCTTTAGATTTACTGGAATAGCTTAGCCCATCCTTAAACATTAAACTTCCATTGTTCACCTTTAAATAATTCATCAAGACATTCATTAAAGTCGATTTCCCAGTGCCATTTGGTGCGACAAGCCCGATCATTTCACCTTGCTGAAAAGTAATACTAATATCATTCAGTACCTTTTTACCGGCAAATTCTACCGTTATATTTTGAAGTTCAATCAACCTTAATCCCCCCTATTTCACCATCTTAAAACGGCTATTTAATGCAATCACCATCATCAAAATCACTACAATAACAGTAGAAGTAAAGAGCAAAGTTATACCGAACTCAACCGTTAATTGATCTGACATATAGTAATAATTTCGGATTTTCGAAACAATTTGCCCCACCTGTATATAGGAAGTCGGATAATTTTCCACCGACCAGAAAAACCCTACCCCACGGCTAAAGTAAAAATTCTCGCCAAAAATAATGAGCATCCCGATCGCCAAATTCACCAGTTCATTACGGAAAACAACACTGCTTAGTAAGACGACTGTGATGATGACAATAAACCACATCATTAACAATAGGAAACATTGTGTAAAAAACATACCGAGGCTCATCACATCCAGTAGCCCTTCTTGCATCCAATTTACGTTTGCCGTATAGTACGGTACCGGTATTCCAAAATGACCAAAACCACTTTGCAACCCAATAATGACAATCCCTATCAAAATAGGGATGAACAATACAATTCCCCCTAATAATGCAACAAAACCTTTCACAAAAAGTTTTTTCCAGTCTGCAATAGGAAAGCCTCTTAAAATTGTTGGATTACGTCTGTCCTTCGTTACAATGTCAATGGCTAGCAAGAGCGCACATCCGATTAAAATAACTGGTAGCGGACCATTTAATAACCTTTCCAACGTTTGCAATGCTGTCCTTTGCTCAAACAAGGCAATCGATAAATCATAATCTGCTTTCGCAAACATTTCGTAGCGCTTTGCATTTTCAAAGTATGCATAAAACGCATTGTCTTCTGCATATTGGCTACCATATGTATAGTAACTTGGGTTGTAAAAGAACGACCCATTTTGATAGGTAAAGCTATTTGTAATGTCATACCACTCACTCGTTGCCTCAGCATAAGCACTCAAATCTCCTCGGTCCAACGCATCCAGTCGCTTTTGATCATACGGATTAATATAGTTAAAAATATCTATCGCCATAAATACAGAGGGATGCGAACCCGTTAAATCTTTCATCGCCATATCCTGAAGAAATGTCGCTCTCGTTAAATAGCGTGCTTCAATTTCATCCACATCTACCTTTTCTATTGGATCATAGGCTGGTGCAACTCTTAATGAATAAAAAATAACGGCAAATAACAGTAAACAGTAAATCGCCACATTTTTCTTATTTGTAAAAAACTGCACCCATTCGAACTTAAAATACCCCCACATTTGCAGCCCCCCTATGTCCTTGTTATTTTTCCTGTTGAAAAGAATGTCTTAATAATAAACAGCATAATGCCAATACTAATGCTAATTACGAGCACCCCTACATTCATCGTAATATCAACTGGAACAGTGAGCTCAAGCGGAACACCACGCAGCACTTGATTAAAATTCATAAAGTGGAATGGATTATACGGTATGAATTGAATAAGCGCCGGAAACATTGTCGGTAAGGAAAATAAAATGACATGAACAAATAACGTTAAATACATATTTTTTAATAATACATTCAATATTATTGAAAATAACATAACGAAAATTGAAATAAGTAACATATAGAAAATCCCTATACCTATATATTGAAGGGTCGTATAAAGTGCGGGTTCTCCATTATAAATAGCGACTGGATAGCGCGCATCCCCTTGTCCATTTCGCAATAAAGGTAGTGCACAAATAAATATGACCACAATAAATGACAAAATATACAAAAAGGCCGTAATGCATTTCGTGAATATATACTGATCAAAACGAATCGGAAAGCCTTTTATTAAACTTGAATGTTCAAAGTCATCCAACAAAATAGAGCTCGTATAAAAGCTGATAAACACATACCACCAAGCCCCAATCAAACTAAAGAAGTATAATAAGAACGGGAAGTAGTGTAGCGGCTCTTGAATGCCTCTACTGCCATCTTCCACTAAAAACGTATAATATAGTTGGTTCATCGTATTTTTTATACGAGACGGATATAAATCCGCTACTTTCTCATACTCTTCTAGATCAAATGCTTTTTCACGCAAATCAGCAATTCGCAAAGATGTTTCAAAATATAGCGGTGGTTGTTCAAATTTTAACGTAGCAATTTGCAAGGCGACCGCACTTTTTTGTTGATTTAAGTTTTTATACAAATCGCTCCCGTCACCATTTTCAGAAGCATCGACAACTTGGAATTTGGAAAGCGCTGCCTGAGCAGAATAAAAATCTGCCCTTTTTTCGACAACACCATCCCCAATTGCTTGAGACTTTATGTAAAACATACAACCAAAAACGATACACATGACAATTAGTATGGAGAACATATTTTTTCGGTTCGTTAGCTCAATCATGAGTCCTATTTTAAATGCGCGAATCATTTCCTTCCCCCTTGATTTCTAGCTTGTTTTATTAGTACCTCACCTTAAATTGAAAATTTGTAAGAATATTCGTAAATTTATTATACATTAATTTCCTGCTGATTAGAGATACAAAAAAAACACCTCCAAAAAGGTACAAGAAAATGTACACAATTTTAGAGATGTTTTATATAGGTAGAATAATAGATTTCATTAGATTTCAAGATAATTTATATGCCTCAGCTTATGAGCCAGCTCAATAGAATGAGTATAATCAATTACGACTCGGCGTAATTGCGTCTAGATTTTGAATTGATTTCGGCATTTTCTTCAAATTCACATTACTTGGAATTCCGCCCATATTCTTTTGATAATGTTCACCTACATCGTTAAATGGCTTTTTTCGTTCATAACTAAAGCACACCCCTCCATTATTCTCCAACTTGTACGATTCAGTATTTGAATTGGTTTCGATTAATAATTGCATTCTATTTTTTAAATTTTTTTCAAAATTCGAAAGCGCGACCAATGCTGTATTCTTCATATTTAAAGCGTTTTCAGTATTTCCACCTTGCATTTCACTCGATATAAAACACTTCCAAAAACATTCAGAATATTGTATCATTAGAAAAAGGAGATGATGTAGATGACAAACTACACTTATATCGATCCAGATGAAAATGATTTATCTTATTTATTCGAAGATGATCAAGATTTTTACGATTTAGACAGTTTTGACGATAACGATATTTAATTAGGGAGCTTACAATTTCATGGAATCCATAAAACAATAAAGGATGTGGCTAACGTTTTAATTTACGCGCCCCATCCTTTTTGCCGTTATTTTACATATTTTACGAGCCATTCCGACTCATATTGACGCATTGCAATACCGATATAGCCTTCATTAAGTAATGTTTGTTGGTCCTCTGTATCCGCCATTGAGAGTTCCACCTCGCTTGCGAAATGCCCTACTTCCTCGTTTAAAAACTTGGCAAATACATAGCGTAACTTACCACCGTATTTATACTTCAAAGCTGCGACATGCATCCCTTGTGAAAATTTATCCTTTAAACTCGCAATATTAAACGGCATCACCGTCGCACAAATAACGCTAAATTCATTCATATCCACTTGCTGCATAATGATATCCGCCATTGTTCGCTGTAAACCATGCCCTCGAAATTGTGGATGTACATTCGAAATTTCTTGATAAAGCACCTGTTTTAACTGTGCATCCGTTGTCAAACCGACATCCAGTCCAAGATGTTCTTCATCCACTCCAGGCTTTAGTAACGCACGGAAAGCCATTAGTGAACCTTTTACAAAAACACCGATCATAAGGCCGTTTCCTTGTAAAATATTGCGTAGCTCGTCCTCATCTAGCGGCTGTAAAATCGCTTTGTCTGGCAATGCTGCTACAACCTCTTGCTGCAAAATCATTAACTGCGGAATATGTGCCTCTGTTAACACTTCTACTTCATAGGGTGCTTCCCCTAAAAAACCTGTTGCAATCATTTACTGTACCACATCTTTTTCACGCGTTAATTCAGCTAAAATTGTTTCATCCACTTCAATACCTAAGCCAGGTTTTTCGTTTAACTGAATAAACGGTACATTATATTGAAGATTCCCGATGTCTTTTGAGAATTTAAGTGGTCCTGTTAGCTCAACGCTTGTAAATGCTTTATTTGAAAATGCTACATGGAATCCTGCTGCTGAACCAACAGAAGATTCAACCATAGAACCGATTTGACATTCAATGCCCGCCATTTCAGCCATATGTGCCAGCTTCATCGCAGGATAAATGCCCCCACATTTCATCAACTTAATATTTACCTTATCTGCTGCCCGTTTTGCGATAATTTCACGCATATCACGGAAACCACGTAAACCTTCATCAATCATCATTGGAATCGCTGTTTTTGATTTAATCTCTACCATGCCATCAATATCATCCGCGCGTACCGGCTGTTCTAGCCAATCAATATTTAGACGCTCTAATTCACGAACCGCTTGCATCGTTGTCGAACTGTTTACCCAGCCTTGGTTTACATCCACGCGAATCGCAATGTCCTTGCCGATACGTTCACGGACCGCTTGAATTCGTGCGACATCACTTGCCACATCACGTCCAACTTTCATTTTGAATGAACTGTAACCCATTTCTACACGCTCTGCTGCTTCATTGGCCATTTTTTCAGGCGTCCCAATACTTAATACGTGCGTAATCGGGAATTTTTCATGATAGCGACCACCTGTTAATTGATACGCTGGCACATTTAACTTTTTACCGACAACATCGAAGCACGCAATATCAATCGCTGCTTTTGCTGCCGGTGCACTATAAATAAGTGCGTCCATTTTGGCATGAAGCGCCTCGAAATTCATTGGGTTTTCACCGATCATTGCAGGTGCTAATGTATGCTTTAATATCGCATACGTTCCCTCTAACGTTTCACCAGTTACATGCTCATCTGGAACCGCTTCTCCCCAACCGATTAGACCACATTGTGTTGTCATTTTTACAATGATTGAAGGCATATTTGGATATGTACCATAGCTAACGATAAATGGCTCAATTAATGGTAATTCAATATTAAAGATTTCTACTGTTTTTATTTGTAACATTATTTTTCCTCCTTTAAATTGGACGCTCTATTGTAAATTGCTTTCCTATTTCTGCATAGTCATTCCCCGCCAAACGACTAATAGCAGCTAATTTCTTCGGGTCAATTCGCCCATTATCATAAATACTATCTTCTATATGATAGTGGGTTACTTTACCAATAACTAAATCACAGCCCTTACTTTCCCCCACTCCACCAAGTTCTAAAGTCGTTTCAAGCTCGCATTCAATTCGGATTTTGGCCTCTTTAATACCTGGCACTCGAATTGTCGTACTATCAACCAATGTCAATCCCACTTTTTCGACTTCACTTTCTTCTGGCGCTAAATTCGCTGCGGTTCCATTTACTTTTTCTACATTGTTAGTATCTACAATATGTACAACAAATTGCTGATTTTCTTTTATATTACGTGCTGTATCTTTCATTTCGCCTTGCTTCCTTTGAATGCTTACCGAAATCATGGGCGGATTCGATGAAACAATATTAAAAAAGCTGAACGGCGCTGCATTCACAACACCTTCTCCTGACATTGACGTAATCAATGCAATCGGACGCGGGATAATCGAGCCAATTAAAAATTTATAATTCTCTCGCTCCGTTAATTCATTAGGATTAATTGCACGCATTTTTTACCTCTTTCTATCAATCAAATATACCTCGTCATTCACTTGTTTCAGCCCACACATATAAAATTAGAGGCCTTCTAATGAAACAAGTTAATTCGACTTTATAGAACTCTCTCCAACGCGTCAAATAGTTTGATGAAAAACCACCAATTCAACATGCATAAATTATACAAACGTCTCCCCCACTAATACCCGCTAATTTTCGCAAGCAATAATTAAAAGATTTTATAAATAAACAACTAAACTTCCCATTCAAATAAACCAATATATTTTCTACGCAATTAAAACATACCTCTCGAAACAGCATAAATATCATTTCCGTAAAACTGTTATAAACAGCTCGTTTTTTATAACTAGAAAACCTCAAATAGGACTATCAATATTCAGATTTCTCTTCAAATCTATTGATATATCAGTGCATAATACTACTTCCAATTAATTTTAACTGTACTATCAACTGTTATACTATTGTACAAAAAGGAATACCACCACATTTACAAATCAAGTTTTTTAGAAAAAAAATAGATAACTTAGGTATTTTTATTATTTAAGCAGAATTTATAGTACTTTTCGAATCTGTCATATTTTCACCTCATCGTTTATACTCTACACATTCATTCTTCTAAAGAAAATTATCCGAAACGTTGATTTATCAACGTTACTACAGATTAATCCATCTATACAATTAGTTCATTAAGTACAATTTTTATACACGAAAAAAGGAATTTATGTTTTTCCGACATAACTTTTTTTAAAATTTTAACTTGCCTAACATAATAATTTGATGTTAAATTGTTGTTATGGACGTTCATAGATTAGACATATTTACTTGAAAGAGAAAATTATTGCACTATCGCAATTTTCTTTTGAATTAGGGGGAATATCATGAAAAAGAATCGTTGGCTTATTGCTTTATCTGCAATTGCCATTCACCTTTCAATTGGTGGGGCTTATGCATACAGTGTGTATAAAAATCCAATTGCAACGGAATTAGGTTGGGAAGCATCGCAAATTACAATTGCGTTTACAATAATGATGGGATTAGCTGGTTTCTCAGCGGCATTATTCGGTGGAATCGTAGAAAAATTAGGTCCACGAAAAGCAGCTATGGTTGCTGCTGTCCTATTCGGATTAGGTCAAGGTGGAGCAGGACTAGCCATTTCAATGGACTCGGTTGTCTTATATTGGCTCACATACGGTCTACTTAGTGGATTAGGGATGGGGATTGGTTATATCGCACCCGTTTCGACATTGGTAAAATGGTTCCCTAATAAACGCGGCTTAGCAACCGGTATGGCTGTACTAGGGTTCGGATCGGGCTCATTAATTACTGCACCTGTGGCAGTAAGCTTAATGGAATCTGTTGGTATTTCGAATACGTATTTCATTTTAGGGATCAGTTACTTCACATTAATGATTTTAGGTGCACTTTATATTGCACCACCTAAACCAGGTGATGTAGAAGAAATGGTCGCAACAGGTGGTAATAAAAAAACACAAGAAATTGCTCAAATGTCTGCACGTGAAGCAGTTCGTACAAAACATTTCTGGATGCTTTGGGGCATGCACTTAATCAATGTTACTTCAGGTCTCATGATGATTTCAGTTGCATCACCAATGGCACAAGAAATCGTTGGGCTGTCCGTAGCATCTGCTGCAACAATGGTAGGACTTATGGGATTATTTAACGGTGGTGGTCGCCTTATTTGGGCTGCTGCATCGGATTATATTGGACGTTCAAACGTATTCGTTATTTTCTTTGCTATCCAATTAATTGCGTTCCTAACATTACCATTCACGACTAATGTTATTTTATTCCAATTATTCATTTTCCTAGTTGTTAGTTGTTACGGCGGCGGTTTCTCGAACTTACCGGCATTTGCAAGTGACTTATTTGGAACGAAGCAACTTGGTGTCATTCATGGTTATTTATTAACAACTTGGTCACTAGGTGGTATTTTCGGACCAATCATTGTGTCTGCTATTAAAGAAGCAACAAATAGCTATATACCTGTTTTCTATGTATTTAGCTTCTTAATTGCCATCTCGTTTGGTATTTCATTATTACTACGTTCTGATGTGAATAAGTTGAAAAAACAAAAAGCAAAAGAACGTGAAGCATCAATGGCGGATAAGGAAACACCAGTTCATTCTTAAGGGGTATTTTCATATAGGAAAGAGCAAGTTATGCGAATATGCATAGCTTGCTTTTTTTAATCCTATTTTTGCACCTTACACGATGCTGGTCAGTTCATCCTTATCGTATAGTTATGACGAATTTAGACAAACATCCAGAGTTAATATAAGCCAATTCCGGACATCGGTATGCCGGGGTATATTTGCTTTATGTTAGAATGAAAGTAAATCTAATAATTTGTGAGGTATTTAAATGCTTTATACAATTATATTATACACACATATTTTAAGCGCTATTGTTTCAATGGGACCTTTATTCGCTATTTTCCCTTTACTTAATCGAATGAAAGATGCCCCCTCAGAACAAGTTGGTGGTTACGTCCAATCGATACAAGGCATTTTACGAGCAATTGCAAATGGAGGACATGTCGTTGTTCCCTCAGGCCTATTACTTATTTGGTTTAGTGGTTGGTCATGGAAAACTTCATGGGTCATTCTTACATTTATCGTCATGTTTGCTTCTTTATTTTTTATGGCCCGCGCATTTAAACCCGCTATGACTTATGCTAAATCGAATGGCTTTGTAAAAGAAAACTTTATTTCGATGATAAAAAACGCAACTTGGAAATATATTTTTTTGATGGGGATTTTATTATGGTTGATGATCGTTAAACCGAATTTTTGGTGATTTAATGGATTTTTAAATAGGAATTTATATCAAGCCGACTAAAGCGTTTGCATAACAGTGCATTAGTCGGTTTTTATAAATTTCAAATTAAGTTCCCAAACATTTTTCAAACACCCCTTTTAATCTGAAATTTCCAAATGTTACAATAGAACTTAATAGGAAAATGAATTTTGAGGGGGAATGTTCATGAATCGGCAACATGCAGGGGTTATTTTTGGAGGAATTTTATTTTTAGTCATTGCAATGGGCATTAGCCGCTTTGCTTTTACACCGATCTTACCATTTATGCGAGTGGATGAAGGATTAAGCTTTTCACAAGGGGGCTGGCTCGCTTCTAGCAACTATGTCGGTTATTTTGTTGGTGCATTAGGTGCAGGCTTTATTTTGCATAATAAAAAGCAATTTGTTATCGCGAATGTCATTATTAACATCATTTCCATCTTATTAATGGGTTGGATTGATTCTTATGGTATTTGGATTGTTTTACGCTTTATTGCAGGTGCAACAGGAGGCTTTATTTTCGTACTGACTTCGAGTATTGTCATGGATTACTTAGCAGCGAATTTATTAACGCGTTGGAGTGGCTATGTATTTAGTGGAATTGGTCTCGGCATTGCCATTTCCGGGTTATTTGTCCCTTTCATAGAAGCTTCATTTGCTTGGCAGGGTACGTGGATTGGACTCGGCATCTTATCCCTCCTATTTTTACTAACGACCATTTTATTATGGCGCAATATAAAAGTTCAAAATGGGGAAAAGTTTACAAAATCGGATGATACAAATATTTGGCGTGGTTTTATGCCTTGGCTCATTGTCGCTTATGGTTTTGAAGGGCTTGGCTATATTATTACCGGCACATTTTTAGTAGATATTATTTATAATATTGAACCGTTACGAGCATATGCAGGCTATAGCTGGGTCATTGTTGGACTAGCTGCCATTCCATCTGCTCCATTATGGATGCATCTCATGTCACGCTTTTCTATCATTTCAATGATGGCGATTGCCTATGCTCTACAAGTGCTTGGTATTTTATTACCTGTGCTTTCACAATCGGTTTGGAGCGTGCTGTTATCCGCCTTTTTATATGGCTTCACATTTGTTGGGCTCGTTACGATGACAACTGGCTACGGGCGTCAGCTATTTCCAAAGCAAAGCGCCTATGTTGTTTCGATGCTCACAACGTTTTATGCGCTCGGGCAAATTATCGGTCCTCTTCTTGCAGGACGTTTAGAAACGTATTTTAATTCGTATAAAGCTCCATTAATTTTCGCTGGAAGCATTGTGGCATTTGCACTTATTGTCTTACTCATTGGCTATTCAAGTAGTCAACGTAGCCGCGTAAAGAATACGGAAATCCTCTCCTAATGCTACAATAGAAAGACATAACTTAGGTGCAAAACGTCCCTAGTTATGTCTTTTCTATTTTTTATGTAAAAGATGAATCACTAATAAGGAGTGCACTATGGAACTATATTATTCTATTGGCGAAGTAGCAAAGCTAACAAATATTTCAATTCAAACATTGCGTTACTACGACCAAATTGGGTTATTTAAGCCCTCCTATGTCGATAAAAAAACGAATTATCGTTATTATAAAGACTCGCAATTATATTATTTAGATATTATAAAATCACTAAAATATGTCGGGACATCTTTAGAGGAAATTAAAGCCGCCCAGCAATTTACCCCCGTTCAATTATTAACCTTTTTAGAACAACAGGAATCCGTTATTGAAGACCAAATTAATCGCCTTATCGAAATTCAACAAAGCCTCTTTAAATCAAAAAAACAAATGCAAGAACAAATCGCAATTAACGTCTTTAATGAAGTTTATGAAAAACATGAAGAAGCTATCCGCATTTTAACAATTGCACCTGAAAAGCTCAATGCAAGCTATATTCCAAATTCATATTATAGCTCCTTGCTTAAAACTTTAGAAATTGAAAATACGACAATTAGCAGTCGTTATGGCTGCATGTTTAAGTACGCATCATATAGGAACATTGAAGAGATTACGTATGATCATATTTTCACACCACTACTAACCGATCGTTATATTACAAATTTAACTCCGGAAATGGATGTCCAAACAACACCTGAAGGACGCTATATTTGCATTGCCTTTAAATTTACAGAGGTTATGTATTTCGAGCAATATCAAAAATTGCGTCATTATATAGAAGAAAATCAACTATCGGTCATTCCCATTGTTTATGAAATTTTTATGCCGACGAATTACGCACCGAATGAAACGGATGAATTTATTGTGGAGTTAAAAGTCAAACTAACGTAACAAATCTCACACCACTTTCTAAAATGGAATAGGAAAGCATTGACTCTATAGTTACTATAGGGTTTATTTTAGAAAGATACGAAAAAAATCGAAATACATTAAGGAGAAACTTTAACATGAAAGAACAAAAAGTCACCCTAGGACTACTTTTAATGAATTTGTTCATTGCTTTTATAGGTATTGGTTTAATCATTCCAGTACTTCCTACATTAATGAATGAACTACAACTTAGCGGGCAGGTTATTGGTTATTTAACAGCAGCATTTGCCGTTTCACAACTTATCTTCTCCCCTATAGCTGGACGAGCTGCGGATAAATACGGACGAAAAATTATGATTGTCCTCGGTTTATTTATTTTCGGTGCTTCAGAATTTTTATTCGGTCTTGGAACAACAATTGAAGTTCTATTTATTTCACGAGTTTTAGGCGGAATTAGTGCTGCCTTTATTATGCCAGCTGTAACGGCATTTATAGCAGATATTACGACGTTAGAAACACGTCCAAAAGCGCTTGGCTATATGTCAGCTGCTATTAGTACGGGCTTTATTATCGGACCAGGTATTGGTGGATTTTTAGCGGACATCGGAACACGGGTGCCATTCTTCTTTGCTGGTGGGCTTGGTACATTCGCCGGGATTCTGTCACTAATTTTATTACGTGAACCTGAGCGAAATGCTGAAAATATTGAAAACGCACCTACTCAACAATCTGGTTTCAAGCGTATTTTTGCACCAATGTACTTTATCGCCTTTATTTTAATTTTCGTTGCATCATTTGGTCTTGCTGCATTCGAATCGTTCTTTAGTTTATTTGTGGACCATAAATTTGGCTTCACGCCAATGGATATCGCGATCATTATAACAGGTGGTGCGATTTTCGGAGCCGCTGCACAAATTTTGTTATTCGACCGACTTGCGAGAAAATGGGGCGAAATCAAATTAATTCGATATAGCTTAATTTTATCGGCTATTTTAGTGTTTTTAATGACGTTCGTTCACTCTTATTTTGCGATTTTACTAACAACATTTATCGTTTTCGTTGGCTTTGACTTATTTAGACCTGCTGTTACGAGTTATTTATCAAAGATCGCAGGCAATGAGCAAGGATTTGTTGGTGGTATGAACTCGATGTTTACGAGTTTAGCGAATATTTTTGGTCCAATTTTAGGTGGTATGCTATTCGATATCGATATTAACTACCCATATTACTTCGCAGCAGTTGTGTTAGCATTTGGTATTCTGTTAACATTAATATGGAAGAAGCCGTCTACGATTTAATCTTGATTACGCTTTTTCTTTTGTAAAGTGACTTTCCTATTAACCTATGAGGGGGATTATCATGACAACAAGATCACAGCAATTCATTAATCAAACTGAGAAATTTGGCGCACACAATTATCATCCGCTGCCGATTGTTATTGAAAAAGCACAAGGTGTATGGGTGACCGATCCAGAAGGAAATCGCTACATGGATATGCTATCCGCGTATTCTGCACTGAATCAAGGTCATCGCCACCCTAAAATTATTCAAGCACTGAAAGATCAAGCTGATTGTGTAACACTTACTTCACGCGCATTTCACAGTGCGACATTAGGTGTATGGTACGAAAAGTTATGCAAGCTGACAGGAAAAAATATGGTGCTTCCGATGAACACTGGGGCTGAGGCTGTTGAGACTGCCATTAAAACAGCTCGTCGCTGGGGCTATGATGTAAAGGGTATCCCGGCAGATCAAGCTCAAATCATTGGCTGTAACGGGAACTTCCACGGACGTACAATGGCTGCCGTTTCATTATCATCAGAAGCCGAATACAAACGTGGATTTGGTCCGATGCTACCAGGTTTTATGCTAATACCTTACGGGGATATTGATGCGTTAAAAACAGCAATCACTCCGAATACAGCTGCGTTTATTGTCGAACCGATTCAAGGTGAAGCAGGTATTATTGTTCCACCAGCAGGCTTTATTCAAGCGGCCTACGCACTGTGTAAAGAGCATAATGTGTTATTTATTGCAGATGAAATTCAGACTGGGCTCGCACGTACCGGAAAAATGTTTGCCTATGAATGGGAAAATATTATTCCTGATGTTTTAATTTTAGGTAAGGCTCTCGGTGGCGGCGTATATCCAATTTCAGCAGTTGTCGCAAATGATGATATTCTTGGCGTTTTTAACCCCGGCTCGCATGGTTCTACATTTGGTGGAAATCCACTTGCCTGTGCAGTTTCAATCGCCGCACTTGAGGTTTTAGAAGAAGAACAGCTTGCTAAGCGTTCACTCGAATTAGGTAACTATTTTAAAGAGCAACTGCAGTCCATTCAAAATCCAATTATTAAAGAAATTCGCGGGCGCGGACTGTTCATTGGAATCGAATTGCATGAAGCAGCTAGACCTTATTGCGAGAAGCTTGCTGCGCTCAAATTATTGTGCAAAGAAACACATCATACAGTCATTCGTTTTGCCCCACCGCTAATTATTTCAAAAGAAGATTTAGATTGGGCTATTTCACAAATAAAAGAAGTGTTTTCAAATTAGATAAAACAGCTCACCCTTTCATGCACTCGTGAATCGGTGAGCTTTTGTATTATAATTAGGTATCATCAATAATCCATACGAAAGGAATGATTAACATTGAAATCTCTATTCGTCACAGGCTATCGACCACATGAACTCGGTATTTTTAACGACAAGCATCCTGGAGTTGAAATAATAAAGAAGGCACTAGAAAACCAGCTCCGTATTTTAATTGATGATGGCTTAGAATGGGTGATTATTAGTGGTCAACAAGGCGTTGAAACGTGGACAGCCCAAATTGTTATTACGCTCAAGGTGGAATTTCCACATTTGAAATACTCCATCATTACCCCTTTCCTAGATCAAGAAAAAAATTGGAATGAGCATAAACAGGCAACCTATATGCATATAATGAATGAGGCCGATTTTGTGACTAGCGTAACTAAAAGACCCTATGAAGCACCATGGCAATTTATCGAAAAGGATAAGTTCATTATTGATAATACAGATGGCGCGTTACTTGTGTATGACGAAGAAAATGAAGGTTCTCCTAAGTACGTTTTAAAATTAATCGAAAAATATCAAGAGCAACACATCGAGTACAGACGTTTGATAATCAACGCCTATGACCTTCAAATGGTAGCAGAGGAAATTCAGCGAGGTGATGATTGGTAGTAATTTATAAAATTTTCTGACTATTCATTTTCGTTTTTGCTATAATAACTTTATACACATAAATACTTAGTTATTAAGGAGGAAAAAAGATGAACCAAATTTCAATGATCACAGAAGTTACACCTATCAACATCCAACATCATACTTATAAACGTGAATGCCGCTATACAAGAGGTATTCACATTTCACTTGCTGATATTGAAATAATTTTAAACGGGATGAATGAAGACACATTAACCTATTTTGAATTTCATAATATCGCAAAGGAAATTAAAACTGGTACACTTTTAAATGGTTATGCGGGACTTGCAAATATTATTGCAGATTACTATAAACGCGAAAAAAATAGTGAGATTTTAGGTTTAACAAATGGCCGAGACTTTTACGTGAAAATTATTTAATCATCCGAAAAGGTGGAACGTTAATTGAATACAATACAAAACAACATCTTATTTTAACCGGCTATGGGCGATTAAAATAAGGTGTTGTTTATTTTTGGTCAATTTTCTTATATTACTTCTTGTTGACTTTCCAATTGATAAAGATTATCATTATCAACAAGAGATTAACATCTTAGTTTTAACACCTTTTCGAAACCGTTCCCCCCAGTTCAGGTTCGAAATTCAATTATGACATTTTTATATTAGGAAGAATGGCAAATATTTAACGTGATTTGCCATTTTTTCTTTTAAAAACGGGTAATACTATAATATTGAATAAAATCGATGAAAAGAGGTCGTTTAATTTGGAATATCGTATTGAAAAGGACACTTTAGGTACTGTTCATGTGCCGGCAAATAAAATTTGGGGCGCTCAAACACAGCGTAGTAAAGAAAACTTCCAAATTGGAACCGAAAAAATGCCCATTGAAGTGATACGTGCTATGGCCATATTAAAGAAATCAGCGGCCTTAGCCAATCAAAAATTAGGTAAGCTTTCTAAAGTTAAGGCAGATGCAATTGTCGAAGCAGCAAATGAAATTATTGCAGGAAAATGGGATGACCACTTCCCTCTCGTCGTTTGGCAAACTGGTAGTGGTACACAAACAAACATGAATGTGAATGAAGTCATTGCCTATTTGGCGAATGAAAAATTAGTCGCGCAAAGTTCTAGTGAGCAAGTGCATCCAAATGATGACGTTAATAAATCGCAAAGTTCTAACGATACATTTCCAACTGCCCTTCACATTGCAGCTGTTGATAGTGTAGAAAACTATTTAATGCCGCGCTTGCACCTTTTACAAGCAACTTTAAAAGAAAAATCAATCGACTTTAAAGATATTATAAAAATTGGGCGCACCCATTTACAAGATGCAACGCCACTAACTCTTGGCCAAGAAATTAGCGGTTGGCATCATATGCTAAAAAAATGCGAAAAAATTATTATGGTGAACACGCAGTTTATGAAGGAACTCGCAATTGGCGGTACAGCTGTCGGTACGGGCATTAATGCACACCCTGAATTCGGTGATCGTACAGCCGCTGAAATTAGCGCGCTAACGGGGAAAAATTTCACTTCCTCTGAAAATAAATTTCACGCGCTCACAAGTCACGACGAAATCGTTGCAGCACATGGCGCACTAAAAGCTTTAGCTGCTGACTTAATGAAAATTGCCAATGACGTGCGCTGGCTTGCAAGTGGACCGCGCTCTGGTATTGGCGAAATTACAATTCCCGAAAACGAACCAGGTTCTTCTATCATGCCAGGGAAAGTAAATCCAACGCAAAGTGAAGCACTAACAATGGTCGTCACACAAGTTATCGGAAATGATGCAACAATTGCGTTTGCTGCCTCTCAAGGGAACTTTGAACTGAACGTGTTCAAGCCTGTAATCATTTATAATTTCCTGCAATCTGCACGCTTATTAGCAGATGCGATGAAATCTTTCAATGATCATTGTGCGATTGGCATCGAGCCGAATATGGAAGTGCTTGAAGCCAACTTAAAAAATTCATTAATGCTCGTTACCGCTTTAAATCCATATATCGGCTATGAAAATGCGGCAAAAATCGCAAAAACAGCCCATAAGGAAGGTTTGACATTAAAAGAAGCAGCCATCCAGTCAGGGTTATTAACAGAAGAGGAATTTGACCGTTATGTAGATCCTAAAACAATGATTTACCCGAATGCGGAATAAGGACCCATTTTTCTTAACCATAAATATGTGAGTTTGACTATGTCAAATTCGCATATTTTTTATTTCCAAACAGCTTTAAATGTAAATAAACTACCAAAAAAACCTCATTTTCCATCCGTATACTTCCCATTTAGCGGCGCAAAATATAGCAACAGGAGGTTTTTATCGGATGAAAAGAATTCAATTTATCGAGGATGGATTTGAAATTGTCGTCGATATTCCTATGATTTACTCGAAATTTCAGTTTTATGTAGTTGAAGGTGAAGCCTATTATAAAGATTTTGAATTATATCGTATTTTAGTCATTGCCAGTTCAGAACAAAAGGTTGTTGAGCTCGCCACAAAGGAACTTTTAACAAATCATCCATTTGAACAGGTTATTTTAAACTATTAGACGAACCTCTCCCCACTAAAAAGGCTGTCCTATGCGCCATTCTCATGAATTTCAGGACAGCCTTTTGCTGCGTTTTGAAACTTTACATACATTAGATTTTTGCTTTTTCTCCTAATAATATTAGTATACTAATATTTATTTCACCCGCTTCCACATCCAGTTCACAATCCCCTATTTGTAAATCTAAGTAACCGTCTTCATAATTTAATTTCACGAGATTCCTTTTTACGTCTATACTCTCCCCTCTCAATACAGTTCAACACCCCTTATGTCAACCATTTTTCTGAATTATACAAACGCATTTCCTAATCTATTTCTTTTCTTTTCTAATACGAACAATATTAAACTAATAACCATAAAAATAAGTCATTATACGAACTTTAGTGTATTTTATCATATATATAAATTCAAACATTCGTGTTCAGGTCATTTAATAGCCTCCCTCTAAATTGACTCCGATGTAAAATAACCACCTTAAAATTCAGAAAATTTAGAACCGTTCACATTTTAGACATATATTTTAGTACCGCTTTCATTCCCTTTACAAAAGCATTTCTAAAAAACTATTACGGAATTCGAAAAATCCAATGTTATATCTTCTAACATGAAGGTAAAGAAAAGCATTGCACACTTTACCAAGCAGCTTTAACATTTAAATTAAATTAACGTAAGGAGCTGGTGCTGATGAAGAAAATAGAGGCAATCATTCGTCAAGAAGTTTTTGGTCTTGTTCGTGACGGACTTGCAGAGATTGGAATTTCAGGGTTAAGTATTTCCGAAATTGCTGGATGCGGTCGTCAATTAGGGCGCACAGGTTTATTCCGTGGAAATACGTATGAAATTGAGTTTTTACCAAAGCTAAAATTAGAAATGGTCGTTGATGACGAAAAGGTAGAAGCTATTGTGGAAGTCCTATTACGTGATGCAGCAACCGGTAAAGTTGGAGACGGCAAAATTTTTATTTATCCTGTAGAACAGGCCATTCGTATTCGTACGAAAGAAGTCGGATCGATTGCAGTAGAATAGAGGGGGCGATAGGTATGGAGGAAGTTATGTTATCTGTTAATTTAGTGTGGGTTATGCTCGGGACAATTTTAGTGTTCTTTATGCACGCAGGATTTGCAATGGTGGAGGCAGGCTTCACACGCTCAAAAAATGCCGTCAACATTATTATGAAAAACTTCATTACAATTTCACTCGGTGGTATCGTTTATTTCTTATGTGGCTATGCCATTATGTTTGGTGATACTGCTGGTGGCTTTATCGGAACAAGTGGCTTTGCTTTAAATGGGGTTGAGGATATTGGCTTTTTTATCTTCCAAGCTATGTTTGCAGCAACAGGCGCTACAATTCTATCAGGTGCCGTTGCAGAACGTACGAATATTATGGCCTATATAGGTGTTGTTGTTTTAATGACATTATTCGTTTATCCCGTGGTCGGTCATTGGATTTGGAGTGGTAGTGGCTGGTTAACTAATATTGGTTTTGTAGACTTTGCAGGCTCAACAGTTGTGCATTTAACTGGTGCCATAGCAGCATTTGTAGCCGCTATTATGATTGGTCCTCGTCTTGGAAAATATGGTGATGGTAAAGTCAATGTTATTAAAGGGCATAGTATTCCTCTTGGGGCATTAGGTGTCTTCATTCTTTGGTTAGGTTGGTTTGGCTTCAATGGTGCTTCCACTTTAGCAGCGGATCCTGCAACCGTTCCTGGCGTTATTGCAAATACATTCTTCGCTGCTGCAGCTGGTGTGGTGGCAACAGCTTTCTACACAAAATTCCGTTATGGTCATATTGACGGCTCTCTAACACTAAATGGCGCATTAGCTGGTTTAGTAGGAATTACAGCTGGAGCAGCAAATGTCAGTATTGTCGGTGCTCTTTGTATCGGTGCTATTGCAGCTCCATTGTTAGTTGAAGGTGTTCGATTTATTGAATGGAAACTTAAAGTAGATGATCCAGTAGGTGCAGTGGCGGTACACGGTATTTGTGGAATTTGGGGCACTCTTGCAGTTGGACTTTTTGACATCGGTGGTAAAGGCTTATTCTATGGCGGGGGCATTAGTTTACTAGGTGTGCAAGCGATTGGCGTATTAGCAATTATCGCTTGGGTGAGCGTGACTGTTACGGGTGGTCTATTCTTCATTAAACTTTTTGTGCCACTTCGCGTATCGAAAGAAGAAGAAATTGCTGGTCTTGACGTAATTGAACACGGTACGCCAGCTTATGAGTATCAAGAAATTTTCAAAAGCTCAGCATTGCGTAACGAAACTTTTGCACAACGTTTAACACATATCGGTAAATCTCAAAACGTACAAGAAGAACATATTTCTTAATCAATGAAAAAAAGGAATGGTCTCACGAGATGTTGAGACCATTCCCTTTATAAAGGTTTCTATTAATCTATATGCATCGGATCTTTACGTTTCGGTCCAATCATATTAAATAAAATGTTAAGTAAAATCGCTGTAATCGAACCAGCCACAATGCCGTTTGAAGTAATAACAGTCAATATTTCTGCTAACCATGCTGGTAAACCATTTGTAATATTTACAAAAACGCCTGGTACACTTGCAACACCAACACCTAAACTAACTGCAATCGCTGCGACCATCGTATTTTCCATCGATTTTGCAATCTCAGGTGCTAGCATACGAATTCCTTGTGTAATTACCATACCAAACATCGCTAACATCGCTGCCCCAAGTACTGGCGTAGGGATGATTGTTGTGATTGCTGCTAATTTCGGAAGGAAACCAAGTGCTACAAGCATACCACCTGTAATGTAAATCACTTTACGGTCACGTACACCCGACATTTGCGTTAAACCAACGTTTTGAGAAAATGTCGTATAAGGGAATGCGTTGAAAATACCACCAATAATCGATGCTATACCTTCTGCACGGTACCCTTTTGCTAAATCTTTTGAAGTTAATGGTTTTTTACAAATATCACTCAATGCATAGTAAACACCTGTAGATTCTACTAATGAAACCATCGCAACTAATGTCATCGTTACAATAGCAGATGCGTTAAACGTAGGTGTCGCTAAGTAAAATGGTTGCATAATGTGTAACCAAGAAGCTTCTACTACTGGTGTAAAGTCAACTTTGTTCATGATTATACCAAGCACTGTACCTGCTACCATTCCTAGTAAAATAGAGATTGCGCGAACAAACCCAACAGTAAAACGGTATACAACTAAAATAATAATCAATGTAATAAAGGCAAGTGCTACGTTTGAGCCAGATGCAAAATCAGGAGCACCTTGTCCGCCCCCCATATTGTTGATGGCTACTGGGATTAAGCTAATTCCGATAATCGTTACAACCGAACCTGTTACAACTGGCGGGAAAAACGGAATTAATCTACCGAATAATCCACCGATAATAACAATGATTACACCTGATGCGATAATCGCGCCGTACACATCGCCTAAACCACCCGTACTTCCAATCGCAATAATTGGACTTACCGCAGTAAATGTACAACCTAATACAACAGGTAAACCAATTCCGCTAAAGCGACCTTTCCATACTTGTAGCAATGTTGCTACACCGCACATAAAAATATCAATCGCAACTAAATACGTCATTTGAGCAGGGGTAAAGTTAAGTGCCCCACCGATAATTAACGGCACTAAAATCGCACCTGCATACATGGCAAGTAAATGTTGAATACCAAGCATTGTAGCTTTTGTGTTATTCATAAAAACGGTTTCCCCCAATTTATGTGTACTCTTGATGAGTAATTATCAAGTGATCTAGTCGAAAAACTCTACTTTACCATTAGCTAAGGATTTAATATTAGCTAATGATTCGATACGTAAACCTTGCTCACGTAAAATTTTACCGCCATCTTGGAATCCTTTTTCAATAACAATCCCTGCACCAACAATTGTTGCGCCAGCTTGGTTTGCAATGTCTACTAAACCTTTTAACGCCTCGCCATTTGCCAAGAAATCGTCAATAATGATGACCGTATCATCTGCTGATAAAAACTTTTGTGAAACCGAAATCTCATTTGTTTCGTTCTTAGTAAATGAATGTACTTTCGATGTATATAAATTATCTGTAAGCGTTAGTGATTTGCGTTTTCGTGCAAATACGACTGGTGCGCCTAATGTTAATCCTAAAAATGTCGCTGGTGCGATACCAGAAGACTCGATCGTTAATACTTTTGTAATCACTTGATCTGCATAACGATTCGCAAACTCTTCCCCGACTTCCTTCATTAAAAGTGGGTCAATTTGATGATTTAAAAATGAATCTACTTTTAAGACAACATCTGATAGTACTTGTCCTTCTTGTTCAATCTTTTCTTTTAAGCGTTGCATATAAATACGTCCTCCTTTTATTTTCAAAACATTTTCTAGATACAAAAAAACTCGATAAACCTGTCTCCATGTAATAAGTGGAGCAAGTCTTTCGAGTAAAATTCAAAAGAAATAACAGATGTATCGCGCAATAATTCTAAGTGAATAATCGGACAATTCATTCGTTAATCATGCTTCACTCATAGTCGATTTGTTTATGGTAAATCGGTAGAAACTCGCAAGCCTTATCCTCGCTATTATATGAGTAAAGTTATTTAATTGTCTTCAAGCATTTATCTTCTAAATCTATCGTTCAAGGTGAATGCCTGCTATATAATTTAATTAAGTCCTGTGAATGTTCCAATTATAATCATCTCATTTTGGAAAAGCAATAAAACTAAAATAAAAAAATTATTCTTATTATTCGGAAATATGGTGTTTTTTACTTTTACAGCAAGCTCAATGTTCGGATTTTACCCTATTTTTCTAAAATTTTACGGATTTCATTTTTAAATGCTTCAAACTTTTGCCCGTCTTTTCCAAAGTAAGACATGCTACGTGTTGCAAAAATATGCACCTTTTTGCCGTTTTGATCGCGCATTTCTGCAAATGGACCTTCTACTTCTAAATGTTGCACCTTTGTTATTGTAGGATTGTAAATTACTAGACGTTCTGCATACATCGCTTTAAATTGATTCAATGCAGCTGTCCCCTGAAGTACAATAATTTCTGGTTGCAGCTCATTAAATAGCTCTTCAAATATCACTTGCCCGCGTGCAAAAGCTTCTGGGTTTTCCTTTTTTACTAACTTTAAATCATCGGCATTTTCCACTTGATACGCATTTAAAGAAGTATAAACGGTCGTTTCATTTAATTCGTTTTGCAGCCATTTAGTAAAGTGTAACGATCCTTTAAATTCACGCGGTGCATGATTGATTTCATTGTAAAATAAATCTTCCAATAAATCGGTATTCACTAATGCATCAGCAAATAACTTTTCGCCGCTTGGTATCACCTTAAATAACGGCATGGCATTCAAACCGACTAAAAACACACGTGATTTGTACGGATTTCCATCTATTATAAATGGTCGGTATAGCACTTCACTTTTTTCCGCATCCATTAGCCAGTTGTAAATTTTTTTATAAAACCCCGTTGAAACAGTCACCCTTCTTCACTTCCTTCACTTTCTATTATCGTCAATAGCCTGCTGGTAGCAACGCTATGTTTAGTTCCTTTATTATATTCTAATAATACCATCTCGATTTAACTTTTGGCATTAACAGAATAAAAAAAGCAAAACCTCAAATAGATGAGATTTTGCTTTCCTAATCAATTACGCCGGGGCACAAACTTAATTCAGCTTTACTGAATCAAGTTAGTACTTATTTGTTAAATCGCACTCCATTAATGGCACGACTTTCGTTTTATGCTTCCATTTATAACCGACCCACAGTGCTACGAATAAAGGGATACCAATATATGATACTAAAACGCCGTACCAGTCGATTGTGCCACCCATGAACGCCATGTAATTTTGTCCTAAAATAACAATCGTACATAGAGCAAACGCGAATAATGGACCAAATGGGAAAAATTTCGATACATAAGGCAAATCGCTTAGTGAGTGCCCTTGCGCAACGTATGCTCGGCGGAAACGATAATGACTTATTGCAATTCCTAGCCATGCAATAAATCCGGACAGTCCCGATGCGTTTAATAACCAAATATAAACAACACCATCACCAAAGAATGAAGCTAAAAATGATACGCAACCTACAGCCATTGTCGCGATTAACGCATACACTGGAATGCCGCGTGTATTCACTTTTGCAAAAAACTTCGGCGCTTTTCCATCGACTGCTAATTGGAATAACATACGGCTTGCTGCATATAAACCAGAGTTTCCGGCAGATAGCATCGCTGTTAAAATAATCGCATTCATCACGGATGCCGCGAATGCAAAGCCTAAGTTTTCAAATACTAATGTAAATGGACTTGTCGCAATATCTTCTGATAGTAAACGTGAATCCGTATACGGAATTAATAAACCAATTGCACCAATTGCAAAAATGTAGAACAGTAAAATACGCCAAAATACTGAACGTACCGCCTTTGGAATATTTTTTGCTGGATCATCTGTTTCACCAGCTGTTACACCAAGCATCTCTGTCCCTTGGAACGAGAAACCTGCCGCTAAGAAAATACCGAATATTGCTAGGAAACCACCATTAAACGGTGCATCTCCAACGAAGAAGTTTTTAAAGCCTACCGGATCATTGCCACCTAAAATTCCAAAAATCATCAGGAAGCTGACAATAATAAATACAATCACGGTTACTACTTTAATCATCGAAAACCAATATTCACTTTCACCATACGCTTTAACTGACATTAAGTTAAATGATAGAACAACGACAATAAATAAGATTGTCCATGTAATCGATGAACTATTTGGGAACCAATATTTCATAATTAACGATACAGCTGCGATTTCTGCTGCAATCGTAATTGCCCAGTTGTACCAATAGTTCCAACCTAATGCAAAGCCTAGTGCCGGGTCAACAAATTTCGTTGCATACGTACTGAACGAACCAGAAGTTGGCATATACGCGGCCATTTCACCTAAGCTCGTCATTAAAAAGTACACCATCACACCAATTAATGCGTAGGCAAGTAATGCACCACCAGGACCTGCTTGTGCAATTGCACCACCAGAAGCTAAAAAGAGCCCTGTCCCAATTGTTCCCCCTAAAGAAATCATCGTAATGTGACGACTTTTCAGGCTTCTTTTTAATTGATTTTTATTACCAAGTTGATCGATTTTTATCTCACTCATGAAAAATTCTCCTTTTTGTTTCGTTTGTATAGAGTTAAATGAAGATAAAAAGCCGCCACAAGTTTTTGTGACGGCTTTATTTAACACCAGACAAACTTGAAAGATAGCTCAACACATGTTTACACATGTGACAGTTCTGTTCCTTTCGGAGACAGCCCCAGCATCATCTTTTGAGAATCAAAATGACACTTCGGCAATCATTCCTTTCATATAGTTTCACCGATTTTCTCAATCTCCGCTATACTAATATTAATGCTTGCGACCTCTACCTCATTTTGACATGAGGTAATGTAATATTTAATTTCAATAACGATTCAAATTCTAGCATACCATTTTTTTGATAGCAACCGATTCGAACTTTTCTTTCTTTTTCGATTATTCGCACAATTAGTAGTGTCTGGTATAATGGGTTTTATTCAAGAACAGGAGCGTGGAAAATGAATTCCAAACTAGATACAAACACAAACAAAAACTTACTATCTAATAAATCTATTTGGCTATTTACACTAGCTATTATTTTTTTTGCGACAACACTCCGAACACCTTTAACAGTCGTTGGACCCATCATATCCTTTATACGAGATGGACTCGGCATTTCTAACGTTCTCGCTGGTTTTTTAACAACCATACCGTTACTTGCTTTTGCAGTGGTATCACCCTTTGCCGCTCGCATCGCTCGGAAATTTGGTATGGAATGGACACTGTTTTACTCGGTCATTATTTTATGTGCAGGTGTTTTACTACGTTCAGTTGGTTCGACTGCACTGCTTGTTTTAGGGACTATTCTAATCGGGGTTGCTATCGCTTTCGGAAACGTGCTCATCCCTAGTTATTTCAAGCTAAAATTCCCGCTTCATATTGGCATATTAACGGGGATTTATTCCGTGTCGATGAATATTTCTGCCGGGCTTGCTGCAGGTGTTAGCTATCCAATCGCATCAGGTTTTGGCTGGCAGTTGGCACTTGGCTTTTCACTTATTTTAGGACTATTAACGTTACTTTTTTGGCTTCCTTTATTGAAAGACCACAAAGTAGAAATGAAATTTGCCAGCTCGGACGCACCGAAAAAGAAAATGTGGAAATCCCCTCTTGCCTGGGCAATTGCCGCAACAATGGGCTTACAATCGTTCATTTTTTATAGCTCAAGCGCTTGGCTACCGGATATTTTTATTAATCAAGGAATGGATGCACAAGATGCTGGATGGATGGGCTCTATCATGCAACTTGCGCAAATCCCACTAACATTTATCATTCCCATTATTGCTGGAAAACTTTCATCACAACGTCCGATTGTGCTGTTCTTTTCACTTTGTTATGTAATCGGGTTTACTGGTGTATTAATGGAGTGGACGAGCTTGGCCGTTTTATGGATGGTGTTTTTAGGTTTTGCAGGCGGTTCTTCATTTGGTCTTGTCCTTATGTTTTTCACATTGCGAACAGAAACAGCCTTCGAAGCTGCTGATTTATCAGGCTTTGCGCAATCTGTCGGTTATTTAATCGCAGCAATTGGACCTGTTTTATTTGGCTTTGTTCATGATGCGACAAATAGTTGGACAATCCCGATTGCATTATTTTTAATCGCTTCCGCACTATTATTTATTGCTTCCTTTATAAGCGCGAAAAAGCAATTTATCTAAAGCAAACATATGTGCTCATTTGTGGTATACTCTACTTACATTAAAACTTAAAGGAGTATATTGAAGTTGCGTAAACGTAATCGACGAAGAAAGAAAAGAATGCCTAATTTTACATTGGTCATGATCATCCTGGCAGGTGCGGCTGGCTGGTATTTTAGCGAAACATTGCAGGGTATCGGCATTGGGATTGCTCTTTACTTTGTATTATTAATCGCTTTTAAAATTTGGTGGAAATCGCGAAAAACAGCAAAGCTACGCAAATCCGGCATCCGTGAAGTTGATGTGATGAGCGGTGAAGATTTCGAACGTTTTTTAGGTGAGTTATTTAAACGCCGCGGCTTTAAGGTGCGCTACACAGCGACAAGCGGGGATTATGGTGCAGACTTAATCTTAAACGATGGTAAAGAAATCATTGCTGTACAGGCGAAGCGCTATTCTAGTTCCGTTGGTGTGAAAGCAGTACAGGAAATTATCGGTGCTGTCAAAATGTACAATGCGACTGAAGCTTGGGTTGTGACAAATAGCCATTTTACAAAGCAGGCAAAAAAACTGGCCGACATTAATGGCGTTTATTTAATTGATCGCGATGAATTAATTGATATTATTTTGAATAAATAACGCAAGTAACCCCCTTATTCCTTTGATGGATGAGGGGGAATTTTGTTTATTTATAAGGAAGTTGCTGATAAAAATAATTCGGCTTCTTCGTTTTATTAGGTATCGGTTGATGATAAATAGACGTTGTCGCGGGTGACAGTGGTGGAATGAGCCACGTCCAGTTCCCCGTTACTTCGCGCTGTTCTTTTTGCTCCTGGTGTTGAAACAATTCAAACTGTTGTGCCGCAGTATGATGATCGACAATGCTCACACCTGCTTTTTTATAGGAATGCAACACTGCTACATTTAATTCTACGAGTGCACGGTCCTTCCAAAGTGACGCATTCAAAGTCGTTTCAATCCCCATTTGCTGTGCAACTTTCGGCAAATAATGATAGCGTTCCTCATCAGCTAAATTACGCGCGCCAATTTCTGTGCCCATATACCAGCCATTAAACGGCGCTGCTTGAAAGTCGATTCCACCAATATTAAAGCGCATACTCGAAATAATTGGAACGGCATACCATTTCATTTGTAAGCCAGAAAAATCATAGTGTGGATGCTCGATTTGCACTTCGACTACATCGTCTTTCGGAATTTCGAAAAATTTCGGTGGGTGGTCATCTAATTGAATGACAAGTGGTAACACATCATAATTTGTCCGTGCTCCGCGCCACCCGAGTGCTTCACATGTTTTTGTAAAAGCGAGTGAATCTGAATCACCTAGCACACCATCCGCCGTTTCATAGCCGGCATAGCGAATGAGCTGATGATTCCAAATATGCACTCGATTTTGTGCGAAAATCGAAATGACCGGACGGATTTTCCCACTATTCGTAGCAAAGGAAATATGCTCCAGTAATGCAGCAAAAATCGCTTCCTCATCCAATAAATGACGTTGATCCAACACCGTTAAGCTATTCCAAAATAATCGACCAATGCACTTATTACTATTGCGCCAAGCAACACGCGCACCAAAAGTTAATTCTTCTGTTGTAAAACTGAATTGTGGGTCCACCGCTTGAATGAGACGGCGTTCTAGCCACTCTTCCGTTTGCTGCGTTTCTTTTTTATATAAAGTTAAAAATGAGTTTAATTCTTGTATGTTCATATTATATCCCCCCTGCTCCTTTCATTTTGAAGCGTTCTTGAAACAAACACAATGAAAGCCCTTGCATAACAAAGATGTATTTTATATACATGACTAAAAGTGTTCAAATTCGAGTTGATTTAAAAAGACATAACCCCCATCTTTTTGGAGACTATGTCTAATATTATGCAATTTTCCTAAACGATTTTTCATTCATAAAGCGGAATACGCCAAGGTTCTTCTAACGGATTAAACTTCACAACTTTCGTCAGGTGAAGCGTAAATTCCTCGTCTAAAGAATCCACCCCATATACGAGCAAACGGTCTCCACTATTATAAATCGTATACAACTCACCCTTGGAATTCTCTAAAACCCAGCTATCCAGCTCCTCTTTTATTTTTTCTCGGTCATAGTCAATCGTTATTTCTACATAACGTTCTCGCAGTAAAAATGGCCATTCCATTCGCCATCCTGTTTTCGTCACTTTTTCCATGGACTTAACCGTTATCGGCTCACCGTTAAATACAAGCAATGGTTTGTCTTTCTCCTTATTTTTCAAATCTGGAGGATAAATTTTTACAGATTCCTCAACCATTTCATGATTTAAAAAACCTGCTACAACAATAGATGGTTTTTCTGCTTTTATCGGGACAAACATTTCCTTTTGGCTAAATTGTTGTTGATCATCTGAAGTGGAACCAAATCCTGAAATGGCTCCTTGACCGTTATCAAAATAAAAGCTATACGGGAAATTCGTTGCAAGTAGCGCACCATTTTCATCTTCAATTGTATAAGCCACATCTACTTTTGGTTGCCCATGTTCTTTTGCCGATAATTTCGTTTCTTTTAACGGCTCTGTAAAGGCGGTTGTATAACTAATTTCCGTTGCGGATGGCGAAAATCGCACTTTTTCAAATGTAACACTTACATTTTGTTGTGCATACGTTGCGTTTTGTAAATCAAGCTCTGTCATGGAGGCTAATGCTTTTTCGATTGGAATCGGAATGTCCATATCCCAAGTTCCCTCTTTGCCATTAATGTCTCGGATTTGCCATTTTAATATAACGTCTTCTGAAACATTTGGTGTCCTCATTTCGAAAAGGCCAATATCCCCTTCTTTGTAGTGCCACGAACCGTAATCTTCTTGCGGCAATTCCTCATTCGCTTTATTCATAAATTTCATGTTATTCTTTTCATTCCAATTTTCAATATGCGGATTTTTCACCTTGCCATTTTTATCGATGACTTGGTACGTGAAGGCAATTCGTGTTGTATCTGCCATCACCTCATTAATTCGGACAGTTAGCCCGTTGTCCGTCGCTTCATAATTCACGTCCTCAACAAAACCAAGCATTTCTGCCTCATGAAAGCCTGAATCTACCTGCTCTGTTGCAAAGAAACTGGTAATTAATTGCGCAAGGCTCGGACTGACCGCTGTTAAAATACCAACGGACAAAACCGCTGCCGCCGCGACACCTGATCCTACTTTCCAAAAAGCTCGTTTTTTCTTATACGGCTTCACTTGTGTTAAAATTTCCTCTTCAAAATCATCTGGTAATGTTGGAGCTTGAAGTGTGTCTTTTATAAATTGTTCTTCTCCTTCAAATAACGCAACAATTTGCTGACAACTCACACATTGTTTTAGGTGTTCTTCAACATTTTTCTGTTCCTCTTGATTTAATAATTGATCCACATATTGCGATAGCTTATCCACGCTCGGACAATTCATAATATTCGCCTCCCTCTTTTACTTGTTGGCGCATTTTTTTCTTTGAACGATGCAATTTGTTGCGCACATCCGATACTGAAATGCGCAGCAACTCACTAATTTCTTCATAGGTGCATTCATTGTTATAGCGTAGTAATAAAATCATTCGTTCCTGCTCGGGTAATTGGCTCAACAATCGTTCTAATTGCCGCTCCCTTTCCCTTTTCAAATACACCACTTCAGGATGATTTTTTTCAACGAGCTGTTCATCTTCAATTGGTTCATTTTTATATTGGTACTGTTTTTTTCGTAGTTCATCAACACAATGGTTAATTGCTACGCGGTATAACCAGCTTTTAAATGAACCAGTAGCTTTATAGTGCGCTAGCTGTTCATAAATTTTTATAAATGATTCCTGTACAAGGTCCTGAGCGAGCTGTGCATCATATGTCATGCGTAAAATCGTGGCATAAAGTGGATTTTTATATGTTTGAATAATTTCAGCAAAGGCACTTTTGTCCCCTGCTAATACTTTTTTAATAATTACTTGATCGTCCATCATTTTCCCTCCTTCATTAACTATAACGGGTTGACGAGCGATATCATTTCACTATGTATGGGTGTTTTTTTCGAAAATATATTTTGTCTATCCTCGATAAAACGAAAAACAATGGAATCTAAAAAAGATGACTCCGATTAAATGTCAAAGTCATCTCATTGCTGCTTAATACGCTACAGGTCTTTTTTTAAACTGTTTGATATTAAGGGCGTATTCCATAATGTGTGTACTTTTATTATAGTTGCTTAGCTCTAAGATGGCCTTTTATTTCAGCACCACTTGACGAATCTACTTTAATTCTATAAGTACTTTTACTAGCACCCAGCATTTCTTTATAAGGTTTTTTACCCATCTCTGCTGTAAAAGAGTCAACCTCTGACCAACTCCCGAATAATCCTTTCTTCTCGAGAGTTACCGTTACACTTGAAGCTCCTTTATTGTCAAAATAAACATTGATGTTGTTAGACTTTTTACTTGGTGTAGCAAATTCAGTCGAAACATAATGTCCATTACTTTCTCCTACCGTTGTATTTTCAAATAAAAGTCCACGTGATTCGATAGAAGATGTTTCTGTTTTAGTATTACTAGCAAATATTACTGTAGAAAACAAAAACATTAAAACCAACGTTAAAGAAATTATTTTTTTTATAATGGTTTTCTCCCCTTTAATAAACTATCAACTTTCCTTCAACATACCACATATCAGAAAGTTTTCATCAAAATATATGGTTGCCTATGAAAAATGGACTAAATACCCCCATCTTTCCAATGCTTATTATAAAAAAGTAAACGATAATAAGAAATGAAAACCTTATATATAAAATAATGATATAATTGTACTAACAAAAATGATTTTTTTGGATATATCGTTAGTCTTAAATCACTATTTCGTAGGGAGGGATACTATATGAATAGACTAGAAACCACCCTATTTAACTTTTTAAATCAAGAACATTATTCATTCCTTGAACGAGAAAAGTTGAAGTTTGGCGTTCAAATCATTCTATCTGAACTTTACAAGTTACTATTCATCTATATAATTGCCTTTTTATTAAATTGTATTGTTCCAACTTTAATTATTCATATTACCTTCTTTCTTTTACGACAAGTGTGTTTAGGCTACCATTTCCATAGTTTATATACATGTCTTATTTGGAGCGCGATTTCATTTCCTGGAGCAGCTTATTATTTAGCTAATTTAAATATAAATTTTCCATTAACTTATTTATACATAGGCATGGGTATCCTTGTGGCAATCACCTTTACACTTGCACCAAAAGGAACAGTAAACCAGCCTATCATTAATCAAAAACACCGAAGTTATTTACGTAAAAAAATAAAGATTCGATTACTTCTCGTAATTGTGGTGTTTTATTTTAGTCCATTAGAAATAAAAGCTTTCATTGCTTATGGTATATTTATAGAAGTCATTATGTTGATTGTACAAACATTAAAGGAGAGATTCGAAAATGAAAAAAGAGAAGAAATTAAGTAACTTAACGTTTTTTGTATCAAAAATGGCAGCAGTTTTAGTGGCAGTAGGTGGTTCAGCAACAGTTACAGGATGTACGTCAATATTTCATGAAAAAAAGGTTCCAAATGAGTTGCTAGAAAAACATCCATTTGCATCAAAAGAATAACTTAAGGCGGAGTAACACATGAAGCTTTTATATTTAATTACTGAGTTTGTTTTAATATTTTGGGCAATAACCTTTATCGCACAACTAAAAATTAACCATAAGCATATTTTAGTTTATGCTTTAGCGGTTATTTACCCGCTCCTTATTTTTCTTTGGATTGGTCAGTGGCAAGGGATTCTTTTCATCATTATAAGTTTCTTTTTGTATTTTTATTGGTTAACGAAAAAATATCTTACACTGATTCATCTATGTTTCGTCGTGATTATTGGTGTTATATCAGATAATGTTTCACAATACGCGATGAAAGCTTTGCCTTATGATTTCCTACCAGGAATTTCAGAACAATATTGTATATTTATTATTTTATTTATAATAAGTACCGTCATTTATCATTTAGTAACGAGACGGATTTACATAGTGTTTGGCACAAATAAAAGTCCCTACATACTCATTATGTTTATAGCATTTGTAACGATGAGTACCTTCTATATTAATATTTATTTAACAGAATATTTTTCACAAGATAGCCTACTAAAATTTAATATTATTACACAGTTTTTTTATTTTACAATTATGTTATTTGTTCTTTATTTCACAACTAAAAATATTAAAAAAGAAAATAATATCCAAAAAATCCAATTCGAAACCGAACAATTTACAGACTATATGCATTCGATGGAGTTAATCAATAATGATATGCAAAAGTTTCGCCATGACCATGCGAACATCTTATTTACGATGCAAGGCTATATTGAAATAGATGATTTTGACGGGTTAAAAAAATATTTTAAAAAGCATATTTTCACAGCTGAAGAAGATACATTAAAAAGAAATGAGCAGCTGGCGAACATATCTAAGTTAAACATTACAGGAATTAAAGGATTGATTTTAACGAAGACATTGCAAGCTGAAAAAGAAGGCATATTAGTCGACCTTGAAATAGCTGATGAAATTGACGACATCAATATGAATATTATTGATATCGCCCGAATTTTAGGCATCTTTTTCGATAATGCGATCGAAGCGAATGCTCACACAGATGCTCAAAAAGAAATTGGCATCGCGTTTTTTAAAAGTACTGCGGATTCCATAATGATTATTATTGAAAATACTACGGTCGATGAACCGGTCAATATAGAGCAATTATTTACAGAGCGCTTTTCAACAAAGGGAGCAAATCGCGGAAAAGGATTAAGCACTGTTAAAAGTATCCTGAATAATTATCCGAATGTCACGTTAAATACAAATGTCGAAAATGGATTGTTTACTCAAATTATCGTAATCGAATAGGAGGATTCTATGAAGGTTGTTATTTGTGAAGATAATCCACAACAACAAAAAATGATTCATGACAGGTTAAAAAACTACGCTATGATTAATCACCCTAGCGTAGAAATTGTATTAGTAGCTTCTAATGCCGAAGAAGTTTTGAATTTCCTCGAGCAAAACAATGCGGATTGCTACTTCTTGGATATTGAATTAGGGGCAGGTAGTACTGGTCTTCAACTTGCAAGTGAAATTAGAAAAAAGGATCCTTTAGCTAGTATTATATTTGTAACAGATTATTCAGAAACCCTTAAATTAACGTTTAAATATAAAATAGCCGCATTAGATTATATTTTGAAACGTACAGATGGAAGCTTTTCAGATCGCTTAATTGGCACATTCGAGAGCTCTATTCAGCGTTATAAACAATTAGGACAAACTCAAAACTTTGATTTTTTTCAAGTTAAGATGGGTGAATTAATAAAAAATATTCCTTACGAAAACATCTATTATTTTGAAACATCTACAACGATCCATAAAATTATCCTGTCAGAAAAGAATGGCATATACGAATTTTACGGTAAACTGAAAAATATTGAACACATTCACCCAACTTTTTTCAGATGCCATAAAAGTTTTATAATCAATCTCCAGCATGTAGTCCAAATCGACAAAAAGACAAAATACGTCGAATTGGTAAATGGCACCGAGTGTCCAATATCCGTCCGGGCATTACAAAATATTCAAATGAAAGTAAATGAACGATTGACAAATACTTAATATTATATGCCAAGAAATCAACATAACCCCTATGCTCGTTTCAAGTAGTATACTAATACTCTTTGAAATGAGCTTTTTTACTTTTGATTGCTATAACTTAATAGTAAATACTGCGATTTAAAGTAGCATAAATATAGCCATTGTCGAATGATTAAGGATTAAATTCATTAGAAAGGAGAAAAAAGTGCCGATGAGTTTTATAGATGATTTAGCGAAGGCTATTTTGATAATACTCAGATATTTCGCGTATTTTTTAGCTGGTGTAATTATTGTAGCTGTGCCTTTATATTTAATTACTTGGATATTCGAATGGCTTTTCTGACGTAACTCCATAAACTAAGATACCTTTATATTTTTAGGATTATATATTTTGTAATAAACGTTAATATTTACATCATAACCTCCACTTATTATAATATTCGTATTTTTAGGTAGTATTTAATCTATTCACTCATTTTGAAGAAGTATTTTTATTCATTTATATTGTTGTAAATTCTACTTTTTAATTTTTTATGGTTTCTATTTTTAGAAAGTAATAGAAAAATATAATTGGAGGTGCAATCTGCGATGAAAAGAACATTATGGATGGTCGGGTTTATATTATCAATCACGTACACAATAGCATTTTTTAATGCACTTATATGGCATAATTACTTTTCAAAGCCATTCTTCTTTGGGGGAATTATCGCAATTTTTTTATTAATATTTAGTTTCTTTTTTTAAAGTCGGTAATTACTTCTTAAAATACACTATTTATTCTTGAATTATTCACGAAAGTTTAAGATTTCAAGATTAGCACCAGACCCGCTTATCACTCGCCTTGAAATTATATACGGGCATAACATACTTTTGGATATTTACTGTTTCACCAATTTGCTCAACAATTTCTTGCATCGGCTTGTATGCCATTGGTGCTTCATCTAGTGTTTCCTCTGATACAGAAGTCGTCCAAATACCGCTCATTGTCTCTTTAAAATCATCCATTGATAAATTTTTCATCGCTGCTGTGCGTGAATAAATTCGTCCTGCTCCATGTGGCGCGGATTCATTCCACTCTGCATTGCCCTTCCCGACACAAATTAAAGAGCCATCACGCATATTCATTGGAATGACTAACTGCTCCCCACTTGCCGCGCGAACAGCTCCTTTGCGTAAAATCATCGAATCCGTATCAATATAATTATGCACTGAATCAAACTGTGAACGATATGCCCATTTCATATGCGCAGCAATGATTTGTGAGATTACTTTACGATTATCTCGTGCAAATTGCTGTGCTAGCTTCATATCCGCAATATAATCCGTAAACAAATCGCCCTCTAAATAAGCTAAATCTTTCGGCACAACTGGATTTTCTAGTTTGAAAGCATGAATCATCGCCTGAATTTCCTGATGACGATCTTCCTCTTTTAACTGATTCATCTTTTCCGTTAAATCCGCACGTTGCAATGACTCAAATGCACGCTTTTGATGCCAGCTTGCCACTTTCGCCCCTACATAACGCGAACCCGTATGAATGAGTAAATAGTGCATGCCTGTATCGTCTTGTGCGAGCTCAATGAAATGATTGCCCCCACCTAGCGTACCGAGTGAACGATTCGTATAATCATCTTGCAAGCCGCGCGCAATAAATGCTTCATTTGTATACATTTCCGTTACATTCATTTTATCTACATTGTCATGAATGGCATTACCACTCGGAACAAAACGACGAATCGTTTCATCCAACTTATTAAAATCAACCTTTCCCATGCTAATTTCTGAAACGAGCACACCACAGCCAACATCCACTCCGACTAAATTCGGTACGACACGATTATTCAATGCGATTGTCGTACCAATGACACAACCTTTTCCCGCATGGTAATCCGGCATAATGCGCACCTTGGCCCCTTGCATAAAAGGCTGATTGACCAACTCCTTAATTTGCAAGATGGCAGCTTCTTGCGGGTTATTCGTGTAAATCACTGCATTGGTGTACTGACCTTTTACTTCAATCATTGGCTCCACGTCCTTCGCATTATTTTTATCCACCCGATTATAAAGTGCTACATACAACTTACATAACAATTCGCATACATTCTTCCCTTTCTACATAAACAGTTATTTACTATTTACGAAAAATATAAAGATAGGTTTCAAATTATTCCTACTTTACATAATAAAAAAGAGTAACCTCAGTTAAGTGGTTACACTCTAAATTCATTTCACATGCACAAACCTAGAAACCATCGCTGTTAAAAACGCATACGTTCCTGCTTTCACAGTTTGCTGCTCACGTGTATCACGATAAGGATCTAAGCATACAAAATCCATGCCGCGCACAATGTCGTATTTCCCTACCTCATACAATAAATCAAATAGCTCATCCGTACGCATCCCACCTGGCGTCGAAGCAGGAACACCTGGTGCATATGTAATATCAAGCACATCCATGTCAACCGTTACATACACAATGTCGACCTTGTCCTGTAGCTCCTTCATCACTTCAGCAATTTGCTTTTCCGCACCATTTTTCCGGAATTGCTTTAGCGTAATGCGGTTCACACCATAATGATTTGCAGCTTTCATTAAACTTGGTGCATTGTAAAAGCCATGAAGTCCAATGTTATAAACATCTTCCCCACGAATAATCCCCGCATCCAGCAGTTGGCGAATCGGTGTACCATTTGACGGACCATCACTTTCAGTAGAGCGTAAATCTAAATGCGTATCAAATTGTACAATCCCAATTCGTTTCCCTGTATGCTTTGCAAGCGAGCGGATAATTGGCGCTGTAATCGAATGATCACCACCAATTTGAACATAAAAGCTATTTGGGCAATTATTTTGAATATCTGTCATCGCATGTTCAATGTTTTCATGACATTGTAGAATATTCGTACCATGCATTTTGACATCGCCTACATCGGCAATGCGTAACGTACGGAAATCAACGTCCTCATCAATCGAATACGTCGTGAAAAAGTTCCAGCTTTTGCGGAAGCTATCTGGATATTCTGAAGCAGCTGATGCACTAATCGAAGAACGTGATAACGGAACACCCGTTATCACGATATCAAATCGATTGTCTAATTGTGCGTAGCTTGGCTCAATCCAGTCCTTTACTTTCATATCCTCGTGATCGACACGATTCCATGTTGTAGCAGGTGAAATGAGATACTGACTCACAATAAGCTTCCCCCTTGCACAACTACTTTCCCTGCTTTAATAACAGTGTCCGTATGATTCATGCCATAGAAATACTGCATTTGTTTATAGTTCGGCACATTTAAAATAACTACGTCCGCTTTTTTACCCTTTTCTAGCGTGCCAATTTCCTCGCCGCGATTAATCGCATACGCTGAATTCACCGTCGTCGCACAAAGCACTTCTTCCATCGTCATACCCATATTCATACAAGCTAAATTTTGAACGAACGGCAAGCTAATCGTAGGAGATGAACCCGGATTAAAATCAGTCGAAATGGCAACTGGTACACCGCTATCCACCATTAAGCGACCTCTTGCATAAGGTGCGCGAAGGAAAAAGGCAGTTCCCGGTAATAACACCGCAATCGTACCTGCTTTTGCCATAGCTTCAATGCCTTCATCTGAAGCAACGAGTAAATGTTCCGCTGAAATAGCACCTACTTCGGCAGCTAATTCCGCACCCTCATAAGGTTCAATTTCATCCGCGTGAATTTTCGGTGTTAACCCGTATGCTTTCCCCGCTTCTAAAATACGGCGTGATTGCTCTGGCGTAAATACACCTTTCTCACAAAACACATCGTTAAATTCCGCCAAACCAAGCTCAGCAACTTTTGGAAGCATATCATTGATGACTAGCTCAACAAACGCTTCCTCGTTCCCTTTATACTCAGCTGGCACTGCATGAGCACCCATAAAAGTTGATACAACATCTACCACATGTGTTTCTTGCAATTTTTTTGCAACTTCTAATTGTCTCTTCTCCGTTTCCCAATCAAGCCCGTAGCCAGATTTTGCCTCGACTGTTGTAATGCCGTAGCGTAAAAAGTCATTTAAGTGATAGTACGTTTTGTCATACAGTTCATCAAAGCTTGCTTCGCGTGTTTTTGTCGTTGTGTAATGAATACCACCACCAGCATTCATAATTTCCATATACGTTTTTCCAGAAAGACGCATATTCAATTCATGCTCACGTGTACCGCCATGTACTAAATGCGTATGACAATCTACAAGCCCTGGCATAACAATTTTCCCAGTTGCATCAATCACTTCCGCACTTTGTACTAAGTGCGGAAATGTTGCTTCAAGTTCTTCAAGTGGTGCAATCATCATGATTTGTTCGCCATCTAAAAGTACACATACATCCTTCAACAGTCCAAGCTCACTCATCTGTTCCTTGCGACGAGGGCCTTCTACATTTGACTGCATGGTAATGACTTCATTTGCATTTTTAATTAAAATTGCCACAGTTCATCATCCTTTTAGCATCGGCATATTAACGCCTTTTTCTTTTGCTGTACGAATCGCGATTTCATAGCCCGCATCCGCGTGACGTACAACGCCCATCCCTGGATCTGCTACTAATACGCGATTAATTTTATCTGCTGCTAATTGTGTGCCGTCCGCTACTAATACTTGGCCTGCGTGCTGTGAATAACCCATACCTACACCGCCACCATGATGTAAGCTTACCCAGCTTGCGCCACCTGCTGTATTTACTAATGCGTTTAATAATGGCCAATCTGATACAGCATCTGAGCCGTCCATCATTGATTCTGTTTCACGGTTTGGTGAAGCAACTGAACCTGAATCTAAATGGTCACGACCAAATACGATTGGTGCTTTTAATTCGCCATTAGCAACCATTTCATTTACTTTTAATGCGAAACGATGGCGGTCACCATAACCTAACCAGCAAATACGTGCTGGTAAACCTTGCCATTTCACCATTTTTTGCGCCATATCAATCCAATTTACTAACCCTTCATCTTCTGCAAACATTTCTTGTGCAAGCTTATCTGTTTTGTAAATATCCTCAGGGTCTCCCGATAATGCTGCCCAGCGGAATGGTCCTTTACCTTCACAGAATAACGGACGAATATAAGCTGGTACGAAACCTGGGAAATCAAAGGCATTTTCTACGCCCATTTCTTTTGCATAAGCACGAATATTATTTCCGTAATCGAATGTTTCAGCACCTGCTTCTTGGAATTCAAGCATTGTGCGAACATGTTCTGCCATCGTTTCTTTTGCAAGATGCTCATATGTTTTTACATCTGATTTACGTAGTTTTAATGCTTCTTCTAACGTCATACCATTTGGAACATAGCCATTAATTGGGTCATGCGCAGAAGTTTGGTCTGTTACGAAATCCGGAATGATGCCACGGTTTAATAATTCGCGGTTTACATCCGCACAGTTTCCTACTAATCCAATTGAAGCCGGTTCATTCGCAGCAACTAGCTTATTCACAAGCTCAATCGCCTCATCTACTGATTCAACTAGATAGTCACAGTAACCCTCTTTAATTTTACGTTCAATGCGCGTACGATCTACTTCTACAACTAAAATAACCGCGCCTGCCATTTTACCAGCAAGTGGTTGTGCACCACTCATACCGCCCATACCACCTGTTAAAATGAATTTCCCACGTAAATCAGGTGTACCAAATTTCTTTTTCCCTGCTTCTACAAAGCTTAAATATGTCCCTTGTAAAATGCCTTGCGCCCCGATATAAATCCATGAGCCCGCCGTCATTTGACCATACATCATTAAGTTGCGCTCTTCTAATTCATAGAAATGGTCCCAATTCGCCCATGCTGGCACTATGTTTGAGTTTGCAATTAATACGCGTGGTGCGTTTTCATGTGTTTTAAATACCGCAACTGGCTTACCTGATTGTACAAGCATTGTTTCATCGTCTTCTAATACTTTTAATGTTTCAATCATTTTGTCGAAGCTTTCCCAATCACGAGCCGCCTTACCAATACCGCCATAAACAACTAACTCATCTGGATTTTCTGCAACTTCCGGATCTAAGTTGTTCATTAACATACGCATCGCTGCTTCTTGTGTCCACCCTTTGCATGTTAATTCATTACCTCTTGGTGCACGAATGTTTGTTTTAAATACCATTATAAATCTCTCCCTTTAATGTGATAAATACTTTTTCAATTTTGAACTCTCACGAAAATTTATAATCAATTTCGCCTTGGCGTAATTGCGTCCAGATTTTAAACACTCACTAAAATAAAATAAATGCTATTGGTGTTACGAGAATAAGTGTTAAAACAACTCGTTGGAACCAAATAATGATCATTTGGCGAATCGTTAACGGAATATCCGTTGATAAAATGACTGGGATTACCGCAGAGAAGAATAAAATTGCTGAGATTGAAATTACGGCAATAATAAACTTCGTCACCATATCCGCACCCGCTACAATCATTGCTGGTAAAAACATTTCAGCAATTGATACTGACATCGCCTTTGCTGTCAACATCGGCTCTGGAAGTTGTAATAAATAAGTAAATGGCACAAAGATATATGCTAACCAATCAAATAATGGTGTATACGTAGCAAGTACCAAACCTAGTAAACCGATTGATAGAATAGAAGGAATGACACCCATTGCCATAATAAAACCATCTTTTAAATGGATATATAAATTTTTTGCTAGTGACGGATTAGAACTTGCCGCCTCTACTGCTTCTTTCCAAGCTGTTTTCAAGCGATCCTTTGTTACCACTTTTTCTGGCTGTGGTATCGCATCATCATAATATTCATCTTTAATTTTATTTAACGGATAAATACGTGCTGTAATGGCCGTTACAATAAACGTCACAACAAGCGTTACCCAGAAAAATGTGTTCCAATGTTCCATCAAATCTAATGTTTTCGCAACAATAACCATAAACGTTGCAGACACTGTGGAGAAGCCCGTTGCAATAATGGCCGCTTCACGCGCTGTATATTTTCCTTCTTTATACACACGATTCGTTAAAATTAAACCTACTGAATAACTTCCTACAAATGAAGCAACCGCATCAACTGCCGAGCGACCTGGTGTTCTGAAAATAGGCTTCATAACTGGTTGCATAAGAACCCCTATAAACTCAAGCAAGCCATAACAAACAAGTAAAGCTAAAAATACAGATCCAATGGGAATTACTAGACCAACTGGCTTAATTAATTTTTCAAGTAAAAACGGACCGATATCTGGATTAAATAACCAAGCTGGACCGAAACCGAAAATAAGCATGACACCCGCGACAAGTCCACCAATTTTAAAAATAGATAGCACCATCGTGACAGTTGAAGTTTTCCACTTTTTCGTGACAAATGGATAAAATGCACCGAGTACAAGTAAAATTAGGACATAGCCGTTTACTAACGCAGGTGTATAAGTCGCAACCGCACTAACAACGTGGTCAACTAAAATTGTTTTTTTACCGTTCCATTCAAACGATATAAAGAAACTAAAAATTCCTATGAAACTACAAATAATCATTTTAAACAATATGGATAGTTCGGATTTTTCGACTTTTTGAATGTTTTGATTTTGCTCTTGTTGGTAATTCGTCATTTCCCCTCACCCCTTTGTTCCACTATAAATTTCTTTCAATTCAAAATATATAGAAAAAAATGCGTCATTATAGTAAAATCTTATAGTAATGACGTATTTATTAATTAAAAATATAATTTATATCGAAAACAGGAATTTTATAAGGTGGTATGCAAACGATGCGGATTTTATTACTTGAACGTGACCAAGCAGAAATTCAAGGGATTGAGTGGTATTTAAAAAACTATTTTTCGAGTGGGATGCAATTTTCAGGGATCACGGATGCGATGAAATTGGAGCATACGCTTCATTCATTTGAACCAACAATTCTCATGCTCGATGTGGCTCTTGTAACAGCAC
Organism: Solibacillus cecembensis; assembly: GCF_001439635.1. Classification (GTDB taxonomy): domain Bacteria; phylum Bacillota; class Bacilli; order Bacillales_A; family Planococcaceae; genus Solibacillus; species Solibacillus cecembensis. The sequence goes on along the minus strand of NZ_LMBZ01000019.1, from coordinate 18,267 downwards.
ATGTTGAGAAACTATTAAAAAATCGACCGCTTCATGTCATCTGTTTTACTGCGCAGCCGATTTTTCAACACGCGATGAAAGCTATTTCTTTACAAGCAAAACAATTATTTGTAAAGCCTATTCCTTTAGAACAGTTAAAATCGACGTTGATGACATTGCCAACATTCGAAAGTACGGTTACATTTGCCAATCAGACGCAAACCGATGCCCAAATGTATGTCGATTTATTTTTAAATTCGCCTGAAATCATTCATTCTGCACAATCAAAATTTATTTTAATCGAGCCTTCCAATTTTGATGCGAATTTACAGCTTTATCATTGGCTTGTGCAGTCACCAATCTTTTCAGAGCTCACTGCATTTCCATTGCAAAAGCGGATTTTATGTTTAATTTCAGGGCAAGAGCAGGCACAATTAATAAAAAATTTACGCTTAATTATACAGGAATGGTATATGTTGACCGATGAATTTTTAAATATTGCCATTTATGATGGGGCAGATGCAACGTTACGGGACATGTATACCGAGGCAAAGCAAGTGCTAACACAGCGTTTTTACAAAGGGTATGAACATGTCTTTTTAACTTCCGAATCCATTTCTTTATCGCATTTGGATCCTTTACTCACGCCTGAGGAACAGCGGCTTTGGATTACTTCTTTAGAAGAAGGGAATTTAACTGCGGTGAAACAGTTTTTATATAAATTGACCGCTCCGAACTGTTATTATTTACAAGAGGAAGTACGTATTCATCTAACGAGTGTCCTTGCGCAAATTCGTCGTTTCATGCTAAAGCACCATTTGCAGCAGCAAGTTAAGGTCGAGCAGCACTACCGCCAATTATTTTCACTCATTTTGGATGAACCGATTCTTTATACAATCGTGCAGGAGATGATTTTGTTTACACAGTCTGTTTTAACATTCGCCAAATCCGCGCGCATGCAACAGCTAACAGACTATAGTGAATTGGCTATTGAACAAATCGAAAAACTATATTTAAAAAGCGATTTATCTCTCATATTAGTGGCGGAGAAATTACGCATTACGCCAAATTATTTAAGTCAACTTTTCTCCAAAAGGCAAGGCGTAACATTTAAACGATACTTGCAACAATACCGCATACAGCAGGCGGAAAAGATGCTTTTAGAAACGGATTACCCTATTTCAGAAATTGCAGAAATGAATGGTTTTGTCGATAGTAATTATTTTATTAAAGTATTCCGAGAGCATACGGCCTTAACACCTTTTAAATACCGAAAAACGTATCAATCATAAATTGCGACAATCTATATAAGGTGAAATAGAAAATTCCCCCTGCTAATGTAAGCTTTCTATTACGGATTTTTAAGTTATATTTCCACGCCAATATTCGGGATTTTTCATATGTTCAATTTATATAGCTAAAGAAATAAGGCACTTCCTATTCGAAATCGAACAAGAAGTGCCTTATTTTTATTTGAAGATGATTAACACTTTTAGAATTTTACGTTTTTCAGTGCCATATGCTAAAAATGGCATCATGTCTTAATTTTATTCACTTCATTAAAATGGGAATAATAACGGCACCGCGATCATCATGACAACAAACATGATTACTTGAAGCGGGACACCGATTTTCACAAAATCCATAAATTTATAGCCACCTGCCGTTAAGACAAGTGAGTTTGTTGGTGAAGCAATCGGCGTCGCAAAAGCCATACTCGCTGCCGTTGCAACTGCAATCATAAACGTATACGGATTGACGTCCATTGCGAGTGCTGCTGTAATCGCAATCGGTGAAAATAGCACAGCCGTTGCGGTATTACTTACAAACTGACCAAATACAACAGTCAGTAGGTATACGCCCATCAACACACCATATGGACCAAAATCACCGAGCACTGAAATAATACCATCTGCTAAAATCGTCATTCCGCCCGTTTTTTCAAGCGCTGTCGCCATTGGGAGCATTGCTGCAACAAGCACAATACTTTCAAAATTCATTTTGCTATACGCATCATCCATATTGCGTAAGCAGCCGGTAATGATCATAAGCACCGCACCGATCAATACGGCAATAACAGCTTCAAATACTTCGAATACCATGAGCGCAATCATAAATGCCATAATAATTCCCGCAATTGGAGCTTTCCCATTTGCCGCTGCTACACCTGCATGCTCGCGCGGCTGACCGACTACGACAACATCCTGTGTTTCACGCGATAGTAATTCTATTTCTTCCCATTTCCCTTGAACTAAAATTGCATCCCCGAAACGTAGCTTTTGTGCGGCCATACTTTTCAAAATATAGTCACCTTTTCGATTGATTCCAAGAATGTTTAAATTATATTTCTCACGGAAACCGATTTTACTAACCGTTTCTCCAATTAAGCGCGATTGTGGTGTTAATAATACTTCCGCTACACCTATCGTTTTTGACACAAGTTCTTCCGCATCATCTTCAAATGGCTGTACTTGCACGCCATAATCCGTTGCAAAACGCTCGATATCCTCAGCGATTCCTTGCATATACAATTCATCACCACTATGAATGATACTTGTTGGTCCAGCGATTTCCTGGTACGTCATCGGCAAGAAATTCATCCCCTCTGCCGCACCACGTTTAATTTTCATAATATAAATTTGATATTTAGCTGGCAATTTTAAATCCGCCAGTTTCTCATTGACGATTAATGAGCCTTCTTCTACAACAACGCGATATAGCTTATCTTGTAAATTATATTCTTTGACGATTTTTTTCGGTGCTAACTTATAACCTGCACTCGATTGCGTACGATTTTTATCATTCGGCAACAATATATTACGTACTAACACTAAATACGTAATGACCGTAATCGTCGCAATGATACCAATTGGGGTAATCGTAAAGAATCCTAACTTTTCAAACCCATGATCAACTAATGTTTGCGAGGCAATTAAGTTGGTCGGCGATGCGATCAGCGTCATTAAGCCCGACATACTCGCAATATAAGATAGTGGCAGTAAAAACTTCGATGGGCTTACTTTAATACTAATTGCAATGGATACAACAATCGGCAACATAAGCGCAACCGTTCCCGTATTACTCATAAACGCCCCGACCGCTGCGACAATGACAAGCAATAAAATAAATAAACGTAATTCGTTATCCCCTGACCATTTCAATAGTAAGTTCCCTGCCATTCCAGCAAGGCCGGTTCTTAAAATCCCTGCCCCTACTACAAATAATGCCGCAATCATAATGACAACTGAATTTGAAAATCCTGCTAACGCTTCTGCAGGTGTTAAAATTTCAAGCACGACAAATGCCAGTAATGCCATAACCGCAACTAAATCACCGCGCAAACGATTCGTCATAAACAAAATAATCGTTACTGCTAAAATTAAAAAAGTTAAAGTTAATTCCATAATAAATCCCTTTCTTCCTATACTCATGTAACATTATAAGTGAATGCTTGATGAAAAAGGGGATAACTTATTCACCATTTTCAATTAGCGACCACTTTTTCAATAGCATGACAACAAAAGGACATATTAAACACCCTTTTTTTTAATAATCCCAACTCTCCCCAAAATCTAAACGAAGTATTTCATTACATAATTGAGCAAATTTCATCTTTTAATACAAATAACTATAAAAAAGAAATATTGCGCCGTAACAAAACAATATTTCTCTCTCTTTTTTATTATAAATCCATTACTATATAGATTACTTAAAAAGAATTATTACAATCTAGTAGAAATTGTACTATGAATTTGTTATAGTTATTTACGAAGAGATTCTTAATTTCACTTTGGAGGTATAAAACATGACAAATGAACGTTTAACAACAATTACTGGTGCTCCAGTAGTAAGTAATGACAACTCTCAAACAGCTGGTCGTCGTGGCCCACTCCTTTTACAAGACGTATTCTTAATTGAAAAATTAGCAAACTTTAACCGTGAAGTTATTCCTGAACGCCGTATGCACGCAAAAGGTTCTGGTGCATTTGGTACGTTTACAGTAACGCATGATATTACAAAATATACAAAAGCCAACATTTTCTCTGAAGTTGGTAAAACGACTGATCTATTCGCACGATTCTCCACAGTAGCAGGTGAGCGTGGCGCGGCTGATGCAGAGCGCGATATTCGTGGTTTCGCATTAAAATTCTATACAGAAGAAGGAAACTGGGACATGGTCGGAAACAATACACCTGTATTCTTCTTCCGTGATCCACTACACTTCCCGGATTTAAACCACGTTGTAAAGCGTGATCCAAAAACGAATATGCACAACCCGAACTCAAACTGGGACTTCTGGTCATCACTTCCAGAAGCGTTACACCAAGTTACTATTGTAATGTCTGACCGCGGTATTCCAAACGGCTACCGACATATGCACGGTTTCGGCTCTCACACATACTCAATGATTAACGACGCTGGCGAACGCGTTTATGTGAAATTCCACTTCCGTACGCAGCAAGGTATTGAGAACTTATCAGGTGCTGAAGCGACTGAACTAGTTGGTAATGACCGCGAATCTTCACAACGCGACCTATTCGATTCAATCGAAAAAGGCGATTTCCCGAAATGGAAAATGTATATTCAAGTCATGACAGAAGAACAAGCACGCGGACGTAAGGACAACCCGTTCGACTTAACAAAAGTTTGGTATAAATCAGAATTCCCATTAATCCCTGTTGGTGAATTCGAATTAAATCGTAACGCAGAAAACTACTTTGCTGATGTTGAACAGGCTGCATTCGCACCATCAAACGTCGTACCTGGTATTAGCTTCTCACCAGACCGTATGTTACAAGCACGTTTATTCGCTTATCAAGACGCAACTCGTTACCGTCTAGGTGTGAACCACCACCAAATTCCAGTAAACACACCAAAATGTCCATTCATGGTATATCACCGAGATGGCGCTGGTCGTGCAGATGGCAACCGTGGCGGCGCAGTTTCTTACTATCCGAATAGCTATGGTGCACTACAAGGTCAATCACAATATCAAGATCCTGCACTAGCATTAGACGGCCCAGCAGATATTTATGACTTTGCTGAAGATGATAATAACTACTTCGAACAACCAGGTAAGTTATTCAACTTAATGGATGATGTGCAAAAACAAACATTATTCAACAACACGGCTGCTGACATGGCTCCAGTAGAAGAGTTTATTAAACACCGTCATATTTTACACTGCTACTTAGCTGATCCAGCATATGGTGAAGGTGTAGCAAAAGCAATGGGTATTTCTTTAGAAGGTATGGATCTTTCAAACCCATATACAAAAGAAGTAAACTCTAAATAACATTTTCTTAAAGCTGTAAAGAACCCTTATTTATTCTGGGCTCTTTACAGCTTTTTAATTTCTTCTAAGTGGAAACTCGACTTTTCACTAAATTTCGGTATATTAGAACAATAACCCTCTTGCTCACTAGCAGGAGGTATCCATTTTTAAGTACTAGAATGACTAAGAGGTGAAAGTCTTGCCATACAAACAACTAAAAAAACAACAAATGCTTTCGGCTGCTAGGCGCTTATTTACAGAATACGGCTTTGAAAAAACAACGATGCAAAAAATTGCAGATGAAGCGGGTGTCGGAGTTGCTACTGTATTCCGATATTTTCCGAAAAAAGAGCTTTTAATTATCGAGGTCGTCAAAGAGGTCATTGAAGAAATGGTTCCGCGATTTGAAGCAATATCAGAGTCTACACAATCAGGCTATGACAAAATGGATGCCATATTGGACGCGTATATCAACTATATTTCCTCAGCTAACCGCGATGCTATTATCCTATTAGAAAGCTTTGAATATTATATTGCTTATAATCCGATGGAAGAACCATTAACCGAGGAAATCTATCAAACATATACAAAAGTTGAACGTATTATCGATCAGGCAATTCAAGATGGGATTCAAGACGGCTCTATTTCACTAAGTTCTACTGAGCAAATGAATGCTACTACCATCCTGAATCTTTTTGGGACAGCTATAAAAAAACATGCATTTAATTCATTATTATCTAATGTAATCGTCCCCATCCCAACAAAAGAACAGCTTTTACAATTAAAATCAATGCTATTGCTCTATTTAAAAAATGCTTCTCGCCATTGAAAAAAAGCCACTTTTGCATCAAAAGTGGCTTTTTCATTTTCAAATTATACCGGCACGTTATTATCTTCACATAATTTTGTAACGATTGCCTCTGTCAATTCTGTTGCTGTTTGTGGCACGAACTTCACTAAAATTTGATTGACCATTGGCCCCATCATACCACCAGCCGTAATATCTAAGTTCCCTGTCATCAACGTTTCATTGTCACTAACTTTTTCAGCTTTGAAATAGCCGCCACCTTTAAAATTATCGGATAAACCGGATAAGTCAAAAATGACTGCTGAAGGCTCATTCCACTCTTTAATGTCAATTTTTAGTTTGACCGTTTTCTTCATGAATCCTAAATCACCTTTGAAAGCCCATGTCGATTCATTTTCATTAAGTATTTCATGTTCAATATAGCCTGGTACTAATGGCGCCCAGTTGTTCATGTCTTGTACAAATTCCCAAATCGTTTCAATACTTAATGGCACGCTTAATGTATGTGTTCCTTGTGGCATATTTTTATACCTCGCTTTTTACTAAAGTTGTTTTTGCTGCATGTTCCCCTGCTAAGAAACCAAATACCATCGCAGGTCCAATCGTTCCCCCTGCACTCGGATAGATTGGGCCAAGTGGATTAGCTGATGCATTGCCCGCTGCATATAAGCCTTGAATTGGCTGCCCTGCAAAATTGATTACTCGTCCATTTCCATCAATTTTTGGTCCACCATTTGTACCTAATGCACCTAAATAAATTGGTAATGCATAAAATGGTCCTTTTTCAATTTTCCCTAGGTTGGCCTCGGGATTTCCACCGCCACCCGTTAAGTTTTCAAATTGAATCGTACCGCGATGGAAATCTGGGTCTTCTTGCTGCTCACAGTACCCATTCCACTTTGCAACCTCATCTATTAAGTTTTCTGCATTCACGCCTACTTTTTCAGCTAACTCTTGCAATGTCGCTGCTTGGTCTACCCAATCCGGAGCTGGATCACCCGGTGTCATCGTAATAATTAGTTCACGATCCTTTAGCTGCTGGTCAAATATTAGCCAGACTGGTGCTTCATTGGGAAACTCAATGTTCACCGGATCAAAGTTAAAGAATGTACGTGGCAAATCATTATAAGTTGTTCCTTCATGTGCAAAACGACGACCATGCTTGTTTACAACAATCGAGTTCGGGCCGTTACGTCCGTTACCTAATTGCGCCATCACATTGTCCTCATACTCGAATGTTGGGTCAACCATTGCTGGATACCACCAAGCTTCACTCATATTATCAAGTGCCGCGCCAACTTTCATCGCCATCATTAACGCATCTCCTTCGTTTCCTGGGGGTGAAACAGGGTGCGTAATGTCCATTTTTAAAAATGCTTTCGTTAATTGTTTATTCCACTCAAAGCCACCTGAAGCTAAAATGACGCCATTATTTGCTTTGAAGTATTTCTTTTCACCTTCTGAAGTTTCAGCAATTAAGCCAATCACTTCTCCGTTTTCCCCCATAATAAGCTCTTTACCCGCAATGTTTAATAATGTTTCAACACCGCGATCTAAACATGCTTTAAATAAAGAACCGACCAATGAACGTCCCATTGTTACAATATTATTTTGCATACGCTCCGCTACTACTGTAAAATCAATGCTGCCAATCGCCCCTCCCTCTTCCAATGTAAGTGGTGGGAAAATTGGATTTTGGCGTAAATGCATGCCCCAGTCGCCAATTAAATTTAAATCAAACGGTACCGGATCTAATGAACGTGTTCCATCTTTTAATGCTTCATCTAAATTTCGATAATATTCTGGATAAGTTTTTGGCGTTTTAAAACGAACTTGCGCTTCTTCATCTAAAAACTTGAATATTTCATGACCTTTATCTACAAATCGCTCAATCATGCTTTCTTCTGCACGACCGAGAGTTAATCGTTTTATAAATGCAATTACTTGCTCACGGTTGTCCGAGAAGCCTTGATCTTTCATATAGTGATTTAATGGAACCCATGGCACACCGCCAGAATAAGCCGTTGTACCACCAATTTGATGCGTTTTTTCAAGTACTAACACAGATGCACCATTATCCGCCGCTGCAATTGCTGCCGATAATGCCGCGCCCCCTGTCCCTAGAACGATTACATCTACTTCTTTCTCCCATTGAATGTTTTGCATCGCATTCTCTCCCCTTTACGAAATGATAGTAATGCTATCATAAACAATTATGTTGCATTAAGAACAGAATTTCAACATAAATTATTCGTTTTTATACATAAATGGTAATTAAATGCTCACGGTATATAAATTTACTCAAAACCTCATAAAAATATATAAAATCACGAACAAAAAAACTAAGAGACGAAAAGCCCCTTAGTTTAACACAAATAAATAATTCGACATGTAAATAACGACCGTCACCGTAAGACAGCTAATAATCGTTGAGAATAAAACCGTTTGTGCTGCTGTGTCCGATCCAACATCGTATTCTAAGGCAAGACTTGCACTGTTGCGTGACGTTGGAAATGCACTCGCAATAAATAAAGATTGTGCCACCACTCCGTCCAAACCAAGCGCAAAGATGACAAGCAATGCAATAGCAGGTCCAACAATTAAACGTGTAAAGCAGCTGACAAAAATCATTTTATTAAACATCGACCGTATTTCGATTTGCGAAAGTTGCGCACCAAGTGTAATTAATGCAACCGCCACAAAGCCATTTGCAATATGCTCTAGAGGAATGCTAAACGTATCTGGTATAGGTACATTCAAGTAATTAAGCACCCCACCTAAAATAAGCGCATGCACAATCGGCATCTTCAAAAAATCGAGGACTATCGCGATGCCAGACTTCGTAGAGGAAATTAAATTGTATAACCCATATGTATACGTCACCATATTTTGGAAAATCACCATAATAACCTGAATCGCTACACCAATTGGGTTCGTAGCAAAAATCATTTGTGCAACAGGAATACCGTAATTCCCCGAATTGATGAGCACGACACTATTTTTAAATACCGCTGCTTCCTTTCGTTCCAGCTTTAGGACCTTCGCTAAAAAATGACTCAATAGCATTTGACTCCCCATAAAAAGTACGATAAAGAGCGTAATTTGCCCGATCACACTTACTTCAATCGACGTTTCATAAATATTAATAAAAACCGCTGCTGGCATGAAGCAATACGTAATTAAATGGGACAATGCCTTTAAATTAAACTTAAACTTCTTCTGCAAAATTGCGCCAATGAAAAGCAGTATTAAAATAGGTGCAACAATTTTGAAAAAAATCATTGATAAATATTCCACAACGCAACCTCCCCAAAACATATCCATATTCTTCTATATAATATTATATGATTAGACAATTACAAATGCAAAAGCACAGCGTTCTAAACGCTGTGCCTTTGTCGTGAAGATTATAAATACTCGATTGCGTTTAATGCCTTATAAAGCATCTCGGCAAACTGTGCTCTCGTTAACTTTTGTTCTGGATTGAATTTACTTGAAGCAGTACCATCCACAACATCGAACAATTCCAAAATCGCGATACTTTGACGCGCTTCATATGTTAAATGAGAAACGTCTCTAAAGTTTGTTTGTAATTCATTGTATGCGAGTGACAAATCTTGATTTAAATAGCGGTACATATTGGCAATAATAATCGCCGCTTCCTGACGACTCACTGCACTATGCGGGCTAAATTGTTGCGCCGTCACACCGCTCATAATACCTGCTTCTAATAAACCTTGTACGTATTTTGAAGGTACCGTCGACTTTAAATCGTTATATTTTGTCGCTTTCGTACTTGAAACATCAAGCGCTTTCGCAAGTAATGTGGCAACATCAGCACGTGTCACACTTTTATTCGGAATGACTGACTTACCTGATGTTGAATACGTAATACCGCGCTTCGCTAATTCACGAATACCTGACGCACTCGTGCTCGCTGATGCTAAATCCGAATACGTTGTTTTGCTATTGCTCGCTGTAAAAGTACCGCCTATTTTTGTGCGAATAACAAAATTAGAGCCTTCTACTTTATAGCTTGCTGGTGTTGTCCCATTATTGTCGGTACGTTGCACAACCATTGATGAAGTCCCATCTAATGTACGCATTGGGATTCGAATCTCGACAAAGTCTGAAAACACTTTCGCCGCTTGTCCTTCTGTAAAGCTAATAATTAATTTATCATTGTCTACAGTCATAGACACTCCAACCGCTGCAGATGTCCCTTTAATATCCGCTGTCGGAATTAATAGTTCGATTCCTTCCGCTGTCAACATCATCGTCTTATCTGCTACATTCTTAACTTGTGAAGCCTCAATCTTTGTCGTATATCGACCGTTATAATAAGCCATTTCTTCATATGGTGACCACGCCGCATCTGGTTGCGAATTAGCAAAGGAACTTGAATCATCTGGAATATACAACGAGTCATACTTAGGTTTCTCTAGTTCAATGCCTCCTGGTTTAATCGCGTTAATGTAATCTGGATAGTACGTAAAAATTAAGCCTAAATAATCTGGGTCATTCCACATCGTTTCAAGGCGACGTAATTTTTCATACGTTTTGACATGTCTTTTCGCCTCGTATGATAATGAATTATAATACGCGCGCGCCTTCGCAATTTCCGCTGTGGACGAGGTACGACCAACATTCGCCATGTATGCATCAAATGCAGCAGCCTGTAATTTTGCTTCTTTAACAACTGTATTTTGATATAAAATATTTCTTTCTGCATCGATTAATTTTTGTAAATTCGTTACATACGTTTTCGCCAAATCACTAAGCGCATTATACGCCAATCGAACATCTTTAATTTGAGCTTCTGTATAGCTATTTGTAATTCGATTAATACGATCAATGATTACCTGTGCCTCTTTTTTTGCTTGCTCGCCCTGTTCTTTCATGCTGTTTTCATAAAAAACAAGTAAATCTAACATCTTTTTAGACACTAACTTTTTCGCATTTTCGTTTAATGCCTCATATGCCGCGCGTACTTCCGCAATTGCAGTAGGAGTCGATTCGTCATTCAATGCAAGGATCTTTTCTTCTACTAAACGAGCCGCTTCTTTATCAGCTACCTCCTCTTCTTTGCCATCAAGCTCGAGCAATAGCTGCGCAATCTTGTCATAGTCTACTACTAATGCTTGTGAGGCTGGCGGCAATGCGTCATATGCATCTTGAGCCGCTTGAATATCTTCCCTTTTTGATTTTGAGTTAAGGGCTTTGATTAGGTTGTTGACGTGGTCAATGGCTGCTTGAATTGCCGCCTCATCTTCACTTACCTTTTTCCATAAATCTAAAAGTTTTTGGGCATTTGTAACATGCGATTTAACATTCGCTGGTAGCTTTCCATATAAATCATATACTGTCTTTATTTGTGCATATGTTGAGTCATCCGATAAGCCGTTAATTGCATCGATTACTGATTGAGCGAGTTCCTTATCCTGTTTCTCTTGAATACGAGCTTCTTGAGCAATTAAATTTTCTACTTTGACATAATGCTTATACATTTTCGTTAAATCTTCATATTTCGTTCTTACAGCTTCTATTTCTGCCTGAGATGATTGATCATTTAAACCCTCAATTTCTCCTTGAATCGTAGTAACAACCGTTTCTATATCCTCAATTACCTTTTTATACTCAGTCAATTTTGTGAATGCTGCCACTGAAATAAACGCTTGCTGATTTTCATCTAACGCTAGGTAAGCCGTATCTGCCGTTGTAACGCTACTAATTAATTCACTAATAGTTAATTTTGTATAATCCAGTGCTTCAATCATTGCTTGGACTTCGCGAATTTTCGGATCGTTCACTATACCTGAAATAAGTAGCATAATATCTTCTAATCTTTTCACAAAATTAGAGTTAATTTTATTTTTTTGCGATAGCTTCATAGAATTATAAAGTGCATCTGCTGCTTTCATGTTTGCAATTACTTCAGGAGTCAGTTTTATATGTGCTGTATCCCCTGATGAAACTGTTTCCATATAATCGTTAAACTTTGTAATATCAGCATTCATGTCTTGGGCTTTTTTAATATTGGTCTCAATTTTACTTTCTTGCATATCTGTTAATAAGTATTTTTGACTGACTAATAATGTACTATATTTTACTTCAATAGATTTCATTAAATCTAAATAGTTTTCTAACTCGATATTAATGACATTGACCTCATTAATAAAGATTTGTAATTCTGCTCTCAAAATCTTAGCCTCTGCAATGTATTCCTCCAAAAACGTTCTATGAATATCACTAATTGCTAATTTTAACGATGGCAATAAATCTTCATATTTAGTCATAACGGCTTCTAAATTTTTGATAAATGCAACCTCTTTTTCAAACGGTTCATCACCAACTTGTAAGACCTCACCAATTTCTTCGCCCAGTTTCTTAGCTTCTTCCACCTGTTTTAGATATTCGTCTAAAATTGATTTATTGTAAACGAGTGGTTTACTGTCCTCAGATAAACGTTTAAACTCATCATTTGCGATTCCTACTTTGTTTATAAATGAAGAATCTAATGGATCTAATGCATTGATCGTATTTATAACTTTTAGGACATTGGAATCTGGGCCTGCTAATTCGAGTTCTTTCTCTTCTAACTTTTTCAGAATCCCGTTCCCCACAAGTAACTTTTGTTCTTCTGTTAATGCCATATAAAGTTTGCGCGCTTCAAGAACTTTGGCTATTTCCGCTCCTGTTGGTGGTTTTGAAATGACCAAATCTTCAATAGCCTTTATAACCTTCTCTGCCTCTGCCTTATCAAAATTATCTAATTGGTTTAATGAAAGAGTCTTTTCTTTACCATTCATTAGTGTATACGTTAATATTGAATTTTTAATTGAAATTGATTTAATCTGTTCTTTTATGATTAACTGTGGTTTTTTTCCTTTAATATCATATTGATATAAATATTTCCCCTCTGCATCATTAATGAAATATAAATAATCAACTGCTGCAGTGTCCTTTGTTGTTGGTATATATTTATAGTGTAGTATTTTACCAAAACCAGATGTTGCTTCTGAAATAATATGCTCTGGTTTTGGTATTGTTGTTGAGGATATACCGTTCAAATCAAACTTAAAGATTTTACTGTTGCTTATTCCATCAGCATAATACATCACATTATCTACTTGAGCAGGATTTACAATATTCGCAAAGTCCTTGAAATCCCCACCCCATGTTGGATTTTGGATCCCACCATAATAAATTTCACGCCCGCCAATTGTTGTATTATCCGCTAAGAAATAACGATATTTAATATCTGTACTATTCTTATCTAAATTGTCATTATCTGCAGTATCTAGATGATACCATTTTCCACCTAATTCAACTAAATTCCATGAATGCAGCTCACCACCCGACATACCTGTCACGTAACGAACTTTTATTTTCGCTGCCTCTAGAAGCCTATATGTCCAAAGTGCATATGCATGGGAAGACCCTCCATTATTTAATAACATTTTCGCGATATCGTGGTTAGTAGGCACAACATGCGATGTCTGAATTACATAATCATGAATCGCCTTTACTTTTAAAACATCGGGTGTGATCCCCTTCAAAATTGATTCATTTGTATCTCCTGTTAGCTTAACTATTCTTTCTTCTAATACTTTCGAACTTGGTGAATCTAAGAAATAATTAAATGAAAACTCTAATTTAACAGAAGTCACCTTATCATCTGTCTTCGTTTCTGTAGCCTTTACATGAACATTATTAAACGTTCCATACAACATTGCATGATAAATTGGATCTGGGTCTGGACCAATTGTCGTCGTACCATTTAAATCTTTTTTCAAATCATTAAAAATACCTTCAACATGCTTCTGGGATTTTTCCATTTCCTCGCCCGTATAAATGACAGTAAACCCTTGTGTAAAGCTCGACATTTCAAGTAAAACTTTTTCTTTTAACGCTTCTTTCGTTGCAGCTTCAATTATTTTTTTACTTGTGCTGCTTTTTACATCCGATGTCCCAACAAAGTCATTTTTAATTTCAAATTCGGATGTTACTTCCGCCGCTTGCACTTGTCCAGCAACAATTACCGTCGCAGGGATTGCGAGCATCGCAGCAAGTATCTTTTTAGATTGATTCATTTAGTTAATCTCTCCTTTTAATTTTCTTTATGTATAAATATATATCGTTACTCTTTATATCGACATTTATCGCTAGATTTAGAATACCATATTGGATGAAATTTGGAATTTTCTTTTATGATTGTTCCTTATCATTACGTGGGAGTTTCCATTCGCAAAAAAAGGAAGGTTAGAAATATCCAACCTTCCGTAAATTCATCCTTTTTTAAGCGCATTAATTTGCTTTGTCAGCTCTAAAAACTGAGTATCCAACTCCGAATAGCTCGGATCTTTCACTGTCGTAAAACTCAACTTCCCCAACACTTCCTGACGTGCCGTTTCTAGCCGCAATAGCTGCTCTTCCTTTGTATCCTTCTGCATATTGGATTGACCAACCGCCCTCTTTTGAATCGTTCCATCTTGAATAACCAAATGCATATTCGCCAATTTCCCCACAAAATATCGGTCATGTGAAACAAAAATCAAAGTCCCTTTATACTCCGCAAGTGTCGCCTCCAACTGCTCTCGTGACGGTAAATCTAAATGGTTGGTTGGCTCATCTAAAATCAACACATCCCGATTTTCTAAAATATATTGCATGAGCTTACATTTTACGCGCTCCCCCATGCTCATATGGGCAATCGGCTCCTCCCATTGCTCCATTTGAAAACCAAGATGCCTCATTAAATTTTGCACGAGTCCACGGTCTGCAAAATTATCACGATGAAAAAGCATAGCAGGTGTTTGATGCTCTGGTAAATCAAATACTTCCTGCGTTAAATAGCCGATGTTCGTCGTTGGTGAAAATGCCAGCTCGCCATCATAAGATTCTCGCCCTAAAATCATATTTAATAAAGTCGTTTTTCCACTCCCATTTCCCCCTACTAACGCCACACGCTCACCATGCAAAATCGTAAAATTAACCCGCTCAAAAAGACGACGCTCCCCAAAATACTTCGACACATTTTTCGCCTGTAAAAATCGTTTCCCTACTTTGCTATTCGCTTCTAATGTAAAATTAACCGATTGCTCTTTCGCTACTTGCTCAACTTTATTTTTCTCAATTTCCTTTTCAATCATTTTTCGCTTCGACTTCACTTGGGCATCCATACGTTTTGCCTTGGTGCGATAATATTCTTTCGGAAATTCCTGCTTAGTAGAATCATGGTGCGCCTTTTGCGACCAAGAAGTGAGCGCATCCATTTGTTGTTCCAGCGTGTCAATTTTCTTTTGCTGCTTTTCATATGCACGTTGCTGCGTGTGACGACGCTGTTCACGCACATCCATATAATGTGAGTAATTGCCTTGCTGCTCGATAAATTGTTGCTGTTCCAATGACCATATTTTTGTCGTCACCTCATCCAAAAAATACCGATCATGCGAAACGACAATAATCGTACCCGAATACGCTTTAATTTGATTGATTAAGCTTTCCATACTAGCCACATCTAGATGATTAGTCGGCTCATCTAATAATAAAATTTGCGGCCTTTGAGCAAACCCTCTCACTAATCGACGCTTCAATCGTTCTCCACCACTAAGCAGCTCATACGAAACATCCGGCACTTGCCACTGTGCGAGCAACACCGCTTCCTCTTCCATTATCTCCCCTGGCTGAAAATCCTGCTCTTCCTGCTTCACTAAATAAACAGAAGCATCTGGTTGTAGCCATTTTCGCTGACCACTCGTAAAAGGCTGTACACCTGCAATTACATTTAATAAAGTAGATTTCCCGCTTCCATTCCGTCCGATAATACCAATGACCTCACCTTGCTTTATTGTGGCAGTCACATTTTCGAAAAGGATTCGGTCGGCTAACTCCATCGTTCCATGCTGTAATTTCAATAATTCTCTCATATATCTTACCTCCGCAATTTGGGAAGAAAAAAATCCCCCCAAAGTTTTCATTTGGAAGGATTAGCTGCTGTTCATATCTGTATAAAAAGACGCCAAAAAGCACATAGCAAAAAGGCTTTTATACAAAATTATTGGAATTTGGGCATACTAATCCTATTTTTTGTTTGAAAAAAATTTTCAATTACTCAAAAATAAGATTAGATAATCATCGTCCACCCGTCACTCCCTTGATCATTTATAAACTCACTATAACAAATTCAAGCGATGTTGTCATGAGCTGAGACAATCATTGCGGGAACTTTTGGAACATGCTACAGTAAAATAAAACCAATTTTGATTAATCACTTTAAGGAGGCTTTTCCATGAGGCGACACCATTATTACTTTCTAACTTTATTACTTTTGATTATGAGCTTTTCATTTAACACAACAACTTCTGCTGCAAAAACTTTATTTAAAGATGTACCAGCCCATCATTATGCATATGATGCGATTAAATGGGCCTATGATTTTGACATTATTGGTGGCTATCCAGATGGAACATTTCGCCCAACTCAACCAGTCACTGAGCAGCAATTTGCGAAAATTTTAGTTACTTATTTTGATTTAGAGCCGGTCTCAGAAGAACTTAATAAATTCACGAAAAAGGAAATCGCTTCAGATCATTACTACAATACACTTGCTGCCTATCAAGTACCGCTAAATGGATATTTTGATAATGATATTCGAGGACGTGCAGTTAGCCGTGGTCTCGTAGCACAAGCAATTACCCATGTAGCAGACGGCAATGCTACGCTAAATCAATCCATTCAGTTTTTACTCGACCACAGTATTTCTGGTGGGCAAAATCCAAAATATGAGAACACCAACTTAGCAAAATATTTCGGTGCCTCGAACAATTTAACACGCGCACAAGTCGTTGCATTTTTCTACAATTTACAAAACAAAAACTACTTCTATATTTCTGAGGATGCAGAGAATAGCTATGAAAACTTAGATGCTCTCCCGCTATACGTAAGAGCAAATGCTGCCCGCAAAACTGTGGATGCTTCCTTACGAGTCGGTAAAGATTGGTCAACCGTATCAAAAGAAAACTCTTGGGATGGCAACTACTTCTACTATTATAAATACGGACGTGGAGAAGCCGATTCAAGCCTTCGGGATTTGACGATTTCCTTTACCTCTAAAAAGGATTTCTACGTAGAATATGAAACGTATGATGGCTATGCTACGGGATTTGTACAAGGTTACGCAACTGTGATATCCGATAAAAAAGCGATGCTATCTGAAACGGTTGCTGGTGAACGCTGTGTCATTGAGTTCCAAAAGCTAAACAACAATGCGATCAAAACAATTGAACACGATTGTGACAGCTCACGTCAACGTGAAACCAACTTTAATGGCATATTAAAAGTAAAATAAAATGGCAACCAGTGAGGACTTATCCTTACTGGTTTTTCTTTTTTATCAAGCACACTAGTATCCATTATCCATATTTAAAATATTTTGCTCCTATTTTACCTTTATAGTTCAATCAATTGAATAAACTTCTCCTTCACTAACTGTATCTATTACTTAACCTGTTATATGCTTTCATCATCCAGTTATTCTAATGCCATACCTAGGATTTGGATAACAAAAAAGCTGTATGTAAACTCAAATTATGAGCTTACATACAGCTTTAAATACAAAATGTATTTTATTA
>NZ_LMBZ01000019.1:196-564 GCF_001439635.1 Solibacillus cecembensis | reverse complement strand
CGCCGTGAAAGGGCGGTGTCTTAACCGCTTGACCAACGGGCCATGGCTCCGAAGGTAGGACTCGAACCTACGACCAATCGGTTAACAGCCGATTGCTCTACCACTGAGCTACTTCGGAAAANTGGTGGGCCTAAATGGACTCGAACCATCGACCTCACGCTTATCAGGCGTGCGCTCTAACCAGCTGAGCTATAGGCCCCATTTAAAAGAGATGGGTCAGGACGGAATCGAACCGCCGACACTTAGAGCTTCAATCTAATGCTCTACCAACTGAGCTACTGACCCATTATAAANCGGTCCCGACCGGGATCGAACCGGCGATCTCCTGCGTGACAGGCAGGCATGTTAACCGCTACACCACGGGACCA
>NZ_LMBZ01000019.1:0-175 GCF_001439635.1 Solibacillus cecembensis | reverse complement strand
GACAGGACTTGAACCTGTGACCTTCGGGTTATGAGCCCGACGAGCTACCACTGCTCCACCCCGCGACAATATTACTTTATTCTGTTAAAAATTATTACTAAAAATGGAGGAGGTAGAGGGATTCGAACCCCCGCGCGGTTTAACCCGCCTGTTAGTTTTCAAGACTAATCCCTTC
>NZ_LMBZ01000018.1:2032-116383 GCF_001439635.1 Solibacillus cecembensis | reverse complement strand
GTCCTGCGTGAATTGCTAAAGGACCACGATGTTTCGTTTGCCAGCTACGTGTTTCAAATTTCTTTTCACCTAGAGCAATTAGTGTTGCCCACGGTTGTTTAATAGTAATTGCTTTCATATTTCACCTTCCCACACATTTTCTTTCTTGTAATTCACAATATGCCGATTAATCAAGTGAACGATGAACAAGCTTCTAGTGCTGCTTCTGCATCTTCCTCTGACATTACAATTACTTCACTTTCATTCATCCCTGTAAAAATTAACGAGCCTTTAGTGTAGCCATGCTTAGTTGTTAATTCGTGGAATTCCTTATCTTTAACACGTGCTTCCCCAATCAAAGGAAGAAATTCTCCATGATAATCCATTTCGATTAAATCGTCACAGTAACCCTTGTATTGATTGTTTTTACCTGTTAGTCCCGTTAAAAAATCATATTCGTCATAGCTAATTGCTACACGGTTCAAATGACTTCCACATACTGACGTGCTTGTTATTTCTGCATTTTGAAGAATTTCATCAATGTTCATTTAACTCGCTCCCTTTCCTGCACATTTTCTTTCTGTTGTTTATTTAATTTTTCTAAAAGTTCTTTTGTCATATCGCTAGTTTCTTTTGGTGTAGGTCTTACTAAATTTGTTAATTGCCATCTAATTTCATCATCTGTTAATCCTCTTTTTCTAAATTCGGGTGCAATGATATTAAATGCTTCTTCAAATTTTTTTTGGTAACTCAAACTTTACACCTCCATATAATTATTCAAGCATTTAAAATCTTCCTCAACGCCTCTTGTGCAGTCTCAGTACCACTAATTGATGCTCCAACGCGTAAGCATTCTCGGACAAAAGCTTCGTCTGTATCGTCATAAGGTAAGCCGCTAGTATGCAGGTGCCAATGAACTAATTCCTGTAATAAATCGCCAAATACCTCTTGTTTGGATCGCCTGGCATTAACAACTGAACTCATCTTAATAAATGGAGGTTTACTATTGTCTCGGTAGTGTGCATAACATGCCCTCCTCCTACGCCAATTTGTACTAGTCAACAGAATCTCTATATCAAATTCACGTCCCCACCATAGGAATGCTTGTTCTTTTGCATAATCATAGAGTTCTTGTAATTCTTTGTGAAAAGGCCTAGGTGCAACGCTTAAATTCACATCATCTCCAAAGAAACTCAATTGATACACTTTATCACCTCAATGTTAATCCGTTTCCTGCTCTTTCTTTTTACGATCAATTCGCTCCAATATTTGCGCATTAACAAATTTAGCCCCATAAAACCTTGTCAATTCTTCCAGGGCAAATGGCTCGTCACATGCTGGACATATTGGGTGCATTTTATTTGGTCCGGTCCTTGTTTTGGCTTCGAGATCTTTAATAATCCGCAGATGAGGCTTGTACTGGTTTAAAGCTTTACGTTGCTCAAAAACCGTTTCCATTTCTTTTTGAATACGTTCCCAGTCACTTGCCATCGCATACATTGCATCAAAAGCATCAAGTTGTGCTCCGCAACTGCTGCACGTCACGCGACGATTGTCTGTATCCATTACAAATTTTTTTGCAGTGCACTTGCATAATTTGCCCATGCCGCGCTCGATGCGGATTTGATCTAACTTTATTAATTTATCTGGAAGTTGGTCCATTTCCCTGTTCCTCTCCCCATATTTTTTTCATTTTCTCCGCTTTAACTCCGCAAAATTGAGTGTTTCATGCTGCCATACAACCTCATAACCACGATCTATTAAATCAATAATCGCCTGGTCAAACTTTTCTTTACTTTTGCGTGCTACTCTTACGGGAGCTCCTTTATTTCGCCATTTACCTAATTTCATGTTTGGCACCTCGCTTAATAACTCCAGAAATATTGATCGCATTGCTGATAATTAACAAACGCTGTTGCAACGGTAATGATAACCACTTTTTGAAATTCATTAATTTCACCTCGATTTATTTGCATTGCTTACTCAATTGCCTTTGAAAATATTTTTGTTATAAATTCGCTCCAGTTCCTCGTCAGGCATGTTACGTAAACAATCCTCCGTGTAGTTGGACATGAGCGAGCAAATAAAAATTAGGTCTTCCCGTTCTTCCGGTGTCATTGATTCCCACCACCTAGCTTTTCAAGCACTCGCTTTCTTTCTGCTTCAAAATCTACTGGTGCTGTTGACTGTGCTTGTGCTTGTTGTTCATTTCGCTTTTCAAACCAATCTGGCACGTGTTCATTACGTCCTGTTTCTTTACGTTGATTTTGTGGGCGTGCAGCCTTTTGATTTTTTTCTGCTTCAAAACGTAACTGATCTGCTTCCACCTGAGCAATGGTCTTGAATTTTTTATTAAACCAATTCTTCAAAATGGTTTCGACGTATTTCCAATTCAGCGCGTTATTTTCGATTGCTAGCTTCATAGCATGAATGACAAGCTCTTCGGAGAGGTCGTCTATCCAATTACCAATCTTGTCGATTACGTAGGATGCTAGAGCACCAAATCCGTTTGATTCGTAAAATGAGTAAGCCGTTTCTTTTTTGGCTGTTAATGCGATTTCAGTTTGCGAATTTTTCTGCGAAGCACAATCATCATTATCAACATAATTACTATCTGTAGTAATCTTTGTAGTAATCTCTGTATTTGTCCCACGTTCTGGCGTGATAGGTGGCACGTTGTAATGTGATACCTGTCCCGTTTTAACGTGATAGGTATCCCCAAAAGTAAACTTGTGAATTGTGTCAGGAAAAAGTTCAAGAAACAACACATTGTTCATCCGCACATTGCTGACTGTAATCGTTCGGAAATGCCTTTTCACAGCCCCTAATTTCTCTAAACGTGTCATAGCATCCTGGACTTGTCGCTTCGTAAATCCAAATTGTTCTGCAAAGCTGTCGTAATTGCGTTGTAAAAAATCGGCTTTGAATTTCTTCTTAACCGCCTTCACATTACCCGTTGACTCATCACGGATAAATGTGGGACGATGCCAGTAAATAATTTCAGCGAGTAGAACAATGCCAAGCAAGTCTGGCTTTCCGTTTTCCAACCGAATATGGTCATACCATTTATGCGGAATGACGTTCCCTTCCAAGTGCATCTGCCCTATTTGATCTACTGCTTTATTGCCTGTTGTATACATAGCGATTCCCCCAAATCTATGGTGCTGGTATTGTTCTTGTGCGGCCCGATTCACGATGCACTAAAAGCCATTTATCACTTACTTTTTTACAGATAAGCCAGTTGATTGGATTTAAGCGCAATGACTTGATATGGTTGCGTTCACGGACTGTTGGTCTTTTGCCGTTTTTCATTTCGTAATGCCCCCTTTCCAGCTATAAATAAAGCGCAGGGCATCTTGCAGCTGATACTGTTTAATATCACGATAAGAACCCACCTCGTAGCGCAATTTTAAGGAGCTATAAAGTTCACGGAATAATCGCGTGCGCTCTGCTTGCCTATTCGTAATGTCATAAACACGTTCTGCTACTGCACGCTGCACACGCTTTTGTTCTCCTGTATGCAAAGTCATATTTTTCTCTAAATCTTCTACGCGAGTTTCCAAAGTTAATAACCTCTCTTCGTAATGTGGTGGTAATGCTTGTACTGTATTAGTTGGCGCAAGTTCCTTAGCCATTTTGAAATACTGATTGACTAGCAAGTTATAAGCCTGCCACGCCTTCTCAGAGTTCAAGGATTTAGCCAACATAAATGCACCTTCCTCAGTCCACAAATACAAATTTGATGTGTATTTAAGGGTGGAGTCATTCCGTCTCTCACCTTTAAACTGCTTTAATGCCTCACCTGTTAATGCGAAGAAATGTTGCCCTTGCTCAAAACGCCCCTGATTTCGTTGGAAGTTTCGATTCACGGTTTTAGCGTCTGCTCCAAAAGCCTCTGCAATTTGTGAGGTCATCAATACACGTTTTCCTTCACGCTCAATCACTTGTAATGTCATTGTTAATCTCCTTCCCTACGCTTTAATTCATAGGGTGACGTCAACGCATCGCCACCCTATGAAATTAAATTACTCCCCTAGCATATCCAGCACATCACAAATTGCCCCTACACGAGAAGATTGCATCGACCATAAAGCAGCTGCTTTTGCATATGCCTTATTGTCTTCTGTAATTTCCATGTCCATTAGGAAGTCCGCTAATAGCTCCTCTTCCTCTACCAAAAATTGCTGAATGTTTTTTACCACGTTCTATCCCTCCATGTGTTATAATGGAAGAACATAATATTTACTGATAACTCGTCCAAAAGTAATCAGCACCTGCTCAAGTGATCTCTCAAATCGCTTGAGCTTTTTTATGTTCTTCATCTTCATAGCAATGTAAAATTAATTCACCGTCATATAATGAAACGGAATATTTTTCTTTCTTAGCGTAGCTGCAATAAGTTTTCGTTAAATCCATATTGCCTACAAATTTTTTCAAATCCTTTAAAGAGTGAAATGCTACGTCAGTTTCGAAAGAAAAGACCGAAATCGCATAAATGTTTAATGATTTTGTTGCTTTGTTAATTTCCTTAGTAATCGCTTGATATTTTGCATCAAAATCATATGAATTGAACAATTTTGTGTTGCCACATAAATCTGGTTGAAACATTTGCTGACGCTGCTTACATAAATCCACAAGCTCTTTTAATTTTTCCATTTAAAGCACTCCCCTCAAAATATACCGACTGTCCATATTGCAATTGCACCAATAATCGGCATTAGCTGCTGTATGATTGTGATTCCGTCCATTCCATATAAGAATGCAACAATTACCTCTGGGCAGTTTGTAAGCTGTCCCCATTGCATAAGCGTATAGGCATCAGGTACTTTTTCATCATTCTCAAATTTGCTAATACATGACTGAGAACGATTCATATTAGCTGCCATTTCTAATTGTGAAACGCCTACTTTTTGTCGGCATGCCTTTAATAATGCGCCTAGCTTAACATTCATAAATTTCACCACCTTTCCTATTCCGAAATGGAATTTCCAAACAGAAAAGAAACAGGTAAAATTTACTTATAGAAGAAACACATAACAAATAATTACACCCCTTATTTCTATTAATGGTTTGGTTGCCTACTGGACCACTCCGCCAGAAACTCCTCAGCACGTATAGCATTAATGAGCCACTTCTTCCCCACGCGAAATTTAGGGAAGCCTTCTACATAAAAGAAGGTTTCTTTAACCGTCGTCTCACTAAGACTCACCTGTCTACAAAGTTCCTTCATATCCCAAAACATTGTAGTGTGGCTAATGCTTTCGATTTTTTTACGAACTTCCTGACGAAATACTTCCTCAGCGTAAGTATTATCAATTTGAAACATCTCTCTCACCTCCTTAAATTGCTATTTTAGCAACTATTTGTCGAAAAAAATTTTCTGTATTACATTGCAACACTTTTGCTAATAATGGCAAATGCTCTGCTTTAAATGAATAAGTTCCATTCTCATACTTCATGTATGTAGAAGCGTTCTTCATTTCCATAGCATCTGCCGCTTCTTGAAGTGTTAGATTTAATTCCTGCCTACGTTGTTTTATAAATTCTAAGCTAAATACTTTCACAATAACCACCTCTCTCGCATTTCTGTTTTAGCAACTCCTTGAATACAATATATCATTGCTATTTTAGAAATTCAAGTATTTTATTGCTATTTTAGAAATTATTTTATTTCTAAAATGGAAACATGATATATTTATTATATGAACTCACTGAAAGCGGTGAAAACATGGATATAGGGAAAAAAATAATCTCATTGAGAGAAAATCGCGGATGGACCCAAAGAGAATTAGCTAATCGTGTTAACCTAAACGTTAGTGTAATGAACCGAATTGAATCTAATGAAAGACCCGTTAAAGATAGTGAACTTTTAAATTTAGCAAATATATTAGAAGTCAGCACTGATTATTTACTAGGTCGCACTGACACCTTAGAATATACACCAGACATACCAGAGGACGAAGCAGAGTTTCAGGCATTTGCCAATGATCCAGAGCTTGGAGTTTGGTATAAAGAATTGCCTAAATCAGATGAAGAAGAGCTTCGAAAGCTACGTACGATTTGGGAAATGATTAAGAACGAAAAAAAATAGGCATACCAGTCAACTGGCTGCCTATTTTTGTTTTGTCTAAATTTATTATTTACCTTCTAATTGATTAATTATTTCAACTGTTGGGAAATATGGCCCTACTCCTTCATCTTTTTGCTGTGAACGATTCATGCTAACTGTTCCTATACCTTCTCCAAATTTAATCGTTAATACGTCCCAGCCTTCATGTAACAACAATTCATCGCCACTTCTAGAATAAACCATTTCTGCCGACATTGAAGCTGGTAGACTATTTAACGCTACGACTTCCACTGTAGCAGTAATTTCTCCGTTATGTAATGAAACATCAATAAGTTTGTCGTCAGCACCTAATGCATGGTATTCAATAATTGCTTTTATTTGGTCAGTATTTATAATACCGCCCTTTTCAGGTACAGGATCATCTTCAAACAAATCTAGGATTAGGTCTTCTTCAATTTCTTCCTCTTTAATCTCATCTACCTTTGGTTTTACAGTTTCCTCTTCTTTAACTATAGGAGTGTTTACAACTTCATCATTTTGTTCCTTTTCGTTCCCTCCACATGCTACCAACATCATGGATGATAACAATAAAAGAACAAGCATTTTCAATTTCATAAAAATTCTCCTTTCCTAAGTATATAAAAACAATTATATCCTAATTCAGTAAAGAAATAGATTCCATTTATGAAATCACCCTTTTAAATCTATCCATTTTATAGTAATCTAATAAAAACAGAACGTTTGTTCTTTGATATTTTATTGGAGATGATTGTATGTCAACTTGTTTAACGCACACAGAAGAATACATTAAAACATTTTACTTAAAGTTAGGTATTTCAACGCCTCAGCAGCTTCAATTCCAAACGATTACAAGACGTTTAGGTATTACAAGCTTTTATTGGCAAGAACCGAGTCAGGCGCTTTTTACAGGGAAAAGAAGCATTATCTTACTTAATGAAAATCTTTCACCCCAACAGCAATGGCAAGAATTTTGTCATGAACTTACTCATGTGCTTTTGCATACGGGGCGTCAAACGAAATTACCAAAATTATTTGTTGAATATCAAGAATATAAAGCCGATCACTTTATGTATCATGCAGCCATCCCCACATTTATGCTGGATCAATTACTCATTTATAATTTTGACATCATTACTGTATACAATGTCCAAGAGCTGTTCAATGTGGAATATGATTTTGCCTTGAAACGACTGCATCAATATGTAAACACCAAAAATAATATGCTGAAATGGAATAGTCAAAGTGATTCAATAAAGCTTGGTAGACGTATAAGCTAATTAATGAAGGGGTTGATATTATGGCATCATTTCGAAAGCGTGGTAAGTATTGGTCCTACAGAATCCGTATTAAAGGTTTTAACGAAGAATGGACGGAATACTCTGAGAGTGGCTTCACTACCAAACCTGAAGCACGTGATGCAGCAATAAAAAAAGAAGCGGAATTAAAAAGTAATGAAAAGTTTGCTGGGAATATGCGTTTTAAAGAATATGGCGCATTATGGCTCCAAAATTACGTAAAAGATAAGTTAAAACCAAATACGTATAAAACCTATCGGAACGCAATTGAAGACCATGCCACACCAGTATTTGGTCATCTAAACTTAAAGGATATTCGCCCTATTGCTTATCAAAAATTTATCGATGTTATTATAGAAAAAGGCTTGGCACGAACTACAGCTCGTCGTGTTCATAATGCAATTAATCAATGTATGAAACGTGCTGTAATGAATGGCTATATCACAAGAAATCCTTGCGAAAATGTAGTCATTAAAAAGCTTTCTGTGAAAAAGTTGAAATTTATCGAACCCAATCTAGTATCGCAAATATTAGCGTATATTTACCGTAGAAATTACACGTATGGCTTATTCTTTGAAACCCTGTTTGAAAGCGGTATGCGAAAAGGTGAATGTGCTGCGCTATGTTTAGATGATATCGTTTGGCGTGAAAATACTTTACGTGTAGATCAAACGCTTGAATTTCAACCAGAAGATGATGATGAGCTACTAGGTGATACAAAAAGCTATGCTTCTACACGTGATGTTTTAATGCGTGAAAAATATATGCAAAAGCTCAAAACATATGTTAAACATCGCACAGAACAGAAAATGCTTGTTGGGGACCTTTATAATCATGAGTTAAACCTTCTTTTTGCTCGTGATGATGGTTCTCCACTTCCTAAGTCTACATTGTGGAATGTCTTTAAATCCGCAATGGAGCATATCAAACATGATCCACTACCAATACATTCAACTCGTCATACACATGTAGCCATGCTAATAGAAGCTGAGTGGGATATGAAGTCAATTGCTGATAGATTGGGACATGAATCCCCTGTAACTACTATTAATACTTATGCACATATATCGAATAAAGTTGCAGAACGTACGATTGATAGTTTCAATGATTATATGGAGAAATTAGGCGAATAAAAAAGTTTGTGGGCAATTTGTGGACAATAGATAATAATCATGTGGTCATTAAATATTGAAAAAGCGTTGGAGCCTTATAGCCCCAACGCTTTTCTATTAATACATTTTCAAATATTGGTCGCGTTCCCATTGGTGAACAGTTGAACGGTACATGTCGAACTCAATTTCTTTTGCTTCCTTGAAGTTCGCATAAATGTGACGACCTAATGCTTTTTGTACAACTTTATCTTTTGCAAGTAACGCTAAAGCATCATCTAATGCTGCTGGTAAGTTATCAATACCGTTTGCTTGACGCTCTTCTTCGCTCATCACATAAATGTTACGATTGATTGCTGGTGGTGGTGTTAATTGTTGACGAATTCCTTCAAGACCTGCTTCTAAAATAACAGCCATCGCTAAATATGGATTTGCTGCCGGGTCAACTGAACGCACCTCAACACGCGTTGATATACCACGAGAAGATGGAATACGAATTAGTGGTGAACGGTTTTGTGCTGACCATGCTACATAACAAGGTGCTTCATAGCCTGGTACTAAACGTTTATACGAGTTGACAATTGGATTTGTAATTGCTGTAAATCCTTGTACGTGCTTTAAAATACCTGCCATGAATTGCATTGCACTTTCAGATAAGCCAAGCTCTGTAGATTCATCATAAAACGCATTTACTTTGCCTTTAAATAAT
Organism: Solibacillus cecembensis; assembly: GCF_001439635.1. Classification (GTDB taxonomy): domain Bacteria; phylum Bacillota; class Bacilli; order Bacillales_A; family Planococcaceae; genus Solibacillus; species Solibacillus cecembensis. The sequence continues at coordinate 107,200 of NZ_LMBZ01000018.1, read as the reverse complement.
GAAACGTTAAAGTGCATACCTGATCCTGCTTCACCGAATAATGGTTTTGGCATAAATGTTGCATGTAAACCGTGTTTACGTGCAATTGTTTTTACAACTAGCTTGAATGTTTGAATGTTATCACATGCTGTAATCGCATCTGCGTATTTAAAGTCAATCTCGTGTTGCCCTGGTGCTACTTCATGGTGAGATGCTTCAATTTCAAAGCCCATTTCCTCAAGCTCTAATACGATATCACGACGGCAGTTTTCACCTAAGTCTGTTGGTGCTAAGTCAAAATAACCACCGTTGTCATTTACTTCTAAAGTTGGCTCACCTTTTGCATCTAACTTGAATAAGAAGAATTCTGGCTCAGGTCCTAAGTTGAAATCCGTGAAGCCCATTTCTTCCATTTCTTTTAGTACGCGCTTTAAGTTGTTACGTGGGTCACCTGCGAAAGGCGTACCATTTGGATTATAAATATCACAGATGAAACGTGCTACTTTGCCTTTTTCGGCAGTCCATGGGAATACCATAAACGAATCATAATCAGGGTATAAATACATATCAGACTCTTCGATACGAACGAAACCTTCAATTGAAGAGCCATCAAACATCATTTTATTATCTAATGCTTTATCTAATTGGCTTACTGGAATTTCAACATTTTTGATTGTTCCTAAAATATCCGTAAATTGTAAACGAATAAATTTTACTTCTTCTTGTTGTACGAGACGTTTAATATCGTCCTTCGTATATTTTCCCACTATGTTCCACACTCCTAAATTGGTTTCTTCCCCGAAAAATCGGTGTTTTATAATTTACACGTGATCAATTTCTAAATCAATTCTGCCTTGGCGGAATTGCGTCCAGATTTTATTCGAGTTTACTCGAAAAACTCCCCTTAAAATCTGTGACATCCGCCGGGGCTTTGATTATCGTTTAGCATCTCTTGCTGAACGATGATTGAAACGTGATAAATCCCCTTGACGGATGGACGTTTTTTGCATGCGATTAGCTTGCCGCCTCTCTTCACGCATAATTTCCCGAAGCTCTGAATCCGATATTTCCTTTTCGGCAGCGGTTGTTGCGGATTCATTTTTCTTTGCGAACACTCTTTTCACTTCTGCCATGTTCACACCTTGCTCAAGTATGTCTTTAATTTCTAATAATAAATCTACGTCGTTTAATGAAAACATGCGTCGATTTCCTGCTGTTCGGTGAGGCTGAATTAAATGATGTTCTTCATAGTAGCGAATTTGCCTTGCTGTTAAATCGGTTAATTGCATCACAATACTCATCGACAATAACGGCATTGTGCGCCGGATTTCACTACTCACATACATTCATCCTCCTTACTTACGATTTATATTAAAACATGGAAAATTCATTGTCAATTCTGTGTAAGGAAAGCTAACATGAGTTTTTTCGAAGTAGAAAATCCATGCAATACGTAGCAAAAATCGGGCTTTTTTTCTCTACATTATTTTAACGTTTGAACAGCTAAACAAATCGCGTATTTTACATGCTCATACGTTAAGCCACCTTGAATAAACGCTGTGTATGGCGGGCGAATCGGACCATCTGCTGTTAACTCAATACTCGAACCTTGTACAAATGTTCCGGCCGCCATAATAACATCATCTTCATAGCCTGGCATATACGCAGGTTCCGGTGCGAAATGGGCATTAATTGGCGAAGCGGCTTGAATTTCTCGACAAAACGCTACCATTTGCTCCGCTGTTTGGAATGACACAGACTGAATTAAATCGGTACGCTGTTGACTAAAATGTGGAGCCGTTGTCATGCCTAATTCCTCAAGCATTGCTGCTGTAAAAATCGCACCTTTTAAACTTTGTGCAACGGTATGCGGCGCCATGAAGAAACCTTGATAAAAGTCTGCTAATGTATTTAATGTCGCGCCTGCCTCTGCCCCAATTCCTGGTGACGTCATGCGATATGCACATTTTTCTACTAAATCCGCGCGCCCAGCAATATAGCCACCGATTTTAGCTAAACCACCACCCGGATTTTTAATTAAAGACCCTGCCATTAAATCTACACCGATTTCTGTCGGTTCCAATGTTTCAACAAATTCACCGTAACAATTGTCCACAAAAATAATGGCTTGCGGAGCGATTTCACGAATTCTTACTACCATTTTGCGAATATCCTCGATCGTAAATGAAGGGCGGCTTGCATATCCTTTTGAACGTTGAATCGCAACCATCTTCGTATTTTCATTGATCGCTTGACGAACACCTTGCCAATCAATATCTTTATTATCAATTAAATCGACATGGCAGTAGCCAATTTTATAATCCTTCAGCGAGCCCGTATCCTTGTCACCACCATCAACAATGGATTGCAGCGTATCATACGGTTTGCCAGTAATGTAAACAAGCTCATCTCCTGGACGCAATACACCGAATAAACTTAATGTAATCGCATGTGTACCTGAAATAATTTGCGGGCGGACAATTGCAGCTTCCGCGCCAAATACTTCTGCATATACACGTTCTAAATTATCGCGTCCTTCATCATCATAGCCATAGCCATTAGATGGATGTAGGTGGAAATCACTTACTTGATTATTGCGAAATGCCGAAAGTACCTTTTGCTGATTGAAAAATGCTTGTTCGTCCACTATTTTATGATAATCAAACACTTTTTCCTCTATGCGCGTAGCAAGAGCTAGTGTTTCCTCTGTTAGTTTCGGTTGAAATGCCATTGTAACTATCTCCATTCTTACTTTTAATATCCTTTCTATTATACATGATTGCGCACGTATTTTGACGGAATATTGAATTACTGCTATTCTCAGTATGAGTATGTTGATGGGGGGATCACATTGGCTTGGGAGTTTTTTAGTGTCATCGGTACCGTTGCATTTGCCATATCTGGAGCAATTGTCGCAATGGAGGAGGAATATGACCTTTTTGGTGTTTATATTTTAGGGATTGTTACGGCATTTGGTGGGGGTGCGATTCGAAATATATTAATCGGGCTACCCGTTTCAACTTTATGGAGCCAGGAGATGATGTTCCAAATTGCGCTCGCCGCCATTACGATTTTCTTTATTATTCCCAATCGTTTAATTAAACATTGGAACCGTTGGGGGAATTTTACCGATGCTATTGGTTTATCAGCTTTTGCTATTCAAGGGGCTATGCATGCGGTTTCACTCGATCTGCCGATAGGTGCAGTCATTGTTGCAGCTGTCTTAACTGGCGCTGGAGGGGGAATTGTTCGAGATTTACTCGCTGGAAGAAAACCGATTGTTCTTCGTCATGAAATATACGGCGTTTGGGCGGCGAGTGCTGGTCTGTTTATCGGGCTTGAACTTTTGTCAGGAGATTTCTTTTTATTCACACTCTTTTTTATCATCGCATTATTGCGTATTTTATCTTATACATACAGCTGGCATTTGCCGCGTCGAAAAATTCAATCTTTATAATCTAACAAAAAAAGCACAATCGCGATTTCATTCATTCGCCATTGTGCTTTTTTCAACGATTATTTAAATTCTAACTCGCCATCATACGCAAGCATACCGCCTTCAAGGTTCGTTACATCAAATCCTTGAGCTGCTAAATATTCACATGCATTGGCACTACGCACGCCACCTTTGCATACGACAATATATGATTTTGATGCATCTAATTCTGCTGTACGGTCTGGAATTGAGCCTAATGGAATATGTACTGCACCTGGAATCATGCCTTCTTCCACTTCAAAATCTTCGCGTACATCAATGACATGTAAATCTTCATTGGCATCTAGTAAGTTTAATAACTCATCTGTTGTTAATGTTTTCATTTAAAAAAATCCCCCAATACTTCAGTGTCACCTGTCATTATAATTGATACAACGACAAACTGCGAATTTTTATTCTTCGTCGGGTCCGAATGCCACTGGTTTTGCAGGGATAAACGTTGAAATAGCGTGCTTATAAATCAATTGTTGCTTACCATCTGAATCTAATAACACTGTAAAATTATCGTATGATTTTATGATTCCTTTTAATTGGAACCCGTTCAGTAAAAAGACCGTTACAAAAATATTGTTTTTTCGTAAACTATTTAAAAATGTATCTTGTAAATTAATCGGTTTCATGAAATTACCCCTCTTCTCTATTTATTCATTACATAATAAACATTCGGCATGAGTAATATACTTTCCTTCATGAATTAGAAAAAAGTTTTCACTTTGTCCCAATCATTTCCAATCCACTGCACATCCATTTTATTTCTAAAATAGGTTAATTGTCTTTTTGCATAGCGTCGTGAGTTTTGCTTAATTTGTTCAGTCGCTTCTTCTAACGTCAGCAGCCCATCGAAATAAGCATACAATTCCTTATAACCAATCGCTTTAATCGATTGAACGTCGCGAATTTCATCGTCATAAAGCGCACGTACTTCCTCTACTAAACCTGCTTCAAGCATGAGATCCACACGTAAATTAATGCGTTCATACAGCTTTTCACGGTCCATATCCATGCCAATAATTAAATGATTGTACAGTGGCACATCTCCGCGATTAAACTGCTCTTCCGCTCGAGAAACGCCTGCTAATTCCGCCATTTCAAGTGCACGAATGACTCTTCTCGTATTATTCGGGTGAATTTGCGCCGCTGCTGCTGCATCGACTTGTGCTAATTTTTGATGCATCACTTCCGGACCAAGCTGAGCTAGTTCCTCGTAATATTTACTGCGCGCTTCTTCATTTACTTCTTGCTTCGTAAATTGAAAATCATAGAGCACCGATTGGACATATAAACCCGTTCCACCAACAATGATTGGCAATTTTCCGCGTGACCTGATTTCCGCCATTTTTTCTCGCACAAGCTGCTGATATTCCGCCACAGAAAAGCTGTCTGTTGGCTCTTTAAAGCTTAATAAATGGTGCGGAATGCCGTCCATTTCCTGTTCCGTAATTTTTGCTGTTCCAATGTCCATTTTTTTATAAATTTGCATCGAATCTCCGTTAATGACTTCACCGTTCATTTCCTTAGCCAAACGGATGCTAAGTGCTGTCTTTCCTGATGCGGTAGGGCCAATAATCGCCACTACGTCTATCTTATTTTCCATCTTTTAACCACCGAACTATTATTTTATAAGGATATTGTTTATTGCGTTCATTTAAAATTTCATGACGCATCCCCTCGAATAGATAAACCTTTACTTTTTCTAATCCTGCCTCTTGAAGTTGTTGCCCGACTTGAACAACACCTTTTCCTGCATCCCCCACTGGGTCCTCACTTCCACTCACTAAAAGAATCGGTAAGGATGGGCGAATTCTTGAGTTTTCACTGACTTTATTAAGCTTTAATAAACCATCTGTTAAATCCGCAAAAAATTGTGTCGTGGCAATAAATCCGCATTTTTCATCCTGTATATATTTTTGTACTTGTTCCTCATCTGTTGAAAGCCAATCAAAGGACGTTTTTGCGTTTTGAATTTTGTTATTAAAATTACCAAAACTTAATTTATCTAACAAGGGACTTTCCACGTTCGCACCCTTCATTTTTACAAGCTGCTTTGCTAACACATTGCCTGCTATATGAAGTGGTTTGACTGTACCTGTCCCACTTAAAATGACGTGATCGAGCAAATAACTATATTGTTGAATAAAACGTCGTGCAATAAACGAGCCCATGCTATGTCCAAATAACGTGACCGATTTGATGTCCAACTGTTGTCGCAACAATTCAATGACTTCAAATACATCCCTTACAACACGCTCGAATCCATCCTTCTCAGCAAAAAAACCGAATTGTCCATTTTGCTCTGCTGTTGCGCCATGTCCACGATGATCGTGCATCGAAACGGAATAACCTTCATCACACAAAAATTTCGCAAAGTGTTCATAACGCGCTGAATGCTCCGCCATCCCGTGCAAAATATGCACATGGCCACTCACTTGCTTAGCAGGTACATACGTTGTAACAAATACTTGATGCCCATCACTCATTTGAAAATAACAAGAATTTTTATCCAACATTTTTCACCCTTTCATTTTGGCTTACATGACGCGTTTAAACATTTTTTCAACTTCATACGTTGTAAAGTGAACTAAAACCGGTCGCCCATGCGGACAAGTAAATGGATTTTCTACTGCTCGCAAATCTGTTATTAAGCGCTCCATTTGCTCTTTATTAAGGAAATGGTTGGCCTTAATCGATTTTTTACAGCTCATCATTATGGCTGCGTCTTCTCGTAATTTCTTAATATCCGTTTTTCTCGTTTTTAACACTTGTTCGATGAGCTCTTCAATCACTTCTTGTTCCTCACCTTTCGGGAACCATGTTGGATATTCGCGAATGACAAACGAGGCATGCCCAAACTCTTCTAAAAATACACCGACTTCTTCAAGCGCAGTCATCGATTCTTTTAAAATGAGTGCCTCGTCCGCTGCATAATGGAAAGTAAGTGGCATGAGTAACGCTTGGCGCTCATTGGCGTTCACTTCTCCAACCTTTTCTTTGAAATATTCATATTTAATTCGTTCTTGGGCAGCATGCTGATCGATTAAATAAAACCCATCCTCCATTTGCGCCACAATATATGTCCCGTGGATTTGACCAACAATTTCTAACTGCGGGAACGGTTGCTTAGGTGAATCTGGCTGCTGTTCCTCAATATTTTCATGTTGGAACGGTTCACCTTGTAAAACAGGCTCCTGTATAATTGGCTGCGTTTCAAATGCTTCGAAAGGTTTTGTTTGTTCCACTCGCTCATAATAGGGAGCTGGTGCAAATGGTTCCTTAACAACCGATTGTTGCTCATTTGTTAAACGATCGACTAATTCGACCATCTTCGTTTCATCCAATGTAGCGGCGGTTGTTTTTGATGGATTCCATAAATTCATTTGCTCGCCAGGTACACGAACAGGTTTTTCTTTTTTCTCAGCAACAGGCACACGTATAACATCGCGAATCGTTTGACGCAATGTATCTTCAATTAATTTTAGCAATTCTGGCTCTTTACTTAACCGTACTTGATGTTTCGCTGGGTGTACGTTGACATCCGTTAATTGCGGGTCTCCTTCTACATAAAGTAACACAATCGGAAAGCGTTCAATCGGCAAATACGTATGATAGGCATCGGTAATCGCTTTTTGAATAACGAAATGTTTCACCCAACGACCATTAACAAATAACGACATATAGTTTTTAGAAGCACGTGTCACCTCTGGTAAGGAAGCAAAACCATAAATTTTATAATCTTGATTTGTCCCTTCAAAAGCAATCATTTTTTTCGCGTTGTGCGTCCCGTAAATTGCCGCTAACACTTGCTGCACTTGTCCGCGCCCATTTGTTTGTAATAGCGTTTGTCCATTATGAACGAGTTTAATCGCCACAGTTGGATACCCGAGCGCAATACGATTTATAAAATCAATCGTATGCCCGAGCTCCGTTTGAATCGTTTTTAAATATTTCAAGCGCGCAGGTGTATTAAAAAACAATTGCGCAACTGTAATATCTGTCCCTTTTCTTAATGAAGTAGGTTTATGTTCTTTCAAGCGCCCCCCTTCTAAATAAAGGTGGACACCCCCCTCACCATCCGAAGTACGCAGCGTAAATTTCGAAACAGAAGCAATCGATGCTAATGCCTCTCCGCGGAACCCGAGTGTACGAATGCGGAATAAATCTTGTTCCTTCTCAATTTTGGAAGTTGCATGACGGGAAAAGGATTTGAGCGCATCTTCTTCGTCCATTCCACTGCCGTTATCTACGACTTGAATCGTACTTAATCCCGCTTCTTCGAGGAAAATTTCGATTGACGTACTATGCGCATCAATCGCATTTTCGACCAGCTCTTTGACGACCGATGATGGCCGTTCAACTACTTCCCCAGCCGCAATTTTATTGGATAATAATTCATCCATAATGTGAATTTTCCCCATCCGGCACGCCTCCTTATTTATTTTCTAAAAGTTTTTGTTGCCACTCATATAAAACAGTCATTGCTTGCATCGGTGTAGTACCCATGACATTTAATTTTGAAATGGCTTCGAGCACTTGTTGTTCCGCTTCTGAAATCGCTGGGGCATCGGTCATTTGGAATAATGTTAGCTGTTCCACAGGCTCTTGAACCATTTGTGCAAGCACAGGTGGCTGGGGAACCGGTTCTTTAAATGCAGGCGGTTCCTCGATTTTCACCGCTCCCTGCCTAGCATCCTTCGCCTCAAATTCTGCTAATAAATCACGTGCCCGCTGTAAAATCGGCTGCGGCATTTCAGCAAGTTCTGCCACGTGTACACCGTAACTTTTATCTGCTGCACCCGACTTCACTTTGTGTAAAAATACAACGCGTCCATCTTGTTCCGTCGCACTGACATGGACATTTTGCAAACGGTCTAATTGTGTTTCTAAATCCGTTAACTCATGATAATGCGTTGAAAATAACGTATTCGCTCCAATTTCCGTATGAATATATTCCATCATCGCTTGCGCTAAACTCATGCCGTCATATGTCGATGTTCCGCGCCCAATTTCATCAAAAAGCATCAAACTATTTTTCGTTGCATGGGTAATGGCATGCTGTGATTCAATCATTTCCACCATAAACGTCGATTGACCAGCTGCTAAATCATCTGCCGCGCCAATTCGGGTAAAGATTTGATCGGTAATCGGTAATACCGCCTCTTGTGCCGGTACGTAACAGCCCATTTGTGCAAGCACAACAATGAGTGCTACTTGGCGCATATACGTACTTTTACCCGACATATTCGGTCCCGTAATGAGCATCATATTTTTTTCTTCGGATAATAAACAATCATTCGGCACATAGCTTTGTTTATTGAGCATTTTTTCTACAACCGGGTGGCGCCCTTCGATAATTTTCAGTGCACGCCCATCATGAAATACTGGTTTCGTAAAACGATATTTATCCGTTACGTTCGCAAAACTCATATACACATCTAGCTCACTAATTTGTGCGGCTAAAGCTTGTACACGTGGAATATACGTTTTTAACTGTTCGCGTAAAGCGACGAATAAATCATATTCTAACGCTAAACTTTGCTCTTCTGCATTTAAAATAAGCGCCTCTTTTTCTTTTAACTCTTCTGTAATAAAACGCTCCGCATTCGCTAACGTTTGTTTGCGTTCAAATCGTGCTAAATCGGTATTGCTTAAATGCGATTTCGTTATTTCAATATAGTAACCAAACACGCGATTATAACCGATTTTCAAGTTTTTAATGCCGGTTAATTCACGTTCTTTTTGTTCTAATTGCGCAATCCAGTCTTTGCCGTTTCGAGAGGCATCACGGTATTGATCGAGCTGTTCATTATAACCATCTCGCATAACGTCCCCTTCTTTAATCGAAATCGGAGGGTGATCCGTAATGGCATCTGTTAATAATTGCTCGACATCCCCGCATAAATCAAAATTTTCTCCTAATCGAATTAATTGCGCTCGACCACTTTGTATTAGTTTTTCTTGAATGGCTGGCACTTGGCGTAATGATTCTCTCAGTTGGGCCAAATCCCGACCGCCTACCGAGCCAAATGCAACACGCCCCGCTAAACGTTCTAAATCATAGACATTTTTTAATAGTTGCTGTAATTCTTCACGAACAAAAAACTCTTCCAGTAATTCCGTTACAACTTCTTGTCTTGCTTCAATCGCCACTTTATTGGCAAGTGGCTGGTGCAACCATTGCTTTAATTTACGTCCGCCCATTGCAGTTACGGTGTCATCTAAAAGCCATAAGAGTGTCCCTTTCGAATCGCCGCCACGGATCGATTGAATGAGCTCTAAATTACGTTTTGAATTCGTATCAATTTTTAATGTTGTTTTTTCTTCTATATAAGTAAATGTTTGAATATGGTACAAAGAACGCATTTGAGTTCGCTCTGCATACTGCAATAATCGTTTCGCGACCACTTGTAGGGCACTCGGAATATTTTGTACATATTGCACGGCACGTCCCTCATCCATTTCCTGCTCTTCAAGTGATACGACAATACCCGCATTCATCGCATAATCCGCGATTTTTAGTTGTAATTGCTCTGTAACAATGACTTCTTTGATGGCATAAGCTTGAAGCTGTTGAATTAATTCTTTCGCTTGCCCTTCAATCAACGACACATTCGCCTCACCCGTTGAAATATCTAAATAAGCAATCGCCATTTCGTTGTCAGATAGACTTTCAGCAGCTGCGATAAAATGATTCGTTTTGCCATCAAGTGCTTTGCCTTCCATAATCGTTCCAGGTGTCACAAGCTGTACTACTTCACGTTTGACAACACCTTTTGCGTGTTTTGGGTCTTCCGTTTGCTCACAAATCGCGACTTTAAATCCTTTTGCTACAAGTATTTCAATATAACCTTTTGCAGCATGATGAGGCACCCCACACATCGGAATCGGGTTGTCGGTATTGCCTGCGCGTGCTGTTAACGTAATTTCTAGGAGCTGTGATGCTTTTACCGCATCATCAAAAAATAATTCATAAAAGTCGCCTAATCGGTAAAATACGAAGGCATCTTGATAGTCCTTTTTTACATCTAAATATTGGATCATCATTGGTGTATATGTTGTCATTCTTAATTTCCCTCACTTAATCAATTATGCCTCGGTAGTATTACGTTCATTACGTAATTTAGTACTACTTGAACGTAGATAAACTTGTATTTGTTATTATACCACTAGCGAAATAATTTTCCTTCTTCACACAACAAAAAAGCTCAAGCTAATAATAAGCTTTGAGCAAGATGTTCGCGCTAATTCCATTTCGAATCATCCTTTTAACAGGACGATGAGGATGACGAGGACGATTCACATGGATAATCGGGCGAGCTTGAAGATGAACAGGAAGATGACGATGAGGATGAACTAGAAGAACATGATTGATTCGAGCTTTCATCATACGTCCAGTCTTCTTCACAATCTAATGGGTGGACGCTAATGACAACCGTCGTCTCTCCAATAATCTCCACTAAAAATTCACGTTCAATCTTCACATTAATTTTATCCCCATGCTTTGTAATGACCGCTTCAATACAGTTTGGTGCTTGTAATACACAAACTTTCACTTCATCTGAATCTTTACAATCATTGTCACGGAATGTTAACTTAATACGATCTTTATATGAAACTGTTTCAGTAAATACGGCCGTTTTTGAATGATTATGATACGCATACCAAACATTCACATCAAACTTCCCTGAAACCTCCACATACTTCCCAATACGTTTTGCTGTATAATGATGATTAATAACCCAACAGCCGAGAATACTTGTCGGCGCATTCGGTGGGCAGAGCGTTTCGCAACATTCCGTACGCTTCTTCCCTTTGGCAATCACGGCTTTCGTCACAATTTGACGTAAACGTTTCACCGAAAATCTCCCCTTTCTTAACTACTCGAAATAGTGTATGCGGCTGTTGCCTAAAGGGTGAAATAATCCTGTTGGAATGAAAAAAATCATCTGGACTCCTCTTTTATCACTGTGTTTCTATAGAAGGTTTACATACAAAAAGCAGCCTCCTTTCAAAAAAGGAAAGCTGCTTTTTACTTAAAATTGAGTTTGCGTATTCTTTTGTAATAACTCATCGACTTCATGAAGCGGCATTGGTTTAAAGTAATAATAGCCTTGACCACTGTTGCAGCCGAGTTGGAGAAGTTCTTTATGCTGCGCTTCCGTTTCAATACCTTCAGCAACACAACGCATATTTAAATTTCTAGAAAGATGAATAATCGTTTTAATGACTGCATGCATACGTGGATCGGCTAAATTATCGACAAAACTTTTATCGATTTTAATCTCTTCAAATGGAAGCTCCTGCAAATAACTTAATGAAGAATAACCTATTCCAAAGTCATCAATAGACGTTGCAATGCCATATTTCATCAAATCATTAATAATTTTCTTCGCCCGCATCACATTATCTAACTCGATACTTTCCGTAATTTCAAATTTAATATACTTCGTTTCCACGCCGTATTTTTCAATTAACTCCATAACATTTTCTACGAATGCCGGGTGATAAAAATGATTTGGTGAAATATTTACAGATACTTGGTACATTGGTGAGTTGGTTTCTTTTCGATGCTTTTGCCATTGTAAAACCTTCTTAAAAATCGCACGATCTATTTTAGAAATATTTCCTGTATTTTCTGCGACAGGGATAAATAACGCTGGCGAAACAAAACCAAGTTCAGGTGAAATCCAACGTGCTAATGCTTCAAAGCTATTAATCTCACCTGTTTTTATATCCACTTTCGGCTGAAGCATTGGCATAAATTCATCTTTCATCAACCCTTTTGCAATATTCGCCAAAACGTTCATTTCATTTGCTACGGATTCTACTTGTTCTGCATCAAACTTTTTAATAACCGTGCCTACGCTTTTCAATGCGATAGACAATGCCGTATCCGCTTGGCGAATAGCTTGATTAATTGGTGTCTCTTGGCAAATTTTTGACGTCCCTACTTTTAATGTAATATACACATCTTTATTGTTAATGCAATACGGCTCAAATAATAAATGATCCATTTCAGCTTGTGTAAATTGTAAGTCACTAATTTTAAGCTGCGAAGCAATAATAATTGCAGAGTTTGTATAGCGCGCAATGAATAATTTATGTTCTGCAAAAATATTTTGTATGCGTTTTGCCATTTTCAATAATATTTTATCGCCACCTTGCCGACCATATAAATCGACAATTTTTTGATATTCACTCGGCTCAATAATATATAAATAACTATCTCCCAAATCTGCTTCCCATTCTGTTTGCATTTTATTTTTAAATCCTTCAAAATTGCTTAAGCCTGTTTCAGAATCAAAGAATGCGAGTGAATGAATCGCACTTTTTTGATTGTAATATTTGACCGCCAGCGTAACAATTGGGGTAACATTCGTATTAATAAATTTATAATCAGTTGCCTGTGGTTCCATCTCTTCCTCAAAATAAATCGAAAAATAACCAATAAGTCCCTCTTCCTTATTGAAAATCGGCTGACCCCAAAGTGAAACGATATTTTCTTTATCAATTAAAGTTTTATATTGTTCATAATAAACCGTTTTTTTTATATTTTTAATAAATGTCGCGTTTCTATCTAAACTTAATGAAAAATTACGATTATCCTTGTCTATAAAAAAAGCTTGATACTCTGAAATTTCAAAAGTTTTTGTAGCCCCTCCATAAACGCCTGTTACTTTTCTCTTTTCATCAATTAAAACAATAGTACAGTGACATTGAATTCTAAAAGTATTTTCTACATGATTACAAATCTCACTTAAAACATTTTCTAGTGGATAGCCATTTTCTAATTTAAAATAAATATTTCTTTCTAGCTCAAGAAGTGAATCTAATTTCGTGGCATAGGTAACGTCCTTCATCATTAAAAGACAGTACTGAAACTCGCCATTGAGATTCTTTAAAGGTAAAATACTCACTTCATTCCAAAATGTAGAACCATCTTTCCGATAATGGAAAGACGATGTTGTAAACTGTTGACCATTTACTATACATTCTTGGATCGCATCTTCATTCAGGATATCTGTTAATGGACCATGTAAAATATTTAATTTTTCACCAATTAATTCTGACTCGCTGTATTCTGTCAAATGTGTAAAGACGTGATTCACAAATTCAATTACGTTACCTTTAGCTGGATTGATTATTACTACAGCTGACTCAAATTGCCTCGCCATTTGACACAACCAAAAAAACATCTCATCTTTGTCGAAGTTTTGATTGTAATATTTGTACATTTCCGTTATTCCTTCCTAATAGTCTCCACTATTTAAGAATTATAGCAAATTTTACAAGTAAATACGATAAATCGGTATACATTTTTTAACATTTTTTTTAAAATAATTATTTCACTTACTCTCCATCGAGTAATTAAAGCTAATTCAAGAACAAAAAAACAGCCCCCTTGAGAGCTGTTTTTTTTCGTTCTTTATTATGAACAAGATCCTGGTACACTGTTTCGCACTTTTGAGCCTGTTTCACCTTTTAAAAGATCGCCGCCTGTATTTTCAATCACTTCATTTGTTACATTATTAGCAATCGCATTTGACACAAGTTGCAATAACTCATTCACATCTGTTTGTGATTGTTTAAATTGTTGAACAACTGGAAGTGCATCAATTTCCTCTTCAATTCCCGCAATTTTACCTTCAATCATTTTTACCGCTTTTTCTTTTCCTAAGTGCTGGAAGTTCACTACTTGTTTTTGAAGCGTTTTTAATGAAGCGATTTTTTCACGAACAAATTGGTTTTCGTTAATTTGCTCTTCTGCCTTTTTGAAAAATTCTACTTCTTCTGTGTTGGCAATCATATGTGCGATTTCTTTTGCTTTTACGACGATATCGTCTTTTGAATATAATGTTGTCATTTGATTAATTCCGCCTTTTCTTTTACTTCTTCCACAAATTCACCTAATAATGAATGACTTTTTGCTTCTGTTACTTTTACTAACACACGTTGACCGATGTATTTAGGATCTGCTTTGAAGTTAACTAATCGATTTTTGCGTGTATAGCCTGCAAGTACGTCATCACGTCGTTTACTACTACCTTCTACAAGCACTTCCACAATTTGTCCTTCTAATTGTTTTAATGCCTTTGCCGAAAATTCAGCAACGACATGATTTAGACGGTGTAAACGTTCTTTTTTCACTTCATCTGGTACATTATCCGTCATTTTAGCAGCAGGCGTTCCTTCACGTGGCGAATAAATATACGTAAACGCCATTTCAAAGCCTACTTCACGATACAAATCTAGCGTTTCTTGGAATTGCTCTTCTGTTTCATTTGGGTAACCAACGATAATATCTGTCGTTAAAGTTACGTCTGGTATCGCTGTTTTAATTTTGTCTACTAATTGTAGGAAATGCTCACGCGTATATTTTCGCGCCATAATTTTCAAAATTTCATTCGAGCCTGATTGAACAGGTAAATGGATATGTTCAACCAAATTGCCACCTTTAGCTAGTACTTCGATTAAATGATCATCAAAGTCGCGCGGGTGACTCGTCGTAAAACGAATACGCGGAATATCTATTGTTCGAATCGCATCCATCAAATCGCCTAAACGATACTCGATATCTTCAAAATCTTTCCCGTAAGCGTTTACGTTTTGGCCAAGTAACATAATTTCTTTGTAACCTTGCGCTGCCAGTTCACGCACTTCTTGAATAATCTCTTCTGGTCGACGAGAACGTTCCTTACCGCGCGTATACGGCACAATGCAGTATGTACAAAATTTGTCACAGCCGTACATGATGTTAACCCAAGCTTTGATCGAACCAAGACGTTTTTTCGGAAGGTTTTCAATAACATCGCCTTCTTTTGACCAAACTTCTACGACCATTTCTTTAGACATGTATGCTTCGTTTAAAATATGTGGTAAACGGTGAATATTATGTGTACCGAAAACCATATCGACATGTTGGTACTGCTTTAAAATGCGATTAACAACTGATTCTTCTTGTGACATACACCCACAAACACCGATTAACATTTCTGGATTTTGTCTTTTATATTTAAGCAAGAAGCCGAGCTCACCAAATACTTTATTTTCCGCACCTTCACGAATCGCACATGTGTTTAAAAGCACAACATCCGCTTCCTCGATTTGCTCAGTAGATGTGTAGCCAAGCTGCATGAAAATACCCGCCATTACTTCTGTATCATGTTCATTCATTTGACAGCCATATGTGCGGATGTAAAATTTACGCCCTTCTCCCATATGTAAAAACTTCTCTTCAATATCAAAATCTTTGTGGTACTTCACTTCTTCTTTTCCACGTTTTTTAGCATCTTTTAATGAAGGAGCTGTAAACACTTTCTCGAAATATTTACTATAGTCTTTTTCTTGTTGTGGTTGCTTTACTTGTTGACTGGCTAGTCGTTGTTCTTCGTTCATCGACAAATAGCCCCTTTCTATCTTGTTCACTCATTTTACCATTATAGCGAATGTCTCTATGTTCCGACAAGTTTAGTCGACGAATTGTTTATAGCCTTGTGGGTCATTTGTACGCAAAATTGTAAGAAATGTGACACTTAACTTTATTACTTGTGACCATTTCATTGCGTATTTCGCTTCAAAATGATGTTTTGGTAGCTTTAACACATCTTTAAAAACAAGTTGCGCGTCCAGCTGCTTTTCTTCTAAATAAGCAAGAAACGCCAAAAACAACTTATGATCCTCTAGCTGCAAGTCCTTGTTTTGTAATAATGCATCTAATTGATCATGCGGAGAGTTTCCTCGTTGGAATATTTTTTCGAGCTGTCTTTCAAGCTGTTCATTTTTATATTGAAGAAAATTAATAATAGTAGACATTGCATTTCCCCATTTTGAGTATGACATAATCATTAACTACTGTAACAAAGTTTGCGCTTGAATACATTGAAAAGCTCCTTATGCCGCTTTAAAAAGCCTCATCGCGTAAATCATTAGACATGCACAAAGGAAAAATAAGCTCATCACAAAAAAGCTTGCGAATAAATAGCCCCCCTGTTCTACAAAATAGCCGAAAAATGGCGGAATTAAAAACACACCAATTGAGGCAACGGTTACACTATAGCCGCTCGCGAATCCACTTAAAGAACGATCGACACTTTCCACTGCAAGCATCATCCAAATGCCATTAAAGCCTGACAATGCGAAGCCAACGAACGCGATGAAAATGATAATTAAAATAGTAGATTGACTAAAGTAAAGGCCCATCAAACTACCTGTGCTAATGAGTGTAATCCCGAGCAAAACAAGCCACCGATTTCCAGCAAAAAGACGGTCGCTAATAACGCCCCATGAAACCCTCCCCGCAGCGCCACATAACTCCGATAAAGCTAAACAAAGACCCGCTACGTAAATCGTCCAGTCTTTTGTTTCTATTAAAAATAAAATTAAATATGTGTTAAAAGTTATTTGAACCCCCATTAATATAAAGGCCGAACTATTTGTGAAAAATAACATTTTAGATTTGGTTAATTGTTTTACCTGCGTCCAAAGGGGCTCCGTTGATTGAACTGGCTTTTCTTTCCACGGTAAACGGCTAAAGTAAAAACTGCTAATAAAACAGACAATAACGAGCACAAACACCGCCAACGTAACCGCCCATCTCCAACCAATAAACACAACTAACGGCAGAAGTAAAATACTAATAGCTGCCGAAGCAAGTGTAATCGACATTTGTTTCACGCCCATTGGCACTGTCAGTTTGGACGGCGGAAATTCATACACAAGCAATTTATTCGTTACCGGATGCATCCCACCATAACCAAGTCCTGCAATTAAAATAAAAATAAACGCAAGGTAAAAATTATCCATCCACGCAAAAACTAAAAAACTACTTGCAACGACGCTCATCAACACAAGCATTAATTTTCTTGTATTCACCCGATCCGCATAATAGCCAATCGGCAGTGTTGCTAAAAACTGACCAATAAAAAGTGCAGTTGGAAACAAACCCAACTGCACTTTAGTTAACGCTAAATCTTCTCCAATATACACCATGAAAGGGCTTAAGCTTCTGCCAACAAACGCGGTAAAAAACTGACCTACAAGTATGAGTAGCACCATTATTTTGCCCTGTTGCAGCAACTTTTTCATAAGAATCCCTCTCTTTCTACATCCCTAACATTTTCGGAACAAAGAGCACTAAGTCCGGTATATATGTAAGGAATAATAAAACAATGAACGATATAACGATGAATGGAAATACGCTTTTCACAAGCGTCTCAAACTTCACATCCGCCATCGAAGACACGATAAATAACCCCGTCCCAACTGGTGGTGTTAATAATCCGAGTGTTAAATTAATACAAATAATTACCCCGAAATGTACTGGATCTATATTTAGTGCTACTACAAGTGGCATTAATACAGGCACTAAAATAATGAGTGCTGCAATGCCGTCGAGAAGCATGCCGACGACAAGTAATGCAATGTTTACAAGCAATAAAAATACCCAAGGACTTTCTGTAATACTTAACATGCTATCTACTAATAATTGTGGAATGCGTTCAAATGCAATCATCCAACCAAAAATATTCGCCATAATAATCAAATACGTAACAGTTGCCGTGTTCGTAACTGTACTAATTAACATTTTCGGTATTTTCTTCAAATCTAATTCACGATAGAAAAATAGCCCTACGATAATTGCAATTAAACAAGCAACTGCTGCGGATTCTGTCGCTGTAAAAATCCCCTTTAAAATTCCCACAACAACCGTTATAGGAATTAATAATGCTGGAAGTACTTGAAACGTACTTTTTAATATGACTTTTAATGTGGCACGTTCACTTTTTGGAAAGTTTTGCTTATAGCCCATAAAAGAAATAACCCCAATAAATACAAGTCCATAAATAATACCAGGCACAATTCCGGCCATAAATAATGCCCCAATGGACGTACTCGAAAGCGTTCCATAAATAATAAAAATCATACTTGGTGGAATAATCGGCGCTATGATGGAAGAAGCTAATGTAATCGACGCTGCAAATTCACGTTTATAGCCCTCTTTTTCCATTTGTGGCACCATTACTTTACTCATCATCGCAGCTTGAGCATTGGCTGAACCTAAAATAGATGCCAGGAACATGTTCGCCACAACGGTTACATACGCAAGCCCACCTTTAAAGTGACCAATGAGCACGCGGGCAAATTGGACGAGACGTGTCGTAATGCCACCTTCATTCATAATTTCGCCCATTAACATGAATAATGGAATCGCGAGTAACCCAAAGTTCTCAAGACTCGAATACATACGCAGTGGCGTAGAATCGAGCAACATCACTTGTCCATTTAATAAGAAATAAATAATCGTTATAATACCTAAAACCATGGCAATAGGAATCCCCATAATTAACAGTAGAATGAAGATGGCGATTGTTAAAAATGTCATATTAACTCACGCCCCCTTCTACTTTTTCTACTACTTCAGGCTCACCATTCACAAGATTGTTGATAAAGCGAGTCAAAATATGAACAAAAGCAAAGATCAATCCCATTGGAACAGCGCTATATGGAATCCACATAGGAATTTGGAGCGCACTTGATTTTTGAATAAGCATTGAGGGGAGCATCATCCAATTAATCGCGTAATAAATTAAAATCCCTAAAAATACAATCATCGTTAAGTCTTGCGCACTGCGTAGCCACCTTTTCTTATTGTCTGAAATCGCATCATAAAGAAAAGTAACAGAAGCCTGGGTGCCATATTTCAGGCCCCAGCTCCCACCAATAAAAGATGTCCAAATCAATAAGAAAATAGAAACTTCACCGGCCCAAGGGATTGGATCTTTTAGGAAGTAACGAAAACAAACCGCGACAATCATCAATATTGCTAAAGCACCCATCAAAATCGTCATGATTATTTCTTCCAGCTTCGTTAGTAAATTACTGAATTTAGTCAATAATTGTACCACTCAAATCCCCCCTAGAAACTAGTTACGTGCAGCTTCGATAAAGCGTTTCATTAAATCGGATTTCGCACTGTATTCAGCATCGAATTTTTGAATTTCCTCTGCGTATACATCTGCCCCTAATTCCGTCACTGTCATGCCTTGGTCTGCCAATTGCTTTTTAAAATCTTCCTCTTGTGAAGCACGTGTATCTACTGCATATTTTGAAGCGACAACTAATGATTCTGTAATGATTTTTTGCGCATCCGCAGACAAATCATTAAAGGCTTTTTCGTTCGTTAAAATGATCGATGGCCATACCATGTGATTTGTTACCGTCGCATATTTTGCTACTTCAGAATATTTATTTGTAATCGTCGCATCTAAGTCCATATCCATCCCGTCAATAACCCCTGTTTGTAATGCAGAATAAACTTCTGGTAACGGTAACGCTTCCGGTGCTGCACCTGTTGATTGATAGAAGAATGTCAGCGGTGGAGACGGTGTTACACGCATTTTTAAGCCTTTTAAATCGCTCGGCTTTGTCACTTCTTTGTCTTTCGTAATCATCACACGCTGACCTGCGAATAAATAATCTAATGATTTTAACCCCGTACCTTCAATTTGCTTTAACATTTCCTTCCCAAGTTCTCCTTGGCTCATTTCATACGCATCTTGTAATGAATTAAATGCATAAGGTGTAAACCAGGCCGCTAAGTCAGGTGTACGAGCACTTAAGTACGCTGCTGTAATTAACGCAAAGTCAATCGAACCAGCTTCCACTTGCTGTACCATATCTGCTTCCGTACCTAACTGACTTGCTGGATAAATTTCCACTTTCATTTTGCCGCCAGAGCGCGCTTGTAATTCTTCATTGAACTTTTCAGCAGCTAAATGCCACATATGATCGGTTGCTGTAATATGTGCGAGCTTAAATGTTTTTGTTGGTAAATCTAATTCCGTACTGGCATCACCTGCTACCGACGTTTCGACCTTTTCTCCTGCATCTTCATCTGGTTTTTCCGCTGTCGAATCTGTATCATCTGAGCTACATGCAACTAATGCCAATACCATTAAAAACAATAAACCGATTTGAAGGAACTTCGATAATTTTTTCATCAATGGACTCTCCTCTTAAATCATTATTTTTTGGATTTACCTGCAACTCCCCAATGCTTTGGTGAAATTTCAGTAATGATGACTCGAACTTGTTCAGGTGACACTTCCGCGGCTTCGACAAGAGATTCCGTTATTTTCACAATAATGTTTTCCTTTTGTTCATCTGTACGTCCTTCTAGTAGTTGGATTTGTACAATAGGCATCGAAAATTTACACCTCTATTTCACATTCAGCGTCAGCTTACCTAACGCCCCGTAATCCGCTTCAATGACGTCGCCCGCTTCCACGGCAATTGCATCCGTAATCCCACCCGTTAGTACAAGTTGACCAGGTGAGATTCCACGTCCTTCTCGCGCTAACATCGTCAATAATTCAATGACCGAATAAATTGGATGCCCAAGTACAGCTGCACCTTGTCCAAATAACTTGTCTTCACCATTGAGCTTTAGCGTGACTTCAACCGCAGACCAATCCAGTGCATACGCTGAAAATGCTTGTGCACTTAATAAGATTTTCGTCGATGAAGCATTATCCGCAATGACATCTGGCAACGTAAAAGAGAAGTTTTGATAACGGCTATCAATCACTTCAAGTGCTAAATACACACTTTCTACTGCATCCCATACATCCAGTGGCGTTAAGTTCGCGCCAAATAATGCTTTTTTGAACACAAAAGCGACCTCTGCTTCTACGCGTGGATGAATATATTCAGCAGCCGTTAGTTCATTTTTTGTTAGATTCATTGAAGATGTTAAACGACCATAAATAGGTGAATTTACACCTACTTGTTGCTGCTTTGCTACACTCGTTAACCCCATTTTCCAGCCAATGAAACGGTTGGCTGCCGTTAACGTTTGCTCGATACTAATCTTTTGAATTTCATATGCTTGCTCGACCGTTAAATCGGGCTTTGAAATCGTAATTTTTTCAATTGCTTGCTTCGTTGCTTGTGCTGTCGCAACTTGTGAAGCATAGTTAAATAAAGTCATCGCTTGTCACCAACCTTATCCTTCGCTAGTTTTTGTGCTACTTCGATAATGGTATCTTCTTGACCACCAACAACATTTAATTTTCCTAGCTCTACTAAAATATCACGTGCATCAATTCCTACTTTTTCCGCCGCGAGATTTGCATGACGTAAAAAGCTCGAATACACACCCGCATAGCCCATCACTAGGCTACCCGACGTAATATCTTGCGGTTGCGGCAAAATTTCGTTGCGAACATAATCGGCTAAATCGAGCATTTGATATAAATCAATCCCCGTTTCAATGCCCATACGTTGCAATACCGCCACTAATACTTCGGTTTGCGTATTACCAGCACCTGCGCCTAAACAGCAAATACTGCCGTCAATACGCGTCGCACCTTCTTCAATGGCTACAAGCGTGTTCGCAACGGCTAAACTCAAGTTATTATGAGCATGGAAACCGACTTCAACTTGTAAATTTTCGCGCAATAAACGAATACGATTCCTTACATCTGATGGCAGCATCGCACCTGCCGAATCCGTTACGTAAACACCATCTGCACCGTAAGACTCCATTAATAATGCTTGTTGTAAAACTGTCTCCGGTGGTGCTGAATGAGCCATCATAAGGAAGCCAAACACTTCCATCCCTAAATTTTTTGCTGTTTCGATATGTTGCTTTGAGACATCTGCTTCTGTCACATGTGTCGCTATACGAACCGCGCGCGCACCGGCATCATACGCCAGTTTTAAATCTTCAATCGTCCCAATTCCAGGAATTAATAGCACCGTAACAACCGAATCCCCCGCTACTTCCGCCGCCTCTTTAACTAATTCAATATCATATTCTTTTGAAAATCCGTACTGTAAAGACGATCCACCTAAACCATCGCCATGCGTGACTTCAATGTAGGGCACTCTTGCCTTGCTCAGTCCTTGTGTTACTTTACGTACTTGCTCGAAAGTAAACTGATGCCCAACAACATGGCTACCATCACGCAGTGCTACTTCTGTAATGTATATTGGTTTCATTGAACTTCAGCCCTTTCCAGCATCGATTTCGCAATCTCCTCTGCTACCTTTAGTGCAGCAGCTGTCATAATATCTAAATTGCCTGCGTAAATTGGCAAATAATCACCAAGTCCTTCTACTTCAAGAAATACTGTTACTTTCTTGCCTTCAATGAGCGGGTCAATTTTCAAACGATAGCCTGGTACAAAGTCATTTACTTTGCTTACCATGTCTCGTACAGCAGCTGAAATGGCTTCCGTATCCCCGTCCTCTTTTAATAAACACATGATCGTATCGCGCATAAGTAGTGGCGGCTCGGCTGGATTCAAAATAATAATGGCCTTCCCGATTTTCGCACCACCAACTTGCTCAATGGCACGGGCTGTAGTTTGTGTAAACTCATCAATATTGGCACGCGTTCCTGGTCCCGCACTTTTCGATGCAATTGTCGCAATGATTTCCGCATAGTCCACTGGCTGGACTGAATTAATCGCATGGACAATTGGAATCGTCGCTTGCCCACCACAAGTAATCATATTGACAACCTCTTTTTCGAGATGTTCCGTTAAATTAACGGTCGGCGCAACGAATGGACCAATTGCAGCTGGTGTTAAATCCACAATACGGATGCCCAATCCCTTCACAACATTTACATGGTGTTGATGCGCCTTTGCTGATGTCGCATCAAACAATATTTTTGCGCGTTCTGGATTTTCAAGAAAACCTTCAATTCCAGTTGAAATGGTTTCAACGCCCGCTTCCTGTGCAAGTTTCAACCCTTCTGATTGCGGGTCAATTCCAATTAAAACGGACATTTCTAAATACGGTGATCTTTGGATTTTCATCATTAAATCTGTTCCGATGTTCCCTGAACCGATAATGCCTACTTTAATTTTTTCCATTTTGGTACCACCCTTTATATCAATTACACCTTGGCGTAATTGCGTTTAGATTTTTTTCGTGCTTGCTCGTTGGGGAGGTTAGCCTAAGTTCGTCGCGTCCTTGCGACAACGGCTAACTGACCTGCATCACGCAGGCCTCCCTAAAAAAACTATGACATCCGCCGGGGCTTAGGACAACAGGATGTTGGTCACTCAGGCGTTGCCGCACGACGCGGCGTTCTTAGCCTGAGTTCCCCTATTCAGCTAGCTGAATCTAGTTAAATTCCACTTTTACCTTGCCTAATAATTCGCCAAAATCAGCTACAAAAACATCGCCAACTTCCGCATCGAGTGCCGCGGATAAAGCGCCGGATAATACAACTTCTCCTGCTTCAATCCCGATATTAAAATCGGCAAGGCGATTCACTAGCCAAGCAACACAAGCTGCAGGGTTTCCTAATACGTCCTCGCCTTTCCCGGCATTCACCTTAGTACCATTTTTATAAAAATCCATTTCAATAGCTGGTAAATCGACTTGTGCAGCATTGCGTTTTACATCCCCTAAAACATATTTCGCCGAAGATGCATTGTCCGCAATCGTATCTAAAAGCTTAATTTTCCAATTTTCAATACGACTATCCACAATTTCAAGGCTCCCAACTATGTAATCCGTCGCTTCAATTACTTGCGCAACCGTTACATTTGGTCCTTTTAAAGGCGCTTTTAAAAAGAAAGCAACTTCCGCCTCTACCCGTGGTTTTAAATAATCACTACGTAAAGTCGTACCATCTTTGATTTCCATATTCGAAAGTAAATGCCCATAATCCGGCTCATCTACGTTTAATAAATTTTGCATCGCTTTAGAAGTAAGCCCAATTTTTTTGCCTGTAATGCGATGCCCTTGTGCCACTTTTTCATTTATCGTTTCAAGTTGAATTAAATACGCATCTTTCACAGTTAAATTTTCTAGTGATTGCGTAAGCGGCTGAATGCCATTTTGATTTTGTTCTGCGGATAATAATTTATTTGACCATTCGATTAAATTAACAACCATGTTCCCAATTCCCCCTACAATTTGATCGTAATATTGGACACTTCACAATAAAATTCGAAGCTATGCGCCCCGCCTTCACGTCCAATACCGCTATGCTTCATGCCACCAAATGGCGTTCGTAAGTCGCGTAAATACCACGTATTCACCCAGACAATACCCGATTCGATTTGACCGGCAACACGATGAGCACGACGCAAATCATTTGTCCAAATCGTCGCCCCTAAACCGTAGTTCGTATCATTTGCATAACCGAGCACTTCCTCTTCCGTGTCAAAAGGTAACACTGCAACGACCGGACCGAAAATTTCCTCTTTTACACAGCGCGAATTTTGAGTCAGGCCGACAATAATCGTAGGCTCAATAAAATAGCCTTTTTCGATACCTGCCGGACGTCCACCACCCGTTACGATTTGACCGCCTTCTTCGCGTGCAATATCGATATAGCCCATCACTTTTTCGTAATGCTCTTTCCCGACAACTGAACCGATATTTGTGCTTGCTTCAAATGGATTGCCTATTTTTAACTCATTCGTACGCGCGACAAATTTTTCGATAAAGGCATCAAAAATCGGACGTTCAACGTAAATACGTGAGCCACATAAACACACTTGTCCTTGGTTCATAAAACTTGATTTTAATGTTGTTTCAATTACTTCATCTAAATCCGAATCTGCGAAAATGATATTTGGATTTTTGCCACCTAGCTCAAATGAAACCTTTTTAAGCGTTGGTGCAGCGGCTTTCATAATCGTCGTCCCTGTACGTGTTTCACCTGTAAATGTAATGGCATCAACATCTGGATGCTCCGATAAAAAGGCACCTGTTGAATTGCCACCAAAACCGTGCACAAGATTGACTACTCCGTCCGGCACACCCGCCTCTTTACATAGTTCAACTAAGCGCGTTGCTGTCATTGGCGTTAACTCGGCCGGCTTCATAACAGCTGTGCTCCCCGCCGCCAAGCATGGTGCTAATTTCCAAGTTAATAATAACAGCGGTAAATTCCATGGGTTGATCATGGCCACAACCCCTACTGGACGTGTAACGGAATAATGCAAGGCGATATTATCTTGGTTATAAGATTCATTACCTAAAGATGTTAAATAATCCGCAAAAAAATGGAAATTATGAGCAGAACGCTTAATATCCATTTCTAATGCCAATAAATAAGGCTTTCCGGTATCGGTCGCCTCTAAGACAGCAAGTTCCTCTACATTTTCCAAAATTAAATCCCCGATACGGCGAAGTATTTGGGAACGTTCTTTCGTTGTGAAGTCTTTCCATGGTCCTTTTAATGCCGCCTTTGCAGCAGCAACCGCTTCGTCGACCTGCTCTTTCGTTGCCTCGGCAATCCATCCTACTACTTCTTCTGTCGCAGGATTGATATTTTCGAACTTCATTTCATCTTGGACATCGACAAATTGACCATTAATAAAATTGCGGCAATTGATACTTTTCGTTTCAATTTTCATCGGTTGCATCACACGGGTCACTCCTTCCATGATAGTGAGAACGACTTTAAGAAAATACCGTCTCGTGTACGATTTCCTTAAAGCCGCTCCTGCACTACTCTTCTATTTCTACAATCATTTCAATTTCAACTGCTGTATTATTTGGAAGCTGTGCCATCCCAACTGCTGAACGGGCATGCTTGCCTTTCTCACCAAAAACGTCAACGAGTAAATCGGATGCACCGTTCATCACTTTCGGTTGCTGTGTAAAGTCTGGTGCTGAGTTGACCATACCTAAAATTTTCACAACGCGTTTCACTTTCGACAGGTCACCTAACTCATGCTTTAACACTTTTAAAAGGTTAATCATCGACTGCCTACACGCTTGGTAACCGTCTTCAACCGTTAGTTCCGCGCCTAGCTTACCGTGAAATTGATCGACTCCTTGCCCTGATGTAAAAATTAAATTCCCTGTACGTACACAAGTCACATAATTGCCAGAAAGAGCACGTGGTTGACCGAGTTCTATGCCTAATTCTTGTAAACGGTCTTCAGGCGTTTTCAACTGATTTACCATAGATTTTGCTCCTTTCAATATTTAAAAATTTCAGGACATTTTCCCCAAGGATGGCTGCCCGGTCTTCATCTGACAATGTGCCATATTCATCAATGACTTTCCCTGGATCAATTTCTCTAAGTAGGAACGGATAATCAGAACCCATAATGACTTTATCTACTCCGAACCGGTCAATTAAATATTGAAGATTTTGTGGTTCATATACTAATGAATCAAAGTAAAAGTTTTTTGTGTAATAGCTTGGCGGATGCTCTGTTTTCCTTATGTCCGGCCATACTTTCCACCCTTGATCAAGGCGCGGCAAAATATATGGGAAAGACCCTCCACCATGCGCAAAACAAACTTTTAAATTTGGACATTTTTCCATCACACCGCTCCACAGTAAGCTCGCTGCGGCTAATGCTGTTTCACTCGGCATGCCCACTGTGTACATGAAATTATGTTCGGGCGTACGGTCCTTTGCCATCGTTTCCCACGGATGTACGAACAATGGCATGTCATACTGTTCAGCCGCCTTGAAAAATGGCAGTAAATAATCGCTATCTAAATTTTGACCATTTACATTTGTACCAATTTCAATTCCAGCTAGACCGATTTCCTTGCAGCGGATTAATTCCTTTACAGAAACTTCGGCATCTTGTAACGGGACTGTACCTAATCCGATAAAACGGTCCGGATATTGCTTTACCGTCTGCGCGATAAAATCATTTTGATAAACAGCTAACTCTAGTGCTTGCTCTACAGGTGCCCAATAAGAAAACGTCACAGGAACAGGTGATAAAACTTGCATATCCACACGCTCTCGGTCCATGTCTTCAATCCGTTTTTCCGCATCCCAAGTCGGTGCGTCCACTGCTCGGAATACCTTGCCTGACACCATTATGTCTGCCCCGCAGGAACATTTATTTTCTAATATCGGCCAGCGATCATTGCCGTATTTTTTTGCTAAATCCGGTAAATCTTCTGGATAAATATGCGTATGAAAATCTATTCGCATTGCCATTCGCTCACTGTCTCAGGCATCACATGACCGCAGTTCGTACATGTACGCAACTGTTCTGAAGCATTAAAGAATGAAATACCTTCTGCAATTTGGCGACCAATATCCGCCAGTTGGATACGTGCCTTGTATAGCTCATGGTCACACTCGCTACATAGCCAAACTAAATCCTCTAACTCTCCCTCTTTACGCTTACGTTCTACGACAATTCCATAAGTGTCTGCTACACGATGCGGTGAATGCGGAACATTTGCAGGAAGCGTAAACATTTCGCCTTCTTTTACTTCCACAACTTCACGCTTATTTTCATCATTAATAACTTCTACATAACATGAACCTTTAATTTGGTAGAAGATTTCATCAGAAGGGTCGACATGGAACTCACGACGCGCATTTGGACCGCCAATTAACATAATTAAAAATTCCGAGTCTTCCCATAGCGTCTTATTATTTACAGGTGGTTTTAATAGCTCCTTATTATCCTCAATAATTTTCCATAAATTTAATGATCTCGCCTGTAATTTGCTCACTGTTTCCTTTGCCATAAAAAATTCCCCCTTATAATGGTTAATAATTGATTGTCATATAGCCGATTTCCCTTGAAATTAAGTTGGCCGCACGCACAACTTCCTGTGTAATGTGAAGTTTTTCCTTTTCCATATAGGCTTTTTCACCGACTAAGTTTAAAGCTGCTACTACTTGTCCGTTGTATGACTTAATCGGTGCTGCAATACCATAAGTCCTTGTTTCATTTTCGGCATCGCTAATCGCATAGCCACGTTCACGGATAAGCACCAATTCTTCCTCCAAAGTTTTAATACAAACAATTGTATTCGGTGTAGCTTTGAGCATACCTCCCGCCAGCATCGGCTCCACAAACGATTTATTGTATGCCAGCAGCACTTTGCCTATGCTCGTCGCATGCGCAGGAAACCTTGTTCTTCCAATGAAGGTTGGCACTACATCCACATGTGGTGACATCGCTTTGAACACAAAACGGACTTTGCCATCATCAAACATACCTATATGAGAAGTTCCTTTAAAACGGGTTAACAATTGACTAATAATCGGTCCTGCTTCTGCATTAATATCTTGAAAATACATAACCTTGTTGCTCCACTCCAATATTTTCCACCCTAAACGATAACGGCGGTCACTGCCTTGGATGAGAATTCTTTCTTGGCACATCGCCTTTAAAAAATGGTGTGTGGAGCTCGGTGGTGAATTTAATTTATCTGCAATTTCCTTGTTGCTCAACGAAGGCTCTTCATCAGTAAATAACTCAATAATCGTCGCTAACTTTGCAACAGACCCGATCAATCTCGCTTCACCACCCCTATGATTTTTTACGTTGATTGCTTGACTGCTTTGCAATTTTCTTTCGATAAAATAGACTCTACTAATTCAAATTTATGCTGTTTTTTGAACTTGTTATAATAAATGGCCCGCTTACGAATTGGATCGCCTGTGTAATAACGCTCATATTGCAGTGCACGCATACCAAACGCTTCTCCGCATAAATCCCATGCAAGCTTGAATATCTTAATGCGTTCTTCTGCATCTATTCCAGCTCGCCCACCATAATGACTGTCTATACTAGGACGTAATTCAGGATTATCAAAATCTGCTTCAGTTGGCATCATTAATAAGCCACCCGCGCCGATTGTTTGCATCACTTCAATGGCACGTGGATACATTTCCGGCATCATGCCACGAATCGTTTCAAGTGCCTCTGGATTTAAACGCGCCTCGCCTTGTGGGGTAATCGTAAATTCATGCTCTGCTGTACGTAATAATGCGCGAATCACTTCAACCGATTGAACAAGTTCACCTAAATCACGTTGTACATTTAGGAACTGATCAACACCGATTGAATCCGCTACTTTACATGCTACTTCAACTGCAAAGGCAAGCTTTACATAGCCACGTACACCTGATTGATGCGCTGGCTGCTCAGCAATTCCTGTCATTGGATATAGTAAATTTGCCGCTTCTACATTGTTATAAAGGAACACTTTATTCCAAGGTACGAGAACATCTTCAAAAATTAATAACGCGTCCATTTCTTCATACCTTGATGCTAAAGGATGATCGAATGTTGAACGCGTTCCGTCTTGAAGTGGCTCACGACAAATGATTTTTAACCCTGCCACATCAACTGGCACCGCAAATGCTAATGCATAGCGCTCATCTCCTGGTGCAAAGCCTGGGAATGAATAAATAATGACTTCATCGGTTACTGCTGCTAATGTCGCCAGCATTTTTGCCCCGCGCACAATAATTCCTTGTGCCGTTTCTTCGACAACACCTAAGTGCGTAAACTGATCTGCCTGTTCATGTGATGTTTTACTACGGTCATTTTGAGGGTTAACAATGGCATGCGTAAGGAACAGATCATTATCCCGTAAATGACGGTAATAATTTTCAATGTTTTTTGCCCAATCTTGATTGTACTTCGCTAAGAACCACGAGTTTTGTGCTAGTGAAGTAACGACCGTATTTAAGAAATCTGGCGTACGACCCATCAAACCAAATGTTTGTCTTGCCACAATTTCAAAAGCACGGCTACGCTTCATGATATCTTCATATGATTTTGCGAATAAAAACGAATTAGCTACACGCTCGCCTGTTTCTTCACAAATATGCGTTAATTCATCTTGATAATTTGGATCTGATTGTAAATCATATAACTTCGCGATTTCTTGAATTGGTTGATGGAAATACGGTTCATCATAAATATTTTCTACGATTTTTCCGTTTAACCATACTTCTGGTTTTCT
Organism: Solibacillus cecembensis; assembly: GCF_001439635.1. Classification (GTDB taxonomy): domain Bacteria; phylum Bacillota; class Bacilli; order Bacillales_A; family Planococcaceae; genus Solibacillus; species Solibacillus cecembensis. Next base: position 77,007 of record NZ_LMBZ01000018.1, on the reverse strand, counting down.
TAATTTCAATGCATCAATATATTGTTGACCTGTTCGAATGCCCATTTTCCCAGTCCCCCCTAGTATGAAGATTCAATCTTACAATTTTTTTCAGTTGAACCCATTTTTCCTTCATAAAAAGTTAACGCCTGTTTATCGGTACGCCCAAAGTTTTCAACTTCCCCAATAAATAGGACATGATCGCCCGCCTCCACTTGCTTCCAAGGCTTGCATTCAATAAAGGCCGCAGTATTCGAAAGTTTTGGCGCAATGCCAACTTTTTCCCATTTAATTTCTAATCCTTGCTGTTCACGACCTGCAAACTGCCACGCTATTTTTTCTTGATCGTCCGCTAAAATATTAATTGTAAACGCTTTATTTTGCATTTGAGTTAAAGCGTTTGCTTTCTTATCAATCGAAACGAGTACGAGTGCTGGTTCTAATGACACCGATGTAAATGAATTCACAGTAATGCCTTTCATATCATCCCCATCGAACCAAGTAACAACAGTCACACCCGTTGCAAATTTGCCAAACGTTTGTCTGAGAAGTTTTATATCCATCACATCAAACCTCCTAATCAATTATGTTATAAACATAGTAGCAATTTTAAATTTCTAGTTAATGGATTATATTTCATATAGTGAAATCGTATACCTTATTTTCCAGAATTATCAGACTATCAAAATCAAAAAGAAGCCTTTTTTTATATCCTGCAATAACGGTTACGCTATTTTTTTGATAATCCAATCTTTTTTTTATTAGAAATAACGATTTTATATGTAATTTTAATAATATTTACTCATTTTTGTAGGTTTATTGTAAATTTAGGACTACAATTCACTTAATCTTCCTAAAACAAAAGATACGTTTGACTAAAAAGGAAATCCTCTTGCATGTACAGAAAGAGTAAATGAATTACCAGAACAGATTTTGGTGTTGACCTAAGACGAATGTTATAATATTTGAACAGTGAAAAGAAATCAGGATGAGGTAGGAAAAGCTACGGATATTAAATTCTCTAAGTCAGCCGTAAAATTTATTAATGCGTCTGATAAACCAACAAAAGCTCGAATCAAAAAAGCTGTTGAAGGTTTATGCGAAATTCCACCTCAAGGGGATATTAAAAGCTTGCGGGGCTATCATCCTACTGTTTATCGCCTTCGTATGGAGAAGTATCGCATTGTATATGAAATCATTTCGGAAAACACAGACTCGCCACGTGAATCTATATTCGTGATATAGATTCACGTGGCAACATTTATAAATAAGGGAGTTTATATATAGAGAGAGTAAAGCGCAGGATTTATTAAATCTGTTCAACCTATTGCCTGAATCCGAACAAGTTTTAGCCTATGAGATGGTCAAACGACTTGTTCTTGCTTGGGTTAGCGACTATACGAAACTCGCAATAGCTGAACGTGCTCATCTTGAAGAATCAGATAAGGATTTAGAGAATGGTGAGGCATTAGACTATCTGGACATTGACTGGAACTAGTTTTAAAGAAATTATGATAAAACACTAAAAAAAATAAAAACATGCCGATCAGTTGCTGCTGATCGGCATGTTTTTTCGTTCGTAGGAATAAGGGATACTGGTCTTCTCACCAATATCCACAAACCCTTGCTACACCTATTACTTCGAATCATCCATCTTCAGAACCGCCATGAATGCTTCCTGAGGAACTTCTACTGATCCAACTTGTTTCATACGTTTCTTACCAGCTTTTTGCTTATCAAGTAATTTACGCTTACGTGAAATGTCACCACCGTAACATTTTGCAAGTACGTTTTTACCAACGGATTTAATCGTTGAACGTGCAACGATTTTTTGACCGATCGCTGCTTGAACTGGCACTTCAAATTGTTGACGAGGAATTAATTCTTTTAATTTCTCTACGATGATTTTTCCGCGCTCGTAAGCAAAGTCTTTATGCACGATAAAGCTTAATGCATCGACTTGTTCACCGTTTAATAAAATATCCATTTTACTTAATTTCGATGGTTTATAGCCGATTAATTCATAATCAAATGATGCATAGCCCTTCGTATTTGATTTCAAATAATCAAAGAAATCATAGACAATTTCAGCTAATGGCATTTCATATTGAATCGAAACGCGTGTCGTATCGATATAGTCCATACCGATGAAATTACCACGTTTAATTTGGCAAAGCTCCATTACAGCACCTACGTAATCATTTGGCACCATAATCGTTGCCTTTACGTACGGCTCTTCAATACGGTCGATTTTTTGTGGATCTGGCATCATAGAAGGGTTATCTACTTTTAACGGAGTTCCATCTGTTAAATGCACTTCGTAAATTACAGATGGCGCTGTTGTAATTAAATCAATATTAAATTCACGTTCGATACGCTCTTGAATAATTTCCATGTGTAATAATCCTAAGAAACCACAACGGAAACCAAATCCTAATGCTTGAGATGTTTCTGCCTCATATTGTAGCGCCGAGTCATTTAACTCTAACTTCTCTAATGCATCGCGTAAATCATTATATTTGGCAGTATCAATTGGATAAAGACCGCAATATACCATTGGATTTAACCTACGATAACCTGCTAATGGTACTTCTGCTGCACGAGTTCCAGCATATGTTACTGTATCCCCTACACGCGTATCTTGCACGTTTTTAATAGAGGCTGTTAAATAACCTACATCTCCAACGGTTAACTCTTGTTGTGGCACGGCTTTTGGTGTGTGGATGCCGACTTCAATTACTTCAAATTCAGCACCAGTAGCCATCATTTTAATCCTATCGCCTGCTTTTACTGTACCGTTAACAATACGGATTGAAATGATTACACCGCGGTAAGCATCGTACACAGAGTCGAAAATAAGCGCTTGTAATGGCGCATCGGGATCACCTGTTGGCGCTGGTACTTTTTCAACAATTTGCTCTAAAATATCGACAATACCAATACCAGCTTTCGCGGATGCCAGTACTGCTTCTGATGCATCGAGTCCGATAACTTCTTCCACTTCTTGACGGACACGCTCTGGGTCTGCTGCCGGTAAGTCGATTTTATTAATCACCGGTAAAATTTCAAGGTCATTATCTAAAGCTAAATAAACGTTTGCGAGTGTCTGAGCTTCGATACCTTGCGCAGCGTCTACTACAAGAATAGCCCCTTCACATGCAGCTAATGAACGTGATACTTCATACGTGAAATCGACGTGTCCTGGTGTATCGATTAAGTGGAATGTATATACTTCTCCATCTTTTGCATTATATTTCAACTGTACGGCATTTAATTTAATCGTAATTCCGCGTTCACGCTCTAGATCCATTGAGTCTAGTAATTGTGTCTTCATTTCACGTTGCGTTACGGTTTTTGTTGCCTCTAAAAGACGGTCTGCTAATGTAGACTTCCCGTGGTCAATATGTGCGATAATCGAGAAATTTCGAATATTCTCTTGGCGTTTTAAACGTGCTTCTCGGTTCATGTATTTGTCCTCTCCTAATTAGAAAAAACACCTAATCTCCATTTACGTTCGAGATGGTGTCATTACGTATGTAGATGAATAACTACTTACCTTTTCCACTAAATTACAGCCTCTAGCTTTCATGCACATTTGTACAATTGAACGCTAGAGGCAATTTGTCATTTAAATTATACTATGAACTGACCTGAAACTACAACAGTCAACAACAATCCGATGAAATCAAATTTTCTGAAGTAACCGACCAACATGCTTTTATATGCCTAAAATTACTTAAATCGACGTTTCAACAAAAGCTTTCGCAATGGCCTGCGCAAGTACCGCCATCGTTCGCTCTAATTCCTGTTCATTATTGTCAATTCCACCGAATTCAATTAACAGCATCATCGGGGATAAATCTTGATTATATATCCCATTAACATCATCCCCTTGTTTCTTTATTATACCGCGGGATATGCCAGGTACCATTTGATTTAGTTGCTCACTAAGCGCTGTCGCATATGCTAAATTCGATTTATAACCTGAATGCTCTGCACCAATAACAAACGCAACTTTTGCATAACGTTCCCCATCTAGCACTAAAGTTGTCGCTTTGGCAGGCACCGAATCGCGATGCAAATCCAATACTAAATCGTATTTTTGTTTCGTCAATTGTTCAGCTAAAACGGGTCGCACAAATTTATACGCCTGATGAAACTTTTTTCCATTATTAACCATTTCAGCCATAACGTCAAAATCAAGTACACTCGGTGTAATGCCATTTAATTGTAAGTATTGTTTCATCATTTCTTGCATCCCAAAAATATTCGTTTGGTCGTCGTAGTCATTGTACGTTGGCTTTAAACCCTTTGTTTCTGCAACAACCTGCTTATAGGACTCATGAGAGTGCGTATACAACATAAGTACATTGAATGGCGTGCTAGGTTGAAGCTGTTGTATCGGGTTTGGATCTGGACTTTGGTTTGGGTCTGGACTTTGGTCTGGCTCTGGGTCTTCATTAACAAGTTCCTCTTCCGATTCCGAAATGTTTGGTGTCGCTGCATAAACCATGTATTTCTGTTCTTCTGGTGCTGTTGCAACTTTGTTATTTGGAAAAGGTAGCTGACCGATAGCAATTGGCAGCACAAATAAAAATAATAATAAAAAGCTTAAGCGTTTCATTTTTTCCATGTACAACACCCTTTCTCCACTACGATATGGAGATAGGGTGAAAATTAGAACATTTCTCTAGTATTTTTTAGTGGCTAAGAATTGAAAATAATACAAGCTAGTTTTGTCCGCTAGGCATCTTTGAAACCCATTCAAACAAACTTTCACTTAATAAATAGGCGTATTGAATTAACCAAAAATCGACTTCTTTTGGTGTAACAACTAACCGTTCAGGATGTGTCATAAACACCTCTTCGAAAAGCTGACGACGATCTTCCGTTGTCCACGTTGCCCATTCTCCAAAAATAGGTTCAATCACTTTTAAATCTATTTCTTCATTCGATGGTGTCCAATTGGTTACAGATAATTTACTAGATGGTTTTCCTTTTTCAGAGATTTTCGCAGCAATTGAACGAAATACGACATCAATTGCGTCTGCGATTAATATCGGTGCTTCCACAACCGTTGGAATTCCTATCGCCGTTACAGGAACACCCAACTCTTCCTCTGAAATTTCTTTGCGTTGATTGCCGACCCCTGCACCTGGGTGAATTCCCGTATTCGTCAGCTGAATCGTTCTGCACAGCCTTGCACTTCCACTCGTGGCTAAAGCATCAATGACAATGACTAATGCTGGCTTAATTTGTTCGGTCAAAGCTTTGACATAATCGCTTGTTTCAAATCCCGTTTGCCCCGTGACACCAGGTGCATATAGAATAAACGATGGGTTTTGCAATTCCGATTGTTTTTCATGCATGGAATCAATCGTGTACGGACCAATCGCATCTGGTGTAATTGTCTTATTGCCAAGCCCGATGACTAAAATTTTTGATTCCGCAGTAAGCTTTAGTTTTTTATGCAACTCACCTAATGATTGAAGTAATGTTTCCTTCATTTGTGCGAAACCATCTTTATCTTCTGTTGATAATGTTGGGATTGAAAGTGTGATATACGTTCCTTTCTTTTTCCCAATCTGCTCCTCTCCCAGCGCATTGACATTAACTTTCGTGATTTTCACACGCTTTTCTTGCCACTCTTCAATTTCAATCCCGCGACTGTGCTCAAGCGTTTCTTTTTGTTGTGCGGTTTGATGTAAAACGACTTCTTCTGACTCATCAATTAAATCCGTGCGATTCCATTCGATATTTTTCATTAAAGCACCTCCAATTGAAGTGTGTTCAAACTGTCAAGTAAATATTCTTTGCGTTTATGTATTGCAATTCCTTCAATCCTTTGGTAGAATGATTTTTGTTGTATTGACACATAAAACGTGAGAAGATACTCAATCTTATACCTACAATTTAGGAGGTGAAAGATATGCCAAACATTAAGTCTGCTATTAAACGTGTACTAGTTAACGAAAAAGCAAACCTTGCAAACACGCACGCTAAATCAGTAATGCGTTCTACAGTGAAAAAAGCTGAGGTAGCAATCGCTACTGGTGCTGATAACGCACAAGAATTAGTTTTAGCTGCTTCTAAAGCATTAGATAAAGCTGCTTCTAAAGGTCTTATTCACAAAAACGCGGCTTCTCGTAAGAAGTCACGTTTAGCGAAAAAAGCTTAATTTTAATTAGCTAAAGTCAACTGTTCTTTATTGGACAGTTGGCTTTTTTCGTTTTTCAAATAGGCGTTATTCGACAATCTTCGTGCCATTCGATATTTTCACAACACAAAAAAACATGAAAACCCTTTTTGTATTTAAAAGGATTTCCATGCTTCTTTCTTTTTAAAGCTGTTTCATTAAAAATAATTCTAAGTGACGCTCGCGATTCCCACCTGTTGTCTTTAATTGTAAATCAACGTTTGCTAGTGTGTATAACGCTTGTAACAACCGTTGATCTGTAGGACGATTGCGCTGACTTGATACCATTTGGACGCGGTACGGATGCACTTTTAACTGTTTTGCAATTTGTTGCTGATGATAGCCTTTTTTCTGCAAATAATAAACTTGAATCATCGTCCGAATATTGTTTGCCAGCAGCCCAACTAATTTAATGGGCTCTTCTTTTTGACGTAGTAAATCATGATAAATAATTAACGCTTCCTCTTGCTTGTTATTTAAGTAGGCATTTAACATTTTAAATGCATCTTGCTCTAATGTTTTTGCTACTAAATCCTCAACAAGTTCCATCGAAATTTCAGGTTCTCCACCTAAATATAAAGACATTTTTTCGATTTCCATTTGATGCTGTAACATATTAGGACCGACCATTTCGATTAACTTTTGAATCGCCGTTTCGGTAATCGCCTTGCCATGTTTTGCAACTTCACTTCGAATCCAAGCATTTAAATCGTTATTTTGCGGTGTTTCTGCTAACAATAAAACACTTTTTTCTTTCATGAGCTTCGTTACTTTCTTACGCTCATCCAGCTTTTCATACGGGGCAATAAAAATGGTGATTGCCGTGTCTGTTGGGTTCGCTAACCAATTTTCAAGACGCTTTATATCATGCTCTATTTTTTCTTTCCCTTTTTCAGTCGCTTTTAAAAAGGATGCATTTTTGGCAATAATCAGCTTACGTTCCGTGAAAAAAGGAATCGTATCAGCTTCATCTATGACAAAATCAATCGGCTGTTCGTTTAAGTCGAATGTCATCACTTCTGTTTCCTCTTCTTTACTGAGCGCCGCCTTTAATCGTTTAATCGTTTCGTCAACGAAATAAGATTCTTCTCCAACAAGTAAATAGACAGGAGCGAAATTCCCCTTTTCAAAACCTTGCCAAATCTTTGTAAACATTTTGGGAACCTCCTTTACTTTATGTAAACTCTAGTATACACATTTTTTCGAACAGTGCGAATGTGAATACTTTAAGTCATTTAGTTGGATGTCAAGAATGGAATTATTAGGATTTCATATAGCTTTTTAAAAGGGATTGTCTTATAATTATGGGTGATTAGGAGGGATTACTTATGGCAGGACATCAAGATCCAAATTACGTATCTGAAAACCCATTCGAGGGCCGTGGCCGCGCAATGCAAGGTAACGACTTCCCAGATGCGGGTTATGGTTTCGCAATCGGCGGCGGTTTCTTCATCGTATTATTCGTTATTGCGATGATCGTTGAATTTGCAACTCGCTAATTTTTAACAAGGACACATCTCGTACTATAACGTGCGAAATGCTGTCAATCTTCTGTGGATTTCGTGCATAACTTTTACATGCATTTCCACAAAAAACGGAACCATTCCTAAAACCACCAGTAAAGTGGACAGGAGTCGTTCCGTTTTTTATGTGCAATCTTACCTAAACAATGCGTTCGACGTTTCTACGGTAATCTCAGCCTGTTTAACGACGAGTTCCACTGTACCATCATAGCCTGTTATCAAATATGGTATTTTTCGTGCCTCAAAACGCTCTACTACTTCTGGATGCGGATGACGATAACGATTATTTTCTCCGGCCATAAAAATAGTTAGTTGCGGATTTGTTAGCTGGACAAACTCCTCTATACTCGACGTTTTACTACCGTGATGTCCCGCCTTTAATACCGTTATATTTTGAAGTATTTGCGGATATTGTTTGACTAGTGCTTGCTCCCCTTCTTTTTCTAAATCTCCTGTAAATAACGCGCGAAAATCACCTTTTTGCACAAGCAATACAAGTGAATCATTATTGCCTTCATAATCCGTTTCCTGTGGCCATAAATAGTGAAAACGAACACCCGCTTCTTCCCAAAAGTGCCCAGCCATTTGTTCTTTTAAAATCATATTTTTTGGCATCATTTCTTCCATAAAATCATTCATGACAGGCTTAGTAATCGAGTTAGGTGTCACATGAACTTCCTTCACAATAATCTCTTTTAATATTTCCTCCGCCCCTTCGACATGATCAGCATCAGCATGCGTTAAAATAAACGTATCGATTTTTTGAATTCCGCGTGCTTTTAAATAAGGTACGACCACTTGGCGCCCTACCTCATATTGTTGCTGACGCGACTGCCACGCCTCTTGATCAAAACGTAACAACCCTCCTGAATCAATCACAATCACCTTTTTTCGATAAGGTAATTCAATGACGATACTATCCCCTTGCCCGACATTTACATATGCGATTTTCAAATCATCGTGCAAATATGATTGGACATGAAAAAGGCTCGCTGGTATCAGTATTACGCTTACGATTTTTATAAAACTCGCACGACAATCAAGCAAATAAAAGGCAAAAAAGACGCTTGCATACAATAAAATGAGCCAAAATAACGACGGTTTTCCAGGATTCCACATTTGCATAATGGGCTGTTGCATAATGAAAATGAGTTCGTTCAATCCATTTCGCAATGGTTCGTACAGCATAAAAATGAATGTTGCAATGGGGACCGGCAAGAAAGTTAACACAAGTAACAACAAATTGATGGGTAATATGACAAAGGAAAATAGTGGGACAAAAACAATATTAACAATGAATGAGGATAAACTTATTTCAAAAAAGTGAAATAATAACAGGGGATAAACGAGTAATTGGCAAACAAACGTAATTAAGAATGATTGGACCCACCAGTTCGAGTAACGGGATAAAACACGACTGGAATAAACGAGGCTATATGTTGCCAAATAAGATAATTGAAATCCTACTTGGAAGATGGCCCCTGGCTCGATACATAAAAATACGATTAAACTCAAGGATAATGCATCATCGATTGGAATTTTCAAACGTGCATATTGGGCTAGCATGACGAACTCGACAACGCTCACCGCACGCCATACAGAAGGGGCTCCTCCCGCCAGCAGCGCATAGATAGGAAGGATGAGGAGCAAAATAATACTCGCCATTTCTCTACGCACGCCAAAACGCAACATCATCTGAAAAAACAGCCATGATACGAGTCCTACATGTAAGCCGGAAATCGCAAACAAATGGGTGATTCCTAATTTTTGATAAGCGCGGGTTAATTCCTCATCGACATTTTCTTGTAAGCCGATTAATAATGCCTGTGCTTCTGCTACAAGTGATTCAGGAAACTGCCGACTTATATGTTCCTTTAATCGAAAACGTTGCTCATAGATAGGCTGAAGGACGTGACGCGCTTTTCCTACATAAGTTAATGAGGAAATTTCAACAATGCCACGCGCATTTTTACTGTGCAAATAGCGCGTCATTGAAAAGCCATATTTATGCGCGGGTAAAGAAGGCTCCACTTGCTCACCTACAACGAAAAATTGCATGCCTGCTAGTGGTTGTTCGGCGAGATTTTCTTTTTCAAGTTGACTTTTTATTTTATAAGTGACATAAATTTTTTCACGTTGCTCGTCCTTCATAAATCCGCGCAGCATCGTCCCATTGATTTTGTATTCATCCGTCCATGTAATAACCGCCGGTAGCGTAACAGGATTTTCTAATTTTTGCGTTGTATAGCTAAAATAACTAAATGGGACGAATCCAACGACCACAAGCAATACGAGATGCATCTTTAGCAGTTTTTTATAAAGCGCAAATGCAAGTAATAAAGCGAGTAATAATAAAAGCCTTACCGATTCCAATGCAGCAAGCGCACTAATACAAATCGATAAGGCGTAAAAGATCAAATTATGTTTGTATAAGCTGACCAAATAATTCATGCATCTTCTCCTCAAGAGGGATCAATTCCTCTTGATTAGCACCAAGTTCACGTAGCTTTTTTAGCAGTTCAAATGTTAACGCATATTTCTCATCTTGAAGAAAATCTATTTTTGCTTCATCAAATGGAATATGGGCAACTTGAACATTTGCTTTTTTGAAAAGCTCCATTGCATAAGGGTTATTTTTGTAATCCTTTGCATAATACACATTTTTTATCCCAGCTTGTATAATCGTTTTCGTACAAGGTAAACATGGAAAATGTGTTACATAAAGGTCTGCTCCGTTAGCAGGTGTTCCGTACTTTGCACATTGTAATAATGCATTCGTTTCGGCATGTACTGTACGCACACAGTGACTGTCCACAACATAACACCCTTCTTCACTACAGTGCTCGTCCCCTGAAATCGACCCATTATAGCCCCCTGCAATGATACGTTTTTCTCGCACAATCGTCGAACCGACAGCTAATCTTGTACAAGTACTTCTCATAGCTAGCAAATGACTTTGCGCCATAAAAAACTGATCCCATGTAATACGCTCCATAATAATAACCTCCAAAATTTTTCAATTCTCCTCAAGTTTAAACGTTGAACCGTCGCGACGCAATGGCAGATACTTTGGGTTATTATATTACATATTTAACATTCATCCCTCCAGTAGAGAACTTCTGTACCTGTCGCTTTGCTTACGGTACAAAAAGAATTTGCTGAAGCAAGTTAAATTTCTATTAAGTCTTTCAGCTGATCATATGTTTTTTCACCAATTCCAGAAACATTTTTTAAATCCTCTATTTTCTGAAATGTACCCACTTCTGTACGATGTTGAAGTATGGCGGCTGCTTTCGATGGTCCTATCCCTGGTAAAGTCGTCAGTTCGCTTTCAGTAGCTTGATTAATATTTATCTTCCCTGAACTATTCGGAGAAGCCGATACGCCATTAGGGCTCGCTTGGGGCATCTGTATAAGCTGTCCAATCGATTCATTCATCTCCTCGCCCACTTTTGGAATGTAAATAACCATTTCATCTTGCAACTTTTGCGCATGGTTAATAAGTGTTGGATTTGCCTGTTCTGTATAACCACCTGCCATTTCAATTGCATCAATAATACGCTTATCTTCTGTTAAGGTGTAGACACCCGGATAGGCAACTGCCCCTTTCACATCAATGATGAATGACTGTAAAATGGGGGTACTATTGTCAGTTGGGCTTACTTCAGGTTGTGTTAATGTAGTTTGCTGTGTTTCGTTTGGCAATGGAGAAATTTGTTCGATTGAGGCAGATTTAGAAGGTTGATAAAATAAAAAATACACAAGACATCCGACGAGGAGCACGCCTGGAATGAGCCATTGTTTCGCATACTTTTCTAGAAATGGCTGCATTAAGAAAACACCCTTTCTAATAGGTTTTAATATGGAGCTTACTTCCACTATACAAAGCTCTATTCCCATTGAAAAGAAAAATTTCCCAAAACTGCTCAAAATTCTTTTTTGGCTATAAAAGTTCAACACAAAAAATTTATCCTAAAGATGTAAGTGTTCTAATAAAGCTTCTAATAAAGTATGTGCCAGTTTAGGCTGGCTAAGCACATGAGCCGCACAGCTTTGTTGCACAAATCTATACGACTCATCTGTGTGCTTTGTGCAAGGCCAGCCTATTTAAAGTTTTTCCTTCTAAAGCTTTCTGCATTTTTACGCCGCTACCGTGGAAGGCGGCGTTATTCTAAATAGGTTTTTCCCATTAGGAAAGGTCTATTCTATTTTTTACTAGAGAAGAGCAAAATTATATAACCTTTGTGCAAAAATGAAATCAAATAGCAAATTTTTATTGTCGAGCACGTATTTCAATAAAAATATTGAGTAGCGAAAACTAATTTCATATTCAAAAAAATGATTAGGGTTTGTATTGGGGCAAACTTGAATAGAAAGAATTTTCAATAATCGATTCTTTAATTATAAAAAAATATCCCCTCGCAAATTTTTGCGATGGGATATCTTTTTTATTTTACGGCGCGGAAGAAAATTCTTTCAGATTGTGCTGTCGGTGCTTCTGATTTCCAATCTGCGGTCATTTCAACTTGTGAAAAACCAATTTTCTCTAGCCAATTTTTATAGGTTTCCATTGCAAAGGTACGCTGGAAATGCTCTTCATCAAAACGTTCGAAACAGTCGTTTTCAAACCGTACAAAAAACGTCATCTGATGATAAACAGAATGCGCAAATTCACCTGGTTCTGTGTGCCAAACATACGTAATTTCTCCATCATCGTATGTGAATGGTCCATCTAAAAAGATTTCATCCATTTTAAACAAAGAGTGGACATCAAAAAATAATTGACCACCTTCTCGAAGACTGTCAAAAACTCGTTGAAGCGTTTCAACAACTTTTTCTTCGTCCGTCACATAATTAATCGAATCAATCGGAATGATGGCAACATCTAAATTTTCAAACCCTTCAAGCTCGTCCATCGACATCGCAAAAAGTGGGATGGATGCGCCGGCCGTTTCAATACGAGCAGCAGCAATTGCTAGCATTTCCTCTGACAGGTCAATCCCTGACACTTGATAGCCAGCTTCTTTAAGCAATAATGCCATCGCACCTGTTCCGCAACCGATATCTAAAACTTGCTGGAATTTTTCCACAGGGGCATACTGTAAAATCCAATTCACATATTCACTATATGCAATATCTGTCATCAACTCATCGTATACTTGTGCAAAACGTCCATAATGATTAGTCATTTTCTAAATTTGGTGCATCCAGTTGAGGTGCGTCTCCCCATAAACGTTCTAAGTTGTAATATGCGCGCTCATCTTTATGGAAAATATGTGCAACAACATCGCCCATATCTACTAAAACCCAACGGCCGCCGTCGAAACCTTCCATTTTATTCACTGTGTAGCCTTGTTCTTCAGCTTGGCCTTTTACTTCACGAGCGATTGCTTGTACTTGGCGCTCTGAGCTACCTTCTGCAATAACAAAGTAATCTGCTAATAAAGAAATTCCTTGCATATTTAAAGCGACGATATCCTCCCCGCGTTTATCATCTATTGCCTTGTAAGTAATACTTAATAATGTTTCATTCATTTTTGTTGTTCCTCTCTCACTATGCTATTAAAGCATTCAATTGATAACGGATAGATTGCCTGGTGTGTCTCTACTAAAAAATTTAAAGTATGCGTTACACATGCGATAAACGCTTCCTGTAAATCCACTTTTGCAAGTTGGCGCAAACGTTCGACGCCAGCAAATTTGCGATTCGGTTCAATCATATCTGCTACATAAATAATTTTTTCAAATGGGGTCATATGGACACGCCCCGTCGTGTGATAACGAATGGCATTTAATATTTCTTCTTGCACGATACCAAACTCTGTCTCCGCTATCCAAGCGCCAACTGGACCATGTAAAATTTCCGCATCCCAATCAAGCAAACGCGCATCCAGTTTTTGTTCATTTACAACATCCTTCATCCAATTAACATCCGCAAATTTCGCAATATCATGTAAAATGGCTGCTGTTTCCGCCATTTTTGGATCTTCGCCATAATGCTGTGCTAGTTGAATAGCTGTTTCCATTACACCTATCGTATGAATATAACGCTTTTCCGTCATGCGCCCTTTAATGACCGCTAACAATTGTTGTCGCTCCATAAAGACCTTCCTTTCGAATAAAAGCTTCTACATCAGGTTGCAATAAAAAATGTAAAGGACCTTTGTGCTGTAATCGATTTCGAATAAATGTTGAAGAAAGATTAATTTCTGGCGCTTCTACCATATGGACCTTATAGTCGGTTTGCGCATTCGATCCTGGACGTTTGACACCGACAAAGTGTACAAGTTCCAATAAGTCATCAATGCGGTACCAACTGTCCAATGAATCAATCATATCGCCACCAATAATGAAATGAAACTCTGCATCCGGCTCACGTTCACGCATCGCTTTCATCGTTTCATACGTATACGAAACACCGCCGCGCTCCATTTCAAAGCGTTCCACAGAAAAATGCGGAATTCCTTGAATGGCAAGTTCCACCATTTCTAGTCGCTGCGCATTGGAAGCTGAGCTAGAAACTTCTTTATGTGGGGCTGTCGCATTCGGCATAAAACGAATTTCATCGAGCTTAAGTGCCGCATACACTTCATTTGCCATAATTAAATGACCGATATGTGGCGGATTAAATGTACCACCAAAAATACCAACTTTCTTCATCCCATTCACCTTACTTCGTTACAACTTTTGGTAATACGATTTTTTTGTTATTACGAGATTCCTTATATAAAATAACTGTTAAGCCGATTAGTTGTACTAATTCTGCACGAGTACCTGTAGCAAGTGCCTGTGCTACATCATGTTTGTCCTCTTCACAGTTATCTAAAATACGTACTTTAATTAATTCACGTGCTTCTAAAACTTCGCGTATTTGCTTAATCATTGCATCGTTTACGCCGCCTTTCCCAACTTGGAAAATCGGAGCTAAATGATGTGCCTCAGCACGTAAAAAACGTTTTTGTTTACCAGTTAACATAAAATTTAATTTCCTCCTAATTGCTTCGTTAAACGAGCAATCATAACATTTGTATTTGGATAAGATTGCAACCAATGTTGATAGGCAATCGCACCTTGATGAACGAACATTCCTAAGCCATTAACAATCGTCGCCTCTTTTGCTTGTGCCGCGTGCAAAAATGGCGTCATTAATGGATTATACACAATATCTGCTGCAATTGCGCCTTTTGGGAATTTTTCTAGTGAAAAAGGCAAATCAAAATCACCTGTTGACATACCAGCTGGTGTCGTTTGGATAAATATTTTATACGTATTCAGTTGCGCTTCTGCTTCTTGCAGTGTCAACGCTTGACCACAGCCAAGTTCGTCAATAATGAGTTGTGCTTTTTCAACGGTACGATTGGCAATCTTAATATGACGGTAGCCAGCCATTTGTAAAGCAAAGGCGATACCGCGTGCTGCACCCCCTGCACCGATTAACAATATCGGCTCTTCCCGCTGCTGTTCACCAATCACTTCTTCCAATGAACGAACAAAACCAGGTCCATCTGTATTATAACCTTTAAGCTTACCTTCTGCTGTGCGGACAACCGTATTGACTGCCCCCATCTTCTCTGCAAGCTCATCTAATTCATCTAAAAACGGAATAATTGTTTGCTTATGTGGAATTGTTACATTCCAACCACTCGCACCTAATAATTTTAGCGATGCTACGGCTTGTGCTAAATTTTCAGGCTTGACATGGACAGGAATATACGTGGCATCTACATTCGCTTCTTCATACCATGCTAAGTGCATTTCTGGAGACTTGGATTGAGCAATCGGATCCCCTATAACTGCAAACCATTTTTTCATAACAACGCATCCTTTTCACATAACATAACATTACAGAACTAGATTAATGAAGGTCGAATAAATACTTCTACCCCTCTAGGTGCATAGGCTGCCACAACAACATTTGCATGCTGTACAGTAATCCAACCTAAACCAGAGAACACGACATCTGTCTTCGCTTCTTTAATCGAAAACTCATGGCGTACAAGCTCCGGTAACTTGTCAATATGTGCCGCGGTTGGTGGTGCTAGTAAATCACCTTTATGTTCCACATATAACGAATCTGCACGGTCTAGCTTCGTTCGGTGAATCGGTAAATCATTGGCAACGTGCACTGTGAATGCCGCGCGCTCGCCTTGAATAAAATCAAAACGTGCTAATGCACCGATAAATAATGTTTGACCAGGGTTTTGCTGATACACTTTTGGCTTTAATTCTTTTTTCGGCATAATGTATTTTAATTCACTTGCGTCAATATGATGGGCCATTTGGTGATGATTAATAATTCCTGGTGTATCAAAAAGTGAAGCACCATCGTCTAAAGGAATTCCAATCATATCAAGCGTCGTACCTGGGAAGTGAGACGTTGTAATAATTTCTCCTTCACCTGTTGCTTGCTTAATAATGCGGTTAATAAACGTCGATTTCCCAACATTCGTACAACCTACGACATACACATCTTTGCCGCGACGATATTCTTCAACCGCTTCAACGACTTCTGCCATGCCTTGTCCTTTATGAGCAGAAACAAGTTTCACATCAATTGGTTGTAAGCCTAATGCTTTGGCTTCACGCTTTAACCAATTAATTACTTTCTTTTCTTTTACAGATTTCGGCAATAAATCTGCCTTATTTGCTACTAATAAAACTGGATTATTGCCGACGAAACGGTGTAACCCAGGTAACCAGCTGCCATTAAAGTCAAAAATGTCAACGATTTTTACAATTAGGCCTTCCTGTGTTCCAAGACCATTTAAAATTCGCAAAAAATCATCGTCTGTTAAACTAACTGGTTGGATTTCATTGTAATTTTTCAAACGGAAACAGCGCTGACAGATGACCATTTCCTTTTCTAATGAAGAGGCTGGCGCATAACCGATCGCATTTGTGTCCTCTGTTTGAATAGCTACTCCACAGCCAATACATTGTGGCATTTCATTCATTCACTTGTTCCTCCTTAAAATAATGCATTGCTCAAACTTTCAAAGCTTATGCACACCTTGGTTTTCCAGACGGAATTACCAAGTTTTCATTCCTTTTCGCTTTAAATCATTAAAGACGCGTCGTTCTACAAAACGATTAAATTTCGTAACAAGACCATCTGATTGTGCTACTGGGCGCACTAAAATCGTATATAATTTTTGTCGTTTTGCACCCATTACATCCGTTAAAAGCTGGTCTCCAAGCATGACCACTTCATGTCGACGAAGACGTAACTGGACAAGCGCCGCATAATATGCCCCGCCTAGTGGTTTTTTTGCACGGTGGATAAATGGAATCCCATGTGGCTCTGCAAAGTGTTTTACGCGCTCTTCGTTATTATTTGACGCAATAATAATGCGAATCCCTGCCTCATGCATTGATTCAAACCACTTGACTAATTCATCAGTTGCATCGGCACGGTCCCATTCCACTAACGTATTATCTAAATCCGTAATAATCCCACGAATACCTTGTTGCTGTAATTTTTCTGGTGTAATATCTAACACACTATTGACATATTCATCTGGTAGTAAAAAATTATACAAAGTCGTGACCCCTTACTAAAATTTATTCCTTTTCCTTCGTTCAGTGAGTGTTCCAACATGCACTGAACGAAGGAAAAGCTAGCCCCGGCGGATGTCACAGATTTTGAAGAGCGGCCTGTTCGGTGCTTTGTTGGCCTATATAAAAAATATTCGAAATCTGGACGCAGTTACTTTTATGCGTAATTGATTATAGCATAGTTGCGAAGGCTTCTCCCATTTTAATCATTGTTCCTTGTACAACTCGTTCGTTAAATTGCACAGCATTTTCTTCAAATAGCATGACAACCGTTGAACCAAATGTAAAATAGCCTACTTCTTCGCCTTTTTGCCAAGTCTTTGTCACATTCGTTAATTCAATCGAATTGACAAATGTTGCACCTACTTTTATAAAAGCAGTCGTCTGCTCGCCGTTATATTCGATTTCACTAATCATACGATAATTATGGCTAAGTGGTTTTTTTCCGAATGTTAAACCCATTTGATTGACTGGATATGATTTTCGTCCAAGTACGTATTGTCGCTTTACTTGCCCATCAATCGGGCTATGAATCCTATGATAATCAGCTGGACTCAAATAAAAAACAATATATTGACCGTTTTCATAACGCTTTGCCTGTGTTTCATTTCCTAACAAATCCATTAATGAATACGGTTTATTTTTTACAGTAAACGTCATGCCATCAACAATTTCACCGAATGCTTCAATTTTTGCATCGACCGGACTCGAAAAAATATTTGGTTGCTGATCAATTGGTCGCGCATCTTCTTTTAATTGACGCGTAAAAAAATCATGCAAGCTTGAAAATTGTTCGGTAGATTTTGAAACTTCTTCTAGGTTAATATCGTATAAGTTACTATAGTTTCGAATAAGCTTTTTACTTACAACAGACTGAACTGCTAATTGTAAAATTTTCGAAGATGTTTTACCATTAGAAAGTTCTATTAAGCTTTGATATAATTTTTCTTTCATCCATAGACCTCCAATGTTCTACTCTGCGGTATAAAAATCAATTACGCCTTGGCGTAATTGCGTCCAGATTTTTTTCGAGTTTGCTCGAAAAGTCCACTAAAAAATCTGTGACATCCGCCGGGGCTTTAACTTGATTCAGCCAGGGTTTGAACCCTACACTGAAATTATGGGCAAGCTTGGCATTTATCCCCCTTCTAGAAGTAGGGGACATCTGCTGAAGCAAGTTAAATTATATAATGTATAGGCGTTAATGGAAAGTGCCTATTATTATTAAGCTCTTACCTTTTTCGAAATTTCCAAGTATAATAGAAAAATAGTTATTGAGCAAAGGAGTGTTCCGATGTTTCTACTTCAAAAAGTCGATTCAACAGTAAAAAAATTAAAGGCAAATGCTGCCAATATTATTACGATTACAAATATGTCATTTGGTGGCGCTGCGATCATGTCTACACTAAATGAATCTTATAGTTATAGTGTATTATTAATATTTATCGCTGCATTTTTAGATCGTTATGATGGCAAGGTCGCGCGTAAGTTCAATCAAGAATCTGAACTCGGTAAGCAGCTGGATTCCATGGCGGATATTATTTCATTTGGTGTGGCACCTGCATTATTAATGTATGAGATGGCATTAACGGATTACGGTGTTACGGGTATGATGATGGCTGTTATGTATATCGCAGCAGGAGCATTGCGCTTAGCACGCTTTAACGTCATGGATTCAACAGGCTATTTTATAGGACTACCAATTACAGCAGCAGGTACATTGTTGACATTTTCATTCTTTTTTACAGATGTGTTCTCAGCAATGTTTTACATGATTTTATTCCCGGTTTTAGCTTTATTAATGGTCAGTACATTTACGTTAAAAAAAGTGTAAGAGCAAATTGCTTCTTACACTTTTTTTCATTTCTCCGCGAATTACGTCATATACTGTCGAAAAGACGAAAGGATGTATCGCTTGAGCGCTATAGTTACTTCTTTCCTTCAGCTTTGGCTTGAGATCCCCGCACTGCTTGGTTATTTAAAAGGGCAGGCATTTTATAAGCCCCTTTCACGTGAAGAAGAGGCTATAACAATTGCCCGGTTTATGGAAGGCGATGACCAAGCACGAATTGAATTAATTGAACGGAACATGCGATTAGTTGCCCATGTCGTGAAAAAATTCCATCCATCCCACGAGCTCCTTGATGATTATATTTCAATTGGTACAATCGGTTTAATGAAAGCAGTAAGCAGTTATACACCGGATAAAAAAACACGCCTAGCTACGTATGCAGCACGCTGTATTGAAAATGAAATATTAATGCATTTACGTTCGCAAAAAAAGGTACAAAAAGATGTTTCTCTCTTTGAACCAATCGGCACCGATAATGAAGGGCAATCGCTCCAAATTCGGGATTTACTTCAGCTTGAAGAACCTTCCGCCATTGATCATATCGAACAAAAAGAACATTTTGCACAGCTTTACCAATATTTAGATACACTAGATCCACGTGAGTTAGAAATTATTTCCTATCGTTACGGCCTTCAAAATTTTGAACCGCTCACGCAAAAGGAAATTGCCAAACATTTAAATATTTCGAGAAGCTATGTTTCACGCATTGAAAAAAGAGCACTCATCAAGTTGTACCAACAATTTAAGCATAATGAGCGTATGGAGCATTAGCAAATTAGAGCATGTAAAAAGGTTGCCAATAAAATGGCAACCTTTTTTCGCTCGTTTATGCTATACGTCAAAACAATATGTTCGGACTAATTTGTATCTTCACTTGTTTCAGCGAACATAATTAAACCTGCAACTGTTGTAATACCTACCGCGATTGTCATTAAAAAAACCATCTGATTTGCCTCCTTAAAAAACGATAGTATACTCTCCTTGTACCCTAACATTTAATAAAAAAACTGACTGTGAATTTTTTAACAGTTATCTCTATAATTTATGAAAGAATTTTGAATTATAGAATGGAAATCGCTTTTAATACAATTTCAGTCGAATGTTTTGCTGCAACAGGTAAAAACTCATCAAAACTAATGTTTGATTCTTGACCAGCGATATCTGATAATGCACGAATAACGACAAATGGTGTATCAAACTGATGACATACTTGTGCAACTGCAGCTGCTTCCATTTCGACTGCCTTCATTGTCGGGAAATCTTTACGTACAGCTTCTACACGTTGTGGATTGCTCATAAATACGTCTCCAGAGCAAATTAAGCCTATTCCGTATTGATGCTCTCCTACCTCCGTAACAGCTTGCTTAGCAACTTCCATTAGTTTTGCATCTGATTTATAAGCAGCTGGCATACCCGCCATTTGGCCAATTTCATAGCCGAATACAGTAACGTCTACGTCATGATGGCGAACTTCATCTGAAATAACGATTGCACCAACTTCTAAAGCTGTATCAAAACCACCAGCAGAGCCTGTATTAATCACGACATCGGGTTTGAATTGTTGTAATAAAATCGTTGTAGACATAGCGGCATTTACTTTACCAATCCCACTTTTTAATAATACAACGTCCTTCCCGTCGTAAGTACCCGTCGTATACTCACTATTGGCAATAGAGATTGTTTCGACATTTTGCAATGCTCCACGTAATAATTCTACTTCTTGTTCCATAGCACCGATTACAGCAATTTTCATAATTTTCATTCCTCCAGTTATATCAATCACACCTCGGATAATTTTTGAATTTCTCCGAAGGTTTATCTAAATTCAGTAGGAGTTTTCTGCTAAATTTAAATAAAACACTCTTCTTAAAATAAGCAATCCTCTATATTTCGTCAAGGTAAAGCTATAATACTAGCTTATAAATAATTCATTAAAAATCCTATCTAAAAAGGGGGAGTTGATTTCCATTCCGGGTCGGACGCTTTCCGCGGGCACGGCTCCAACTAACTTGCTTCTCGGTACACCTCGAAACAAGTGGATTTTCCGCACGTACTGTTCCCGCAGGAAGCTTTGCTCTGTAGCGAAAGGCGCCAGCCGTCAGCTACACTCTCCTCCCCTGCATTCCAGTCTCTAATCATTTTTTTAATATGAAGTTAATTTCAGCTACTCAATCTCTTTATTGAAAAATGAGTCCAACAATAAAATCAGTCGAGACTGCAAACATGCCGTTTATTCCCACTTTTACAGCCTGTTTCCACCGTTAAAAAGGTTTAATTTTACACAAAGGTTATATAATTTTTTCTCCTGACTGGAAAAGAAATAGGTTAGACCTTTTCCAATGGGACAAACTTTATTGAGGATAACGCCGCATCCCACGGTAGCGGCGCAATAAATGCAGAAAGCTTTAGAAGGCAAAACTTTATTGAGGCTGGCCTTGCACAAAGCACACAGATGAGTCGTACAGATTTGTACAACAAAACTGTGCGTCTCATGTGCTTAGCTAGCACATACTTTATTAGAAGCTATATTAGAAAACTTACATCAAAAGGATAGAATCTTTTGTTTAACTTATATATATTGAACATTTTCTTTAACTAATTTTCAAAAATAACTTCCACTCACTGTTCGTACTAAATTCCTTCTAATGAATTTAACACTTCATACTGGATTGGTTTCCAGCCTTCATTGTCACCCCATTCGATGCTGACACGGTATATTTTTCCTTTATCTTTTGAATGGACGACTGCGATTGCTGATTGTGCATCGCCGTTATTTCCCACTCTCCAGACGATACTATTTTCTTGCTCAATATCAAGAACGCTAAAAATCGCCTTCAATTTTTCTTCGTAATCAATATGCCCTTTTTCAAAGGTAGAAACATGCTCACCTGTTTGCGCAGTTGGATACGCTGGCCAATCTGCATTTGTGTGCACTTCTTTGACATTAGGTTCGGCGGAAGGTGTCACCACTGTGTTTGACTGGTCAACATCTTGCTCAGTGTCTGCTACTGGCTCTTCATCCTCTTCGTTCGATTGTCCTTCAGTTGGCGTGGACTGGTCTTCGCTGTCTTCCCCTTGTCCCACTGCGTCTTGTGATGGCTTGTCTACCTGCTGTTGTTCTTCCGCTTGGTCAGAGGACTCATCATCCCCAGAAATAAGCCAGCCGAGCGTCACAACAATTAAAATCGCTACAACGGCAATTAAGTAATTCAACATTTTATCCATTTTGTAAAACTTAGATGATTTCGCTTTTTCTTCTGTATATTGTGCTCGTGTTTGAAATCGTTTTTTTCGTTCCACCCAATCACCCCCAATATTTGTTTCACTATTTTAACAAAATTAAAGGTAGTTAGCCAAGTTTGCTAACTACCTTTTAATTATTTAATTTCTAAAATAACAACTTCCATTTCGCCACCTGGTGTTACTAGTTTTACAACATCGTCCACTTGGTGACCCATTAATGCTTTCGCAATTGGTGAGTCGTTTGAAATTTTACCTTCCACTGGGTCTGCTTCCGCTGAACCAACGATAATATAGCTTTCCTCAAAGTTTGCGCGCTTGCCTTTAATTAATTCATCAAAAGTAACCGTTTTTCCTAATGCAACCGCATTGCTTGTACCATCTTCTGTAATGATAACCGCATTACGTAACATATGTTCAATTGCAGAAATACGACCTTCAACAAACCCTTGCTCTTCTTTCGCCGAATCATACTCAGAGTTTTCCGATAAATCTCCAAAGCTACGTGCTACTTTAATACGATCCACTACTTCTGGACGTTTTACTGTTTTTAAAGTTTCTAATTCTGCTTCTAGTTTTTGTTTCCCCTCGTTCGTCATAGGGTACTGTTTTTCGTTTGACATAATTCCCACTCCTTAGTAAATGCTCGAAAACTTCCGTTGCATTCTATCTTTTTGCAATCGTTTTCTTTTATAGTAATAATAAAATCGCGCACGTGCTTCAAATAATGCACAAACGACTTGTCAACACACGTATTAATTTTGATTCATAAATAATAGAAAACCCGACTACTAGTTCATACTATGTGCAAATGGCCGAATATAGAAGGCATTTTACACAGTAATTACTAGCACCCGAATTTCGCTAATACTTATATAATTGACATTTAATATTGTCAAGTTAAATGAAAAATATTGTAAATACTAACCCATCATATTACACAATTGAATTAGATTCAAGAATTGTTTTTATTTTCGTGACCATTAAATCAATTGCCACGTTGTTTCCGCCACCTTCTGGAATGATGACATCTGCATAGCGTTTTGTCGGTTCAATGAACATATTATGCATTGGACGAACCGCTGATAAATATTGGTCGATGACAGAATCTGCTGTACGTCCGCGTTCTTTAATGTCACGTTGAATACGACGAATAATACGTAAATCTGAATCCGTGTCAACGAAAAGTTTGATATCCATTAAATTACGTAAGCGTTCATCTTCTAATACGAGGATACCTTCAATAATGATGACATCCTGTGGTTCAACTGTAATAACTTCATCTGAACGCGTATGGTTAACGTAATCATAGACCGGCTTTTCAATCGCTTTGTAATCAAGTAATGCATGGATATGCTCGATTAATAAATCTGTATCAAAGGCTAAAGGATGGTCATAATTTGTATCAAGACGCTGCTCAAATGTCATATGACTTTGATCCTTATAATAATAATCTTGTTCAATGACAACAACTGAATGCTCACGGTAGACATCATAAATGGCTTTCGTTACACTCGTTTTCCCCGAGCATGAACCACCTGCTATCCCGATAACAACTGGGCGCTTTGACATTTATTTATTCTCCTTTCGCATCATATCAAGTTTTGAAACAGGGTACTCTACTTTAAATTTCACAATTTGTAATGGATGACGTGCAACATCTAACTCTTCGCCGTCCTCATCCCAAAGTTGTCCAACTGTTTGTTCAAATGTTTCCATATTTGGACCGAAAAATTCAATCGTATCACCCATTTTGAAGTGGTTACGTTGCTCTAATGTGACCATTTGTGTATCCACATCGTAATCTAACACAAGACCAGCAAAGTCCCATTTCATTTTATGTGAATGGAAACCAAACATTTGTTGCTTGTAGCTCGGTTCACCTTCAAAGAATGATGAAGCAGCAGCACGGTTTGCACAGCGCGCTAATTCTACCAACCATTCCTTTTTAATTTGGAAGTTTACAGGGTCCGCACAGTACGCATCAATGACTTTACGATACACAGAAATAACCGTTGCTACGTAGTGAATCGATTTCATACGACCTTCTACTTTTAACGAATCAATACCTAGCTCGATCATATGTGGAATGGATTCGATTAATTTTAAATCTTTCGGGCTCATGGCGAATGGTGCTTCACCTTCATTAAACAATGCCACTTCTTCCCCGTCATTGTTTTCATATAAATCATAATCCCAACGACAAGATTGGCAACAACCGCCACGGTTAGAGTCACGCGCTGTCATATGGTTCGATAATGTACAGCGACCTGAGTATGCAATACACATCGCACCATGTACGAATGCCTCGATTTCAACATCTACTTTTTCTTTCATTTTAAGCATTTCTTCCCCGCCAACTTCACGGGCAAGTACGACACGCTCCAAACCTTCATCCTTCCAATACTTCACAGCTTTCCAGTTTGACAATGATTGCTGTGTTGACAGGTGGATTTCTAGTTTTGGTGCGACTTTTTTACATGTTTCGATAATCAATGGGTCCGCTACGATGATGCCCTTTACACCAGCACCTTCAATCCCTTGTAAGTACTCTTCAAGACCATCCATGTTTTCATTGTGCGCAAAAATATTCGTCGTTACATAAATAACCGCACCATATTTTTCGGCGAATTCAACGCCTTCTTTCATCTCTTCAATCGTGAAGTTACCTGCATTTGATCGTAAACCAAATTCTTGTCCACCGATAAATACAGCATCTGCTCCGTAATGCACAGCCACTTTTAATTTTTCTAAGCTTCCCGCAGGTGCTAAAAGCTCTGGTTTTTTCGTGATAACTATTTTACCGTCTACTGTTGAACGGATTTTTTCGTTTTGAATTAATTCAAGCATCTGTTACGCTCCCCTTCCTAGTATACTGTCTCTTTGTAGATGAATCCTGTGTCCAGTGGGCGTAAAGCTGGCTGAATGGCTTCAATTTGCTCAAATAACTCAGATTTAATGTTTTCGTATGCATCTTCACCTTGATCAAAGTAAGCATCAATAGCTTGACGATATAAATTCGTAACCGTTACGACATAGTCAAATGTGTGAAGAACGCCGTCGATTTTCAACGAATCAATACCCGCTTCGAATAATTCGTTTAATTCTTCGATAATGCACATATCATTCGGAGAGAAGATGTTTGTACCATTCAAATCCTCATAAATTGGGTATTTATTTTTACGCTCTTTATCATGTAAGAACATATTTTTTTGGTCTTTACGGTTTTCAATTTCCATTGCTTCGTCGCGATATAAGAAATAGTTACCTAGCAATGAACGTTTTGATTGGAACATACATGTCATACCGTGTACTTGCACTTCAATTTCATGTGTTGTATTTTCTTTAATTTCAATCACTTCATCCACTGAAAGCTCGCGCGCTAATACGGCACGCTTACTGCCACGCTCGCCCCAATAGTTTACTTGGAACCAGTTTGTCGCAATCGTTTCAGGACTCCAGTGTAGAGGAATTGTAATGTCTTGCTCACGAGCCGACATAACAACCGCTGGATCACCGAATAATAGTGCGTCTACACCAATACGTTGCATTTCTACTACATAGGCATCTAATGCGTCAATTCGATCATTATGGAAAATCGCGTTCACTGCGACATACACTTTTTTACCTGCAGCGTGAATAATTGCTGTTGCTTCTTCTACTTGGGCGACTGTAAATTCTCCCGCTAAACGTAGGCCGAATTTTTGTTCACCAATGACAAATGCATCCGCACCTGCTTGTAGTAATGCTTGTACATGTTCCACCGATTGTGGTGTTACTAATAATTCTGGTTTCTTCACCTTTCGTCACCTCTTCAAACAAATTAACAATCCATCGCCAACTGGGAAAAATGCGCTCGTATAATCTGGATGCGCCATAATCCAGTCTGAAAACGTTTTTAAGTTGCGGATCATTGTTCTTTTTCTTCTCGGTACTTCTTTAATATCTAAGTCTGAAAGCCCGTGCATATACATATTATCGATATATAATACGCCACCCGATGGTACGAGCGGTGAATATTTTTCGAAAAACTTTAAGTATTGGCCTTTCGCCGCATCAATAAAAACGGCATCAAAAGTAGATGGAATTTCTTCAAGTTCTACCTCTAACGCATCACCTTCAATTACCTGTATGCGATTTGCTTCTGCTGATCTGGCAATAAACGCTTTTGCATGTTGCACACGCGCCGCATCTCGCTCAATCGTCACAATCTGACATTCTGGCAATGCTTGTGCCATACGTATTGCGGAATAACCAATTGCTGTACCGATTTCTAATATGCTTGTCGGTTTTTGAATGCGCAGTAATTGATTTAATGATTCAATACCAGCTAATTGCATAATAGGCACATGATTTTCCTGTGCAAATCGTTCCATTTCAAGCAGCAATTCATCACGATTCGATATGAAAGAAGCGATATACGCATCTGATAACTCCATTTGTTAAACCCCTTTTAGCTGTTTGTAGGTGCTGCCTTTTGTCAATGCATGAAATCTCATGAAAAAAGACGAAACTTAGTTGTTTGCGCCTACAATAAATTATATATTAGGACAAAAATCACAACTTATAATAGCATGAAAAGAAAAGGAATGCGAATTATCTTTACTAATTCCGACTTTAGACGGAATTAGTAAAGTACTCGATTCCTTTAACAACATCGTGTTGACCCTAGCCCCCGACCGATGTCAATTTAACGTAAATACTTCTCAATATTGACCAAATGTTCTTCATATGTTTTGGCAAAATGGTTCGTGCCTTCTTTATCCGCTAAGAAGAATAAATAGTCGGTTTGTGATGGATTTAACGTTGCCTCGATTGAAGACTTCCCGGCACCTGCAATCGGTCCTGGCGGCAAGCCTACGTTTTTATACGTATTATAGGCGTTCTCTACTTCTAAATCTTCATATAATACACGATCTTTATGTGAGCCAAGTGCGTAAAGTACTGTTGGGTCCGTTTGCAACATCATATCAATGTCCATACGGTTGTAGAAAACACTTGCGATTGTTTCACGGTCCGTTTTCGCTGTAGCTTCTTCTTCTAATAAAGAAGCAAATGTGAGCATTTCATGAACAGACATCTCTTTTTCGATTAGTATTGTTTCAAATTCAGAAACGATTGAATCTGTTGTACTTAACATCTTTTTAATAATTTCGTCCAAGCTTGGATCTTCTTCAAAGAAAGAATACGTCGCTGGATATAAATATCCTTCCAGTGCAAAACGGATATTATCGCCCAATATCGCGTCCGTTAACAACTCTGGATAGTCGACCATTAGTTGCTTAATATAAGTTTCATCTGTCACTTTCTTCATAAAATCAGCGGCTTTATGTTTCGTATTTTTTTCGATGACTTTCGAAACTTGCTCTAATGTTAAGCCTTCTGGGATAGTCACTGTAAATACAGGCTCACGATATACTCGTCCTGTTTTTAGACTTTCAATAATTTCGTCAAGCGTCATGGACTGTGTTAATGAATAATTACCAGCCTGAAATTCGGACTCATTTTTAAATTTTGTATAATATTTAAAAACGCGCGCATCTTGTACGATTTTATGCTCTTCTAAAATTTTTGAGATTAATGTAATTCCAGATCCCATCGGAATTTCAATTTCAATTTTTTTATCCGATTCTGTATTTACCGGCTTTAGTGCTGAAGATATATAGCTATAGGCTGAATAGCCGCCAATTGCAAGTAGAATGAGAGCAATAAGCGCGACAACGAATACAATTTTTCGCACGATTTTAATTTCTCCCTTTCTATCTTTCATTTTTTTAAACATTTCTTGTTTTTGTTCATCATTTATCACGGGTGTCCCCCCTTATTCTCTTACATATGATACAAAAAATTTCTACTTGATACAATCAAACAGGCGAAACTAATACAATTTTCTAGTTTTCGCGACATAATTTCAGACGTAATTTAATTTATTTGGTTCAAAATATATAAGTTTAACCAAAGAATCTATTCTAATGATATAAGTGTTCTCATAAAGTACCTGCTAGTTTAGGCTGGCTAAGCACATGAGGCGCACTGACAATGTTAGCACAAATCTGTACGACTCATCTGTGTGCTTTGTGCAAGGCCAGCCTATATAAAGTTTTGCCTTTCTAAAACTTTCTGCATTTTCCCCATTGTGCAAGGGCTATCCTAATTCTTTTGCCGCTAAGGAACAAAAAATATATAACCCTTGTACAAAGTTTAACCTTTGAAGTGACAAAACTATGTTGCAAAAATGATATCAAACGACACTTTTTGCGGGCTCAATAGCATGGTAGGGGCAAATTTTATTATAGAGTGCGTACTTTAATAAAAATATTGAGTAGCGAAAACTAACTTCATATTCTAAAAAAGATTAGGATTTTTAATGGTAAAAACTTGATTAGAAAGGAGTTGATTGGAATGTAGGGGAGGCGAGTGTAGCTGGCGCCTTTCGCTACAGAGCAAAGCTTCCTACGGGAACAGCACGTGCGGAAAATCCACTTGTTTTGGGATGTATCCTGAAACAAGTTAGTTGGAGCCGTGCCCGTGAAAAGCGTCCGGACCGGAATGGAAATCAACTCCCATCTTTTTAAAGAGGGCTATTATTGATAGGTTCTTAAATTAATTATATATATTATTATCACATCGAAAAGGTCCTAAACAATGGATTGTTCAGGACCTCTTCTTTTAATTAAATTGCACGTTCACAAAATTATTGCTGTGCTAATGATGCTAATACTTCTTCTACCATTGCCCATTCTTCATCGGTTTCAATTTGTAGTAAGTCTGCTACTTCACCATTTTCACCAGAAATATAAGCCGAAGCGAACACTTCATCTAAATTTGGCACTTCATCTTCTACAATCGCATAAAATAAATAATCTTTATTGTTGCGTTCGAAACGGTGTAAGATTTGGCACATAACTTCTTCATCTTGATCATTTGTAATGGTAAAGAAATTCGTTTGATCTGCACCGAACTCACTAATTAACGTGTTCATTACTTCTTCAACCATTGCCCATTCTTCATCGGTTTCAAGGTCTGCAAAGCCCGCCATTTCACCATTGTCATCTAATTCAAAACGCAACGCCGAAACACCTGCATCTTCATCGCCTACTAATGAAAATAACACGTATGAATGGTCATCTGAATCAAATGTAAAGACAACGCGACATTGCTGCTCTTGGCCCTCTTCTGTTTGTAATACAAAAATTTGTTCTTCCATCGTTACATTCCTCCTAAATAGCAAAACAGAGTCGGCAAACGCCTCCTCTGTTTTAGCAGGACGATACCTCTACACTAATATGAGGCCCTGTCCTTCATTATGTGAACTCGCTTAAAAATCCACTTATGCCAAAATTATTCTTCGCCTAGCTCGTCTTCAATCGCATTTAAAACGCTCTCGATTAAATCCCACTCTGCTTCAGTTTCGATTGGCTCTAACTCGCCATCTTCACCGTTTTCAGCTGGAACAAATGATGATGCGAAAATTTCTACAGCACCTTCACCGTCTTCTTCAGCACCTACTAATGAATATAATACATACGATTTACCGAATTCTTCTGAATCGAATGTGTGTAAAATTTCACAAAGTTGTTCGTTACCATTTTCGTCTACTACTGTAATTTGATTTTGTTGTTCTGACATTAAAAGTCACCTCTTCATAATATTAAGGCCAAGCCTTGTTCCGTTTGCTGTATTTCAAGCAAACTTAGTTTTTGCTGTCGAGATATCCTTGTAGAATCATGACAGCTGCCATTTTATCAATGACTTGTTTGCGTTTTTTACGGCTCACGTCTGCTTCAATTAACATACGTTCTGCCGCCATTGTTGTTAAGCGTTCATCCCAAAGCTTTACAGGGAACCCGAAAGTCTCTTCTAATAACCTTTTATAGGCTTCAGATGCTTCCCCGCGAGGTCCCACTGTATTATTCATGTTCTTTGGAAAACCTACAACAAATTCCGTTACGCTGTGCTCTTTGACAAGCTCATGAATACGAGGGATGCCAAATTCGCCGACTGCTTCATTAATTTTAATCGTTTCAATGCCTTGCGCAGTCCAGCCAAACGCATCACTAATTGCAACGCCGACTGTTTTAGAGCCGACGTCTAAACCCATAATTCTCATTTGTCCGCCTCGGTATTCTTTCTAATATAAAATTTGACGAGTTCTTCTAAAATTTCATCTCGCTCAAGCTTACGAATTACATTGCGTGCGTCCTGGTGGCGAGGGATGTATGCCGGGTCACCAGATAATAAATAACCTACAATTTGGTTCGTTGGGTTATAGCCTTTTTCCTCTAATGACGAATACACCTTCAACATCACTTGCTTCACTTCTTGTTCCATTGACTCTTCAGGAAAACTAAATTTCATCGTTTGATCGAATGAACTCAAGACCAGCACCTCGCTTTCAGCAATAGAGAGATGGAATATAGAACCATCTCCATTTTCTCTATTATATCCTATTCATCCATGCACTTCAAATATGCTTATTTACTTTCCCCATAAACTATATTTTGATAACCTTTTTTTCGCAAGTTAGAATGTTTTTACAAGGTCATAAACAGCTGTTAATGCATCGTCTAATTTCGTTGCATCTTTCGCACCAGCCATCGCCATATCAGGACGACCGCCACCTTTACCGTCACATGCTTCCGCAACCATTTTCACGATATTACCTGCATGGTGTTGACCGCCTACGATATCTTTCGTCACACCTGCGCAAAGCATTACTTTATCGTCTGATACTGCACCTAGGACAATAATTGCTGCATCCATTTTTTCTTTTAAATCATCCATCATTTGGCGCAATTGATTGTTATCTTTTGCATCAACGCGTGTTGCTAATACTGTAACATCACCAATTTTTTGTGCTGCATCAATGACTGCACCCGCTTGCGCATTGGCCATTTTTTGAGATAATGATTCATTTTCACGTTGTAATTCTTTATAATCCGCTTGTAATGATGCGACACGTGTTGCGACATCTTTTGGGTTTGCTTTTAATAATGCTGCTGCTTCATTTAAAATCGCTTCTTCTTCTTTCACTGCAAAGTAAGCTGCTTTCCCTGTTACCGCTTCAATACGACGTGTACCCGCTCCGATACCGCCTTCAGAAACGATTTTGAAGAAACCAATTTCAGATGAACGTTGAACGTGTAGACCACCACAAAGTTCAATTGAATAATCCGATACCGCTACAACACGTACAACATCACCGTATTTCTCACCGAATAACGCCATTGCACCCATTGCTTTTGCTTCGTCAATCGCCATTTCTTGCACGACTACTTCGATATCATCCCAAATCTTTTCGTTTACCGCACGCTCGACTTGTGCCAATTCTTCTTTCGTAGCTTGACCGAAATGTGAGAAGTCGAAACGTAGACGATCTGGTCCAACATAAGAACCCGCTTGTGCAACGTGATCTCCCAAAACATCTTTTAATGCACGGTGCATTAAGTGTGTTGCTGTATGGTTTTTCAAAATAAGTGTACGTTTTTCACGGTCTACATTTGCTGTCATCGTATCCCCAACGTTCATTTCACCTGATTCGATGAACACTGTATGCAACGGTTGACCATTTGGCGCTTTTTGAACATCTTTTACAAGTGCTTTAAAGCTATCCGATTGAATCACACCTGTATCCGCAATTTGTCCACCCATTTCAGTATAGAATGGTGTTTCAGAAAGGATTACTAACGCTTCTTGTCCTTCTGTCGCCACTTGCGCTTCTTGACCGTCAACAACGATTGCAGCAACTGTCCCTTGAGTTTCAAGCACATTATATACATACGTTGATTCTTGCTTTAAGTTAGCTAACACTTCATTTTGCACTTGCATTGAATCCACATCTGCACGCGCATTACGAGCACGGTTACGTTGTTCTTCCATCGCCGTTTCGAAGCCTTCATGATCAACTGTCATGCCTACTTCTTCCGCATATTCTTCTGTTAATTCGATTGGGAAACCGAATGTATCATATAAACGGAACGCATCCGCGCCTGGAATGATTGTTTCACCTTTTGCTTTTTGGCTTTCCGCAACATCATTGAAAATCGCTAAACCGCCATCTAATGTTTCATGGAAACGAACTTCTTCATTTTTAATAACACGTTGAATGAACGCTTCTTTTTCTTTCACTTGTGGATAGAAATCTTCCATAATCGCGCCAACAGTTGGAACTAATTCAAACATGAACGGTTTTTCGATACCGATTTGTTTTGCATAGCGCACTGCACGACGTAATAAGCGACGTAATACGTATCCGCGTCCTTCATTTGATGGTAATGCACCATCACCAATGGCAAATGCAACTGTACGAATATGGTCCGCAATTACTTTGAATGGTGTATTAATATCTTCTGCCGAACCGAAGATTTCTTTTAAATCTACTTCATTTGGACGCATATAGTTGCGGTTCGCAAATTTTTCTACGTTTTCAATGATTGGCATGAAAAGATCTGTATCAAAGTTCGTTGGCACATTTTGAATTACCGAAACGATACGCTCCAGTCCCATACCTGTATCAATGTTTTGCTTTGGTAGTGGCGTATATGTGCCATCTGGATTGTGGTTGAATTGTGAGAAAACAAGGTTCCAAATTTCTAAGTAACGCTCATTTTCGCCACCTGCATACATTTCCTCTTCAGGTGCACCAAAGCCGTATTCTTCCCCACGGTCATAGAATATTTCAGAGTTTGGACCAGATGGACCTTCCCCAATATCCCAGAAGTTACCTTCTAAACGAATTAAGCGCTCTTTTGGAATCCCAATTTCATCGTGCCAAACATCGTACGCTTCTTGGTCTTCTGGGTGGATTGTAATCGATAATTTATCCGCTTCAAAGCCCATCCACTTTGCATCTGTTAAGAATTCCCATGCATAATGAATGGCTTCTTTTTTGAAATAATCACCGATCGAGAAGTTTCCTAACATTTCAAAGAACGTATGGTGACGCGCTGTTTTACCTACGTTTTCAATATCGTTTGTACGAATTGATTTTTGCGCATTTGTAATACGTGGATTGTCTGGAATGATACGACCGTCAAAATAAGGCTTTAACGTCGCAACACCTGAGTTAATCCATAATAATGATGGATCATTAATTGGCACAAGTGGTGCAGATGGTTCATGATGATGTCCTTTTTCTTTAAAAAACTCTAAATATAGACGACGAATTTCTGTTGCTGTCATTGTTTTTGATGTCATGCTGTATTCCTCCTAATAATAGTGAACGAAAATTGATGAATCAATTACGCCTCAGCGTAATTGCGTCCAGATTTTTTTCGAGCTCGCTCGAAAAACTCCCCTAAAAAATCTGTGACATCCGCTGGAGCTTGGGTCAACACAATGTTGATCACAAAGGCGTTGTCACAGGACGTGACGGGTTTAGCCTTTGTTCTTCTGATACAGCCGGGGTTTGACCCCTGCTGTATCAAGTGTAAACACAAAAAAGCCCTCATCCCTAGTAAAGGGACGAAGACTGTAATCTCGCGGTACCACCCTAATTTATAATGCGTAAAACATTATATCTCAAGTGCTCTTAACGTGAGCATACGGCAGGGATTAGCTGCACTCTGGAGTAGCTTTCTGAATTACGCCTGTGGAGATTTTTTCAGCCTTGAAATCTCTTTCTATACACGTTTGTAAAACATACTTTTTTTCCATCATCGTGTTCAATGTATTCTACTTTTCATTATAAAAAATTGTATGCTAACTGTCAATATTGAAATCGATTGCGCGTCAATAGAAGTAGGAAAATCGCTGGTACGGTAAAAATGGCCATCCCTAAAAATGCAAGACCTGGTTCGATTTCATAAAGCGCACCACCGATCAATGTCAATAAAGCGGCACTTAAACTCATCGCAAATGCTGAATAAATCCCTTGTGCATTTGGAATTTGCTCTTTCGGTAAATTTTGCGTAATGTAGCGAATAAATGCATAGTGCGCCACCCCAAATGACAAAGCATGAAGCGCTTGCGTCACAACAAATACGGGTATGCTCGGGAATAAATAAATCGCAATCCAGCGCACACTTGAACCAACCGCAGCTAAAATTAATAACGATGACGGACGCCAGCTAGATAAAAACGTATCTGCCTTTAAGAAATAAATAATTTCAAACACAACCGCAACATTCAAAATGACCCCAATATAAAATGGGTTGACATTCAAATCTTGTATGTAAATGTATCCATAGCTGTAATAAGAAGCATGTGCCCCTTGCAGTAAAATGACGACAAGTAGCACGACTGCAAAGCTTTTCACTTCGAGTAAACCTTTCATAGATAAAGACTTCGCATTTTTTCCATGCTCTGGTCGCATAAGTAAAACATTCGGAGCCGGCAATAACTGAATGGCTAATAACGCGATTAACCCTAAGATCATAAACCATAATATAATTTGTTCCCCGTATGTACCGGTAAACATACTGATAACTAATACCGACAAAACGTAGCCAAACGAACCAAGTGAACGTGCTTTCCCATAATGGACATCCCCTTGCTGCATCAAGGTCGAGGCACCACTTTCAACTGCTGGCAATAACGCCGGGTACATCGCACTAAATAGCATCGTCACAATAAACAAGCCTTCGAATGAGTCCATCGGTATGTACAAAATCGCTACGATTAATGACATCATAGTAAAAAATAATAATACTTGTTTATTGCTTAAAATTTTTGATACATAAGGAAAGATAAACATCGTTGACAAGGCGCGTGCCACTAAACCGAAACTCATAATGATACCCGCGTCTGACACAGTTAATCCTTTATCATTTACTAACCAACCTGTCCAATACGGTAAAAAGATGCCCCATGTAATAAAAAACGTAAAGAAATTTTGCGATAACCAACGCTGATTGTTCATGAAATTTATTCCCTCCAATACATTACAATCAATTATGCCTCGGCGTAATTGCGTCCAGATTTTTTTCGAGCCTGCTCGAAAAACTCCCCTAAAAAATCTGTGACATCCGCAGGGGCTTCAACTTGATTCAGCTAGATTTCGAACCCTACTGAATAGAATTGTATACTCTGCATTCATCCTCCACCTATAGATGTAAGGGATTATCGCTGAATTAAGTTGAATGATATCATGTTATTTTATACAATAATGTGAGATATCTCATATTTTATAAAGGTAGTGAGTAATTTGAAGGTTTTAACGAATATATTGCGTAATTCTTATATTGAACAATATCCGATTAACCAGTTCTTTTCATTCGATATCATCACTTATTTGACCGTTCATCAATTTGAAAAGGGGGAATTTATTTTTAAGGAACGCTCTCATCCAGAATATTTGTATTATATGGTCGAGGGGAAAGCTAAGCTGTATGTAACGCATAAAAATGGCAAAGTATCTTTAATTGATTTCATTACATCGCCTTGTTTCATGGGGGAAATGGAGCTATTAGATAGTGTAAGAGTATCAAAAGGAATTCAAGCTGTTACAAAAACAATATGCCTTGCGATTCCCATTCTACAATTTAGAAAACGATTATTAACCGACGTCATTTTTTTGCGCGAACTTTGTATGCTTTTAAGTGATAAGGAAATGAAAGTGACAGCGAAATATACACAAAATCAAGTGTATCCATTAGAAAACCGGCTAGCTGCCTTTATATTGCTTAGTTCGGATCAGGGCTTTTATAAAGAAAAGCATACCGAAATTTGTGAGTTTTTAGGCGTTTCCTATCGGCATTTATTGTATACATTTGCGGCGTTTTGTGAAGCCGGTATTCTCGTTAAACACAATCGTGGCTATTTGATTCAAAATAAAGACAAGCTCCTCACCTTAAGTGAAGAAATACTATAAAGTTTCCCCATTTTAAAAAAAGCCATTTCGCAAGTAGCAAAATGGCTTTCCAATTATTCTTCCACAAAATCATACGGCGAAACATTGTCCATCCCTATGAGTGGATGAATGTATGGTGCTGTTTCGGTCGTTAAATGATTCAACAAGGTTTCCCCAATTTTATGCGACTCTGATACATTTAATAAACCCAACTGCTCGTGAGATGGCTCTCGTTGTTTTTTTTCTACAGTTGAATGCGGCGTTGGCTGGACTTCCACTTTCTCTTGATCTTCAACTTGCTGGGCTTCATCCACTACTGACGGATTTAAACGCATTTTTAAACTCGTAAAACGTGTTAAATCATCTGTTTTGGCTAACCCATTTGCTAAAACATCCGGTTCACCACATAAAATTAAAAAGTTTTTCGCTCGTGTAATGCCTGTATATAGTAAGTTTCGACGCAGCATTTTCGAATAGCCGCGCACTACTGGCATAATGACCGTTTGAAACTCAGAGCCTTGTGATTTATGGATAGAGCAACAATAGGCGAGTGTCAGTTGATTCAAATCTGATCGCTGATACGTCACTTCAATCCCGTCATAAGAAACAATTAATAAATCTTGCTTTTCAATCGTTTCCTTTGCACGAATAATCGAAATAACTTCCCCCATATCGCCATTAAACACATTGCTTTCGGGTTGATTGACAAGTTGGAGCACTTTATCGCCAATTCGGTAAATCGTATCGCCAAACACGAGTTCTTTCCTCGTTCCATCATTCGGATTAACGAGCTGTTGAATTTCTTTATTCAATGCATCAATGCCAGCAGGACCTTTATACATCGGCGCCAACACTTGAATGTCGCGAATTGCCTGTCCTTTTGCAAGCGCACCTTTTACAACTTGCGTAACAACACCGGTTACTTGAGGAGCCGCCGCTTGAATAAACGAACGATCCGATGTTTTCGCCGTTAATGTATCCGGCACAATTCCTTTTTTAATTTGATGCGCAAGTTCAATAATCGTCGACCCTTCTGCTTGGCGATATACATCCGTTAATTCCACAACTGGTACTTGCTTCGATCCGAGTAAATCCTTTAATACTTGTCCCGGACCAACAGGTGGTAATTGATCCTGATCCCCTACGAATATCACTTGGACATCTTCGTGCAGCGCCTTTAATAATTGATGCGCCAACCAAGTATCGACCATCGACATTTCATCAATGATGATTAAACGTCCTGTCACTTCCCGCTCTGTTTCCTCGTCTTTTTCATGTCCGTTAAAACCGAGTAAACGGTGAATTGTCATCGCCGGTAAACCCGTCGATTCAGCTAAGCGTTTTGCAGCTCGTCCAGTTGGAGCCGCTAACACAATCGGAAATGACTCTTCTTTTTCTGCATATGTTTTTGGATTCAAGGAAAGACCATGAAGCTCTGCATATGCTTCAACAAGTCCACGCACGACCGTCGTTTTCCCCGTACCAGGCCCACCTGTTAATATCATGACAGCCGAGTTCATCGCCGTTTCAATCGCTTGAACTTGTGTCGGTGCATAGGTCACATTATAACTTTCCTCCACATCGCCAATCGCTTTCCGAATTTCATCGCGCGAAAAACGTTCACTCGTCTCATTTTTACTTTTTAATTCAATAATTTTACTCGCAATTCCAACTTCACTAAAATACAGGGATGGCAAATAAAGGCGTGTTTCTTCCCCGCAAATTTTCGATTCTTCACGCATTTCAATACATGCTTTCGAAATCGCCTCATACGGAATTTCAACACGCTGACTTTGCTCCAGCATATTTTTAACAGCAGGAAGAACCATTTCGGCATCGAGATAAACATGCCCCTCTGACAATGCCGCATGTGTTAAAACATGAAAAATGGCCGCCTTAATTCGGTCAGGGTGATTGCCCGTCATACCAAGCTTCGATCCGAGCTCATCCGCGCGAATAAACCCGACCCCTTCAATATCCTCAATTAATCGATACGGGTTTGCCATTAATAAATTGATCGTATCTTCGCGGTATTTTTGATAGATTTTCATACCTAATTGCGGACCAAATCCCCACTCATTTAGCCGGACCATGACACGCTCTAACCCTAAATTTTCTTCAATTGTTTGGCGAATCAAGATTTTTTTTTCAGCAGGTAATCGCGGCACTGCATCTAGCGCATTGGGATCTTCTAAAATTTTCGTGAGCGCATCAAGTCCAAGTTTATTTACAATGGATTCGGCTGTTTTTCGTCCGATTCCTGTAAATAAATCACTTGATAAATAATGAACAATCCCCTGCTCGGTTGATGGGACCTCTTTTTCAAATGTTTCAATTTGGAATTGCATGCCGTATTTAGGATGGCTTTTCAGGACACCCGTAAAGCGGTATAGTTCATCTTCTGCTAATTGCGGAACATACCCAACGACGATAATTTCTTTTTCCTCATATTGCAAATTTGTTTCTTGAATTTTCACGCGAACAATCGAATACATATTTGTTGGATTATGAAAAATTGAGACGATGGGACGCCCAAGAATAAATAGCTTATTTAGTTCAAATAAATCGAGATTTTCCGCCACTTTAACGCCCACTTCCTTGCTCATTTGTACGCTTATTTTACCATATGTAAATAGCCCTGTCCTTTACTGAATCACAAATCCATCGCTGTTCATGTAAACGCGCGTAATTGAAGCAACTCTAGCTCTAAAACGCGACAGAAATGTCAGACTCTTATAACAATTATTAATCAGTCAATGGTATGATAGAAGAAGTAATGAATCAGACAGAAAGGCTTGTGAACTAAATGGAATTTAGACCTTGTATTGATTTGCATGAAGGCAAAGTGAAACAAATCGTAGGAAGTACGCTCGGTCATACCGATCAAGCTGTCATTGAAAATTTTACGTCTCAGCAGGACTCCACGTATTATGCGACGTTATTTCAGCAAGACCAATTAACAGGTGGTCATGTTATTATGCTTGGACCTGGCAATGAACAAGCGGCCATCCGCGCGCTCGCTGCCTATCCGAATGGCTTACAAATTGGCGGTGGTATCACGGCGGACAATGCACAAAAGTATATTGACGCAGGTGCATCCCATGTCATCGTGACGTCGTTTATTTTTCATGATGGTTTACTCGATATGGAACGCTTACAGCAATTAATCGATGCAGTTGGAAAAGAGCACATTGTCATTGATTTGAGTTGTCGTGCACGTGACGGGAAATGGTTTGTCGTCACAGATAAATGGACGAAATTTAGCGACTTTGAAGTGAATGCGCAATCAATAAAAGAGATTGAACACTATTGTGATGAGTTATTAATCCATGCCGTGGATGTAGAAGGCAAGCGCAGTGGCATGCAGGAAAGTTTAGTGCGTGATTTAGCGCATTGGACAACGATTCCGACAACATATGCTGGCGGAGTGCGTTCTCTAGAGGATTTGCAAAAATTCGAACAGCTAACGAATGGCAATTTACATATTACAATTGGCAGTGCACTGTCCATTTTCGGCGGCGATTTAGCGTATGATGAAGTTGTGAAGTATTGTCAAAAATAAGCAACTTTCATACCGTCTATTAAGATTTCGTAAACAAATAAGCTGCCTAAAAGTAAGTAATGTCAACTTTTAGGCAGCTTTTCTTATTTACTCTCAATCATAGCCTGTTCATTCATCCATTCTAAAAATTGCGGTGTTGTTAAAGGCTTTGAATAAAAATACCCTTGTACAATCGGCTGCTTATCCATCATCTGAATAAAATCCATTTGCTGCTCTGTTTCGACACCTTCAATTACTACATTCAAATCCAATGAGTAGCATAAGGTAACAATCGATTTTAAAATTGCAGCATCTTTTGGTGATCCAGGTACATCGTCGACAAACGATTTATCAATTTTAATCGTGGAAATTGGAATTTCTTTTAAGTAAGACAGCGAAGATAAGCCTGTTCCAAAGTCATCTAATGCGACAGAAATCCCCTTGCTTCTAAAGTTCTTTACTGCTAAAATCGCATTTTTAATATCATGGATAACGCTCGTTTCTGTAATCTCGAGTTCTAGCTGATTCGTTTGAACGTGATATTTCAATAAGCTTTCATTCAACGTTTTCGTTAAGCGTGGTGAAGTGACATACACACCTGGAATATTAATCGAAACTTGTTGGAATGGAATATTTTGTTGATCCCACTCTGCAATTTGCTCGCACACTTTTTCAATAATCCAATCGGTTACATCTGATATTTTGTTTGTCTCTTCTAATACAGGGATAAACACACCCGGTGATACGAGACCATATATGGGATGTTTCCAACGAATCAATGCCTCTAATCCCACGACCTCATTGCGCGTCGGATCCACTTTCGGCTGGTACACAACAAATAAATCATTATTTTCCATCGCATTCGTAACATCCAAGCTTAATTGACTTTCAAAATTAAACGTATGTTTTTCCGGATTATATTCAATCACTTCATGTTTATATTCCGTGTCAGGTGCTTGCAATACCGCAATGGCATTTGAAAAATGTTCCTGAATCAACTTTTTTTCCGTAGATTTTGAAACGGCACAAACCATTTCAACTGTAAGATTCCGTTCATCGATTACGAGCGGGCGCATAAGTACAGCACATACACCCTCTAACAAATTTTGCACTTGATCTGATTGGTCTAGTGTTGTACCCACTATTGCAAAACGATTTGCTTCTGTCCGGTAAACCATTGTAGTTTCAGGCAATAATTTTCCCAGTAACTCATGCACCTTTCTAATAATTTCATCACCAAAATAATAGCCATAACTTGCAATGTATTTCTCTAAATTATGAATATGGATAATCGCTACTAAATGCGCAGTTTTAATATTTTTTTGGTCGTTTGTAAATTGTTTTTGATTTGGTAATTGTGTTAAGCCGTCAAAATTTTGAATGCGGTGTTCCACGTATTTATCTAGCTTGTTCGTTAAATAAGCTAAAATAAATAAACTGCTAACACCAACTGTTATAAAAATACTCATCCATGTAATGTCCATTGAATGTAGCTCGCTATTATTGATACGATTTAATGCGCTCTCACCAACAACATAAAACTGAATAGCTTTCATCCCAGTGTAATGCATACTCGTGACTGCAATTGCCATTAAAAGAGCAGCTACTACTTTCATTATCAACTTATCTGTAACTATTTTAACGGCTGAAAAAATATACAAAGCTGCAAATGACGCCGCTATTGCTATTAATATTGAGGCGATAAAAACTTTAGGTTTATATACATAATAGGCATCAATTTTCATCGCAGCCATTCCTAAATAATGCATAAGTGCAATACCTAACCCCATAAAAATACCCGCTATACTGTAGGGTAAAAGTTTTTTATTTTTGCTGTTAGCAAAGTAAAACGCGACATAAGAAGCCATAACACTTGGAATCATCGAAAGCATCGTCAAACCTATATAATATTCCATATGGATTGGTAGTTTAAATGCACTCATCCCAATAAAATGCATCGACCATATTCCTAAGCCCATTGCTAAAGATGCCATTGCTAGCCAAATATTTTTATGAAAAAAACCATTTTTTTGTATACGTCGATTAATAAATAGTGCTGTATACGATGCCCAAAATGCGATTACAAAAGAAAGCAAAACAAGAGGGACAGAGTACACCCCTTCAACAATATGTATATCTCCTACTGCCGGTAACTCAAACATTATTTCTTCCCTCACTCCTTCAATATATCTTCGTTAATACTACCTTTTATTCCATAAAAACACTAGTAAACAAAATTATGGAGAATTCCCCATTATAAAATCCGATGCACGAATGCTCTTATCATTTTATTAATAGAGTAGCTTTCTAAAAAAATCCCTACTAAAAAGGCATATTGATAATGCGCTTATCAATATGCCTTCGCTTCATAGTGCTTATAGTTTTGTTATTTAGCGCTTGATACTCATTTCGATTCAACGATGATTGTTACGGGTCCATCATTGATGAGTGCAACATCCATCATCGCTCCGAAAATACCCGTTTCTACGTGTAAACCATACGTTTTTAATTGCTCATTAAAGGCAAGCCATAACACTTCAGCAGGTTCTGGTCTTGCTGCATCCACAAAGCTCGGGCGCTTTCCTTTGCGGATGTCTGCATATAACGTGAATTGAGAAACAGATAAAATTTCTCCACCAACTTCTAAAATCGAACGGTTCATTTTTCCTTCTTCATCTTCCCAAATACGCAAATCAGCAATTTTCTTTGCTACGTAAGCAACATCTTCTTCTGTATCGGTATGCGTAATTCCCACAAGCAACACATATCCTTTAAGAATGGTACCTGTTACTGTGCCATCAACTGTAACCGATGCTTCTTTTGAACGTTGTAATACGACTCTCATTTTTATTAAACCTCAATCTTTTAGTTAATAACGCGTTGTACCGAATAAATATCCGGTAATTGCTTAATTTTCTCTACTACTTTATGAAGCCCCGATATATTGGAAATCGCAATTGTTAAGTGAATTGTAGCAATTTTATCTCGATCAGCTCGCCCAGTTACAGCTAAAATATTAGTTTTTGCTTCACTCACTGCTTGCATGACATCGTTTAAAACACCCGGACGGTCAAATGCCGATATTTCGATATCAACTGGATACTCTTTTCGTGTGTGCGTCACTTCATTTTCCCATTCCACTTCAATGAGACGTTCTTCCATGCCATCTTCTTCAATGTTTGGACAGTCTGCTCGGTGTACTGAAACACCGCGCCCTTTTGTAATGAAACCAACAATATCGTCACCTGGCACTGGTGTACAGCAACGTGAAAGACGAATAAGTAAGTTTTCGATTCCCTTTACGATAACGCCCGATTCTGTTCGTTTTTTAGGTGCTGGGTTGTTCATGCTCTTCACAATTTTTTCAAGCGCAACTTCCTGCTCGCGTTCCTTACGCATCTTTTCAGCTAAGCGGTTGACGATTTGCTGTGCGCTAATGCCACCTACCCCAACGGCTGCATACAAGTCATCCTCATGGGTATAGTTTAATTTTTCAATAACACGTTTGATATTTTCAGTCGTCAATACTTCCTTCACATCAAATTCCTGTGCTTTAATTTCTCTTTCAACCATTTCCTTACCTTTAACGACGCTTTCTTCACGCACATGCTTTTTAAAGAATTGCTTAATTTTATTTTTCGCTTGAGAACTTTGCGCAATTTTTATCCAGTCTCTACTCGGACCGAATGATTGCTTCGATGTGAGCACTTCAATAATGTCACCTGTATTCAATGGTGTATCAAGTGGGACCATCTTGCCATTTACTTTTGCACCAATCGTTTTATTCCCTACT
Organism: Solibacillus cecembensis; assembly: GCF_001439635.1. Lineage (GTDB taxonomy): Bacteria > Bacillota > Bacilli > Bacillales_A > Planococcaceae > Solibacillus > Solibacillus cecembensis. The sequence goes on along the minus strand of NZ_LMBZ01000018.1, from coordinate 33,539 downwards.
TCTGAATGGACACGGTAAGCAAAATCAATTGGCACTGAGCCTGCTGGTAGTTCGATGACATCCCCTTTTGGTGAGAATACATATACCATATCTGAAAATAAATCGAATTTTAACGACTCCATAAATTCTGCCGCATTCGACGATTCATTTTGGAATTCTAAAATTTCGCGGAACCATGTTAACTTTTGATCAATATTTTCTGCTTTTTGATCAACCGTTTTCCCTTCTTTATAAGCCCAGTGCGCTGCAATACCAAATTCTGCAATATTATGCATTTCTTTCGTACGAATTTGCACTTCAAGCGGATCCCCATATGGTCCAATGACAGTCGTATGCAATGATTGATATAAATTTTGCTTTGGCATCGCAATATAATCTTTAAATCGGCCAGGCATCGGCTTCCATAACGTATGAATAATGCCGATTACCGCATAACAATCTTTAATGCTATCAACTAATATGCGCACGGCAAATAAATCATAAATTTCATTGAACTGCTTTTTTTGCAACGTCATTTTTCGGTAAATACTATTTAAATGCTTTGGTCTGCCGTAAACATCCGCATCGATTTCAACTACTTTTAGCTGTGAATTAATCTCATCCATTACATTGTCTAAATAAGCTTCACGCTCATCACGCTTCTTCTTCATTAAGCTGACAATGCGGTAATATTGTTGCGGATTTAAATAACGTAATGCCGTATCTTCCAGCTCCCACTTCACTTTTGAAATTCCTAAACGATGGGCAAGTGGTGCGAAGATTTCGATTGTTTCCTGCGAAATTCGGCGTTGTTTTTCAGCTGGTAAATGTTTTAACGTTCGCATATTGTGCATACGGTCCGCTAATTTAATTAAAATTACGCGGATGTCCTGCGCCATTGCAACAAACATTTTCCGATGATTTTCTGCCTGTTGTTCTTCTTTCGACAAATACTTAATTTTCCCTAGCTTCGTTACACCGTCAACAAGTTTTGCCACTTCTTCACTAAATGCATTCACTAAATCCGCGCGCGTTACTTCCGTGTCCTCTACAACATCATGTAAAAAACCTGCCGCTACTGTTTCCGGATCCATTTGAAGCTCAGCTAAAATACCCGCTACTTGAACAGGATGTATAATATAAGGTTCCCCAGAGCTACGAAACTGTTCTTTATGTGCTTCTTTCGCCACCTCGTACGCTTTTACGACAAAGGCAACATGTTCATCATTCATATAGGATTTGGCGAGTTCGAAAACATCTTCGGGCGCCAATATTTGTTCTTTCGCCATTTTTGTCCACCTTATTCCATTTATTTTCACGTTTTCTTCTTATTTGATATAAATTCAATTGTATAAAATATAGGTAGCTTATGTAAAGGGAGTAGGTCATTTAGTTTTAGATAAACTTGAAATATGTGAAATATTCAACATAAAATGACATAAAGGGGTATCACTGCTTAAAATTGGATAATAGCATTCTATACTAAAAACCCCGTTTCAAGCTTTTGCTAAAAACGGGGCGGGATATTAGTATTTAATTAATGTTTTCATTGGGTATTTTGCAATTTTTTCGCGGCCATTTAATTCTTCAAGCTCAATTAAAAACGCACAACCAACAACAACTCCGCCTAATTGTTCAATCAGTTGGATTGTTGCTTCTACCGTACCACCCGTTGCTAGTAAATCATCACAGATCAATACTTTTTGACCTGGCTTTACAGCATCATGATGCATTGTTAATGTATCCGTACCATATTCTAAACCGTATTCCGCTGAAATCACTTCACGCGGTAATTTTCCTGGCTTACGAACCGGTGCAAATCCGATTTCAAGCGCATAGGCAACTGGACAGCCGATAATAAAACCGCGCGCCTCTGGACCTACGATAATTTCAGCGCCTACTTCTTTTGCATATTCAACAATTTGATCTGTTGCATATTTGTATGCTGGACCGTTATCCATAATCGTTGTAATATCTTTGAAGCTAATACCTTCTTTTGGCCAGTTTTCCACTGTTGTCACAAATTGTTTTAAATCCATTGTTAATTGTCCTCCTCAAGCATTCAGCCGCTCATCAAACCATTGTTTTAACTCTTTATACGTGGCATATAATAGCTTTTGCTCTAATTCAATTTGTTGTGATCGTATTTTATAGGACGGCGCTTCAGATAATGCCGTTTTCGGTGCATTTTCATTCACAGTCGTCAGACCATTCTCTATTGTAACAAATCCTAGTTCAAAAAACACTTTTGTCATAAATTTTATTACATCGACATTTAGCCCAATATGCTGTGATAACGGCTGAATATGAACTTTCAAATCGAATGACGGTCTTTTCTTAAGGAATGCATAATACCACTTAAAATGATCGCGCGTCGGCATGCCATTAAAATATTGAGAGTCTGCTGTATATAAATGAACATAAATTCGCTCTATCGCAATGGTTTTCAATAGTTTTTCTAATACAGTTGTCTGGCTCGGTAAATCGAGTAAAACAATATTCGGTGACAGTTCATGCAATGCGCTTTCATCCGTAATCCATACAATTGGATTCTGAATCAATGGCTCAAAATGTGCTTTTGTTTGTTCGGAAAAGGCAACAAAATCCGTTGTTTCAAGTGGAATTTTCGCTAACCAATTCGCCGTTTGACTTTTACCGCGAATATCAAATAATTGCCACTCGCTCACTTTCACATCTTGAATCATGAATTGCGGCTTTTTATTGCCTTGCCACTCATTAATTTGTAAATCACCGACTAATGAAATTGGCACGCCATACGATAGTTCATCATGTAAATGACCTTTGCCGAAGCCAATTGTATCAAGCGTCCCATGGGCATCCTCTAATTCCATTTTCAAATGATTTTCAGCAGAGCCAATTTTACGCATCGATTTTACCTTCACATCTCGGATGGCAAAGAGTGGTTTGGTAAATTCTGTTCCAAATGGAGCAAGTTTGCGAATATCTTCAATTGCCTCTACTGTAATTTCACTCAGTTCAATTGGCAAATCGATGTGTAAATTTTGAATGAGTTGTTCATCCGTTAATACGGCTTTCGCTTGTGCATTTAAACGCGTTCTTAGTTCATCCATTTTCTCTATAGGAAGCGTCATCCCCGCTGCCATTGGATGCCCACCAAAATGCGGTAAAATATCACGATTTTTTGCTAACTCATTAAATAAATGGAAACCTTCGATACTTCGGGCAGAGCCTTTTGCCATTCCTTTTTCGTGGTCAATTGATAAAACGATTGTAGGGCGGTAATACTTTTCAACTAAGCGCGATGCTACAATTCCGACAACACCGGGATTCCAGCCTTCTTGCGCAACGACTAATACAAGATTGTCCTTCATCGCTGGATTCGTTTCAATCATTTCAATCGCTTGCTCTGTTAGCTCTTCCACGATTTTCTTGCGCTCTGTATTTTTATCATTCAACTGCTTGGCCATTTGATTCGCTTCCTCGCGCGCTTCACTCATTAAAAATCGAACACCTGGCGAAGCATCACCTAGGCGACCAATTGCGTTTAAACGAGGGCCAAAATAAAAGCCGACTGTTTCTTCATTAATTTCTTTTTGTGAAGCACTAGTCACTTCACAAAGTGCAGGCACCCAAGCATTCGGCGATTGACGTAATGCCTTTAAGCCGCGTTGAACTAAATAACGATTTTCCCCGACTAGCGGTACTAAATCGGCAATCGTACCAATTGCGACGTACTCAAATAAATGGTCAGGTAACTCACTATATAATGCATGCGCTAATTTAAATGCTACACCAACACCAGCAAGCTCACCAAATGGATAATGTCCTGCTGGAATGCGCGGATGTAGTATAACATCAGCTATTGGCAACTCATCTCCCGGTTCATGGTGATCTGTGACAATGACATCCATCCCAAGCTCTTTTGCGAGACGAATCGGTTCATTACCACTAATTCCATTATCGACCGTTATAATGAGCTTAACGCCTTTTTCATGCGCTTCACGAAATAGCTCTGCATGTGGTCCATAGCCATGAATAAAACGATTTGGAATCATAAAATCAACATCCGCTCCTAAATCGAGCAGCACATTGAGTAAAACGGTTGTACTTGTAACACCATCCGCATCGTAATCCCCGTATACAACGATTTTCTCACCTTCATCAAGCGCTTGCTCAATACGTGCAACAGCGTCTTCCATACCCGCCATTAAAAATGGATCATGATATTGACTGTCATCTACCGTTAATAATTGCTGGGCTTGTTCAACAGAATCACAGCCTTTTGCTAATAAAATTTTAGAAGCAATTGTTGAAATAGTTAATGCTTCACTCATTTTTTTTACAGCTTGCTCATCTGGCTCATTCACTGTCCAAACTTTTTTCGATTGAATCATTTTTTTCACTTCCTCATGCAGTCCATTATACCGAAAAGTGAGGGGGTTTTGAAAAGAATTGTGTTGTAAAGAGAAATGTCCTCATTGGTTTAATAATCACCCAATAAAGGAAATAAACTAAATAGATCAGCTTATCATTTGAAAGCGAGGAGTTGGATACGATGAAAATGCAGTGGATTTTAGTAATCGGGCTTCTTTTTGCTATTGCTGTAGCCATTTTTGCCACGGTCAATGTAACTGAAGTACCGATTAATTATGTATTCGGTGAAGCAAGATGGCCGCTCGTTCTAGTCATTTTTGGTTCCGTATTCGCAGGAGTTGTCATCAGTTTATGTTTTTCACTTTTCCGTATTTTCAGCAGCCGTCATCAAGTAAAAAGCATACAAAAAGAACTGGAAGAAGCATGTACAATCATCAATGAAAAAAAGAACGAAATCGCGCGTTTAAAAGAGGTTTTAAATAAGCAACCCGAAATAAATTTAGGAAACGAAGTAGCAGGAGATCATCAAATGAATGAATCGATTAAATAATTTTCGAGTATACACGGTAAAAAAACTTATTCATACGGATAAAACGGTCATTTGATTAAAATCGAATGCCCGTTTTTTTAGTTTAACTGCAGATTTTTGCAGTTCCCTATCCGTCACATTTCGAATTCTATCCATCCGTTTTACATTTCTATCCGTCTAGCAGCTAAACGCCCTATAACTCAGGTAGATCACATCATTTCCCCACAAAAAAACTAGCAAGAAGTTGTTTTAAACTTCTTGCTAGCTCATCATATATTATACTTGTGGCTCGTCTGAACCCCATTGTTTTTTCTCTTTTTTCACAACAGCTGTACCTTTTTTGTCCATCTCGCGTGCTTTTAGTGTATACCACACTTGTGCTGCGATACAAATTGAAGAGTACATACCTGTTACTAAACCGATTAATAATGCAATCGAGAAGTTTTGAATTGAAGGAGCACCTAAGAAAATCAGCGCTACAACAACAATAATTACAGTTAATACCGTATTTACAGAACGTCCCATCGTTTGACGAAGCGATTTGTTTACAATATCCGCTAGTTCTGCTTTTGTAGTAATTTTCTCTTGACGATCGATATTTTCACGGATACGGTCAAATGTTACGATCGTATCATTGATAGAATAACCGACAATCGTTAATACCGCTGCGATAAATGTAATATCTACTTCTAAACGTAACACACTGAATGCAACTACGATGAAGAATACGTCATGTAGTAAGGAAATAATCGCACCAAGTCCCATGCGCCATTCAAAGCGGACAGCGACATAAATGATAATTCCTAATGCCGCTAATACTAATGCTTTTATTGCATTTTTAGCTAGCTCTTTACCAACCGTTGCGGAAACCGTACTTAAGCTTGGTTCATGCCCATACTTTTCCATAACTTGTGCTTTAAAATCAAGCACTTCTTTTTGGCTGAAGTCTTCTTTATAGCGTGTTACTGCAATATTTTGCTTGTCACCTGAAATGACAACATCACTATTTGCGTAACCAATTTCATCTAAATACTCAACCACTTCTTGTTGTGTTAATGTACTATCCGCTAAAATTTCAACGCGCGTACCACCTGAGAAATCGATTCCTAAATTTAACTTAAAAACAGCTAAAATTCCGATACCTACTGCTAAAATGATCGTAGAAAGCAGATAGAATTTTTTACGATTACCTACAAAGTCTAATTTATCGAATTTCGTCGTTAAATCAAGTGATGTTATGCCATCTTCAATATTATGTTGTTGTGATTTTTTAATACCAAACCATGCTGGATTGTTGAAGTAGCCACTATTTACAAGTAATCCTTGTAGCATACGTGAACCCCAAACAGCCGTTATGAATGATAGTAAAATCGAGATAATTAATGTTGTTGCGAAACCTTTTACTGAACTTGTACCATAGAAGAATAATACAGCAGCTGCTAGTAAAGTTGTTAATTGCGCGTCAACAATAGCAGATAATGATTGTTTAGAACCGACTTTAAAGGCATCCTTCACTGAAAGGCCAACGCGTAGTTCTTCACGAATACGTTCTGCTGTTAAAATGTTCGCATCAACGGCCATACCAATACCTAATACGATCGCTGCGATACCTGGTAATGTAAGCACCGCATTAATCCCGTTAAAGACGATTAATACTAAATATGTGAATACTGATAATGTAATAATCGAAACAAAACCTGGTAAGCGGTAGTACAGTAGCATAAAGGCAAAGATGATTAATACACCGATAATCCCTGCATATACCGTATCATTTAACGCATCCTCACCAAATTGTGCGCCGACTGATGTCGAATAAATTTCTGTTAGTTTAACTGGTAACGAACCGGCATTTAATACCGATGCAAAGTTTTTCGTTTCTTCTACTGTGAAGTTACCAGAAATCATCACATCTGTCGTATTTAATACTTGTGTTACAGATGCTGCTGATTGATATTTTTGATCTACAGGTGGCTTTTGTGACTCTACTGCGTAAGAGTCTACACCTTCTTCAAAGTCTAACCATACAACTAAAAGATTGCGCCCTGGACCCATATTTTTTACTTTTTCAGTTACTTCAGCAAATTTCGCTGCGTCTTTTAATGTTAATGTTACAATTGGTTGGTTTTGCTGGTCAAACGAGTCTTTTGCGCCACCTTCTTTTAAATCCGTACCATCTAACAATAGATTGTCATCTACATCACGGAAAGATAGGTTGGCTGTGCTCGATAATAGCTCACGCGCTGAAGCTTGATCGTCCATACCTGCAAGCTGCACACGAATGCGGTCTTCTCCTTCAACATTGATACTTGGCTCACTTACACCAAATTCATTGATTCGATTATTTAATGCAATAGTTGTGTCCGTTAAAACTTCCTGTGTTATTTTTTGTCCATCTACAAGTGATTCCACTTCATAAAGGACTTCGAACCCTCCTTGTAAATCAAGGCCAAGTTTTACGTCATTTAAAACTTTTTCTACCGTTGTGCCCATTCCAGTAAATAGCAATGCTACAACTAGAGCAAACGTAATAATACGGTTTGCTAATTTCATTTAAAAATCCTCCTCATTTTCGCACACGTTCATGCACGATGGAAAAGCAAAAGCACCTTTCCTAAAACTATGTATCAAACTTTGCTTTTTGAAAAGAATCATTCCATTACTTCAAAAAGCATAACAATATCATTATGAAACAGGATGTGTTACCTGTCAAATTATCACGAAATAATTCTTCTTATTTTGCTCTTTATTGTTCCGTATCGTTTGGCGGTTTTAAATGGAATAAATGTTTCATTTCTTCTATTGGAATTTCCATTTGAGACGCACTTTCTTTTAAGCCCTTCACTTGTGCATAATTAATTAATTCTGATGAAGTAACTGTAAAAATAGTGGCTACTACTTCATGCAACCTTAATTCATTAATATCTTTTTTTCGCCACTTCTTTTCAATACAATAAGTCCATAAATCCTCTTTTGTAATGGCATCGTACCCGAAATATTGAAATTCCTCCATTTTATTATTTATAACAATTTGAACTTCTTTAAATAAACTTTCGTACGGAACCGCCATTATTGTCACTCCCTCTTCAAAGTTTTAACTATCGTTGTTCATGCATATAGATATTGTATCTGAATCAATTTAAAATGAGAAGGGATAAGATAATTGGGCTCATTCATGAAAGGGACATTCTTTTTAATGTTCGTTATTTTAATTTCGAAACTTTTTGGCTTTGTTTACAGAATGCAATTTATGCAAATTGCGGGTGAAGAAGCAGTCGGTTTATATATGACTTCCTATCCTACCTTCATCTTCTTTATATCGCTCATCCAATTAGGTATTCCGATTGCCGTTACCAAAATCATTGCGGAGTATTATGCAAAAAATAAAGACGAGCATATTTTGTCCGTTATGAAAACCGCAATTAAAATTTCTTTTATTTCTATCCTTATTTTCTTCCCAATCGTCGCATTTAGCATACCTTTTATCGCAAAAACACTCTTACATAATGAAGATATTGTTTTTACACTGTATATCGGACTTTGTACAATTCCTGTTGTCATTTTTTCAAGTTTAATAAAAGCCTATTTACAAGGGATTACAAAAATTGCACCAACAGCTTGGGCACAACTTCTTGAACAAGGTGTCCGAATTGCACTCATCGTATTATTACTTCCATTATTTGTGACACCTGAAGATCCTGCCAGAACGGCGGCAGTCGCAATGGCCATAACTGGACTTGGCGAAGTATTTTCCTTCCTATTTTTAGCCTTTTATTATTGGAAGTCTAAGCGTCAAATGAAAAAACAATCAACGCGGAAATATCCGGTAAATCCGATTTTCAGAATCGCCCTCCCTTCAGCCGGTAGTAAATTATTCGGTACTTTCACTTGGTTTTTAGAGCCGATTATTTTCTTGAAAGCATTAACTGTTTCAGGTATAACAGCCTCTGCAGCAACGACGTTATACGGTATTATTTCAGGCGTGCACATCCCGTTACTGTTGTTTCCTGCCTTCATTCCAAGTGCACTTGCCATCGTATTAATTCCAGCAGTTAGTGGTGCCCTTGCAAAGCAAAATTGGAAGTTGCTCAATACACGCATCGCTATGTCACTACGGCTTTCATCACTCGTTGGTTGTCTTGCAGCGACGTATTTTTTTCTACACGGAGATGAATTGGCTGTTCGCTTATTCCACCTCGAAGAAAACCGGGGCTATATGAAAATTTTGGCGCCCATCTTTTATTTTTATTACATTCAGAGCCCTCTTCACGCGATTTTACAAGCGGCAGATGAGGCCCGCGCTGCCATGATGAACTCGATCTATGGTGGAGTTGGGAAACTTTTTCTATTATTTATTTTAGCTTCCCAGCAAACAATACAAGAGCGCGGGGCTATTATTGCAATCGGTTTTGGCGTACTCATTACATCTTTTTTACACATTGCTTCTATTCGCCAACATAAGAAAATTGCCATTGGTTTTCAAATATTTTTAGTGCCTTATGTGTTATTTATTTTGACCTGTTTCATCCAACCATTCCTTGCACAAGGGCTACCTTTTATAGAATCTAGCTTAATGACCATTGCGATTATCGTCGGATTATTACTACTCACAAGACAAGTTCGCTTAGAGGATTTAAAATACATTCGCTCAGTTTTTTCGCGCTCGTAATTGAACAAACAATTTTTCATTTTCGTAGCTACAATAAAAAATATCCTTCATATTTGTATAACCAAGCACCATCAGTTCATGCACGAGCCATTCCTCGTCCTTATTGATCAGTCTCAAATGCCTTTTATCGATATAGCCATCTAGAACAAGGGGCATAATTAACGGTGGTTCGTCTTTTTTGTAAATTGATAATTTTCCTGATTGTTCTAAAAAAGCATACGCGACATCTTGAACTGACCCAACACCTTGCTCTCGAAGTTGTTGGAGTAAATCATCTAAATTATAACGTTGCTTTTTCATTTCGATTTCAATTATCCAGCCATCCCGTATAATCATCGACGGGTCACCTTCTATAAAATCTCGTAATCGTTTATTTTTTAAAAGGAGCAGCGAATTCACATATTGAATAACGAATAGGATCCCAACTGGTAAAATGTCTTTAAGAAATGGATTATGTATATCCGCAAGTGCGAGCGCAGCGACTTCAGCAATTAATACAAAAATCGCTAAATCCACAATACTTAATTCGCCTATTTCTCGTTTACCCATCAAACGGAAAACAACGAGCAAAATAAAATAGAGCGAGACGGTTTTCATTATAATTAGCACATAATCATTCATCCAAAAACACCTCTTTTTACAGTTAAGCGTTTGCCATTTTGCCTTTTCCTATACAAAAAAGCTTGCAGAAAATAAATTTCCGCAAGCTTTTAAATACGATTAAATAGCTTCAACGCGACCAATTGCTTGGCGCTCAAATTTCAAACGTGTACCGTCGTCTACTTTTAGATAGACAACTGCATCCTCAATTGCATCGACTTCACCGTGTAATCCACCAACTGTTACAACGCGGTCACCGCGCTTCAAATCGTTTTGCATTGCTACCGTCGCTTTTTGACGCTTTTGTGCTGGACGAATTAAAATAAACCACATTGCTACGAACATAATAATAATTGGTGCAAATTGTAATATGCCTTCCATGTCTCATTTCCCCCCTTCTCTATTTCACTTACCTAGTATAGTATAAAACTGCTATATTTTCGCAAAAAAACTCTATATTTTCATTAAAAAAGTAGAAGTTTTTAGTTTTTCGGCTATTATTTAGAAGTTTTTAGCATTCGGTTTGTTATAACCGTATTTTTCGAAAAATTCTTCTTTGAAATCACCTAAACGATCTTCACGAATTGCTTGGCGTACATCTTCCATTAATTTAATGAGGAAGCGTAAGTTATGATATGACGTTAAACGTAGGCCAAAAGTTTCTTCTGTACGCATTAAATGACGCACATAGGCACGTGTATAGTTTTTACATGTGTAGCAATCACAGTTCTCATCGATTGGTGTGAAATCTTTTGCGTATTTTGCATTTTTAATAACCATACGACCTTCTGAAGTCATTAATGTACCATTACGTGCAATACGTGTTGGTAATACACAGTCAAACATATCAATTCCGCGCATCGCACCGTCAATAAGTGAATCTGGAGAACCTACGCCCATCAAATAACGTGGCTTGTCCGCTGGCATCAGTGGTGCTGTATGGTCTAGCACACGATTCATAATATCTTTTGGCTCGCCTACTGATAAACCACCAATCGCATAACCTGGGAAATCCATCTCGACAAGTGCCTCTGCTGAACGTTTACGTAAATCTTCGTATTCGCCCCCTTGGATAATCCCGAATAAACCTTGCTCATCTGAGCGCTGATGAGCATCTTTACAACGCTGCGCCCAACGTGTCGTACGGTCTACTGATGCTAACATATATTCATATGTCGCTGGGAATGGTGGACATTCATCAAATGCCATCATAATATCCGCACCAAGGTCATTTTGAATTTCCATTGCTTTTTCAGGAGATAAAAATAGCTTGTCTCCATTTAAATGGTTGCGGAAATGAACGCCCTCTTCTTCAATTTTACGGAATTTACTCAGTGAAAATACTTGGAAGCCGCCTGAATCCGTTAAAATTGGACGATCCCAGTTCATGAATTTATGCAATCCGCCTGCTTCTTTCACAATATCATTTCCTGGACGTAGCCATAAATGATACGTGTTTGATAGGATGATGCCTGCATTCATTTCTTTTAATTCCTCAGGGCTCATCGCTTTTACTGTTGCTTGCGTTCCTACTGGCATGAATGTTGGTGTTTCAAAAGAACCATGTGGCGTATGGACGATTCCAAGACGCGCCCCTGTTTGTGCACATGTTTTAATTAATTCATAACGAATTGGTGGTTGTGATTGTGTCATTTTAAATTTAATTCCTCTCTCTAACTAAAGTATAAACAGTACTTTGTTTTTTTCAGCGCAAATATGGCTGACTTGATTCTACTTCTTCGGACGAATGAACATCGCATCGCCAAAGCTAAAGAAACGATATTGTTCTTCTACCGCTTTTTCATATGCATTTATAATCGTTTCTTTGCTTGCTAACGCGCTTACGAGCATAACAAGCGTCGATTTCGGTAGATGGAAGTTAGTAATTAACCCATCAATCGCTTTGAATTCATAGCCTGGATAAATAAAGATGCTTGTCCAGCCTTGTTCCGCGACGATTTTTCCATCATTTTTTGAAGCAACTGTTTCTAATGTACGCGTCGATGTCGTACCAACAGATATAATATTGCCGCCATTTGCTTTTACGCGATTAATCGTAGCAGCTGCTTCCTCGGTTACGCTGTAAAACTCCGAGTGCATATCATGATTTTCGATCGACTCCACACTCACTGGGCGGAATGTGCCAAGACCTACATGCAGTGTAACAAATACGACTTCCACACCTTTTGCACGAATCGCTTCAAGCAATGGCTCTGTAAAATGAAGTCCTGCTGTTGGCGCCGCTGCTGAACCGCGCTCTTTTGCATAAACGGTTTGATAACGGTCTTGGTCATCCAATTTTTCACGAATGTATGGTGGCAATGGCATCTCACCTAATTGCTCCAAAATCTCATAAAAGATGCCATCATAGTCAAATTTAAATAGACGACCACCATGCTCAAGCTCCCCTGTGCATGTTGCCGTAAGTAAACCTTCTCCAAACGTAACGACAGTTCCAACTTTAACACGTTTCGCAGGCTTCACGAGTGTTTCCCACTCGTCATCATTCGTTTGCTTTAATAATAATACTTCAATATTAGCCCCAGTATCCGGTTTTACGCCCATTAAACGCGCTGGTAAAACACGCGTATCATTTAAAACAAGGCAATCACCAGCTTGGAATTCATCTAAAATTTTGGCAAATGTATGATGTTCCAAGTCTAATGAGTTTGGATTGACCACCATTAGTCGACTTGCTGTGCGATCAAGTAATGGAGTTTGGGCAATTAATTCTTCGGGTAATTGAAAATCAAAATCTTCTACTTTCAAATTCAAAACTTCCTTCTATTCTTTTTGTGCTGGCGGATAGCCAAAATGATTATAGCAAAGGTCTGTTGCAATACGCCCTCTTGGGGACCTCTGGATAAAACCTATTTGCAATAAATACGGTTCATACACGTCTTCTATTGTAATGCGTTCCTCCCCAATCGAAGCAGCTAACGCATCTAAGCCAACCGGACCTCCACCAAAACGCTCAATCATAGACTGAATCAATTTATGGTCGATATGATCAAGCCCTCTTGGATCCACCTGTAATAATTCTAACGCCTGGGCCGCAAGCTCCGGGGAAATGACTCCATCCGCTAATACTTGTGCATAATCACGCACTCGTTTTAACAGACGGTTGGCAATACGTGGTGTCCCTCGAGAACGCCGTGCAATTTCAGCAGCAGCATGCCCGCCAATCTCAACATCAAATAATGTACCAGATCGAATAACAATTTCAGCTAAAGCATCCTCATCATAGTACTCTAGACGTGTAAGAACGCCAAAGCGATCTCGCAGTGGGGCAGATAAAGCACCTGCACGCGTTGTTGCACCGATTAACGTAAATGGTGGTAAATCGAGCCTAATGGAGCGCGCTTCTGGACCTTTTCCAACAACGATATCTAAGCAAAAGTCTTCCATCGCAGAATACAACACTTCCTCAATCGCTCGAGGTAAACGATGAATTTCATCAATGAATAGCACATCTCCTGGCTCCAGCGAACTTAAAATCGCCGCTAAATCGCCAGGACGTTCAATGGCTGGACCACTCGTCATTTTTACTTGAACTTCCATTTCATTGGCTATCACAATCGCTAATGTTGTTTTCCCTAAACCAGGTGGACCATAAAGGAGTACGTGGTCAAGACTTTCCTGACGAAGTTTTGCAGCTTCAATGAATATCTTTAAGTTTTCTTTTACTTTATGCTGCCCTATGTATTGTACAAGTCGCTGCGGACGCAAAGAAAGCTCAAGTTGTTGTTCTGCTTCAGATGCTTCACTTGAAAGTACGCGGTCTGACATGGTTCTCACTCCTTATCACTTCATTTTCAATAATAATTTCAACGCTTGTTTCATATAGCCATCTGTTGTAGACAAGTTTTCATCATCCTCAAGCAGCGGTTTGATCTTTACCAACTCTTTTTCCGAGTAGCCTAAAGCCGTCAATGCGAGCATCGCTTCTTCCAGCTCGTGTTGATTTGGATTCACACCGAATAGCGGCAATTCCTCATCTGTACTTGGCAACTCAAATGAATCAAGCAATGAACTTAATTTTCCTTTTAAGTCCAAAATCATTTGGCGGGCTGTTTTCTTTCCAACACCAGGGAAACGAATTAAAAACGCTTCATCTTCCATTTCAATCGCTTGAATCACTTGTGTTGGATTGCCACTCGCTAAAATCGCCAGCGCACCCTTTGGACCAATACCCGACACTTGAATTAACTTTTTAAACAATTCACGTTGATCTAAACTATGAAAACCATACAATAGCTGGGCATCTTCACGAACTTGCATCGAAACAAAGATTTGCTGCTCACTCGCTGATTGTCTAAATACAAAAGGATTGGGTGTAAATAAACGCCAACCAATTCCTTGTTGCTCAAGTACAATATATTCTGGTGTAATTCTCGTCACTTGTCCTTTTAAATAATCATACATATTCTATCCCTCACATTCATGCAACTATTATAACATACCATCCCGCTAAAACCGAACGTACGTTGCATTTCACATGAAGAAAGACTGCCTAAAATTAAGACAGTCTACGCTATTTTAGCATATCAATTCATGAAGTGACACTGATATACTTTTATCATTTCTTAACAATGGGATTATCAATTACGCCTCGGCGTAATTGCGTCCAGATTTTTTTCGAGCTCGCTCGAAAAACTCCCCTAAAAAATCTGTGACATCCGCCGGGGCTTGACTTGATTCAGCAGGGTTTGAATCCCTGCTGAATCAAGCTAATTCCAACACCATTTGCGTTAGTTTTTTTTCATGACGAAGTACGTCGCCTGAAAATTTTTTGATAAATGGATAGGTACCTTGTTTTTGACGTGGTGATAATTTCAAATAAAATAAAGCCTCTCTCATGATTTCATTCGGAAACAGTAGAAAATGCGATTTTTGACGGACATGTTGCAAATAGGGATGTTCCTGCATGACACTTTTTAGATCATATCCGACATTAGGTAATACACGATGAAGCCATAAAATGAGTTCATCCGTCCTTTTGCCCATTGCCGCTAAATCGAAATCCACAAGCTTTATATCATCTTTTCCAAACATGAAATTATGATGAACAACATCCCCATGCAAGAGTGTGCGTTCCTCTAATTCCGTACTAATTCCATCGATTCGATTTAATGCATCCGAAGCCATTGCCACTATTTTTTTATAATCATCACGCAATAACACTTTCAATTCTGACTCATGCTCAATGAACCGTTCAAAGCGACGATACCACTTTTCTCTCAGGTCATAATATGGCAATAGGTCGATTTCTTGCCAACGGATTTGTTCATTTGTTTGATGTAAAGCTTGTAGCGCTTGCAATGTTTTTTGTTGATCTGAAAGTTTACTAAAATCTGCACTTCTACCTTCATACCAACTTTGCTTCAAAATATGTGTATCCCCATTTTTTTCAACGTTCAAATGGTATGGAAATTGAATACTTTTCAACTTTTTATGAATCGTTTTTACTTTTTGTGCGATATACACATCTTCATAATACTTCATAAAAAAATCGCCCTTAGCTGACTCCCACTTCCAACAATTTTCTTTAATGACTAATGACATGACTTCGGTGGTTGTGGCATTGGATTCATTTGTGGATGCATTTGTGGCATCATTGGCATTGGGTACGGCATTGGATAGGGCATCATTGGTGGTTGCTGGCAGCCGCATGAATTCGGCATCGGCATTGGCATCGGCTGATGTTGGCAGCCACATGAATTTGGCATCGGCATTGGCATTGGCATCGGCATCGGCTGTTGTTGGCAACCACATGAATTCGACATCGGCATTTCTTCATAGTAATGGCGAACTTGCTGATCTCTGTCATGACAATGTTCCATCGGGGCCATTGAAGATTCTTCATGATACATCGGCATAAATGAATGTGGCTCTTCCATTCTTATACCATGACAATTCGGACAAATTGGCATTGGCATTGGTTGCATCATCGGCGGCATGCAGTTATGATGCATTGGTGGCATCCATTGTGGCATACAATGATGCGGCATCGGAGGCATACATTGCGGCATACAATGATGATGCATTGGTGGCTGAATATAAATCGGTGGTTGTGGCATAATTGGTGTCGGTGGTGGTAATGTTGGCGTCGGTAGTGGTAGTGGAGCTGGTGTTGGCGGCGGTGGAACTGGCTGTGGTTGCGGCAATGGTTGTGGTAACGGCATCATCGGGGTTTCAATCGTTGGTTGGAAATGGACATGTGTTTGCTGCCAATTTGGGATTTGTACAGGCATTGCTGGGGGTTGGTAATAAAAGTCCCCTTGCCATATAGGTCTTGGTGGAACAGGTACTGGTACTGGGATTGGTGGTGGTGTCGGTATTGGCGTTGGCTTTGGAGGTGGAGCCGGTGTCGGAGTAATTGGTTTTTCCTTCACAATCGGTTTCTTATCCTGCTCCTTAACAACAGCCTGGTGCATCACTTCTTTTTCCCTTTTTGTTCCCCCATCAGGTAAGATAATTTCCATTCCTGGAACAATATAATCAGGATTAGCTAAATGCGCATTTAATCGCTTTAAATCCTCAAATCCTATGGAGTATTGCTTAGCAATTTTCCATAATGTATCACCTTTTTGAACAATATGAACTCGCACGTATTTCCCCCTTT
The DNA here is from genome assembly GCF_001439635.1 of Solibacillus cecembensis. Lineage (GTDB taxonomy): Bacteria > Bacillota > Bacilli > Bacillales_A > Planococcaceae > Solibacillus > Solibacillus cecembensis. Next base: position 16,784 of record NZ_LMBZ01000018.1, on the reverse strand, counting down.
TCTCGTAATAGCATATGCGCTAATTGCTCAGTTGCCACAATTTTTCATTCACAATATGGTTTTTAACCGTGACCAAGGGAAAGACATATTCGTACAAATTTAGGCCCTCACGACGTTGGTCACAAAGGCGTTGTCACAGGACGTGACGGTTTTAGCCTTTGTTCCTTTTTGTCTTACAAAAACCTAGTGAGGCCCCAACAATTTGCGCTATATGTTACACTATGATTAAGTAGTTTGTCTTTAGAAGAGGTGGATGTAATGAAAAAAATGTTAGGTGAAGAGCGACGTCATGAGCTGCTTGCCTTATTAAAAAATGCTACACAACCATTAACGGGCACGGATTTAGCAAAGCATACTAATGTGTCACGTCAAGTAATCGTCAATGATATGAACTTATTAAAAGCACGAAATGAACCAATTGTATCAACGAGCCAAGGCTATATTTATATGCACAATATGCAACAAACGCGATTTGAGCGTAAAATTGTTTGCATGCATTCCGCAGAACAAGCAAAAGAAGAGCTTTTCGTGTTAGTCGATTGCGGTGTAACAGTCGAAAGCGTCGTTGTGGAACATCCCGTATACGGAGAATTAACGGCGTCGATCCGCGTGTCCAACCGTTTAGAGGTAGAGCATTTTATTAAGAGGGTGCAAGAAACAAATGCTCAATTCCTGTCCGCTTTAACAGATGGTACTCACTTACATGTAATAAGCGCTACCGCTGAGGAAAATTTAAATTTAGCGGAGGCAAAACTAAGAGCGCTCGGCATATTAGTCGAAAATTAAAAAGCTATCCGAAAAGTCAGGAGAATTGACTTTTTGGATAGCTTTTTCTTCTATATACACTCAAAATCATGCCGATAACAATTGCGTTTATGATAATGGACGTTCCCCCATAACTAATAAAAGGAATTGGGATTGCGATGATTGGAACGAGCCCAAGCACGATTAAAATTGCATATATGAATTGACTACTATACAATGTCACACCACCAATAATCAACATTTTACCAAACGGATTTTGTATGAGACGTGCAATCCATATACTTCGGATTGCGACTATCAGTAAGACACTAGCAACGAGAAGCCCTACAACAAGCCCGTAAACATGGACAATTTGGACAAACGCAAAATCAGTATGGCTTTCAGGGATTAATAAAACTTCATTCGCTCCGAACCATCCCGCTTCACTTATAGCTTGCTCCAATAACAAATACAAGTAACCAGCTCCACTTGCATCTTTTTCTGGTGAGATAAAACCATATAATCGACTTAATTGATACGGCTCTGCTTGAGAAATCAAAATCGCAAGTAAACTTCCTCCCATTAAGAGGAAACTGCTAAATAGGACAATTTTTTGCTTCTTCGTATAATGGCTACATAAAAATAAAACAGCAACCACAACACTATAAATTAATGCCGCTTCCAAAGCAGGGTTGGCTAGTATCGGGTAACATGAAATGAAAAATAACGCGAGTAGCTGCCATAATTTCCACTGCCTTCTCGTAAAAAATCCTGCCCATGCGATTAATAGAAACGGGATAGCCGTCCATACTTGTACAACGATCGGACCAATCGCGAAAAACGCTTGACCATTTACGATACGATTCGGAAACAGTAAAAAGAGTAGTGAAATAGCCATTCCCCCAGCAAAGAAATAAAGATCGAAGCGTAGTAGCTTTCTGTAATCAATCCACATAAAACCAAAAATCAACACAATTCCGATTATAATATGAAATATTTTCTTTTCAATTAATATCGAACTAGTATATTGTCCGTCTGGTGAAGCTAATAACGGTAGGAAGCTAAAAAGGAAAATAAGCGCCATTAAACTAATTATTAGCCAATCCCATTTTGGTTTATGGATTTTATTAAGTTTTTTTCCAAGCTGGCTTGCACTGCCCATTTCTGCAATCGCCTTTTGTTCTGCTTCTGACTCCGTATAGCCTTTTTCTAGCCAAGCATTTTTAGCATGCTTCATATGCAGCTTTAATTCTTGTCGCACATGTGTTTTCACTTCGGTTGAACGAATAAAACTTGTAACAGCATTTAGAAAATCAGAAATGGTCATTCAGTCGCACCTCCAACAATTGTTGCTTCCTTGCAAAGAGGGTCTTCTTTTCTCGATTTTGAGACCGTAGCCATTTCAAGCCACTTTTCGTCAGTTGATAGCATTTCACTCCTGCGTCATCCCACTGTGAAATGATATGTCCCTTATTTTCTTGCTCATGTAAAATTGTATAAATAACACCCTCATTATTAAAAATATCCTGTACACCTTTTGCATGTAAAAGCTGGGCTAATTCTATTCCAGTCTTTTTATCCACGAGCAGCGACAAAATATGTTGTACTACTTGTGATTCATTTAACTGTTGATGAACACGTTTTTGGTGAGTCGAAGTAAATTCCACCTTTGAAAAAACAGATTCATTCATCGCTTTTTTTAAGTTTTTTAATCGGTCATCCATTGAACTCCTCCTCCAACTGTTTCTTTAGTAATTGTTTGCCTTTACGCATTCTCGTTTTAACGGTATTTTCATTAATTTGCAGTACGTCAGCAATTTCTTTCATCGTTTGCTCCTCGTAATAGCATAAATAGATGACTTCTCGATACTTGATTGGTAATTGCATAACAGCATGGACGAGCGCATCATCCTCGTCCCGTTGTACGACAATCGATTCCACTGTTTGATAGCTCGGCCGTTCCTGTAAATAAGTTTGTTCAACTAATTCAACTTTTTTGAAATACCAGCTTTTCATATAATCTTTTGCATGATTAATTGCAATTCGCCATAACCATGTTTTCATCGAGGATTGCTGCTGAAATGTCGGAAGTGCTTTATAGCATTTTATAAAAATTTCCTGTGTTAAATCTTCGGCGATTGTCACATTATGTACGTATTGCACAACAAGCTGTAAAACATCTTGCCCATATGTTTTCATTAATTCATCGATCATTTCTTCATTCGTTTGGGTTGTCGTCGTTTGTAGTAGGTAGCTGTCCATTGTCACCCTCCTTCCTTACATATTAGACGAGACATATTTAGGATTAGTTTTCATATCCCACAAAAAAAGATTGCTCCCCCTAACAATGGGGATGCAACCTTTTCACTTTATAAAAACCGCTGCCTTTGTTCATTCGTTGGCAGTAAGCACATTTCTTTTTTCCCAAACCATTTGTAGCGATTATTAGCTAATATTTTATATGCGCAATTACGAATCGGTGGTGGTATCAAAATGGCACTATAACACCATTTCCATAAGCTATCTAAGTTTTTAGCGATTTTTAAAGCCGCAGTGGACTGGGTATACGCTTTGCCTCGATCAATGAGCACTAAGCTATTAGTCGCCGGTGGTATATCGTATTGCTTTAATAAAGTTTGCCCGCTTTCACTTTGTAACGAAGCAAATTGAAAATAACCTTGCCCGTCATGCTTTAAAATAAATTGAACGCTCGCATCACAAACATTGCATTCTCCGTCAAACAGCACAATACTTTTCAACTTTTCCACCTCATTCCGGTGTGACGTAAGTGAAGTACGTACCGAGTGATTTCACCGCGCAACCAAGTGCTTGAAGCTCTTCCATTGCACCTCTCATCATCGGTTCCTCTTCATCTGCTAGTATATCAATGATGAAGAAATAATTCCCGAGACCCGTCTTTAACGGACGTGATTCAATTTTACTTAAATTCAATTTGCGCCATGCAAAAACGGATAATACTTGATGCAATGCCCCGGAAATATCTGTTGGCAATGTTAACATAAATGTCGTTTTTGGCTGCGCTTGCAATGGAACAATGGCATGTCGCGTATTTTCCTTAGATAAAACAAAAAATCGTGTATGGTTGAAATGAAAATCATGTATATTTTTTTGTGCAATATGTAATCCATACTTTTCTGCTGCTGATTCATTGGCAATTGCTGCAATACAATGATCCTCTGTTTGCGAGACAAGCGCCGCTGCTGCCGCTGTTGAAGAAGAAGGTGTTTGATCCACCCGTGCATGATTATAATATAAATACTTATGGCATTGTGCAAGTGCATGTGGATGCGAATAAATTTCTTCTAGCGCTTCCCAATCATCTGCATATTTTTTATTGACAAGTAAATGCTGCTGGATTTTTGACATCACTTCTGCCGTTACATATAAGCTTGCCTCGTGATATAAATAATCGACTGTTAAGGGAACAGAGCCCTCCAGCGCATTTTCCACTGGCACAACCGCTAAATCCACTTTCCCTTCATTAACAGCTTCAATACATTCCGGAATCGATGTATACGGAATATGCCATTCATTTGGGAATAAACCTTTCGTTGCTAAATAGGTAAAAGATGCTTCTGGACCTAAATAAGCAATGCGTTTTCCCCAATTTTGTTCCGACATGTTGAACCCTCCAATGATTTAATTTTCAGTATATTTTATCTAAATAAGAAAGAGCGTAACATGACGCCCTTTACTTATTGAATCAATTACGCCTCTGCGTAATTGCGTCCTGATTTTTTTCGAGCTTGGGGCCACAGGACGTGGGTCAGTCAGCCGTTGTCACACGATGTGACGTCTTTAGGCTGACTTCCTTTTCCCTTAAAAAATCTGTGACAACCGCCGGTGCTTAACTTGATTCAGCTGGGGTTTGAACCCCACTGAATCAAGTTATAGTGCACCTGAGCTAATTACTTCAGCAGATTCGATAAATTCAAGCTGCTTTAACCCGCGAATTAGATCATCTAAATCATAGGACATACTCGTTACATCTAATGATAGTGTGACATTGGCACGGCCTTGAATCGGAATTGTTTGATGAATCGTCAACACATTGCAATGTGCCTCTGATACCGTTTCAAGTAATTTCGCAAGCGCGCCTTTGCGATCTTGTAATTGAATAAAAATCGTTAAAATTCGTTCCTGAACAATCGAGTGAAAAGGAAAAACGGCATCACGATACTTATAAAATGCGCTACGAGACAGATCGACCTCTTTTACAGCATCCCATATGGAAGCGACCGAGCCATTTTGCAACAGCTGTTTCGCTTCTAAAGTTTTTTGCATTGCGTCAGTTAATACGTCTTCACGCACTAAATAATATCGTTGATTGGCAACGTTTTTCATAGTTTTCCCCCTAATTCTTAATCGACAAAGTCAAATTCAAATTCCATTAAACGAACTGTGTTGCCGTTTTCTGCCCCACGTTTACGTAACTCGTCATCAACGCCCATCGCACGTAATTGACGAGCAAATCGACGAATCCCATCTTCACGACTAAAGTCAGTCATTTTAAATAGTCGTTCAATTGTATAGCCAGAAAGGACAAATGCTCCGTCATCATCACGTGTAATGTCGAAGTCTCCACCTGCTCCTTCATGCTTATAAAGCACTGTTGCATCTGATTCTTCATCTTCCATTTCATGCAGTAAGAATTCTGGTGTTACATCAATTAAATCAGCTGCTTCAAATAATAATGGCTTTAAACCTTGACGAGAAACTGCTGATACTGGGAAGATTTTCACATCATCCCCAACTTTTTTCTTAAACTCTTCTAAGTTTTCTTCCGCATTTGGCATGTCCATTTTATTTGCCACAATAATTTGTGGACGTTCTAATAAGCGTAAGTTGTATTGTTCTAATTCATTATTAATCGTAACATAGTCATCATATGGTTCGCGACCTTCCATACCAGACATATCAATTACATGGACGATAACACGTGTACGTTCAATATGACGAAGGAATTGCATACCTAGACCAATACCTTGGTGTGCGCCTTCAATTAATCCTGGTAAGTCTGCCATTGCAAATGAACGACCATCATCTGTTTCAACCATTCCTAAGTTCGGTACAATTGTAGTAAAGTGATATGCACCAATTTTCGGCTTAGCTGATGAAACAACAGATAATAATGTTGATTTTCCAACTGATGGGAAGCCAACTAAACCAACGTCTGCTAATACTTTTAATTCTAATATAACATCTAACTCTTGTCCTGGCTCACCTTTTTCAGCTAATTCAGGTGCAGGGTTTGAAGGTGTCGCAAAACGGCAATTCCCACGGCCTCCACGACCAGCCTTTGCAATAACTGCCTGTTGACCATGCTCGACTAAGTCTGCAATGACCGTTTTTGTTTCTGCATTCATAACGACTGTACCAGGTGGCACTTTAATAATCGTATCTTGTGCTTTACGTCCATGCATCCCTTTACTCATGCCGTGTTCTCCACGTTCTGCTGCAAAGTGACGCTTATATCGGAAGTCCATTAATGTACGTAAACCTTCTTCTACCTCAAATACTACGTTACCACCGTGACCGCCATCTCCACCAGCTGGTCCACCATTTGGTACATATTTTTCACGTCGGAATGCAACCATTCCATCTCCGCCGTCTCCACCTCTAACATAAACCTTTACGTGATCGACAAACATTTATTTCACTCCTCATATATGCTCAAAACATATTTCCACGATGTATCCGTTTGCTCATATGTTTTCACATTTAAAATATTCTGTTCTGTATGGAATCGCATTTGCTGCCACTTGCCTGTCAAATGAAATGTAATCTGACATTGTTTTTCATTTGATTCGATACGCAGTTGTAACTGCTGCTGTTCATACGGATCTAAACTATCATATACATGAATAATTGTATTTTCCAAGTATTGAACGATTGCTTCATCATACTTGCTATTAACGTGTGCTGCGACCTGACTAGACAAGCACAATTGTATGGCAGGATAACGCCAACTAACGGTTTGAAGCCATTCTACGGTTTTCGGTAACTTGAGTTGATTGATGTTAGAAAGCATTTTACAATGTTCAGATAATTGTGCAATAGTTTCTTTCGCTTCATTTACTCGCTGTAAATCTAAATTCATTTGAATTAAATGAAGATGATTTAAAAAATCATGATTTGCAAAACGCAATGCTTCATTTACTGTTAAAGATTTTACGGTCACTTGTTTTCACTCCGTTTACAGTTTCGTTATTAGTATAGCAAGATTATCGACATTTTCCCTAAAAACAATAACAATGTCTTTGTCCTCGTTCTACGCAAAATACTTTAGGAAAATTTCAATTATTCATTTATTAGAAACAACACAATTCGCTCTAAATCGAGAGCGAATTGATTTTTGTTTTTATACAAATACTAAACGTTATTCATTTAAAAAAAGGACTGCAATAAATGCAGCCCTTTTTGTGGAATTATGCTTCTTGAGCTGTTGGGTATACAGATACTTTTTTCTTATCGCGGCCCATGCGTTCGAATTTTACAACGCCATCAACTGTTGCGTATAGAGTATCGTCACCACCACGTCCTACGTTTGTACCTGGGTAAATTTTTGTACCGCGTTGACGGTAAAGAATTGAACCACCAGTTACGAATTGACCGTCAGCACGCTTAGCGCCTAAACGTTTTGACTCAGAGTCACGTCCGTTTCTAGTAGAACCTACACCCTTTTTTGATGCGAAGAATTGTAGATCTAAAGTTAATAATAACATTATGTTCCACCTCCTAGACTATTTTATATTTCAATTCGATGTATTCTGAATAGCTCGCCGTCATTGTATAAAACTGCGTAACCATTGTGTTCAGAATAACCTGAAGTTTGTCGTCTGTTTCAGTATCTAGGTCTGTTGGTAACGTTACCTTTAAGTAACCACCTTCTGCGTTTTGCTCAATGTCTGGTGTAATGCCTGTAAGATGTGCAATTGCATTTACTGCTCCGAATGAAACAGCAGAAGCACCAGCACAAACTAAGTCACGTCCATAAACATCTGACAATGCATGACCTGATATTTCAAATCCATACGATTTACGATTTTCATCGCTATTAATTGTAACTGTAATCATAGTCCAGCCACCTTACTTAAATTAAGCGTTGATTGTTTCAACTACTAATTTAGTGTACGGTTGACGGTGACCTTGCTTACGACGGTAGTTCTTTTTCGCTTTCATTTTGAAAACAGTAATTTTCTTTTGCTTGCCTTCTTTAACAACTTTCGCTGTTACAGTAGCACCAGCAACTGTTGGAGCTCCAACCTTAACTGTTTCTCCACCTACGAATAAAACTTTGTCAAAAGTTACGATTTCGTCAGCATCCATACCTAGTTTTTCAACATAGATTTCTTGACCTGCTTCAACTTTAATTTGTTTACCACCAGTTTCGATAATTGCGTACATTCCAATGCACCTCCTCATATATTCTAAGACTCGCCTGTTACTACATTCAAGGTGATCGCATGCGATACTTTTGGAACCCTGTCAGCGCGGTTGTAGCGGGTGCTACAAACAATAACATTAAAATACTACCATACCAAATCGTTCAAGTCAACCGATTCATTACAAGTTTTTCAAATGCTGAACGATATTTTCTTGTTCGCCATTCACCTATTACTTTGCTCCATAAAAAGAGACTTACAATTGTAAGGGAAATAGATTCTGGTAGCATTAATAATGATACTAAAATAATGACTGTAAGTAAACCAATTGATAGCGATAAATACGTTTCAAAAATGACCGTTTTAGGTAAAAATTGCAATAAGCTATAACAAATGATTCTCCCACCGTCTAACGGCCAAATCGGCAGGAAATTGATTATAAGCAATATTATTTGAGCATTTATAAATCCTTCTTGTAAAACAGGTGGCAATGTATAGGCGACTGCAATTCCGAAAACAGTGGCAATCGGTCCTCCGAGCGCAATAATTGTTAATTGTTTAAAAGAAAGTTGATGCTCATTTTTTAATGTCATTTCTCCACCATATGGTAGGATGACACAACGTTCTATCTGCGCGCCAACACATTTAGCCGCGACGAAGTGACCTAATTCATGAAATAATAACGAAATTAAGATTATGCTATAAAGTGCGATATTTCCCGATAAAACAAACAATAGAAGTAGCAATAAAAAGAGTGGATGTATAGTGATTTTCATATTATGTATGTTGTTCTTTCAGCCACTTCGTTGTTTGTTCTATATTATACACTTCTCCATCTTTTTCAATTTGTATATAAAGCTTCCCCTTTTCTTTGACCGCAATCAATTCTCCCTTGGAAACAGTCATGTACGGTAATACCGAAAACTGGTCAACGTACCCAAATGTAACTGTTGTGCCATTTTCATATAAAATAGAAATCGTTTTCCCATTATATTTTGTATGCCCCGTAAAAACAATCAGTCCATCATACAACGCTTTCAATAAGAGTGGTTCTTCATAAGACAGTAAAAAACCATTGTTATAACGTTCAATCATTGCAAAAGCTACTAGCTGCTCAATCGATTCATCGGGAGTCGCATTTACGGTCACTTGTTTGTTTTCTGGAAAAGCGATATCCGACAGCACCGCACGCATAATTAATAAGTCCTCAGAGCTATATACGACCCTCTTGATCGTTCGTTTCACTGTCATATCACCGAATGTGTTAAAGCTCAGTATCGTAAAAAATAGGACACTCGCGATTACCCATTGCCACTTTTTCAAGTACTCACCCCACCTTTTTGTCTAGTATATGATTCATCTAAAATTCCGATTCATAAAGAGTAAAGTACTAGCACGTCTTTGGCACACGGTTTGATTGGTTTATGTCTCATAACTACAGCGGGCAAAATTTTATACAAAAAAAAGTTGTCGAATGCATCGACAACTTTTTCGCTTCTATAATTATTTAAAAATGGATTTCAATTTTGCGAACATCCCTTTTGGTTGCTCATCATCCAGTGTCATGAGTGGAACAGAGTCACCTAAAATACGTCGTGCAATGTTGCGGTAACCAACTGATGCCCTATTATTTGGATTCATGACAATTGGCTCTCCCTTATTTGAAGAGCTAATGACATCCTCGCTATCTACAATAATTCCAAGTAAATCAATCGATAAATGCGTTGTCACGTCTGTGATATCCATTGCATCGCCACTATCCATTAAATGTTTACGGATTCGGTTAATGATAAGCTTAGGCGGTGTCATTTGTTCTTGTTCTAATAAGCCAATAATACGATCTGCATCACGAACAGCTGAAATTTCAGGTGTTGTCACAACAATCGCATGGTCAGCGCCTGCTATGGCATTACGATAACCTTGTTCAATCCCAGCAGGACAATCAATTAATACATAATCAAATTCACGCTTCAATTCATCTACTAACAATTTCATTTGTTCTGGTGCTATAGCATTTTTATCGGTATTTTGTGCTGCTGGAAGTAAAAATAATTTATCATCCACGCGCTTGTCTTTCACAAGTGCTTGATGCGTTTTACAACGCCCTTCAATGACGTCCACTAAATCATAAATAATTCGGTTTTCCAGCCCTAAAATAACATCTAAATTACGCAGTCCGATATCTGTATCTACTAAACAAACTTTCTTCCCTTGTAATGCTAATGCAGTACCTAAATTTGCAGTCGTAGTCGTTTTACCTACTCCACCTTTTCCTGAAGTTATAACGATTGCCTCTCCCACATTAGCGGCCCCTTTCTTATGTAAGGTTGCAGTTTGAGCTATTGCTTCTTCACTCATTTAGCTTCCTCCTCGATATGTCGATAAACTCGGTCGGATATTTCTCACTTCTTGTATTCTATCGTAACAGATTTCACCGTTCGCACCAATATAAGCGCATAATTGTTCTGTATGCTCTAAAATAAACTGTCTTTCATTTGTCATCACTTCAACTTGATTGGCAATTAATACATGTGTTGGTTCGAAATGAGCTGCCGAAATAATTGCCTCTACATTGCCCCCAGTGCCTGCATGTGCAATTCCTTTTAACTTGCCCATCACATAAATACTGCCGCCCGCTTCAATACGTCCATTCGGATTCACATCGCCTAATACGATAATATCACCAGGCGTACGTAATATTTGACCAGAGCGCACAATGCCCACATATTGTTCGGAGCGATTTGCTTCAAGTAAATGTTCGCTCTCCTCGATTGTCATAACATCGCTTTGCACTTTAGATACACGTAGGTTTTGCTGTTGCTCTACTGCTGTAATTAATTGCTGTTTTTGTTCGGGTGTACAATAGCGTTTCCCCAAATGTAATTGCACATCTATTTTACCATCAAGGTGACCGTCTGTAACTTTATTTCCTAGTTCTTCAATTAACTCCGCGTAGGAACATTGATCGTCTAGTCGAAGTGCTAACCCTTCTTTTGTCCCTTTGATATGGACAAGTTGTTTTTTCATAACTATACATGTCACCTCACGCTTCGTTGTATTAAGAATGCTCCTGTGCACGCTGAAGCACACGAGCGCTAATCAAATATTTAAATGCCCAACCTAGCATCATTAAAAACAATGAATTTGCCAAAATCGTCGGGACAAGTCGATTGTACAGGAAAGGCTGTAATGCCATCGAAGTAAATTGAATAACATAGAAAAATTCATAAATCGCAAACTCTAACAAACTCATTAATGCAATGGCAATTAAACTAGAAACAGCAAGATGCGGGTGGATTCTCTTCACACTCCATGCAGCAAGAAAACAAATTGCGGGATATAAGAATGTATAGAGCCCGATAATATTAATGTAAAACACATCAAACAATAGCCCAAAAATAAGTCCATAAACCATCGCTTTTTTGCGATTATAATAAATGGCTAAAAAGATCAAATACAAAATTAAAAAGCGCGGAACTAAAATAATGGTTGCGCCTTTAATTTCAATAGGGGAAAACATCGCAAATTGGGATTCAAGTAAAAATAACAGTACCGCGACCGTTGGGATTAGAAATCGAACGAGCATTATTCCTCCTCCTCAGCTTCCTCTGCAACAGGTTCATTTGTTAAATCACCATTCGTTGCACTGCCATCTGAGCCATCAATTGCAATAGTTTTACGTTTAGCAATGATGACATTTTCTAGCATAGAGAAATCTGCAGCAGGTTTCACGTACGCCATTTTTGTCAAACCAAAGTCGTCCGTCGTTACTTCTGTCACTTCACCGATTAAAATACCTTTCGGGAAAATACCACCTAATCCAGAAGACTGTACTTTTTCGCCCACTTTTAATTTTAAATTCGAATCAATTCGCTTTAATAATAATTCGTTGCGTTCTACATCATAACCTTCTATTAAACCATGAATTTCTTCATTTTTTTCTCCGAGTACAATTGCAGATACACGATAATTTTCATTATTTGTATAAAGAAGTTCAACTTCAGAAGTAAACGGTGTCGCAATCACGATTTTTCCAATGAGTCCTCGCGCGGTCATGACAGCCATATTTTTTTCAACGCCATCTGCTGTCCCTTTGTTTAAAATGATTTTTTCTTCCCATTGATCCGGGTTTCTCGCAATGACCGTCGCCTGAATCGGGTCGAAATCACGCAAACTTTCCTTGATCGTTGTTAGCTCACGTAATGAAGCATTTTCTGCATTTAATAAACCTACCTCTGCTTGTAATACAGCAAAGTCCTCTAGACGTACCTTTAAGCGTTTATTTTCTTCATACGTATTTAACAGCGATTCAATATTGCTAAAAATACCTGTTATGTAGTTTGTTGGCTTTGCAATAATAGATTGCGCAAAGCCAACTGTATCTTTAATAATTTGCTCAGGTAATGTTGCGTTATGACGATCACGTAGAGAGAAACCAATCAATGCCACAAGGAAAATTACGCTTATTAATAGAACGATTAATTTTTTATTTGCTAAATGTGGCACTGCCAGTCCTCCTTATCTCAGTTGTTGCGCACGAATTATAGCGATATTATCTAATGCTTTACCTGTACCGATTGCCACACAATCTAATGGGTTTTCTGCGATAAATACAGGCATGTTCGTCTCATCACTAATTACTTTATCTAAATTACGTAACAATGCACCGCCACCTGTTAAAACAATTCCGCGTTCCATTACGTCAGCAGATAATTCTGGTGGTGTTTGTTCTAATGTCTTTTTCACACCGTCTAAAATCGCGGCAATGGCTTCGTGTAACGATTTTGAAATTTCTTCTGAAGTAATTTCGATTGTTTTTGGTAAGCCTGTCACTAAGTCACGACCACGAATATCCATCGTTTCGTTCGGTCCTTCTGAACGTGCTGTACCAATTTCTACTTTGATTGATTCTGCTGTACGTTCACCAATCGTTAAGTTATACGTTTTACGAATGTAAGCAATAATCGCGTGATCCATTGCGTCACCACCAACACGTACAGATTCACTCGTTACAATACCACCAAGTGAAATAACTGCTACTTCTGTCGTACCACCACCGATATCAACAACCATTGAACCAGTAGGCTCCCAAACTGGTAAGTTCGCACCAATTGCCGCTGCAAATGGCTCTTCAATTGTAAATGCATCTTTTGCACCCGCTTGACGTGAAGCATCAATTACCGCGCGTTGTTCTACCGAAGTAATGCCATAAGGTACACAAACCATAACATTCGGCTTTTTCCAATTTGAACCAGAAGCTTTCATTGCTTCTTTTAAATAATATTGAATCATCGCTGTTGTAATCTCGAAATCTGCAATAACGCCATCTTTCATTGGACGAATCGCAACAATCGATCCTGGTGTACGTCCGATCATATTTTTCGCATCATTACCTACCGCAACGATGTCCCCAGTTTTTGTATTTTTCGCAACCACTGAAGGCTCACGTAAAACAATCCCTTTTCCTTTAATAAATACAAGTGTATTCGCTGTGCCAAGATCGATCCCGACATCCTTATTTCCTAATCCAAACAAATTAAGTACTCCCTTTCTATTTAGGCAATTATCTCTTCGATGACATTATTAAAATCATACCCTTTATTATAACGGATAGAATCAAAAAATTATAGTGTTCCAAGCACTGTATCTCGACTTTTGTCGAATGTTTTTTGTCGAACTCTACTTTTCTATTGTATTTCTATTTTCCTCACGAAACAAATAAAATTTACTATGTAAGATTTAACAATACAGATAGAACAATAATGTCTTTTGACGAATTGTATTCTTATTGGTTGCATATTTTTTTGAAACCGTACACAAACTTTCAAACTACAGGATATAGCCTCTATCTATTATGCTTATACACAAAAAAAATTACCATTTTGATTGATTATCAAAATGGCGATTTTTTCTAAAAGTAACCTTTTTCTTTCATACTAATAAATTGATGATCCCCGATGATGACATGATCAAGTAAATCCACGCCAATAATTTGCCCCGCCTCATACAAGCGATTCGTCACATCTATATCTTCAGGACTTGGCGTAGGCACACCGCTCGGATGGTTATGTGAACAAATAATCGCTGCTGCTGAACGCTTTACTGCTTCACGGAAAATTTCGCGGGGGTGGACGATGCTGGCATTGAGGCTTCCTACAAAAATCGTTTGCTTATGTAGCACTTGATTTTTGACGTTCAGGAATAAGCAGCTTTCTTTATATAAATACAAACTTATAAAACCACTCTATTTTTGAGTGGTTTTCTTTTATAATTATGCTTCATAATGAAAACGATGTAATTCCAAATAAAAATAATCCTGCGATTGAAATTATAAAACCAAGTACCATCCCAATAGGACCTAGTGTGCTCAACCCGCCGATAACTGCGAATGAAACCATCAAATAAATAACATTCATTACGACCATAATGAGCCACGGCGATCCGTCTTGAGAAAAATAAGAGTACAAGCCGACTTCATATACAATTACTCCAATTATAAATGCTAGGCTGAGTATCGCTGTAAATATATCACTTATTTGTTGCGTTTTCTTCACCATTTTACCGCCCCTTTTTACTATCAATTTACAATATAAGGGTTAGAT
>NZ_LMBZ01000018.1:0-2025 GCF_001439635.1 Solibacillus cecembensis | reverse complement strand
AATCTATAAAATGTTCCAAAATTTCTTTTTGGGCATTATAGTTTTGTANAAAAATTTGATTAAAAAATCTCAACTGTATAATTTTGTTAGAAGTAAGATGATTTGAATTGGATATTTATGTTAATACGACTATAAAGATTGTGAAGATATGTACTTAAACTAACGGAGCAGATTAGTTGAATAGCGTTGTTTAACTTTTGTTCAACAATCGGGCCATATTCTTAAATATCGCTAATGGATAATGTTAAGAAGTACATATTAAATATTAAAGTTAAATTAGGAAGGAAACTTGAGCAATTTATAGAATTATATATACTAATATTCTTTAATTTTATTCCTTTGTAAAAAACAAAATTAAACAAGAATATAAACAAATATAGAGTATAGATTGGACTGTAGTCATAATGCCGAATATACCATTTAATTCTAATTATCAAAAAGAGAAAATTAAGAGAAATTTGGAATTAATCAAGTTGGAGTGCGACAAAATTAAAGACTATGTAAATATTGAGATTTTATCTTTCGAACAACTGGATGAATTTCAAATAGGATATAGTGTCGACCCTGATGGGAACTCTCTAGTATC
Source organism: Solibacillus cecembensis (assembly GCF_001439635.1). GTDB lineage: Bacteria > Bacillota > Bacilli > Bacillales_A > Planococcaceae > Solibacillus > Solibacillus cecembensis. Next base: position 1,439 of record NZ_LMBZ01000018.1, on the reverse strand, counting down.
TGATGACGAGGATACTTGGGATGAAAATTGGGTTGTCATTGCATTTGAAACTCTGTGTGGTGATCCGATTATTATTGAATTAAATGAAGGTGGATACCCTGTATCTTTACTGATGCACGGAATGGACAGTTGGGATAACGGCAGTTACCTTGCAGATTCAATGGAATCATTCTTAAATATTTTAAAAGAAATAGTTTATTTCCTTACAGAAAAGCAAGTGTTAAAGGGAAAACTAAATATACAGAATAAAGAATTGAAAGCAATATTAATTAACATTATTGAAATAAGCAATTCCGCAAACTTTGAAACATGGGAGTCTTTATTGAATCCATTATTCGATATTGTAGAAGAATATGAGGAACTTTTGGAGACAAAAGTAAAAGAAATGAAAAAAGAAGGTAAGAAAATTTCAGAGATTGCTGAGTTACTTAATTTACAGCCTAAAGACGTGTATGAGTATATTAAGAAAATTTAAAGGGAACAAACGATGCAATCCTTTATTAACGAAGATTAGCTTTCTTATTCAAGTAAAGGGCGGGATTGTTTAATAAGCGTCTCTGTTCTTATTCAACTAACGGGGGCTTTAGCAAAACATGGCTGCCTTTCGGGTAGCTTTTTCCTATTGAACTAACGCAGCAGTTTAGTTGAACAAGGTTATGATAGAATAAAGGCAAAAACAATTAGTAATCTAGGAGAGAATGATGAAAAAATATACTTGTGCTTGTTGTGGTTTTAAAACACTTTTAGAAGGAAATGGCAAGGACGAAATCTGTACGGTGTGTTCTTGGCAAGATGACGGTGTAATGAATGATAACCCAGATTACTGGGGTGGTCCTAATAAGGTATGTTTAAGGCAGGCACAAAGAAACTTTATTGAATTTGGGGCTAGTGAAAAAAGATTTAAAGGGAAATTAGTTAGGGAATTTTATGAAAAAAATCCATTATGGAAACCCGTTTGGAAAAGGGAAGCAAAACTCAGTAAAACTAAAGTTGTAAAAATACAAATTGAAGGTAGTGTTTTGGTAAGTGGGTTCAAAGAATCCATGCAAATTAATGAATTTATAGATGAATTTACTAACCTTCTTGAAAGTAAGGGATGGTCTTTTGGTGGTGAAATTAAACATGTAAGTACATCAATAGAAAAAGAATAAGCATTTTGAGTAGAATGATAAATGTTTTTCAACTAACTGGGGCTTTACTTCAATAAGGAGTAGAGCTTTTTTTACTAACGGGGCAGGTTAGTTCAATAATAAGAGGAAAATAAAAGGAGGAAGTGATGGAAACTAAAATGTTGTATTATAACATATTCGAAAAGAAAGTAGAACCTGTCGATTATGTTAATTGGGCTATCAAAATGTTAGAAAATAGTGATACATCTACATCCCTAAACATACTTTCTTCCCTAAGTGAAACTCTAAATATTTTTGAGGTTGAAGATT